>NZ_CALPCI010000011.1 GCF_943192935.1 Limosilactobacillus caecicola | reverse complement strand
GCCCAAAGCGTTAATCGCTTCATTAGTGGTCTGGATTTGTGTCTGGGTTTGCGCTAATTGTAGACCAATATTATTAAGTGCCTGATCAGACTTACTTGGTTCAATCTTCACTGAAATATTTGGCATTGTTGATAGTCGTTTTTTCTCATATTCAGCGTGCTCCTCATCAGTACCGCCACGCCAGTTGCTCCCCGTCCAGATAATTGGAGTTTGTAGACCTACACCGTTTTCACCTTCCGGCTTGGTGAACGTTTCGTTCGCCGCTAATGTGTAGTCGTCCGGTAAACCAACTTTGGCGCCGCAGTATTTATTATTCGAATCCCACATATAAACTGTTTTTGCCATTCGTATCATCCTTTCTAATTAGTACAAGAAACGAAACCCAATCCAGCCGTCGAGATTACCATCGCCGTCCCGGTGGCCAGTAATGTTCACTGTGACCTGATTGTCGATCCCCTGGGAATAGATACTGAATTTACAGGAACCTGTGCAAACGCCATTAACAGCTGAGATTGTGCCAGCACCAATGACCTCGCCAATTCCCGTTGCCAGCCCGGGACCAGTAATAGAAATCACGTCCTTACTTTTCCCGTTCCAATTTGTTTCGCCAATGTTCCCAGTCACTTCACGCAGTAAACCGTTGCCATTTTCGTCTACCAAACGGCGCCATTGAATCGGCATGTTCATAGACGTTCCATTGAGTAAGACAATTCCATCACGAGACCATTCTGTCCAATGAACTTTCCCTTTGGGTATTTTCTCATATAATTCGCTAAAATTTTCATTAATTGGGATATCCCAGTTTGGTTCTCCATGCTTAATTATTTGCTGTGTCATAATCATCTATCCTTTCTTAAACATAATCGGGATAGATAATTAAATCTATCCCTGAGCTAAATAAAGGAAGGTCGCGTAATGTGCTGATGTATCCCCGTCTATCGTTACAGAAGTGTGCATTTCAATATGACCATTCTGCAACAGATAGTAGTTGATAAAGGACGGAGTATTACTACCCCATGTTTGCGTAGCGACTACCGCTTCAAGCGGTTTAATAATATCCGGCACTTCAAGAATTTCTTTGGTAGTTTCACCATTGTTCCCCGGAGTTTTCAATACAAAGTGCAATAGCACTAACTTTACATTTCCCAGCTTAATATATTGATAACCGTTTTCTTCGGGTGTGCCATAATATTTGGACCCATTTAAAAATACGAGGCCTTCCCGTGAGAGTTCAGTTAACGAGAGCCCGTTAACTACCCCCCCC
>NZ_CALPCI010000009.1 GCF_943192935.1 Limosilactobacillus caecicola | reverse complement strand
TTGTACTTTGAAAACTAAATAATATTCTATTTTCTAATTAATCAAGAAAACCGAGAACACCGCGTTATTTGAGTTGTTTAACGAAAAATCGCTAACTCAATTAACTTAAATGATCGAAGATCATTCTAGGTTAAGTTATGAAGGGCGCATGGTGAATGCCTTGGTACTAGGAGCCGATGAAGGACGGGACTAACACCGATATGCTTCGGGGAGCGGTAAGTACGCTTTGATCCGGAGATTTCCGAATGGGGAAACCTAAGCACCTTAGTCGGTGCTTGCTTGACCAATGAATTCATAGTTGGCAAGCGGTAGACGCAGTGAACTGAAACATCTAAGTAGCTGCAGGAAGAGAAAGAAACATCGATTTCCTGAGTAGCGGCGAGCGAAACGGAAAGAGCCCAAACCAACGAGCTTGCTCGTTGGGGTTGTAGGACTGAACATTGGAGTTACCAAAACGCAACGTAGACGAAACAGTTGGGAAACTGTACCAGAGATGGTGAGAGTCCAGTAGTTGAAACGTTACGTTCTCCGTTCAGGATCCTGAGTACGGCGGGACACGTGAAACCCCGTCGGAAACCGCGAGGACCATCTCGCAAGGCTAAATACTCCCTAGTGACCGATAGTGAACCAGTACCGTGAGGGAAAGGTGAAAAGCACCCCGGGAGGGGAGTGAAATAGTTCCTGAAACCATGTGCCTACAAGCTGTCGGAGCCCGTTAATGGGTGACGGCGTGCCTCTTGCAGAATGAACCGGCGAGTCATGATTGCGTGCAAGGTTAAGGTGGAAAAACCGGAGCCGTAGCGAAAGCGAGTCTGAAATGGGCGTACGAAGTACGCAGTTATGTACCCGAAACCAGGTGACCTACCCATGGTCAGGATGAAGGTGCGGTAAAACGCACTGGAGGTCCGAACCCGTGTCAGTTGAAAATGGCTGGGATGAACTGTGGGTAGCGGTGAAATTCCAAACGAACTTGGAGATAGCTGGTTCTCTCCGAAATCTCTTTAGGGGGAGCCTCGGAATATAGAATCTTGGAGGTAGAGCACTGTTTGGACGAGGGGCCCGTCATGGGTTACTAATTTCAGATAAACTCCGAATGCCATTGATTTATGTCCGGGAGTCAGACGATGAGTGATAAGATCCACCGTCGAAAGGGGAACAGCCCAGATCACCAGTTAAGGTCCCTAAATATATGCTAAGTGGAAAAGGATGTGGAGTTGCATAGACAACTAGGATGTTGGCTCAGAAGCAGCCACCATTTAAAGAGTGCGTAATAGCTCACTAGTCGAGTGATCCTGCGCCGAAAATGTACCGGGGCTAAGCATATTACCGAAACTGTGGATGTGCACTACGTGCACGTGATAGGAGAGCGTTCTAAGGGCGGCGAAGTCAGACCGTGAGGACTGGTGGAGCGCTTAGAAGTGAGAATGCCGGTATGAGTAGCGAAAGACAGGTGAGAATCCTGTCCACCGAATGACTAAGGTTTCCTGGGGAAGGCTCGTCCACCCAGGGTAAGTCGGGACCTAAGGCGAGGCCGAGAGGCGTAG
>NZ_CALPCI010000008.1 GCF_943192935.1 Limosilactobacillus caecicola | reverse complement strand
GTAAGATCAAAGCAAAACATTTGCGAAGTCAATTTCGCTTTAATTTATTTTGAGAGCTATCTCAAATTCTTATTTTATATGAGAGTTTGATCCTGGCTCAGGATGAACGCCGGCGGTGTGCCTAATACATGCAAGTCGAACGCGTTGGCCCGACTGATTGATGATGCTTGCATCTGATTGACGTTGGTTTACCAACGAGTGGCGGACGGGTGAGTAACACGTAGGCAACCTGCCCAGAAGCGGGGGACAACATTTGGAAACAAGTGCTAATACCGCATAACAACGAAAACCACATGGTTTTCGTTTAAAAGATGGTTTCGGCTATCACTTCTGGATGGGCCTGCGGCGCATTAGCTAGTTGGTGAGGTAACGGCTCACCAAGGCGATGATGCGTAGCCGAGTTGAGAGACTGATCGGCCACAATGGAACTGAGACACGGTCCATACTCCTACGGGAGGCAGCAGTAGGGAATCTTCCACAATGGGCGCAAGCCTGATGGAGCAACACCGCGTGAGTGAAGAAGGGTTTCGGCTCGTAAAACTCTGTTGTTGAAGAAGAACGTGCGTGAGAGTAACTGTTCGCGCAGTGACGGTATTCAACCAGAAAGTCACGGCTAACTACGTGCCAGCAGCCGCGGTAATACGTAGGTGGCAAGCGTTATCCGGATTTATTGGGCGTAAAGCGAGCGCAGGCGGTTTTCTAAGTCTGATGTGAAAGCCTTCGGCTTAACCGGAGAAGTGCATCGGAAACTGGATAACTTGAGTGCAAGAGAGGGCAGTGGAACTCCATGTGTAGCGGTGGAATGCGTAGATATATGGAAGAACACCAGTGGCGAAGGCGGCTGCCTAGCTTGCAACTGACGCTGAGGCTCGAAAGCATGGGTAGCGAACAGGATTAGATACCCTGGTAGTCCATGCCGTAAACGATGAGTGCTAGGTGTTGGAGGGTTTCCGCCCTTCAGTGCCGGAGCTAACGCATTAAGCACTCCGCCTGGGGAGTACGACCGCAAGGTTGAAACTCAAAGGAATTGACGGGGGCCCGCACAAGCGGTGGAGCATGTGGTTTAATTCGAAGCTACGCGAAGAACCTTACCAGGTCTTGACATCTTGCGCTAACCTCAGAGATGAGGCGTTCCCTTCGGGGACGCAATGACAGGTGGTGCATGGTCGTCGTCAGCTCGTGTCGTGAGATGTTGGGTTAAGTCCCGCAACGAGCGCAACCCTTGTTACTAGTTGCCAGCATTCAGTTGGGCACTCTAGTGAGACTGCCGGTGACAAACCGGAGGAAGGTGGGGACGACGTCAGATCATCATGCCCCTTATGACCTGGGCTACACACGTGCTACAATGGACGGTACAACGAGCAGCGAACTCGCGAGGGCAAGCTAATCTCTTAAAACCGTTCTCAGTTCGGACTGCAGTCTGCAACTCGACTGCACGAAGTCGGAATCGCTAGTAATCGCGGATCAGCATGCCGCGGTGAATACGTTCCCGGGCCTTGTACACACCGCCCGTCACACCATGGAAGTTTGCAATGCCCAAAGCCGGTGGCCTAACCTTCGGGAAGGAGCCGTCTAAGGCAGGGCAGATGACTGGGGTGAAGTCGTAACAAGGTAGCCGTAGGAGAACCTGCGGCTGGATCACCTCCTTTCTAAGGAATAAAACGGAACTACACATTGTCGGAACTTTGTTCAGTTTTGAGGGGTTTACCTCTCAA
>NZ_CALPCI010000007.1 GCF_943192935.1 Limosilactobacillus caecicola | reverse complement strand
CGTGCCCAGATGGATCGGGTCCATATCTTGGACAATCCCGTAGTCACGTTCCGCAATGTACCCAGTACCAAGCTCAACAGTGTTTACATTAGTTGCCGTTTCACCATCACGTTTAACTCGGATTCTCCAGAAACCGCCCCGAGCATCGTCACGAGCCTCCCAGCCTTGAGTAACCACCAAGTCACCCGGTAATGGTTGGACAGCCTCTTTCATGTCCTGCACAGTGGCGTATTGGAAAATCCGGTCATGGAATTGTGCGTCTTTCAATGCTTTCTGGACCTGTTCAGCAATCGTATTCAGCGCTTGGTACTTAACTAACAGGCCATCTTTAGGATCATCAATTGCTGCCAGCGCATCTTTAAGCGATTGCTTACACTTGTCGCGTAGCTCTGAAAGTTCTTGAAGAATTTTGGCCGTAGTATCACTAATCGACTGCTTTTTAGAATCGGTAAGTACCTGAATATCCTGTTCTAGGCCTTCTTCTTTTTCTTTCAGTTTCTGTACCAGCTCAACCATATCCTGCCAATAACCTTTGCTATCTTCACCAATATGCATTAAGGCAACGTCACCAATAACGTACATCTTAACGTTAACAGTGGAGATAACCTGTTGATTATCGCCCTCACCCTTAATAACTTTAAAGTAGAACTGGTCCCAATAGCCGTCCTTCTTGAAAGTGTATCGGTCAAAACACATCGTAAATCGACCCTGTTGAAGGTTATCCTGTTTGGCTACTTTTTGTGGATAGGCATAATGTATATGATCCTGAGCTTTTGGATCAGAACCTCCATACGCAATCTTGCAACCACGCATATCATACGGTAAACCGTCCCATAAAAAGCGTAGCCTAATTGGTTCATCAACATCACCAACATGTCCCTTAAATTGACTAGTAATGTCAACTTCCTCCTGTTGCCATCTAAACAGGTCAAGGTCAATATAAGGGGTATTTAGTACATTATTTGCCACTCTATCACTCCTTTCTAATCGCTTGCGTTATCATCCCTAAATTTGTTAAGCAAGTTCAAATTGCGTTCTAGCTCTTTGAATAATGCATTGTAGTTCTTGGCATCATTGGTCAGCGGAACATCCAGTGCTTTAATGGATAAATGATAAGGGACTGCTTTACCAGTTTCATCATCGTATTCCTGATAACTTGAGTCATTCATCATCTTTTCAACATCAATCAAGAACGAACGAATAACTTTCATCTGATCTTGAATTTTAATTCGTCGCTCCCGACCAAAGTAGTCAGGCAGGGTTAAGTCAATCTTTAATGATAACGAATTATATAATCCAATATCACCATTCATCCAATCCATATAGCCATTAATTGCCTTTTCAAACTCCGTCAGATTGCCTAACCACACTGACTTAAATGTATGAGGTTTTCCATCCCACAATTGCATTGGCATTGCTGATCACTCCTTTACCAGTTCGTGTTTGCTTCCCAAGCCGACCAATTATTATCCATGCCGTTGCGGACATAATTTAATGGCCGAACATTGTCTAATTGTTCCAGAGTCTGCCGAACAAACTTGGAACCGTTATAACTAACTGCTTTCGTTGTTAGTAAACCTAAGTCACCAGCTTTGACCGAACTATGCGATTGTGAACGGTCGATTCCTAACACATTCAGTGATTTCAGCTCATAAGAAAAACCATCCGGATACTCAGACGGCTGTTTATTGATATTAATTGAACTGGCATCAATCGTAGCCTTTGCAGCATTGGCAACCTCCGCAGCTTGATCAGCGGTTTGTTGCGCCTTAGCAACTTTGGCCTTAACCTGCTCCAAATCCGCTTGGTTCGCCTTGCTGGTTAAGGTTGTTTGGTTGGCTTCTGCTGTTGACTGTGCCTTTTCAGCATTACTTAATGCACTATCAGCAGTTGTCTTTACTGCGTTCAGCTCAGAATCAAAGTCTGGTTTACCAGTAATCTGATCCCAACTCATCGTGGCTGGAATATTCAACTTAGCTAACCGTTGATCTAACTCTACTTTAGTCACTAAGGTTGGTTTACCCTGAATGTCATCCCATACCAGTGACATCGTAGATTTAATCTTATCAACCAGTAATGGCCATAGCATATCTATATCTCGTTGCCGAAAAACTCGACCATTAATTGTGTTAGTAACAAAAAAATGTTCACCATTATCAGGTGAGTAGCCTAATCCAACAATGCCTAGCTCTGAATCGGTTCCTCGGTCTAGGATAATCATTCTTCTTACATCATCATTGCTTGAAGTATTCGTCAAGACGTTGAACCTCCTCTCCTGTCATTGTTGGAATCGTGTAACTGATATTATTAGTTTTCTCGTTTGACTGCTTCAACGCTTCGATTTGTTTTCTCACATCATTAGCTTGATTCTGTCGCGAATCATATAAAGCACTATCGAAGATTTTATTGCCAAACGTAATCGAATCCCCATTCGATGGGTCCGCATTATCCAGATATTTCGTATAACTCTGAATTCGCACATTAACATCAGTTCCCATTCGATCACGTAGCCAACCGTTATCGCCAACTTTTATTTCATTTGTCAGGTCCCCAACATTTTTCTTAAAACTAATCCAATCAACAGTGTACTGGACATCAGGATAATCATGAAGCTGCGCCTTCATTGCTTCCTTTAGGGCATTCTCATCGGTAATAGTGTCACTACTAAAAGCATCTGCCCAAATTTTACCAATTCCCGGTTTATCAGCCCAAGGACTTAGATAATCAGCTTCGCAAGTATATTGTTCTGGTTGATCAGCCACACCACTATCATCAGAACCACCTCCACTAGCATGAGCTGATAATGCAGGTACGCGTACTCCAAACGATGGGGGCCAGTTATTAATAGGACGATACACCGTTCCATCGTTATCGTTATCAGCACCAATTCGATATCCATTACCAACGGCAATGGAAACGTGCCATGAGCCACCATGTGGCCCCCAAAAGAGTAAATCTCCTGGTTGGTAAGGAGGTCCAACAGTTTGACCCATACTTTCTAAAGCTACTGTGTTTGGACGTGCATTTGGCCATGGAATCCCATATTGCTCTAACAGCCAATCAATCATTCCAGAACAGTCCCAACCACTTGGAGTAATACCACCCCAATGATAGGGAGCTTTCCCAACATACGGTTTCAGCAGGGCTTCAATATCTCCACCGCCACCGCTGCTAGTGTTGTCCTGTTCAATCGGTTTCCCGGTGCCATGAATTGCGGTTCTAAAATCAGAGTAATCTTCATTCCATGCAATATGAGAAGTATTGACACGATCCACAAATACGAAGGAATCATCTTTACCGATTTTCTTAGCAATATGAAGCGTGTAGTTATCAAACCACCATTCGCAGGCAAATGCTTCCACAATTGATGACAAAATGTCGTCAGCATGACTGCCCCCAATTGTATCGTCTCCAAAATCATAATCACCAATCTGACCATCAACTTGATATTGAAAAGGCGTGTCCTTGGTAATGAAATCAAGGCACGCCTGAATTGACTGGGAACCAGTCATTGTATCTTTGATGTAGTAGTCATTTAAATCATGACCTACTTGGGTTGCTGTAATTGCATATTGGCGAAAACGACTATTAGGTGTTGGGTTTGAAGTCGTTAAGCGGAACATCTGCCCGTTTTCTAACGTAAATAGCGTTCGCGGACCTAATAGGTTTTCGGCAACTTGATTGTCACCAAGTGCATTAAAGTTAAAAGCCACTGTGGAAAAACTATTTAAAGTTTCTGTCAATGCTACTCCATAGGCGGTAATAGCCGTTTCGTCATTGTTATAATTCTTCATAGCAATTTTGTAGAACTCTGACAAAAAATTACCCCCTAGAAATAAAAACGAGTATCAAATTTCAATTCAAAATTAGCAGCACCATCAATGTGTAACTTATTTTCGCCTATTGCAAAGTCAAGATAACCATGATCACAATCTTTATAAGATACCGTCCCATTAAAGCTCGGAATTAAGCCGTTAATCACAACCGTGTCATCCCTAGAGACGGCGCGCATAATCTTCATCGACTTCTTCACAGTCTGGTTAGTAATGGTAAATCCATTTGGTGCATCGCCCTTAAACGTAATTTGTACCGGACGTTCATCTGCATTTAGCGGAATGATTCCTAAATTCCAGAAACTAAAATCTTTCGTAGTATAGGTGTACTTCAATTCTTCATCCGGGATTCCTTCACCGAACCCCCACTGGCCATTGTTGAAATCAATCGGTTTCTGGGTAGTTGCTACCGTTTCCGCGTAGCCACTTGGTACGTCCAGATTAATAGCGACATCGGTTGCTCGCCAAAAGTTACCGTTCTGCGTTGGTGTTACCGCTTCGGCACGGCACTTCCAACGTAGGTAAGGAATAATGCTGTTCCAAACATAGAAGTCCTCATCGCTCCGGAAAATTCGCCGTAGCTTATAGACTTGCAGATTATAGTCCATCAGGTCCTTGGCCGTAATGTCAAGCGTTAAGGGAATGGTTAGTTGCTGCTCTTGAACATCCGTTAGCAGCGCTCCGTATTTGCCAATTTGTTGATACGACAAGTTGTAGTTGTTCATTGGAATATCAAACTTCTTAACATGGAATCCTAACTTATCCAGATCATAGGTAGTTCCATCGAGACGTTTAACAATAATTGTCGACATTAGAAACCACCTCCTACTGGCAATGCACGACCAACGGGGATTGCTCCACCATTTCCATGAATAATCCGTTCTTGTGCCATATTCGACTTAATATGTGGATATAGAACACGACCAATCATTGTCCCGTCCATTTCCATCGTCAAGTTCAAGTTAGTTTCACCACTAGTTGTATTAACCATTGATGAGTTGCTGATAATCTTGTTTTGGCTTGGATTAGCAAATACCGGCATTAAACCATTCATTCCCTGCTTAGCTGAATTGATAATCCGTTGTAAATTACCTGCTAAACCGTTGGGATTAATATTAGCCCGTGCCTCAATTGCTTCTGCAATATGTTGCTCAGCAGTTGCTCGCCGTGGGTTAATAGCTAATTCTGGTTCACCTGGTACTTCGCCAAAGATACCTGGCTTGTCAGCCCAGCCACCATTAGCAAAACGACGGCCACCTGTTGGACCCCATCCACCAAGGGTTAAATCAGACCGCCAGGTTGAGTCATTAAACATCGCCAACAATTGGTCATATGGATTCATGATGTTAGTATGTCCAGGCATTGCATAGTGTTGAAAAGTACTATCAATAAATTGAAGAATACCTTTAGATGGGTGTCCAGCTTTAGCATTACTATCCCAGTTATTGACAGCATTGGATTTTCCGCCAGATTCATGCTGAATAACTGACATAATATGTGCAATGTCACCAGCTGACACATCAACTTTCATCTTATGTGCAGCCCTCCGAATCAAAGCAGCACTAATCGGCCCGCTACCACCAATTTCGTCTAACTTTTCTTCTTGCTTTTTAAGCAGGTCTTTAAACCATTGCTCTGCATAATGTGGAATTTTGTTACGAGCACCATCTTCAGCAATATCATGCCAAATTACTTTAGCGTTATCCGTACCCTTGGTATAGATCTTAACCAACGTACCTAATGGGTCTTTCATAGCGTCTTCAATTGCGTCTAGCTTATCGTCAATCATATCCTCAAGATTACCGATCTTTGAACTAGCGTAATTGAGCGCTTTGCCGAACCAATCACCAAAACCGCCTTCGTATCGAGGAATGCCTAACAATTTAGCAGTTTGCTTAGCTGGCATGACAGCATCACCCGGTTGTAGATGAGTAATAACATTCCGACCTTCTGGCACTTCAATTTGACCGGTATTACGGAAAATAGCTTCACGGTAAAGCGGGCCTTCTTGATCGTTGACCATTGCCAGCATATTTTCACCTTGTCGACCACCAGTACCACCAGCAAGTTTCTTCATGTGGGGAACTTTAACTTTTGCCCCAAAGAATCCAGCAACCTTTTCTAGTCCATCAGCACCAGTATTCCAGAAACCGCCAATGGCATTAATACCGTCAGTAACAATGCCTTTAATAGTATTCCAAACACCTTTGACTTTATCCGCAATGGCATCCCAGATACCGTCCCAAATTTTCTTAATGCCATTCATCGCATCATCAATGGCATCTTTCATATCATCAAACTTGTCTTTCACAAACTTCCATATACTACCAAGCGTTTTACTGATTGTTCGTTCAATTCCATCCCAAACTTTAGAAGTAAGTCGCGAAACAGTATTCCACACTCGACTGATAGTTTTAGCGATAGAATTGAAAATTCGAGAAATCGGTTTAGCCATTCGCTGAACTGCCTTTGTCACAAGTCGTGTCAGTGTATTCCACACTTTAGAGGTAGTTCTACTAATGGTTTTCCAAGCAGATTGGATTAATTTACCAGTTACTTTCAGGGATCGTTGAATTGGCTTTTTAATCGCATCGAAGGCTTTCGTTACAATTCTGGTCAAGCCTTTCCATGCTTTGGAAGTTACTTTAGTAATCGACTTCCACGAGCGACTGATCAATTTAGAGACGGTTTTAAGCACGTTGCCAATTGGTTTGGAAATTTTCTGCCAGGTCTTAATAATTCCAGCCGTCAGTAAAACAAATGGTGTTAGTACAACTACACCAATCCCTTTTACAAGAGTTCCTAATGTTTTCTTCAAAGAATTAAAGACTTTCACAATTGGTTTAGTAATCTTGGACCAAACTTTAGCAATTGGCTTAGTAATTCGACTAAAGCCTTTACTAATAGAACTACCAATATCACTAATCTTTGTAGAAATTGTCTTTTTTAGATTAGACAGTGCTTTTGCAGCCTGTGACTTCCATTTATTGAAGTTCTTACCAACAGCACCACCGCCTTTAGCACCAAACATACCACCAACAGTGGAACCAATTAAGCTACCAACTCCAGCACCAACCGCAGTTCCGGCACCCGGTACGATGGAACCAATTGCCCCACCAATCCAAGCTCCTGCGACACCACCGGCAGCAGTACCTCCAGTAGCGCCTACAGCCCGACCAATCTTTTCATTACGGTTTCGCTTATTGATGCCAATTAATTCCGTTCCACCGGCAATTAGTGACCCAACTACTGGGATTCGGGAAGCTGTTCGACGAATGATTCCTCGTTCTGCGGTTCTAAGGGCAGCTTTACCAGCGGAATTTTCCATTACGGAAGCTGGGCCAGCCACTGCTTGGCGGGCTTTTGTAATACCGAATAGATGATCAAATCCACGTCCAACAAATCGACCAGTTTTAGTCGCTTTTGTCGCTTCTAGGCCACCAGATCCAATCTCCTCAGCACTAGTTGCCAAAGATTCACCTCGTGCACCGGCACCAATGCCTTTCATCACTCCGCCAATACCACGAAGTCCAGCGATTGTCTTTAAAATACCGTAAAAGGCAACTAAGGCATCAACAGTATCGTAGATCTTCTTAGCAATGAAAATGGCAAGAAAAACTTCTGTAAAAGCTTTGATCGCTCCTTTATGTTCCAGAATAGCTTTTAATATACTATCGAAATCTTCGAGCGCTCCATGTGCACCTTTGCTCTTGTCGCTAGTTAAACCAAACGCTGACGCAATAGTATGAAGAATGCCGGCAAACGTGTCCCAAACAGTTTTTCCGATAATACCGATAATCTGCCCTAAGTTACCAAGAACATCCACAATGGTATCTTTATGCTTACCCACGTAATCAAGAACAGCCATGACTCCTTCGAGAATTTTCCCAAGTGCCTGACTTAAAAGACCAGCATATTTTTCAATCATCTTATCAGAAAGAATATCGCGTAAATCTTCGGATAGTTTTTTACTACCCTTGAATCCTTGCTGTGTGACTTCTCCCCAAAGCACTTGCCAACGCGACTTAATATACATTGACATACCAGTGAAAGAAGTCATCGCTTCTTCCGTTGAGTTTTTATACTTCTTTCCAAGATAATCAAGTGCTTCTTCAAACTCTTTGGCAGTTAATTTACCTTGAGATGACATTTCATATAGTTGCGACATAGATTTACCAGTTGCTTTTTGTAAAGCTTCTCCAAACATCGGGAACCGGTTAATCATAACTGACATATCTTCCGCATTGGCTTTACCACCGGCAACAATTTTAGCGAACTGCTCACCAGATTCTGCTAACTCTTCGTTACTCATATGTAAGGTAGAGCCTAAGCGAACAAAGTCATTGGTCCAATCTTTCGTCTCTTTCACACTAGAATGAACGTGATAGAAAGACTGCGCCATCTTATCAATGGTATCTGACGCATAGATGGAATGTTGAGAAATATCATTAATATAACTAATGAGTTCTTTTCCATCTTTAGGTGCTTCTGTCGTTAAAGCTTCCCAGACCGTCTTCATCCGGTCTTGTTGAATGTTGTATTCCATCCCAGCTTTAGCAGCACCAATTAACCCATTTTTAACTGCGTTAATACCACTAACAGCAAGGCCGCCAACGAAAGTCCCAGCAATAATATCGTGTAATCGACTAAAAGAATTGCCGGTACTTTTTGCTTCTTCCCGAACCTGTCGTAACGGAGTAGAAGCTTTGTCATTAAGTTTAACTTGGGTCGTGACTTTTGCAGGAATTTTACGAAGCAGTTCCTCGTAATTAACCACTTCACCTTTTTTGACTTGAGCTATTAACTCAGTTAAATAACGTTTAGGAATATGACGGAGTAATTTACCGAAGTTAGTAATACCCTGTTCACGGGCTTCAGCAATTAACTTGGTTTTAACATCTTTAGGGATTTTAACGTAAAGAGAACCGATTCGTTTAACTTTTTCGGCAGCTTCATCAGTATCCGCACCGATCTTAGTTTTAATCGGCTTCTTTAATTCTTCGTCCATCTTTTTATGGGCGTTCTCTGCGTCTTTGACGGCTTTATTGGTATTTTCCTTAATGTTCTTTTCAGCTTGATCACCAGCGCCTTGACCTAAGTTTTTCAACAAGCCATCGACTTCTTTAGCGTTAGACTTAGCCTGATCACTATTAAGAACAACGTCAATGTTAACTGTGCCGTCTGCCACGTCAATTCCCCCTTTCCGTTATCACTGTGCCCAATTTTTGAGAATCTCACCAAAATTAGCGAACTGTTTTTCTTTGGCAGCCTGCGACTTATTTACGTCCAATTCATAAAACTGTTGAGCTTGAATTACCTTAGAAAGTTGTTCACCCTCCAGATCTTTAGTGTCTTTAGTACGAATATCAATAATCCGTTGAAAATAAGTCTGCGGTCCCAATCCCTGAAACAGTGCTTTAAACTCATCCCAGTGAAGTTTCCCTTGTTCTTGAATTAAATTCATGCCGTACTGATCATAAAAGCTAGCAAATATTGCTTCAGCGTCTTGTTGAAATGAGTACAACTGACGTGAATCACGGGCAACAGCTTGATTACTATCGCCATCTTCCTCATCATTGCCGTAAGGCTTCATCGAAATATATTTAGAAATTTGTTCAAAAGCTTTCACTGCAAAGTCTGCATCCTTAACCGGTTGATTAAAGAACATTTCAAATGCGGTAGCGACTTTCTCAGCATCTTCCAGTCGATCATCGTCAAGCATTTCATAAAACCGTAGTACAGTATCAAATGCCAAATCAATGTGATAAATCTTATCAGCGTACTCAAACTCGTTTCCAAGCGATTCACTCAGTGACAGCATTGTTAGCCACGCTTCTTGCTATTCTTGGTGTAATGATCACGTACCGCTTTCTTCTTGCGTTCAAAGTTAGCTTCTTGATCACCGTTAATTTTATCGTTTAACTTGATCAATTCTTCGGCTACTCGACTAAGCATGTATGTTGATTCACCATAATACTTGTAGAGACGTTTGCCTTCGCCTTTACCGAGAATCGTATCCAATGATTCTTCAAGATTTATTAAAGCTTTGTCTAATGAACTATGCAGAAATTCTTGTCGTTGAGTGACATTCATCTTGTCAACAAAGTCGTCTTTGCGCTTTTCCAATTGATCAAGCAAACTAACTTCTGCAATTTGTAAGTCAGCAATCTTTTGGTACATTTCATCGTTAAATACAAGGTTATACTTCTTTTCTCCAGCGACCACTTCCCGATTTAACTGTACGTTACCGAATTTTTTATCAAGATTTAAATTGATCACAGTCATTTATAATTCCTCCAATCGTCTCACGTTTCTCGTCTCTGTTTTTAGTGTTAATTAGTTGCTAGTGGCTGGTACAAACTTAGGTTTGCCGTTGAAGACACATACAACACTAAACGTTTGCTTAGCCCCTGGTTGACCACCGGCGGGTACGATATTAGTAAGGGTAACAACACCATAGACCTGGGAACCATCAGCAAAGGTAACCCGAAGCAAAGTCTTTAGCTTGTCACCAATTTCCAACATCTTAGAAGCAATGTAGTCCTGGGCAGCGTCCCCATATACCCGGTGACCAGCAATAGTAAACTGATACCGCTTCGACGTAACGTCGGAAGTTCCGAACCCTTCGCCGTCGTAGTATTCATCATTGGCCGTCGTATCGTTTTCGGCGGGGGTCAAGTTGTTAATCCCTGCTGCTAACCGGGCCCACTTAGCAGTGGCAGCCTGCGTAATATCTGTTTCATCGTCAGTGGCAATTTCAATCTTGTTTTGCCAGTTAAGTAGGAACTTGCCAATCTTAGTTGGTGCTTCCTGTGGAGTTAAGCCACCCGCACCAGTTGTTACAGCATTTTCATCAGCCATTCAAATCATCCTTCTTTCGTAAAAGTATCGACTGTTACTTTGAAATCAAATACATATGTGACATCGCCCGTTGTATCCGCCATGATCGGATGAGGAAACGAGGCGACGTCTAACCCACTGTAAACAAAAGAGCCGTCATGGCTGACGACTCTAAAATCATTATCACAGAGATAATCTGCCACTTTCGCTAACACCTGATTGATTTCCAGCTCATTAGCACCACGCATAATTACTTCCATGATGTACTCTTCTGTTTTATTTCCTGCGTAATCACGGTCAATTACGTTTGAACCCGGCAGGACTTGCAGACGCAGGTCTGGAGCATGTTTGCCATCCAAATAACCAAGGCGGCAAGTAACTGGTAGCTTCAACGTATTGATTGCGTCTTTCATTCGTTCTTTTAAGTCCATTACTTGCCCTCCAATAAGCTCTTTTTGACTTTATTAGCCCACTCATCACCGTACAGCGACTTTGCTCGCAAATCCCACCGCCGTGAAGCCTGTGGGTGTTCAGAAACCGTGTAATTGCGGACCCTTGATTGCTGACCGGTTTTGTAATTCGCAATAAAGCCATAGAACTGGGCCCTAGCATAAGGTGTGTCATAAACAATATTATGCTTGGCGTCTAGGTGTCCAGATGCAGCCAAGTGGCCCTGACGATAAGGAACAAACTGGTCCATATCAGCGAGGGCCTGGTTCGCTAGAACATACCGTGCACGGTCCAATGATTGCGAGCTCAGAAGTCCTCCAAAATCGCCAGTAACATTAACTTTAACCCCCATCACAGCACCTCCAGTTCGTATGAATAAACCTGATTGCTGAACGGCTCTCGATTATCCACGATGTTGGTAACCGTGTAATCCCGCCCTTCAAAGACTATGTGGTAACCCACCCAATCAGGGGTAATCTTTGGCAACAGCGTCGTAACACCTGCAAACAAGTACACAATTGCATTAGCTGTGATTGTCCGATTGTCATTTGACCCCGAATAAATCGTCTGCGGTTGAACAAGACAATGATCAACCGCCATGTCGGTTGTTGCTTGTTGTCCGTAATCATCTTCCTCGCCACTTGGAACTTTCATGACAATCTTCTGATTACACAGCTTCTTAGGAATGCGTGGCAGCATACCAATCACTCCCTCGTCCTCGATACAGTAAACCATAATGAGCCAGGAGCCGATATGCCTCTTTGCATACC
This sequence comes from Limosilactobacillus caecicola, assembly GCF_943192935.1. Classification (GTDB taxonomy): domain Bacteria; phylum Bacillota; class Bacilli; order Lactobacillales; family Lactobacillaceae; genus Limosilactobacillus; species Limosilactobacillus caecicola. Next base: position 55,723 of record NZ_CALPCI010000007.1, on the reverse strand, counting down.
CCGTTGACCACGCTATCTTGTGCCGCATGACTAGCGGGTTGCAATGACAATCGGCCGACGGAAATTGAGTTGAAATCATCGCCGTTTTCATACGAGGAACTAATTCCAGTAGTGTGGATAAAGTCAATCTGCTCACAAATAGCCATTTTATAGGCATCAACCCGCTGGGCATTTTTATCCTGGCGAATATCCCGGTCGTTGTAGTAGTAATCAGTCACGCTGTCTACTGCTCGCTGAGCCTGACGTTCAATCGTATTAAAGCCGGTTGCATCTTTGAATTCAGCATAACCAAAATCAGTGTACTCACTAAAGGTTAAGTGTGTCGGATATGTCATCGCTATTCACCACCGTTCACCGCATTTAGCAAATCAGCTTTGCTCATAGTCGATGTGTAAGCAATCCCATGCTTATCCATGTAAGCCTTAATCTGGTCTACCGTCTGAGCATCAGTTGGTTTAGTTGTGCCGTTAGGGTCAAACACCCCGCTCGGTTTAACCTGCGGGGCTATGCTTTTGGGGACGCGGCTACATAGATGGACTTCTTGGCATTGTCAAATACCAGGATGTCGTAGTAGGACAGTCCCTTAATAGTTGTTCGGTAACCAGAACGATCAGTCGAAGCGTCAAGAACGTCCACCGTGTCGTACTTTACAATCGGTGCGACGGCATACAGTGGTACTGCCATAAAGTTGACATCGTCTGCAATGGTCAAACCTTGTAGGCGCTTCTTAGGTACCGTCAGAATCGGTACACCACCATCAAGTTGACCAACGCGCCGATCAATGCCGTTAATTTGTTGCGTGTTGGTAGAGAAGTTCTTCGTTACCCCATCGGCATTCTTCAAAGCACGATAGAAGTTGGACGAAGCAAAGATTACGTAACCGCCCGGAATTTCGTTATCAGTCATGTATTGTTCCAAGTCATCGTAAGCCGACAGTGCATTCTTACTGTCAATGGTATCGGTGACTAACTTCCCACCATTCTTGGCTGTGTCATACAGCTTTTGGGCGGCAAACTTGTCACGATGTGGAACGGTAATCAACCGTTGGTGTTCACGAACCACGTTTGCGACCTGGTAAGCACCGTTCTCATCCATGTCCAGCTGGTCAAGGTCGTACCCAATCCAGTCTTCCTGTTGAAGTTCAAACGATTCCTTTTCTACGTTAACGTTGTGCCGGGTATTATCACCATTTCGGTGGTAAGTTTCAGCTTCCACGAAGCCGGACATCTTGTTGACCCGGACAGTGTGAACCCCCGTAAAATCCGCAGCCGTAATTGACTTAGCACCACCAGTTAATGGTTGCCAAATCTTAGAATCAGCGGCGAATTCTTCGTCAATCGTATTCAAGTCCTTTTGATCTAAAGCAATTGTCATTTGTTATTCCTTCTTTCTTTTATTCTCTCGACTTTGCAAAACGTGCGGCAATATGGGAAGCAACGTCGTCCTTACCAGTCTCAGTGTTGTCATCATTACTGAACTGACCACCAATATTAATGCGGTTCTGAGACTCATTGGTATCAAACAGGTAGCCATCAGACTTCTTAACAGCGTCGAGCTGATCGGATAAACCATCGAGCGTCCCATCTTTCTTCACGCTTACCTTATCAGTGTCAATTAAGGAAATGACAGCTTTAACGTTCTTCGCCTTAGCGTCCCGCAAAGCACCTTCAATCTTGAAGCTCTTTTCCTTAGCTGCAAGGTCATTTTGGTACTTTATGGCAGCAGCTCTGTTGTCATCTTGTAACTGCTTGATCTTGGATTCCAGCTCTTCGTTCTTGCCTGCACTCTTACGCAGATCATCAAGCTGCCCATCACGGTCAGTAACCTGTTGTTTCAGGCTGTCACGTTCACTGGTTAAGCTATCCACCTGTTCTTTCAGCGGATTAACTTCTTTACCATAAGCGGTCATTACAGAAGCAATCTGGTCATCGTTTAAGCCCATTTCCTTTAAATCTTCACGTTTCATTGCACTCGCTCCTTTACGTTAGTTGTTGACGCAGTTACGAACTGCGAGAGTTGATTGCATAATAAAAAGACAGTTTTACGACGTGTCCGGGTCGAAATCATTGTACTAAAAAAGCACCAGCTGATGACTAGTGCTTATGATCTAATTCAATACTATCAATATCATCAAAAGCAATCCCATTACCATAAGAATTGCTACCAGTTGTGTTATAGACAATAGCGTTTAACTCAGGCTCTCCCTCTTCATCATGGCGTTGGAACTCATCATCAACATCAACGATATATAGGTGTAGAGCGCGGCCGTCCTTCATATGAACGACTACCCACGAAAACACAAATTTACTTTCTACATCCCATAGGTTAGTTTTTGGTGTAATTTTCATGGTTTCTCATCTCCTGCGGCATAGTTGGCACAGCATGGTAGCCTTTCTTAGATTGATGAACTTTCATTCGGGTAGTTAGAACGTCAATATTCCCCTTGTTAGTAATATAGTGACCAATTGGTTCCCCCGCATCAACGAATTGATAACGGTCCCCTAACTTATTGAAATTAACTCTAGTTTTTACAATAGAATCAATTTCATCTGCCGAAATGGTAAAGTAACTAGGCTGTGGGCCACCTTTGCTTACACGTTCATTATACTCCTTTGTACCATAAATATGCTGACGTTGTTTACCTGGGCGCTGACGTAAGCGTTGCTTAATAAGATCCTTTTTCTCAGCACTCATACTTGTTTTAACAATTCTTTCCCGTGAATAATCCCGGGTCAGTATCGGTACCTTATGTCCGGCGTTAGTGTCTTTGATGAATTCCCGTAAATTAGCCTGCCGAGCCCGCAGGAGCGTTTTAGTCCGATTAACCATCTGGACATCACCAAGTTCTTTTGCGGCCCTCAAACGATGCTTCGCGTTCCTAATCGCCCGTTCCCGTGCTCGCTGTTGCTGAACCAGCTTGCCATTTTTGATGGCTTCCTTCGGATTGTAATGAGGCTGATGGTTAACGCTCACCCCAGGAACAAACGGAAACAGCCGATGGCGACAATTAACCCCCTGAGTACCCGCTGGCGTTCCATAGCCATGATTAAAAATGCTATCGTACTTATCATCATAGTCTGGGCTTTCTGGCGGTACCAGATTAACCACGTGCCCTTGAATCCAGGCACAGGCAGGCCGACTATTAGGGTGGCTACTCATCAATGCTAAGTGCATTCCAAAGTCTTTCATTCGTTGTAGGCGGACCGCATTGTAGGTATGATTAACGGTCGTATTAACAACCGCCCGTGCATACCCTTCAAGGCTCCAATTACGGCCGGACTTATCAACGAGCTTAGTAGGCAATCCACGTTCAACAGCCCGGTAAACAGCTGCTTCAACTGCGTCTTGATGTGTTAGCAGCCCGGACACGGTAGCAGCAGTAGACTCTGTCAAGATCTGCCGATACACATGGGAAACTGCTGAGGCACCATAATTACGCGTTACCAGTGACTCGTTAATGTTGTTTTGCAAGTCGCCCCAGGTTTGACTAACTATCCCATTAAGCAATAGTTGAACACCATCGCTAACAGGAGCAGGCTGACTAGTCAATTCCTGGATTTCGTTATCAACTTCATCTTGAACTTGCAGACCGTTAAATTTAACTAGGTCCACAATCGCCTCTTTTGATAAGCCATCAGCAGAAGCCATTAACTGCATCGTTTCCTGATTAAGCTTTCCCAGTCGTTGCAATTGTTCAGCCTGCCATAGGACAACATCCCCCTTGTCGACATGCCGATAATCGCCCTCTTTAAGAGTATTAATAATCACTTCAAAGATACGGTCTTGCAGGGCAGAATAAGCATCAAGAATTTGCTGTCCATGTTGTTCAAAGCGTTCCCGTGCTCCCATGATTAATCAGCTCCTACGTCATCATCACCATCGGGGCCACTAGAATCTTCAAAGCTGTTGCCAGCAAACTGCGGCTGCTCATCTTGAACTTCGTTAAGCCATTGGTTGGCCTCCTGTTCACTTAGACCGAAGTTGCGAATCAAGTATTCCTTTTTCGGCATTACACCAGCAGATACCAAGGCTAATTCATCACTCCGTTGTTTGTCCTTATCAATAAACACACCGTCATCAAAGTGGACGGACAACTTCAAATCGTCATCAGCATTGAATGAGCACCGTGCTTGGTGATCAGTAAAGAATTCAGGTGTATTAGCGACCTCCAGAATAGCAGTCACTAATTGGTTTAAGAACAATTCAACCTGTGTTAAATAACTTGAACGGGTTTGATAAGTCGTTGAATTCTCACTAACCACTTCGGTTGCCGTCTTCACACCCTGCCCATCAAAAGAGAAGGTGCCAGCGCTAAATCCAGTTTGCTCTTCAAACTCACGCAAAAAGTAGTCAATGGATGCCTTATATTGATCAGCACGAATGTCACTAGTTAAATCAGTGATTTTCATATCTTCGGAGCCGTAGAATTGCTCGTAGACATCCATATCAGGATCAAACATACGCGGGTGCGTTTCAGTGGTTTCATTATTACCAAACGAAGTACCTGGACGTAGCATTTCGGCAGGCACTGCAATGCGCCGTTTGCCCATCCGAATTTCATGAACAAAAGCGTCATGGGTATGGTTAATGGCATCAATGATATTCTTTGAGTTATCAGCAATCCCCATTCCTAACGGACTATCTAAATCTTGATTGTTAGCTCCTGGTGTTTTGAAGTACGCAAACAATGGTTTCTTGATAATGCCGTTGAACTCAACTTGTTCTTGCAAATTTGGATACAACGTTTCTAATGGCACTTGTTCGCCAACCACATTGCGTTCAGTTGAACGGTACAATTCATTCGTAATAATGTACCTATCTGGTCCATTCCATTGATGGAATTCTAGCAATGTATAGTAGGCGGTTTGCTTATTCTCAATACGTGTCGATCGTGACGCAAACACACACTCACTAATGTTGTCAGTGTTCGTATGTAATGGGTAAAACTGGTCAGCATTAGCCCACGCAATCCGAATATTGTTTTGATCATCAACATATGGACGTGCAGCTAGACCGCCAAGCGCCACCGCTGTTTCTAAATGTTGTTCAAACTGTAGATTAAAGTGGTTATAATCAATAACCTGCTTCATGAACTTGTCTAGGTCATTATCATCTAGCGACACTTCACATTGTTCATTAAAGATAATTGAGGCCAGCCGCTTCGATGCTAATTTAGTAACATTCAGTGTATTCATAGCCCGTTGGCGGCGTTCACCATAACTGTTACGAAACCAGATATTAGGTAGATCATCACGGTAGTAAGACTTAGCCATTTGAATCCGGTCATATTCATCCGAATCAATTGCCACACGGTCATCATCCGTAATTTTGTTCAGACTTTTTACCATCCCGAGCTTGGCACCTCCTTTCCGAAAAATATTACGTAGTGTTGAGAAAAAACTCATGTCTTCACCTCCTACCACTTCAAACCTAGGAACCGTTCATTATCACGGACAAAATACTGAAACATATCACAAGTGTGATCGTCCTCTTTAATTACCTTTGGATCATCACTCTGCAACGTATTCTCGTCCCATTGATATTTACGATGTTCAGCAATGAAGATTTCGTTCTCTGGACGTTTCAGGTAATAAAAACGACCCTGCGCTAGCAAGTCCTGCACACGGTCGATCATGTCTACCTTTTTCAGCTTATTTACCTTATGCCAGTGAATCCCAAAGTCATTGTAGAACTGGTTGTCTAACGCCCCTTCAGCAGAGTCGATAGTCATGTTGGTAGGCTGTTTGCCAATCCAATCGGATACTTTATCGACAAAGTGCTTTAAATCCTTAGACAACTCACTAGGAGGCTTCTTGTGGGCTTTACCTTGCGGACTGTAATAATAAGTATCCAGCAAAATAGCATTTCCCTTCTTGGTTACACCATAAGCACCACACGTTGTGGCAGACACCTCATGACCAGTATCGACTGAGTAAAAGACATTAGTAATCGTGTCATCATTCGGCAGTTCATCCAACGAATTAAAAGTATCCATGTTATAGATGTTAGTTCCCAGTCCAACGACTTCGCCCAGATAGAGCCAACGATAATAATCAGGATCGTTCTTCTTGTAGCGTTCAATCAAAGCCAACTGCTGATCAGTGGTAAACCCCCACTTATCATCAAGGTAGGTTGAGGTATCAACAAAGTAATCAGGATCATGTTCCTGTTGCTCAATCCACTCATTAATCCAGTCATACGGATTCTTTGGCGGGTTGTAGCTGTAAAACACAGTCACGTGGTTGATAAATGCTGGCTTCTGCCGAATGAACGTTGGATTAGCTTGGTCGAATATGTCTTGGCTTTTGAAGTTGGCTGCTTCCTCGTACCAAACCGCGATTACATTATCGACGATATTCGACTTTAACTTCATAGGATCGTCCCCACCATAGAAGTAGAAAGTTGACCCTGTCCGCTTATGAACAATGCGTAACGGCGATTTGTAGTAGTTGTACTCATCGTTTAGATTAAGCATCGTCAACGCCCACATAATCTGATTGTAAACAGAATCATGCAAGTAACTGGCGTTTTCGCGAACCGCAATCGCATTAACCCGCTTATTAAGCTGAGTCCAATGTTTCATCATCGTTACCAGTTTCATGCTAATCACCGAAGACTTGAAGCTGCCACGGCCACCCTTAGCAATAATGTAGGGTTTGTCAGTCTTCCATAGTGGATAAAAATGAGGATTAATCATTCGACTTAGCTTAATTGTCTCCATCACTCATTCCTCCAATATCATCAACCAACATCGTGTTTTCGTGGTTGGCGTTCTCACCAGTGAGTTCGTTCCGTTTCCATTCAGCCGTATCGGCTTCTGCCTGCAGCTTTTTGAGTTGTGCTTTAACTAGTGGATCACTGAGCGGGTATCGCTTCATGAGTTCTTTGGCGGCAGTCAGCCTGTCTTTAAAGCTCGGCTTCTTTTCTATCGTAACTACGTCATCACCCGCTGGTAAGGCAACTTCTTCTGTTTCTTCCTCACGTAACACTCGAGTATAAAATTGAAGTACCTCTTTAGCGTCTGCAATCTTATGTGATTCAATCTCAGCTATTTTTTTATCAATATATGATTTTAGGTAAGGTTTTGATAGGTTTTCGGTAGCTATTTGTTTTGCAGTTCTTTTTGAATACCCAGCCTTAATAGCAGCTTGCGTAGCATTTCCACTCTTAATATATTCATCGGCAAATAAGCGCTGCTTTGCAGTTAATCTCATGTCATCTCACCACACCTCCGTTTATTATCAGCTAAACTAAAAGCCGCCACATTCTTGGAATATGACGGCCTACTCTGTTTATGTAGTTTTTCATAAGTGTGTTCCGCCTTAACCAACGCTTGGTGTTCTTGCCAGCTATTAACTAAACCGTACTGTTTCGTGCTTCGCATTAGCAATTACCAACAAACTCGTTTACCATCATCATTATAGGCATGTACCCATGCCCCATCTTCAAAAGGCATACATCGTTCTCCATACGTGATATTATTGACATTTTCATCATGCCAACCGTCACGCCTCATTAATTCACCGCGCCTGCCCTGATAAGTAATAACACGCCCGTCAGCCAATTTACGCTTTATAATCATTTATTCCCCCCCAAACAAAAAAGCCAGTAACCACCAGTCGTGATCACGAGCTTCTTCGTTGTTAATCTTTCTGTAGATATAATCAGCCCACCAGAGGGCGAGCAATCTGTTTCTGACGTCCATCGGGAGCCTCCTACTATATATCTACTCTTCACAGTTATATCAGGACCGAGTTGGTCAACTGTTTCAGTGGTCCAAGTTGATCGCCTAAAATAGTCGACCAAAACGATCCACTTTAAAAATCATTGATGGTTCATTCATTTCGGCGCAACCATGTCCTCGCCAGAGGAACCCGGCACTTGCCTACGATTGGCATAGGCAACGTACACAGCAGGCTTCGATCCTGCGACATCCTGATTAACAGTCAGGTGCTCTACCAACTGAGCTATGTGTACAAACTTAGCAAAAGAGTTGTCCCTTTTACCAAGTATAATTAGCAGTGTTCCACGACTGCTAACGTTTGTTGCTTCTAAACCTGTGAAAGCTAAGCAACGGGCTTTTTGGTTCAGGCGGTGCTAGACCAGCAGAAACACCAGTTTTAATTTTTTATTATTCCTTTAAGGAGGTAATACTTGTTACGACTTCATCCCACACGTAGTTACTGGTCTTGAACCTTTTAACGACATGTTCAGGTCAAGGGTTTCATCGGTTACTTACTATTCCGATGTTAATATCATAACCCCGTTTTTCGTACTTTTACTGCACATGCACTGCACTCTCACTGCACTTTGTAAATTTTTAAATCGTCTAACATGTAAGCTTCTGCAAATTCAAGTAACGCCCTAGGTTTAATCCGCTTGTAATAGTTTCGTTCTTGATACCCAATCTCCAAATAAGTTTGCGTGTCAGATCGACCTTCTAAATATAACATAGTCAATACCTTACTACTGAATGCGTCACAATCATTAATGGCGCTTCGAACCTCTCTGACCACTTGCTTAGCGTAAATGCTTTGCACTAAACGCCGCTCCACCGAATTACCGTAATTACTTCCTTTTGGCATACCGTCCATGCTTGGCGAGCTAATTCCCGTGTTATCCCGTCCAGCCATGCGCTGCATACGAGGGTATTCATCTTGCAAGAAATGCTTGACGTTCTCCTGAGTCGCCTTCTTGTCTACATATTTATCGAAAATAGTAAGTTGTAAGCCCTCCACAATTTAACCCCCGTATCGTATAGTTAATAGTGATATAATAGACATGTTAAATCTTCGCGAGAGTCACCCATCGTGGTGGCTTTTTCTTTTTCAGTGCAATTTCAGCAGATTTTGCACTGATTTTTTATTAAAAGCTCGTAACCCATTCATGAATATTCAATTCTTTCTCCACATCTTCAGTATGTGGCATTTTAATTACCTCACTAAAGCCTAGAAAATTATCACTATCATTCCGGATAAAATAAACTTCTTTAGCTTTTCGTTCTAGCGAATCACATTGAGTAACTACGCCATTCATCCCCCTAATAGCCATATTAAAGATTAAAAACGGAATTGCTCGATCTGACATCTCTTCCACTTGATACCAATATCTACGAGGATCATAAGTGAAAATAGTTAACCAATATCGTATTCAATTTTGACTTGACTAAGACTACCCATTTTCTAACTCACTCACTTTCACATCTTTGCCGATTCGCCCGGCCTTTAAGGTCACCGTATCGTTGAGTTGGTTAACCCCCACAATCAGATACTGGTTACCTTGATAGCTTACGGGCTTATCTTCGTCCATCAACTTTTGTGCTTCTTCAATCGTCATCTCTACCACCCCACAATCTCTCGAATGTCATAGTTAATGTTCTTGTAGACGTTGTAGTAGTCATACATTGGGTTTCCCTTTTTGTTGACTTTAATTGAACCATCTCGTTTATGCTTAACGTGACGGTCCAGCATTGTCTTCACTGTGAAACCGTACAGTGTCATTTTGAAATCGTTGGTTCGTGGTACCACAATCTCTATCGGTAAGCGGTAATGGGCTTGAAACCATTTAAAACGAACCTTAGCACCGTTATCAATCCCCAGCGGACTAAGTGAAGTCTTGACGTCATAAACGTGGGTGATGTTCCCGTCATCATCTATCGTGACGAAATCAGGAGTATACGTTACCCCGCTCTGGTTATAGCCACCTAACGGGAACTTCTCGACAAGCTTAAACGGCTGGTGGACTTCAAAGCGTTGGCCGCTTGGTTTGATAAAGCTTTGGTAAAACCTAGCTTCTTTCTTGGAATCCAGCCTGTAACCATCCATCTTGACCTTTCGGTTCGTGTACGTCATGACGCTACCTCGCTTACAGGAAACCTTCCCCGATTGTTAATCTCTGTTGAAGCAAGCTGCATTACTAACGGACATAGAAGACGCCGCTTTTCCTCACTTCCCCACAACTTCATATCCCAATAGTCTTGGTTGATCATGAAGTTGTATGGAACTTGCCCCCACACACTAGCCAACCATTGGCCTTGCTTGTTACGAACTTCGGTAGCACCGAATGGCTTAAAGTTCACTACAAACCCCATCGCTTCAACCTTGTATTTAAAATATTTATATTTCATGCCGTTTCTTTCTCTTTCTTGAGCCCATCGCAATATTCAAGATACTCAGCACAGACCTTACAAGCCCAGACCGCTTTTTGAATTGTAATCGGCTTTTCTTTAAACCAGGCCCGTTGCTTTTCGTTCAGTGGCGGTTTAACTTCCTGCAGCCGATAATATCCCTGTTTTGCCATTAAGGTATGACGGCGCATATCCATGAAGTTAACCCGTGATTCAACCAGCAATTCCAATTGTTCTTGGCTGCTGTCCTGCAATTGCTCTTTTGTCACTTTGTCACGTGGTGTGAAATCAAACATGATGGCACCCCCTTAGTATTTCGGCATTTCCGGCATCTTGGAACCATCAGAATACAAGGCTGGCTTGCTTTTTAATGGTTTTGGTGGCTTATACCCAGGCTTAGCCCATTCGGGTAATGTTTCCACTCTTGGCTGTCGGCCATATGACCGACGCCTATTCTGTTGGCGCCGTTGCTGGTCTTGTTCTTCGGCTTGCTGAACTGTCTTAATTTTTTCATGTTCTAGTCGGTTCAAGATAGAGAGCAGATAATTCCAGCCAGGACGATCAGCTTTATCAGTCTGGTATAGGGCATAGCAAACCAAACCGGCTCCTAGTCGGTTAACGTAGTCAATAAAGATTTGCGAATGCGTACCACCGTTGACGTTGATGTTTAATTCTTGGGCTAGTCGGAATGGGTTATCGGTTTTCGATGCCGGCTCCTGCTCCTCAGGGTTAATATCAGTGTTAGTATCAGGGTAATCTAAGGTATAGGTCGAGTCATTCTGTCCACTTGGATCCGGCAACTTTGTCTGATTGGATCCGGTAGAGTTGTCCACTTCCATTTGGACATTTTGTCCACCTCGATTGACGAAATCGTAAAATGCGTCATAATCAATTGTGTACCACTTCGTTCGGTCAAACTTAACTTTGTTAAAATTGCCGACTTTAAGAATTCCCTTATCAACTAAATCATCAAAATAACGCTTCAAAGTGCGAGTGCTTTTAATCCATGGAAATTGTTTTAACCAGTCTTCCATCGTGTTATAAGTCCACTTCAGGTCATCATGAACCTTATCTGAACGTGAAACCCAGTAATGGATTTGCTGTAAAACGGCCGCTTCATCTAACGACTTAAACAATTCCGCAAGTTTTGGTTGTACGACAATTGGCGTATCATCTAGTAGAAACTTATTGATAGTTGGATTCATGATTTAGCCTCCTAAAATGGCACGTCATCAATATCTGCTGCACTTCCGTTAGTTTCATCGTTATTGAACGGTAACGCGCTTAGATCGACATTTTCGCCCTGCTGATTGAACGTTGTTTGATTAGTATTGAAATTATTGTTGTAGTTGTTTTGCTGATTACTGTTCTTCGGTTCCAGCAAAGCGAAATTCTCAACAGTAACTTCAGTTACATAGACTTTCTGCCCTTGCTTATTTTCGTAGTTACGCGTTGATAGCCGCCCATCAATCCCAACTAGTGAGCCTTTATGTGTGAAATTAGCAAAGTTTTCCGCTGACTTACGCCAAACAACGCAGTTAATAAAATCAGCGTCACGACTGCCGTCTTGGTTACGAAACTGACGATTTACAGCTAAGCGAAAGGCAACAACGGCGGTGCCTTGATTTGTATACTTTAGCTCTGGATCATTGGTTAAACGTCCAGTTAATACCACTCGATTAATCATTTGCTTGTAACTCCTTTAATCGTTTCTTGGTTAAGATGTGAAATCTTACTAGGTCTTCATCTGATAATTTAACGGGCTTAATGTGGTACTTTTTGACGAATGAATTAATCCCGATTTTGTGTTGCTCGGTATGGTGCTCCCGACACAAACTCATGAAGTACATTTTGCGTTCATCAATCTCGTGCCGATTGCGTCCCATGCCGACAACTCGGTAATGAGCCAAGTCGGCATTCGGTTTGCCGTCCAGAACACACGAGCGTGTTTTCATCGCTAGAACTTGCTTTGGGAACTCATCCGGAATGGATTCCCATGTTTTGAGCTTGAATGGAATATTTTCCTCAAATAGGAAATCTAGAATGGTTAAGATCATTTGATTAGCCGTCGTCATTGAACAATCGGACAAGTGGAAATATTCAATCCCGAAACTCATTTGAGTACGAAATTTAAAATATTCCTCAGCGTCATGTTGCGCATCTCCGGTATAGTTGCAGAAATCATTAATCAGGGCAAAAATCTTTTTACGCTGATCATCACTTATTTGTCGATCGTCAATCGCTTCCACTTTTACTCTGATATGTTTGCCCTTGCGTTTGTATTTCAGTAACTTAGTCAAGTCTGGATCATCATTAAGGCAGATAATCATAAAGCGCCCGACAATTTTACGAATAAATCCAAACACTAATCATTCTCCGCAAACATATCTTGTTGTTGATCAGTACCGCCCTTGGCTTCACTAAGCATCTTCTCTAACATAGCGTTCATAACTGCCGTTTGAGCCATTGCATTATTCTTCGCCCAGTTAGGATCAGCAGCGGTTAAACGTTTCTTAGCTTGATCTTCGATCACATTAGCGTTCCGTTTGGTTGTGGCAACTAATTCTTTAATCAAATCAGCGTATTGCTGCTTTAATTTATTAAACTCGGCTTGTTGCTGATTGTTAGCCGCCTTTTTCGCTGCTTGTTGCTGATCATTGGAATTAATATCGCCCATTGGTAAGTCTTCACCAGCGTACAAGTTAAGCCCCAGTCCGGCCATTGCTAAGCATTTCACCATGCAACGTTTTTGCGTCTTGTTGATCTGTTGCATAGTTGGATTGATTACGGCGTTATTGGCGTTATCCATAACATACAGAGACTCGGTGTAATCATGATCAGCAATCGTGATTGTGCATTCCACCATTGTCCCGGTTGGTGTATTCAAGTACGGAACTTCACGCCCCGTTAATTCATGTTTCACCACAACAGTTCGATAACGGGTATATTCTTTGTCGCCATATGATTTCTTATAGGCTTCCTGCTTAGTGACCATGATCATTTCAGGATAATTCGTAAATTTTGGTGTTGGTGTATCTGGATATCGGCTTTTAACCATGCTCCAAGCCCAAGACCACGAAACATATTTTAAAGCCGGACTTTTCTTCATTTTGATTACGTCAATGTGATTAGACACGTCAACGTTAGATAGTGTCTTAAACACGTCTTTGGTTTCAGTCATGCTGCCACCTCCTAAAATTTGATTTTCATTTGTTTAGTTCCTTGAACGACATTAATTCCTTTGAGCACTTCGCCCGTTTCGGGATTGAATACTTTGCCGTCTTGCACTTTGAAGTTCTTCTTAATTCCCGTCTTATCAACGGAACGGGTTTCTTTAGTTTTGATCCATTTGGTACCTTCTAGCTGCTTTAATAACATCGCCGTGTTGTAATTCCACTTATCACGTTGCTTGTCAAAAGTGATGTTTCCAGACGTCGATTCAAATCTGTATTCAGGGTCAGCATCAAACTTCGGTTGCGTGTATTCATTAACAAGTTGTGTAAGATTATCAATATCCTTTTGCAATGTTTCGTTTGCTTTATCAGTTCGTTTTTGAACTTCTTCGGCATGTTTAGTATTAGCTGCTTGATAAAGCTGTAAGGAACGAATTTTATCCAACGTCCACTTCAAGGCATCGTCATTTTCAATTGTCCAGCGTTGTTTTGCTTCTTGTGTAGCTTCTTCAGTCATCGTTAACCCTCCTAGAGTGGCAAATCATTAACCGCATAGCGTTGTTTAGAAACTTCATAATTATACTTGCCTGCTTGGTCCATACTGCCTTCATAGTAGCTAATATCGCGTTTGGTCCGTTCCCGTTGGTACTTGTCAGCGCATTGTTTTGAGCAGAATTGCTGACCGTCAAACTGATAATAATCTCGCCAAGTATTTACCAGCTTTTCACGCTTACAGACAGCACATGTAATCTTAATAGCCAACATATACACCCCTTGCGTCTAAGTAGTGACTATCAACATAGCCATCGCGGTTTCGCATGATCCGCAATCGCTCATATTCTTCTTCATCTTGCTGGTCTTGATAAACCTCACTAGCATAGCCGCATTGAAGATTTAAAAGCTTTACGGCTTGATCGACATCTTTAAACCCATACCAATAAGCCGCTTCCTCTTTACTACAGAAAATTTCGCTTGGTTCCCTTTTGGCATACCAATAGCGGTCATCTTTGCTATCTTGATCAATGCCAATTGTGCAACCACAACTTGTGCAAGTTAGATATTTCATGATATGATTACCTCGTAAAATGTTTTCTTTTACTGTTTAATTTGGCGTTAGTCGTGCCAGCGACTAGCGCCTTTTTTTGTGTGCTTAAATGGCGTCATCGTCATGGCAATATCCCAAGCGAAAGGAAATAGCCAAACAATAAAAGTCCAACTCATTAGGACTTCATGGCCTTCACGGTGAAATAGCACCATTAGGCAGCCGCATGTTGTATAGAATCCAGCTTTAAGAAATTTCATCATTATTCACCTCCTCTCGTTGTCGCTTAATAAATTCAAATGCTTTACGAGCTTGCGGTACTTCTTCATCAGTCATCTTGTCGATCCGGTGAATACCAAGCGTTGCTCTAATTACCGTATAAATTTGCTGTTGCAAGTTGTACCACTTAGTTGATTCCGGTCTTTCTTGTTTGCAGTAATCAATAATTTCTTTACGAAGCTTAGTCCATTCAGGACTAGTCTTTGGCCCAAACTGCTTCTCATATTCTTCGCGGAAAATTTCTCTTACTCGTTCTTCTGTCATTGCCATTAGTTCTTGCTCCCTTTTAAGTGTTCCTTGATTGCATCTCTGATAACTTGGGTTTTTGTAATCTCATCTCTATCCGATAATTGCTGAATCCCTTTGGCTAGGTTATCGGGCAATCTTAAAGTGAAGTTTGTCATATTGATCTCCCCTCCTATTTTGATACCTTATTGATACCTTATGCACTTATTATATAATGATACCTCTCAGGTATCAATACCCATTTTGGTATCTTTTTGGTATATGATATTCAAAAAGGGGTGAATTAAAATGGCAGAAACCAAAAACTTTACCATGAGAATGCCTGTTGAGATGTACAAAGATATTAAGGAACTAGCAGAAAAGAACTTTAGGCCACTGTCGAAAGAGATACTTGTGGCAGTCCAAGAACACCTTGAGAAAGACAATAAGAATTAAGAATTAGCAGAATTAAATCTTTCATTGTTATACCCAGTTCATCGGCTTCCCGCTTGACTTCCTTATACAGGTCATCGGGGAGCCTTAGTGTTAACTGCTTCATTGTGATCACCTCCTTAATAATTCCAGATGATGACCGCAATTGCGATCAAGCTTAGTGTTCCAATACAATAGACAAATTCCATGTCATCCCCTCCAATCAATGTCGTCTTGATGCTTAGCAATCCAAGTTAACGCTCGTGGACTAATCTTTAACGGGTGTCCCTTTCCAGCGTTCAAGCCGAACGCGAACTGTTTGAGTTCTGGGTTTTGGATAAACATGTCGTTCCTGATCCAATCCGTCCGTTTTTTAACCGGCATTCTCGATTGGAACTCTTTTACTGACAGCAACCTTTCCGGTTGCTGTTTTTTCTTTTCGAACACCAGATACGGTCGAAGCAACTTCGCCGCTGCTTCTCGATCCTCTGGTGGCGCTTCTCTGATTAACTCCAACAGTGCACTCATGGGTATCAGCTCCTTTCAACGCTGTTTGCTATAATTTAGCCATCTCCTAATGAAAGGAGGTGAAACAAATGAGTTACGATATTACAATCAACAAATTAATCATCGCTAAGCTTCATGATGTCAAAGATGTTCGTGGGACCTTTTACCTACCGGCATGCAATCAGCAAGATGTCATGGATACTGTTAATTTCCTACATGCTAAGTATCCAAAAATCTTTGTTGAATCTGAGATAAGTTATGACGGTCTAGCAGATATTACCTACGATATTTCTTCTTGGAATCCACATGTCGAATAACGACATCTTCAATAGGCATATCTAAGTCAATTTCGTCAGGGATACATTCGATGAGTATTTTGGGTTTATTGCCTGCTCTCATATCCAATTTAATATCGGTTACTCCATGTCCTAATTTGTGCCCATTAATTAGGGCATCGCATTCATACGAATAACCATGCTCTTGATGCTTGGTTATTCGCTTTTTTATTTGCAATTTAATAGCCTTCATGTCGCACTCCTCTTCTAGTTAGCCTAAACGGCTAGCTTTTGTTTAAAAAAATATCCACTGGTAGATCCAAAACTTGGCTCGCCTTGATCGCCACGTCCGTTGATAGTGTACGGGACCCGTTCAATACTTGACCAAGATAGTTTGGGGAAATACCGATCTTGTTAGCAATGAACTTGCGCTTGATCCCCCGACTATCAATCTCATGTTTAAGAAGAATGTAAGCATCATTTTTTAAAACGGTTGTCACGTTACCCCTCCTCTCTGTTAGCCGTTATGTTTAACTTACGTATATTATAATACATGGTCATATTGGCTAAGTCAATGCTTTTTCTAAACTTTTTGTCTAAATTAACTGCCTTTTTGTTTAACTGTTGTATTATAAAGGAAAAGGAGTTGGACAAAATGTCAGCATTAAGCGAAAGATTAACAAATCTTCGAGAAAATAAAGGCTGGAGTAAAACGTACGTAGCAAAGGCTATTGGCCTAAATAGTATGCCCACATACGCTAATTATGAGTATGGACGTAGAGAACCGGACCTGGAAACACTATCCAAGTTAGCTAACTTATTCAACGTTACGACTGACTACCTACTCAATGGCAGTAACAAGGAACAAAACGAATCTAAAACCGCTGACCTCGCTGATGATGATGTCATCTTTACTTATGAAGGAAAACAAATACCACCAGAAGACCTCGAATACATGAAACGAATTCTTCGTGGTGGTAAAGCGTAGGTGATAAAAATGTCGAATGAAGATATGATTTGGCAGTTACTACATGTGGCAATGGATAATCATATAGATGTACAGTGGGCCGGTGTGCTAAGCCCTTATACACCTCCCGCTTGCCGTGTTGACACTCGGATTGTCTGTATGAATAACCGATGGCATCGTCCGCAAGAGATCGCGTTTCAATTAGCTCACGAATTATCCCATATCATTAATGGCGAGCCGGAAGACTTGTGCTTCTACACCGCTTCTTTTACAGGCAAAGCTTCGGTTGAATACAAAGCTAATGTCGGAGCAGTTAAACTACTAGTCCCTTCCTACTGTGCTGAGGTTGATCAAGACGTGGTTAATGTAACCAATCTCGAACAGCGGTATATGATTCCGGGATACCTGGATAACGTCGTCAGAGAACAAGTCAAAGAATACTACGTTAATTGTTGATTTTTTATGACCAAATACTGAAGTCATTAAAAGCTGAATAATATTTAGGAGGTTTAATCTTTATGAAGTTAAAGATTAATATGTGGACAGGCATTTTTGACATCATCAATTGTGTCTTGTTCTGTGTTTCTTGGTTCGTTATTTTTGGTACAGCATTCTCAGATGCATTTAGTGGTACAAATGCAACTGGTGGTACCGCAACATTCTTCTATGTTATGGCATGGATTGGTGTTGTATTGAATATCATTGCATTAATAAAGTCAAAGAAAGTGGGAATTTCCTTAGTAGGGCCTATTTTAGGAATTATTGGTAGTGCTTTATTCGGTTTGACTGCGGCAATGGCATTTCCTGCCTTAGTTGTACTTATCATCGCGACTGTATTTACTATGCTTCAACATCCTGCAAAAACTAAATAGTTAATTATGGGGGGAGTATACAATGAAAAAATCAGCAAAATTTCTAGCAATTTGTGGAATTACATTCTTAACTGGAATTACTACGCTAGACACTGTAGCCATCAATTCAAATAGTCAAATAGCCTTCGCAAAAGCCACCCAAACAACACTAGGGTCTGGAGAATTCAAGGTTGGAAAAGACATTAAGCCTGGTCGCTATACTATTACTGCGCAAAGTGGTTCCGGCAATGTTACTGGGAGCAATGACTTAAATATTATCCTAGGAGATTCCACCGATGACGATTTAGGTCAAATTGATTCTTACACAATGGATCTAAAAAAAGGCGCTAAAGTTAAGATTGACGGAATTGAAGCTACTGATTTCACACCGGTAACCAAACGATCATATCAGAAAAATTTAAAAGCTGGTCAATGGGTTGTTGGGAAGGACATTAAGCCAGGTCGCTATACCATTAAAGCTACTGCCGGTTCAGGCAACCTCTCAAGTGACAAAGGAATTAACGAAATTTTGGGTACTGATGCAGATAGTGATTTAGGTCAAGTTACAAAAACTACGCAAACTCTCCATCGTGGGGAAGTCCTAAATTCAGACTTAGAAGGTATTCAATTAATTAAAAAATAACAAAACAACCGCCTCATTTCGGGGCGGTTTAAAAACAGGCATATTAGAACGTATGTACGAAAAATCCGTCCCCTGCGGCAACAGAGAACGGACTAAGAGTTGAATTCTAAACCACTCAACTCTTCAATTATAACAGATTGGAGGTAATCTTATGGCGCAATATTTGAAACGCGGTAAAGGCTGGCAAGCTCGGATATCTTGGTATGACAGTTTTGGAAAACGGCACACTAAATCAAAAGCTGGGTTCAAAACTAAAAAGTTGGCTCAGATCTGGGCTGTTGACAACGAAGACAAGCTTAACAAAGGCGTAGCCGTCGATAAGGAAATCTCACTGTATGATTACTTTGCTCGCTGGGTAGAAACTTACAAGGAACCAAAGGTAGCTCAGTATACTTTAAATCGCTATCACATTAACCAAAAAGTTATTCAACAGTATTTTGGCGATACCAATATCAAAGACATCACGCGATCCACCTATCAAAAATTTTTAAATGATTATGGAAAAACACACGCTCCTGATACCGTGCGAAAACTCAACTCATGTATTCGATCTTGTGTTCAGTCTGCGATCCTGGATGATTATTTAATCAAGGACTTTACACAAGGTGTAGTAGCTAACGGCAATGATAGCAAATCACTAAAAGTTGAATATTTAAATCTTAAAGAAATTAAAGCCTTACTCCACGAGTGTCAGCTTAATCTTGATTGGCGTTACAC
The DNA here is from genome assembly GCF_943192935.1 of Limosilactobacillus caecicola. Classification (GTDB taxonomy): domain Bacteria; phylum Bacillota; class Bacilli; order Lactobacillales; family Lactobacillaceae; genus Limosilactobacillus; species Limosilactobacillus caecicola. The sequence goes on along the minus strand of NZ_CALPCI010000007.1, from coordinate 36,486 downwards.
TTCACGATTTATGATTATTGCTGCCATCTATACTGGCATGCGCAAAGAAGAACTACAGGCGCTTACTTGGTCAGATATTGATTTTGTTAACCACACCATCAGCATCAACAAAGCGTGGCGCGAAATTAAACGTAGCGATGAAAGCGAAAAACATTTTCAGAATCATCGGTTTAAGCCAGCTAAAGCTAAGAACTCAACTCGTAAAATCAAAGTAAATACAGAGCTGCTAGATTGTTTAAAGATTCTCCGGGATCATGCTCATAGTAATATGGTGTTTATGAATGAGTTTGGCACTCTTCCAACCAGTACTGCTCTCAATCGCAAATTAAGGGGTCTTTTAGCTAATTTAACTATTAAACGTAGGAATTTCCACTTCCACAGTTTAAGGCACTCACACGTAGCTTTATTGCTTGCTAACGGTATTGATATTTACGCTATCTCAAAACGGTTGGGTCATGGTGATGTTTCGGTAACCTCAAATATCTATGCTTATCTAATTGATGAATACAAAGATAAGACCGACGACCAAATTGTCAAAGCACTAAGCAATTTATAGTTGGCACACATTCGGCACACAAAACGCTTCTAAACGTTAGTATATCAACCCGTTAATGTCCCTGGGAGCGCATTTTTGAATAAGTTTTATAGAATTTTCGAACCCCCATAAATGTTGTTAAGCCAGCATTTATGGGGGTTTAGTAATCTGCAAAATCCACTAAAACTTGGCGGTTGGCACACATTTCGCACACAAAAAGTACGGAGCCCTTTAATTAATTTTTATCTAGCTTAACAGCAATCTTCGCCAACTCTAATGGGTTGCTGGTAATGCTCTCTTCATCGCTGTAGACAAAGAAAAAGCCCTGCCATTAGACAGGGTGTAAGGATAAAGGACATCTGAGATAAACTGCGCTAACGTCTAATACATTCGTGACAAAAAATTAAAAGGTCAGCGCTTCATTAGTATATCACAAAACAAAACCCGCTTATCAGCAACGATAAACGGGAGTGTTTACTATGAGACATGAATTACAGAAGTGACTAAGTTCTGCTTTTACACATCAAGACTCAACTACATGATAAATGATCTTAATAGTTATTGTCAACGATTTGTACAAACTGTAAAATAATACTTGTCGTTGATTTGGCGTGACTAACCAAAATGTACATCAACGATAAGGACTGGAAATCCTATGCACATCAAGATTCGCTTTACTTGGTGGGGGCTATTAGTACTTGCGGTATTAATCTACTTCCTCGTCAAGTAATTATATCAGCCAATTCTTAGTGCCAGCAAGCGGGCCAACTAGGGATTGGCTTTTATTATACAACAAAAAGCCTCAGCAACACATTATATCACGAAAAAACCGCCCCATCATTGGGACGGTTTTGCTTTTAGGAAGGAACTACTAGCACTTTGCGAGAAAGCTATTATCCAAACTTAACTCATCATCTTTAATTCATCTTCCGCAAAGCTACTATTTATTTCTAGTGCACACCGGTGACCGCAAACCTCATAATATTACAGGTCACTCTTACGCTGCTTCTGACCTACTAATGCTTCAGCCGCTAGAACGGTGTAGATTTCTTGTCGCATCTACTGATTTCCTTCCACGTCTATAATATATCATAATTTGTAAGCGGTTTCAACTATTGATTCAAACTTTAGTGAATTACTTGCAGCAAGGCTGCCAAGGCAACTAAATTGTTAAAGGCATGGAGAATAATTGTATTTGAGATGTTACCCGTTTTCCGGTATATAAAGGCAAACACCGCCCCGAGATAAAAATAAATCAGGTAGCTAATTAGTGTCGTACTGGAGTGCTCCAACGTAAATAATAAACCAGATAAAATAATTGGGAGCCAGAAGGATTCGTTTTTAAAGAAGAAGTTCATCAACACCCCGCGAAAGATCAGTTCCTCAGCAATGGGGTTCAAAACCACGGCGGCAAAGGACATGATGATCAAAACGAGGTGGTTGCTACTCAATAAGCGGCCAAGCATTTGGTTATTCGCCGTTTCAGTTTGATGATAGAGCAAGTAATTTAGCATGTTCAGGATTTGTTCACCAAAGATGACGGCGAACCAACCACCGACAATCCAAACCAAGTGCTGCCAAAGATTTTGCTGGCGGGGTTCCCAGCGACGGTATTTTCTAAATAAGCGCCACGCCCACCAAATAATTCCCCCAAAAACCACTGCATAGAGAATTAAACAAATCGCTAATGGTCCAGGAACGTCGGCAAACTTTCTAACAAATAATAAAATTACTGGCGGCACTTGAATCAGGAATGCCAGTAAGGCTGTAATGAGGACGCGTACGATCCAGATTGGTCGTTGCCGTGTGGCCATCACGATCCACCTACTTTCTGCAAAGAATTTTTATTATCATAACACAATCCCCTTACCATTGGTGAAACGATAAGGGGGATCATTGGATTATTTTGCTTTTCCCGTGCTGGAACGTTCGATTAACTTGACCGGCACTTCCACTAATTGCCGTTCCATCTCTAAATCATTAATCCGGTTCAAAATCAAGCGGGCACTCGCCTCACCCAGTTCCATAATCGGTTGCTGGATCGTCGTTAACCGGGGAGTCACGTATTCATCAAGGTCAATGTTATCGTAACCCATGACTGAAATATCATCAGGAATGCGGAGACCGCGCTCATGTAAGCCGCGGTACAGGCCAATTGCCAGTTCATCGTTTGCACAGAAAACGGCCGTCGGTGATTTGGCTAACACTTCGTCAGTATGCTCATAGCCCCCGAGTTTAGTCAGTGGAGCGTACACCAGATCTCGCCCTTCACTAAAGTAAACACCATCGGCCAGTAAGCCATCAATGAACCCGCGAAGCCGTTTTTGTAAGTTCTCCGTCGGCTGCTTTGGCAACATCACCACAATCCGTCGGTGACCAAGCTGGGTCAAATGTGTCGCGGCAATGTAGCCCCCTTGATAGTCATCGACTTGAACCCGGTCGCCATCATCATGAGTCTGGTTCTGGTCAAACAACAGGTAAGGAATCCGGTTGGGTTTTAGAAGATTATCAATCGTATCATTCGTAACGCTGGAACTCGCAATGATTAATCCATCGACTGACCGCTCCACCAGCGTACTCAAGTAATATTCCTCAGTCTCTTCATCGTTACTTGCACTGAGGACTAATGGTAAATAGTGAGCATTCCGACAAACCGTCTGAATCCCCCGAAAGAACGTGCTAAAAAAGGGGTTCCCAATATTGGGGACCAGTACACCAATGGTTTTTGATGAACGCAAAATGAGATTCCGGGCGTTGAAATCAGGAACATAGTGTAACTGCTCCTTTAATTTTAAGACCCGTTCTTGAGTTTTTTTACTAAACCGTGCGCCCTTGCCATTTAGGATCTGCGAGACGGTCGTGACGGACACACCGGCCTCTTCCGCAACGTCTTTGATGGTGACTTTATGTTTCATAATCATTCCTCATTGTTCTTAGTTAAAACGATTTACTAAACAATTTTACTCCTTTTTGAAAGGGATTTCAATTTTTTGGAAATTTCACGCCAAACACATTTTGCATAATTTCCCGTGTTTGAGCCATTTGTGTCCCCCGCACCCGTAAATAATCAATTTTAACGAGCAAGATTTCATACTCCCACATCGACGATAAATCATGCTCGTTAATGTAGTGTAAATTTAACTTGATTTCGGAAAGGTCAGTGATGAGCCCTTCAAAGTCATCCTGGGCCTTATACTTATCCGTCCCGATTACCACCGGTAACCGATGTTGGTAAGAATCGTTCAATAACGTCCGCAAAATATTAACGTTTCGGTAGTCATGGTGCCGTAAAAATTCTTGAAGGCCCCAAACATCAAAGTAATGGTGATCCTCAGCCACTTTGCACTTTAAGGAAACCGTCGTTAAATAGTCCGTGTATGTCTGAACTTTGCGAATACTTGAAATCCGGATTGCTGTCAGGCCATTAATCTTGCCATCCCAATCAATGCCCAGTAACAAGACAAAAAGTGCGTCCATTGCAATCACAAAACCCACGTTAAACGTGTCGTCATCGTCAAAGTTATAAACCTCCACCAGGTTGCCCTGTTGCTCCGCCAAGGCAAACTGTTCCTTAATCTCTTCTGGTGCCATCGTCATCCCTCCATAAAAGTTAAGATTATTTTATTTGTATTACAATACTTGTTTTATTAACATTAATTTGGCTTTTGTCCAACCTTTTTAACACATGATAATATCACATTCCTAATAGGCAAGTAGTGAATTTTGTAGTAAGATAGTTTCATTGCAAAAATATTTAAAAGAGGAGCCATTATGGTGATTATTACAGCAGGAATGATCGGGGTCGGTAAAACCACCCTTACTGGCAAGATTGCCAACCACCTACATACCAAAGCATTTTTTGAACCAGTCGGTGAAAATCCAGTATTACCACTATACTACAAGAACCCAAAACAGTACGGTTTTTTGTTGCAAATTTACTTCTTGAACAAGCGGTTTTCGATGATCAAGCAGGCCTTGGCTGACGACAACAACGTCTTAGACCGGTCAATCTATGAAGATGCCCTCTTCACTCGTGAAAACAACGCCGAAGGTAACATTTCGGACACTGAATTAGAAGTGTACCTGAAATTACTCGACAATATGATGGCCGATTTAGACCAGCTCCCAAAACGGGCCCCAGACCTGATGGTTTACTCTGAAACCGACTTTGAAACCATTCTGTACCGGATTAAAAAACGTGGCCGGGACTACGAACAGATTGATAATAAACCAGAACTGAAGGATTACTATTACAAGATGTGGACCGCCTACAAACAATGGTATAAGGACTATGACGCTAGTCCGAAGATGAAGATTGACTTGGAGAAGTACAATTTGGAAGATCCCAAAAATGTCGATACCGTCTTAGGCATGATTGATGACAAGTTAGCTTCGTTACGTTAAGTTATTCAAAAAATTCCAGAGTGTTGAATCATCAACTACTCCGGAATTTTTTTGATTACACTATTTTTTCAGCAGTCGCTTCATGACTTCAACAATACTCATGGAGCTAATGCCACCAACCAAAGGAATCACGATATTACTCTTTTTCTTTTTCGGGTCATGAACTGATTTCGTTTGCGGGATCGACTGGTTGGCGATTGGCGCCGACCGATCAAAGGACTTGCCCAACGGCTTGGCCGTCGTAGTCCCATCATATTTGGTTAAATCATACATTTCAATCACCCGGTTTAACTTCTGATGATAATGGGGATCCGTCGCATAAACTTGGTTTAAGTTGCGGGTTGCCTCCCGATAATTAGCCGCGGTGCGTTTATGGACCCCAGCATACATCGATTGGCCCAGCACCTTCGCATAATCCTGCAAACTTGTTTTCAAAGAAGGGTACTTCCGAAAGGCAGCCTGCACCTGGACATCCTGACCTCCGATATGCTCGGTTGTCGGCATTTCTGCACTCATCCCTTGATAGCTGCCTTTGATTCCAAACAGGTTGTAATGCTGTTGGGCAAGATCACTGCGTCCCCAGTCGCTTTCCAAAACTGCTTGGGCAATCAAGACTGAAGCATACAGGTCATGATCTTGAGCGATTTGTTGGGCGTCAGCACTAATTAAGTTGATAAATTCTTGTTGGTTTTTACTAAGGGGAACCCGGGCAGCAAGTGCGGAGTCGTCGGCTTGAGGAGCTCCGGATTGATCATCAGTTGTTACTTGCTGATCAGGTTGTGAATTAGGATTCGTCGGTTGTTGGTCCGTAGCTGGTACTTGGGCGGGATTTTGCTGCGGTTCTGGTTGAACACCTGGTAGTTCAGCATAAGCCTTCGCAAGACTCCTCGTTAATTGGTCGACCGTTGGGGCGTCCAAATTGGTTAGCTCTTGGTTGGTCAGTGGTGGACGTTGGCCCCTGACAATCGCTCTGGCAATTTGGTCACATTGTGCGGGTGAATATTGCACACTCGCGACGGCGGGAGTGATCAGACTCAGGGCCCAGCCCACGGTTAGAATAATTCGAAAAATTTGATACTTCATGTTTTTACCTCCTACTTTTAAAGACGGTAAAAACACAAAAAAGATCGGAAAAATTCCGATCTTTTTCTTTAATAATTTAGTAAACAATGACAGGTTCGTGAACCACAATTGCCTTATAAGCGGCTCCGGCATCACTCGGGTGCATGTTGACACAACCATTGGAGCCATCACTGATGTACGCGGTCTTGGACCAATTAGTCCGCCAGCTAGCATCGTGGAACCCAACCCCACTGTTCGTAAAGGCTGACCAGTAAGAAACTGGTTGGGTGTAGGCCTTACCGCTATCACCGGTTCCCCGCAGAACGGATGGACTTTGTTGGTACATGATGTACCAAACCCCCTTTGGCGTTGCGTCACCGCTACTTTGCTTCCCAGTAACAACATCGGCACTGTAGACCAGTTTACCGTTCTTGTAGAACCAAGCGTGTTGGTCAGCAATGGAAACTTCGGCATAAGTATCACCCAGTCCGTAGTTCTTGGTGACCCCATAACCTAAACCACCAGTGTAGTAACCCGTTCCGTAGATGTCATTCTTGGCACTTACGGTTGACTTACCATTCAGCAAAGCATTTCCCAGCGTCTTGCCAGCCTTGGTTTCACTAAGTTTCCAACCATAACTACCACCCTTAGCAGTCTGGATGACCTTGCCAGAATGGGTCTTAAACTTAAAGGACTTACCGAGAGTAGCTTTGGCCTTGTTGATACTATTAATCTTGCTCTTCAGGGCCGAAGTATCAAAGGTATAGTGACCATCTTCCCAAGTAACCTTGGTCAAAACGTCCTTACTCTTCAGCTTGTACTTAGAATTTTCAACCACATAAGTGACCGAGCGCTTATTCAGCTTACTCATCTTGGCCTTTTGCTTTTGAATCGCTGAACTACTTGCCCCTAACGGTTGCGTGTACAGCTTTGACAAGCGGATGGTTGGCGCATAAGCGTTTTGATCATATTGCTTCATCAAGCGCTTGACATCATACTGATTACCCTTTTTCGGCTTAGTGGTCGTGACCTTGCCGTTTTGCCAAACCACTTTGGCGTTTACCGGTGCCGTCCGACTAGTGTTCAACGCTTTAATCTTTTGTTGGACAGCTGACTTAATTGCGGCAACTTGTTGGCCATCCTTGTTGCTAGGGGTGATCTTTAAATTCCGCTGCTTGCTACTTGGGAACAAAGTTCGTTGACGCTTAATGGCCGACTTAAACTTACTTTCGTCACTCTGAGTATAACCAGCCTTGCTCGAGCGACCACTGTAAATTAATTTACCATTAAGGTAAACCCGATGGGTCAGCTTCTGCTGTGACACTTTTTGATAAGCGGCCTTAGCTGTCATCCCACCGACAGCGACTCCATTAACTTTTGTATTTTTATTAAAGTGGGTACTTTGATACCAATAAGACCCACCCACAATTATCACTACCGCAGCGATAATTCCGGATACAATTTTCCCTGTTTTATTCATTTGACGAACTCCCAGTTTAAATATTAATTATTACAACCATGTAACAATCGACAGTCATTATCATACCACTCTTTACTTTTAGTGAGGAGATTAATTTGTCAATCGTAAAATTTTTTTGATACAAGAGAGTGGCTAGGTGGGTGAAGCGCTGAGCTATCAGCGCTTCAGCTGCCAGCCAACTACTGCGCTGTAACATTAATAGCTTAGAAATAGCAAAGAGGCTGAGTTTTTCCTCAGCCTCTTACCCCCATAAGAACTCCATTAAATTTCTGGATACGAAACGTCTTCAACCTTCACTTTTTCGTTGTTTTCATCGGTCTTGACAACCATGACATCGCATGGCGCATGCCGAATAACATAAGCAGCAGTTGAACCAACAATGATTCGACCAATGACATTTAAACCAGTAGCCCCAACGACGATTAAATCAACGTCATGCTTCTTTGGATATTGGTCCGTGATGGCAATCTTGGCATTCCCGACCATGACGGTTGTTTCAACGTCAGCTAAGTCAGCCTTCTTAGCCTCTTCTGCTAATTCACCCAATGTCTTCTTCATCCGTGCCACAGCGGCATCGTACATATCACGGTCAATAATGCCATAACCGGCAGCAGTTGGGTAGTGTTCACCATTTACAACACTCAACAATTGTAATTTAGCATGGTTCTTTTTGGCGAGGTCAATTGCCTTGTGAAAGGCCATCATTGATTGCTTGGAACCGTCAATCCCTACTAAAACGTTTTGGTAATCAGCCATAATTATCGCTCCTTAATTTTTAATCCCTGTCAGCTACTAAGTCATGAATTGCTTGCATGTAAATGGCCATCGACTTAATTAAGTCGTCAACCGGTTGATATTCGTTGGCCTGGTGCATGGTATTAGGCGTATCTGGCATTAATGCCCCAAATGCCACTCCATTGTCAATCAATTGCCCATAGGTCCGGCCACCAATACATTCAGGTTTAGCATCCTTATCACCAGTAACGTCGATGTATGATTTCATCAACGTTTGCACCATTGGGTCGTCTGGCTCAACAAAGTGTGGGGCATGGTAAGTATCATAATGCGCGTCAATATCAAAGTCGGCAGCGACGGCCTTAACCTTTGCCAAAATTTCATCTGGAGTAATGCCCTTTGGGAACCGGAAGTTCATATCCAAATGGCCACCCTTTTGACCATCGAAGTTCAAAATTCCGGCATTCATCGTCAAATCACCCATGACGGGATCATTAAATGCGCAGTCAAAGCCGTCCATCCGGTCATCTAAGTGGAGGTAATTGGCAACGTAATCAACAAAGTTTTTGGCATTGCCACCCAACTTCAGGCCTTGCAAGAACTTCGCCATATAAGTACCGGCGTTAATCCCCTTTTCTGGCTCCATCCCGTGGGCTGCTTTGCCAATCATTTGTAAATGCAGTCCGTCTTGATCTTCGTAGGCTTCACCAGTCACTGGGTTGTTATCCAGAAAATCAGTGTAAGCATCCATGGCCGCTTGGTTGTCTTCAACTTCAACCACCACGACAGCTTCCCGTGGAACCATGTTAAACCGTAAACCAGACTTAAATGACTTCAAGACGTCATCGCCTTCGTTACCACCGGCAATGTCTAACTTGATGGAAACCATCCCTTTTTCACCGTTGTAAACCGGGAATTCGGCATCTGGTGAGAAGCCCAAGTCCGGCATTGGTTCGGTTTCAAAGTATTTGGTCATCCCAGTCCAGTCATTTTCTTCGTCGGTACCGGCAACGAAGCGAACCTTCTTATTGAACTTGACTCCCAAGTCCTTCAATGTCTTGAGGGCATAGTATGCAGCTAAACCGGGACCCTTGTCATCTGAGGCACCCCGACCAATGAAATTACCATCTTTAATAATGGGGTCAAAGGGGTCACTATCCCAACCATTGCCAGCGGGCATTACGTCCAAGTGGGCCAAAATCGCGATTGTCTCGTCACCTTCACCCCATTCAGCATACCCAACGACATTGTCGATATTCTTGGTCCGAAAACCATCCTTTTCAGCCATTGCCAAAAAGGCCTTGAGCGCTTCAGCTGGACCAGGGCCTAATGGAGCATCCGCAGTCGCCTTGGAATCGTCACGAACACTAGGAATCTTCACTAAAGTCGTCAAATCTTTTAGGTAGTCATCCTTTTGTTCATTTGCTTTTGCTATCCAATCTGTCATGACATTGCCTCCTATTATTTTCTACACCAATTATGATACCATAGGATTGTAACTGATTAAATTTTTTCCGTTCATTAAACCGAAGGAGTGTCAATTCCAATGAAAAAATTGAATAGTACGATCTTAAATGAAGTGATTAAGCCCCGTCCACAAGAAAGTTTTAAGGGCACCTTTGGCAAAGTGCTGCTCGTCGGTGGTAACCATCAATTTGGTGGTGCAATTATGATGGCCACCGCCGCAAGTGTTTATAGTGGGGCCGGCTTAGTCACGGTCGCCACCGATTTAGTCAACCGGACGGCACTCCACTCACAATTACCTGAAGCCATGGTCATCGACTTTAAGGACCACACGGCCGTTGCTAAAATGGTTGCGCAGGTTAACACCGTGGTCGTTGGCCCCGGTTTAGGCGACACACAGGAGAGTAGTGACGTGTTACACAACGTCTTTGCCCACACTGCCGATCACCAAACTGTGGTAATCGATGGGTCTGCCATTACCCTGATGGCCCAGGAAAAACTAGCGACGCCGCATGGTCACATCATTTTCACCCCGCACCAAATGGAATGGCAACGCCTCTCCGGAATCAAAATCGCGGATGATGCCGAGGACGTCAACCGCGCGGCCCAAGCCAAATTGGGTGGTACCGTGATTCTAAAGAAACACCATACCGAAATTTACACTAATGATGAAGTCTACCAGCTTCCCATTGGTTCTGCTGCCCAGGCCGTTGGTGGAATGGGCGACACCCTGGCTGGGATGGTCGGTGGTTTTACCGCCCAATTCCGCGATGATATTGATCAGGCTGCTTTAGCAGCAGCCTATGCCCACAGTGCCATCGCCGATGAAATTGCCAACCAGCAATATATCGTCTTACCCCACCAAATAAGCCAAGCCCTCCCCGCCTTTATGAAAAAGGTAGCTAGCGCTCAGCAAACCCACACGATTGGTTTTCATTAATTTGAAGGTGAATGTTATGCAAACCTTACCTTATAAAGTGGCTGCCTTTGATATGGATGGGACCTTCCTGCGGGATGATAAGTCCTTTAACCGCCCTCGCTTTCAACAATTATTGACCACCTTCCGTCAAAATGGCGGTCATCTGGTCGTGGCCTCGGGAGATCCCTTAGAATGTCTCCTACGTTATTTTCCGACAGAACGACAAGACCTCACCATTGTGGCCGAAAATGGCGCCCAAATTCTGGATGCCAACCGGGAGATTTTCGTCAAAACCCTTGATCATCAACTGGCTCACCAGGTAATCAACTACTTAGTCCATCAAATGCAGATTGAACCGGTAATTTCTGGACATCGTCAGGGATATTTCCCCAAGGATGCCGCTAAGTCAACGATTGATCACCTGGCTTTTTACTATCCAACGTATGAACTCGTCGACAATTTTGACCGATTACCTGATGACGAATTTTTCCAAATTTCATTCTTGGTCGCCGACGATAAAATCCAACCAGCGGTTCAAGAACTTACCGCTCAGTTTGCCGACCGTTTGGTGGTGACACCCAGTGGTAACGGTTCGATGGACCTGACAAACCCAGGGGTGAATAAGGGCCAGGCCCTGCGCCAGTTACTTAGCAAATGGCATCTACAACCAGCCGACTTAGTCGCGTTTGGTGATGGTGGCAATGATGTTTCCATGCTGCAGTTAGCGGGGCAAAGTTATGCCATGCCCAACGGCGGTCTGGAAGTCCACCAGGTCGCCACTGCAGACGCGGTAGCTGATAACAATCACGATGGCGTTTTAAAAACCATTGAAGGACTATTTTAATTAAACTAAAAACCGGGACCCAGGAGTGTTGATCAATCAACATCCGGGTCCCGGTCAGCACTTATAAGACGCTTGAAGAAGGAACGATATGCACTACGAACTGATTATTAATCCCGCGGCCGGTAGTGGCACCGGAAAACAAATTGGTAATATTATTACCAATTACCTTACCGAACATCACATTTCTTTCAATGCTCAGGCAAGCCAGGCGGCCGGCCAGCCCCGTGAATTAGCCCACCGGCTCGCGCAAAATCATCCAGCAACTACTTGCGTGATCGTCGTTGGCGGTGATGGCACCCTGCATGAGGTCATCACCGGGCTGCTACTCACTTCGCAAGAACAACCTCTGCCGGTTGCTTACATTCCAGCAGGCACTGGTAATGACTTTGCCCGGGGTTACGGGATTGCTAATCAGCCACTTGCTGCCCTTCAACAAATTTTAAATAACGACCATCCGACCTTCATTAACGTTGGCCACTTTCACGATGGTCAGCAGGAGGGGATTTTCCTGAATAACTTTGGCACTGGCTTTGATGCCGCAATTGTTCACCGTACCAATACTTCGCGAATCAAGCGACTATTAAACCACCTTCACCTGGGCACACTGTCGTATGTTGCCAACACCTTGAGCGTCTTGATCCATCAGCGCCCGTTTGAGGTCACCATTACCGACGATCAGCAGCATAAATTTACCCACGCCTTTTTGGTCGTCACCAGCAACCACCCCTTTATCGGTGGCGGGATCAAAATTGCCCCCGATCAAGAGGTCACTAAAGAAGAGGTTGAACTCGTGGTCTTGGAAAAGCATGATCCCCTCACCCTCTTGGGAAGCATTATCATGTTTGCCCTCGGTTACGTCACCAGTTCACGGTTTGCTCACGTCTTTCGGGCAACTCACCTGCACTATCAAGTGCGTCCTGCCCAGTACGGGCAGATCGATGGTGAAGAGCTCGGCAAAAAAACGTATGATCTCCAAATCGATTGCCGTTCCTATCCAATGTGGGAGCAACGCCTATAGTTTATTTTCCACCGCTGCCCGTTTGGCATCCTGGCCCCGGTGAATTAACCGCATGATCCACCGGCCAATTGGTTGCGCAACCAAGCCTTCAATTGCAAACGCAATGCCAAAATTCCGGGGCCAATTCATAAAGTACCGGGTAAAAATGGTGGTCGTCAAGTGTCCTTGACCAAGCCACGACCCTAAAACTGTCATCAGCATGGACATGAAAAAGACGTTACTCATGATATCCAGGGCTAATTGAGCATTATAACTGTCCTGGTCACTCGTTAAAAACTTTTTCAGGTGAATTGCTGGGTAACGGGTCACCACCAAACAGGCCAGGACGACCAACCACATAAATGGCAAAACATGTAAGACACCCCAATAGACCTGCCAACTCGGCCCCGTTTCACAAAAGGTAATCGCAGGGGCAATCGTGTTCACAGAAATCAGGGACACAATCACCATGTACAGGACGGTTTCCTTCATATCTCGCGGAAAATTTTGGTAAAACTTCATTAAATTAAAACATCCTTTCTTTAAAGCAAACAAAAAGAACCAGCAAACCGAAAAAATCGATTTGCTGGTTCTATTTCTGTTATACGCAAAATCTACGAAAAATATTATAGCAAACTTTGCTCAATTTAGCTAATGTGTAATTTCGTCCGTAAAGCATCCATCCGCGGACCAAGCAAATTATCAGCCAACCGGTACCGGAGCGCCAGATAGCCAAAGGCAACGACACCCACTAATACTCCCGGAATTAAGGAGAAGAAGGCAGTGTAACGGCCATATGGGCTCACGACTAGGCCGATTAACCACATCACTAATTTGACCGCCACAAACATGATTAACGAGAAACCTAAAATTTGGTTCGTTGGTTTGGCCAAGTCATTAAAGTGCAGGCCAAATTCCATATTAAAGGAATGCAAGATCAAATAATTGATGACCATCATGGCCAACCCGGTCGAAAGCAACGGCCCTAATCCCCGGCTAATCATCATACATGGAATTTGAAAGGCAAATTTAGCGATCACCCCAATACCAAGGTAAGACATCATCCGCTTATTTTCTGAGATCCCTTGCATCATCGCCGCAGCTACGGAGTACATTCCGAGCGGAATTGCCATAAAGGCCGCAAATTCCAACACGGTGACCCCTGCAGCGTCATACCGGTAGAAGACGGTATACATTTGCTGAGCAACGGCTGCCAAGCCCATCGAAGACGGCACCATGACGAAGTAGAACAGGGTCAACGCGTTTTCAATTTGCTTCCGAATTCCTTCGGTATCATTTTTGGCCCGGGCCTCAGACAGGAGTGGAATGGCAGTGGCCGCCATCCCGGTCGCAAACGAAATGATAATCATGTATAACTTGTTCGCATTGAAGGAAAATAATGCATAAATCGCATTGATTTGATAATTTGAATAGTGGCCCAACAAATGCATGATTGGTGGGAAGGTATACTGATCAATTAATTGGAAAATGATAATTCCCGATTCAATCACGATAAATGGAATCGCTTGGTAGATAATCTTGAAAATCAGGCTCAAGGTTGAAACCTCGCGATTCGTTTTCCCACTTTTCACTAACCGGTTCATTTCCCGTTGGTGGCTAAGGTACGCCCAGGCTAATACAATGATTGCGCCGATGGCCCCGATAAAGGCGGCGAAGGTTGATTGGGTAACCGCCACAACCCAACTGCCCTTTTGGATTTTCATCACCAAAAAGGTCGCTGCCAACATGTAAATAACTCGAAAGATTTGTTCCACAAATTGGGACATGGCCGATGGCGCCATCCAATTGTATCCTTGCAGGAACCCCCGCGTGATACTCATTGGTGGGATGACCAACACCGCCCATGCCAGTGAACGAATTACCGGAATCACATTCGGATCCCCCGCAGCGAGAATCCCAACCGCCGCAAACATGACAATCGAGCAAATAATCCCCATTGCCACGGAAACGTACATTCCGGAATGGTAAAGCCGGCGACTAACACTGTATTCATCCAGGCCATTATAGTGCGCCACCATTTTCGAAATGGCGGACGGAATCCCGGCCGTCGCAATTTGGAGGAAGAATCCGTAGATATTGTACCCTTTGGCGAACAAGGCATTCGCTTGGGTACTGTAAGTCCCTAACCAGGTGACCCACGGAATGACGTACAGGGCCCCGATCAGCCGTGAAGTCACACTACCGGCCGTCATCCAGGCAGAACCCGTCACCATTTTCGCTTTAGCATCCTTTTGTGGAAGCTCTTGGCGATCAGTTACACTCTCTCCTGAGCTCATATTTTCACCTTTTTCATTTTAGAATTTTAAACAATCCGTTTTATTTTATCCTTAATTCAAAGGTTAAGCAATCAAATTTCAAATTCTTAATATTCATCTAAATCCGTGGTGATGGCCTGGACGTTGACCCCGTCACCCTGAAACTGTTCAATCACGGTTTCCAAGGGGGTCGGCTGGGGTACTTCTTCGTGATGACTCTCTAAATCAATCACGGTCAATGCTAAACCAATTTCCGCCCGCATTAACGCATTCCACTTGTTGTCATCTAAGACATCGGCAGCCGGTAAATCCGGGAAGTGGACCTTTGTTTGCCCTGCTTCTTCACTAATCACCGCCGGATAAGAAACAATATGATAATCCATCATAACCTCCACAATTTTAATTTATTCACCACCAAAAAAGCCCGTCCTTTGCAGCTTCACCGCAAGTGACGTGCTTTTTGTTTAATGGCTTACTTCACAACCACGTTGACAATCTTGTTTGGCACGACAATGACCTTCTTAATGTCCTTGCCTTCAGTAAACTTCTTGACATTGTCATCCGCCAAGGCGGCCTTTTCGGCTTCATCCTTTGCAGTGTCCTTGGCCATCTTGATCTTGGCCCGTACTTTACCGTTGACTTGCACAATCATTTCGACTTCGTCTTCAACAATCTTAGCTGGATCATAGGTTGGCCATGGTTGATAGGCAATCGTGTCACTTTCGTGGAATTGGCTCCATAATTCTTCGGCCATGTGTGGCATGATCGGCGAGATCATCTTGATAAAGCCTTCGATGTATTCAACTGGTAAGTCATCCACCTTGTAAGCTTCGTTAACGAAGACCATCAGTTGCGAAATAGCAGTGTTAAAGTGCATCCGTTCATAGTCTTCGGTAACCTTTTTCACTGTTTGGTTGTAAACCTTATCCAGTTTGCCATCATTAATGGTCGAAATCCGGTCACGAAGGTGGTTATTATCATCCATGATTAAACGCCAAACCCGGTGAACCCACTTGTTAGCCCCATGGAGGCCCTTTTCGTCCCACGGCACGGATTCAGTCAGTGGACCCATGAACATTTCGTAGAGCCGGAGGGTATCAGCCCCGTATTGATCCACGATGTCATCGGGGTTAACCACGTTGCCCTTCGACTTCGACATCTTTTCGTGGTTGTTTCCAAGAATCATCCCTTGGTTAACCAACTTCATGAATGGTTCTGGAGTTGGTACAACACCCAAGTCGTAGAGGAACTTGTGCCAGAACCGGGCATACAACAAGTGCAGCACGGCGTGTTCGGCCCCACCAACGTAAAGGTCAACTGGTGACCAATAGTCAAGAGCTTCCTTAGATGCTAATGCCTCATCGTTGTCCGGATCGGTGTAACGCAACCAGTACCATGAAGAACCGGCCCATTGTGGCATTGTGTTGGTTTCCCGCAACCCGTGCCGACCATTTTCGTCGTACACGTTGACCCAGTCTTCAATCTTCGCTAATGGTGACTCACCGGTCCCGGACGGTTCGATATTATCCGTATCCGGCAATTCCAGTGGTAATTCATCTTCTGGAACTAGTGAGGTCGTTCCATCATCCCAGTGGATAACTGGAATTGGTTCACCCCAGTAACGTTGCCGACTGAAGATCCAGTCCCGCAGCTTGTAGTTAACCTTCTTGTTACCTGCATGGTGTTCAGTTAACCAGTCCACCATCTTTTGCTTAGCATCGGCGATGTTCAGACCATTCAAGAAGTCAGAATTGATGTGTTTGCCATCACCAGTGTAGGCAGCTTCATCAATATCGCCGCCTTCGATGACCGGTTTGATTGATAAATCAAACTTTTTAGCAAAGGCATAGTCACGGTCATCATGGGCAGGAACGGCCATCACGGCACCGGTCCCATATGAAGCCAGAACATAATCAGAGATCCAAATTGGTAGTTTCTCGCCATTCACTGGGTTAATCGCGTAAGCACCGGTGAAGACCCCAGTCTTATCCTTATTCAGGTCCGTCCGTTCCAGATCAGACCGCCGAGAAGCCTCTTCTTGGTATTCCTTGACCGCTGCTTGTTGTTCAGGAGTGGTAATTTGATCCACTAGCTCATGTTCAGGGGCCAACACCACATATGAAGCCCCAAAGAGGGTGTCACAACGCGTCGTGAAAACTTCGATTTGCTTATCATCATGATCAGCCACGTTAAAGAAGACCGCCGCCCCTTCAGAGCGCCCAATCCAGTTCCGTTGCATTTCCTTAACGCTTTCCGGCCAGTCAACCAGGTCCAGATCATCAATCAACCGGTCCGCATAAGCAGTGATTTTCAAAACCCATTGCTTCATCGGCTTCCGGTAGACCGGATAACCACCTCGCTTGGTTTTACCGTCCTCAACTTCTTCGTTGGCAACGACGGTTCCACCCATGAAGTCTGGCGCCCAGTTCACCATGATTTCGTCTTCGTAGGCCAGGCCCTTCTTATAGAGTTGCTCAAAAATCCATTGCGTCCACTTGTAATACTTTGGATCAGTCGTATTGACTTCCCGATCCCAGTCATATGAAAAACCAAGGGATTGAATTTGGTCACGGAAGTGGTCAATATTTTGGTTCGTAAAGTTCTTCGGATTATGGCCAGTCTTCAAGGCGTATTGTTCCGCTGGCAGTCCAAAAGCGTCGAAACCCATTGGGTGTAAGACGTTAAAACCTTGCATCCGCTTCATCCGGGCCATCACATCAGTTGCCGTATACCCTTCTGGGTGACCAACGTGCAGTCCTTGGCCAGATGGGTACGGGAACATATCTAGGGCGTAGTATTTCTTCTTGTTTTTGTCTAGCGTTGACTTAAACGTCTTGTGTTGCTTCCAGTAACGTTGCCATTTCTTTTCAATGGCGGAATGATCGTATCCCATGAACTATCGCTCCTTTAAAATTTCCAGTTTTCTAACCACAAAAAAACCTGTAGACACCCTCAAGCATCTACAGGACGAACTCTTCCGCGGTACCACCCGTATCTTCTACATAATGTAGCTCTCTACTTCCTTAACGCGGAAAACGTCGCTGCCTACTATTCTTCAGCATTGAACATTCATTAGGCCAGTTCACTAAGCAGCCATCCCGCATTCGCAGCACCATGCGGTCTCTGAAGA
The DNA here is from genome assembly GCF_943192935.1 of Limosilactobacillus caecicola. Taxonomy (GTDB): domain Bacteria; phylum Bacillota; class Bacilli; order Lactobacillales; family Lactobacillaceae; genus Limosilactobacillus; species Limosilactobacillus caecicola. The sequence continues at coordinate 18,640 of NZ_CALPCI010000007.1, read as the reverse complement.
TGTCACTTACCTACTATTCCTATTGCAATTAGATATTGATATAGATAGTAGCAAAATTAATGTCATTTGGCAAGCATTGTCAGAAATTGTTTGATAGAATATTGATTGTCAACAAAAGCAAGGAGCATTACCGCAATGAAGAAAACAAACCAGTGGCTGTTTGCCGGCAGTCTCTTAATCTTTTTGATTTTATTTGCCATCATGTTGATCAATCTTCAATTGATCCAACCGCTAGATGACGCAATCCGGGTAGTGGTCAATAGCCACCGGACACCCGTTTGGAACACCTTTTTCATTAATTTTACCCAACTCTTTAACCCTAATGAAACCATTATTTGGGTAATCATCACCATCATTCTCAGTTGGATCATGGCGAACCGCCACTTTACCCTCCAGGTTGCTTTAACCATTGCGACCGGGGTGTTGCTAAACCGGGGAATTAAATTGCTCATCAAACGACCACGACCGTCAACCAATATTTTGATGCACTATAGTAGTTACAGTTTTCCAAGCGGTCACTCTAGCGCTGCCGTCTTGGTGTTAGGGAGCTTAATCTTACTGACCTGGCGCGTCGCTAAACACCAGTGGACGAAATGGCTAGTCACCATTTTCATGGTCGTTTTAGCATTAGCAATTGGCTTTTCGCGAGTCTACGTTGGCGCCCACTACCCAAGCGACGTCTTAGCCGGTTGGTGTCTTGGCACCATGGTCGTCAGTGGCTATCAATTACTATTTAGCAAATTCAAATAATAATAAAAGGGGCTGAGTTTTTTCTCAGCCCCTTTGTTTTTAGCCTAAAATTTGCTTTAATTGATCAACCTTGTCTAACTTTTCCCATGGCAGGTCAACGTCGGTCCGACCAAAGTGACCATAAGCAGCAGTTTGCTTGTAAATTGGCCGCTTCAGATCAAGCATTTCAATGATTCCAGCAGGACGGAGATCAAAGACTTGCCGAACAGCCGCGATTAATTCTTCTTCGGACTTAGTTCCCGTACCAAATGTATCAATGGAAATTGAAACCGGCTTGGCAACCCCGATTGCATAGGCAACCTGGATTTCTGCCTTCTTGGCATAGCCAGCCGCAACTAAGTTCTTAGCAATGTAACGAGCTGCGTAGGAAGCAGAACGGTCAACCTTGGTGGCATCCTTACCAGAGAAGGCCCCACCACCGTGGTGAGCCGCCCCACCATAAGTATCAACAATAATCTTCCGCCCGGTTAAACCAGCATCCCCTTGTGGGCCACCGATCACAAACCGGCCGGTTGGGTTAATAAAGTACTTCGTATCGTCATCAAGTAAATCAGCTGGAATTACCGCCTTAATTACTTGTTCCTTTACGTCTTGACGAATTTGGTCCAGGGTTACATCTGAATCATGTTGGGTACTTAATACCACAGTGTCGACCCGCAGTGGTTGGTCGTTGTCATCATATTCAACCGTAACTTCGGCCTTGGCGTCTGGACGTAAGTATTTAATGGTGCCTTCTTTACGAAGCTTGGCAATCCGTTGCATCAACTTGTGACTTAACATCAAAGTTAATGGCATATATTCTGGAGTTTCGTCAGTGGCGTAACCAAACATCAAACCTTGGTCACCAGCCCCGATCTTGTCCAGTGGATCACCGTCCCCTTTACGGGTTTCAAGTGAATCATCAACACCGAGGGCAATATCCGGTGATTGTTCATCAATCGCCGTGATCACCGCACAGTTATCGGCATCAAAACCATATTGACCATCAGTATAACCAATTTCCTTAATTGTGTTCCGAACGACCTTTTGGATGTTCACGTAGGCCGAAGTGGAAACTTCACCAAAGACCAACACCAAGCCGGTCGTTACTGATGTTTCGACCGCCACTCTGGCGTCTGGATCTTGTTCAAGCATTGCGTCTAAGATCGCATCACTGATTTGATCAGCGATCTTATCTGGATGTCCTTCTGAAACGGATTCAGAAGTAAATAAATGGCGTTCTCCCATTGTAATAATTCCCCCATCATTAAAACTAAAAGTGTCTTTTCGGTTACAAGGCAGCGAGGACGATCGTCCCCTCCCATCGGGAATTTGCTTCATAACGAAAACCATCTTAGCATATTTTCACCCATGCATTCAATCAAAAGTCCAAAACTCTGGTATACTATACGAATGTAATTATTTTTTAGAAGGGCATTGATAGACATGGGAGACTTAATTAAACGGCAATTTATGGAAATGAACTGGAAAGACCTGTTGCCAACAACGTTTATTTTACTCATTGCATGGTCCTACGCGCCGTTTGCGTACACGATTGGGGTTCAGGGCTCCCATTTTACAGCCAACATGGGAATGCTGTTCTTATACGAGGCTTGCATTGGCCTCGTCGTCCCAATGTTAATTTACCACCAGTTTGGGTCGACATTGTCGGTGATTCCCTTAATTGCCAGTGCACTTTTCGCAGTCATTGGCTTTAGTACCACCCCCTTGTTATTAGCACTCCTCTTACTGCTCCCCTTGTTCTTATTCATCATCCAAATGCCTTCCATGGATTTTCAAAATACATTTGGCCTCGTGACCTTTGGAGGTTTATTGATGTCGACAGTGTCGGTCGGTTGCGCCTACGTCAGCCTGCACTTTATTTCCTGGGAAATCATCATCTTCTTACTGCCAATGATGGCTAGTACGTGGTTCTACCTTGCCCCGTTCTTCATCAAGAATGGTCGCCAATACAAGCTCAAGGTGACGATCTTTGCGATTATTTTGCTGGTCTTTACATTGAGTCGTCCCCTTCATACTAGCATTTACTTAGCCTTGATCGTGACCGTCGCCAGCTGGTTCGTCATGATCGCCCAGGCGAAGGCCCACCAATCACTGATTCTTTATTGCTTAACCCAAATGGTGGTCATCGTGTTGATTTATTGGTCATAATATGAAAGGGTTCCTGGAAAACCAGGAACCCTTTTTTGATCAACTGCTCTAAGATAAACGACCATTAACAATGCCAACTGCACACAGCAAAGAAAACACGGTCGTCGGTCCAACAAACTTAAAGCCCGCCCGCTTTAGCTGACGGGAAATTTCTGTCGATAATGGTGTTGATGCTGGCAAGACAGTATCGTGACCGGCATTCATCTCAATGGGCTGCCCATTCACAAACGACCACAGAAAATGGTCGAGGGTCTTTCCCACCCGATGGTAGCTTAGTAACACTCGGGCATTATTAATTGTCGCCTCAATTTTGCGGCGGTTACGGATAATGTCAGGATTAGCCATAAGTTCTGCCACCTTGGTTTCATCAAAGCGGGCGATCGTGGCCACGTTAAAATTAGCAAAGGCCGCCTCAAAGGCTGCTTGCCGCTGCCAAATTGTTGCCCAACTTAGCCCAGCTTGAAAGGTTTCTAGCGTCAACATCTTGAAGAGTTCCCGTTCGTCATGAACCGGAAATCCCCACTTTTGATCGTAATACTCCTGCATCAACGGTGTCGTTGCCCAATCAGGATATTGCTTTGTCATATCATCACGTCCTTATTTAGTACTCTCACTATTAAAAGACGGCAAACAGTGATTATTGCACTTTTGATTTCGTATCCCGCAGGATTAATGCCAATAACAAGCCAACCACTTCAATTCCAATCATCATGATGAACACCATGTGGTAACCGTGAATGGCGGCAGTCTCATAACGAATCCCCTGAGCTACCCGGTGGGCAGTTGCCGTGGTCAAAACCATCGTGGCCACCGCAACCCCGGTCGACCCGAGGATTTGGCGAATTGTGGTAATCACTGCCGTTCCATGCGAAACCAGCTCGTTTGGCAATGAGTTTGCCCCCAAAGTTACCGCCGGCATCATCACAAAGGCATTGCCACCTTCGATTACCATTGCACAGAGGATCATCCCAATCAGGCTTTTGACATCCGCCATTGCCAAAGTCAAAAACCAACCGGCGACAATCATTAACATCCCAATAATCATAGTTGGCTTAAAACCGATCATATCAGCCAGTTTACCCGTAAACGGGTTGAGGACGCTTAAAAAGACTGCCCCAGGCACCAGGGACATTCCGGAAACAAATGGACTAACCCGCAACACTCCTTGATAATACAGTGGGAAAATAATTGTGACCACAATCAACGCAACGTATGAAATTCCCGTCAGCAAAATTGCTAAATCATAGTTAAAGGTCTTTAACACCCGCAATTCCAACAGTGGTGTGGAAAGTTTCAATTGCCGGATGCAAAAGAGAATTACCGCAATTAAGCTAATCGCCAGGATCAACCAATTTAGTGTCCAGTTGGTGTGACTTTTACTGATTTGGTTGACGACATACAATAATCCGATTAAACCGATTGACAGGGCCACCGACAACCAATCCAGGGACGACTCATGGTGTTCCATGACGCTTCGGATCAAGCCACTCCAGGCCATGATAAAGACTACCGTGATAATAATCATAAAAAGAATGAACAAACTCTTCCAGTCAAAGAACTTGAGCACAATTCCAGAAATGATTGGTCCACAGGCTAATGCGGATCCCATCACTAAACCAGCAATGCCCATCGTGGTCCCCCGTTCATCCTTCGGCGTAATTTCTAGCAGGACCGTTTGATATGATGGAAACAAAACACCAACTGCGAAGGCTTCCAACGCCCGGCCGACCATCATAAACCAAAAGCCCTTGCTTCCCCAGCTGGCTGGCGTAAAGACAATCATTAAGGAACCAATATCAAAAAGCGCCAGGGCGCCCATAAACATCTGCCGAAAGCTCAAGTTATTCAACATCCACGGACTAATTGGCATGCTGACACACATCACCAGCATAAAGCCAGTGGTTAACCATTGAACCGTATCCGCTGAAATACCAAAGTCATGCATTAAGGTTGGGTACGCAGTGGACAAGGATGACTGACTAATCGACATTGTAAAAGTCCCTAGCAATAAGGTAAAAATAAACCAAAACCGGCGATATGACCGGCCATTTTGATCAATACTTGTTTGCATTCTACTCTCTCCCTGTTTAGAATGATTATTAAAAACTATTTGTATTATAGGTGTTTCGATTGCCTTTGTAAATGGTATACTATGGGTAAGTAATTTTGAGGGAATGGAGTGAGATCAATGGCAGACACAGAGTTACAGCATGCTCTAAAGCGGCTCAAGGATAACCATGTGCGGTTAACTCCGCAACGCAAAATAATTCTAAACTACTTAATCACTCACCATACCCACCCGACCGTCGAAATGATTCTCGCGGATTTACGAAAACACGACGCGGGTATCAGTATGGCCACCGTTTATAACACGGTCAAACTGCTGGTCGACTATAATTTAGTGATCGAGCTGAAAAATGGTGACGGTTCCACACACTATGACTACTTTGGTCACCCTCACTATCATGTCGTCTGTGATAACTGTGGTAAGATTACTGATGTTAACACCCCGGAGTTCTCAGCGATCTCCAAGGAATTAGCGGATGTCACCCGTAGAAGCACTGGTTATTTAGTGACCCGGAGCGACGTTGAAGTACACGGAATTTGTCCAGACTGCCAGTATAAACTCGGCCTGAATAACAACAAAGGAGCAGAATAGTATGATTAGTAATGAACAACGAGCCCACGATATTGCAATCGCCCTGCTAGGCAAGCGGGATTTTAACAGCCCGGTGGATGCCTATCGCGAATATATCAATATCTTATTGCCAGTTTTAAAAGAGATCGATAAAGATTTCCCTGATGGAATCGCTGAACATCCTGGTAAATAACAAAAGCGCGGCTGGATTTTCCCAGTCGCGCTTTTGTGTGCCGTCAGATTATTCAATGTCAATATGCGTACCATTTTGGTTATCAACGGTCAACTTTGGCAAATCAAGGGCCAACACACCGTCATTGTACTTTGCACTGACCTTATCGAGGTCAACATCTGGTAATCTGTAGGAACGACTCATTTGACCATACCGCCGTTCGCTCTGAATGATGTTGCCATTATTGTCAGTGTGGTCATCAAAGGTATCACGGTGGCCGCTAACGGTTAAAATGCCATCAGCGTAGTTAACGTGAATATCTTTCTTGTCAAAACCTGGCATATCAATCTTGACTTGGTAGCCATCATGGCTTTCTGTAACATCACTCTTCATATAGTTAGCGGTGCTTGGTGCAAAGAACCCGTCATCGAAGAAGTTCCGCATGTTCATCAAGTTGTCAAACAAGCCATCCCGACGTTGTAAATCATTAGCCATAATAAAGCTTCCTTTCTCTTTTTTAGTTTTTATCTTTAATCTCTTTACGCTTACTATCTTAATCAAGTTGGCAGGAAATACAACAGTTATTTAGCACTTAAACATGTCGAGTGCTAATTATTTTGACTATCGTTGACCAACCCTGATGTATCAACGTTTATCCAGCACCAAATTATTCAATATTTGTTAACCATTTGGGACACATATGAAATAATTATCATATGTATGCTAAAAAAATGGTCGGGAACCATCCCGACCATCACTGATTTTAATTTGATTTTAGTACCAACCGTGTGATTGCCAGAATGCTTGAGCAGCAGTCCAGGAACCGTAACGGCTAGCAACGTATTGGTCAGCAACCCGTTCTTGGTTTTCGGCAGAGTAGTCACCGTTTAAGTAAGAAGCGGACAATTGGTACTTACCAATGTATTGACCGTTGGTTGCAGTGTAGCTACCACCAGATTCGCGAGCGGCGATCCAGGCCTTAGCCGCAGCTTCACTACCAGAAACACTGGAAGTGTAGCTTGAAGAACTAGTAGTCGTTGAAGCAGTAGTGTTAGCACTTTGCGTGTTGGCGCTTTGGCTAGCGGTGTTGCTTTGCGTATTGTCGCTTTGCGTATTAGTAGTTGATTGAGTAGTAGTGTTTGCTGATGGTAAAGTTGCTGCTTGTTGTGCAGTAGCAGTCGTCACTTCACCGTCATCCTTGATTAAGAGCTTTTGACCAACGTAGATCAAGTTCTTGTTGGCGATGTTATTGTTGCTTGCTAACGTATCCACAAAAGTTAAGTCGTGTCCTAACTTGTAGGAAATGCCAGAAAGCGTGTCGCCTGATTGAACAGTGTAAACTGAATCAGCATTGGCAGTAGTAGCAGTCGCAACAGTACCTAATGCAACAGCACCGGTAATAGCAGTAGCAACTTTGATAGCTTTCTTATTGAACTTCATATAAATTAAAACATCCTTTTCTTTATAAAATCTGTAGTTACAAATCAATAACTTATCAACGGTTTATATAATACAAGGACGTAGTTACGGTGCAATTACCAGCAATTATCAAAAATCCACTTTTTTGTAATCTTTTGTAATATTCCCCCTGATTCACCCCTCATCATTAGTCTAAAAACGAGCGTAACCCGCAATAAATCAATTTTTCTTGCTATACCACTTTTTTCAATGTTAGAACTGTCCAGTTTGTAATAAATTCAAGAAAAAAACTGAATTTTTTCCGTTTTTATTCCTGGTTTTCCCAAAAAAAGGCCATATTTGCCGTTTTATTAACATGCCTGTAATAATGTAATGGCTTGGATAACAAAAGAGGTTGTGACATAACCCCTGAAAGATAGCTGTAGCACGAACAGCGCAGTACAACAATGGGCTCCAACATCCGGTAAAACCGAATGCTGGAGCCCTATTGTTGCTTGCGGGGGCGTTAATACGAAGTCGTAAACGACTTCTGTAACGCTCCCTTCCTATTGGTGACGTGGCATCAAGAGATTCAAAATGATGGCTGCTAAGGCCGCCACGGCAATTGGGGAGCCCAGCAGGTATTGCACCATCTGTGGTGCATGATTCGTAAGATGGGTTGGTAACAGAATGATCGCCAGAGTCAAAATGATTGGTAAGCCAATAATGTACAGGTCCGCATCCGAAGTCTTGATGCCCCGAATGACGTTCAGCCCGTTCAACATGATCGTGACGGTAATGAGTGCGAAAACTCCACCAATCACCGGTTCAGGAATTGCGGTAATAAAGGCGGACAGTTTGGAGAAAAAGCCCAGCACTACAAACCAGCCACCAGCCGCGATAAAGACACGCTTCGAAGCGACCCCAGTAATTGAGACCACCCCGGCGTTTGTGGAGTATCCAGTCACGGGAGTGGTCCCACACAGGCCGGCAAATAGACAACTTAATCCTTCACCAATGATTCCCCGGTTCCATTGCTGGTTAGTGATCTTGTGGTTGGTCACCGCCCCCATCGCAAACCAGGTCCCGGTTGTTTCTGTCGTGATAATCGCGTATAAAATCACGAAAGTTAAAATCGAAGTGAGGTTGAAATTAATCCCCCAGTGGAAAATTGTCCGTTGTGGAAGGCTAAACCATGGTGCATCTGCCACCGTCTTCCAGTCAAAGCGTCCCATTGAAGCACTCATGAGTGCCCCACACAGTAAGGCAATCACAATCGAACCAGTGCGGAAAATCTTTTGCACGCGGGGGAACCGAATGCTGATCCCAACACAGACGAGCATGATCAACGCGGTAACGCTGGCCAGTTCAATATTTTGGTAGATGTTGCCGCTTGCTTCAAAGATGTCGCTATTGAGGGCACTTGGAATCAGCGACAATCCCACACAGGTAATGATGGTCCCACCGACCACGGCTGGGACTAAGCGGTTAATGATCTTCTGGAAAACGCCGCTCATCCCTAAGAGGACCAAAATGATGGCGCCAACGACCATTGAGCCAATCAGGGTGGCCATTCCCCCACCCTTGAGGCCGCCAGAAGCCAGGACAATGCCGGCCGCTGCGGTTAACGGAACAAACGATGGTCCCTGTGACATTGGCATGCGCATAAAGACCGCCGTTTGTAAAATGGTGCCGACTCCAGCAGCCAAAAAGGTCGATTGGAGTAATCCTGACGTATCAGCGGCCCCCATTGACAACAGACCGGCTAACACAATTGGCGGGACGTAGACATCCATCGCCAACACGTGTTGCAAACCTAATAAGGTGGCTTCACCAGTCGGAATGTGGTCATCAGGACCGATTACTAAACTACGTTCTACATGTTCATCCATACTATCTTTCTCCCTTAATCAATCTAAAAGAGAGTTTAGCACGAACTGAAATTGATGTAAAACATTTATTGTTCGGAAAACGCCCGAATCTCATATGAGACCGGGCGTTATTTTTTTGATTTTTCTATTTTAGCCAACTGAGCCTTCCATTTGAAAGTCAATTAGCCGATTCAATTCAACCGCATATTCCATGGGCAGTTGTTTCGTAAACGGCTCGATGAAGCCCATGACGATCATTTTCGTAGCCTCTTCTTCGGTGAGTCCCCGACTCATTAAATAGTAGAGTTCTTCTTCAGATACTTTCGACACCTTTGCTTCATGCTCCATTGCCACGTCACCAATGGCGACCTTATTAAGTGGAATGGTGTCACTAGAGGAATCGTCATCCATGATGATCGTATCGCATTCGACATGGGAACTGGACCCGTGGGCATTCTCATCCATTTTGACTTCCCCACGGTAATCACAGACTCCCCCAGCCCGACACAATGATTTAGAAATAATTGTCGAACTGGTATCTGGAGCTTGGTGGATCATTCGTGCACCCGTGTCTTGATCGACCACCTTACCATTGGCAAAGGCAATCGACAACATGGTGCCCTTAGCTCCCCGACCACGTAGGTAAACACTCGGGTACTTCATCGTGACTTTTGAGCCCAGGTTGCCGTCCACCCATTCCATCACAGCATTCTCATCCGCTACTGCCCGCTTCGTTTCCAACGAGTAAACATTTGGTGACCAGTTCTGAATGGTCGTGTAACGACAAAAGCCCCGCGGTTTGACAAAGACTTCTACGACTGCCGCATGCAGACTATCCTCGGAATAGACTGGCGCGGTACAGCCTTCAACATAGTTGACGCTAGCGTCTTCGTCGACCACGATCAGGGTTCGTTCAAATTGCCCCGTGTTTTCGGCGTTAATCCGGAAAAAACTTTGCAAGGGTTCGTCTGCATGAACCCCCTTTGGCACGTAAATAAAGGTACCACCGGACCACACGGCAGTGTTTAATGCCGCAAAAATATTATCATTGGGGTGCACGAGGGTCGCAAAATACTTTTTGACGATTTCGGGGTACTTTTGCACCGCGGTATCGGTATCCATAAAGATAATTCCGTGACTAGCCAAGTCCCGCTTTAAGTTTGCATACACCACTTCTGATTCGTACTGGGCAGTTGCTCCAGCCAGATACTGTCGTTCCGCCTTGGGCACCCCCATCTTTTCAAAAGTGGTCTTCATCTCTTCTGGTACATCAGACCAGGAACGGGCAACGTGGTCCGTTGGTCGCTGAAAGTATCGTAACTGGTCCAGGTCTAATTTGGTTAAATCTGGGCCAAAATCCGGCAATTTCATCTTGCGATATTGATGGTAAGCATCAAGCCGAATCTTAAGCATCCACTCAGGTTCATTTTTGCGCCGGGAAATTTCCCGCACAGTCTCCTCCGTTAAACCAACGCCAGTGGAAAAGATCGGTTGGATATCATCATGAAAGCCATATTCATAGTGTTCCTGAGAAAATTTTTGAATCGCTCGCTTATCTTCTTCTTGACTCATTACTGAACCCCCAATCGTTTCAACAGTTCATCAATCGTTTGCTGGCGTAATGTTTGATCAGGAAACTTTTCGATGACTGGCAGCAAGAAGCCCTTCGTCAAGAGAATCTCTGCTTCCATCAAAGTCAGCCCCCGGGACTGTAAATAGTAGAGCTGATCAGGATTAACCTGGCCAATGCTAGCCGCGTGACCAGCGTTCACATCGTTGTCCTCAATCAAAAGGACCGGGTCCGCTTCACCATGACTAGCTGGCGTCAGAGTCAACAAGCGGCTTTCCTGGTTAGAAACGGACTGGTGGGAGCCCTTGTAAATCTTGCCAACCGCGTGGAAATTAAGGATCGCCTGGTCCTTAACGACCCCATTTTGCAAAATTTCACCATTCGTGTGCAGACCGTGATTATCAATCCGGGTATTAATTTCCTGCAATTGGTCATGGGTGGCAATGCCAACCATCTTAAAGTCGGCCGTACTCCCGTCCCCGTCCAAGTTAGTATGAAAATCAGCAAACAAGTTGTGGCGGTCAAACAGGACCGCATAAATATTTAATTGGCTGTCTCCCGCCTGATAGGACCGCACGGCCTGCCAGTTCTGGTTCGCCGTAAAGGAATTAGTCTGATAATAATTGACTTGCGCAGTATCTCCCAGCAACAATTCCGTCCCTAGAAAACTCGGTTGGTTACTTTGCGCCGTCACGTGTTCCACAATCGTAACCTTGGAATTAGCACCGACGATCACTAAATTATGATAATTGCACCCGGTCGCGGAATACTGTAATTCAATTGGCGTGGAGAGCTCAGTATTATCCGGAACATAAATGAACCGCCCGCCATTTAAAAAGGCCAGATGGAGGGCATTGATTTGGCTGGCCTGCCAATCAATCGCCTTTTCCATCAAGTTTTCTTGTAATAATTCTGGATATTGCTCGGCAGCAACAAAAATGGGCAATTCAACATAGTCTTGCGACTGGCCGTTGGCCTGCTCATTCTCCACCGTCAAAGTTGGGGTCGCTTGCCAAGCATTCAGTAGTGGGGTTTGCCACTGGTCCGTTGGTAAGTCGCCCAACATCATTGCGGCTAACTGACGTTTCTTTTGTAGCCAGGCTGGTTGTCCCTGGCTAGCAGTTTGAACTAATTCGAGTAATTTTTGATTCATTCGTGGACGCCATCTTTCCGTAACTGTTCAAACTTCGCATAACCACCCTTTTCAAGTTCATCCGCTAATTCTGGACCACCACTTTGCACTACGCGGCCGTCAACCATAACGTGAACCCGGTCTGGTTTGACATATTCCAGTAACCGTTCATAGTGAGTAATCAGCAAAGCACTGAATTGGGGTGTCCGCATGTGATTAATCCCGTTAGCCACAATTCGCAGGGCATCGATGTCCAGGCCGGAATCGATTTCGTCCAGGATCGCCAACTTAGGCTTCAACATCATCATTTGAAGGACTTCGTTCCGTTTCTTTTCACCACCAGAAAAGCCGACGTTCAGGTACCGGTCAGTAATGTCATCTGGCATTTGAAGGAGTTCTTTGGCCGCGTCTAATTCTTGTAAAAATTGCATCACTGGTACCGGTTGGTCATCCGGTTGCGTGGCATTCATGGCTTGGCGAATGAAGTCCACATTCTTGACCCCGGGAATTTCTGCAGGATATTGCATGCCAAGAAACAGACCCATTTTCGCCCGGTCAGTTACTGATTTATTAAGAACGTCTTCACCATCAAAGGTCACACTCCCGCTAGTAACTTCATAGGCCGGGTAGCCCATGATCGTCGACACCAAGGTCGATTTACCGTTCCCATTGGGACCCATAATGGCATGGACTTCGCCAGTGGGTACCGTTAAATCGACACCCTTGAGGATTTCTTCGCCAGTCTCTTTAACGATGGCATGCAAATTTTTCACAACTAATGTCATTCTTTTTCACCCTTAATTAATGGACTAATTTATCCCAAATAATCACCTTGTTGGCTGCTAATGATTTGGGCACATCAATAATCCGCTGGTTAGAGCTTCCCCGGAATTGCAAAGTGAGATCTTTTTTATCTTCGAGGAACCGCCCATCGACCAAAATATCGATGTTGCGCAACATTTCGAGCTTATCATAGGATTCTTTTTGGAGTTCCTCCCAAGTATAACCCGACCAGGACCAAATGTCTTTGGTATGACCATATTCCTTCCGCAATCGTTTAATTAATTTTAAACAGACTTGCGTATTCAAAAACGGTTCCCCACCTAACAGGGTCAGTCCCTGAACGTAATCGTGGCCTAAGTCTTCCATGATTTGGTCTTCGAGTTCCTGGGTATACGGTTGGCCATAGTGGAAGTTTTGCGCAGCCTTGTTATAACAGCCCGGACAATTGAACAAGCAGCCACTCACGTAAATACTACAGCGGACCCCTTCCCCATCAACAAAATTGAAGGGCTTGTAATCGGCAACATACTGCAGTGAATGGTCGGCCGCCAACCATTCCTTTGGTTTAGGATTTTTGGGCATCCGGTGTTGGTGTCGTTCACCCATCACTCAATTCCCCCTTAGATTTGCTTACCGTTAATATTAGCACGGTGTTCTTTGGTATCCATCTGCCGTTGGGTTTCAAATTCAGCAGCTGACTTGATCATTCCCGGATTCATGTGCTTAACCCGGTGAATAATTTCTTCATGCCGACCGTGAACCATTGGCCGTTGTTGCGGGTTACCGAGGTAACCACAGGTCCGCTTAACCACATCACAGGTTGCGGGATCATGGTTACCACATTGTGGGCACTTAAAGCCGCGGGCCGTCGCTTCAAATTCACCCTTAAAGCCACACTTAAAGCATTGGTCAATCGAGGTGTTGGTTCCGAGGTAACCAACATGGTCATAGGCCCAATCCCAGACCGCTTCCAATGCCTTGGGGTTTTGTCGCAGGTTTGGATATTCACAGTAGTGGATAAAGCCACCCGCTGCGTAATATGGGAAGTCCTCTTCAAATTCGAGCTTTTCAAATGGGGTCGGGTGCTTCCGCACATCGTAATGGAAACTGTTCGTGTAGTATTCCTTGTCGGTCACATCTTCAACCCGGCCAAACTTCTTGAGGTCATCTTGGCAGAAGGTATCGGTCAACGATTCAGCTGGCGTCGAGTACAGGCTAAAGTGGTAGCCCTCTTTGGCTTCCCACTTCGCACAGAGGTCATGCATTTCCTTAACGATGGAAACAGCAAAATCATGCGCCTCATGGTTGTGTTCCCACTTTGGTCCATAGAAAGTGGTGCAGACTTCGTATAAGCCAATGTAGCCCAGGGAAACGGTCGCCCGGCTATTCTTAAAGACTTCGTCAACACTATCGTCTTTCTTGAGCCGCTTACCAAATGCCCCGTACATGTACAGGAGAGGAGCATTTTCCGGTTTAGCTTGCTTGGTTCGTTGGATCCGGTAATCTAAGGCAATCTTGCAGATATTCATCTTTTCCTTGAAGATTTGCCAGAAGAGTTGCTTATTACCATGTGCTTCTAGAGCAATTCGTGGCAAGTTAACGGTCACGACACCCAGGTTCATCCGCCCTGAATTGACTTCTTTACCAGTTTCAGGATCCTTCCAGCCTTGTAAGAAAGAACGACAACCCATTGGGGTCTTAAACGATCCGGTAATTTCCTTGATCTTGTCGTACATCAATAAGTCTGGGTACATCCGCTTGGTCGAACATTCAAGCGCCAATTGCTTAATATCATAGTTTGGATCACCAGGGTTTAAATTCAACCCGCGTTTCAAAGTAAAGATTAACTTTGGAAAAATGGCCGTCCGGTGTTCTTTACCGAGCCCCTTAATCCGAATTTGTAAAATGGCCTTTTGAATTTCACGGGCGATCCAAGAAGTCCCTAACCCAAAATTAATGGTGGTAAATGGGGTTTGCCCTTGAGATGAATACAAGGTGTTGATTTCGTATTCGAGCGCCTGCATTGCATCATAAATGTCCTTCTTGGTCTTCGTTTTGGCGTAAGCTTCCCGTTGGCCTTCGGCAACCCATTCTTCGGCATCCTTCAGGTGCTTTTCGTAATTAATCTTGGCGTATGGTTCCAGTAATTGGTCAATCCGGTTGGCAGAACAACCACCATATTGCAAGGAAGCCACGTTAGCAATGATTTGGGACATTTGCGCCGTGGCAGTTTGAATTGACCGGGGCGAAGAAACCCACGCATTCCCGATCTTAAAACCATTCTTGAACATTTCGTCAAAATCAATCAAACAACAGTTAGTTTCGGGAGTCACTGGTGAGTAATCTAAATCATGCCAGTGAATGTCCCCACGTAAATGGGCTTTCGCAACGATTTGCGGCAGCATGCGGAGGCCGAGCGCCCGGCTGACCATGCCGGCTTCTAAATCCCGTTGGGTATTAAATACCTTAGAGTCCTTATTCGCATTTTCGTGTACCACCCGCGAGTTACGGTCAGCCAATTGGTTGAGTTTGTGCATGGGGTTTGTTGCTTCAGCAAACGCTTTGTCGTCTTGTTTCCGGTAATTAATGAAGGCCATCGCAAATTCATTATGGCCAGCAGCCCGGAAGCCATCAACCACCGCTTGAGCAATTTCAATGGTTGTCACCCGTTTTTTGTCTTTGAAAAGGTTGACCAACTGAGTATAGACCTGTGCTTGCGTTGCCCAATCGGCATGCAGGTTCTTCATAATCAGGTCAAGCTTGTACGAATAAAACGGGGTTACCGTTCCACCCCGCTTCACGACTTCGAGATCTTGTAATTTAGTTAGTTGTTCGTTGGTTGTAGTTTCAATTTTCATGATTCAGTCCCCTTTTTGTTAACACTTTCTATCATAGTGGAAAAAAGTTTTAACACAATATCTAGAAATGATTGACATTCTTACCACAATATGTAGGGGTGAAATCAGTGAAATGAACCAATCAAACAAATAAAAAGCTTCCATAATCACGTGCTATCACTTTTTGGTTCCCCGCCTCGACACCATTCAAACCCGTTCAAGGAATTCATAAGGTCACCGAAAAACAACTCAACGTAGTAATTTGTTAATCGTTCGATATATTTAAAATGATTTTCAAAAACTTGATTATATATGATCGTTTTGTCATATTAAAAATATCATTAAATAAGCTAAAAGCGCGTTACCATTACGATAGCGCGCTTTTTGATAAAGGATGATGTCCCTAGTTAGTTGCTGACAACGTATTTTTTGCTCATCCGCTTTTCTAACCAATTGAGCAACAAGGCCAATGCTTGCGTGATCACGAAGTAGATGACTGCGGCCACAATCAGCGGTGGAATGAAGTTGTAAAGTGTTCCACCAACCCCAAGGGCTTCGGCAGTCACTTCTTGAACCCCAATATAGAACAAGACTGATGATTCCTTAATTAAAGTAATGAATTCGTTCCCCATTGCAGGTAAGGTGTTCCGTAACGCTTGGGGAAGCACAATTTCAAATAAGGTGTCCCGACGACTCATCCCCAAGGACAATCCGGCTTCCGTCTGTCCGGCAGGGATGGAAATAATCCCGGACCGGAAAATTTCAGAAGTGTACGCCCCGGAGTTTAATCCTAGTGCCAATGCCCCAGGAATGATCCGGTCAAGCCCAGATCCTAACACTTGCACATCTGGAATGGGGAGCGTCTTAGACAAAATGTAGTAAACCAGCAAAACTTGGATCATGGACGGGGTTCCCCGCACAATCGAAACGTAGATCGTTGCAATCCAGTTGAGGACCTTTAATTTTGACATCCGCATGAGGACCAATAACAGCCCAATTAAGAAGCCAATGATGACCCCGATAATCGAAATCACTAACGTCAGTTCCGACCCCTGGAGGAACATTGGCCAATACTTACCGAGAAAATCAAATTCCATCATTATTACATCACCCTTTACTCTCTTTTTAGTTGCAATTAGTTGCTTGTTTGTTCTTGCAATTGTTGAGCCTTTTGGAACATTTTATCCAATTGACCGTTCTTTTGCAGCTTGGTAATTTCTTGGTTAACCTTCTTCTTCAACTTTGGTTCGTTCTTTGGCAGTGCGATACAAATTTCCCGTTCAGACTTTGGAACAGGCAACTTCAATGAAGCAATTGCGTATTCGTTCGGGTACTTCTTAACGTATTCTTCAGCGACCTTGGTGGCCAGAACAACCCCGTTTAACTTACCACCTTTTAATTCGGTCGTTAAACTAGTGACTAATCCTTCTGTAACAATGTTCGCCTTAGTTTGCTGTTTAGCAACATTTTCTTGAATCGACCCTTGTTGAGCACCAAAGGATGCACCCTTCGTGCTAGCCTTGGTCGTGTACTTATTAGCATCACTCTTCTTAACTAACAAAGATTCAGATTCGGTGTAGTAAGGCTTGGAAAAGTCGACCGCCTTCCGCCGTTGCTTGGTGGCCGTCATCCCAGCCATGACCATTTGGACCTTGTTATTTTGCAATTCACCAATTAAAGATGAGAACTGCATGTTTTGAACCTTGAGCTTCACACCCATGTCCTTAGCAATTTGATTAGCAACCATGATATCAAAACCGTTGTAAGTCTTTTTACCATTTTTAACGATTGGAAATTCAAATGGTGCAAAGTCTGCTGAGGTCCCCAGCGTTAAAGTCTTACTGCTCTTAATCTTATTGTAGGCGGTGTTTTGCTTCGTGCCGCATCCTGCTAAGCCGCCCGCTACCATCAGAGCAACCGCCCCGACAGCGAGAAGCTTTTTTCCTAATTTAAACTTCATAATTGATCCTCCCGTCATTAAATCACATGAATAATAATTGCATATCATTTGAATACAACCAGTATAATACATGAATTATGCACATGATGCAACCCTAAATGTAAAAAAATTCGTAAATTAGGGATATATTCGGTGAATAATAGTATATATGCATTTAAGTTGAATATTTGCCACCCATTTTCTTCTCAACAAGAGGTCCTAATAAGCGTATAATATGTAGAGTAATGACATTATATAGAGGAGTTTTGAATATGAAAATCCAAAAATTTGCCGTTGTTGCCCTCTTGGGATTAGTTGGTGGCGGAACGGCGATTAGCACTTATTCACCAGCCCCGCTGGTGGTCCACGCAGCAGTTTCCAACTCCACCATTAATAAAAAAATCAGCAAGAGCTTAA
This sequence comes from Limosilactobacillus caecicola, assembly GCF_943192935.1. Lineage (GTDB taxonomy): Bacteria > Bacillota > Bacilli > Lactobacillales > Lactobacillaceae > Limosilactobacillus > Limosilactobacillus caecicola. Next base: position 982 of record NZ_CALPCI010000007.1, on the reverse strand, counting down.
CTGATTGTCAAAACTGGGCTGCGGGTAAAATCGATAAAAACCGTCAAAAGACAACCAATGGTACTGCTAACCTTGCTTACCAATGGGCAACTTACGTTACTAGCATCAAATATACCGGTGGAAAAAAGTTAACCATCAATGTTAATAACAATTTCGACGACCTGCAAGACAATGCCAAGCGCGATACTTTAAACTCCGCTGAAAATTGTGCCAACCAGGTCTTATTGGAACAAAAGAAAATCACTGCCGATGAAGCTAATCAAGGACTAACAATTACGGTTCGTGATGGTCACGGCATTGTTGGTCGTTCCGACAAAATGTCAAACCGCCTATATGATTTTAATTAAACTATCTTCAATAAAGGGAGTACCATCGGCAGGTACTCCCTTTTTAGACCCGAAATCTGTTCGAGCTCGCAATAAGTTTCAGTTAATTATAACAAAAACTCCCCTATCACAAGGATAGGAGAGTCATAGTTAAGAATAAGTGTTTTCCTAAAATGCCTCCGGTGGGGGTCGAACCCACACTCCCTCAACGGGAACTGGATTTTGAGTCCAGCGCGTCTGCCAATTCCGCCACAGAGGCATAAATCTTAACTAAAAGGTGGTAATCGGATTTGAACCGATGATAAAGGTTTTGCAGACCTCTGCCTTACCACTTGGCTATACCACCAAATAGTGTTTGAATTTGATTCAAACAATTAGACGCTGCGACTGGGCACCGTCTAACCAGAAGGGCGGTATGTGGGATTCGAACCCACGCGTGTCGGACCCACAAACCGATGTGTTAACCAAGCTTCACCAATACCGCCAAAATATTCAGTTTAGCAGGGATAGTAGGAATCGAACCCACAACGACGGTTTTGGAGACCGTAGTTATACCGTTTAACTATATCCCTATAAAAGTGGAGGAGGGTGGATTCGAACCGCCGAACCCGAAGGAACGGTTTTACAGACCGTCGCGTTTAACCAGACTTCGCTAC
>NZ_CALPCI010000006.1 GCF_943192935.1 Limosilactobacillus caecicola | reverse complement strand
GCTAGTGAATCAAACTCAGTGAGTGCATCAGAAAGCAATTCAGTATCAGCATCTGAATCGAACTCAGTGAGTGCATCTGAAAGTAATTCAGTATCGGCCTCCGAATCGAACTCAGTCAGCGCCAGTGAATCAAACTCGGTATCGGCATCTGAATCAAACTCAGTCAGTGCCTCTGAAAGTAATTCAGTGAGTGCCAGTGAATCCAATTCGGTAAGTGCTTCAGAAAGTAACTCAGTATCGGCCTCCGAATCAAACTCAGTGAGTGCATCCGAAAGTAATTCAGTATCCGCATCTGAATCGAACTCAGTGAGTGCATCTGAAAGTAATTCAGTATCGGCATCTGAATCCAATTCGGTAAGTGCTAGTGAATCCAACTCGGTAAGTGCCTCCGAATCTAACTCAGTCAGCGCTAGTGAATCGAATTCGGTATCAGTATCCGAAAGCAATTCAGTATCCGCATCAGAAAGCAACTCAGTATCTGCATCTGAATCTAACTCAGTAAGTGCCAGTGAATCCAACTCAGTATCCGCTTCTGAATCGAACTCAGTCAGTGCTTCAGAAAGCAACTCGGTATCGGCCTCTGAATCAAATTCCGTCAGTGCTAGTGAATCTAATTCAGTAAGTGCCTCAGAATCCAACTCGGTAAGTGCTTCAGAAAGCAATTCAGTAAGTGCCTCAGAATCCAACTCGGTATCAGCATCTGAAAGCAACTCAGTAAGTACATCTGAATCCAATTCCGTAAGTGCTTCAGAATCTAATTCGGTATCCGCATCTGAATCAAATTCAGTGAGTGCATCTGAAAGCAACTCGGTAAGCGCATCTGAATCAAATTCCGTAAGTGCCTCTGAAAGTAATTCAGTTAGTGCTTCTGTTTCGACATCGGCAAGCATGATCAATAGTGTTTCCATTAGTTACGGCAGTACCGGCTCTAACAGTATTTCGCTATCTAACACACCATCATCCGTAAGCATGTCAACTAATACCAATGACAGTATTGCTAGTGAAGCAATTGGTGGAAGTGGTAATGTGAAGGCTCAACGTCGGTTGCCACAAACTGGCAATGAAAACGATGATCTTGGGATGCTAGGGGGTGCCTTGCTTGGGTTGGCTGCACTCCTTGGTCTCGGCAAGAAACGTAAGAAGCGTAACTAGTTATAATTTGTCGCTATAAAAATAAACGCAATTCATCTTAATTGATGAGTTGCGTTTTCTTGTTGGACAAAAATACGAAAATTAATAATTTTAGTGAATGAGGGTGTTAAATGGAAGCTATCATACATAAAATAAGTCAATATATTATTAATGATAGTTAGAATTAATAATAGAGTGATTGTGTCTTTTACGCTGTTGCAATGGCATTGCATATTTATCGATAGATATATTAATTTAAAAAGATAGTTAACCCTTTGGGGGAGAATATTATGGTTTCAAGAAATAACTTTAAGGAATTAGAAAGAAAGAAGCAACGGTTTAACAAACCGCGACCGTACCTACTACTACTCAAGCCACGGGTGACATTACTAACAACAAGAGTGCTACCACGACAGTTAACACCCAAACGTTAGTTAACAATGCTGCTACTAACCAAGTGGCAACTGCTACTCAACAAACCCAAGTACCAATTGAAGGTACAGAAACCGGCAGTTCATCACAAGGCTTGACTTCCGCACTCTTGAACAAGGACACGAACACGATTTACTTCAACCAAGATATTACATTCAGTGACAATAACTGGAATGACAATGTTGCGAAGGCAGATCGAACCCAAGTTCATAAGATCTGGGGTAGCGTGGAAATTGGTTTTAATGTTCAACCTGGTGTTGAATTTAACTACTCTGATGGAAATTATAAGATCAATAGTGCCTTGAAGGTACCGGAAGTACAATCATCAAATAAGTGGTTTAGTAAGTAAGTCATTATGACTTGGTAGATAAAAGTGTTAGGATAATCATGAAATGATTAGTAATTAAGAAGAGGGATCACAAATTGTGGTCCCTCTTTAATAGTCTCTTTAAATACTCTTTAAAGACTCTTTCCGGGTTTGTAACTGCTTGTGTATCAAGGGTTACAGGGAAAATACAGCAACATATTGGGCTGAATACAGTAACATATTGGGCTGAATACAGCAACATATTGGGCTAATAGAGCAACATATTGGGAAATTAGGATTGTTGATATGACAAGGAAACTGCTGCTACAGCAGTAATCTATAGAATAGCTTAACTTTTGAATTGATTAATCAGGATAAAAAAGAGCAACACATTGGGGAAGCCCTGCTATAAAAGGATTTCGTCAAAAAGGGTGGAAATTAGGCCGTAAATACCATAAATATAAGAGAATTTTGTGCCAATAGGATAACATATTGGGATTCTAAAATTGAAATTAAAATTGAAATAAATGTAAATAAATGCTGATATATCAAGGCTTACATCTTATTATTAACGATTAAAGTAAGTAAATCATTTTGTGCCAATAGAGCAACACATTGGGATTGCTGAAATTTTAAAAATAGGGCCACATCTTGGGAGAAAACTAGAAAATATATTAACAATAGAGAGTTTGCTATGCTCTTTATATCAATAAAAAGTAATCACTTAATTCAACCTTTTACTTTACCCAAAAAAGGAACAACATATCGGGAATCCCTCGAACGAGTAAGAACGATGCTTATATAACAGCATCAAATGACAGCATTCTGTGCCAATAGGGCAACATATTGGGATAGAAGAAGAAAAAGGTATCAATTGTAGTAAGCTTATCTTGCATCACAGTCAGCAATCTTGGAACATTGGTAATTTTTGTATTTTTCCAAAATAGGGCAACATATTGGGAGAAAATATTTACCAACGCATGGAACATTGGCCGGACGTTAACGATTGATGGTCAAGGCCACACCTTGGATATGGGCAAATGGTTTTACGGTTCCTACGACATCAACAATAACGATCGTCAACATCCATGGAACATTACCTTTAAGAACATTCACTTCATTAGTAATGTTGATGGTGAATATTCGCCATTTTACTTTGGCAACACCTTAAATGGAACGACGATTACCTTTGAAAATGTGACTGCTGACGTTACTACGAACTCCTTCATTGATACCCGGGCTGGCTTAGACGATGTTCACTTTAAAGGAACTAACACCATTAACGATGCCATTTGGGTTAAGAACTTCTACCTTGACGATAACTTAAATGTGAGCCGGAACAACACCGTTAACAATAATTACTATAACGGCATTTTTATCGATGGTGGCTTACATTGGCAAGAATGCCAAGCTTAACTTTAACCAAGACTTCCGCTGATACTGCAACGACCGCTACGGCTGCAAATACTACTACCGCAACTACTAAGACGGAATCCACGAAGAAGTCTGGCAACGCCTTTACCAACTTCTTCAAGGGAGTTGGCAACTTCTTTAAGAGCCTATTCTAAAGCATCACTGTAGTTGTATATACATAATAAAATCCCCCAATGCTCGGGCTGTACGGATGTGCAACCCGAGCATTTTTAGATGAAAAAAGCCGGCCGACGATCGTTCGATTGTCTACCGGCGTTGCTTAGTGTTGCGCTATTGTACTGGCCCGCTTTACCAGGTCATGAAATAAGTTTTGGGCCATTTGATCATGTTTATACATGTTCTCCGGGTGCCATTGGATGGCTAAAATTTGGTCGCCGTCCTTTGATTCGACGGCTTCCACCACGTGGTCATCGGCAGTCGCGGTGACCTTTAAAGTTGGCGCAATGGCGTGGAGACTTTGGTGGTGCCGGGAATTGACGTAGGCTCGTTCACCGGCGAGTTCTCGAATCCGGCTCCCTTCTACTGTGTTAATATGGTGGGTCGGGAGGTTTCCCGGCGCTAATTGGGAGTGTTTGAACTTGGCTACGGGATTTTCGGCGATGTCTTGGTAGACGGTGCCACCTAAACCGATGTTAATCAGTTGCATGCCGCGGCAGATTCCCATGATCGCCTTGCCAGCCTTGACGGAAACTTTTAAGAGTTCCAGCTCTGCCAGGTCCCGCTTGCGGTAGGTCATCCCCAGGCCAGGATGGGGTTCTTCACCATAAAAGGTCGGATCAATGTCCTCACCACCGGCAAAGATGATGCCGTCGAAGAGGTCGGTGTATTGATCTACCATTTCCGGCGGAATACTAGGAATGATGACGGGGAGGGCATGGGACTTGATTAAGGCCTCGATAATCGGGCGGGGCGCAAAGGAAGCGTCACGCTCATTAATGATATTGGTAGCTTCGGTCAAAGTATCCGCAGAGATTGCGATGCGCGGTAACATGGCGGCCATCCTTTCGAAAAAAGTATTTGTTATAAAATACCATAAAATTGGTTGTGATTGTATAGACTAATTCTAATTTAGGTAGGAATTTGGTAAACTAAAAGGGTTATGGACAAAGGTGGTGGCAAACATTCATCCAGAATTGAATTGGTTCTGGGCAACGGTCTGGCTCATAGTGAGCCTCCTCTTCGTGGCCCTCTGTGGTCTAATCAAGACCTCTGCCCGCTTTAATACCTTGGATCAGCGCTGGCAACAACGGTTGTTCGCCCAGTCGGACCACTGGTGGTGGCAAGCAATTGCGGCAGTGTTTGATCCGAAAACCCTGGTGGTGTGGGATTTCGCCCTGGCCGGGCTGTTGCTTTGCCTAGGACGGCCTGCCCGGGCTATCTACGTGTTAGCAGCGTTAGGTACTTTAGATGCCTTCGGGATTTGGGTAAAGCACCACGTTAAGCGGACGCGCCCGACCACGTTTGCCAAGGGAACCACCACGTATAGTTTTCCCAGTGGGCACACATTAGGGACTACCATGCTGGCCCTGATGATGACGATGCTCTTTGCTAATCCTTTTTTAAACGGCCTGGCGCTCTTGCTGTGGCTGCTGGTCATCATTTGTCGTTTGCGGCTGCAAGCCCACTACCCAGCAGACGTCTGCGGGGCCGTCCTGTTAGCGATAAGTTGGTGGATTGGCACAGAGTGGCTTTTTTTATTGATTATGAGGTGAAAATATAGATGGACGCACGATTTATTCAATATCATATCAGTCCAAAAGTAACAACAACTGATGATTCTGCGGACGAAACTCAGCAATCATCGCCACAAAATGGGGTTAACCTAGAATTTGTGGCTAACAATCAATACCTAGCGGAAGACCTGCGGGGAATAATGCAATTTCGGCGTGAGCAGCGGCGTAAGTTGCACCACATCGTGGACCAGTTTAACGAGTATTACCAATGGAATCTTGATAAAACGGCTGAATTAGAAGGGACCACCGAAAATTTCGGGGCCCTCGAAAATTTGAACGACGCAATTAAGTACCTGGTAAGTCTCTTGAAAAATGACTTTTTGGTCCCGGGCAAATTAGAATTGACGGCAGTCCATTTGATTGGTGATTTTAGTGTTTATCAGCCAGGTGATGATTCGCCACTCAAGCGCCAGGCGGGTGAGATCCGGGCTAAGTCGATCCAGGAATTCCAGCAAAAGCACCACTTGGAGCCGGTGGCACCGGCACAACAGGATTATTCGGAAGGCTAGGTGACAATATGAAAAGATTACGACAATTAGCACACCTCTTTTTGGTGATCTTAGCCGTTTTGATGTGCACCAGCGGGTTCTGGACGGCCACGGCAAAGGCGGATGACAATAATTTGGAAGCCAAGGCGGCCATCACCATGGACGCCCAGACAGGGCAAATTCTCTACCAGAAAAATGCCAATCAATTGCGCGCCGTGGCTTCTTGTACTAAGATTTTAACCCTCGCGGTGATCGAACAGGACGTGGCAAGCGGCAAGCTCAAGTGGAACCAGAAGATTAAAATTAGCAAACAAGTTGCCAAAACATCGACTGACTGGCGGTTCTCCAACGTGGAACTCAAAGCCGGTCACAGTTACACAGTCCGCGCGCTTTGTGAGTCGATGATGATTGTGTCAGCCGATGGAAGTGCGGAAGCCCTGGCATTAGCTGACGCTGGTAGCACCGCTGCATTTAATAAGAAGATACAGGCGGTGGCCAAAAAAGCAGGCGTGACGGATGCCAAAATCTACAATATGATTGGTTTATCCAATGGTGAATTGGGGTCCAACGGAATTAAGGGGGTCAAGAAGAGCGCGGAAAACGCCTTTTCTGCCAAAGACATGGCCCTGATTGCCCGCTACCTCGTAAACAAGTATCCGGACGCCCTGAGCATCACTAAAGAAAACAACGTTGACTTTAAGATCGACGATAAGACGACCTATAAAATGAAGAACATTAACGCGATGTTACCGAATAATGGGGCGGCCCCGAAAAACGGGATAATGGACGGCTTGAAGACCGGCTCCACTGACAAGGCCGGCAATTGCTTTGTCGGTACCGGGGTCTTCAATGGCCGCCGCTTGATTACCGTCGTGTTGGGGACGGATAGCAAGGACTTTAGCAAGCAGTTCCAAGTTACGAATAAAATGCTGGAAATGGTCCAAAATGCCTACCAGCCTGTGACGATCAGCAAAATTAACGATCTGAAGGGGATTGCTAGCAAGATCAAGGTGGCCCACAGTAAAAAGTCAGCGGTCAAGGTGCAGCTGAAGCAAACTACTGCACTGTGGTTGCCGAAGAACACCACTGCGAAGTCAATCACCAGCCAATTGGTGTTAAGCAAAAAGCTGCGGACGATTGGCCGGCATAAATTACGGGCCCCAATTAAGAAGGGTCAAACGGTTGGTGCTATCAAAGTAACCCCGATCAAGGGCTTGCCAAGTATTAAGCTACCAATTATTAGTCAACAAACCGTTAAGAAAACTGCGGTCTTCTAACGTAAAAAGGATTCACCAATGCCGGTGAATCCCTTTTTAGATTGTCTTAGAATAACCACTTGCTCATGATGATCATGTAGATTAACAAGCAGGTGGAGGTGATGGCGGCAGCCCCAAAGACCGCTCCACCCCGTTTGAAAATGACTTTAAAGTTGACGGAGATTCCCAAAGCGGCCATGGCCATCCCTAAGAAGATGTAGGCGGCCTGAACCAGTCCATCAAGGACGCCGGTAGAAATCGGCAGGAAAGTGCCGAGAATGCTGGTCAGGATAAAACCGCCGAGGAACCATGGAATTGGTAACTTTTTGGGAGCCGCAGTGTGTTCTTCTTCGCTTTCAATCGTTAAGTGGTGTTGGTACCAGTAGCCGACAAGCAAAGCAACCGGTGCCAAGAGAAGGACCCGGGAGAGCTTCATGATCAGCGCGTTTTCCAAACTCGCGTTGCCAAAGGCGCCACCGGTAGCAACAGCATGCGCAATTTCGTGCAGAGAACCACCGGCCATAATTCCGGCTTGGGTGGGGGTCATGTGGAGAAGGGGCTTCAGCCCAATTTCAATCAGGGTAAAGGCAGTCCCCATCACACAGACCACGGCCACAGCTAAGACTTCGTTTTCCCGTTTTCGTTCCACGTCGGTGGTTTCGATTTGTGGTGAAACTCCCATCACGGCGGCGGCCCCACAAATACCACACCCACAGGCGGTCAAAATGGCGAGTTCATCTTCAGCCCCGAATTTGCGGCTGAGCCAGTAGGTGAAAATAATGGTACCCGTGACGCCAACGATAGCAACAAGGATGGTTTTAACCCCCGCTTCGGCTAAGGATGCCAGGTTGAGGCGAAACCCGAGCAGGATGATCCCCAACCGCAAAAATTTATTGGAGATAAAACCCATGCCGCCCTTGGCATCGTCCTGCAATTGCTGCGGAGTGAGCTGCATGGCAATTCCCAACAGGAGGGCAATCACCAACGCACCAATTAAATTGAGGTAGGGCAGTTTAGCCAGCAGTACTCCGGCAACCGCACAAATCAGGGTCATAATGGCGGCAATCCAGAATGACCGCTGCTTAATAATCGTCATGAATCAATCAATTCCTTTCAATAATGTCCTGTTATACTTTACCAAATTCAGGACAGGAAACAAGTCGTAAATAACTAGCTTGCCGGTGAATTGATTATTCAGTTATACTAAAACTGCCACCATAGCTCAGATAGGTAGAGCACATCCATGGTAAGGATGAGGTCATCGGTTCGAATCCGATTGGTGGCTTAATTCGGACCCGTTTAAAATTGTTAAAGCTTGATTTAATAGGTTTTCAGCCATTTTAAGAACGTTGAAAAAATCAAAAATTGTTGCATCGTGCAACACATCTGCAACACGCGGAGCAAAATGTGTTGCAACTAAAATCATGAGGAGTTGCGATTGTTACCGTCACATCAACGTTTAGAAGGCCTAAAACGTGTTGCAAAAAGTCAAAAAACTGGTTATTAGGATTAATTTTCCTAGTAGCCAGTTTATTTATTATCTAAGATTTCTAAGATAGCTTTACTTAAAGATTCACCCTTATTGATGTCCATCGCTAGTAATCTTTTAACCAGTGATGACGTGTAAAACCTATTGGGGTGATTTGAAATGTTATTTTCAATAGCAATCTTGTCATCAATATCATATTCGATTAAATCATTAATTGGGAGATTTAAAGCAGTCGCAATGTCTGATAACTTACGCAAAGAGATATTATTTTTTTCTTCTCGTTCTAACTGAGAAATGAAGTTTACGGATAAATTGCTTTTTTCAGCTAACTGTTCTTGTGTCAAATGAAGATCTTGCCGACGACTTTTGATCCGTTGGCCGATTTTGAATTTACTCATTTAATAGCGCCCTCATTATCTATGGTTAATATAAGCGTATTTGGGTTCAAACGAGATTAGAACACACTAAAAGAGTAAAATTGTATATAAAGAACGATATTTACATTATAGTGTTAGTTAAACTATAATAATATCGAAACTATGTTTAATATTGGAGGAGTAATTAATGGGTGAACTCTTATTTTTAATTATTGTTATTGCAATTATTTGGGTATTTATAAAATACATCCATAAACCGGAATATCGTGTATCAATGACTGATCCGGTTACTGGTCATGTTAAATACCTAATGTCTGTGGATGGGATTAATAACAGCTTTAACTACACCAGTGATCCCAATAGTGCATTAAGAGGTAATGATGCCGCAACTTTAGAACGGTACATGAAAACTTTGCCAGCGGATGTCCATGCCAAATTAGAAATGCATAATTTTATTGGTTGGCAAAATATGACGGATAAACTTTAGGGAGGAAATAATCATGAAGAACAAAGAAAAGAAAATTTTAACTACGACCGCCGTTGTTGGTGCTACCTTAGCCGCTGGTGCTGTTTCAACCACCGTAGCTCATGCCGACACGACTAACACGAATAACCAAGCCACTAAGCAAAATACTTCTGCTAATGCCACGGTTGGTCAACGTCAAGAGCAAGCCGCTCAAGCACAAGAAAACTACGATCAAGCTAATGCTAGCTTGGATGCTGCCAAGAGCAACGTCACACCTAAACAAACGGCTGATGATCAAGCTCAAACTGCTTTAACTAATGCCCAAAGCGATGCTAATACGGCCCAAACTAATGCTGACGCAGCACAAAGTGCTTTAGATACGGCTAAGGATGCCACAGCTGATGCCAAGGCAATTAAGGATGAAGCTACCCCAGAAAATATTGCGAAGGCCCAACAAGCGGTTGATGATCAAAACAACGCTATTAGCGATGCTCAAAAGGCCGCTGATGAAGCGGACCAAGCAGTTAAGGATCAAGAATCAACTGTCGAAAATGATCAAAGTGCTGTTGAAGATGCTCAAAACACGGTTAACGATAAGCAAAGCAATGTTAACACCGCGCAAAAGGCCGTTGGTGATGCCAGCGATGCTTTAAACGGCACTGGTGTGAAGGAAGCTGAAGAAACCCAACAAAAGGCACAAGCTACCGTCACCGCCGACACCGCCGTTTTAAACGAAGCTAAGAGCGATCAAGCTAAGGCACAAAGTGCCTTTGATGACGCTGAATCAACTTTGAACACGGCTAAGGATGACCAAAGCACCGCTCAAAGCGATTACGACACTAAGAAGTTGACTGCTGACCAAACTGCTTCTGAATTAGCTAGCGCTACAACTGCTAAGAATGATGCTCAAGATAAGGTTGACCAAATTCAATCGAAGATTGACAACCAAAACACGATCACCCTTAGTGACGAATATGCTCGCTTGTTAGAACACAGTAGTCACGATATTTTATCAATGACTCAAGATGAAATTGATGAGACTAATGATCAGATTCAAAAACTTGGATCGCAATTAGCAAAAGAAAACCAATACAAGCACAATGATGCGGATAAAGCTGTTAAGATTTCCGACGTTAATAATTTGACTCCGGAAGTTCGAAAGGAATTAAGTGTTTGGATTGCACAATTGCTTAATAACGCTCGTGCAAAATACAAAACCACTAACATGGATAATTCAACCACAACAGTTAGTGCTAGCCCAGTCTCGGTTGAATTAGCAAACAATGTGGTAAAGCAATACAACGCTGACAATTTTGATGCTTCCAAAGAATCAGGACATGATAACAACGCCTTAAATAAGGCTGCTGAACTTACAGGAGTAGATTGGAGCAGTGAAGACATTGGATGGTCTAGTAGTTTTGCTAATGTAACCAATCTTGATGAACTCAAGGAAGTTATTTACAATAGCACGCTTAAAGGAATGTTATTCCACGATGGCGGCTCTAATTGGAATCACGCTCTATCACTGTTAGGGATTAGCACTAGTGACAAGAACAGTTACGTTGGTGTCGCTATGGATAACTATGATTGGATTCACATTGACTTTGCAAGCGCCATGGGTGACTCGAATAAAGAAGCCAAGTTAACTGCTAACACTTACCAACCAGAAGATCTCCAAGCGGAATTAGCGAGCGCCAAGTCTGATTTAGCAACTAAGACGACCGCTTACAATACTGCCAAGAGTGCCAATAACACTGCTCAAACTGCTGCAGCTAATGCTTTGACGACCTTAAATAATGCGAAGGATGCTACCGCCAAGGCACAAACCGCCTACAACTCGGCGCAAAGCACTTTAACAACTGCTAATAATGCCGTTGCTACGGCTCAAGGCACCTTAGACACGGATCAAGCTGCCTTAGATGCCGCTAACCAAAAGTTGGAACAATATCGGGCTGACTACGCTACCAAGATGGCGGCCTTGGAAACGGCTCAAAAAAACCTCAAGTCGGCTCAATCTGACCTTAACCAAGCTAACACTAACTTACGATCTGCTAAGCAAACGTTGGCTGATGCTCAAGCTCAATTAACGAGCTTGCAAAGTGACGCTAGCGCTAAGCGCCAAGCCGTTGCTGATGCGCAAAACGACTTAACGACGAAGCAAGCTGCCTTAGATCGGCTCCAAAGCGCTGATGCTAATTACCAAGCTGCCGTTAAGGATGAAGCTGCTAAGCAAACTGCTTATGATACCGCTAAGGCTGCTCTTGATTCTGCTAAGAGTGCTTTGCAAACGGCTCAAGCCGCTAAGGACAAGACGGCTAGTGAATTAGCTGATGCTCAAGCGGCCGTGGATGCTGCTCAAAAGGCAGTCGATAGTGCTAAGGCGGCCCTTTGGAACCAAGCTAAGATTTATGGTGACCAAGTGAAGTTTGACGACATCACGATTCACGCGGGCGAAGCTGTTTCAGCTCCAGCCATTGCCAATGGCTTTGCTGACGAAGATGATCCTACCAGCGACAGTACCCCAACTGCTCAAATGTTGATTGTGATGCCAACTGCTAACGGTACCACTACTGAATCACGGATTTGGGATGGTAACTTGCCGACTGGAACGACTGCTAAGTGGGCTGATGCTAACCAAGTTAATGCTGACGCTCAAGTCGCTGGTGATCACACCGAAAACGTCTTAGTAACGTTCCCTGATGGCTCGACTTACACGTCACAAGTTACGTTACATGTTTTGGCTAACCCAACGTCTGATCAAACTCAAACGACCGTTACCTTGCCAAATGGTGCCAAGGTCGTTAATGGCCAAGTGGTCGATGCTCAAGGCAACCCAATTGCTGGTTTAACCGTCAAAAACGGTCGCATTTACAACGCTCAAGGCCAATTAGTAGCTGACTTGTCAGTGGTTACGGCAACTAATGTTACTACATCAAGTCGCAAGCATGCCGTCACTGTTCAAACTAAGACTGATGCATTGCCACAAACGGGTAATGACAGTCAAAAGGCAGTGGCCGCAACTGGTTTAGGCCTCTTGACGATGGCGATGACCGCTGTACTGGGCTTACGCAAAAGAAACTAAATCTAATTAAATATAGATCATTAATGAAAGCTCAGCAATTATAGCTGGGCTTTTTTGTTGATATTGAACTATCAAATTAATAGCAATTAGGCTTCAATTAACAAGAAACTCAAAAAATTATTAACAATAAAGTTTGTGAAAATTTAAGCTCTTAAAAGCTACGTTTATTCTATAAAAAATAGTAAGGATATATTATAGGTTGATAATAAAAACCATGACTGACAGGGAATGATGAGGAAACATGTTTATAACATAATATAAACATGTTAATGTTGTATTATTATACAAAAGTGCAATAATGTGAAAATGTTAAGAAAATAATATTTTCATAACATGATATTGTTGTTGACAAGGGAATTAAAATGATGAGAAAATTATGTCAGTTAATCACCGGTGATTGATTTAATTATAAAAATTCATGAAAGGATGAATAAATATGAACCGAAAGGAATTGAATTCAATGATTACATTGAATTCCGCAACAACCAAGCAATTTTTGCTACATCAGTCTCTAGTAACGGATTATCGTCCGCTGAAAAACTGGGATAGTGGTGAGCAAATTGGAATTACTGTACAAGCAACAGTGACTGATGGACCAGCAGTTGGAAAGACATTTACAATTCAGATTAAAGATCCTAATGCCACAAGTCATCAACTTCATATTGGAAGTCAAATTAGCGTTACGGAAATTACAGGGATTGATGTGCGAGGAACTACTCGGCAAGATTCTCCGTACGTGAACTATTCAATTATTTTAGTAGGCAATATAAAGGTGGTAAAAACTAATGATTGACGCACTTACAGAATTTTGCGCCACCATACTTAAATATCTACTCGATATTCCTTTTTGGATCATAATTGGTGTTTTGGTTGGTAGTGGTGTTGCATGGTTAATTCAAAAAATCAACGATCACTATAACATTGATGTTCTTTATGATTTTTCTCATCAACACGAGCTTTTGCGCGATTCTAAACAAATCGATGTGCGACTTCAAACAGCCCAAGAATTAGAACGTATTGCTCATCAACGATTGGAAAAGGCAGAAAAAATGGAGAAATCTAATCAGGAACGAATGGATGATGTGGCTATGGCGTGGGATGAATTAAATGAAAATGCTGAGCTATACGACAGCATGTCTGCTGATATCAGTTTTCAAGATCAAAAACATGCCTTAGATGAAGCGATTAGCGTAATTCAAAAAGCACAGTTGACAAGCGTTAAAGCTTTGAAACAATTTATCCCGAGCTACACTTTAATTGGGAACTACACTTTAAATAACCGGATTCGGGAAGTCTTAATCAAGGTATTGAACAATAAATACGATCAAGCTTTAGTAGTTCAAATATATGATAACTTAATGGAGCACAAATACTCACCATTATTAGTTGCGTATTGTTTAATTGTGTTATTTGGTCGAGAATAAAAGCGTAGCGACCTAGGCTACGTAGGAGGAGCGGATGCGTTAGCAAGAAGCGACGACGAAGTAAGTTAGGTCTGAGCGTAAACTCTGCAGAGTTTACGCTTTGTTCGTGCAAATAACGACATAATTGGACGTTAATTACAGTCAATTTTGCGGTTTGTGGGCCTGTTTCTAAACCGCAAAATAACGACATGAAAATGGCATAAATCGTGCTAGCTATTGTGGTTAGTCAATTCATAAATAAAGGAGGTGGATTATGGGTAAGAAGGTACGTACTCAGGTAATGGATTGGACTGTTTTCGAAGAAGAATTGCTAACAAGTAATGAAATAACCCCAGAGGGATGCCTAACTTTTCTTGAAAATAAGATGCAAATACTAAAAAGAAGATATTCTTTAGACAAGTACGCCATTATAAAACATGATAGTGATAAGTCATCTAAAGAGGGGCAAGACAAGGTTAATACGCACTATCATGTTGTAATGATTTTTGAAGCGAGGACTTATATCGATAGTGTAGCCGAAAGATTAGGGACCGAATCCAATGAAATTGAAGGGAAGACTAAACAGGGTGGAAGTGTTCAAAGGTCAGCGAACAATTCACTGATGTATTTAATTCATGATACCGATAAATCAAGAAAAAAGTTTCACTATGATCCTCATGATGTTGTTGCTAATTTTGATTACGTTCAATTTGTGAAAGAACAACGACGTAAACATGCATGTCTAGAAACTGAAAAAAATAAGAAAAGTTTTCAGAAGAAGATGATCGATGAAGTATTTCAAAAGTTAGCTAAATTGCAAATTAGGGAAGAAGAAGCAGCCAAGCAGATTATGGACCTTGATCCCTTACTATATGCTCGTTATGAAACAAAACTTAAGAAGGTTTATGAAGGTGCGCTTAAGGTTGAACATTTAAAATGGATAGAACAGATGAAAAAAGGCGATCAAACCATTAAAAATTATTGGTTTTGTGGAGAAGCGGGAACTGGAAAAACTAGACTAGCAATAGAGCTGTGTGAAAAAATCTTAAAGCAGCTATATTTCATTTCTGGTTCAGAAAAGGATGCAATGCAAAGGTATCAAGGGGAACATATCATTATTTGGGATGAGATGAGGGCTTCAATCCAATATACTGAGTTGCTGAAAATGCTAGATCCATTTATGTATGAAAAACCGATTAGTTCTAGGTATTATGATAAGTTTCTTATGCCAAATATAATCTTTATTACTACACCATTTACCCCACTAGAGCTATATCATAATTTACAAACCATTAATCGAAAAATTGATAAATTTGATCAGTTAGCAAGGCGAGTTCCAGACTATTACAAATTTGAAAATAATAGAATTCTTCATTACACATTCAATAGTGAGACAAAAAAATACTATGTTTTAAATACAATCCCTTCAATTACCAAATTGATTGAAATTATTAATCATGAAGGTTTCACAGATATTAGTAGTATTTTGAACAATGATAATTGATAAAGGAGTAATTAATGATCGGAAATAGCTATTTGAATACTAAAGAAACTGCAAATGCTTTAGGTGTAAGCACTGATTATTTGCGTAAACTGCAAAGGTTGGGACTGCCATATCATCAACTTAGTGAACATAGCCAAAAGTATTTCAATTTAGACGAAATTGAGAATTGGTTGGCTCAAGCAGGGCTCCATACTCATCAAAACTAATGCTAAAATAAAGGAGTGACGGGCAATCGCACTCCTTTTTAATTAGGAGGACGACTATGTCAATTCAAAAAGTAACTAACGAAAGGTCAAAACATTATGGTGAATGGAAGGTGAGAGCTCAACCTAGAGATAATGCTGGTAACACGGTGAACTTGCCTATTCGATATTGTAAAGGTACTAAGAATGATGCGAAACGATTATATGATCGGTTAGTAGTGGAATTTCAACAGCAATCTACTTATTTTCAAGAGAAGCAATTAACATTGGTCGAAGCATTTCAGTCTTTCTTAGACTCTAATAAAAGTGTTGAAGCATGGGAAATTCGTACCCAACGTGACTATGAATACACATTGCGCATTCTCAAAGAATACGTCCCTAATCTTCTAATGGCTAAGGTGAATGAACTAACAATTCAAAAATTTATTCGCCAATTCGCGAAGGATCATCACTTGACAGTGGCTACCGGGACCGTGTTAGACAAGAGAATTCGGCATTTACGATACTTTTTTAATCAGTCCGTTGGTAGTATCTTTGCTCATAATCCAGTGCCGCAAAATGCTATGAAACGATGGTTTAAAAAATCAGAAATGGTGGCGCCAGATAAGAAGCGCTACTTCTCTGAACAGCAATTACACCAGCTTACTTCGTATGTTATTAAACGGCTTAGTGAAGTTGACGTTACAGATAGTATCGCCTTAATTGGTATATTGATTGCTTTAAATACTGGATGCCGGCCCAGTGAGATCCAAGCCCTTAAATGGGATGACTTGGTTTTAGATCCAAGTACAGAAGACTATGATTATCATGTCTTTCATCTTACGGATTCCTATAATCAAACCGAAGGAAAGTTAACCGGTCACTTAAAGAGTCGTGTTCGGGGACAGAGTCGTTATACATTACCGTTAGATAAACCATCGTATCACTCATTGTTAAACTACCAAGATAAACAAACGAAACTACTTAACCGGTACAAAATTAAAAACCATGGTTTTATCCTATTAAATATCCGTGACTTTAAACGTGCCAAAGAGGGACGCATACTAAGTCAAGAATCAATGAATGGCATGTTGAAAAGAATCTGTCGCCGTTTAGAGATTGTTGATACCACTAAGGGAATCAGTATGTACACTTGCCGTCATTCAGTAGCTTCGTTAACTGCAGCTAAGGGGATGAATATTGCGTGGTCGGCTGACCGGTTAGGCCATTCTAATGAGGTTTATTTGAAGAAATATGTCCATCCCGAACAAAGTCTCTCATCTAAATTACTAAATGTCTGGTTAGATAAATAAAACTGCAACACATTTGCAACACGTTTCATAATTAAAAGCCATCAAAGCGGGTTATATCAATGAGTGTGACACTCATGTTCGAATCCGATTGGTGGCTTTTTGTGTACGATAAAATATCTAATCTCATTTTTGCCGTCTTTAGATAATGAAGAATTATCGAAGAGGTGAAGAAAATGAATTTAGCGCAACAATGGGCGCAGGCGGGGCTCGAAAATGATTTTGTGTTCAGCAAGGTGATGTTGGACCCGAGATTTGTTTGGAAGTAATCCGGCGGGTTCTACCAGAGAAGAAGATTGAACGGATCCAAATGCTGAATGATCAACAGACATTCGCGAGTACGTATGATGCGAAAAGTGTGCGATTTGATATTTATGTGCAGGATGACCGCCAGCGTCGGTACGACATTGAAATGCAGGTGGTCAACGAATACAATATTTTGCAACGGGCGCGCTACTATCAGTCCATGAATTCAATTGACGCCTATGAAAAGGGACAAGATTATCGGGAGGCAGATGATTCTTACATTATTTTTTTCTGTCTATTTGATCCGTTAGAGCAAGGCTTACAGAAATATACAATGCATCGACATGTCGATGAACGACCAGAAATAGTGTTGCATGACGGTTCAGTGAATATTTTCTTTGATGTCCGGAGTCTTAAACAGACGGTTAGCCCGAAGATGCAGCAATTTCTGGATGTTATTGCCCACCGCAAGATTGAAGACACTGATGACTTTGTCGTAAAATTAAGGCAACGAATCCAGATGGTGAAGCATGATAAGAAATGGAGGGCGGAATACATGAGACTTTCGTTGTATGAAATGGATCATCGTCACGAATTGAAAGAAGCACGGGAAGAAGGACTAAATTTAGGAAAGGAACAGGGGATAATTGGCACTGTTCAAATTTTAAAAGCAATGAATCTTTCGAACGACGAAGTGATAGATAAAATTATGCAACAATACCACCTGACCCAGGAAGAGGCGCGGGAGTATCTAGCAAAGTCATAGCCGCAAATGCTGGTGAAATCGCTATAATGAACGTAAGAGGTGTTCAAAATGAAGCAAAATTTACAAGCAACTGTTGAACTGAACAATGGAGTCAAGATTCCCCAACTGGGGTTAGGGGTCTGGAAGACACCGATTGAACAGACAAAAACAATGGTACAAACGGCCCTCAAAAATGGTTACGTGTTGATTGATACGGCCAAGCAGTACGGTAATGAAGCTGGTGTTGGTGCTGGCTTACAAGCAGCGATTGATGAGGGAACCATTAATCGTGACGATGTGTTTTTGACCACCAAGATTTTTAATGGTGATCAGGGTGACTATGACCGGGTACGGCAAGGCTTTGAAGGCCAACTGAAGGCCCTGCAAACTGACCACGTGGACCTCTTACTTGAACACTGGCCGGTTGATGGTAAATTTAACGAAACCTGGCGGGCAATGGAAGCAATTCTGAAGGACGGTCAAGCCCGGTCCATTGGGGTTTGCAACTTTGACCGTGGCCGGTTGATCAACCTGATCGACCACGCCACTGTGCTGCCGGTTGTGAACCAATTGGAATTAAACCCACGGATTCGGCAACCGCATTTGGTTGAATTTTGTCAGCAACTCGGGATCCATTTGGAAGCCTGGTCACCGTTGGGCAATGGTCAACTCCTCCAGAATCCACGGATTGCCGCAATCGCTCAAGCCCACGGGAAGACAACCGCCCAAGTTGAATTACGGTGGGGCCTTCAGCACGGCTTCATTGAAATTCCAAAGACGACCCATGAACAGCGGATGCAAGAAAATGCTGACGTCTTCGATTTTGAATTATCACCATTTGAAATGCTAGAAATTGATGCGTTACATGACGAGCAGCATGCCATTTGGTACGACAAATTTAAGTGGTCGGGCAACCCTGACGGGGTCGACGACTACGTAGCGTCACCAGAAAATTGGTGATCATGAGCAACGAGTTAGTTACTGAAAATAAGTAGGAGAAAAAGAGAATGACATTTATTGCAACACTGGCCATAATTTTATTAGTCACCCAGATTGTCTCACACTTTAGTATGCGGATTGGAATTCCAGACGTGATCGGCCAAATTATCGTCGGCATTGTGATGGGACCAGCGGTTTTCGGCTGGATTCATCAAACTCATATGATTACCGAATTTCAAGAAATCGGGGTCATTATCCTGATGTTTATTGCCGGTCTCGAAAGCGATCTGGGACTGCTGAAAAAGTATTTAAAGCCCGCGGTCGTGGTGGCCCTCATGGGCATGGTTTTACCAATTGTGGTCATGGGAGTGGCTTCGGACCTGTATGGCATGCAGTGGTTTGAATCGCTCTTTATTGGGGTGGTTTTTTCTGCGACCTCTGTCAGCATTTCCGTAGCGGTTTTGCGGGATTACAACCAGTTGGGTAGTAAGGAAGGTGCAACGATTCTGGGGGCCGCCGTAGCCGATGACATTGGTGGCGTGTTCCTATTAAGTATTTTGATTAGCATGATGAATAATGGTCAGTCGGGGAAGCAAATGAGCCTGCCATTGGTGATCTTGCTCCAAGTGATCTTCTTTGGTGGGACCTATTTACTGGTTCGCTGGCTAGCCCCATATTTAATGGAAATCAGTTCGGACCTGCTGACGACGGCGGCACCGAGTGTGATCGCAATGATCCTCTGTCTAGGGATGGCAGCACTAGCAGACGCCGTCCAACTCAGTGGCGCCGTGGGATCCTTCTTTGCGGGAATTGCTGTCGCAAATACCAAGAAAAAAGAACTCGTCAACAAGAGTTTCGTCCCGATCGGTTACGCGATGTTCATTCCAATTTTCTTTGTCAACGTAGGGTTGAGTATGCGCTTTGATCACTTTATGGATTCCCTCTGGTTCATTATCATGATGACTGTGTTGGCTTGCCTGACCAAGTTGATTGGTTGTGGCGGAGGCGCCAAACTAACCGGCTTCAACCTCGATAGTAGTTACATCATTGGGAGCGGAATGATTGCCCGGGGCGAAATGTCGCTGATCACGGCGCAAATCGGTTTCCAAGCCCACTTGCTTTCCGAAAAATATTACTCGGATATCATTACGGTGATTGTATTAGCGACCATCTTGGCACCGTTCATCCTGAAACATTCACTTCACCGCATGCACGGAGCACAGGAGGCGGAATAAGATGAAAAAATTCTGGCGCTGGTTATTAATCATCATCGTCGTGGCCGGACTCGGTGTGGCCTATTATACTGGTCATTTGTTTGCTCAAACGGTGAATTATCAACCAGAGCACAATCGTCCGACAATCGGGACACCGACCTTCTTTTTCCATGGCTATGGTAGTAGCTACCACGCCGAGGAGTACATGGTCAACGGTGCCGTGAAGGAAGGGATCACCACCAAAAAGGCGATAATTCGTGCGAATGTGCGGCCAAGTGGGAGTGTCAAACTGACGGGAACTATTCGAGCAAACAGTCAAAACCCAATTGTTGAAGTCAACTTTGATAATCCGCGTAACCCGAATTACAAAACTGATGGTCAATGGGTACGGAACGTGATTGTCACGTTACAAAATCACTACAAATTTAACAAAGTGAACTTAGTTGGCCACTCGATGGGGAATTTAGCAATTATGTACTACCTCCGTCAGTACAGTAGTAATCACCAGTTGCCAACACTGAATAAGCAGGTCGCAATTGCCGGACACTTTAATGGTTTGGTGATGAGTGATACGAATAAGAACCATGACCGGGTCGCTAAAAATGGCAAACCATTAAACAATGTCACGAAACAGTATCGCTACCTGGAAAAATTGCGCCAAACCTATCCGCAATCGGCAGAGGTGTTAAATATTTATGGTGATAAAGGACAGGGGACCGATGGTGACTTGACTGTGCAATCGGCGCAATCTTTGAAATATTTAGTCAGCCCACGCGCCAAGTCATACCAAGAGCAAAAGCTGACCGGTAAACAGGCGTCCCATAGCCGATTGCATGAGAATGCAGATGTGAATGCCCTGCTCTATAATTTTCTTTGGGGGCAATCAGTTTAGAAATTGGACTGGGACACTAGATGACTCCAGCCTTAGAAAGCTAAGAAAAAAGTTGCTGGGGAATGTTCACTATCCGCGACATATCAGGATTCCTGACGTATAAAGTGATAAATTGTTCGTAACCGTTATATTGCTTATCAATTTGTATGATCTAATCGGTTTTGGACTTACATCAACCCAAAATTGGCAAAAGGTCTGATCTTTGAGTGGACTTTTTTGAGATAGGTACATGATTAATAATTTAAACACGAAAGGCTCACGTTATTAGCGTGAGCCTTTCGTGTTTAGTAGAATCAAAAAATTAGGCAGTTAACTGAAATTTACTTTGGTTGAATGTAACCTTGGGCCTTGAGCAATTCGGCAAATTCGATCGCACCACCCGCGGCACCACGGGCCGTATTGTGGGAAAGGCCAATAAACTTCCAGTCAAATAATTTATCGGGACGCAGGCGCCCAATTGAGATGCCCATGCCGTGTTCGAAGTTCACATCGTAACGAACTTGTGGCCGGAAATCATCTTGCAGGTATTGAATAAACTGCTTTGGTGCACTTGGTAATTCTAGTTCTTGTGGCACACCACTGTAGTCTTCCAAGGCTTCAATCAGGTCATCCTTAGACGGATTTTGCTTGAAGTTGACGAAGGCCGCTACGGTGTGGCCGTACAATACCGGTACCCGGAGACACTGACTCGTGATCACAGGACCGTTTGCCTTGACAATTTCCTTTTTATCAGCGTCAACGTGGCCGAAAATCTTGAGTGGTTCGTCTTCGGACTTGGCTTCTTCACCAGGAATGTACGGAATCACATTGCCCACAATTTCTGGTGCTGTTTCCAAAGTCTTCCCGGCTCCGGAGATCGCTTGGTAGGTGGTTGCCAAGACTTGGGTTGGTTCAAACTTTTGCCAAGCGGCCAGTGCAGGGGTGTAACTTTGGATTGAACAGTTGGGCTTGACCGCAACAAACCCGCGTTTAGTTCCTAACCGTTGCCGTTGATACTTGATGATGTCCGTGTGGTCCGGATTGATTTCCGGAACGACCATTGGAACATCTGGTGTCCACCGGTGGGCACTGTTGTTGGAAACCACCGGAGTTTCGTGCTTGGCATATTCTTCTTCGAGTTGGCGGATTTCATCCTTTGACATGTGGACAGCAGAGAAGACAAAGTCAACTTGGGAAGCAACTTTGTCGACGTCTTCGGCATCCAAGATCGTCAAGTTCTTGACGTTTTCTGGAACCGGTGTGTCACCCATCTTCCAGCGGTCTTTAACGGCTTCACCGTACTTTTGACCAGCACTGTGTTTACTTGCGGCCACCACGGTCACTTCAAACCAGGGGTGATCAGCGAGCAGGGTCACGAAGCGTTGGCCAACCATGCCGGTGGCACCAATTACGCCGACTTTTAACTTTTGCGTCATATCCACAACCTCCAATAGCAAATCGTTCTCATTGAAATTTAATCATAAACCGGTTCCATCCAGAATACAAGCAGATTTGACTAAATTAGACTAATTAAATGGTGCACAAGGCCGCTATCGAAGAAGACGTAGATCCCAATTCCGATGTAGCAGAGTTTCATGAGGGGTTCGCCCCACCGATTCAGCACGTGCTGAACCGGGGTGAGTTGACCAAACCGGGCGATTAAGAGCACCAGGAAAATCGTCAGGACACCGATATAAGCGAGAATCAAACCGAAATTGGCCCAAGTTTGGGTTGCTAAAACGGGCAGAAAGAGGGACAGGTTGCACCCGGCGCAGACTGAGAGATAGGTAATTAAGACCGTCAACACTGGCGAGTGCTGATGATTCGTAGTGGGGTCCTCATCATTATCGCTGAGGGCGGCCCAAATTGGGATCACACCGAGGACTCCTAAGAGCCATTCTGGTAAAAATTTGAGCAGGATTTGGCCGGCCAAAAAGGCGGCGGTGATTAAGATGGCGAGGCCCAGGAGGTAGCCACTAATCACTTGGCGAGTGGTAAACCGTTGACATAAAAATAGCAGAATCACGAAAAAATCCAGGTTGACGGCGAGAAAGGTTGTAGTAATCAGTATCCAATTCATATTGAAGAGTCCTTTCCAAAATTCATATAACATATTCAATATATGACATATGTATTAAAAAAACAACCCCGGAAATACGAAAGTAATTCCCAGGGCTTCTGCTAGATTTGGTGGTTCCAGTGATCACGATGGTGGATCGTATGCTGGACGTGGGCAAACATGTCATTGAGCACCTCAATAATATGCGGGTCGTCCAGAGAATAATAGATTTGCTTGCCATCGCGACGGGCTTGCACTAGTTGGTACTGCCGCAACAGCGCCAGTTGGTGAGATACGGACGGCTGGGGAAGACCAAGCTGGTCACTGATTTCACTGACGTTGAGGGTTTGATTCTCTAATAAATAGAGGAGGCGAATTCGTTTTTCGTTGCTTAAAAGCTTAAAAATGCGTTCTGCAAATTCGATTTCTTGTTGATCAATCATGATTGCTCCTGTTCTTTTGGTCGCCGGTTAATCACGAGCTGTTGCGTGGCCAGGTCAGTAAACGCGTCCGCCACGGGGCCGTTGCTGATCATCGTCAATTCATGCATTGCCCGGGTCGCCATCGTGTATAACAATCCGGTTGCCTCCTTGCCCAGGGCATCTTGACTGACGTCCGCGACGATCACGGAATCAAATTCGAGCCCTTTTGCCAGATAGGTTGGCAAAATCACCACCCCGGTGTGGGGGAGCTGGCTATCTTTACTAGTTAACCGGTGCAGGTCAGGAACCCGCCGATAAAGGGCGTGGTAAACCCGCTGCGCCTGCTCCTGATTCTTGGTCAAAATGGCCACTGTGGGGAATTTCTGTAACTCGTCGATGACACTTTCTCGCAGTTGGTGTGTCCATTCCTGGTCGTTGAAAGTCATGGCCAAACGCGGTTGGGAACCGTGGCGAGTGAAGGCATGGATTTGGTCACCATCCGGCAAGAGAGCCTTGGCAAAGTTGGTAATTTCAGTGGTGGACCGGTAACTTTGCCGGAGGGTAATGAGGCGGGGGTGTTTGGCTTGCAGGTCCTCAGCCAACTGGTTAAGCAGGTCTTCCGGTAATTGCAAGGGGTAAAAGAGGGCTTGTTCGCTGTCTCCCAGAATCGTAAAGCGTGCTTGCGGGAAGGCATGGTGGAGGTAGATTAACATCGCTGTTGGGTAATCCTGCATTTCGTCAATAAAGACGTATTGGAAATCGCGGTTTTCACCACTTCCAGTGATCAGGTCCCGGAGGTACATCAATGGTGCCGTATGCATGAAGTGGAGCTGGTGGAATTCAAGGTCCCGTTGGTAACCATGTAGGACCGCTTCTTGAGCATTACTGTCCACCGTAGTTGGCCACTGAACGGCAGTGAGAAAGGCAGTATATTGCTGATCAAAGTCCAAAAAGTAGTTGTTATAAATGGCGTCGGCCACGATCCGGAGGCGGTTATGGGCCAACCGGCGGGCCAGGTACCGAGCTTGGGCCTGTTCGTCAGCGAAGTCATCAATGGAATGCCGGCCCATCAACTGATGGATCGACTGGGTATCCAAAGCATTCAGTTCCCGTTGAACCCAGTCCTTGTTGGCTTCTTGCCGGGAACGACGTTGTAATTCACGGATCAGATGGTTTTTTGTGCGGATCAGGCGGTCAGCGATCGTCATGGCCCGTGGTTGTTGGTTAAAGATTGCCTGCACGTGGGCAGCCGAGAAAAAGACCCGGTCGCCAAAGTTAATGTTGGCGAACTGGAGTTGTTGTTGACCGGTGCGCAATTGGTCCACGTAATCCTCGACCGCTCGCATGGCCGGAGCGGATTCTAAAAATTGTTGGGCCGCGGTGGGTTGGTCATCCTGATTTTCGTAACGGTCAAAAATCGTTTCGACATTTAACCCTTCAAACCGGCGGCGCAAGAAGCCAGCCAGGGTCACCTGGCGCATGTTCCGTTCCCCTAAACTCGGCAGCACTTCCGAAATGTACTGGCTAAATAATTGGTTTGGTGAAAACAGGACGATTTGGTCCGCGTTTAAGGATTCCTTAGCATGGTAGAGCAGGTAGGCGATCCGCTGCAGGATGGTCGACGTCTTGCCGCTCCCCGCGACCCCTTGGACTACCAGGAGGTCACTGCTGGTGTTGCGGATAATGTCATTTTGTTCCTGTTGGATGGTCGCAACAATGTTTTGCATTGCCTGGTCATTTTGCCGACCGAGCGCCGCTTGCAGCATTTCGTCACCGACCCGTTCGTTGGTATCAAACATGTTGGTGATTTTTCCATCGACAATCGTGAACTGCCGTTTTTGAACCAATTCGACGGTTCGCGGCTCTGCCGGGGTTTGGTAAGTGACCGGGCCGAGGGTGCCGTTGTAGTAGACACTCGAAATTGGCGCCCGCCAATCGTAGACCAAAAAGTCAGTTTTATCACTATTCATTAATGAAGCAATCCCAATGTAGAGAGTTTCGACTTCATCACTACCGCTTTCCTTAATCTGGATCCGGCCAAAGTATGGGGACTTGCGCAGTTCTTGGAGGGTGGCCAACTGGTGGTTTAAAATATCTTCATTTTCCGTGGCCCGGGCAACTAATTGCCGTTGCTGCTCCAGTGCAGAACGTGATTCTGCGATGTCGTCAACTTCGTAGCGGTTGATCGAGGCGTTTTCCCCGTAGTTTTGTTCGACCGCCCGGGTTTCTTGGTGGGCTTCAGCAAGGGCTTGCTGAGCCTGGGCAATTTGCTGGTCAATGGCGTGGATGACCCGGTCAACCCGGGCCTGTTCCGCGACTTTTTCGTGGCTTGCCACCATCATCATTCCTCCATTTATTCTGAAATCTTATCATTAATTTTAGCACGTCTAGAAAACGTCCGTTCGTCCGCCAAAAAATTTTTCAAATTGACGAACTTTCCTAATGTTAGTAAAGAAATATCATGTTACCATTAAAAGGGTATAATTTCGAACAAAAATTAAAAAAAGAAGGTGATGGGTCGTGGAAAACCTTGCGATTGTGGACCTGGGTTCCAACTCAGCGCGCCTTGCGATTACGCAGATTAATCCCAACGGCACTTTCCATGAGATTAAGCGCGTCAAAGAAAATACACGACTCTCGGAAGGGATGGGCCCCGAGAAAATATTACAGCCCAAGGCCATCAACCACACGATCGCTGCTTTAAAGCGTTTCAAAAAAGTTTACCAGCGCTACCCGAATATCCAGGTGACCGCGATTACGACGGCCGCCGTTCGGCAGGCCAAGAACCAACAGGAATTTTTACAACGGGTCAAGCAGGAAACGGGGATTCAGCTCCGCGTGTTGTCTGGCCGGCAGGAGGCCTACTATGACTATTTGGGGGTCGTCCGTTCATTGAAGATGGACCACTGCTTAATCCTGGATGTTGGTGGGGCCAGTTGCGAACTTGTTTTGGTGCAACACCGCAAAGCCCGTGACATGATTTCCTTGCCCTTTGGCGCAGTCAACCTCTCTGAGCAATTCCGCCTGGGCGGCTTTGTCCGGGCGGCGGACCTCTTCCGGGCACAAACGATGATCACCCAACGTTATAATAAGGTCCCGTGGCTCCGGTTTGCAAACCGGGTGCCAATTGTGCTCTTGGGTGGAGCTAACCGGACGCTGGCCCGGATGAGCAAGACCCACCGCCATTCCCGTTATCATGGTATTCATGGTTACCGGTTAACGTCCCGGGTTGTCTACGCGACCTACCGCGAACTGCTCAATAAAAATTTGGCGCAACGGAATAAAATGCCGGGCCTCGAGAGTGACCGCGCAGATATCATTGTCGGTGGCATGTTACCGCTGGTTTGTTTGCTACAGCGGAATAGTGATGGCCGGGTGATTTTCTCCGAAAGCGGGGTTCGCGAAGGGATTATCACTGAATATATCAACCGTCACCATTCGCAAACGGGGGAAGAAAATGAGTGATTGGACACGTGACTTGTACAAGCGGTCCCTTGCTGAGCGGCAACGCTTGGTAGCCCAACACCAAGGACTGTCGAAGAGACAACAGGACTATTTGGTACAACATTGTTCCGAACGGCACAATGAAGTCATTGAAAACTATCTGATGGACTACGCGGTTCCGGAGGGGGTTGTGGTGGACCTTTTAGTGAACGACCGGCGTTACGTGGTGCCGATGGTCACCGAGGAACCATCGGTGGTTGCCGCGGCATGTAACGGTGCCAAACGGGTTGCCCAGAGTGGTGGCTTTGTCGCTCCTGAACAAGAGCGGTTGGTCACCGGTCAGGTGTTCATTCAGGACGTTAGTGACCCCCAAAAGTTTCGGGAGTGGTGTCGGCTGAATGAAGCAGGTCTACTTGAAGTGGCCAATCAGGCCCACCCGTCGATGCAAAGGCGCGGCGCCGGCGCCAAGGATGTGCAAGTGCGCCAGGTTGGTGAGTTCATGAGCCTGGACCTGTTGATTGATGTCGACCAGGCGATGGGGGCCAATAGCGTCAATACGATGGCGGAGGCGGTTGGGCGTTACTGCCAGCAACATGGCTGGCACGTTTTGACCGCCATTTTGAGTAATTACGCGCTCGACGCCGTCCAAATGGTTGAATGTACCGTCACCAACGAGGTCCTGGCCACGAAGACAATGGCTGGTCGGCAAGTGGCGGAACGAATTGCGGCCTTAAGCAAGCTCGCCCAGGTTGATCCTTACCGGGCGGTGACCCATAACAAAGGGATTATGAATGGCATTGACGCGGCGGTGTTGGCAAGCGGCAACGATTGGCGCGCGGTTGAAGCTGGTGCCCATGCCTACGCTGCTCGTGACGGGCAGTACCGGGGACTTAGCCAATGGCACACCGTTCCTGGTGGCTTGCGCGGAACCCTGGCCTTACCACTGACCGTTGGAGTCGTTGGTGGGTCGATTAAATTGACTGACCAATCCCAAATTAATTACCAAATCAGTCAAATCCAAACCGCCCAAGAATTAAGTGCGGTAGTTGCGAGCGTCGGCTTAGCCCAAAATCTGGCGGCTTTGCGGGCTTTAGCAACCAACGGCATTCAAGCCGGCCATATGCAAATGCAGTACCGATCCCTCGCCATGAGCGTAGGGGCGACCGCACAGGAGATCGCCCCACTGGTCCAACGCCTCCAAAAAGCGTCACGGGTGGATACCAACGTGGCCAAGGATCTATTAACGCAGCTACGAAAGGAAGAGAATGATGCCAGAGAAATTTAAATTAAACCAAGCGGCCCAAAGCCTCTTGGATGCAGTTAACGAACTGTATCCGGAAGGCAATGTCTTTGTGCAATTTGATGAGGATAAGGAACCGGTGGGCTATGTTCGCCACGACCAGGCCCGGCAAACAAATTTGCCAGGTGGTCTCGTGATCACGGTCACTGACATGACGGCGCCAAACTACACGGCGTCGCATGAGCTGCTTCACTTGTTAATGCTCCTTCGTGGTTTTCCACAGATTTTTTTCCAATTGTCGTTAGGTGACGAACAGCTTGACGAACAAATGATGATCATGTCCACGGACCTGTATGACGTTGCGATGCACCGGGTAGTAGTGGCGGAACAACGCAAGCACAACTTAATTGACGACCAAATTGAAGCCGAATACTTGAAAGGTATTCAGGCGACGATTACCAAAGAAACCGCTGGTGGGGAGGACGATGAACGAACCCTCCGGTTGTTAACTTTACTCGACGCGATTGTCTTTTATGGGGGCCACTTGGATAAGGTGCGCGACCAACTGGAGCAAGATTACCCACTGGCCTTTGCAGCAGCCCTCAAAATGTATGACCAAATTGCGGAGCGGCGGATTGATTCCCCGTTTGAAATGCGGCGGCAAATCGTTAAATTATACCGGCTGTTTGATGAACAATTATTAGATTGGGGATTGCCAGCACTGCACAACAATGAATTCACGACGGTCTCCCCAGTGCTGAGTGCCCGCCAACTCCGTTTGAAGGTTCGCCAAGTCTTTGAAATTTTCCATTCTGACATGAAGGACCGGCGCGGTCACGATGATATTTACATCGGTTTACGGCGGAATGACCACCAAAATTCCTTTACATTGCGGGGTCCAAGTGGCAAAAATCGGTCCCAGAAGTTTGTGGAAATGTATGATGAACCCGTTGAAAAACTGCTGGAAGATTTAAACGTGCCATACATTGTAAGGAAGTGATCAAATGGCAGTTGCAGAACAGGAATTATTTGATCAGGCCAATCACATCGTCTTTCTGACGGGAGCCGGGGTCTCAACCGCTTCGGGGATTCCAGATTTCCGGTCCGCTAACGGTCTGTATACCCAGAACCAGAATGCGGAGTATTATCTTAGTCACCGCTACTTTGTGGCCGATCCGGAAGGCTTTTACGAATACTGCAAGAATAACTTGTACTTTCCAGATGCCAAGCCGAACGTGATCCATGAAAAGCAGGCGGCGTTAACCCAACAGAACCGGGCAACTGTAATCACCCAAAATATTGACAATTTGTACGAAGAAGCGGGAACTAAGCATTTAGTCGATTTTCACGGCAACCTCTACAACGTCTACTGCGAAAAATGTCACGAAACGGTGCCAGTGGCCGACTATTTAAAGAGTCGCATTCATGAAAAGGACGGGGGCAACCTCCGGCCAGACATCGTTTTATATGACGAAGGGATTTCTCAAGACGCGATTTCCCAATCATTAAACGCGATGGCTAATGCGGACTTGATTGTGATCGTCGGGACGTCCATGAAGGTTTACCCATTTGCTGGCTTATTGCAGTATGCTAATCCGGCAGCCCCGATCTTGGCAATCAACCAGCAGCAATTAGCTTTACCGGTTGATTTCAAGATGATTCAAGCGGATGCCACAAAATACTTTGCAGATTTGACTGTTTAATGGTAAAGTGAAGCTAAATAAGGGAGAGACTGAGCGTGAGTTCGGCCTCTTTTTTCGTAGAAAATGGGAGAAGGGAGGAAGAAGGAATTGAGTAAGCAAGTAAAATCAACGATTGGAATTGTCCTATTTTGTGAATTTCTGATTTGTTTAGGGATGAGTTTAATTTTTCCGGTGATGCCGTTCATCCGGAACGAATACCATTTTTCCGCCTTTGATATGGGGATGATGTCATCACTCTTTGCCCTCGTCCAGTTTATCGCTTCGCCGATTGTCGGTCGGCTGTCCGATAAAACCGGGCGGAAGCCTATGCTGGTGTGGGGGCTGGTCGTCTTTGCCCTCGCCGAATTCGTGTTTGCGGCCACCAGTAAGTTATGGCTATTTGACCTTTCACGGGCGGTCGATGGCCTTTCGGCTGCGATGTACGTTCCAACTTCGATGGCCCTCGCGGCGGATATTACGACCAAGGAACAACGGGCGAAGGTGATTGGGTGGCTCTCGGCGGCCTTTAGCGGTGGTTTAATGCTTGGTCCTGGTTTGGGCGGCCTGCTCGCGAACATTAGCTACAAGATGCCATTCTGGGTCGCCGGCGTGCTCGGAATCATTAGTGCCATCGTCGCTGCAGTGGCCTTACCAGCGGACGAAAAAGAAGCGTTTTATGAACGCTCAGAAAGTGCGGGCGAGGAATTGTCCGAGAGCAGCTGGGTGGCCATCAAAAAGATGTTGACGCCGTCATTAACGGTCCTCTTCATCATGATTTTGGTTTCCGCCTTTGGTCTCGCGGGCTTTGAAAGTATCTATAGTTTGTACGTCAACCAGGTTCACCACTTTGATTTGACGATTATTGCCGCCGTTTTGACGGTCAACGGGGTCTTATCGTTGATCCTGCAGGCCTTCTTATTTGACCGGTTGGTGATTTGGTTTGGCGAAGTCAAAATTATTCGCTGGAGTTTCTTCCTGAGCGTGCTGGGCACTTTGGTCGTGATTTACGATAGTTCACACTGGCAACTATTTGTTGCGACCCTGGTAGTGTACGAGGGCTTTGACATGCTTCGGCCCGCAATTACGACGCTGTTAACGAAGATGAGTGATAGCAACCAGGGACTGCTGAACGGGATTAATATGTCATTGACCAGTGTCGGTAATATCATCGGGCCCTTAATTTCCGGGGCCCTGTTGGATACCAATTATCAAGCGCCGTACCTGGTGGTGGCGGTGATCATGTTAATTTCCTTCTTCATTACCTTTGCGGTCAGTCACGAAATGCAAACGGCCAAATAAAAAGATCCAGGGTTGGTATTTTTACCAACCCTGGATCTTACTTTTTTACTAACCAAAGTCAATGGTTTTGCCAGCCACTTTCCAAATCCGTGGCAGACGATCCTTACGTCCAGCTTTGGTTACATGTTGAGTGGCTTGTTGCTTATGTAAGAGGTGTTTAAACATAATTATCGTCTCCCTTCATTCAAACTTAAAATACCATGTTTAAATGCTGTTTTAAAGGGATTTGTGGTACTATGAGAAAGTGATAAAAAGGCGGTCAGCGCCGATATTCATAATCGTGTAAAAACTGACGATCACTGCGTATATTTTATGATCACTATGCATTTTCAACGTGAATATTTCATTTAATATGCATTTAGCGATTTTTAAGAAAAGTCGTAATTATGAGCAAATTGAGTGATTTTCTTATTTTTTGAGAGGGGGCTAATATGAAAACGACGATTGCATTAACCACGTGGACTGAACATCCGGCCTTGATTCATGCGCACCGCCCAGTGGCACTCCGTGAGTATGCGCAATCATTACCAGCGGTGGAAGTTGACACGTTCTTCTACGCCCTGCCCCAATTAAAAACCATTCAACAGTGGATTAACCAGGTGAGCCCAAGCTTTCAATTTATTGTGAAGGCCCACCAGTCGATGACTCGTCACCCGCGGTCAATAATCCCTGATGGCATGGACCTGCCGGAGATGTTTACCCGCTTTCGGCAAGTGCTCCAACCAATGATTGCCACTGACCAATTAAAGACGGTCCTGTTCCAGTTTCCACCCCAGTTTACGGCGGAGGTGAAAAATATCGAGTACTTAATGAAGGTGCGTGAATTAATGGGTGACTTGCCCGTTGCCATTGAACTCCGTAACCAGAGTTGGTACCGGCCGGGCGTTGTCCAATCATTGGTTGGCTACTGTCGAGACCTGCATTTGACGTTGGTGGCGGCGGATGAACCCCACCAAATTCAAGCAACGGTGCCATTTTACCTGGCCACGACCACGCCCGGGTTGGCGTTAATTCGCTTGCACGGTCGCAATGCACAAGGCTGGTATCACCCGGGACGGGAATGGCGCAAACAGCGGACCCGTTACCGCTATTCCACGGCTGAGCTCCAGGAACTCGTGCAACAAATTCATCAACTGCAGCCCCAGCCGCGCGAACTGTGCGTGATTTTTAACAATAATTCGGCAGGGGACGCCGCCCCGAATGCGCTCATGCTCAAGAAAATGCTGAATTTACACTTTACTGGGCTCGTCCCCCATGATCCAGAACAATTAGACCTGTTCTAATTTGAAATTAATAATTCGCCGGGAATGATCGAATTTTACCCGGTTCTTTGCTATACTAGTTTTTAATTACACTACGAGAAAGAGGGAATCCGGCATGGCTGAAACCAAACCAACTTATTACATCACAACTCCAATTTATTACCCATCTGGAAAGCTCCACATTGGGAATTCCTACACCACGATTGCTTGTGACGCGGAAGCTCGTTTTAAGCGGTTAATGGGTTACGATGTCTTCTACTTAACTGGGACTGATGAACACGGTTTGAAGATTGAACAAAAGGCGGAACAATTGGGCAAACAACCCCAAGAATACGTTGACGAAATGGCTGCGGGGATCAAGCAACTCTGGAAGACACTGGACATTACAAACGACATGTTTATCCGGACGACCGATGATTTCCACGAAAAGGCCGTGCAAAAGATTTTCCAAAAGTTATTGGACCAAGGGGACATCTACAAGGGCACGTACACGGGTTGGTACTCCGTGGATGATGAGGAATACTTCACCGAAAGTCAACTGGCCGAAGTTTACCGGGATGATGACGGCAACGTGATCGGTGGGAAGGCGCCATCCGGCCATGAAGTCCAACTGGTGGAAGAAGAATCCTACTTCTTCAAGATGAGCAAGTACGCCGATTGGCTGATGGACTACTACAAGGAACACCCGGACTTTATCCAACCGCACACGCGGATGAATGAAATGATCAATAACTTCTTGAAGCCGGGCCTGGAAGACTTGGCCGTCACCCGGACCTCTTTTAACTGGGGAGTTCCAGTGCCGAGCGATCCGAAGCACGTTGTTTACGTCTGGATTGATGCCCTTTCCAACTACATTACCGCCCTTGGATATGGTTCTGATGACGACAGCAAGTTCAAGAAATACTGGCCGGCAGACGTTCAAATGGTTGGTAAGGAAATCGTCCGGTTCCACACCATTTACTGGCCAATTATGCTCCACGCCCTTGGTTTACCACTGCCAAAGCACGTTGTTGGTCATGGTTGGTTAACCATGAAGGATGGTAAAATGTCCAAGTCCAAGGGGAACGTGATTTACCCACAAACCTTGGTTGAACGCTATGGCTTGGATGCGACCCGTTACTACTTGCTGCGGGCAATGCCATTTGGTAACGATGGGGTCTTCAGTCCGGAAGACTTTGTGGACAAGCTGAACTTTGATTTAGCCAATGACCTGGGGAACCTGCTGAACCGGACGGTGGCCATGGTTAATAAGTACCAGGATGGTCAATTAACGGGAACCAACGATGCGACGACGCCATACGATGCTGATTTGGAACAAACAGCAGCGGATGTTTTGGCCGAATACAGTGAATTAATGGATAGCTGTCACTTTGCCGAAGCCTTGTCTAGTATCTGGAAGCTGGTGGCCCGGGCCAACAAGTACATTGATGAAACTGAACCATGGGTCTTGGCCAAGGATGACAACAAGAAGGCGGAACTATCCGACGTGATGACCCACCTGGCTAAGTCACTGCGCTTTATCGCGGCCTTGTTGCAACCAACGATGCCAGAGGCACCGAAGGAAATTCTCCGTCAATTAGGCCTGCCGGTTGAAGCAATATCACTGAAGGACCTGTCATTCAATGACTTCTCAGCAACGGCCACGGTGGTGAAGAAGGGGACCCCAATCTTCCCACGGCGGGATGTCGATGAAGAAGTGGCCTTTTTAAAGTCACAAATGACTGCCAACACGAAGCAAAAGGGTCGCAAGGTCATGGAAGAAGCCAAAAAAGCAGCCCAAGAAAAGGAACAAGAAGCCAATACCGGTAAGAAGCAAATCCGGATCGAAGCCTTTGATAAGGTGGCGCTCCAGGTTGGTGAGATCAAAGCCGCTGACCACGTCAAGGGAGCCGATAAGCTGTTGAAATTCCAAATTGATGACGGAACCCCAGAAGGTCGCCAGATTCTCTCGGGAATTGCCAAATGGTATCCTGAACCAGCAAAATTGGTTGGTAAAAAGGTGGCCTTTGTTGCTAATCTGAAGCCCCGGAAAATGCGTGGCGAACTTAGCCAAGGCATGCTCCTTTCTGCTGAACATGACGGCGAAATCAAACTTTTGATCTTGCCAGATGACCTGATTCCAGGATCAGAAATTGGCTAATTTGCGGAGCAGATCAATGACGGATCAATTATTGCCACTGCGGATCTATGATTCACACACCCATTTGAACGATGATTGCTTTTACGGTGATGTGCCCGCCTACCTGGCCCGGGCCCGTCATTATGGGGTCGTTGAGATGAATATGGTAGGTTCCAACGAACAGTTGAATACGCGTGCCCTCAAGTTAGCGCACCAGTATCCGGAATTACACGCGGTGGTGGGTTGGCACCCCGAAGACGCCAAGGACTATGATTCAGCACACCGCCAGCAACTGGTAAGGCAGTTAGCTGATCTCGCGGTGGTCGGCATTGGTGAAATTGGCTTAGATTATCACTGGGATACTTCACCCCGGGAGGTTCAAAAACGGGTTTTTCAAGATCAGTTGGTGATCGGCCGGCAAATGCACCTGCCGGTCTCCATTCATTGCCGAGAAGCGTTACCTGAGACGTATGAATTATTGCGTCAAGCCCATGTTGAAGACTTTGGCGGGGTCATGCACAGCTTTGCTGGTGACGCGGAGTGGGCACAGAAATTCCTGGACCTCGGGATGTCACTTTCCTATAGTGGAGTGGTGAGTTTCCACCGGGCTGAGGACGTCCACGCCGCGGCAAAGGTGACGCCGTTGGACCGTCTGATGGTGGAAACGGATGCACCATACTTAACCCCCATGCCGTACCGGGGCAAGCAAAATGAACCCGCTTTTACTTACTACACTGTGCTGGCCTTGAGTGACCTCCTGGGTGAAACTCCACAGA
This sequence comes from Limosilactobacillus caecicola, assembly GCF_943192935.1. Classification (GTDB taxonomy): domain Bacteria; phylum Bacillota; class Bacilli; order Lactobacillales; family Lactobacillaceae; genus Limosilactobacillus; species Limosilactobacillus caecicola. Next base: position 39,022 of record NZ_CALPCI010000006.1, on the reverse strand, counting down.
CGGTTGCCGCGGCCAGTTTTGCAAATGCTCGTCGATTATTTAAGAAAAGGGAACCGCATGAAGAAGATTAAAGAAGTCATCGTTGTGGAAGGCAAGGATGATACCAAACAAATTCAGCGCGCGGTAGATGCAGACACGTTTGAGACAAACGGGTCTGCTTTGTCGTTAGATGACCTGGAACAACTGAAAAAATTACAGCAGACCCGGGGACTGATCGTGTTTACGGACCCCGATTTTAATGGGGAACGGCTGCGGAAAATGATCAGCCAGGCAATTCCAGGGGTGAAGCACGCTTTTATTCGTCGAGATCAAGGTGTTCCGACCGAAGCACATGGCAGTTTAGGAGTCGAGCACGCTTCCCAGGCAACCATCAAAGCAGCTTTGCAAAGCCTGTATACTGAGGAAGCCCCTTTGACGCCAGAATTTACTCGTCAAGACTTGGCGAACCATGACTTGGTTAGTGGTCAAGCGGCGCGTTACCGGCGGGAACGTCTGGGGCAAATTTTAGGGATTGGTTATGGCAATGGAAAGCAACTTCTAAAACGACTTAACGTGTTTCGCATCACCCGCGATCAATTTAATGTTGCGGTGAAGCAGTTAGATCAGGAGGCAGAGCATGACAAAAGCTGAGATTGGGAATGGACGACGGACGCGAGAAATTATTCAAAAGTATGGGGTCCATGCCAAAAAAGGGTTTGGCCAAAATTTTTTAACCGACCTCAACGTTTTGACCGGGATTGTGGACGCGGCTGAAATTACCAAAGCGGACAACGTGATTGAAATTGGTCCGGGCCTCGGGGCCTTAACCGAGCAGTTAGCCAAAGCGGCTGGAGAGGTTGTGGCCTTAGAAATTGATACCGACTTGTTGCCGATTTTAGATGACGTTCTGGCACCATATCAGAATGTTAAAGTGCTGAACCAGGATGTTCTGAAGGCGAACCTGCCGGAGCTTATCCAAACACAATTTACTGATCCAAAGCGACCAATCAAAGTGGTGGCCAATTTACCATACTACATTACAAGTCCGATCTTAATGGGATTGCTCAATAGCCCGGTTCAGTGGGCGGCCATTTGTGTAATGATGCAAAAGGAAGTTGCGGACCGTTTGACCGCCAAGGTGGGTACCAAGCAGTATGGGGCCCTCACTCTGGCGATCGAGTATTCGATGACGGCGCATGAAGCGTTCGGGGTATCTCGCCATGCGTTTGTCCCGGCACCAAATGTTGACTCGGCAATTGTGGTGCTAACACCACGGCCAACGCCGCTGCCGGTGGAACCATTTGACCGGCAAAAGCTTTTTAAATTTATCAAAGCCTGTTTTGCCCATCGGCGCAAGAACCTGTGGAATAACCTTAAACCGGTAATCGGGAAGGATCATGACCAGCAAGACCAGGCAGGTCAATTACTGGAACGATTAGGGATTGAACGGACGGTGCGCCCAGAAGCCTTGACGCTGAACCAATTTATTGAACTCGCCAATGGCTTTCACAAATTAGCGATTATTTAAGATAAAAGGAGGGATTGTTTACAATCCCTCCTTTTATCTTAACGAGGCTTGCCAACCGCCGGCAGGCAAGTTACTATAATAACAAAATATTTAATGAGGAGGATGAGTCCATGATTGTCACTGAAAAGGCACCGGCCAAGATCAACCTGTCGTTAGATACGCCGATGCGGTATCTCGATGGGTCACCACAGTGGAATATGGTCATGAACTCGGTTGATTTAGCCGATTACCTGACGATTGATATCCACACTCGTCCCCAAACCATCAAAATCTATACGGACAGTGGCTTCCTGCCGAATGACCAGCGGAACCTGGCCTATCAGGCGGCCCATATTCTGAAAACTCGCTTCCACCGGTCGGAAGGGGTGACGGTGCGGATTAAGAAAAACATTCCCGTTGCCGCGGGCCTCGGGGGTGGGTCATCAGACGCAGCGGCCGTGCTACGGGGACTGAACCGGGGCTGGGAGCTAGGGTTATCTGACGATGAACTTGCTCGCCTGTCTCTCACGATTGATTCAGACGTCCCATACTGCATCTATAGCCATACCGCTCACGTTACAGGGCACGGTGAACAAATCACCCTCCTCCCACAATGTCCTCATTACTGGGCGGTGATTGCTAAACCCAGCGTCAGTGTGTCGACACCGACGATTTTGCGTCAGATTAATTATGAACGGATCCAGCACCTGGACAACACTGGTTTGTTGGCGGCCATTCAAGAGGAAAATTGGCAAGCGGCCTTTGCCAAAATGGGCAATGTCCTTGAACCAGTCACCATGCGTGAATATCCGAAAATTCGCAAGCTTAAAGATGGCATGATTAAATTAGGGGCGGACATGGCCCACATGAGTGGCACGGGGCCAACCGTTTTTGGCATTTGTCATAGTGAATCACGGGCCAAACGGATTTACAATAGTATGCGGGGCTTTTGTTCCGAAGTTTATCTAGTAATGTTGTTATAATTTTAGCCACTTCTCCGGCAGCGTCTTGTTGAATCTTCAACAATGGTGCGCCGTTTTTTTATGTCCGGGGGGATTTTTTGGTTGCTTCTGGGGTTAATCTCCGTTAAGATATCATTTGTGAGTTAAATAGTAATGATTACTATTTATTAAAGGAGGATTGCAGATGCACAAAAAGTGGTGGGGATTAGGGACCTTGGTGGGCTTTTTGGTAGTCACCCTCATTTTAATGATTACCGGTTGGCAACCAAACCGCCAACGGCAGGCCAAACCCATTCGTGTGGTTACCAGTCTTAATTTCTATGGTGAGGTGGCGGAAAGTGTCGCTGGTAAGTATGGACAAACAACATCCTTCATTAATAATTCAGCGGTGGATACCCATGACTTTCAACCATCAACTAAGCAGGCCCAACAGTTAAGTGAGGCGAACGTGGTTATTGAAAATGGCTTGGGTTACGACAGTTGGCTGAACCAAATGGTGGGGGCAAATAACCAAGATTTGGCGGTGGTGAATGTTGGCAAGACGGTCGCCCACAAACGAAGTGGGGCCAACGAACACGTTTGGTATCAACCACAGACGATGAGCAAACTGGCGACGACCTTGGCCCGTCAGTACTCGCGGATTGATCCAGCTCACCGCAAGTATTATGCGACCCAGGCCCAAAAATATCGGCAAAGTTTGCAACCATTGAATCAGTTAATTGAACAAGCCAAACGCGGTGTCCAGTCTGGACATAATCAGGTTCTGGTTAGTGAACCGGTCTTTGATTACGCCTTAGAGAATTTAGGGTACCGAATTATGAACCGGCATTTCGCCAAGGCGATTGAAGATGATAATGACCCGTCACCACATGATATTGCAATGATGCAGACGGCAATTCGTCAACGCCGGGTGGCCTTCTTCGTTAATAATCGTCAGGAGAGCAGTACCACCATCAAAAATATGCTGAAGTTGTGCAAAAAGTACGATGTTCCAGTCTTGAACGTTACCGAAACCAAACCAGCTGGGCAGACCTATGTCCAATGGATGATGGACCAATATCAACAACTTATTAAAATTCAGAAACGGGAGGCCAACAATGGCAGTAATCTCAGTCAATAATATTACTTTAGCTTACGGGGACCAGCCCGTGGTCAAAGACCTGAGCTTTGCGATCAACGAGGGCGATTTTCTTGTGATGGTGGGGGAAAATGGTGCCGGGAAAACCACCATTGTTCGTGCGCTGTTGGGTCAACTAAAACCTAAACAAGGGGACATTGAGATGGCCAAAAGCTTGAAAATTGGCTACGTTCCCCAATTTCGTAACTTACCAACAAACTATCCATTATCAATCCGTGATTTTGCCGCTTTAAATCTCTCTAAGTCCCGCTTACCATGGTTGAGTCACAAAGAACAAGGGCGCCTTGACCGGATTATTCGCAAGACGGATTTGACGGCAATTGAGGATCGTTCATTAGGGTTGGCTTCCGGTGGTGAAAAGCAGCGGGCTTACCTGGCCCAGGCCCTCGTTGACGATCCTCGCCTGTTGATTTTGGATGAATCAACGGCCAGCCTCGATAACGAGATGAAATACGAATTGTTAGACTTGGTGGCGAAGTTTCAGCAAAATCACCTCAGTGTTCTCTTCATTACGCATGATTGGGACCTGGCTAAACGGTATGGCACTCGTTATTTGCAATTATTACCTAATGCTGAGTATCGCGAGGGCCCCATCAATGAATTACCAACAATTGAGGAGGACCAACATGTTTAGTTTGAGTTTTATGCGGTATGCATTCGTAGCTGGCACGTTTATTGCCGTGGTGAGCGGTGTGATTGGCGTCTTTGTGGTTGCCCGCAATATGCCATTTATGACTCACACCCTCTCTGAAATTGGCTTTGCTGGGGCCTCGTTTGCCCTCTTTATGGGGTGGCCAGCATTAAATGGCATGCTTTTGTTTACAATGTTGAGCTCCGTCATGGTTGGCCAACTCAGTATTGATGAGGCTCGTCGTGAGTCCGTGATCACCGCTGTCTCGGCATTTTTTATTGGATTAGGAATTTTGTTCTTATACCTGTCAAGCAAAACGGCTAGTTCAGCCACGAGCATCTTATTCGGGAGCGTGGTTGGCATTAGTCGTCATGAAGTGGTCCAATTGGTCTGGTTATCGCTGATTGTTTTGGCGGTGGTGTTTTTGATCTACCGACAGTTGAAATTTTCTTCATTCGATCCTGACGGGGCGGCCGCCAATGGTCTCAACGAAACCTTCATCTCCATCGTTTTTCTGCTCTTATTGGCTTTGAGTGTTAGTGTCGCGGTCCAAATGGTGGGGACACTTTTGATCTTTGTTCTCCTGACCCTCCCGGCGGCCAGCGCAAAATATTACACGACCGGAACGGCGAAGATGATTGGTTTAGCAATTTTGTTTGCGCTGCTTGGGATCTGGCTAGGACTCTATCTGGGCTATGTCACCAGTTGGCCGGTCAGCTTCTTTACCTCGACTATCGAGGTCGTTATTTACTTGTCTGCCCTTGTTTACCACCGCTGGGCTAACAATTAACCACTTAAATGTTGATAATTAAAAAGCGAGCCGAATATGGCCCGCTTTTTTTCGGAAAAATTCCGCAAAAGTTCGCTTAAAGACGAACAATTATGGTATGATTTGAAAAGATACAAAATGTAGTTTAGCGTAGCAACGAATGAGATTTGAAGAGGTTAGACAATGAAAGTTAGAAGAAGTAACCGGTTAGTGGACATGACCCGCTACTTATTGGATCACCCGCGTGAATTAGTTTCATTGAAGTTTTTTGGTCATCGTTACGACTCTGCCAAGTCTTCGATTAGCGAGGACTTGAGTATTATTCGCAACACCGTGGAACGGTGGGGAGTTGGGCGTTTAGAGACCCTCCCCGGTGCCAGTGGTGGGGCCCGTTTAACGCCGCTTTATTCGGCCGACAATGCCCGAGCGGTTATTGATAAATTGGTGGAAGCTGTCGATGATGAGGACCGTCTCTTACCAGGTGGCTATGTCTACTTATCAGATTTACTGGGCCGGCCAGACATTCTACGCGAGGTTGGGCGATTGATTGCCACCCAATATGTAGATCAAGACGTGGACGTCATTATGACGGTTGAAACGAAGGGGATTCCCATTGCCCAGAGCGTGGCAATGTACCTGAACCGGCCCTTTGTGATTGTTCGGAATTCTTCCCACATTACTGAGGGCTCGACCGTCAGTGTTAACTACGTGTCCGGTTCTTCCCAGCGGATTAAGAAAATGGAATTGTCCCGGCGCACGATGAAGGAAGGCGCCAATGTGGTGGTTGTTGATGACTTCTTGAAGGGTGGGGGCACAATGAATGGGATGAAGTCCCTGATTCAAGAATTTGGCGCCCACCTCGTTGGGATGACCGCGTTTGCGGAAGGTGAATTCGATGGCGAACGGTTAGTGCAAGACTGCACCTCACTGATTAAGGTGGATGCACGTGACGGCGTTAATAAACACTTCCACGTTCAAGCTGGTAATTATTTAGAACAAGTATTTGATAGTAAGGAGTAAATTACTGATGGGACAAAAGAATGCGATTATCCTGGCAGCTGGTAAGGGTACCCGGATGAAGTCCAAATTGTACAAGGTCTTGCATGAAGTCTGTGGTAAGACCATGGTTGAACATGTTTTGAGCCAACTGGAAGCGGCCCATATTGACAACATTGTGACGGTGGTTGGTTACGGTGCCCAAAGCGTCGAAAATGCGGTGGGTGACCGGACGAAGTTTGCTTTACAAAAGCAGCAATTAGGGACCGGTCATGCCGTAATGCAAACAGAAGACGTTTTGGGTGACATTGACGGAGAAACACTGGTGGTCAGTGGTGACACCCCACTTTTTCGGGCAAGCACCTTTGAAAAACTGTTTGAATACCACAAGCAACGGCAAGCAGCGGTCACTATTTTGACATCAGTTGCTCCGGACCCAACTGGCTATGGACGGATTGTCCGGAATGATGTGGGCATTGTTGAACGCATCGTTGAACAAAAGGATGCCACGCCGCAAGAACAAGAAATTCACGAAATTAACACTGGGGTGTACTGCTTTGATAACAAAAAGTTGTTTGCCGCGTTAAAGCAGATTAACAATGACAATGCCCAAGGTGAATACTACTTGACCGACGTGATCGCTATTTTGAAGCAACAGGGTGAAGTCGTGACCGCCTATAAGATGGCTGACTTTGATGAATCCATGGGGGTTAACAACCGCGTGGCTTTAGCCCAAGCTAATAAGATCATGCGGCGGCGAATTAACGAAGAATTAATGATGAATGGGGTTACAATGGTGGACCCTGAATCGACCTACATTGACGCGGGAGTCAAGATCGGGCGTGATACGGTGATCGAAGGCAACGTGGTCATCAAGGGACAAACCCAAATTGGTAGTGACTGCTTGATCGGCGCGGGATCACGGATTACGGATTCCAAGATCCATGATGGGGTCAAGATCATTTCTTCAACACTGGAAAACGCCGAAATGCACGATGGTTCAGACATTGGTCCGAACAGCCACCTTCGTCCCCAAGCAGAAATTGGCAAGAACGTTCATATCGGGAACTTCTGCGAGGTCAAGAAGGCCTACATCGGCGAAGGAACGAAGGTTGGTCACCTCACCTACGTTGGTGACGCCACCCTGGGTAAGAACATCAATGTTGGTTGTGGGGTCGTCTTCGTCAACTACGATGGTGCCCAAAAGCACCACACGAACGTTGGTGACCACGCCTTTATTGGCAGCAATAGCAACCTTGTCGCACCGGTCAACATTGCGGCAGATTCATTCATCGCTGCCGGTTCGACCATTACCGATGATACAAAGCAGTTTGATATGGCCATTGCCCGCTCCCGGCAAACAAATAAGCCGGATTATGCAAAAAAGCTCCCTTGGTAGTTGCTTTTTCCCCAACCAGTTAATAAGATTATAGATGAAAAGGGATTTTATTTTGGAGGACCACATGAAACAGAAATACTTTGACCCGAACCTAAAGATTTTTTCCTTGAGTTCGAACCGGCCATTAGCAGAAAAGATCGCTGATGAAGTCGGTGTCGAATTAGGTAAATTATCTGTTGACCGCTTTAGCGACGGCGAAATTCAAATTAACATTGAAGAAAGTATCCGGGGAGATAATGTCTACATTATTCAATCCACGTCTGCACCAGTTAACGATAATTTGATGGAATTATTGATTATGATCGATGCCTTGCGGCGGGCAAGTGCCAAGACGATCAACGTTGTGATTCCATACTACGGTTATGCACGGCAAGACCGGAAGGCCCGTTCGCGGGAACCAATTACTGCGAAGTTGGTTGCCAACATGTTGCAAAATTCCGGTGTTGACCGGGTGATCGCGCTCGATCTCCACGCGGCCCAAATCCAAGGATTCTTTGATATTCCAGTCGACCACTTGATGGGTGCTCCATTATTGGCGGATTACTTTATCAAGCAAGGTGTTGCCAAGGATGCGGTTGTTATCTCTCCTGACCACGGTGGCGTGGTTCGTGCCCGGGCCCTGGCTGAATTTTTGAAGGCCCCAATTGCGATTATTGATAAACGGCGGCCAAAGGCCAATGTTGCCAAGATCATGCACATTATTGGGGACGTGAAGGGCAAGAAGTGTATCATGATCGACGATATGATTGATACTGCCGGCACGATTACCTTGGGTTCTAAGGCCCTCATGGATGCAGGTGCCACTGAAGTCTACGCTTCATGTACGCACGCGGTCCTTTCTGGCCCAGCAATCCAGCGTCTCCAAGATTCACCAATCAAGGAAGTGGTGGTGACCGACTCGATTCAATTGCCAAAGGAAAAGCAAATTGCGAAGATCAAGCAAGTTTCTGTGGCACCATTGATTGCGGATGCGATCAAGCGGATCAATGAAAATCGACCAGTTAGCCCACTTTTTAAGAGCGTTTTTGATCGGGTTAATCAAGAATAACAAGAAATCGTTTGTTAAGGTTCCTATTTGTCTTAGCAAACGATTTTTGGTTATGGAGCAAAAATGTTATAATATTCCATAATCATACTAAGGAGGATTAGTAATAATGAAAAAGGGCTTGGTATCAAAGGTTGCACTACCTGTTGCGGGCTTCGCCTTGGTGCTTGGACTTGCTGGTTGTGGCAATAAGAAAAGCGCCAGTTCCAGTGACAGTTCGGTAAAATCAACCAAGGTCACGAAGAGTGCTGCTGACAAAGCTTATGATCAAGCTAACGATCTGATTACACAAGGTAAGTATCAAAAGGCTTACAACCTTTTGGATGATGTTGAACACGAAAATAAAAAGGTTGAAAACCTTGAAGACGACTTGGAGAGCTACTTGGATGCCCGTTCAGATTACAACAAGGGGAACTACCAAGAAGCAGAGGCTGAATTGCCTGGAATGAAGTCCAGTAGCAAGCCAATGGCTAAGGCCTATAAGGCATTGCGGGTGAAGATTTCAAAAGCCATTAATGGTGAAATTGAAACCAGTTCCACAAAGAAGTCTTCTAACAGTCAAAGCAAGGCTACGAGTCAATCAAGTCAATCTTCACAATCAGCAGCCAATGCGAGTGCTGCAGAACAAACTGAAGAAAGTGTGATTACGGACTTCGCCAACAAGATGGGCTTCAACAAGAAGGGTTACGGTATCATCCCAGTTTCCAAGAACGGGAACGTTTACCGTTTCGAAGTTCGTCAAGATAACTCCGATAACTCCGTTGCCAACATGGTTGGTATTTACGAATACAATTCCTCGACGGGGACGGCTACGAAAGTAAACTAACAATGACAATCAAAGGCTAGGCGCTAAAAACGCCTAGCCTTTTACTTTGGAACAATAATTTGATTATTTTGAATGTATTGCTGAAATTCATCGTAAATCGGTTGGAAGATCTCGATGTTATCGTGTTGGACCAGCATTTCCTTTGGGAAGAAGAACCGTTCATCGCCGGCTTCGCGTCCCGAAATACTTTGGACTAAGGTGCTGACTTGGGAAAGTTCAACCAATTCGCCGTTGGGCTGGATGAGTTCAATTTGACTTTGGGGCTTAGAATCCTGGGGGTTATAGGTATCGTAAGGAAGCTTGTAACTAGAATTGGTGGCGGTATAGTACTGGTCATTGTATCCGGCTGTGGAGATTAGGTCACGGAGCTTTGGCAGTAATGCTGCCGTTGATGAATCATACAGGACCGATTTAAAAGGGCGCCGGTTTAGGAAGCGGTTGGCAAGGTCACTCAGGATGTCGTCACCAGAGTCGCGCCAGTGGAGGAAGTAGGTCGTCAAGACACCGTCGTCTAGTGAGAGGTAATCACTCAGGGAGTAATGACCATTAAAGAAGGGCATTAGCATGTGTGGTGTAAAGACGGGGGAGTAGTCACTCGGGTGTTGGTACAGGTACTTAGCCCGCATTAAGAGGTGGTCCAAAATCACTTCCATCGACCGGGAAACCGGGTGAAAGTAGATTTGTAAGTACATTTGCAAACGACTAATGATGTAATCTTCAACGGCATGCATTCCGGAAATTTCAAAGGCAATCCCGTTTTTAACGGGGCGCATGACCCGAAGAACCCGGTCAAGGTCGTATTTACCATAATTGGTGCCAGTATAGTAGGCGTCACGCTGCAGGTAGTCCATCCGGTCGGCGTCCACCTGACTGGAAATCATTTGCACAACTTGCTGGTTGGGATAGGTGTGGTCAATGACACTAGCCACCTCTTGCGGGAAAGTTGGACTGACCCGGCGGAGAATTCGGTTAACGTTGGTTTCCGGACTGGTAATGATTTGCTTAGTAATTGCTTCGTGGTCGGTGTTGAAAATGTGTTCAAATGTGTGCGAGTATGGCCCGTGTCCCAGGTCGTGGAGGAGGGCCGCAGTCAGGGCAACGGGGCGTTCTTGGTCGTTCCACAAACCATCCCCGGGGTGATTGCTGGGATAGTTTCGTTCAAAGTGATTACACATGCGTCGGGCAATTTCGTACACACCTAAGCAATGACCAAAGCGGGAGTGTTCGGCGCCATGAAAAGTAAGTGAGGTGGTGCCCAGCTGCTTGATTCGACGGAGTCGTTGAAACTCAGGGGTGTTGATCAGATCTAAAATAATTTGATTGTCAACGATGACGTGACCGTGAATGGGATCACGGAAGACCTTTTCTTTGCTTAATTCTTCATCTTGAAAACTCATAGTTCGCTTCCTAACCTGAACTTTTCTTATTATTATACAAAATTATCTCAATTTCCGCATTGCTGGCGCAGATTCCCAATCTAGCTTATAATGGTCAAAAATGAAGTTAGGTGAAGAACAATCAAGGAAGAGTACCCAGTAACTGTTGATTTAAAGACAGAGATTCAGATGAATGGTGACACTGAAAAATTTGCGTTCCATGAACCAGGACGGTTGATTCGCCTTGGTGGTGGGCAAACCTACTTACGCTACCTGGAGCACCAGGCCGGTCAGGAAACCCCGGTCCAATTTCGCCTTGATGGTAAAGGGGTGCAGTTAGATCGCCGCGGTCCGAAAGAGACCCGACTCCAATTTCAGGAGGATCAGGAAACGATTACGCGTTATCAAACCGAATACGGGGTGATTCATTTGGCAGTCACCACGTTCGAATTGACCAAGGAGATCAACTTTGAAGAACGATGGGGCCGGTTAACCACCAAATACCAGTTAAAAAACGCCGGTCAAGTTCTAGGAACATACCGGATTCAATTGCAATTTCAAGCGTAATATTGTAATATATAGATTAGACTTTTTGAAGGGATGTGCACCAATTTGGATTTAAAGGTTTTCGATGGCCAAGATAAATCAGAACTTTCAATGATCGAAGTCGCACACGCAATTTTAGCTTACCATGGTGAAGCGATGGCGTTTGCGGATCTTACAAACGAAATTCAACAGTACCTTGGCAAGAGTGATGAGGAAATTCGGGAACGGCTTTCCCAATTCTACACTGACTTAAACGTCGACGGCAGTTTTATCTCCCTTGGTGATAATACTTGGGGCTTGCGTGCATGGTACCCATACGATTCAATTGATGAAGCCACTGTTGGTGAATCAGATGACGATGATAGTGATGATCGTCCAAAGAAGCGTCGTCGGAAGGTTAATGCCTTCTTGACGGGTAGTGATGACGATGATGATGTCATCGATTACGACAATGATGATCCCGAAGATGATGATCTGAACGACGATGATGACGATTCAGATGATTATGATGACAGTGATGATTACGATGATGATAATCCGATTGACGACGATGATTCGGATAGCGACATTGAAAATCACCTGTCAGAATTACATAGTGATGACGATGATTACGATGATGGTGACGAAGAATAAAAGTTTCGCTTGACTATTCGGGTTAGCCTTTGTATTATTTTACTTGGGCTCCCAAGAAAGCTTGGGACATCTCGTTTCAATAGCTCCCTGTTTCATACGAAATGGGGAGTTTTTTTGTTTTTAACGTAATAGAGCCAAAGGAGAGTAAAGAATGACAAAGTACATTTTTGTAACTGGTGGAGTTGTTTCGTCACTCGGTAAGGGGATCATTGCGGCCTCATTAGGGCGCTTACTGAAAAACCGGGGCTTAAAGATTGCAATTCAAAAGTTCGATCCTTATATTAACGTCGATCCCGGCACGATGAGTCCATACCAACATGGTGAAGTGTTCGTTACCGATGATGGGACAGAAACTGACCTGGATTTAGGACACTACGAACGGTTTATTGATAATAACTTGAATAAGTATTCTAATGTGACAACCGGGAAAATTTATTCCGAAGTCCTGCGTAAGGAACGCCGCGGTGACTATCTGGGGCGGACTGTCCAAGTCATTCCACACATTACGAATATGATCAAAGAAAAGATCGAGCGGGCCGGTGAAAGTACCGATGCCGATGTTGTGATTACCGAAATTGGAGGGACCGTCGGTGACATTGAATCCCAACCATTTATGGAAGCCATTCGGCAAATGAAGAAGGAAGCAGGGGCTGAAAATGTTTTGTACATTCACGCCACGTTGATTCCATACCTTCGGGCAGCAGGTGAAATGAAGACGAAGCCAACCCAACACAGTGTGCGCGAATTACGGGGCTTAGGGATCCAACCGAACATTTTGGTTGTGCGGACTGAACAACCAATTACCGATGAAATGCGGAAGAAAATCGCCCTCTTCTGTGATGTTGATCCAAAGGCCGTCATTGAATCACTGGACGTACCCAACCTGTATGAAATCCCGTTGAACCTTCAAAAGCAGGGGATGGATCAACTAGTGGTTGACCATTTTGGTTTAGACGTTCCCGTTGCCGATATGCGTGCGTGGACCCAAATGGTTAACCACATTGAAAATGACCTGACTAAGACAGTTCGGATCGCCATGGTTGGTAAATACACGGATCTTCAGGACGCTTACATTTCCGTCAACGAAGCGTTACGGCATGCTGGGTACCCGGTTGATGCGGATGTTCAAGTTGACCACTTTAATGCTGAACACATTAATGCGGATAACGTTGCTGATGTTCTTGGTAAGTACGATGGAATCCTAGTTCCTGGTGGCTTTGGTAACCGGGGTGTGGAAGGTATGATTACTGCCATCAAGTATGCGCGGGAAAATGATGTGCCATACCTGGGAATTTGTTTAGGAATGCAAACTGCATGTATTGAATTTGCCCGCGATGTCCTGGGTTACAAGGATGCTAACTCAACTGAGTTTGATCCAAATACCGAGCACAACATTATCGACCTGATGTCTGATCAAGCAGACGTTGAAGACATGGGGGGTACCCAACGGTTGGGCTCCTATGCTTGTCGTTTACAACCAGGAACGGTTGCCGCTGCTGCTTATGATAACAAGCCATTAATCCACGAACGGCACCGGCACCGTTATGAATTCAACAACGCCTACCGTGAAGAAATGGAAAAGGCGGGCTTAGTGGTTTCGGGTGTTAACCCTGAACGGAACCTGGTCGAAGTGGTTGAATTACCAGAGAAGAAGTTCTTCGTGGCCGCTCAATACCACCCAGAATTCCTATCACGACCAAATCACCCAGAAGGTCTATTCAGTGCCTTCGTTAAGGCCGCTGCCGCTGATAAGTAATGCTTGGCTTGGTGCGGCAAAAATGCCTATTAAATAACCCGAGATTATCAAAATGAGTCTCCAGCGCCCTGCTTTTCAGGAATGCTGAAGGCTGCTTGTGGTTGAAAGCCTTGCTGCGATCAACGAAATCTTTTCCCGGGAAATTGAATTTGAAGAAAGTTTAATTATTTGCCGAAAAACTTGTAATTTGACGCCCAGTTCATTATTATGTTTATTGACTGTTTAAATATAATAATTAAGAATTAAAAACCTAAAAAAGTAAAAATTGTAAGCGAGGATAGATCACTATGAAGAAACTGATCATTCAAGGAGGAAACCGAATAGCTGGTGAAGTGACCATCGGCGGGGCCAAAAATAGTACCGTTGCACTCATTCCAGCAGCTATCTTGGCGGATACGCCAGTCCAGTTTGATACTGTCCCTGACATCTTGGATGTTCATAACTTGATGATTATTCTGGAATCAATGAACGTTAAATCAGAGTTTACCCATGGGGTACTCGACATTGATCCGACTCAGATCATTGAGGCGGAACTCCCGAGTAAGGCAATTAAAAGTTTACGGGCATCTTATTACTTCATGGGGGCACTATTGGGCCGTTTTCACCGGGCAACTTTGACTTTTCCTGGTGGTGACAATATTGGCCCGCGCCCGATTGACCAACATTTAAAGGCCTTTAAAGCATTGGGTGCCAACGTCAGTGAAGACCAGGGAACCGTCCACTTAGACGCGCCCAATGGTTTACATGGCGCCCGAATCTTCATGGACATGGTTTCGGTCGGAGCGACAATCAATGCCATTTTAGCAGCGGTCCGCGCTGAAGGGACGACGATTATCGAAAACGCAGCCCGGGAACCAGAAATTATTGATTTGGCGACCTTTTTAAATAACATGGGAGCTAAAATCCGGGGTGTTGGGACGGACGTGGTCCGGATTACCGGAGTTGACACCCTGCAATCCATGAATACCCACACCATTATTGCGGACCGGATTGAAACTGGGACGTACCTGTCCTTAGCAGCCGCCTTAGGGGATGGGGTGATGCTTAAAAACGTCATTCCAGAGCACCTGGATGCTTACACCAGCAAATTAATGGAAATGGGCGTTGACCTCCAAATCGATAGTGATAAAATCTACGTCCCAACGGTTCATAGTCTGAAGCCCGTTCATGTCAAGACCATGCCATACCCTGGTTTTGCCACGGATCTACAGCAACCATTGACGCCGCTGATGTCCTTAGCAGCCGGGAAAAGTACGGTTGTTGATACCATTTATCCGGAACGGGTCAAGCATATTCCGGAATTGCAAAAAATGGGTATGAAGATCCAAGCCAATGATGGCACCATTACGATTGACCATACGGATGAATTACACGGGGCTGATGTTGAAGCCGGAGAAATTCGTGCCGGGGCAGCTTTGGTGATTGCGGGCCTCATGGCAAATGGGACGACCGTCATTCATAAGGCTGATAACATCCTCCGCGGGTACGACCGGATCGTGTGGAAGTTAAACCGGTTAAACGGTGACGTTAAGATCGAAGATGACGAATAGGTTTGCGTTCATCACGAATATATGTTATCCTATCGTAGTTGTAAAAATAACTATGTTTCAGGCAATGATTCATGGCAAAGGAGCGTATAAATTATGAAACAAGGAATTCATCCAGATTACCACTACGTAGTATTTGAAGATTCTTCAACTGGCTACAAGTTCTTATCTGGCTCAACTGCTACTTCAAAAGAAACTGTTAAGTGGGAAGACGGTAACGAATACCCATTGATTCGGGTTGAAGTTACTTCTGACTCACACCCATTCTACACTGGTAAGCAAAAGTTTACTCAAGCCGATGGGGCAGTCGACAAGTTCAACAAGAAGTACGGTTTTACCAACAACTAATTGGTTGGCCGTCAAAAAAAGATCCTGGCAAATGCCAGGATCTTTTTTTGCGTTTAAACGGTTGGCTTGCTCAATGGACGGTAGACATTGAAGATGAACAGGAGCATGTTGACTAAAACTAAGAAAGCGGTGGATAGGAAGACGGCGCCGTAATCATACAGTCCGGCGACGAAGCCGCCAATCAGGGGCCCCATAATATTGCCAATGTACATGAAACTCTGGTTCCAGCTAAAAATGCGGCCGGTTAGCTTGCTAGGGGAATTCTTCGTTAAGAGGGTTTGCACTTGCGGGAAAAGTGAGGCGTCAGCAATGCCGATCAGGAAACGCAAGATCCCTAATTGCCACGGGTTTTGCACGAAGGCGCTCGGCACGAAGCAGAGAATGCTGACGATAAAACCGCTAATTAAGATTTTTTGAGTCCCAATCCGGTCACCAAGACGGCCTAACAATGGCGCGGCAACCATCGTGGCCACACCTGGTAGTGCTGCAATGACCCCACTGACGAAGGTGACTCCTTTGCCGCCATGCATTAGTTCCTTAATAAAGAGAGAAATAATGGGGTTGATGGAATTATTAGCCGCTTGAATAATCATGGTTGTAATTAGGAGCCCAAAAATAATCCGTGGTGATTTTAATTCATGAATCACACCAGCAGCCTTATCAAACTTCTTTTCTTTAACCGGTTGAAACCCTTCTTCATGAACGAAGAATAAACATCCTAAGAAGATGATAAAGAGAATGCCACCGGTAATAAAGAAGGTGACCCGGTAACTAAAAATTTCCGCAAGGGTCCCACCGAGCAGTGGCCCCAAGAGGTTCCCACCGGTGACGCCGGCCGCCATGGTTCCCAAAGCTTGGCCAGACTTTTTCTTGGGGGTTTCAGTAGCAATCAAGGCGTTTGAATTACTGACGAAGCCGGCAAAGACCCCCTGGGCCATCCGCAAACCGATTAATTGCCAGACATTGGTGACCAACCCCATGGCAGCAATCACGACTGCCATCCCAAGGGCCGCCCGCAAGATCATTGGCTTCCGCCCTTTGCGGTCAGCAAGCTTTCCCCAGTACGGAGAAACGATCGCCGAAACACAGTACATGACGGCAAAGACAACCCCAGAATAGAAGTTTAGTTGTTGGTGGGTATAATGACCCAAGGTCGCAATGTATAAAGAAAGAAAGGGCATGATTTCAGAAAAGCCCATGCCGGCGAAAAAGACGCCGATGGAAAGGACACGGAGGTTCCGTACCCAGGCTGGTTGTTTTTGACCAGACAAAAAAATCACCTTCTAGTCAGTTTTGTTGTATACTAATGCTATTATGATAACACTAACGAAAAGTAGGTAAAAGCAATGAAAAAGCGGGAATGGTTCCGGTGGACGGCCGTGGTCATTTTATTGATCGTCAGTGTCGTTTTAATTTTTAACCAGCAAATTAAGTATTACTTAGTTGGAAGTTACCACCCGACGGTGACCAAACAAACTGTGAAACAAAATAACAAGAAGTCGGCTAATTACGATTTTAGTAATGTTCAGGACCTGAACTTACAATCCGTTGCAAAGGCGCGGGCCCGGAAACAGTCAATCAAGGTGATTGGCGTCATTTCCATTCCTGCCATCAAGATGTCAATCCCGATTGGCAAGGGTGTTGATAATAACACCTTGGCCCTCGCTGCCGGCACCATGCGGGCTGACCAAAAAATGGGTGAGGGAAACTATGCCTTAGCGGGACATAACATGGCCCATGGTTCACGAATTTTGTTTTCGCCACTGTACTATGATGCCAAGGTTGGCCAAAAGGTTTACTTGACAGACATGACACGGATTTACGAATATCAGATTACCGAACGGAAATTTATTGCGGCCACCCGGGTCGACGTGGTGAACGACACGCCCCAAAAGATCATCACCCTGATTACTTGTAATAAGACGGGATCACGGCGGTTGATGATCCGGGGTAAATTTGTTAAATCGATGAAGTTCAAGCAGGCACCGAAGTCAGTGCAAAAGAGCTTGAGTAAGGGTTATACGAATAAATAATAAAAGCGACCAGCTGGTCGCTTTTATTATTGTTGCGCCTGCACGTAGTCTAACCAGTATGGCAAGGCCAAGTGGAGTGCGTCGTAGGTTTTCTGAAATTCATGGGTATACCAGGGATCTGGGAGTGGTTCACCGGCTTTTCCGGGCACTAAATCGTTGATGCCATGGATCTTATGCAAATCAGCTGCCGGAGCGATCGATTTGAGGTGACGAATATTCATATCGTCCATCCCAATAATCAAATCAAAGTTATCAAAGTCAGCCATGGTGATTGGTCGGGAAACCAGGTCATGGCCAGCCAGGTGATACTTGGTCATAATTCGTTGAATACCTGGATAGGGGTGGTTACCTTCCTCTTCACTACTGGTCCCGGCTGAATCGATCGTAATGTGGTCACTGAGACCTTGTTCGGCAACCATTTGGCGAAACATGGCTTCCGCTAATGGTGAGCGGCAGATGTTACCTAAACAGACAAATAAAACTTTCATAGACATCCCTCACTTTTCTTTTATCATACCATACGAAATTAGTCGCCACGGAGAGTGGCCTTAATGAAGTCTTAACTTTTCATGGCCGAGTGGTCCTGGTATGATTAGGGTAAAATTTTGTAAAGGAGTTTCGAAATGACAACTATTATTATTTTAATCATTGTGGTGGTGTTGATCTTAATTTACATCAGCATTTACAACGGTCTGGTCCGAATGCGGACGAACGCCCAGGAATCTTGGAGCCAAATTGATGTGCAGTTGCAACGGCGGAATGATTTGATTCCTAACCTGGTCAACACGGTGAAGGGGTACAGTAAGTACGAAGCCAAAACTTTAGAAAAGGTGACCGCTTTGCGCCAACAAGTTGCTCAGGCCCCCGCTGATGATCCTCAGGCCAAGATGGCCGCGGCAGACAAGTTGACTGGGGCCCTCAATTCGCTGTATGCTGTGGCAGAAAATTATCCTGACTTAAAGGCCAGTGCGGAGTTCAGCAAGTTAATGGAAGAATTGAGTAATACAGAAAACAAGATTGCTTACTCACGGCAGCTTTACAACTCCACTGTGGCGGCATTTGATGCTAAAATTTTGACGTTCCCGGCAAACTTAGTGGCGAAACTTCATCACTTCACCAAGCTGGACTATTTGCAGGTTCCTGAGAAAGCCAAGCAAAATCCCCAAGTGGACTTTAGCGATCTCGATCAGTAATGGTGATGGACCATGCTTTATCAACAAATTGCCAGAAATAAGCGGATGACTGTGGTAGTCATGGCGGGTTTTTCGCTGCTTGTGGCCTTGGTGGGGGCGGCCGTTGGCTACTTATTTGCGGGGAGTGCGGTTGGCGGCATTGTGATCGCGTTGGTGTTAGCTTTGATTTATATTTCGGTGATGGTGGGCCAATCGACCGATGTGGTGATGCGGATGAATAATGCTCATGAGCTTCATTCAGCTGACGAAGCGCCAGAGTTATGGCACGTGGTCGAGGATATGGCAATGGTGGCCCAAGTTCCCATGCCACGGGTGTTCATCATTGACGACCCGAGCCCGAATGCCTTTGCCACCGGTAACAATCCTGAACATGCTGCCGTGGCGGCCACTACTGGCCTCTTACAAGTAATGAATCGGGAAGAGTTAGAGGGTGTGATCGGCCACGAAATGTCGCACGTGCGTAACTACGATATTCGCTTGCAGACAATCGCGCTAGCACTCGCCTCTGCGATTGGTGCATTGACCGGGTTTGTGAGTCACATTTGGTGGTTTGGTGGCCGCCGTGATGATAATGACCGGGATGGTGCTGGAGTGATTGCAATCTTGGGTTCGGTACTAATGATTATTTTGGCACCTTTGGCGGCCTCAATTGCGCAGATGGCGCTGTCGAGAAACCGGGAATACTTGGCTGATGCTGGCTCGGTGGAGCTGACGCGCAATCCCCACGGTTTAATTATGGCTTTGACTAAATTAAAGGATGCGACACCCATGAAAGATCCTGACCCGAATTCATCAGCTTTGTACATCAGTGACCCAGAACGGAATGGGAAAAAACACCGGTTTAGTCACCTCTTTGATACTCACCCGCCATTAGATAACCGGATTGAACGTCTAGAAAAAATGTAAAGTGTGGAAACCAACTAGGGGATGGTAATTGCCCGTGGTTGGTTTTTATGTTGCCTGGTGATTGTGTCGACTAGCTGAATAGTGATATAATTAAAAATCGATCATTAACTGGATAAAAGAGGAAGAGGATTACTCATGAAAATGAACATCGCTGAAATCGCACGCGCGGTAGATGCCCAAAATAATGTTGAGCAATGGGCGGAGATTGAAGTTTCAGGTGTTGCCTTCGATAGTCGTAAATTGCAAGCCGGCAACCTATTTGTGCCGTTGGCGGGTGCCCGTGATGGTCACGAATTTGTGCAAACGGCTTTTGACAACGGGGCCAGTGCGACCTTATGGGCGGCTGACCATGATTTTGCAGACGATGGTCATCCCCGGATTGTGGTTGCTGATCCTCTTCAAGCCCTTCATAAACTAGGCCAGTATTACCTTCGCAAGATCAATCCGATCGTGGTGGCAGTCAGTGGTAGTAATGGTAAGACCACGACGAAGGATATGATCGCGTCAATCTTAAGTACCCAAATGAACGTGACTAAGACCCACGCGAATTTCAATAACGCAATTGGGGTGCCCGTGACGCTGCTGAACATGGAAGCGAACACCGAGGCGGTCGTTGTAGAAATGGGGATGAGTCATTTTGGCGAATTGGACGAACTCAGTAAGTTAGTGACGCCCGATATTGCAGTGCTGACTATGATTGGGGAGGCCCACATTGAATTTTTCGGTACTCGTGATCGGATTGCCGATGCTAAAATGGAGATCACCCATGGTCTTAGAGAAGATGGGACCTTTGTATACAATGGTGATGAACCGTTACTTCGTGAGCGCTCGGCAGCTCTGAAACAGGTCAAAAAGACGTTTGGTCGGCAATTAAATAATGATATTTACGCCACCAGTGTTGAACAATCAGACCATGATATCCGTTTCAAGGTCAACCTGTGGCCGGATCAAGAATTTACCATTCCAATGATTGGTGAATACAACGTCAATAATGCCTTGGCAGCCATGATGGTTGGTGATTTATTGCATGTGACCCCAGAACACCTTCAAAAAGGTTTGGCAGACCTGCAGGTGACGGCTAACCGAGCGGAGTGGCTCGCTGGTAGTCAAGGAGAAAAGATCCTCTCAGATGTCTATAATTCGAACCCCACGGCCGTGAGAGAAGTGTTACAAACGCTCAATGAATTGCCGGAAACTGGTCGGCGGATCATTGTCTTAGGGGACATGTTGGAACTGGGTGAGGCTTCACAAAAGCTTCACGCCGGGCTTGCCGACGCGATTGACCACGACCATTTCCAAAAGGTCTTTTTAGTGGGAAATGAAATGAAGGCGCTCCGTGAGCAATTACTGGCCACTGGGTATCCGGCGGATGATTTACAACTCTTCACAACAGTTGAAGAGACTCAGTTAATTACACAGCTCCACAAGACAATTCAAGCTGGTGACATTGTCCTCTTAAAGGGGAGTCATGGGATCCACTTGGAGAAGGTCTTACAAGCACTTAAAGCAAAATAATGTTTGGCACCACTACCATTGGCCAGATATCGACGCCAATTGAGTAGTGGTGTTTTCAGCAATAATACTAAATGAGGTGAAATGATTGAAATTTGGAGAATTAGGACTATCAAAAAGCCTATTACGGGCCGTGAAACAAAGTGGCTATGAAGAAGCCACCCCAATTCAAGAGCAGACCATCCCGATGGTTTTGAAGGGGCAAGATGTGATCGGGCAAGCCCAAACGGGGACCGGGAAGACGGCTGCCTTTGGGTTGCCAATTATCGAACACGTTGACCTTGATAACCCAGCAATTCAGGCGATCGTGATTTCGCCAACGCGGGAATTAGCGATCCAAACTCAGGAAGAATTATACCGCTTAGGTCATGACAAGCACGTGAAGGTCCAGGTAGTATACGGGGGTGCTGACATCCGTCGGCAAATTAATTCCTTAAAAAAGCATCCGCAAATCCTGGTGGGGACCCCGGGCCGGCTTCGTGATCACATTAGTCGGGGAACCGTTAAGTTAGACCACGTTCAAACCTTGGTTCTGGACGAGGCCGATGAGATGTTGAACATGGGGTTCCTGGATGACATCGAGGCAATCATTAAGGAAACGCCGACTGACCGTCAAACGTTACTCTTCTCGGCAACGATGCCACCGGAAATCAAGCGGATTGGGGTCCAGTTTATGCGGGACCCGCAGACGGTCAAGATTAAGGCCAAGGAATTGACAACCGACCTGGTGGATCAGTACTACGTCCGGGCTAAGGACTACGAAAAATTTGATATCATGACCCGGTTGATCGATGTTCAGGATCCTGATTTGACCATCGTCTTTGGTCGGACCAAACGCCGGGTCGATGAGCTTTCCCGGGGATTGGTGGCGCGCGGCTACAACGCTGCGGGCATCCATGGTGATTTAACCCAAGATCGTCGTTCTAAGATCATGAAAAAGTTCAAAAATGGCCAACTGGATATTTTAGTTGCCACTGATGTCGCTGCCCGGGGCCTAGATATCTCGGGCGTCACGCACGTGTACAACTACGATATTCCATCGGATCCAGATAGCTACGTTCACCGGATCGGCCGGACTGGGCGTGCCGGGCACCATGGGGTGTCCCTTACTTTCGTGACGCCAAACGAAATGGATTACCTCCACGAAATTGAAAAGTTAACCCGGGTGCGGATGTTACCACTGAAACCACCAACCGAAGAAGAGGCCTTTCGCGGTCAGGTGGCCAGTGCCGTCAATGATATTGATGAATTAATCAATGATGACGCAACTGAAAAGTATCGTGAGTCGGCAGAAAAGTTATTAGCGACCCACGAGGCGGTTGATTTGGTGGCAGCGCTGTTGAACGATTTGACAACGGATGATGCCAGCAAGGTGCCAGTCAAAATCACGCCAGAACGACCATTACCAAAGCGTCGTCGGAATAACAATTATCGGGGACGTGGTAATGGTCACCGGCATAATAATAACTATCGGGGCCATGGTCGTCGTCATAATGGTGACCGCGGTAACTTTGGCCACCGTCGCCAAGGTAACAATCACAAGTTTAGTGTTCGAAAACGCCAAAAGTAGTTGAAATCGGGTGAAAATGATGTTGGCAGGTCTCGGGATTGACCTTACAGAAATCGACCGGATCAAAAAAGCGGCTTCAAAGCAGCCACAATTTATCAAACATGTCCTGACACAAAACGAACAAGAACAATTGGCGCAGTTTGCTGGACAGCGTTATTGGGAGTATTTGAGTGGACGGTGGTCGCTCAAAGAATCCTTCTCCAAGGCCTATGGGACGGGGATTGGCTCACAGGTTAGCTTTCAGGATATTGAAATTTTGGATAACCAGGTTGGCCGGCCAATCATTACTAAATCACCGTTTCAGGGCGTTGCTTTGGCATCGGTGAGCCACACTGGTACACTAGTAATGACAGAGGTTGTATTAGAAAAGGAGACGACAGACGATGAATAGCGCGCGGTTGCGAAACACTGACGTGATTGTAAATTTAGGGGCGTTACGGCATAATATTCGGACCCAAAAGGCGGCTTTACCAGCTAATAGCCAGATTTTTGGGGTGGTCAAGGCTGACGCCTACGGGAACGGGATGACCCAAGTGGCCCAAGTCCTTTCTGAAGAAGGAGTGGCCGGTTTTTGTGTGGCCCTGCTGGATGAAGGGTTGACCTTACGGGACGCTGGCTTACAAGAAACGATTCTGGTGCTAGGCATTACCCCAGTTCAGTATGCGCTCATTGCGGCGGAAAATGGGATTTCGTTAACGGTTGGTTCGCTGGCCTGGCTGCGTGATTACCAGAAAGTGGCCCAAGCTAACGGGGTTAAGAAACCGTTGAAGGTCCATTTGGGTTTAGACACCGGAATGGGGCGGATTGGGTTCCAAGAACCCGCTGATTTAGCAGCCGCCATTAAATTTTTGGCCGCACCGGAATTTGAGTTTGAAGGAATTTTTACCCACTTTGCGACGGCCGATAGTGCAGATCAAACCTATTTTGAACGTCAATTAACGAAATGGCGAGCCTTTCTGGCGGTTGTGAAAGACCGGCCACGGTATGTCCATATGGCCAACTCGGCGACCGGCCTCTGGCACCAATCGGTTATTGAAAATAATACCGTGCGGATGGGGATTTCCCTCTACGGTTGTAATCCATCTGGGCACGAAATTAAGCCCACATTTGAACTGCAGCCGGTCACATCATTGGTGACCCATTCTACCTTTGTCAAAAAGCTACACCGGGGTGAATCGGTAAGTTATGGGGCTACTTATACTGCCAAGGAAGACGAATGGGTGGCAACCCTGCCCGTTGGTTATGCTGATGGTTACCGTCGTGGCTTGACTGGTTACCACGTCCTGGTCGATGGCCAAAAGTGTGACATTTTGGGGCGGATTTGTATGGATCAAATGATGATTCGCCTTCCTCACGAAATGCCTGTGGGCACCGCAGCGGTCCTGCTTGGTCGCTCGGGGAACGAAGAGATTACGGCCACTGATTTAGCCGACCAATTAGGAACCATCAACTACGAAATTTTAACGGGCTTGGGTGACCGTCTTCACCGTAAGTACATTGACACAAATGATTAAAAATAAAGAGGCTGAGTTTTTTGAAGTGCTCAGCCTCTTTCTAATCTCTGTGATTTTAGTGCCGGTGGAGGTCCTCCACCTCGGTCACGGTGAAGCCTTTTTTGGTTAACCGTTTGGTAATCTTGGTGACCTTTTCCTTATCGACATCGGCAGGGAGGGTGAAGAGAACCTGTTTGCCATCCTGTTCGTCAGGGTCTAGCGAAATTACGTTGGCAATTTGACAAAAGCGAGTAATTTCTTTGGTGAGCCGGGCGAGGTCGCCACGCTCATCAGAAACGTGGACGTTGAGCACGTACCGACCATTATTCACGTTCCAAGCCTCGGCCAATAATTTCAGGAGACTATTATGGGTGAGAATTCCGTAAAAATGGTTTTCCCGGTCGAGGACCGTAATGTAGGGGAGGTCCCGAATGGTAAAGAAGACGCTGTAGAAGTCCGTGTCGATGGAGATAAATTTTGTCGAATTCTTCAGTAGCGCGGTGACGGGCAGTGACATATCACCGCCCCGGGATTTGTGGCGGTAAATGTGCATTTTGTAAATGTTGCCCCGGAATATGGTCCGGGAAGGATCCAAAATGGGCACACACCGGTAGCCAGATTCTTCGAGAACCTGCAATGCCTCTTCCAGGGTAGCATCTTCGGTTAAGGTGGTAAGTTCTTTTTTAGGTTTAATGAGTGAATTAAAGATCATCTTTTATGCTCCGTTTTTTGACATTCTATACTTCATCATACCATAAAATTAAAAAATCATGAGAAAATGGTCAGGAAATTTTGCTTTCGTCATTCCTCATGTATAATGGAGCATGAATTGCTGGGCAGGGGCTAGTTAGTCCCGGCGCGGCCTTTTTGTAGTTAAAGGAGATTGAAAAAATGAAAATGATTGTTGGCCTTGGTAATGTCGGAACTCGTTATGATGAGACTCGTCATAACACCGGTTTTATGGTTGTGGAACAACTTGCCCGTGACTACCATCTGGGAGCGTTCAAACATGCCAAAAACATCGAAGCAGTTATCGCCACGGGCATGCTTGATGGTGAGAAAGTAATGTTGGTTAAACCCACGACCTTCATGAATGATTCTGGACGGGCTGTTAAACCGCTAGTGGATTATTATGACCTGGATTTATCAGATGTCGTCATCGTCAATGATGATTTGGACATGCCGGTTGGCAAAGTTCGTCTGAAAGCCCATGGCAAGTCCGGTGGGCACAATGGACTAAAAAGTATTATTCAGCATTTGGGAACCGACCGGTTTAACCGGGTGAAGTTGGGAATTGACCATCCAGCCCAAGGTACGGTGGTCAGCCACGTTTTAGGGAAGTTTAAACCAGCTGAACGGCCAGATTTTGATAACGCCGTGGCGACGGCAGAACGGGCCCTGGTCGATTGGGTCCATGGTGAAGATTTTGATCAATTAATGAACGACTATAACTAAGTAGAAAGAAGGAATTGCCACTTGCAAATTGAGGACCTCGTGGCGCAAACGCCACAATTTTCAAAAATTACAGAACAACTGACTGCGCAACACCGGCAGTTGGTAACTGGGGTAAGTGGTTCAGGTAAGACAACCTTATTGGCGACCCTCCAGCACCATTTAACGGCCCCCCAATTGGTGGTCACCGATAGTTTATTTCATATGCAGGAATTAGCGGATGATTTAGAGAATCTACTTCCGGAAACTGCGGTGTACCAATTTCCGGTGGAAGAATCATTGGCAATGGAGATTGCGACGAGCTCACCTAATTACCGTTTACAAAGGGTGCAAGCACTCAATGCCCTTTTGACTGGGCAGACAGCAGTGATTGTGACCGCGACGGCAGGGTTGCGCCGCCCATTACCTAGTCCCCAGGTCTTTGAAAACGCCCAATTGAAGATTAAGGTCGGGGGCGAAGTTGATCTGGAGGATACTGTTAAAAAACTAGCAGTGATGGGGTACCAACGCCAAAAGATGGTGATGGCGCCAGGTGACTTTGCGGTCAGAGGTTCAATTATCGACATCTATGCTCTGAACACGACGGCCCCCGTGCGGATTGACCTTTTTGATACGGAAGTGGATTCGATCCGCTACTTTGAGGCGAATAGTCAGCGGAGTATCGAAAACGTGGCGGCGGTGACGATTCTCCCAGCGACCGACCTGGTTGTTGATCCGCAGCAATTAGGTTCTTTAAAGAAGCAATTTCAGGATGAGGATACCCAACTGCAAAAGTTAGCTACTGACGAGGACGATGGTCGCCAAATCGAAAATCATTTTCGGCCCCTCCTCGATGCTCTTGATGCCGGCAATTTAACTAACGGCTTTTTAACCTATGCCGACCTTGTTTACCCGCGGCCTGCCTGCCTCTTGGACTACTTGCCAACTACTGGGGTCGTGATCGTGGACGATTTTTCTCGGATTAAGGATACCAACCAGGACTTGGCGGCCGATGAACAACAGTGGCAACAGGAACGGGTTGATTATCACCAACGCCAAAATGTTGGCTCACTGGGGAATGATGCAGTCCAACAATTAACGCACGATTCGCATGCCCAACTGTTCTTTGCCCTGTTCAAAAAGGGGATGGGTCAGCTGCGTTTTCAACAAATCGTTGAATTACAAACCCGGGCGATGGAACAATTCTTTGGCCAAATGGAACTACTAAAAAATGAGCTCCAACGGTTCCAAGACCAAGGGGAAACAATCGTGATTTTAACGAAGAGCGATGAGCGCCGGGCCAGCGTCGCTAAAACCTTGGCGGATTTTCAGATTCAGGCCGTAGAAACCCAATTTGATGACCTCCAATTACACCAATTGCAATTGGTTGCGGCTTCTTTACACAGTGGTTTTGAAATGCCCGCGGCGAACTTAGTCGTCATTACCGAAGCGGAAATGTTCAAACAGGTGAAGAAGCGGCGCCCCCGTTCCCAAAAGCTCGCAAATGCCGAACGAATTAAAAATTACACGGACCTCAAGCCGGGTGATTATGTAGTTCACGTCAATCACGGGATTGGGCTCTTTTCAGGAATCAAAACGATGACCGTGGACGGGGTACACCAGGACTACATGGTGATTAACTACCGTGACAATGCGCAGATATTCGTCCCGGTAACCCAGCTAAATTTGGTGCAAAAATACGTTTCTTCAGAAGCCACCAAACCACACATCAATAAATTAGGTGGCAACGAATGGGCCAAAACAAAACGGCGGGTGGCCCAAAAGGTAGAAGATATTGCTGGCGATCTGGTGGACCTTTATGCCAAACGGCAAACGGCGAAGGGGTTTTCCTTTCCCAAGGACGATTACCTGCAAGAAAAGTTTGATAACGAATTTCCGTATACCGAAACCAAGGACCAGTTGCGGAGCATTGAAGAGGTTAAAAAAGATATGGAAACCCCAAAGCCAATGGACCGGCTACTGGTCGGTGATGTTGGCTATGGAAAGACCGAAGTGGCCTTACGGGCAATTTTTAAGGCTGTGACTGGTGGTAAGCAAGTGGCGTTCTTAGTACCAACCACCATTTTGGCACAACAGCATTACGATACCATGCGGGAACGTTTTGAAGGCTTTCCAATTAAAATTGAAATGATGTCGCGCTTCCGCACACCAAAGCAGATGAAGGCAATCGAACGGGGACTCGCGGATGGTTCCATTGATGTTGTTGTGGGGACTCACCGACTTCTTTCCAAAGATGTCCACTTTAAGGACTTGGGGCTCCTGATCGTCGATGAAGAGCAGCGGTTTGGGGTGAAACACAAGGAGCGATTGAAGCAGATTAAGTCCAACGTTGATGTATTAACGTTGACTGCGACCCCAATTCCCCGAACCCTCCACATGTCAATGCTGGGTGTCCGGGACCTCTCGGTTTTGGAAACACCGCCAGTTGGCCGTTTTCCAATCCAAACTTACGTGATGGAACAAAATTGGACAGCCATCCGTGATGGGATTCTCCGTGAAATGCAACGTGGTGGTCAGGTTTACTACTTGCACAACCGGGTTAACGACATTGAGCAGGTTGTCCACGAGATAGAAACGATGGTTCCAGAAGCCCGGGTTGGTTATATTCACGGTCAAATGACTGAAGCCCAGCTTGAAGGGGTGTTGTACGACTTTATCCGGGGTGAATACGACGTGTTAGTGACAACCTCAATTATTGAAACCGGGGTGGATATTCCAAACGTCAATACGCTCTTCGTCGAAAACGCCGACCGGATGGGGCTGGCCCAGTTGTATCAAATTCGCGGGCGGATTGGGCGTAGCAACCGGGTTGCCTACGCTTACTTCATGTACCAGCCTAATAAGGTCCTGACTGAACCGGGTGAAAAACGACTCGCAGCGATTCGGGACTTTACTGAGTTGGGGAGCGGGTTCAAGATTGCGATGCGTGACCTCGCGATCCGGGGCGCTGGGAACTTACTTGGTAAACAACAACACGGCTTTATCGACTCCGTTGGTTATGACCTGTATTCGTCGATGTTGGCGGATGCCGTGGCGAAAAAACAAGGAAAGCAGCAAAAGGCTACTTCCAATGCTGAGATCGATGTGGCAGTGGAGGCATACTTGCCGAGTGATTATGTGGCTGATCAACGCCAAAAAATCGAATTGTATAAAACGATTCGTCAGGCACAGAATAAGGATGATTTACTGGAAATTCAGGGTGATCTGATCGATCGCTTCGGAGACTATGGTCAGCCAGTCGCAAATTTGTTATTAATTGGTGAACTTAAAATGGAAGCTGACCAAGCACTGCTCACGCAGATTAAGCAACATCAAGATAACTTGAATTTGACCTTTGCCAAAGCAGCTAACCAGTATTTGAAAGCCGCTGGTGTGATGAAAGCAGTTGCTCAAACCCGGTTTAAGGCCACAATGGGCGAAACTGATGATGGACAATTAACGGTCCGCTTAATTATTCAGCCAAAGATGAGCCAGCAGGATTGGCTTCACCAACTTCTCAAAGTGGTTGCTGAGTTAGCGGCGACGGTTCAAGAAGCCCAAACACAGACAAAGAAATGAGGAAAATTACATGCGTTTAGATAAATTTTTAAAAGTTTCACGAATTATTAAGCGACGTTCCGTTGCCAAAAAAAACGCTGATCAGGGCAGAATTTTGATTAATGATAAGCTGGCGAAATCGTCAACTGATGTTCACACGGGCGACGTGTTAACGATCAAATTTGGCAATAAAACCGAACAGGTCAAGGTTAAGCGGATTGTTGAAACGACCAAAAAGGCGGAAGCCGAGGAAATGTACGAAATTCTCGACATTAGTTATGAAGAAGATTTTAAGAACGATTTCTAACAATTAGCGGTCAGTTACTTAACTATTTATAATTAGTTGTTTATTAATTGAAGCTAGTATTTCGCGGTAATTTTTGCTAATATGATTATAAATGGAGTAGATAGTTGACACGGCTAATTGAGGAACTTTATTCTTGATAAGTCAAAGTGAGGATTACGGAATGAAGAAACGTTTTAAAAACAATATTACAAATATTAATACACCGTTCGCTCGTCAACGAAACCGTGAACGGACCAGTGAACAAGCGTATCGTTATCACGTTCACGTTCGCCGGGCACAAATTATTTTAGGGGTATTTGTAGTGTTGTTCCTCATTTTAGCGATTCAACTAATTGGGGTGAAACGGCAACAAAGCAAGGTCAATGGCAACATTGCGAAAGCCAACACGACGTTGGCCCAAAAGCAGTCCACCAATGGCAAACTTAAAAAACAGGTTAAAAAGTTGCACGATCCTAACTATCTCCAAGAACTCGTGCGTGAAAAATATAATTATGCTAAAGATGGCGAAACACTTTATAATTTTGTGAAGTAACAGTTAGCTGACAACGGTCGAATAATTTGATTCGACGAACTCAATGAGGTCTAGAATAGTTGATGGTTCAACATTCTAGACCTTATTTTTAGATTTTATAAATATCACTCTATCAATTGACGGCGTGATTATGATATACTCAGGAAGATTAAATTTTTATTAGAATTAGGAGGATTGCTGGTTCATGGCAATTGAAGAAGGAGCAAAGGTTACTGGAACTGTTTCCGGAATCACAAATTTTGGGGCGTTTGTTGATTTAGCTGATCACCAAACTGGCTTGGTACACATTAGTCAAGTCTCAAACCGGTATGTTAAAAATATTCATGACGTATTAACTGTGGGGGACCAAGTCACGGTTAAGGTTACGAAGGTCGCGGATGATGGCAAGATCGCTTTATCAATCAAGGCAGCGCAAAATGACGAACAGGGTGACCACCATGACTTTCATCGTGACCACCATCACCATGATCAGCATCATCACAACAATGACCAATTTGCTCACCGGCCGGCTAATCATCAACGTCAGCAACATCATGGCTTTGGCGGACGTCATGAAAAGAGCCACTTCGATGATATGCTTGCCAATTATATGAAAGAAAGCGAATCCCGTTTATCCACTTTGAAACGGCAAACTGACGGTAAACGTGGCGGTCGTGGCGGCCGGCGTAGCTAATGGCTGACCAATTACGCTTAACAGTAAAACGGTGCCTGGAACGGTACCGTTTTTTTACTAATCAGCAACCGCTCGTGGTGGCCGTTTCTACGGGGGTTGACTCGATGGTATTACTGACGCTCCTGCAAAAATTGGTGCCAGTAGAACGGATTGTGGTGGCCCATGTGAACCACCATTTGCGGGAGCAGAGCCGGGAGGAAGAACGCTACCTCAGGGATTATTGTCAGGGACATCACCTCCGCCTGTTTGTTGATCAGTGGGTAGTGGAAGATCACCCGCAAACGGGAATTGAAATGGCGGCCCGGCAGGAACGCTACCGCTTCTTTCGCGAAGTTCTAGCAAAAGAAGGAGCGCAATTGCTGCTAACTGCCCACCATGAAAATGATTTAGCCGAAACGATGTTGATGAAGCTATTACGCACCGGCGAACTGAGTGAATTAGTCGGAATTAAGGAGGCCCGCCATTTGGGGTCCGCCACTGTGCTGCATCCCCTATTACGAATTCCGAAACAACAACTAGTTGACTACGCGCGGCAACACCAGATCCACTGGTTTGAGGATGCCAGTAATCAGGCTGATGCAACCTTACGGAACCGCATTCGCCATCATTACTTACCAGAACTGGCCAGTGAAAATCCCCAAATTCTGGATCATTTGTTAAAGCTCCACGATCAGTTAACCTCTTTGCTCGACTGGCAGGAGCAAACCTTGGATGATGAAATGTGGGTGGACCCAAAAGGGAAATTACAACTAACTTCATATCAGAAATACCAGCCAACCATTCGGCAACTTTTGCTACGTGATTACTTCAATCATTCAGCAATTTACGATGTCACAACTGCGCAATTAACGCAGTTGGACCATTTCTTAATGAATCGGCAACGCCCCCAAGGACAGGTGACTGTCAACGCCAATTGGTTGCTAATTAAGAACTATCAGATTGCGGAGCTAAAAAAAGTTCAGAATTTAACGCGAAACGATTCGTCAGTGGCTGATTTTATGGTAAAATTTGACCATTGGTATTCAGGGACTGATGGTTATCAATATGGAGTCTTTACGACACCAGTTGCACAGGTTGAGGCGACGATTCTGCTGACGCCTGAGCAGCAACCACTGCGTGTGCGGCAATGGCAGCCTGGTGATCGGCTCCGCTTGAAATCTGGGCACCATCAATTAGTACGGCGAATTTTAATTGATCAAAAGGTTCCATTGAATTTGCGCCAGCAAGAGGTCGTGATGGTTGACCATCTGGGTCAGGTGCTTTGGTTAATCGGTCATAAAACCGCTTGGTTAGATCGCTATGCCGCTCATGATCACCATCAGCAAGTCTATTTTTGCCGAAAAGCAGTTACGGGAGAGAATAATGAATAACGATATTGAACGTGTCATTTACAATCAGGAACAAATTGACCATCGGGTCGGCGAACTGGCAGCTCAGATTAGTCATGACTATGCTGGTAAGCGGGACATTGTCGTCGTGGCCGTGCTCACCGGGGCCATTATGTTTACAATTGACCTCTATAAGAAACTTGATTTGTATGCGCATATCGACTTTGTAGATGTTTCTAGTTATCAAGGGGGCACCGCATCGACAGGCTCGGTCAAGTTACTCCATGATCTCAAGAATGACATTAAGGGTAAAGATGTCATTATCTGCGAAGACATTGTCGATACCGGTCGGACCCTCAAGTTTTTGATTGATCTTTTGCAAGACCGCGGCGCCAATAGTATTAGGGTTTGTTCAATTTTTGATAAACCCGAAGGTCGGGTAATTGATGTCAATGCTGATTATGTTGGTTTTGATGTGCCAAATGAGTTCCTGGTCGGTTATGGTCTTGATTACAAGGGACTGTATCGTAACCTGCCATATATCGGGGTTTTGAAGCCTGAAGTTTACCAACGAAAATCATGATAAAATATTGGTCAGTGATGGTCAAATATGCTATTATAGATGCACTGTAATTATTAAGCATCAACACTGCTAGAAATAGGAGGTTGTTATGAACAACAATCGTAAAAATAACGGCTTTACTCATAACGTGCTCTTCTATGCAGTTATTTTCCTGTGTATCATGGGGATTGTGTACTTTTTCTTTGGTGGCAACAATACTGCCGGGCAAAGTAAAAATGTCTCCCAAACGCAGTTTGTAACTGCTCTGAAAAAGAACCAAGTTAAGAGTTTCCAAGTCCAACCAAATGGTGGTGTTTACAAGATTACGGGGACTTATCGAAAGCCACAAAAGGTTTCCAATAGTAACCAAACTGGGCTCTCGTTGATGAACCAAAAGTCAAGCACCACGACTAGTTTCCAAAGCTCTGTTTTGCAAAGTGATGTCACGGTTAGCCAATTACAAAAGTATGCGGATAAAAATAACGTGAAGATCTCGACTCACCCAGAGGAATCCAATAGCATTTGGGTGAACCTGTTAGTTACAGCTTTGCCAATCGTCATTATGATTCTCTTCTTCTACATGATGATGGGGCAAGCTGGCCAAGGTGGTGGCCGTGGGGTCATGAACTTTGGTAAGTCGAAAGCAAAACCATCTAATTCGAAGGACAATAAGGTTCGCTTCTCTGACGTTGCTGGAGAAGAAGAAGAAAAGCAGGAACTGGTCGAAGTTGTCGAATTCCTGAAAGATCCAAAGAAGTTTATGAAGCTTGGTGCCAAGATCCCATCTGGTGTCCTCTTGGAAGGACCTCCAGGTACTGGGAAGACCTTGTTAGCTAAGGCCGTTGCTGGTGAAGCGGGGGTACCGTTCTACTCGATTTCTGGTTCTGACTTCGTTGAAATGTTCGTCGGGGTTGGTGCTAGCCGGGTCCGGGACCTCTTTGACCAAGCAAAGAAGAATGCCCCATCGATCATCTTTATTGATGAAATTGACGCCGTTGGTCGGCGACGTGGTAATGGCATGGGCGGTGGTCACGATGAACGTGAACAAACCTTGAACCAACTGTTAGTTGAAATGGATGGGTTCCAAGGTGACGAAGGGGTCATTGTAATGGCCGCTACCAACCGTTCAGACGTCCTTGATCCGGCCTTATTGCGGCCAGGTCGTTTCGACCGAAAGATTCTGGTTGGTCGTCCTGATGTGAAGGGTCGTGAAGCAATTCTTCGTGTTCACGCGAAGAACAAACCGTTGGCACCGGACGTTGACTTAAAGGAAATTGCTAAGCAAACCCCTGGTTTTGTTGGGGCTGACCTTGCAAACCTCTTAAACGAAGCTGCATTATTGGCCGCCCGGCGGAATAAGACGGAAATTGATGCGTCTGACGTTGATGAAGCCGAAGATCGGGTAATTGCTGGTCCAGCTAAGCGGGATCGGGTCGTTTCGCCACAAGAACGGAAGACCGTTGCCTTCCACGAAGCTGGGCACACCATCGTTGGGTTAGTCCTTAACGATGCGCGGGTTGTTCACAAGGTTACTATTGTGCCACGTGGTCGAGCCGGCGGATACGCGATCATGCTTCCTAAGGAAGACCAAATGCTGATGAGTAAGAAGAATGCCGAAGAACAGATCGCTGGTTTAATGGGTGGTCGTGCAGCCGAAGAATTAATCTTCAACTCACAATCTTCGGGTGCTTCGAATGACTTTGAACAAGCAACACAAATTGCGCGTTCGATGGTTACCCAATACGGGATGAGTGATAAGATTGGACCAGTTGAACTGCAAAGTTCTGGCCAAGTCTTTACTGGCCAAGGTTATGATCAATCACCGTATTCTGAAAAGACGGCCGCATTGGTTGATGAAGAAGTTCGGCGGATTCTGACTGAAGGTCACCAACGGGCATTGCACATTATCGAAACGCACCGTGACCAACACAAGTTGATTGCCGAAGCCTTGCTTAAGTACGAAACGCTGGATGAAAAGCAAATTCTTAGTTTGTACAAGTACGGTAAGATGCCTGAAAAGGATGTTGAAGCCGCGGAAGATGAACAACGGGCAGCAACCTTTGAAGAGTCCAAGCGTGAACTTGAACGGCGTGAAAACGCCAAGGCTGATCAAGACGACCAAACGGCCGCAATCGATCAACCGGATGACCAGGCTGCTGGGCATGATTCAACCGCTGACGATGCTGATCAAGGTCATGAATCAACGAATGATTCAAACCAATCGACTGATGATCACAAACCAGAAGACAATTAAAATTGAATTTAGAGGGAGCGTTACAGAAGTCGTTTACGACTTCGTATTAACGCCCCCGCAAGCAACAATAGGGCTCCAGCATTCGGTTTTACCGGATGTTGGAGCCCATTGTTGTACTGCGCTGTTCGTATTACAGCTAAGTTAGAGGTTTTTCCCGGCCTCTTTGCATTTCTGGTTAATTCAAATTGATGTTAGAATGGAAACAAGATCTTAATTGGAGGTAACAATGATGACTGAAGATTATTTGGTAAAGGCGACGGCCGAACATGGGATGTTTCGGGCCTATGCCGTCAACGCAACGGAGTTGGTGCGTGAAGCTCAAAAAATTCATGGAACGTGGAGTGCGGCTTCTGCAGCCCTCGGGCGCACCTTAGTTGGGACACTCTTGTTAGCAACTTCGGGATTACAAGGCGACCAAGCAGGCTTGACCGTGAAAATTCAAGGGAATGGTCCAGTGGGCTTTATTGTGGCAGATGGAACTGCCAATGGCACTGTGAAGGGCTATGTCCATAATCCCCATGTGAACCTTCCTTTGAATAGTAATGGCAAGATTGATGTTGCCGGAGCGGTTGGTAAGCAGGGAACTTTGTCGGTCACTAAGATGAACGTTGCTGATAAAACACCGTATACTGGTGAGGTTAACCTTGTTTCAGGTGAACTTGGTGATGATTTTACATATTACCTGGCTCAGTCTGAACAAATCCCTTCTGCGGTTGGTTTGTCTGTCTTTGTCAATCCAGATGATTCGATTGAAGTTGCGGGGGGCTTCTTGGTACAAGTCTTGCCAGGTGCTTCAGATGAGCAAATCGCGGACTTGGAAAAGTCAATTCAGGGACTGCCCCTCGTTTCAGAAATGTTAAGAGACGGGAAAACTCCCGAAGACATTCTCAAAAAGATTTTTGCCGGCCAAGAACTCAAAATCCTCGAAAAGATGCCGGTGAAGTATCAATGTGATTGCTCAAAAGACCGCTTTTCTCAGGCCCTGGCGAGTGTCAAAAAAGAAGACCTTGAGGAAATGATTAATCAGGATCACGGTGCCCAGGCAGTTTGCCAGTTCTGTGGAAAAAAGTACGAATTCTCCGAAGATGAGCTTCGCCAAATGCTGAAGGATAAAGATTAGTTTGTTGGTTTTCGATGCTGTGATACAATATTGATTGTGATTTTGAGAAAAAAGGAGGAAAGCTCATGGAATGGCAAATTGGGGATGTGAAGATTCCCAACCAAGTGGTTGTTGCACCAATGGCCGGTGTCACTAACAAGGCTTTCCGGGTGATCTGCAAAAAATTTGGTGCTGGTTACGTGGTTTGTGAAATGATTTCCGATCGGGGAATCATGTACCATAATAAAAAGACTCTTTCAATGACCACTGTTGACCCCCATGAACACCCGATGGGGATTCAGATTTTTGGCGGGACCAAGGAAACCCTGGTTGAAGGGGCGAAATTTATCGACCAACATACTGATGCTGATGTGATCGACATCAATATGGGGTGCCCAGTGAATAAAGTGGTCAATACTGATGCTGGGGCCCGTTGGTTGCTCGATCCAAATAAAGTTTATGAAATGGTTTCATATGTTGTGGATGCCGTTCAAAAACCAGTCACCGTTAAAATGCGGACTGGTTGGGATGACAAACATATCCTGGCGGTAGAAAATGCCCTGGCGGCAGAACGCGCTGGAGCTGCGGCCATTGCCATGCACGGTCGAACTAGAAAGCAAATGTATACCGGCCATGCTGATTGGGACATCTTGAAAGAAGTTGCTTCCCAATTGACGGTGCCATTTATGGGAAATGGTGATGTACGGACGCCTGAGGATGCTAAGCGGATGCTTGATGAGGTTGGGGCGACCGCGGTGATGATTGGTCGGGCCGCAATGGGGAATCCATGGATGTTGACCCGGACCGAACATTATTTGGAAACTGGTGAATTATTACCAGAAGCGACCCCTGAACAAAAAATTCACACTGCCAAGGAACACTTGGCGGCCCTGTGTGATTTGAAGGGTGAATACGTTGGTATTCGTGAATTTCGTGGACAAGCTGCTTACTACCTCAAGGGGATTCCACGTTCCGCACGGACCAAGGTGGCCTTGATGTCCGCTACCAAGCAGGCAGAAGCGGATGAAATTTTTGACCGTTTTCTTGACCAATATGAGGAACGGCAAGCAAAGCGCCAGGCGGCGAATTAATTAAGGAGGATGTTTAATGGCAAAGGAAGAGAAGCTTAACGATCAGATGGTGGTGCGCCGGCAAAAGATGGATGCTTTACGTGAGAAGGGCATCGATCCTTTTGGGCACCGGTTTGCACCGGATCATGATATTTCAACGGATATCCGGGCTAAGTACGGTGACGAGAGTGAAGAATTACTCGCTGAGCAACAAAATGAAGTGACGATTGCGGGACGAATGATTGCCAAGCGGGGCAGCGGGAAGGCTAGTTTTGCTGACCTCCTGGACCGTGGTGGTAAGATTCAATTTTATGTTCGTCAGGATATTGTTGGCGAAGACGTTTACCAAGTCTTTAAGGATTCTGATATTGGTGATTTCTGGGGAATTACCGGTGATGTTATTAAAACGCGGATGGGTGAACTAACGATTCGGGCCCGGAAGATGACTTTCTTAACGAAGGCCTTGCGTCCATTACCAGATAAGTACCATGGTTTACAGGACCCAGAAATTGTTTATCGTCAGCGGTATTTGGATTTGATTACGAACCGGGAAAGTTTTGACCGTTTCCAAACCCGTACCAAGATTATTAAGGCTATCCGTCAGTACATGGATCGCAATGATTTTACTGAAGTGGAAACGCCAATTTTGGAAAATATCGCTTCGGGTGCAGAAGCACGGCCATTTATTACTCACCATAATGCGTTAGATATTGATATGTATATGCGGATTGCCACCGAATTACGGTTAAAGCGTTTGATTGTTGGTGGGATGGAACGTGTTTATGAATTAGGTCGGATTTTCCGGAATGAAGGGATGGACCCTCACCATAATCCGGAATTTGATACAATGGAAACCTATGCGGCTTACTTTGACTTTAATGATGTTATGAAGGAAACTGAGGGGATTTTCCAAGCCGCAGCTAAAGTAGTTTCCAATGATTTAAAGATTAACTACCAAGGGACTGAGCTGGACTTCAGTAAGTCATTCGAGAGAATGCACATGGTTGATGCCATCAAGAAGTATACTGGGGTAGATTTTTGGCCTGAAATGTCAGTTGAAGAAGCTCGTCAATTGGCTGATGACAATGGAATTGAATATGAAGACTGGTGGAAGGTCGGTCATATTATCAATGCCTTCTTTGAAGAAAAGGTACAGGACCAGCTTGAACAACCAATCTTTATCTACGGTCACCCGAAGGAAATTTCACCATTAGCCCACATGAACCGCGAAGACCCACGGTTTACTGACCGGTTTGAATTGTACATTTTAGGTAATGAATATGCGAACGCCTTTACCGAACTAAATGATCCGATTGATCAGCGAGAACGTTTTGAAGCGGAAGCAAAGGAACATGCGGAAGGTAACGATGAGTACCAACCAATTGATGAAGACTTTGTTGAAGCGCTCGAATACGGGATGCCACCTACGGGAGGACTCGGTGTTGGAATTGACCGGCTTGTGATGTTGATGACCAATGCTAAGTCAATTCGTGATGTCTTGCTGTTCCCAACGATGCGTCCAAAGACCAATAATTAAGCATAAAAGCTACACGGTGATGTAGCTTTTATTTTTTTGCTTTTTTTGATTGTTAATGTTTAGAATTACTGATTGACACTATCGAAATGTTTGTTGCCAGTGTTATGGGAGAATAACTAATTATTGAGTGTTAATGTTAAGGATAGTTCGTCATTAGTGGTATTAGGGGTGGGCTGGTTAAGAAAAGGGGTGTTGACTTCTGAAGGGGGATTCTTTATAGTATATAAACGTTGTGAGGCAAGTTAATAAGTTGCTTCAACTTAGTTGAAAAAAGTTGTTGACATTCTTACAACGGTTTGATAAATTATAATAGTTGTCTGTTGATATGACTTTTCAATCATTTCTCAAAATAATTTCAAAAAAGTTGTTGACGAGATACAGATAACATGTTATTATAATAAATGCTCACTGACTTGTTAAAGAAGTGAACATGGTAGACCTTTGAAAACTGAATAAAGTTTCGACGAATCAAATGTGTAGGGTCTTTGATCGTAAGATCAAAGCAA
>NZ_CALPCI010000005.1 GCF_943192935.1 Limosilactobacillus caecicola | reverse complement strand
GAAGGATATGTACCTTTAGGAGCAATTACTGCTGATCAATATAAAGAAATCACCGGTAAGGATTATGTAGCAGCTGCTTAGTTTATCTAAACACTCGCCTACGAAATACACAGTACATTATGTTAAAGCTCGGTTCACTACCGGGCTTTTTCTAATGGGCGGGTGATCAAGGGAGTGACTTCATGAAAAATAAAATCTATTGGATTATGCAACTATATGGGGTTTGGATAGTTGGATATGCTCTTCTACTATTAGCTGTTATTATTAATTTTCTCCGTTAGTGTATACTTAATACAAAAAAAGGCAGATACCAAATGGTATCCGCCAAATAAAAAAGAGCGCCTATTAAGCGCCCCAACCGGTTCAGCCTAAGGAGCTACCTTAGTACTATTTTGCACACCGGCATAATCTTACTGATACACGTATTATAACATAGAAAATTTATGTTACAATACGAAAGCACACTGAAAGGTAGCTCCTTTCAATGTAAGTGTGCGTTTGGAGGTGACTCCAATGCACCATTTGTGCATAGTTTTGCTGATCGTGCCTAATAAGCACGTAAAACAATTAATTAAATGGATCTTCAAAAACTGGTTTAACTAGTTAGCGAAGACAGTTTGGCGCCTAATCGCTTGGATGCGAGCAGGCGCTTTTATTATACACAATTTAAGGTGGTGATGAAACTATGCCTCATGGATTATTGGGTCTTGGCTGGGGAGAAGTCGTATCTCTAGGAACGCTAATCGTAGTGATTTTTAATCTTTTTCAAACCTGGACAAAAAATACTGCTCACGATTCCAACAGAAAGGACTTTGACGAATTGCGCCATGACCTAACCGATTTCAAAATTAACGTCAGTGAACTTTCGCAATTATTGAGACAGTTGAATAAAGATTTGTCTGGTCTAACTAAGCGTGTTGATAAACATGACGAGGCAATTGATCAAATCAATGTAGAAATTGCGAGGTTGAAAGAACGGGTGGGAGATGAACGTTATGAAAAATAGTATTCAGAAGAAATTTTTGAACGCAGATGGAACTATCAATAAAACGGTACTAGCTTCATTCATCACGCTTGTAATTGTGCTGGTACAACAAATCCTGGTGGCCTGTGGCTTCTCATATGGTCATTGGGACAGCGTAGCCGGTATTATTAACACAATCCTAACCATTCTGGGACTGTGTGGGTTTGTCGAAGGTAACGGTGAAGTTGAAACACCAGACAAGCTGAAGGGCGGTGGACCGAGTGAAACACAAACTAAATAAGCTGACGAAGGCACTGGCAATTGTATTTGCGAGTGTCTTTTTAATTGCGCCAATTACAACTAACGCCGTGACGTTATCTCAACAAGAAGTTACGACAGTTAAAGCCGCTAAGGGTGATCACGGGGTCGACTGGTCTAAGTATCAAGACATTAACGGGAAGTGGGGATATGCCAACGACAAATTCTCCATTAGCCAAGTTGGTGGTTACTACAATGGATCTTTTGTCGAACAATACACCTATCCAACTCAGGTTCGAAATACCATTGCAATGGGTAGGCGGGCGCACACCTATATCTATGCGCAATTCAGTGGCCGGTGGCAAGCGGACCAAATGCTGAATTACTACTTACCAAAGGTGCAAACACCGAAGGGTTCAATTGTGGCGCTGGATGTAGAAAGTGGTAGCCCAGATACGGATTCAGTGCTGTATGCGTTGAAACGGGTTCAAGATGCTGGCTACACCGCGGTGCTGTATGGTTATAAGAACTTCTTAACCAGTCACCTTGACTTGCATCAAATTGCCAGCCAATATCCGCTGTGGTTGGCCGAATATCCTAACTATGCGGTGACGCCAAATCCAAACTATAACTTTTTCCCGTCATTTGAAAATGTGGCAATTTTCCAATTTACTTCCACTTACATTGCCGGTGGATTGGACGGTAACATTGATTTAACCGGGATTACGGATAATGGTTATAAGAATGGCAATGCGCAAAAGCCCCAAACCAACACCCCGGCCATGAACGCTGGGAAGCAACTGCACCAAGACACACATAACTACACGGTACAGCGTGGCGACTCATGGTGGTCAATTGCTCACAAGTACGGTATGGATATGTACACGTTAGCAAGCCTGAACAACCAAACTATCAACAACGCGATCTATCCTGGTGAGGTCCTGCGGGTCGCTGACAAGGATGATTCCAAAAAGGTTGATAATAAGGTGAACCAACCAATTGCTCAGCCTAATACTGGTTCAAACACCTGGACTGATAATATGGGCGATACCTGGCATAAGGAAAATGGTACGTTCACTTCCACAACATGGTTACACCTCCGGTGGGGTGCTAAACCAAGTTCATCAGCGATTGCGTACTTGGGTCCGGGAGCGACGATCAAGTATGACGCTTGGTCCAACCACAATGGATTCATCTACGTGCGTCAACCACGCGCTAACGGCTATGGTTACATTGCCGTGCGGAATGCTTATAATCATGTGCCTTATGGTGCATTCAAATAAGGAAAATTAAACCCCAGTGGAGCAATGCTCTGCTGGGGCTTTTTTGATTTTAGAATGTGTGCCAAATGTGTGCCAACCTCCAAATTTCAACGAATTTTATGGAATTACCAAAACCCCACAAGTGCCGATTTAACAACATTTACGGGGTTTGAAGAATTATATAAAACTTATTAAAAATGCGCTCCCAGGGACTCGAACCCTGATAATGAGGACCGAAATCTCATGTGCTATCCAGTTACACTAAGAGCGCCAATTAATGTCTATTATAGGCTTGATCCTAGAAAATACAAATGACGGCAATGACGGTGGTGGTCAATTCTAAAATCAATGCCAGCCATGGAACCCCGAAGGTCAGGAGTTTGCGGCGAAAAATCATTTCCACCATGACCAACAAAACGATTAGTAAAATAATTTGCAAGAGGAACAGCCAATTGGCCATTGGTAATCCGTGAAGGAAAAATACAATTTTGGCAATTAACAGGATGAAGAGAAGGAGTCTGGTAATGACTAGCCAGGTACTGGTGCGCTTGTCAATGGCGGAATGCATGCCGCAAGCGACACTGATGATCAAGAATAGACCACAGACGATAGAAAGCAACAGATTGATCATAATAACTCCTCCAGATTAGAATACGTTTATTTTATCATTCTTTTGTCGACAATTCAGATAACTTGAAAAATTGGTCGAAAATGAGTAAAATATTGATCATTACTGATTTTAGGAATGATGGGGTGGATTGAATGACTTACTTTAAGATTGGTGACGTGGTTAAAGCCGAAAAGTTCGGTCAATTAGAGCACGATTTCACTGGAACGGTAGAAAAAGTTTACGATAATTCAATTATGATGTCGATCGATGATTTTGATCCTGCAGATAAAACCAGTGTCAACGAATTAAATAAACGGGCAGTCGTCCGGAAGTCCGCTGCTAAAATCCTTGAGGCGGTGCCACGGACGGACGAAGACCGTGAAGAAGCAGCCAAGGAAGAAAAGGAAGCCAAGGAAAAGGCTGCGAAGGCCAACAAGTCAACTCGGAAACGAAAAACGACAAAAAATTCAAAAAAGACTACTGACAAGTAGAAAAATATGTTATTATCAAATAGGTAGTTTTACCGATTTGATTTATGCGGGTATAGTTCAGTGGTAAAACACAACCTTCCCAAGGTTGAGTCGCGAGTTCGATTCTCGTTACCCGCTTACCACGGAGCACCGTCTGTTTATGATGATGCTTTTTTATTTAGTGTGGTGATGGTTCTTGAGGAGTATGGGCCAGCTTCCTGGTTAGCGAATCCGTGATGGTGCAAGACGGGTCAGGAGCCCCCAGAAGCGTGCGAGAACTAACAAGTAAATGACTTTTTAAGTGGAATTAACATTCAACTAGAGTGGTACCGCGGGAACTCTCGTCTCTAATGAACAGCAGTGTTCGTTAGGGGCGTTTTTTATTTGAAGGAGGATATTATGAACGAACGTGAACAAGTCATTCAAGCTTTACAACCAGCTTTACCAGATCTTTCAGCAGAAGAGATCGCTGCCAAGATTGAACGGCCCAAAGATGCCAATAACGGGGACTACGCCTTTCCAACCTTTTTCCTGGCTAAGACGCTGCACAAGGCACCGCAAATGATTGCTCAGGACTTGCTGGCTCAAATCAACCAGGA
Source organism: Limosilactobacillus caecicola (assembly GCF_943192935.1). GTDB lineage: Bacteria > Bacillota > Bacilli > Lactobacillales > Lactobacillaceae > Limosilactobacillus > Limosilactobacillus caecicola. The sequence continues at coordinate 93,475 of NZ_CALPCI010000005.1, read as the reverse complement.
TGGTTTTGAGAAGGTTATTGTGGCGGGACCATACATCAATTTCTTCTTGGACAAGCAGGTGGTCGGCGAGAATATCATTAAGACGATCCTTGCTGATCCGGATAATTACGGTTCTCAGGACTTGGGACACTTGGCCAACGTAGCCATTGACCTTTCCTCACCAAACATCGCCAAGCCAATGGGGATGGGCCACTTGCGTTCAACAGTGATCGGAAACGCGATTGCCAACATTTTGGCCAAAGTTGGGTTTAACCCAATTCGAATTAACCACCTTGGTGACTGGGGAACCCAATTTGGGAAGCTGATGGCGGCCTACGAAATGTGGGGCAATGAAGACGAGGTTAAAGCTGACCCAATCAATACCCTGCAAAAGTACTATGTCAAGATTAATACCGAAGCTGATATCCACCCAGAATACAATGATTTGGGACGGGAATGGTTTAAAAAGCTCGAAGATGGTGACGCGGAAGCTTACCGGTTATGGAAGTGGTTCCGGGCCGAATCTTTGAAGCGGTTTATGAAGATTTACCGGCTCCTGGATATCGATTTTGATTCATACAATGGTGAAGCCTTCTACAACGACAAGATGGGTGAAATTGACCAGTTGCTCCAGGATAAGCATCTGTTGAAGGAAAGCAAGGGGGCCCAGATTGTTGACCTCGATAAGTACAATCTCAATCCAGCCCTGATTAAGAAGTCGGACGGTTCCTCGCTTTACATTACCCGTGACTTGTCGGCAGCCCTTTTCCGGAAGCGGATGTACGGTTTTGCCCAAGCACTCTACGTGGTCGGGGCAGAACAACGCAACCACTTCGACCAATTAAAGGCGGTGCTGAGCGAAATGGACTTCACGTGGTCGAAACAAATTCACTACATTCCATTTGGGTTAATGAGCCTCAACGGCCAAAAGATGTCGACCCGGAAGGGGAACATTGTCCAATTGGAAGATGTCTTGAATGACTCGATCAAGTTGGCGCGGCAACAAATCGCGGAAAAGAATCCAACGTTGGCCAACGCTGACGAAGTCGCCCAACAGGTGGGTGTCGGTGCCGTAATCTTCCATGATTTGAAGAACGAACGGACAAACTCGATCGACTTCAAACTGTCCGAAGTGGTTAAATTCGAAGGGGAAACCGGTCCCTATGTCCAATACGCCCATGCCCGGGCAGAAAGTATTTTGCGGAAGGCTGGACAACCAACCTTTGCAGAAACTGATCAATTGGTTCTTTCCGGTGATGAAGCTTGGGGAATCATTACCCGCTTAGGACAATATGGCGAAGTTATTGAACGGGCAGCCAAGGAATATGACCCATCCTTAATTGGTAAATATGCCCTAGCATTAGCTAAGGACTTCAACCAGTACTATGCCCATACCCGGATTTTGGTCGATGATGATGAAAGGCACGCTCGCTTAGCCCTGGTTAAGGCAGTCAGCGAAGTATTGAAGTCCGCACTGGCACTACTGGGTGTCAAGGCACCAGATGAAATGTAATCACCCTGCAAGACAATTTAGCAAACCAAATCAGGCCCGAGAAGACTGTTTAATCAGCATTCCTGGGCCTTTTGCTATTATTATGGGGACTTTTCCTCAAGATGGATAAGAATTTGATAAACTAGCGTTCGGGGATCGGCTTTTAGAAAGGCAATGTGATAAAATTGTCTGGATTGTAATAGTTTGGAGGATCACATGAAACCGACACGACAAGGTAATAATGAATTCAAAGAACGATTGAAGGCCTGGGTGAAAGACCATTGGGCTCGTTTGCGGGCGTGGTGCCACCCTTATTGGGCCCGTTTTCGTGAATGGTTGCGGCGTTTTTGGCACCGTTATCAGCTTACCCGTTGGATCATTGTTGTTGTTCTGGCCCTGTTTTTAATCATGAGTACCTATTTAACCATCGTGGCGAAGACGGCCGGGGTCAGCAAGCTTGAGTCACGACTCCAGCAAAATACCATCATTTATGATCATAAGAATCAGCAGGCCGGGAGTCTTTATTCACAAAAGGGGACCTATGTCCAATTGAATAAAATTTCTTCAAACGTCCCGAATGCGGTTCTTTCGACAGAAGACCGCGGCTTCTATCACGAACATGGTTTTTCTATTCGGGGCCTTGGCCGCGCGGGCTTATTACTTATTAAAAACAAACTGTTGCGCCGGAATTACATTTCTGGTGGGGGGAGTACCCTGACCCAACAACTGGTCAAGAATGCCTTTTTGACCCAGCAACAAACCTTCTCACGAAAAGCCAAAGAAATTTTTATCTCAATTGAGGTCGAAAACCAGTATTCCAAGAAACAGATTTTGACCATGTATTTGAACAACGCGTACTTTGGTCACGGTGTCTGGGGCATTCAAGACGCTGCTAAGCGCTACTTCAACTGTAACGCGAGTGAACTGACGGTGCCGCAGGCGGCCACGTTAGCGGGAATGCTGACTTCCCCAGGGATTTATGACCCCGTTAACCACCCACAAGCCGCCAAGCAACGCCGGAACGTAGTTTTGCAATTAATGGTGGAAAATAAAAAGTTGAGTCAATCAGCGGCCAATCAGTACAAGAAGACCCCGCTGACCGTTTCCAATGGTTATAAGTATGAGGATACTTACAAGTACCCATATTACTTTGATGCGGTCATTAGTGAGGCCATTAGCCGTTATCACTTGTCCGAAAAAGAGGTCATGAATAACGGTTATAAGATCTATACGACCCTTGACCAGGGCCAACAAAAAGCCATGCAAAATGTCTACGATGACGACGATAACTTTCCATCCAGTACCGGAGCGACGGTTCAATCGGCTTCAATTGCCATGAACCCGAAAACCGGTGGGGTTACCGCCATTGTCGGTGGCCGTGGCACCCATGTTTTCCGGGGATATAACCGAGCAACTCAAATGTCCCGGCAACCTGGTTCAACAATGAAGCCGATTGCGGTGTATACACCGGCTCTGGAACACGGTTATTTCTATGATTCAAGTCTGCAGGATAAAAAGCAGTCGTACGGTAGTAATCACTACACACCGCGCAACTACAATAACCAGTACAGCGGCACTGTCCCAATGTACAAAGCGGTTTACGAAAGTCTGAATGCTCCAGCCGTGTGGTTGTTGAATAAGATCGGGGTAAACGCTGGTTACAGTATGGCACAAAAGTTTGGCATTCCAGTGACGAAGAGTGACAAGAACCTGGCACTGGCCCTCGGTGGGATGACGAAGGGGGTTTCACCCGCCCAAATGGCGCGTGCCTACTCCGTCTTTGCTTCCGGTGGGAGCCTGCCAACGACGCACTTTATCACCAAGATTGAGGATTCTTCTGGAAAAGTCATTAAGCGCGACCAAAAAATTAAGACGAAACGGATTATTTCTAAGAAGGTTGACAACGAAATGACGAGTATGCTGATCGGGGTCTTCAAGCACGGGACGGCCAAAACAGCGCGGCCGAGTGGCTATACCCTGGCGGGTAAAACCGGAACGACCGACACCGGGAAAGATGATAATAACGACCGTGACCAATGGATTATCGGTTACACACCGGATGTCGTGGTGGCCACTTGGGAAGGTTACGATAATGCTAAAAAGAATCAGTACCTTTCCAGCGTTGAAAGCACGGATATTAACTCACTGTTCAAAACCGAAATGAGTAGCCTCTTACCAAACACGAGTGGCACCAAGTTTACGGTCAAAGATGCCCAGGAAAAGGCACAAGCAAATACTAGCTCCAGCAGTAGTTGGACGGACCAGTTAACTGAGCAGGTTAAGCAGGGCGCCAATGAACTTGGCAACAAGGCAAGTCAATTATGGAGCGGAATTCGCTCAATGTTTTAAATTCCGGCCGAAAGCATGATACAATGTGAATAATGAAATTTTAGGAGGAAGATTCATGGTTAATATTTATGACACTGCCAATGATTTGGCAAAGCAAATGCGGGAAACCCAAGAATTCACTGCTTTGGAGACTGCCTTTAACGACATGATGGCTGATCAAGAGTCCTTTGATCTTTTTAAGAAGTTCCAAAAGGCCCAACGGGAAGCTCAACAAAAGCAAATGCAAGGTCAACAACTGAGTGAAGACGAAATCAAGAACGTGCAAAACCTGGCTAATGAAGTCAGCAAGAAAGACGTTGTGAAGAAGTTGATGGAAAAAGAGCAACAAATGGACAACATGATGCAACAATTAAACCAAACCATCACGGCGCCAATTCAAGAGCTCTACAAGAAGGCCATGGACTAATCGTTTTTAATCGTGGGGTGGTAATGAACCGAACTGGTTCAGTACCGCCTTTTTTCATTTGAGGTGCATGATGGCAGAAAAGCAAATTAATGATTTTCAAGAAGGCGACAATATTAGTATTTTCGCCTTAATTAAAGATGCGCAAGTGCGGTCGACCAAGAAGGGTGCCAATTATTTGGCAATGACCTTTAGTGATCAGTCGGGTGAATTGTCAGGTAATTTATGGGACGTTAGCGATGACCAGGTCCAAACTTTTCAACCTGGTTTGGTGGTCCATCTAACGGGACAACGGACGAGCTACCAGGGACGCCCGCAAGTCAATATTGACGAGGTGCGGCTGGCGACTAGTGAGGAACCAAACCAACCGGAACTGTATGTTGAGCAGGCACCAGAAAGCGAGGCGCAGATTAAAAACGACCTGCGTCCGTTTGTGATGGCCATTACGGAGCCAAAGTGGCGGTTGATCGTCAATAAATTGATTGCCAAGCACGGGGAAGCCTTCTTTACCTCCCCGGCTGCCAAAACCAACCACCACGCTTTTACCGGCGGTTTGGCCTACCACACCCTATCCATTTTGCGGTTAGCGAAGAGTGTGATTAGCCAGTATCCGGGTATTAATGCATCATTGCTATACGCGGGAGCGTTACTTCATGACCTAGGGAAGACGGTCGAATTATCCGGTGCTGTGGGAACTCAGTACACCACTAGTGGCAAATTATTGGGCCATATTCCATTGATTGACGGCGAAATTTGTGCCGTCTGTGAGGCCGAGGGCCTGGATTACGAGAGCGAAGAGGTCGTGCTGCTTCGTCATATGGTCTTATCCCACCACGGATTGTTAGAGTACGGTTCCCCGGTTCGCCCAGCCCTGCTTGAAGCAGAAATTCTCCACCACCTGGATGAATTGGACGCGTCCATTATGATGATGCAAACGGCGCTTGGTAAAACTGCGGCCGGCGAGTTCTCTGACCGCTTATTTGCCATGGACAATCAGGCCTTTTTTAAGCCAGCGGACATTACGAAGAAATAATGAAATTTTCATAAACGTTTTGTTAGATGGCGTGAATATTTTGCTGAGTATGTTATATTAGATTGGTGATTAATTTATTAAGGGATGTGAAATAATTTGAAATCAAAGAAATTATTAGCCATCATTGCGGGAGTTGCCGTCATGATGCCATTAGCTGCCTGTGGAAATAAGGCAGTCGCTACCACGAGTGGTGGTAAGATTACCCAAGCTGAATATTACAGCAGTATGAAGAGCACTTCCGAAGGGAAGGCTGTTTTGCAACAAATGATCTTGGACAAGGTTTTGCAAAAGCAATACGGTAGTCAAATCTCCAAGTCGGCAGTCAATAAGGAATACAACTCCTATAAGTCACAATACGGTTCTTCCTTCAGTGCCGTTTTGCAACAACAAGGGTTGACTGAAAAGTCCTTCAAACAACAAATTAAGTCCCGGTTATTACTTGAAGCTGCGGTTCGTCATTACTCCACGTTCTCGAACTCCGCAATCAACAAGCAGTGGAAGAAGTACCAACCAAAGGTGCAAACTGCTGAAATTTTGGTTGGTTCTAAAGAAGAAGCTCAATCCATCATTGATGAATTGAACAGTACCAGTGGCAATAAGCTCAAGAAGTTTAAGAAGTTAGCGAAGTCCAAGTCGACCGATACTTCCAACAAGAGTACCGGTGGGATTGTCCCAGCCTTCGATAACACGAGCAGCTCTGTGGACTCCGCATACAAGAAGGCTGCCTTTAAGCTGAAGACTGGTGAATACACGACTGAACCAGTTAAGACCGACAGCGGTTACCAAGTGATCTACATGATCAAGCACCCAGCTAAGGGTGCCAAGAGTGCCCACATTTCTGATTTGAAGACGCAAATCGTGGAAACTAACATGAATAACCAATCATTCATGGAAAAGGTGATCTCCAAGGTTCTGAAGAAGGGGAACGTTTCAATCAAGGATAAGGATCTCCAAAACATCCTTTCTCAATACTTGAACCCAAGTTCCAGCAGCAGTTCTACTAGCTCAACGAGTTCATCAAGCTCGTCCAGTTCTTCAAGTAGTGCTAGCTCCAGCAGTGACAGTTCTGCTTCATCCAGCAGCTCGAACTAATCCTGGATAGAAAAAATAGACCAGCGTTTCAAAAGCGCTGGTCTATTTTATTTGCTCATCTTAGTGAAAATCTTTTGGAGCCTTTCATAATGTGGCTGGTTAGCGTAGTTATACCGGATCCACCGGCGTTGCAAGGCATGGGTGACTTTGATGGTGTCGTGTTGTCGCTCTTGCAACTTTTGGAGATTTTGCTGTAATTCATGGCAGGCCGTACCGACTTGCTTGGCAGCTTGCCAGAGTTGTTTACTAGGCTTCATCTTAATCCTGCTCCAGTTGGTCAATGATGGATTTTTGGACGGCCTTGTACTTGGCTTCATCGTATTGCGCCGAATTGTCAGTAAAGTTAATACTGAAGGAATCCTTGGTTGAGTAACGGGGAATTAAATGAATGTGGGAATGGAAAACGGATTGATAAGCAACTTCACCGTTGTTATTTAAAATGTTCATCCCGACAATATTTGGATTAGAAGCCTTGATGGCCCGCGCAATCTTTGGTAAGCGGGAGAAGACCGCAGCCGCTAATTCGTCATCGTAGGCGAAAATGTCCTTGACGTGCTTTTTAGGCACCACGAGGGTGTGACCAGGGGTCCCTTGAGAAATGTCGAGGAACGCCTTGACCACGTCATCTTCGTATACCGTGTAACTCGGGATTTCACCATTAATAATTTTGCAAAATACACAATCAGTCATCCTGATCCCTCATTTCTTTTAAGATTGATGGTTTCAGTATAACTCATTTCAACGTGATTCGTATACCAAAATGGCCGGTATGCTATAATCGAACTTAAAAGATCAAAAGAACAAAGAAGGGGTGTCGCATGACATTAAAAGTTACTGATTTAGTCGGTGGTTATTCCCAAATTCCGGTTCTCCACAAGGTTAGTTTTACCGTGGAACCTGGTGAATTGGTCGGCTTAATCGGCCTGAACGGGGCTGGAAAATCGACGACTATTAACCACTTGATTGGCTTACTGCGACCATTTTCAGGTACGATTATCTTGAATGATCATGACCTGCAGAATGATCCCGTGGCGTATAAGCAACAAATTGCCTACGTTCCAGAAACGCCAATTTTATATGATGAATTGACCTTGCGTGAGCACATTGAGGTCACGATCAAAGCCTACCAACTGGACCACGATGCTGCTTGGCAACGGGCAACAGCCTTATTAAAAACTTTCCGGTTAGACAATAAACTAGATTGGTTTCCGGCAGACTTTTCTAAGGGAATGAAGCAAAAAGTCATGATTGTCTGTGCATTTATGACGGATGCCCAACTATTTATCGTCGATGAACCATTCTATGGGTTGGACCCGTTGGCGGTGCAAGACCTCTTGCAGTTAATCGAACAAAAGAAGCAGGCGGGCGCCAGCATTCTGATGTCGACCCACGTCCTCGATACGGCGGAAAAATATTGTGACCGTTTCGTCCTCTTAAATGATGGGCGCGTCAAATTTACCGGCACCCTCGATGAAATGCGCCAAGCAAACGATGATCCAAATGCTTCGTTAAATGAAATTTATCTGAATATTGCAGCGGGTGATCGCCATGAGTAAGTTGTTTCAACAACGGCGCCAAAAGCACTTCCTGGAATTGCTGAAGTACTGGCGGCTTGTTTTTAATGACCATTTTGTAATTGCCCTCTTCTTCTTGTTTGGGGCTTTAGCTTACGGGTACGCCCAATTATTACCGACGATTCCAGCGAATAATTGGCTTGTCAAATTGGTGCTGGTCGCCTGGATGGTGGTCTTTGCCCAACTGGGACGACTGGCAACCCTGGTGAAAAGGGCAGACCCGGTTTTCTTGCTCCCACAAACTTCACGAATGACACAATATTTCAGACGCGCTTATGGGTATAGTTGGATTTTGGCCAGCCTAATTTCACTAGTGGGGATCGTGATTGCCCTACCCCTTGCGATGGTGACCTACAAAATGACCACCTGGTCAATTATCGCGGTAGTCATGACTGCAGTACTGGTCAAAAGTAGTTGGTTGAACTTGGCCAACCTCCAATTAATGGTTACCCCTGCACATTTGCCGGGACTACAGTGGGCCAAATGGCTCCTTCCAGTTGTCGTCTGGTTGCTGACCTGGTTTACTAGTCCGCTAGTTGGCCTGATTGTTGCGATCCTGGGGGTAGTGGTGACGTGGGGCATCTTGTCCAGAGCACCCGCGATTTTCTGGCGGCGGGCAGTCCAGGTGGAAGAGGACCGGATGGCAAGTGTCTACCGGTTCTTCAACCTCTTTACGGACGTGCCTAACCTGCAGGGGCGGGTCAAACGCCGTCGGTATCTGCAACCACTCCTGTCCTGGATTGGGGAAAATTCGGCCTGGCGGTTGCTCTATGGCCGGGGCTTTGTCCGTAATCCGGAGCTCAGTGACTTGGTTGGTCGATTGACGGTTGTGCTGGCATTGATCTTAATCTTTGTGCCGGTGACCTGGCTGAATGCCGTCATCATGGCGTTGGCCCTGTATTTGATTGCGGCCCAACTAGTGTCCCTCTACGATTTATTTGCGAATAACGTCTTTTCATACGTTTATCCACTCACCAAACAGGACCAACTTCAAGATTTTCAAGTACTGGTGCAAAAGGTGATGCTAGTCGTAGGAATTGTCCTGGTCATCGCCTCGTTGGGGACCCACTTGAGTTGGCAACAAGTGCTGATCAATGCCGTGATTGCCATTGTTGAGATTCCAATCTTGACCCGGCGTTATTTACGCTACCGCATTCATAAAATTGATAGATAAGGAGAAAAGAGATGCGAGTAAAACACAAAAAGTGGGCGGAGCCACTGATGGCCGCCCATCCAGAAAAAATGGTGCTGGACCCCGCTACGGTAAAGGGCCATTGGCAAGACCGTTTTGAAAAGGAACAACCGATCCAATTAGAAGTCGGGATGGGGAAGGGACAATTTATTATTGGCATGGCTAAGAAGCACCCCGAGATTAACTTCATTGGCTTGGAAATTGAAAAAACGGTGGCGGCGATTGCCCTTAAAAAGGCCCTCCCAGAAGAATTACCAAACCTGCAATTCATTTGTGCGGATGGGGCCGAACTTACCGACTTTTTTATGGATCACCAAATTGATAAACTGTTTTTAAACTTTTCTGATCCCTGGCCCAAAAAGCGGCACACGAAACGGCGCTTGACTTACCACACTTTTTTAAGGGGGTACGAAAAAGTGGTTAGGCCGCAGGGAAGTTTAGAACTCAAGACCGATAATATGGGCTTTTTTGAATTCTCATTGATGAGTCTGAACAACTATGGGATGAAATTTGATGGGATCTGGCTAGACCTCCACCACAGTGACGAAAATGCCAATAACGTGGAAACGGAATACGAGCACAAGTTTAGTGAATTGGGGCAACCAATTTACAAGGTCAGTGCTCATTTTGATAATTAATTCAGAATACGGCAGCTGAGCAATTGCTCAGCTGTTTTTTTGTGAAATGAGATTAGTAATAATAAATTGGTCTAGTTTCCGATTTAGAAAATGTTAAGAAAATAATTTGTGAAATTTTTGATGGCGTTTTGCTAAACGGTTGCCAATCAATATACCACTGAAAGCATTGATAAACAACCGGTTGCTCAAAATGATGGTTGTTAATGGTTACCATTTTTGTTGCCGCTGGTTTTGTGAAAGAATCCCTTGACGGGGCCGGCTGGGAATGGCAAGATAGGGACCGTGGATTGATTAAAAATTAATTGGTATAGTTTTTAATTTGTGAAAGGAACAAAAGAATGGAACAACAGAATGCTATTAAAATTTATTCGGATGGCGCCGAAATTAACGCCATGCGGGAAATGGTTAAAAATGATTATTTGAGTGGCTTTACCACCAACCCGTCATTGATGAAGCGGGCCGGGGTCAAGGATTACCTACCATTTGCAAAACAAGTGGTGAGTGAATTTCCTGACTACTGTGTGTCATTTGAAGTCTTTGGTCAAACGCCGGAAGTCATGAAGAAGGAAGCTCAAATCCTTTCTTCATTGGGTGATCACGTTTATGTGAAGATTCCGATTATGAACTTGGAAGGTCAGTACAACACCGACTTAATTCATGAGCTTTCCGCTAGTGGCATTAAGGTCAACGTCACGGCGATCACCACGGACCTGCAAGTCCAAGCTGCTTTGGCAGCGCTGTGCCCAAGTACGCCTGCCTTTGTCTCACTGTTCGTTGGCCGGGTGGCTGACACCGGGGCCGATCCGATTGAATTTGTAAAAAATTCTGTTGCGATGGTCAGTGATTTTGATAATGTTGAAACCCTGTGGGCTTCCACACGGGAAGTTTACAACATTACTCAAGCGGCTCAATTAGGTGTAGACATCATCACGGTTCCACCGGTCATTTTGCAAAAGTACAATGAACGCCGGTCCTTCACCCCCGATGACGTGGCGTTGGATACCGTGCAAGGCTTTGACCGTGATATCAAGTCCCTTGGCTTTAGTATTTTAGATAATGCGGTGACCGCATAAGACTGCTTTTATAAGACTGCTTTTAAATGAAATAATTAGATTGTGAACGCAAAATCGCCACCCAGGCACAGCCCTGGATGGCGATTATTTTGTTATTGACGATCAAGTCGTTGAATTTTTAAAATCGATCCGGTGTAGGCATCCGCCAGGAACACATAATCGATCATCTGGTCATCTTCCCGCCGTTGGATTCCACCGCGGTAAACCATCGTTTTCGTGGCAAACCGTTGGTACGGGAAGGAATGGTGGTCAATCCAACTCCCTTCCACGGTACCTTCGTGTTTAAAATCAGCAATCACTTGCTGCAAAATTTGGTTCGCCGTTTGCTTCCGGTTGGTCAGCAGGTGGCCGGCTACCAAACCGAGAAGGCTGGAGAGCCCGAGGGTTGCGGAAATGATCCAGGGACGCGCAAAACTTTTACTATTATTCATTATGCATTTCTCTTTCTGTCGTGAATTTCAAATCAGTTGTATTCTAACAAGTGGGTGGACCGCCAGCAAGCATTCTTAACAAGTTCACCGAATGATTCGCCATTTGTGATTGAATATGGTAAAATTACTTACAAATAATAAGAAAAGAAGGTAGGGAGAATCATGGAAAAGTTACCAAAGATGACGCAAGATGAGTTGAACGCCAAAATTGCCCAGGGTCAATACGTGCTGTTCTTTACCGCCGATTGGTGCCCAGACTGCAATTTTATCAAGCCGGCAATGCCAGAAATTGAACAGGATTTCGCTGATTACACCTTCCTGTTAGTGGACCGTGATGAAAACATCGATTTAGCTGCTGACCTGGGGATTATGGGGATTCCAAGCTTTGTCGTGTACAAGGATGGTCAAGAAGTGGGTCGTTTTGTTAATAAAGACCGGAAAACAAAACAACAGGTCGAAGACTTTTTACAAAGTGTTGAATAGCGAGCTCGCGAGAAGCGTTAAAAGAAGGTTGAGCACAAACTCAGCCTTTTTTCTTTTGGCAAAATCCTCCCGGGAGGGCTGGCTTATGGTACAATCAAATTTGTGTAATCTTTAGAAAAAGTATAAATAAGAGGGATGATTTAAAAAATGCTAATCGCAAGTTACAATCCCCATGAAATGGGCGATGTATTAGTACTGATGGTGGCTGATGGTCACGGTGACCAAACTGAAAAGGTCCAAGACTCGGTAGTCCAAATCTTGGACGAAAAAAGTGGTCAATTACTGGGTTACAACCTGTTGAATGCCAGCCAAGTACTACCAGAATTAGCGGACGTCAACGGGAACGTTGAATTAACTGCCGACCAAGCAGCCAAGATCAACGACGTGATTACCAAGGCCGGGTTTGACCAAACCATTACCGCGAACACCAAGCCCCATTTCCAAGTCGGCTACGTGGAAAAGGTGGTGGAGCATCCAAAGTCTGATCACTTGCACATTGCGACGGTCGACTTTGGCAACGAAAAGCGGCAAATCGTCTGTGGCTCCGTCAACTTGCGGGAAAACATTAAGGTGGTTGCCGCAACCGTCGGTACGATGATGCCAAACGGCAAGTTGATCTGGCCAGGCAAATTGCTCGGGGTTGAAAGTGATGGCATGATCTGTACGCCACGGGAATTAGGCCTGAAGAATGCCCCTCACAAACCTGGTTGCCTCATCTTAGATGATGACTTTGCCGAAAACGGGGCCGCCTTCGACTTTGACCGTGGAAACCAACTCTTTGCCTAAAGGAAGGATCACAAGCATGGATAAGCAAAAAAGTTATTATTTTGTCGGAATTAAGGGTACTGGGATGGCTTCTTTAGCCCGGATTTTACACGATTTAGGCAATCAGGTTGCCGGTTCTGATATCCCCAAGGAAACCTTTACCCAAGGACCACTGGAAAAGGCGGGAATCCCAATTTACGACTTTGATCCGGCTAACCTGCAGGAGGGCATGATTGTGGTCAAAGGCAACGCCTTTAGCGATGACCAGCCAGAAATTGTCCGGGCCAAGGAAATGGGCCTGACGGTGCAGACCTATCCAGAAACGGTCGAACAGGTCATTGAACAACACACCTCAATCGGAATTGCCGGGGCTCACGGCAAGACCAGTACCACCGGTTTGTTGTCGCACGTGCTGTCGAATGTTGAACCCACCAGTTACTTGATCGGTGACGGGGTCGGCCATGGAGAACCAGACTCACGGTTCTTTGTCTTTGAAGCCGACGAATACCGTGATCACTTCTTGGCTTACCACCCAGACTACGCCATTATGACCAACATCGACTTTGATCATCCGGACTACTTCAAGGACATTAATGACGTCAAAGACTCCTTTGAAACCTACGGACGACAAGTGAAGAAGGGGATTTTTGTCTGGGGTGATGACCCAAACCTACGCCAATTAGATGTTGATGTCCCGGTGTACTATTACGGCACGAACCCGCAGGATGACTTCCGCGCGGAGAATATTCAACGGACGCCAGCTGGCTCGACCTATGATGCTTACTACCGTGACCAAAAGTTAGGCACCTTCACGATTCACTTGTATGGTGAACACAGTGTGCTTAATAGTTTGGCCGTGATTGCGGTGGCCTACATGGAACACGTCGACTTGGTTGCCATTCAAAAAGAATTAGCTAACTTCACTGGGGTTAAACGGCGCTTTAGTGAAAGTAAGCTTGGTGACATGACCGTCATTGACGACTATGCCCACCACCCATCGGAAATCAAGGCGACGATCGATGCGGCCCGGCAAAAGTACCCAGATAAAGAATTGGTCGTGGTCTTCCAACCACACACTTATTCCCGTCTACAAGCTTACCTGATCGAATTTGGGCAAACTCTGAGTAAGGCTGATAAAACTTACGTGACGCCAATTTTTGGGTCCATTCGGGAAAATGCTGGGCACGTTTCCAGTGCTGATTTGGAAAAATTAATTCCGGACAGTGAGGACATCGACATGGATTCGATGGACAAACTTTTGCAATTCCATAATGCTGTCGTTGTCTTCATGGGTGCCGGTGATATCGAGAAATACGAGGACCGGTACGCTGAATTATTAAAGTAATTGTTAAATTACTTGATTGCATGAGTGGGATTTGCTACCATTTCTCTTACGAATAGATAGTAAAATTGAGGAGGAATAATCGTGGATAATTTTTCACAACAACCACGCCAAGAAGTCAATACGGCGGGGTTAAATAGTTTCTTAACGCGAATGTATGGTTTGATGTCTTTAGCCGTGATTGTTTCCGCCTTCGTCGCTTACCTGACGATGGTGCCATTCCGGGCGGCAACGTTAGCGTTTGCGACCCAACACAGCGGCATGATTTGGTTGATCTTATTGTTACCAATCGCCCTGTCGATGGGAATTAGCTTCAGTGCCACACGGAATCCGGCCGGTAGCTTCATCATGCTGATGGTAATTTCCGTGATCTACGGCTTTGAGTTCTCACTGATCGCAATGGCCTACACGACGGCCAACATCGCTGCGGCCTTCCTGTCTTCGTCAGCGGTCTTCATTACGATGGCGATTTACGGAACGGTGACCAAGCGGGACTTAAGCCGGGCAGGGAGCCATGCACTAGCTGCTTTGGTGGCTTTGATCATCGCCAGCTTGATTAACATGTTCCTGCGGAGTGCGGCAATTACCTACATTTTCTCTTACATTGCCGTCATTATCTTTGTGGTTTTGACCGGTTGGGATGCCCAAAAGATGAAGAACATTTATATGAATTACGGATCTCAAACATCCGTTGGTGGGCTCGCCGTCTTAGGTGCCTTACAACTGTATCTGGACTTCATCAACTTATTCTTGTCACTTCTCCAAATTTTTGGCATGAGCGACCGCAACTAGTGAGCGGTTCATCACTGAGAGAGCGAAACGGAAGTTAGCAATTACTTCTGTTCCGCTCTTTTTTTGGTACAATGGTTGAAGAAAGAGAGCGAGGTTAAATCATGTCCAAAAAGCAATTGTTATTGATTGACGGTAATAGTATTGTCTTTCGTGCGTTTTACGCCATGCATACCCAATTAGACCGGTTTACTAACCAGGATGGGCTGCATACCGCGGCTATTTACGGCTTTAAGCTGATGTTGGACCACGTCTTAGACAAGTTTCACCCGGACGCCGCATTAGTTGCCTTTGATGCTGGCAAGACGACCTTCCGGACCAAGAAGTACGCTGACTACAAGGCTGGCCGGGCCAAAACTCCTGAAGAATTGACGGAACAGTTTCCATACGTCCGGAAACTGGTGGAGGCGGAAGGGCTCCACAGCTACGAGTTACCAGATTACGAAGCTGATGATATTATTGGGACCCTGGCGAAGGAAGCCGATGCCGCCGGTTACCAAACCTTGATCGTTTCTGGGGACCGGGACTTGACGCAGTTGGCGACTGTTAATACGACAGTGGCGGTCACCAAAAAAGGGGTGACCCAAACAGAGCACTTCACGCCGGAATACATGGAAGAAAAACTGGGGGTGACCCCAACTCAATTCATCGATGTCAAAGCTCTGATGGGGGATAGCTCTGATAACTATCCAGGAGTGACCAAAATTGGTGAAAAGACCGCGATCAATCTGATCAAGGAATACGGTTCTTTGGACGGTATTTACGACAATATCGACCAGATGAAGAAGAGCAAGCGCAAGGAAAACCTGATTAATGAGGAAGCCATTGCTCGGCAATGCCAGGACTTAGCACGTATTCGGCGGGATGCGCCAATCAAGATTGGGTTAGCAGACATTACCTACCAAGGACCGCAAGAGGACGAATTAGTGGCCTTGTTTGAAAAGTTGAACTTTAAGTCTTTCCTGGCCAAAATGAACGTTGCGCCGGGGGCGGATGACCAACATCAATCCCGGCCGGTTGACTATACGGAATTAACGGCGGCAAATGTTGATCAATTAGCTAGCATTAAGGACCAATTAACGCTTTACGTTGAAATGGCGGACCCCAATTACCATGTGGCTTCAATTGATGGCTTCGTGCTTGGGGCCAGTGGACAATGGTGGGTTAGTCGGGATGCCGAATTATTGACCCATCCTGTGGTGAAAAAGTTGCTCGAAGACCCCACGATTAAGAAGCAAACCTTTAATGCCAAAGCCCATGAAGTGGCCTTACACCGGCGCGGCATCGAATTTCAAGGGCTCGACTTTGACTTCCTCCTTGTTTCCTATCTCCTCAATACCAACGACAATAGCAATGATCTGGGTCAATTAGCCCATGAACACGATTACTATGATGTCGCGACCGATGAAGAGGTCTACGGTAAGGGGAAGAGCCGCCATATCCCGGATGATGATCAAGCATTCTTTACGCACCTAGCAAAAAAGGGCCGGGTCATTGCGGACTTGCAAGCACCACTGGTTAAGCAACTCAAGGAGAACGAACAATGGCCGCTGTATACGGACATTGAGCGGCCACTCTCCCACGTGCTCGCCAAGATGGAAATTGCCGGAGTCCACGTTGACGCCCAGACGTTAAAGAATATGGGGAGCAAGCTGAAGGAACGCTTGGCAGAATTAGAACAGGCGATTTATGAAGAGGCTGGCGAAGAATTTAATATCAATTCCACCAAGCAACTTGGCACGATTCTGTTTGAAAAGCTCAAGTTACCGGTGATCAAAAAGACCAAGACAGGTTATTCAACGTCGGTTGAAGTCTTAGAAAAACTGCAGGGTCGTGCACCGATCGTTGATAATATCCTGATCTACCGGCAAATTTCGAAACTCCAGTCAACTTATATCACCGGCCTGTTGAAAGTTATCCATTCTGCAGACCAAAAAATTCACACCCGTTACCTTCAGACCCTGACGCAAACGGGTCGTTTGTCCTCTGTTGACCCGAACCTGCAAAATATTCCGGTTCGGATCGAAGAAGGGCGCAAGATTCGGCGGGCATTCAAACCGAGCCAACCAGGATGGCGGATTTTCTCCAGTGACTATTCACAAATCGAATTGCGGGTGTTGGCCCACGTTACTGGTGACAAGGCTCTCCAACAGGACTTTATTGATGGCAAGGATATTCACGAGAGTACCGCCCGTCGGATTTTCCACCTCTTACCCGATGAAGAGGTGATGCCGAACATGCGGCGCCAAGCCAAGGCGGTCAACTTCGGGATTGTCTATGGAATCAGTGACTATGGGCTGTCACAAAATATCCATGTCACCAGGAAACAGGCCCACGAATTTATCCAAAGCTACTTCCAAGAATTCCCAGGGGTTAAGGAATACGTCGACCAGATTGTCAAAACGGCCAAGAAACAGGGCTATGTCGAAACCATCACCCACCGTCGGCGGTACTTACCAGACATTAATGCTAAAAACTTTAGTCGCCGGTCCTTTGCGGAACGGACGGCGATGAACACTCCAATCCAAGGGAGTGCCGCTGATATCATTAAAATTGCAATGATCAATATGAATCAGCAGTTGCAGGATGCTGGTTTGCAAGCACGGATGTTGCTTCAGATTCACGACGAATTGATTTTCGAAGCACCGCAAGAGGAAATTCCACAATTAAAGAAATTAGTCCCTCAAGTGATGGACTCGGCGGTCAAACTTGACGTGCCACTGAAGGTAGAAAGCAAGGTTGGTGACACCTGGTACGATTTGAAGTAATAATCAATAAAACACGATTCTGTATGTTGTAGGATCGTGTTTTGCTTTTTCTACGAGTTAGATTATAATTATTCTAAAGAAACGAGAAGGAGTGGTTGATAATGCCTGAAATGCCCGAAGTTGAAACGGTCCGGCGGGGATTAAACCAGATTGCGGCCGGTCACAAAATCATTGGAATTGACGTGAATTACGGCAAAACGATTGAAAATGACGTTGAAGAATTCCGGGAGGCGTTAGTGGGCCAAACGATTGAACAGGTGGATCGGCGTGGTAAGTACTTGCTATTTCGTTTTACCAATGATTTAACCATGATTTCACACCTGCGGATGGAAGGAAGCTATTACGCTCAAAAAACCGGGACACCGGTTGATAAGCACACTCATGTCATTTTCCACTTTGCGGATGGCACCGACCTTTGCTACCGTGACACCCGGAAGTTTGGCCGAATGCGGCTAGTTAAAACAGGGACCGAAATGGACTATGGCGGTCTGAAGACGATTGGCCCGGAACCAACTGAGCGGGACTTTACCCTGGATTATTTTGAGAAAATCCTGCACAAGAGTCGTGGTAAGATCAAACCATTCCTTTTGAACCAAAGTCACGTTGCGGGGTTAGGGAACATTTACTGTGACGAAGTGCTCTGGATGAGTAAGATTAACCCTGAACAACCCGCTAACACGTTGACCCATGAACAAGCGCAGGTGCTGCGCCAAAACATCATTGATGAAATTGCCATCGCTACCAAACATAAGGGGACCACGGTTCACACCTACAAAAACGCCTTTGGGGACGCCGGCGGGTTTCAAGACTACCTCAAAGCGTATGATCATGGAGGTGACAAGTGCCCACGTTGTGGGACGAAGATGATCAAAATCAAGGTAGCCCAACGGGGAACCACTTACTGCCCACACTGTCAGGAATTGATCGAAAAATGACACAAATAATTGGCTTGACCGGTGGAATTGCGACCGGCAAAAGTACCGTTAGTAACTATTTGCGGCGTCAGGGGTACCCAATTGTTGACGCCGACCAAATTGCCCGCCAGGTCGTCGAGCCAGGGACAAGTGGCCTGGCGAAGGTTGTCGCGACCTTTGGTAACGAGATCTTGCAATCCGATGGCCAGCTGAACCGCAAAAAATTAGGGGAAATCGTCTTTAGTGACCCCGCGCAACTTGCCAAACTAAATGAAATTTTACAACCGCTGATCCGGGCTAAAATCGTGCGCCAATTGGATGAGCTGCGCAATCAGCAGTCTCCATTAATCTTTTTGGACGCGCCCTTGCTCTTCGAACGTCATTACCAAACCACTTGTGATCAGGTCATGGTCGTTGCCACGGATCCGGACACCCAGTTGCAACGACTAATGGCTCGTGACCACATGGATCAGCAAACGGCCCAGGAGCGGATTACTAGTCAAATGCCCATCCAGGACAAAATCGATCAAGCCGACGTGGTGTTTGATAACAATTCCTCGGTCGCAGGTTTGGAAGAGCAGGTTGCTAACTGGCTTCGCCATGTGAAAAAAGTTTGATATGTTATAATACCTTTATTAAATGTTTGATAACAATGAGGAGGAGCAGAAACGTGATTTGTCCGCACTGTCATAAAAATGGCTCACGGGTGGTCGATAGCCGACCAAGTGAAGACGGTACTTGTATTCGACGCCGGCGGGAATGTGCTCACTGTGGGTTCCGCTTCACCACCTTTGAACGCTACGAAGAGACGCCACTCTTGGTCGTAAAAAAGGACGGTGCCCGGCAAGAATTCAATCGACAAAAGATTCTCAACGGGCTGATTCGGTCTGCCGAAAAACGCCCGGTTAGCATGGAACAATTGACCAAAATCGCGGATAAGGTCGAAAGCCAAGTGCGCCGGTTAGGTGAGACGGAAGTTTCGAGCCAGTTAATTGGTAAGTACGTCATGAACGAATTAAAGGATGTCGATGAAATTTCTTACATTCGCTTTGCGAGTGTCTACCGGCAATTTAAGGATGTCGATGCCTTTATGAGTGAACTCCAATCAATGATTGGTAATAGTAAGCGAAGTGATCAGTAATGCCAAAGTATGATTTAAATCCACAAACCGGGTTCGTGGTTAGCGCGTCGTTGGACTTTGCTAATTACGACGCCACTACGTTTGTGAAGTATTATCAGCCGCTGTTAAGTCCCAATTCCCTGGGGCTTTTTTCTGCTTTAAAAGGATTCTTGCACCCCCACCCACTGATTTCTGAGCGAACCCCATTGTCGCAACTGCTAACGACCGTCAACAGTGGTTTGCCAGCGGTCGCAACAACTCTACAACAGCTCGAAGCAGTTGGCTTAATTAAGACCTATCGGCGGCATGATGAGCTTGGTGTGGTGCTGGTTTTTGAACTCCAGCCGACGCTGACTCCGGCTCAGTTTATGAAAGATGATTTGCTGAGCGTGCAACTCTTGCAAATGGTCGGGCCTGAAATGTTTAAACGGCTGGGTGAGGAAGCAGTTGCCAATTCGCTCAACGTTGACCACTTAGAAAACGTCAGCGCTGACTTTTTTGCGACTTTTCACCCAGACCAGTCGATTACCAAGGATGATCCAGCGGTTGCCACGACCCGCGATCAGATTTCGAAGCTGACGGCTTACCGGGTTCCGAAAAGTCAAGTTGCTGACCAGAATTTTGATCTACACTTTGTTGGCCAACAGTTAACTAGCGAGGGTATCGATCCGCAAATTGTGAATGACTACCGACAGCTCATTCTGGTGGAACACCAGACATATGGTTATGATGAACTCGAAATGGCACGTTTACTGGTGCGGGCCTATGACGTGGTCAAGAATGAATTTGATGCTGATCAATTTAAGATTTTGGCACGAAATGCGAATGCACAATCGCAACCAACAACGACGACAGCTTCTCAACCGGACGCCACAAAACAAGTGACGGACATGGACTTGGCCGGCCTACCGTCAGAAGTGCAGTCTTTGATTAAGATCTGTGAGCAAACGGCCCCGATGGCGTTCCTGACCCAGCTTAAGCGACAAACCAATGGCTACGTTAGCTCCGGCGAACGGGTCACGGTTGAGCGCCTGGTTCAACAAAGTCAGCTTTCCAATGGTGCGATCAACCTCTTGTTATGGTATATTATTGGTGACCAAGGCCTTGCAACGGTCAAGGCCAACCTTGCCGATGCGATCGCAAACAATTGGAGTCGTGCCGGCGTTCAAACGGCAGTGGACGCCTATCGGGAAATTCAGCGCCACCTGGTCAAACGAAACCAGAGTAGTCAGCAACGGAGCTATCGACGTGGTGGTCGGAAGGGGACCGTTAAGGAACGGGTACCTGAATGGGCCAAACAAGGCTATCAGCCAAAGGCCCAGGCCGCGACTGCTGAACAACTAGCCGAATCCAAGAAATTATTGGCGGAGTTGCACCGCAACCGCCAAAAACGCCAGCAAAAGAAATGAGGTGATCAGTAATGGAAACAATCAAACAACTTCTCCAACGACCGGATGACAATGGCAATACCGCAAAAATCTTTGCCGAAGTCTTTGCGGATCCGGATGTTCAAAAGTTTTTGGCTGACCACCAGGACCAGTTAAGCGATGATGATATTCGGCGGGGCCGTTCGAAACTTTATGAATACGTTCATGAAAAGCACCTGATTGAAAATGGGGCGCCAAGTGTGGCACCGGGTTACACACCCCGGTTGGTGATCTCTGCCAAACAAATTGACGTGACCTATGTTCCAACGGCTCAGTTACGAGAACAACAGGCACTGCAGGCAAAGCGGCAACGAGTTACCAAGCGCTACATGCCAAAGTTTATCGAAAATGCCTCGTTAGATAATTTCAGCACTGGTGAGCAAGGCCGAACGGCAGCCTTGAATGCGGCGGTTAAGTTTGTTAATCAGTATACCCAGGACCAGAATGAATTTATTCCCGGTCTTTATCTCTCTGGTAGTTTTGGGGTCGGTAAGACCTACCTGTTAGGGGCCCTGGCGAACGAATTGGCTGAAAACGGCATTAATAGTATGCTGGTCCACTTTCCGACCTTTGCTGTCAACATGAAGGGTTCCATTTCCCGCGGGACGACTGATCAAGAGCGGGATGCTGTGAAGACGGCCCCAATTTTAATGTTAGATGATATTGGCGCGGACGCATTATCGCCGTGGTTACGTGATGAAGTTCTCGGAGTCATTTTGGAATACCGGATGCAAGCAGAACTGCCAACTTTCTTTAGTTCCAACTTCTCCATGGATGAGTTGACGGACCATCTGGCACAAGACAACGTTGGCAATGTCGAACCCATCAAAGCACAACGAATTATGGAACGGATTCGTTTCCTTTCGCGAGAAGTCCAGATTATTGGACCGAACCTCCGACAAAAGGGATAAATCAGAATTTAGCCCTTGACATTGGGGGATAAATTAGTTAGTCTATTATTTGTTGAAAGAAAAGCAGAAGCACCCGCTTCTCGCCTTGGTGACTAGAGTTGCCGGGCTGACGAGTTGAATGAGACTATTTCATTGACGTGGGATAGTAGTTTTCAAGCGGGATGCTATGGCGTCCCGCTTTTTTTGCTTGTTCTTTCGTTATCAAAATTGGAGGTGTATTGCCATAGCTCAAGGAATGAATGTCAATAACGGTATCCGTGCCCGGGAAGTCCGGTTGATTGACCAAAACGGTAATCAACTGGGAATCAAATCCAAGCGTGAAGCCTTACAAATGGCTGAAGATGCTGAATTGGACTTAGTGCTTGTTGCACCAAAGGCCCGTCCAGCAGTTGCGCGGATTATGGATTACGGAAAGTATCGTTTTGAGATGCAAAAGAAGGAACGTGAAGCCCGGAAGAACCAAAAGACCCAAGCTGTTAAGGAAATCCGGTTGAGCCCCACCATTGATACTAACGACTTCAATGTGAAGTTAAATCGGGTGCGGAAGTTCATCAGCAAGGGTGACAAGGTTCGAGTTTCCTTGCGTTTCCGTGGTCGGGCGATCACGCATAAGGATATCGGTCGTGACATGATTGAAAAGATGGCAGATGAGACGAAAGACATTGCCACCGTTGTTCAACGACCAAAGATGGAAGGACGGAGCATGTTTTTAACGCTTGCCCCAATTACAGATAAGGCAAAAAAATAAAGAGAAGGTAGGAAATAGTTATGCCAAAGATGAAGACTAATCGCGCTGCTGCAAAGCGTTTCAAGCGGACTGCTAAAGGCGGTTTCAAGAGTGGTAACTCATTTACTAGTCACCGTTTTCACGGTAAGACCAAGAAGCAACGTCGTCAATTACGTGGTTTGAGCATGTTAGACAAGACGAACGTTAAGCGTTTCAAGAAGATGCTTCCTTCAAAGTAATTGTTGGGCTGCATATTCAATACACAATCTAAAAATTAATCTAGGAGGTTACCACTATGCGAGTTAAAGGTGGAACAGTTACACGCGCTCGTCGGAAGCGCATCATGAAGTTGGCAAAGGGTTACACTGGTTCAAAGCACCGTCTGTTCAAGACTGCTAAGGACCAAGTGATGAAGAGTTACACTTACGCTTTCCGTGACCGGAAGGTTAACAAGCGTAAGTTCCGTGAATTATGGATTGCACGGATCAACGCTGGTGCCCGCATGAACGACATTAGCTACAGCAAGTTAATGCACGGCTTAAAGCTTGCTAACATTGACATCAACCGGAAGATGTTAGCTGACTTAGCTGTTAACGACCCTGAAGGTTTCAAGGCGGTCGTTGACGAAGCCAAGAAAGCTTTAAACTAAATTAATTAAAAAAGATTAGGGGGCGCTGCGCACCCTAATCTTTTTTTATCCTTCTAATTGAACCACTCAAGTGCAATCGTTATAATTAGATTAATTAACTAACTATGAGGTAAAACATTGATAGCAAGATTCAAACCAACCTGGATGGTTGACACAGTATACAATATTTCGCCCAAACAGCTGCAAGCACACGGTATTAAGGCGGTCCTGTCTGACCTGGATAATACCTTGATTGCTTGGAATAACCCGAATGGGACTCCTGAGTTGCGGGAATGGATGGCCGAATTGCAGGCTGCCGGAATTCCATTAATTGTGGTGTCCAATAATAGTGCCAAACGGGTGGCGAAGGCCGTTGAACATTTGAATCTGCCATTTGTTTCGCGGTCATTGAAGCCGCTAAGCTTCGGAATTACAACTGCGCGGCGTCGGTTGGGCCTCACCAAGGATGAAGTCGTGATGGTTGGTGACCAATTAATGACCGATATGTTAGCTGCTAACACGGCTGGTGTCCGGTCCATTCTAGTGAAACCATTAATTAATAGCGACAAGTGGGATACCCAAATTAACCGCTTCTTTGAAAAGTTTGTGATGAAGGACCTCGAGAAAAAGTATCCAGAAATGACGTGGCAGGAGGATTTGAATGACTGAACAAACTGCAAATAATGATGAACTACGGTGTATTGGCTGTGGGGCGGTAATCCAATCTACGGATCCAGCAGCCCCAGGTTATACGCCACGGGCGGCGGTGAAAAAGGGCCTCGAGAATAACGAACTCTATTGTCAACGGTGTTTCCGTTTGCGGCACTACAACGAGATTGCGCCGGTGTCATTAACCGACGATGACTTTTTACAATTGTTGAACCATATTCGTGAAGCCAACGCGTTGATCGTGTACGTTGTGGACATCTTTGACTTTAACGGGAGCCTGATTCCGGGCCTGCACCGCTTTGTAGGTGACAACCCAGTCTTGTTGGTTGGTAATAAAGAAGACCTCTTACCGCGTTCACTGCGACGGTCACGGCTCCGGGACTGGATTCGGCAGCAAGCGAACCTCGCTGGAATTCGGCCAATTGGTACCTTACTGGTCTCTGCGAAGAAAAATCATCAAATTGAAGACCTCCTGGACACGATTGAAAAGTATCGCCAACACCGCGACGTCTACGTTGTGGGCGTTACGAACGTTGGTAAGTCGACGTTGATTAACCAAATCATTAAGCAACGGACGGGAGTCAAGGACTTGATCACGACGTCCCGTTTTCCCGGAACCACTCTCGACAAGATCGAGATTCCGCTGGACGACGGTCACGAACTGATCGATACTCCTGGGATTATTCACCAACACCAAATGGCCCATGTCTTACCGCCGGAAGCTTTGAAATTAGTATCACCACAAAAAGAGATTAAACCGCGGACGTATCAATTAAGTGATGGCCAAACGATCTTTTTGGGGGGAATTGGCCGGTTTGATTATCTTAAGGGCCCGAAGATTGGGGTCGTGGCTTACTTTGACAATAATCTAAACCTTCACCGGACGAAGCTCAGTAATGCGGATGCCTTTTATGAAAAGCACCTTGGTGACCTGTTAACACCACCGACTGCGGAGACAAAGGACCAGATTCCACCATTAGAACGGTTTGAATTTTCCACTACTGAAAAGACGGATTTAGTGTTTGAAGGCTTGGGATGGATCACCGTCCCGAAAGGCGTCGCCATTGCTGGCTGGGCACCAAAGGGTGTCCGGGTCCTGACCCGACGCGCAATGATTTAGAGGAGAAAATGAATGAAATTACGTGGTAAACAAAAACGGTATTTACGGGCGCAAGCAACCCATTTCCAACCCATTTTTAGTATCGGCAAAAATGGGTTGACTCCTGAATGGTTAGCTCAATTAGACGGGGCGTTAAACCGGCGGGAATTAATTAAAATCAACATTTTGCAAAACGCAGTGGAAACGACCAGTGAAGTTAAGGACTACATAGAAGTCCACAGTGACATTGACGTGGTTCAAACCATTGGTCACGTGCTGGTCCTCTTTAAGGAATCGGACCAACCAGAATTCCGTAACGTCTCGGCACGGGTGAAAAAGATTTAGGGAGCGGTCAGCGTGCAAGCGTCCATTCAAGCAACACCAAAAGTTCAATATCAAGCGGTTAATCTCCACCGACGAAAGCGGGTTGGCCTTTATGGAGGCACTTTTAACCCTGTCCACAACGCCCACTTGTTAGTGGCAGATCAGGTGGGCAAGATCTTGTGCTTGGACCGAGTTCTGCTCATGCCCGACATGATTCCACCCCATGTGGATAAAAAGACCGCGATTGCGGCTGATTACCGGGTTGACATGCTCCGGTTAGCCATTCAGGATAATCCCTTTTTGGGATTAGAATTAGCGGAGGTCGAACGTGGTGGAGTGAGCTACACCTACGATACCATTCGGGAATTGAAGCACCGTCACCCTGATGTAGACTATTACTTTATTATTGGCGGTGACATGGTCGATTACTTACCAAAATGGCATCGCATCCATGACTTATTGAAAATCGTGAATTTCGTGGGGGTGCGGCGCCCGGGAGCGCACAACGTTAGTGATTTTTCGGTGATCTGGGTTGACGTTCCAGAAGTTGATTTTTCGTCTAGTGACATTCGCCAGCGGATCCATGACGGCCGGTCGATTAAGTATATGGTTCCCACAGCGGTTGAAGATTACATTAAGGAGCATCAGTTGTACATTGACTAAGCATGAATTGGAATATCAAGAGCATTTATTACCGTTGACACGGGAAGAATTAGTGGCCCGACTACGTGAGGCATTGTCCCCAAAGCGTTTTGCTCACGTTTGTCGGGTTGAACAAACAGCCATTCAGTTGGCTGAACAGAACGGTGTTGATGTTGAAAAGGCTAGTATTGCTGGTTTATGTCATGACTACGCCAAGCAACGCCCTGACCAGGACTTCATTGACGTGATTCATGCCAAACAAATGGATCCTGACCTCCTGAATTACGGCAATGCTATTTGGCACGGTGTCGTGGGAGCGGAAATGATCAAGGACGAACTCGGTGTGGGTGACGAAGACATCTTGAATGCAATTCGCCAACACACCGTCGGGAGTAACTACATGACGAAATTGGCCCAGATTGTGTACATGGCTGACTACATCGAACCAGGACGCGATTTTCCTGGTGTAGAAGCGGCCCGGCAAATTACTGCCCAGGATTTAGGGGCGGGGGTCGCTTACCAAACCCAACACACGTTGGAATATTTAATTCACAAGGGTCAGCCAGTCTATCCGCAAACACTGGTGACGTATAATGCATGGGTACCGAAGTATCAAAAGGAGAATCATTAATGGATAGTAAAGAATTATTAGAAAAGGTTGTTAAAGCGGCTGATGGTCGGCGGGCCGAAGATATTGTCGCTCTCAAAGTTGACGAAATTAGCCCAATGGCGGATTATTTCGTGGTTATGACGGGTGGTTCTGACCGGCAAGTGCAAGCGATCGTGAACGCGATTGTAGAAATGGCCCACCAGGAACACATTGAAATTGGGAGTGTTGAAGGTAAAAATGCGGCGCAATGGGTCCTAGTAGACCTTGGTGACGTTGTTGTCCACGTTTTCCGTGAAGAAACCCGGCACTTCTACAACTTGGAAAAGCTCTGGGCAGATGCCCCACTGGTCAACGTCGAACAATGGGTAAATGACTAAATGATTTACGGTTCCTTTGCTCAGTATTATGATGAACTGTTTGATGAGCAACTGTACTTGCAGTGGCAGCAATACGTTCAGGCCAATACAACGCCCGGTACTCAGCTATTAGATCTAGCTGGTGGTGCCGGACGTTTAGGTGTTTTATTGGCCCAAAAAGGCTACCAGGTCACAGACGTGGATTTATCTGCTGAAATGCTGGTGTTAGCTTCGCAGCATGCGGCGGCCGCGAAGGTTGACTTAGAATTAGTGCAGGCCAATATGCTCGATCTTGATGGCCTGGGGCAGTTTGATGTTGTGACCTGTTTTGCGGATTCGTTATGTTACTTGGCTGATATGGCGGAAGTTCAGCAGACGTTTACCCAGGTCCATGCACATTTAAAACCATACGGAATCTTCCTCTTCGATGTGATTACGCCATACCAAACGGACGAAAAGTATCCGGGGTTCATGTTTAATTATCAGTCACCGGATAATCAGCGCTTTTTTGTTTGGTCCAGTTTTGCGGATGATGACGTGCCACACGGGGTCATTCATGAGCTATCGTTTTTTGACCGGCAGGCGGACGGTAATTACCGGCGCCTTGCGGAAACCCACTTTGAGCGGTCCTATCCGTTGGAAACTCTCAAGCAGGCATTGCACGAAAGCGGATTTACCCAGATTGAAGTGACGAGCGATTTCGGCCAGGGCCAACCGGGGCCAACCACGACGCGGTGGTTTTTCAAATGTCGGGTAGGTGAATAACATGCGGGCAGTCGGTTTAGTTGTTGAATATAATCCTTTTCACAATGGTCATCGCTACCACCTTCAGCAGGCGCGGCAGTTGACGAAGGCGGATGTCGTGGTGGCCGTGATGAGCGGTAATTTTACGCAACGCGGTGAGCCAACGGTCCTTGATAAGTGGCAACGAACCCAAGCGGCGTTAGCTAACGGGGTCGATCTGGTGATTGAGTTACCGCTGGTGAGTGCGGTTGAACCCGCGGATCGCTTTGCTAGCGGGGCCCTGCGCCTCCTCAATGATTTGCAGGTCCAGGACGTGGTGTTTGGCGCCGAGCACCCAGAGTGGGACTTTGCGCACTTGGTGGGGTTAGAGCAACACTTCCAGAGTGATCAGTTTCACCAGTTTGATCAAACCTATGCGACCCAGTTTAATCAGCAATTGCAAGAACAAGTAGGGGTATCATTAGTTGATCCGAACGATATTCTTGCCTTTAGCTATACGAAGGCCAAACTACACCATGGGTACTCGCTGAATTTGCGACCGATTGCTCGGCAGGGCAGCAATTATCATGACCAAACAATTAGTGGGCACATTGCGAGTGCCAGTGCGATTCGCCAGGGAGTTCGTGAGCGTGAATGGTCACAGGTTACTGAAGCCGTTCCGCAGCCATCTTTGGACCAGTTACGGGCACTTGAAAAGCTACCGAGTTGGGAAGCTTTGTACCCCCTGTTGCGTAATGAATTGATCCAGGCACCGACGAGTCGGTTGAGCCAAATTTACCAAATGTCAGAGGGCCTGGAAAATCGTTTGAAACGGGTTGCGGGACAAAACCTGACCTTTGCAGGTTTCATGAAAGGTGCTAAGACGAAACGATATACATACGCCCATTTGCTCCGGCTTTTTTTGTACATTGTTCTGCAGGCGACGAGGGACCAGGTCGCGTGGAGTGTGCAACATCCTTACCACCACGTCCTAGGATTTACACAGCGGGGGCAGGAATACCTGCATGCAGTTAAGAAACGGTTGCAATACCCGTTAATTGTGAAGGTCGACCAGACGTTGGATGAAGGTCGCTTAGATTTAGATTATCGAGCAGGCAAATTGTACCAAAATTTCACACCCGTTGAACAAGATTTAAAACGAGCCCCGCTCAGAATGACTGTCAAGTAAAAGTCGTTGACAATCAATAGTCGACAGCGTATAA
Source organism: Limosilactobacillus caecicola (assembly GCF_943192935.1). Taxonomy (GTDB): domain Bacteria; phylum Bacillota; class Bacilli; order Lactobacillales; family Lactobacillaceae; genus Limosilactobacillus; species Limosilactobacillus caecicola. The sequence continues at coordinate 64,699 of NZ_CALPCI010000005.1, read as the reverse complement.
TTGGGCACGTTGCATTAGGAGGTTAGTACTATGAAATGGTCACTTAATGAATTACATCGTTATTCTGACGAACCACTTCACTTTGACAGTACTTTTGATCTGAAAGCATCACTTACCAAACGTTTTCCAGATGATATTCTGGACGCGCAACCAATGAAAGTAGATGGTTACGTCACCTACCATGATGGAGACGCAACCGTGAGTGCCCACGTGGATGGTGAAATCACGGTGCCTTCTACTCGTTCATTACAACCCGTGAAGTTACCACTCTCCTTTGACTTTTCTGAGGTATACACGGCTGATGAAAGTCACCTGGACCGTTATGAAGATGACGAAGTGGTTTTTGTTCTTCCTCGCGATCATCAAACAATTGATTTTGATGAATCGTTAATTGAAAATATTTACGAACAAATTCCGACACGGGTATTAACGCCTGAAGAAGCCGCCAACGACCAGTTGCCTTCCGGTAAGGGCTGGGCAGTGACCGAGGAAGTCGCTGACGATCATCAGGATTCTGACCATGTTGATCCACGTTTCGCTAAGTTGAAAAACTTATTTCCTGATCAGGATGAAAAATAATTAGCGAACGGTTAAAAACCTAGTGGATAAAATTTTTATAAGGAGGTGTCAAACATGGCTGTACCAGCACGAAAGACATCAAAGACTCGTAAGCGTAACCGTCGGGGACACATCAAGTTGACTGTTCCGGGCTTAGCACCTTGTCCAAACTGTGGTGAACTTCGTAAGTCACACATGGTTTGTCCAAACTGTGGTTACTACAATGGTAAGGAAGTTGTTGCCAAGAACAACTAATCTTACTTCAAATTAAAAGCTTTCCCTTAGGCGCCGGACCTGGGAAAGCTTTTTTTATTGACATAATTAGCACTTTCATTAAAAAATTATGATAAACTGAATTATGGTTTAAAAAGTTTAAATTTGAGGGTGAAGAAATGAGTCGAATTTTAATTATTGAAGATGAAGAAAATCTCGCAAATTTCGTGGATTTGGAATTAAAGCACGAAGGATACGAAACGGATGTTGAACTCGATGGCCGGGCTGGGCTGGAATCAGCCCTAAACCAGGACTTTGACGTAATTCTACTCGACCTGATGTTACCGGAACTCAACGGGATTGAAGTTGCCCGGCGAGTCCGTGAAGAAAAGGATACGCCAATTATTATCATGACCGCGCGGGACTCCGTCATTGATCGGGTCTCAGGCCTTGACCACGGGGCGGATGATTACATCGTCAAGCCATTTGCAATCGAAGAATTATTGGCACGGGTCCGGGCACTGTTGCGGCGGATCAGCATTGAAGATGGCAATAATAACAATCACCAAACAACGGTTAAGTACAAGGACTTGACGATTGAAAAAGAAAACCGAGTCGTCCGCCGCGATGATGAGGTCATCAACCTGACCAAGCGGGAGTACGAATTATTACTGATCTTGATGGAAAATATCAACGTGGTCATGTCCCGTCAGGAATTATTGAGCAAGGTTTGGGGCTACGATGCTAAAGTCGAAACGAACGTGGTTGACGTTTACATTCGTTACCTTCGGAACAAGATTGACCGTCCTGGTGAAAAGAGTTATATCCAAACCGTCCGTGGTACCGGGTACGTTATTCGTTCGTAATCGAGGCGTTGGGCTATGAAAGAGCAATTGACAAAACCAAAGCCCCGGAAGTTTGTTTCTCTAAAATTAAAATGGGCCTTTGGGACGGCGCTCGGTTCGTTAATTATCGGACTGATCGTGGTGGTCACGATTTTTATGGCGTTCACCAATGACTTGTTGAATCAAGAACGGTCGGCATTAAATCAAAGCTTGACGACGATCAGCCATCAGTTAGGCCAAAATGCAAACGGCAGCTTGACAAACGCTTCTGTGAATGCCACTTTTCAACGTCAGGCATTGGCTGCAGATAACCAACAGGTTACCAGCCAAAATTTATACCACCGTCCCCTGTTACAGGGACTAAGTAATTCCCACCAGAACGTGGCGGTGTATAACCAGCAGGGGCATTTGATCTTTCAAACTGGGAAAGTCATTAAAGAATTGCAAAAAGTCTCCGCTGAGCAATTGACAGTGCAAAAGGGCCTTCACCATAAGATGATTATCGGCCGAACCCCAATCAGAATGGCGGGCAGTAAAAAAATTATTGGTTACCTTCAAATTGAGAATCCATTGACGAATTATTATCATCGCTATCACCGGCTCCTGCTAATTACGAGCTTGGTATTATGTTTAGTAGTGATCTTTAGTGGATTGCTTGGTTATGGCTTATCCTACTTTCTATTGCGCCCGCTGACCGACATTCGCCAAACCCTGGAAGTAGTAACCAAGGACCCAACGAAGGACGTCCGGACGCCAGAATTAAAGCGGAATGATGAAATCGGTGAACTTAGTGCGTTGCTGAACGAAATGCTGGACCGCACCCAGCGTTACATTGATCAACAATCCCAGTTTGTCGGGGATGTTTCCCATGAATTGCGGACGCCAGTGGCCATTATTCAGGGCCACATGGAAATGCTGGAACGGTGGGGCAAAGATGATCCGAAGGTGCTCGAAAATTCGATTAAAGCCTCCTTGGATGAGACCAGTCGGATGAATAATCTTGTTCAGGAAATGCTGGACCTGTCCCGGGCAGAGCAGGTAGAAATTAAGTTTAGAAACGCTACCACAAAAGTGGAAGAAGTTGTTGAGCAGGTCTACAACAACTTCAAGATGATTCACCCAGATTTTAAATTTAGTTTCGATAATGACTTACGTCAGGACGTGGACGTTAATATTTACCGGGATCACCTGGAGCAAATTTTGATTATCCTGTGTGATAATGCGGTTAAGTATTCAACGGATCGCAAGGAGATCCACCTTTCCTTGTCCCGGAATTTCAATTCGGTTGAAATAGCGGTGCAAGACTTTGGTGAGGGGATCGCTCCTGAGGAAGCAGCCAAGGTGTTTGACCGCTTCTACCGGGTCGATAAGGCACGCAGCCGCAAGAAGGGTGGTAATGGCCTTGGCTTATCGATTGCGGAACGTTTAATCAAGGGTTATCACGGAACAATCACCCTGGAAAGCCAAGTTGGTGCTGGCTCGATTTTCCGGATTACCTTGCCGATTGTGAAAAATGAAGTTAATGATGAATAGTAATAAAGCGGAGTTAGTTGTGAAATGCAACTAACTCCGCTTGTTTTGTAATTTTTCTTTAAATCAAAATGCCATCACAGTGATCAATTTCATGTTGGACAATTTGGGCTGGAAAGCCTTCCAGACGAAGGGTTTGCTTTTGCCACTGGAGGTCGAAAAATTTCACGGTGATCTTTTGAAAACGGTTGGTCGGTCGGGTTCCTTCGAGACTCAGACAACCTTCACTGGTTTTGTAGGGCTGTTGTTTGGCAATAATTTTTGGATTCAACATGGCGATGTTCGTTGGCCCGATGTTGACGACGATGATTCGCTTGGCAATGCCGATCATATTGGCAGCCATGCCAACGCATTCCTGCCGGTGGGCAGCGAGGGTGTCGAGCAGGTCCCGGGCAATTGAGACGTCGGGTTGCTGGGCAGGTTGACTGACCTGTTGCAAACTGATCACGTCATGGTTAATTGGTTTAATCATTTGGTTCCTCCAAAAAAGGCTTCTGACAATGAGTTGCGCAGAAGCCTTCAGTTAATTAATTGTTCTTGTGATGTTGTTTACCAGCGTTCCGGCGTTGGTTGCGGTTGGCGGCTGGCTTCTTCGCTTGCTTGTTTTGCAGTTGTTCAACCGCATTTTGGTGACTATCACTAGTGGACTTGTTAATCGGTTGTGCATCGATCACCGGCTTTTTAACGGGTTGTTGCTTAACTTCTTTCGCAATCTGCTTTTTCAGGCGCGGCCGGTAGGCGTTAATCAGCCAAGTTTGCAAGATCGCGAACAGCCCACCGATAAAGAAGTAGAGACCCAGTCCGGCTGAAGAGGTCATCGAAATGAAGAAGATCATGACCGGACTCATCAGCATCATCATCCGCATTTGCTTTTGTTGGTTCTTTGGCATCCCAATCATGGATAACCAGCCTTGGAAGAGGTAGGCGACAAAGGAGAGAATGGCCAAGATGATACTTGGCTTCCCTAAGGCAATCCCCATGAAGGTGGCATGGTAAAGGTCTGGAGAATACCGGATGGCTGCATACAAGGCTGCAAAGACTGGCAACTGGATCAGCAGTGGTAAACAACCGATTCCGCCCGTCATGCTGATGTTGTTGTCACGGTACAGTGCCATCATGGCTTGAGTTGTTGCCGCTTGTTCCTCCGGCGTCTTAGCTTCCTTTTGGCGGCGTTGAATTTCGCGTAACTGCGGTTGGATCATCGACATTTTTTCTTGCATTAAGGTGGTCTTCTTCATTTGGTTCATCATTAATGGCAAGAGGATCATCCGGACGATGATCACGATGACGATGATGGCCCAGCCATAGTTGTTACCTAAGTGGGCGGCGAGCCATTCCATCAGATGTTGCATGGGCTTGGCTAGGTATTCGTAAACCATTCCATATGGCTTACCACTTTTGGTCGTGCGGACACATCCGGAGAGCAGGAGGAGCAAACTTGCTAATCCGCCCGCCAGGGTCCAACGTTTTAATTTTTTCAAAATTCCTTCATCCTTTTTTTAAGTTATACAAAGGGTATCTTACCTTAAATAAGGACTGAATTCCAGTCAATTTACCAGGACTCTTTAATGGAAAAATCCTTAAAGTCGACTAGGTTACCCGGCTTGATTTGAACATTGTCAACACGGGCGTATGGTGAGACACCAGCTTGGACCTCTTGCACGAAGCGACGCACGGTCTCGTGAGGGCCCTGAACGACGATGGCGACGTCACCGTTGGCGAGATTTTCGACGTAGCCAGTCACGCCCATTTCTTTGGCCAACTGGTAGGTACTCCAGCGAAAACCGACGCCCTGCACGCGACCACTGACGGTGAGGTGATAATTGATCATGATAAACCTCCTGATGGATTAATGTTATAATTGCCTTACTAAAATGAGGTGAGAAAAATGAATGAACAAATAACTTCCGTTCATAATCAACACGTCAAGGACTGGCGAAAATTACAAACCCGGAAGGGGCGTAAAAAGTTTGGTCAGTACTTGCTCGATGGTTGGCATTTAGTTCAGGAAGCCAGCAACAGCGGGCAAGAATTGGTGGACCTAATTGGGACGCCAGAAGAATTGCGTGATCATGAAGATATTGTAGCACTGTTTGAAAATGTCTATGAGGTGACCCCAGAGATTATCAATAGTATTACCGCCACTGATACTCCCCAAGGAATCGTGGCGGTTGTCACCATGCCGGATGTTCACCGAATTCCAGCAAATCATTTGCAAGGCGCCTGGCTCTTTTTAGACCGGGTCCAGGATCCGGGTAATGTGGGCACGATGGTGCGGACCGCGGACGCGGCCGGCTTTGCCGGCGTGGTGGCCAGCAGTCAAACGGCTGACTTTTTCAACCCGAAAGTGGTGCGGTCGATGCAGGGCAGCCAGTTTCACCTGCAATTAGTTGCCGGGGACCTTCGGAAGTGGATTGCTGATTTCAAACAGGCTGACTTACCAGTTTACGGTACCCAACTCAATCCGGAAGCTAAAAACTTCCGTGATGTCCATCCAGGAAAGGACTTTGCCTTGATCATGGGAAACGAAGGGCAAGGAATGGCGGCAGAACTGCTGGAACAGACGACCACGAACCTCTATATCCCAATGCGTGGTGAGGCAGAATCGCTGAACGTCGCCGTTTCGGCCGGAATTCTTATGTTTCAGTTAAATCAAGCAAAATAAGCTTACTTTTGATAAGTTTATTATTCCTTTTTATAAAAAAATCGTGTAAAATATTTATAAAAGAAGAAAAGGGGCAATTATTTCAATGAGAACACAAAATGAGTGGAAATCAGACCCACAATATGTTGCGATTGTTCAAGATTTGTTAGACCAGCCTGCTGTTCAAAAATTAGCTAACTACACCCAGCACCACCATTCCAACCGCCTCCAACACTCAATTGCGGTTTCCTATGATAGTTACCGGATTGCAAAGCGGTGGCACTTGGATTACCGGAGCACTGCTCGGGCGGGGTTATTGCACGATTTATTCTATTACGATTGGCGAACGACCAAGTTTGATTTGGGATCCCACGCGTTCATCCATCCGCGGGTGGCATTGCGGAATGCGGAAAAGATCACTAATTTGAACGCCAAAGAACGTGACATCATCTTAAAGCACATGTTTGGGGCGACCCTGGCCTTGCCGCGTTATATGGAAAGCTTGATCGTTTCGCTGGTGGATGACTATGAAGCGGAACACGAATTCTTCAGCCCACTGCGGAGCCGGATCGAAGACCGGTTTCATAAGCAGTCGGTGAAAAAATTATCATAATGTCGAAGAAAGGAGGCCAATCAATGGAACATTCAACGGGAGATAAGGATGACTTTTGTTTGTGTCCTCGTTTCGAACACACTTTTACAATTCTCGGCAAAAAATGGAATGGTTTGATTATTGAAGTGTTGTTAAACGAACGGACTCAGCGGTTCAAAGACCTGGCAGCCCACGTCGATAAGTGTAGTGACCGGGTCCTCGTCGAACGGTTAAAGGAACTCGAAGACGAAGGCATTGTTGCTCGCAACACCTTTCCTGGTGAAAGTCGGATTGAATATTCGTTGACGAAACAAGGCCGTGAACTGGCACCGGTCATGGGCGCCGTTCACGTCTGGAGCGATAAATGGTGTGATTAGGGCTTGACCTTTTAAAAAGGAAAGCTTACAATTAGACCAACTTTGAATGAAAAGCATAGACGGAAATTAGTAGTTTCGGCGCATCTGCCAGGGAGAAGCGGTTAGCAACTGAAAGTCGCTTTGAGATGCTAGAGATGAATTTCACTTCCAGAGCTGGTATTCCCGGTTGATTACCGTTATCTCATCACTAAGTGTATGGTGTAATCATAAACTAGGGTGGTACCGCGATAAACCTCGTCCCTTTGCAGGACGGGGTTTTGTTTTTTCTAAAGGAGGACAATATGGGATTAAGAGAAAAACTCGAAGAGTTGCGCCAACAGGGTGCTGACGAAATTAAAAATAGTTCCAACCTGGATACGATTAATCAAATTCGGGTTAAATTACTTGGTAAGAAGGGCCCAATCACGAACGTGCTACGGGGAATGAAGGACCTTAGTGCCGATGAACGCCCAAAGGTTGGTAAGTATGCGAACCAAGTGCGGGACGAACTCCAACAAATGTTGGATGAAAAGCGGGCCCAAATCCAAGCCCAACTTTTGGATGCCAAGCTGGCTAGTGAAAGCCTGGATGTTACCCTGCCAGGTACCCCGGTTGCGCAAGGCCAACCCCACGTGATCCAACAAGTGATTGACGAATTAGTCGACCTCTTTACCGACATGGGTTATGAAGTGGCCGTTGGTGACGAAGTTGAGCAAGAATTATACAACTTTGAAAAATTAAACCTCCCGAAGGACCACCCCGCACGTGATATGCAAGATACTTTCTACGTCACCCCATCAGTTTTAATGCGGACACAAACTTCACCAATGCAAGCGCGGATGTTGGAACAACACGACTTTAGTAAGGGACCATTGAAGATGATCTCGCCAGGGAAGGTCTACCGGCGCGACACTGATGATGCAACTCACAGTCACCAATTCCATCAAGTCGAAGGAATGGTTGTTGGAAAGCACGTTACGATGGCCGACCTTAAGGGGACACTTGAAGCTGTGGCTCAACACCTCTTTGGGGACCAGCTCAAGGTTCGGCTTCGGCCAAGTTATTTCCCATTCACGGAACCATCTGTTGAAGCTGACATTACCTGTTTCAACTGTATGGGAAAGGGTTGTGCCATCTGTAAGCATACCGGCTGGATTGAAGTCCTTGGTGCCGGAATGGTGCACCCGAACGTGTTGAAGATGTCCGGGGTCGACCCAGAAGAATACGGTGGCTTTGCCTTCGGACTTGGTCCTGATCGTTTTGCCATGCTCAAGTACGGTGTCGAAGACATTCGGGACTTCTACCAAAATGACGTCCGGTTCTTAACGCAATTTGATCAGAAAGGATAGTGGACTATGAAAGTATCATACCAATGGTTAAATAAATACCTCCCACTGGAAGACCACAAGATTAAGCCAGCGGCCCTCGCCGAGAAGCTGGCACGGACTTCCGTGGATATCAATTCTGTTAGCTCACCAAGTGATGGCCTGAAGAAGATCATCGTTGGTTACGTCGAAGAATGTGTGCCACATCCAGATTCTGACCACATGTCAGTCTGCCAGGTCAAAATCAGCGATGATGAAACGATTCAAATTGTCTGTGGTGCGCCCAACATCAAGGCCGGCAAGAAAGTGATCGTGGCCCTCCATGGTGCCCGGATTGCTGACAACGTCAAGATCAAGCGTGGTAAGATCCGTGGCGAAGAATCTGATGGGATGATTTGTGCCCTTCAGGAAATTGGCTTTAGTGAAAAAATCGCGCCAAAGGACTATGAAGACGGCATTTGGTTCCTCCCTGATGATGCTAAAATTGGCGAATCAGTTTTCCCATACTTAGGAATGGACGACACGATCATTGACACTGATGTGACACCAAACCGTGGTGATATGTTAAGCATTTACGGCAACGTCAATGACCTTGCTGCCATTTATGACTTACCAAATGGCTTTAACAGTCACCCCGTGGAAGAAAACGGTAGCGACCAAACGAGTGATTTGATTTCGGCGAAGGTGGCTGATGACAAGATTGCACCAGTTTACAAGCTCCGGGTAATCAAGAACGTTCAAATCGCCGATAGTCCACTCTGGTTGCAAATCAAATTGTGGAATTCCGGCGTCCGCCCAGTTAATAACGTTGTTGACGTTACTAACTACATCCTGCTGAAGTATGGTCAACCATTACACAGTTTTGACTATGACAAACTTACTAATCACGAGATCTTGGTTCGTCACGCTAACGAAGGCGAGAAGTTAACCACCCTCGATGGTGAAGAACAAGAATTAAAGGCCCAAGACATCGTGGTAACGGCTGGTGACCAACCTGTTGCCTTGGCCGGTACCATGGGTGGTGACAACTCTAAAGTTGACGACCACACCACCACGGTGGCTTTGGAATCCGCGATTTTCGATCCAGTGATGGTCCGGAAGCAAGCCCGTCGTTTGGACCTGCACAGTGAATCTTCAATGCGGTTTGAACGGGGAATTAACCCAGAAACGGTGGAACAAGCCCTTGATGAAGCTGCATACTGGCTTCAACAATTGGCCGGTGGTGAAGTGGCTCAGGGAATCGTTGTTGGCAACGACCACGATTACCCAACCCACAATATCACCTTGTCTTTGAAGAAAATCAATGACGTTCTGGGGACCGCTATGGATATGCAAACGGTTCAAAATATTTTTGACCGGCTGGCTTTCAAGATGGTCCAAAATGACGATGATCAAATTGTTGTCACCGTTCCAGCACGGCGGTGGGACATTAGTCTGGCAGCTGACCTTTACGAAGAAATTGCGCGACTCTATGGTTATGACAACATTCCATCAACCTTGCCAGTTATGACCCGGAACTTGGGTGGCTTAACCCCACGGCAAAAGAAGCTCCGCGCTAGTCGGCACGTTTTGGAAGGCCTTGGCCTTAACCAGGCAATTAGTTACTCCTTAACGACGATTGCAAAAGCTCAACAATTTGAAGTCGAACCAAGTGACACCAAGCCAATGGAACTTGACTACCCAATGAGTACTGACCACGTGGCGACGCGGATGAGCATTGTTTCTGGATTGTTAAATGACATTGCCTACAACAATGCGCACAAGGTGGCTAATGTGGCCCTCTACGAACAAGGGCGCGTCTTCATTCCAAAGGGTGGCGAACGCCCCGAAGAACAAGAACATGTCGCCGGTGCCGTTACTGGGAGCATGGTTCCAGCAAGCTGGAATGCTAAAGCAAAGCCAGTTGATTTCTATCAACTCAAGGGCATTGTGGAACAATACTTGAAGAATCTAGCCGTGGCTGGTGAAATCACCTACGTGGCTGATTCTAGTCGACCAGAAATGCACCCAGGCCGGACCGCTAACATTCTGTTAGATGGTGAAGTGATCGGGTTCATCGGTCAGGTTCACCCGAACATTGCCAAGGACTATAAGATTCCAGAAACCTACGTCTTTGGAATCAATCTGGAAGCCGTCCTCGCAGCAGATACCCGTGGTAAGCACTACACTTACATTAGCAAGTACCCAGACATTACCCGGGATATCGCCATCTTAGTTGATGAAGAAGTTACCAACGAACAAATCGTGGCAATCATTAAGAAGCGGGGTGGCGCCTTCTTGAAGAAGGTCGAACTCTTCGATGTTTACTCAGGAGCTCATTTACCTGCTGGCAAGAAGTCCTTAGCTTACACGCTGACCTATCAAGATGACCACGGTACTTTACAAGAAGAAACGGTTAACAAGGCCTTTGCCAAGGTCGAAAAGCACTTAACCGATGAATTAGGTGCCGAAATTCGTTAGTTGAAGTTTTTCCAACACCGTAACGATCACCGTCGTTGCGGTGTTGCTTTACGAAAATGGTGGCAGGAGGGATTGATATAATGCACCGGTTTTCGAGCAAGCAAATTCGGAAACAAAATTATATTGTGATTGCTGTTGTGGTGTTTTTACTTGCAGTTGGGTTGATTATCCATGGTTACTTTAATTATGCTTTGACGCCGCTGAACCGACAAAATGACCAAACGGTTCGGGTCCACATTCCCAGAAACAGCAATGACCAACAGGTGAGCGCAATTTTAAAACGCGCGGGGTTAGTCAGAAGTCGGTATGTTTTTTACTACTACCTCCAAACGCATAAGACCAATGGGGTCAAAGCCGGCACTTTTTACCTCCAGAAGTCGCAGTCGATTCCGGAAATTGTCACCCACTTACAAGAAAGCACGCATGCGAAAAAACATTAATCGGAGGAAATTATGAACGGAACACGTCCAATTATTATCGGGGTTACCGGAGGTTCAGGAAGCGGTAAAACCACCGTTGCCCACGCCATTTTTGACCAACTTCACGGGAACTCAATTCAAATCATTACTCAGGATACTTATTACAATGACCAGCGTGAGATGACGATGGAGGAACGCAAAGCGGTCAATTATGACCACCCGCTGGCCTTTGACACTGAATTATTGATTAAGCAGATTGACCAGTTACGCCATAACGAAGCAATTGAAATGCCGGTTTATAACTATGCTGAATACACGCGGTCCAACGAGACAATCCATGTTGAACCACAAGACGTCATTATTCTAGAAGGAATTTTAATTCTTGACGATGAACGACTGCGGAATTTGATGGATATCAAGGTCTTTGTCGATACCGATAGTGATTTGCGGATCATTCGGCGGATCAAGCGGGATATGCAGGAACGGGGCCGGTCGCTTGATTCCGTTATTAACCAGTACTTAGCGACGGTTAAGCCAATGTATCACCAATTCGTTGAACCGACGAAACGTTACGCGGACATTATTGTGCCAGAAGGTGGCCAAAACCAGGTCGCCATTGATTTATTGTCCACTAAGGTTAAGGACATTTTGGTTCAACGGGGCCACCATATTAATTAATTTTTATCAGAAATGGTTGAAAATTTGGTGCTGAAATGGTAATGTTGCAAGTGATATTTTTTGATTAAAGGGGAAGTAAAAATTTATGGCTGATGAAAAAACATTTCCGATGACGGTTGACGGTAAGGAAAAGCTTGAACAAGAACTAGAAGATTTGCGTCTCAAGCGTCGTCCCGAAGTCATCAAGCGAATCAAGATCGCCCGTAGTTACGGGGACCTTTCGGAAAACTCCGAATACGAATCTGCCAAAGACGAACAAGCCTTTGTCGAAGGACGGATTAGCCAAATCGAAAACATGCTCCAGTACGCAGTCATCATCGACAACGATGACGTCGACGCGGATGAAGTTTCGATGGGGCGGAGTGTTACTTTCAAGGAATTACCGGATGAAGAACCAGAAACCTACACGATCGTGGGTGAATCTGAATCTGATCCACTGTCCGGAAAGATTTCAAACGAATCACCAATGGCCAAGGGTCTCTTGGGTCACAAGGTCGGCGAACAAGTTGACATTGAAATTCCAAGCGGCACCATGCACGTGGAAATTCTCGAAGTCAAGTAAAGTTAAATTAATTAAGCGCGGAACAACCAGGGGGTTATTCCGCGCTTTTTCGATTGGAGCATTTTATGACTTTTTATAACTTAACATACCTGCAAAATCACCAGCAAACTAATACAACTTTTAATTACGTTATGATGATCATCTTTGCCGTCTTACTGCTAGTGATGATCATTCAATACACTCGGCACCGCTTAGTTACCAAGTACCGGGATCTCGGAATCATTTTCGCTCTCCTGTTGGTCATCTTTATTGGTCTCCAGTATACGTACCTCGAGTCCGCCCATACTCAGCAGGCCCAGTCATCACAGATGGTGCCGTTTGTCAAAGCAGTTGCCAAGGATCACCATGTTAAAACTAAGGATGTCGTGGTTAATTCAACAACTTTGACCGATGGGATCATCGTCCGGATTAAGGATCAGGACTACCGAGTCAACCTGAGTGAAGGTGGCAACAACTATACGCTCACTCGAGCCCATGTGATTGATCACCGGGTGCTGATTCAGAGCAAGTAAGGTGTTGCGAGCATGGGAAATACTTATGGATTAATAACAATTAAATTTATCCTTGGGATGATCTGTCTGATCTTTCAAATTAATATTCTGGGGAAAGGGAACTTGGCACCTACCACGGCGTTGGACCAAGTGCAAAACTATGTCCTCGGGGGAATCATCGGGGGCATTATCTATAATTCCGCTATTTCGGTTGTTGAGTTCATTCTGGTTTTGTTGATCTGGACGGTAATCGTCTTTATCCTGCGTTACATTAAGGAACATAATCGTTGGGTACGAATCGCGATCGATGGGCGACCGCAAATCCTGATCCGCAATGGTCAAGTGGTGGTCGATAACTGTATCAAGGCTGGAATGAGTGCCAATGACTTGATGATGCGTTTGCGGAGCCAAGGGATCTATGAGGTTGCCAAGGTGAAGAGCGGAATCCTTGAGCAGAATGGTCAGCTGGTCATCATCGAAAATAATGACCAGGACGTCAAATTTCCCTTGATTAGTGATGGTCAGCTTAATACCGATATTCTGGAATTGATCCACCATGATGAACAGTGGGTCGAAGAGCAGGTAACGAAGGCGGGTTACCAATCCCTTGATGACATCTACTTGGGCGAATACATTCATGGTGACCTGCGGTTGGTACCATACCCAGCACAGTAAAATGAATTTTTTTGATAAGAAAAGCCTGACCAATCCGCGATGAGCGAATCGGTCAGGCTAGTTCTCTATTTACGTTTACGATATTCGTACCAGGCAACACAACCACCAAAGGTCATGAGACTGATGATTAGCCCCGTAATGAGGTAAGGTGGAATATATGTCATGGTGATCTTGTGAGTACCCTTGGTAATTGGGATTCCCATGAAGGTCCCCGCAACTTTGAATGGGGTTACCGATTTGCCATCGACCTTGACATGCCAGCCTTGCGTATATGGAATCGTGGTCATCAGGAATTGTCGTGAATTCTTGATGGTGACGGTCCCTTTAATCTGGTTAGCTCGTTGGCTAGTAACCTTTAAACCACTGCTTTGCAAGGTTTTAACGTCCTGTTTAAATTGCTTCTGATCCAGTTGATAGAGGCTGACGTTTTGCATCCACATCGCCTGCTTTTTCAGTTTGAATTCAATATTGACTGGTTTACCCTTTTGGTGACTGGCGACGTTGATTACGATCGTATTATGGTAGGTTGGGTACTGGTCAAGGGTCCGCCCATTAATCTTGATGGACGCGACGTTCTTAACGCTAGCTCCAAGGGTGAGGTAGTACGAACCGTTCGTCTTGGGTGTAAAGTGCAGGGTCACACTGGCGTTTTTGAGCGGATTGCTACGGGTGAAGGTTGTTCCCGTGATTTGCTTGGCGTTTTGCACATTCTTGAAGGTGACGTAGTCAAAGTTTTGCACCTTGAAGAGTTGTTGGGCAGTGTTGTTCCCAGCTAATAATTGGAACAGTTGTGATTGGTAGTTCAGGGGATCCAGCGTAACGGATTTAAAGTCGAGAATCTTAGTGCTGGCCCCAAAGGCGATTGGTAACGCGTTGGCATTCTTTTTGATATTGACCATGTTGGTACTTGAGACATTTGCCAAGTGGTACCAGTCCGCTCGGGTACTAGTAATTGGTAGCATCTGGGTGTCATTACTCATCCCGTGGTTCTTGGCCTGGAGGAAATATTTAAAGCCAAAAAGGGAATCAGTGACCTGAGTGCCGTTGGAATAGGCCACAAAGCCATCACCGGCAGGTTGACCAATTGAACTCATGAAGGAAGAAACGGTCGGTTCCATGGTTGAACTAAAGTGTTCGCCACCGTAGTAATCGGACTGGAATGGATCATCCTTCGTCCGCATAAAGTTTTTAGCAATTCGGTAGAAGCCGCTGTCTCCGGATTTGGCTTTCTTGATGGCCTGGTTCATTGCGGTCGTGTAGTTACCGAATTCCCCTTGAGAAACGTAGGAAATATGGTTGAGCGCCACAAAAGCGCTGGTGGACACATCCAACACGACGAGGAGCACAAAGAGGAAGTCAGCCATCCGCGGAGACGGATCGCGACGCAGCATTAACATTACGATACTGATGATCGCCAAACCACACCCGATACTTAATTGCGAAGTACTAATGTAAGAAATGTGGCGTTGGTTAGCCCACAGGTAGGCAGTAACGGCGAACACGGCAACGGCCAGAAAAAGGGCGGTTGGCCACTTAATCGTGAAGTTTGGTTTGAGTGTTCTAGCAGCGAGGTAAATCATCCAAAAACTAAAGACAAAGGAAAATCGTGATGGGTACCAGACGGGGAATTGGCCAAGGTGCCAAAGCAGGTCGAACGGTTGGAGGCAGAAAGAGGCGATGATAAAAGCTGAAATCGCCAGGGCGGTAAACCGGACGGCTAAGCGGTCTTGGGAGTAGATAAAGTAGAGCACAAAGCCAATCGTCAGGAGCATGCCAACGTAGATGTTCGGCTGGCCCGAAGGCATTTGACCAAAATTAAAGGATCCAGGAACCAGCTTAGCGAGGATCTTGAGGGGGTTGTATTCAGTTGCCCACTTAATCGTCTGCTCAGTATAAGTTCCCTTACTTTGGGTGAGAGCATAAATCGTTGGCAACAGTACCACCGCGCTGAGCAGTCCACTTGCAATGGAGCTACCAAAGAAACGACCGACAAACTTGGCTTTACCTCGCCAAGTGCTAGTCATTCCAACGGTGAGCCAGATCATAAAGAGGAAGGTGAAGAGTGCCAACATCCAGGCCATGTAGTAATTATCAATGATGGCGACGGTCAGCCAGGCAATGTAGCGCCATGGTGAACCACCATGGGCGAGCTGAATGAGACCGTCAATGACTGGTGGTAAGATAAAGAGAACGTCCAGCCACAGGATATTTAACTGGTTGGCGATCATCCAGCCCATTAGGGCGTAGGCAGTTGAAAAGGCCCAGCTCCGTGGAGGAGTTTGTAACTTTTGGCGTTGGAGGAACCAAGCAAAGGAGAGCCCGGCTAGCCCATCCTTGAGGAGGACGAGCAGTAAGATTCCACTGGAAAGTAATTGGCCCGGAAAAAAGAGTAGAACCAAGTTAAGTGGGCTAAAAAGGTAGTAGGCATTTGTCCCAAACATTTCACCACCGAGCCCCTTCGAAAAGGAATAGAAGAGACTACTAGGGTGGTGGAGGATCATGTTTCGGAAGTAAGCGAAAAAGTCGACGTACTGCTGCCCGAGGTCAACCGTCAAAATAGAATTCTGACCAAACGGGGCCATTTGCCGGACGGCAAAATAACACCCCATGATCGCGACGGGGAGGATAAATGCAATTAGCAGGTTAAAATTGAAATGACGTGGTTTCTTAATCACGATGGCCTCCTGAAGAATAAACTAGTCAGTATTATATAACGGAATGGTTGGCCAATCATGAACAAAATAAGTTTTTAATATTAATTAAATAAGGGTCACTTTTTGGCAAAAACAGTGTATCATTGACTGATGTTATGAAATGCCAAAATAATTTCTGGTATTAAAGGAGAATGACACGTGAATTTCTTTAATCGTTTTAAAGGACTATTTAAATTTCGCTCACGCGACAAGAATCGGACCGCACAATCAGCAATTCCGTTCCGGCTCAATTTTTTACTATGGATTGTGGGCTTGCTGTTACTGGCCTTAGCAGTCCGGCTGTTTTACCTCCAGGTGATGAACGGAGCGTCATATAAAGCTGAAGTTAAGCGTTCGGATACGACTACGCAGACGAATAACGTCCAGCGGGGAATGATCTATGATTCGAATGGTAAGGTTCTGGTTGGTAACCAGGCAACCCAAGCCATTACTTATACTAAGGGTCAAAATGTTGATAGTGATGATCTTTACAAGATCGCTAACCGGCTGGGCAAGTACCTGACGGTGCCAACTACAAAGTTGACTACCCGAAACCAACAGGACTACTACTTGGCAGATAACAGTCATTTAAAAGCCGTGCTGAAGCACGTCAAGAGCAGTAGCAGCTCGGCACAGTATGATGATGCGATTGCCTACCTTAATAAGCACCCGCACTACTTCAAGCTCACTAAGGACCAAAAGAACAAGGCAATGATCTACGCCACGATGAGTGGGGCCTATTCGTTGTCGACGACTTACATCAAGTCCAAGAATGTTTCGGCCAAGGAATTGGCGGAAGTCAGTGAACACTTGAGTGACATGCCAGGGGTTAAGATTGGGACGGCTTGGACCCGAAACTATCCACAAGGTAAGGATATTCAATCCTTAGTCGGGACGGTTTCCACTTCTGGGTTACCTAGTGACAGTGTTAATACATTATTGTCTCAAGGTTATTCCCGAAACGATAATGTGGGACAAAGTTACTTGGAAAAGCAGTACCAAGCAACCTTGGCTGGCTCCAAGTCCCAAACACAAGTCACGACTAGTGGCAACAACGTTACTAAGTCCAAGGTGGTCTATCCTGGTAAAAAGGGTGACAACCTGGTCTTGACGATCAACTCCAAGTTTCAAAAGGATGTTCAAAAGATCCTGAAGCAAAACTTCCCAGCTGGTAGCAATTCAACTGGGGTTTATGCTGTGGTGATGAACCCATACACCGGGGCTATTTACGCCATGGGTGGGATTGATCGTGACCCGTCTACCGGTAAAACGACTACTGATGAAATCGGTGCGATTAACCACCCGATTGTCATGGGGTCGGTTGTCAAGCCTGCCACCATCATGGCTGGTCTAATGGAAAAGGTTATCACGCCAACAAACAACACGTTGACCGATATGCCAATCAAGGTGGCTGGGACGTCTGCCAAGACTTCCTGGTTCAACAAGACGGGTTCTGCCAACATGTCATTGAACGCCGCGAGTGCCCTGGAAGTATCTTCTAACTCCTACATGATGCAAGTCCTGATGAAGATTGGTGGTATGAATTACCACAGTGGTGCGCAACTAACTTTGAAACCATCGATCTTCACTAAAATGCGGTATTACTACAAGATGTTCGGCCTTGGTCAAAAGACCGGGATCGACTTACCAGGTGAAGTGGCCGGGTACACGGGTGCTTCTGGTAAAAAGAATATTGGGTCGGCACTGGACCTTTCCTATGGGAACTATGATGGTTACACAACCATTCAATTAGCTCAGTACATGTCAACGATCGCCAATGGTGGTTACCGGATGAAACCATACATCGTCAAGGAAATCCGGGGAACTAAATCTAATGGTGAACTCGGCAACATTACCTATACTGCTAAACCACAAGTCCAACAAGTCATTCCAGCACCAAAGTCTTACTTTGAACTCGTCCGGAAGGGACTCTACCAGGTTACTCACGGAACCAGTTCTTACACGACCGCTAAGTCATTGAGTAGTGTGACCCCATCGATTTCGGCGAAGACCGGGACGGCAGAAACCTTCTATAAGAAGCAAAGCACTGAAACTCTGAGTTTCGCCGGATATGCACCATCCAGCAACCCACAAGTCGTGGTTGCACTGGCAATTTCCAACGCCTCAGGTGGGAGTAGCAACTTAACAATGGCTAAAGAAATTTTCCAAGCCTACTGGAAAGACGTTCAAAGTTCTAAGTCAACAGAATAAGTGTCAAGGAAAAATCCTTAACAAAGTTTGGTAAAAAACTGGTCAAATAGTAAAATTAATGATATAGTTGTACGAGTTAGGGTTACGTAAAGATATAACGTATTCTCGTTAAAAATAAAAATAAGTTTGGAGGCCAAGACAATGCGTGTAAACATCACACTTGAATGCACTGAATGTCACGAACGGACTTACTTAACTAGTAAGAACCGTCGTCACAATCCCGACCGGCTTGAATTAAAGAAGTACTGCCCACGGGAACGTAAGGTTACTTTACACCGTGAAACTAAGTAATGTTTCACTATGGGGAGCGCCACAGAAGTTTTGATGACTTTTGTTGCGCCCTTTTTTTATTCCAGTTAAACCTCAAGGAGGGGTGCTTGACATGTATACAAAAAAAGAAATGCGGCAGGCCTATATTGCCCGTCTGCAACAATTGGATTTGAATACGCGACTCCAGGAAGAAAAGCAGATTGCGTCGCGGTTATATGACCAACCAGAGTGGTTCAATGCCGACACAATTGCGATTACGATCAGCCAATCCTTCGAAATTAATACGGCACCGATCATTTTGCACGCCCGGCATAAGGGACAACGGGTGGTGGTCCCACGGACATTACCAAACTGGCAGATGGAATTTGTCACGCTTGATGAAGACACCGAATTTGACGAAAGTCATTTTGGGGTCTTAGAACCAGTTGGTGGTCAAGTGGTTACTCCCGATGACATTGATTTGATGGTGGTCCCTGGTGTTGCCTTTACACCGGCAGGTAAACGATTGGGCTTCGGGGGCGGTTATTATGACCGCTATTTAGCCGACTATGGTGGACCAAAAGTGGCCTTGGCCTTTAATACTCAGGTGGCGGATGATGATGAATGGCCTGTTGATGAGCACGATATTCCGGTAGATAGGGTGATCGGACCTAACGTCCCGTTGGTAGGCGAATAACGATGAAAAATTCAATTCGGCAAATTCCAGTGACGGTCACGATGATTACCATCTGTGTGCTGGTCTATCTCTGGATGGCCATCCAAGGTGGTTCGACCAACACCGCAGTTTTGATTCAAAGTGGGGCCAAATATACGCCACTCATCTTGCAAGGCCAGTGGTGGCGACTAATTACTGCTGGCTTTGTCCACATTGGTATCCAACACCTCGTGATCAACATGATCACTTTATACTTTATCGGCATGTACGTTGAAGTCCTCTTTGGTCATTGGAAAATGCTGGTGATTTACCTGTTGAGTATCATTACGGGGAATTTAGCCAGCATGCTTTTCCAGCCACTTCAGGGAATTAGCGCTGGTGCTAGTACCGGACTGTTTGGCCTATTTGGTGCATTTATCATGCTCGGGTTAGTTTACCGGGACAACATCATGATCCGCCAAATGGCCCGCCAATTTTTTATTTTAGTAATTTTTAATATTGGGGCGGACCTATTGATGCCAGGGGTTGATTTAGCAGGGCATCTCGGCGGTTTGCTTGGTGGCTTTTTAGCTGCTGGTGCCCTGGGAAGTACAAAAATTGGTCAAATAGACTTGATAAAGCGTTTTCTTAGTGGCACTATATTAGTTGTATTTATTGTCATCATGTTATGGAGGGCGATGTAATGGGAATGCAACCGCTTGTCCATCTACGTACATTGTACGATGTTCAGCAGCTCTTGAAACGGTTTAACATCTTCGTCTACGTCGGTAAGCGAATTTGGGATATCGAATTAATGGCGCTCGAGGTCGACAACTTGTATCAGGCCTACGTGATTGATAAAGACCTGTATCTACAAGCAAAGCTCGTCCTTAAAAAGGAACATCGCTATGAACAAAAAATGGCAGTAGAAAGGAAGAAAGCACATGGAAAAGACAAATAAAAAATTAATCGGGGTAGACCTTGGTGGAACCACCATTAAATTTGCAATTTTGACTGCGGAAGGTGAAATTCAACAAAAGTGGTCAATTCGGACCAACATTTTGGATGAAGGTTCACACATTGTTCCTGACATTATCGAATCAATTAACCACCATATTGATCTGTACAAGATGAGTCGTGACCAATTTATTGGAATCGGGATGGGAACTCCCGGGACCGTTGATCGTGAAAACGGGACGGTGATTGGTGCCTACAACTTAAACTGGAAGACTTTACAACCAGTTAAGGAACAAATTGAAGACGGAACCCACCTGAAGTTTGCCTTGGATAACGATGCCAACTGTGCGGGCCTTGGTGAACGCTGGAAGGGTGCTGGTAATGACGGTGACGACGTGGCCTTCATCACGTTAGGAACTGGTGTCGGCGGTGGCCTGATTAGCAACCGGAAGTTGATCCATGGGGTCAACGGTGCTGGTGGTGAAGTTGGGCACATCATTGTCCAACCAGGCGGTTACCAATGTACTTGTGGTAATCATGGTTGTCTTGAACAATATGCTTCCGCTACTGGGGTGGTTCATTTAGCTCAAGACCTCGCAGAAGAATACGAAGGAAATTCCAAGTTGAAGGCCATGATCGATAATGGTGACGAAATTACTTCCAAGATTGTCTTTGATCTAGCCAAGGATCATGATTACCTGGCTAACCGGGTTGTCGACAAGGTGACTTACTACCTTGGTTTGGCTGCTGCCAACATCAGTAACACCCTGAACCCTGAATTCTTGGTCATTGGTGGTGGTGTTTCAGCTGCCGGAGACTTCCTTTTGGAACGGGTTCAAAAGAATTTTGAAAAATTTGCCTTTCCAACTGTCCGAACTTCGACTAAACTTAAATTAGCGGAATTAGGAAATGATGCGGGTGTAATTGGGGCAGCTTCATTAGCAACCCAATTTGCGGACGCAGAATAGTTAGAAAGTAGGGAACAAATTTGGTTATTGCAGCAATTAGTAGCGGTGCGTTAATTCTTGACATCATTGTAATTGTCTTACTTTTAGTTTGGTTAGGCAGTTATTTGTGGGGGCGGTGGCGTCGAAATCATTATGCGACGGTCATCGATGAAGAGGCCTTTCAAAAGGGTATCCACAAAGCTCAAGTCATTGATTTGCGGCCGAAAAACCAATTTGATCGTGGCCATATCTTAGGAGCACGGTCAATGCCATTGGCTTTCTTACTTCAACAATATGACGACTTACGTCCTGACCTGCCAGTCTACTTGTATGATGAAGGAATGACTTTGAGTACCCAAGCTGCTGCCTTTTTAGGTAAGCACGGTTTTGATAATCTTTACATCTTACAGGGTGGTTATTCAAAGTGGACCGGTAAGACCAAAAAAGCCAAGTACAGTGATTAAATTAAAAAGGCTCCCAGCATCCGGTGTGACCGAACGCTAGGAACCTTTTTCTGTTACTGGAATGCTGGAGAACTACATTTGGTGAGCGGAACGACCCTTCCGGGTAGCAGCCCGCCGGTTGTTGTCAAACTTTTCTTCAGTTTCTTCGATTGGTGCAATGACCGTCTTGTGGAACGTAATAATTCCACTAGCAATCGCACCTAATGTGGCCAGTGTGCCGAGAGCAAAACCTTTTGTAAATTGTTTCATTAGTGGAAGCTCCTTTCGTATTTAATAATTCCATTATGCCTAATTTTCGGGGAGATTTCCAGTCATCTGTAGGATAAGGAGAATAATTATGGCAAAAGTAATTGGAATTGTGGGACCTACAGCCGTCGGTAAAACGGCTTTATCGATCAAACTGGCACAGGATCTCAATGGTGAGGTCATTTCAGGGGATTCGATGCAGGTCTATCGGGGGCTTGATATTGGGACCGCCAAAGTTACTCCGGGAGAAATGGCTGGCGTTCCACACCACTTGATTAATATCCGCAATGTTGACGAACGGTTCTCCGTCGCTGATTTTCAGCAACTCGCGAATGAACAAATTATGGAGATTACCCAACGGGGCCACCTGCCGTTGGTTGTGGGTGGGACCGGCTTTTATGTCCAGGCACTCATTGAAAATCTACAGCTGGGTGCTGACCACTTTGATGAACGATCGGTCGAAATTCGGCAAAAGTGGCAGCAGGTTGCTACGGAGCAAGGTAATCAGGTTGTTTGGGAACGGCTAGCAAAATTAGACCCCCAAGCAGCGGCTAAAATTCCGGTGACAAACGTGCGGCGGGCGATCCGGGCCCTGGAAGTGATTGAAAAAACCGGCCAACTGTTTTCTGTTCAGACGCAGGCGGCTTCCCCAGATGAATACTTTTTGATTGGGTTAAATACGGAGCGTGCCGTTCTGTATTCACGAATTAATGATCGGGTTGACCAAATGGTTAAGCAGGGATTGATCAAGGAAGCACGGCGATTGTACCAGAAGGGTGGAGAGCACTACCAGTCTGGTAAGGGAATTGGTTACCGGGAGTTATTTCCGTATTTTCGCGGTGAAGTTAGTTTAGCGGCCGCAATTGATAAAATTAAGTTAGACTCCAGACATTATGCTAAGCGGCAGTTAACCTGGTTTCGTAACAAGATGACGGTTCATTGGTTTGACTTAGTTAGTGGACAAGATACGATTCCGGAAGTTGAACAAGCGGTGCGTGACTGGCTGCAGAAATAAAAAATGGTTTGCAATTGGCAAGAGCCAGATTGCAAACCATTTTTATGCTTCTAAATTAATTTTAGTTATTAAGCTTGGCAGCGTCAGCGTCAATCTTTGCGAAACCGGAGCCGTCTGGCTTCTTAGTACCACGCTTTTCCATGGCCTTCCGGGCCATTTCCTTACGTTCTTGTTTACTTAAAGTCATCAACATTCGCCTCTTTCCGTTGACATCCAGTCGGATAAATATACCACAAATGTAAAATATCCAACTACGATTATTATAGGTGTCAATTTTCTGAAATGCAAATTAGAGTCCATAAATCTTAAGAAAGTGTACAAGATCAGTCTTTAACTTTAAATTATCATTAAGAATGAGTAAAATTAGTAGTATCTAAGTGTGCATGGAATGTGCAATGACGAAGGAGATATCAGCAATGGCAACTGAACAATATGATCAAGGACATCTCGATGTTGGCCAAACGATTGATTCAGCAATCGCAAAAAAGATTGACTATCTGAGTGCACTCAAAGCGGCCGTGGCCGACCATCAAGATACTAAAATTTATGAGCTTTTAGATAACCAACGGTATGCAGCGGAGATTGAACACCGCGAGCAGCAGGCCAACGACGCTGGGGTGATGAACCTGGTCGATAACCTCACGAATCAATTAAGTCATTTTTTGAGTGAAAATTTGATTGACTACTTGGGGAAGGCGTACCCGTTCTTTTACTATGAGGAATACCAAACTGGCCATTACCGGATTTACTTTGGTAATTGGTGGGACCGGCGTCAATTCGGCGATTTGGATGTTTTAAATATTCGGTTTGCCTTTAATCAGGACGAATATGGCAAGTTAGCTGATTCATTTAAGCTAAGTGAACAGGGGAAAAAGTATAATAGCGAGGCAATTAATAAGCTTTCAGCAGAAAATGATCACCTGCAAGAATTGATTGATTCCGCCACTACCCGGGAACAAAAGCGGGCAGAATTACAAAATGAATTAAAAGACGCTAATTCACGTTCAGGCCTGTTTGAATCAAGTAAAAATAAGGAAGCTCGGCAAGAAATTGTTGACCAAATCAGTAAGCTCGAGGACGAGAATGAAGAGGCCCGGGGCGCTAAAGCCCATATTAAGGAAAACAATCAAAAGGTCTTGGAACTCTCCAAGGAAAATACGATTTTGAGTTATGAACAAAAGAGTATTGTGGATACCTTTGGTAGTTTTGAGGACTTTGAACTTGCCAACCGCAACCTCTATGCTAACTATTTGAAGCACCTGGCTAAGGCAGACGGTGGAAAGCAGGTGGCTGATAATGAGTAACGAACGAGTATTGCAGACTGCGACCGAACGAGTTCAAGCACTCAGTGAATCTTTGACGACGGGACTCCGGATTGGTGAACAATATGTAGCACTGTTAAATGAATTGTCAGAAAAAGCTGACCCAGCTGAACTACTCACGGCGACCCAAAAGCTGACTATGCTGGATTTAACTTCACCCTTTGTGAAGTTTCCTCAACACTATCATCCAGAAGATTATTACTTGCTGTTTATGGGCCGCCTGATGGATCTAGCCAATATTCAAGGAATGCGGCTGGATGAAAATGAACGGGAACACCGTTTTTCAATGAACTGCCAGCACCTCGGTGACGAAGTTAACTTCCAATTTGAATTAGATCCGCATCATGGTGGGGCGTTCTTTACCGAAGAAGAAACTCATGAATCATTGTTTTACATCAACCTGAACCAAAAAGTAATTAACTTTAGCAACCGGGCCTTGATCAATTTCTTCATGGTAAACGAGATCGATCGTTATAGTGATCTGGATATTCAAGCAACCCTTAAGTCACTAATTGATTTTTCACAAATTTTGGAAAGTAAGCTTGATTTTGTCGTTAACCTCGGCATCTTGAATACAACGAATGGCGTGGACTTCCCACTTCAGGCTCCAGAATTAGATTTGACGATCATTGATAAGTTGTTTGTGAAGACAACGGATACTGACTTTATGTTGCTGAGCTTACCGCACAACAACGGAGCAATGTTGAATTTGGACCGGCACATTCAATTGACCTTGTCATATGATCCAGATGATTACAGCAAGCAATGGAAGTTTCAAGTGACGGATCCAGATCAGCAATATTCATTCTTTGATGTGTTGCTGCATTACGAGATGTTACGGGATTGGTACTTGGATAATCGTGATGCACTGGCAGTTCGCTCTGAACTGGCGATTGCTCCAGAGGGGAGTTCTGCGGATGCTTAACATTACCCAACTACTGCAGGACGCTATCTACTTTGACAACCAAGTGATTGAACAACGGGATTTATTGATGGGACCAACTGCACATTTGCAAGAAATTGTAGTTCGTTGTGACCAGTCACTGGCAGACTTGTACCAACCTGCAATTAATTACTCAATTGTGGGGGATGATGATGACAAGCAATTGTCTCACGAACAACTCTTACAACGGTTTGTCCAAACGGTGCACTGGTTTTTACTCTTCAGTGCACGGAAGCAATGGACCCACCTTGTGGTGATGGATGATCAGCAGTATCAGCAGTTACTCACGGCTAAACGAGCAACCAAATTATCAACTTTAGACCAGGAGTACCTCGCCATTAAATACTTCTTGTTTACGAGCTTTTACACGCACCGTCAAGAGGATTTTCGCCATGCCTGGCATCTCTTATTAAAGGATGGGTTGGTGGACCTTCAACTTACTCCGGAAGAGATTATGCAAGAGCACGAACGAGTCATTAAAGAGAATCTCAAAGAATAGAAAAATGGCGCTACGAAATAATTCGTAACGTCATTTTCCTGTTGATAAGATAAAAGAAAAAGATTGGCTATGCTTTATGAGAATCAACGCTAGCAGCGTGTTTTCCCCGGGAGTGCTCCGTTGTGGGCATCCCAGAAAATTTGAATTGCGCTACGGCGGATAATGAAAGAATTAATATGATCACAATTAATGGTAACATTAGTACACCCCCAAATAACATCGTCTAACTCCTATTATTGTCGGAAAGATTGCAAATGCAATTATTTTGTAACAAAGTCTGTCTATTTTTAACGTTTCTTAAACAAGTTAAACTTTGTCGGACTAAATTCAACAGGGAATTGACAAATTTACCGAAAATCAGTATATTTGGAAGTGCTTGGGAGGATAGCTCAACTGGATAGAGCATCGGTCTTCTAAACCGAAGGTTGTGGGTTCGATTCCCACTCTTCTCATTTAAATCACTCTAGAACCCTTGATATATCAGGGGTTCTTTTATTTTAGTCCGCCGTTAGTCCGCCAACTTGATTTTTATCATCAATTTTGTTGAGCGAATTCTCGATCATTTCATCAGAACGAGCTTTGAATTCATCAATCAAATAAGCATATTTATTTGCGGTAATTGTTGTATTTGAATGCCCAAGGCGTTTACTAATTGCATATAAAGGTATGCCGTTGGCTAGCAAGTATGCCACGTGAGAGTGACGCAGGCTATGGAAGTGAAAGTCTTGTTTTGACATATCGCAAGCTGCCAATGATTTTCGCAGTAGGGTATTAACAGCATTTGAAGAAGGAATTTGATTGTTGGCGTTCATGAACACCATATCCTGATGATTGTCCTTTAATTCAGCTAGTAATCGTAGCAGCGAATCATTAATTCTAATTGTCCTGATTGAAGATGGCGTTTTAGTTTTCTTAAAGCCACCGCCGCCAACGTAGTTCCATGACTTATTGATAGTGATGGTTTTAAAGTTAAAGTTCACATCGTGCCACGTAAGGGCCATAATCTCACCGAGACGCATTCCTGTATAGATTGCAGTAAGAATCATATAGCGGCTTGTATAACGTGGCTGACGACCATTTTTGAGGTATTTAACTAAGGTGTTGATCTCGGCAATATTCAAGTATTCGACGTGGAGAGAACGGCTTTCATCTCCGCCCAATTTAACACCGATCGTAAAATCTTTATTGATTAGATTATCTACAATGGCATTTTTTACACACTCACGTACTACACCATTAAATTTCCTAACTGTTGACGGCGCATGATTTTTACCGAAGGCATTCAGAAACGTTTGATATTGAAATCTGGTAATGCTTGATAGTTTACGATTGCGGAAGTAATCAGCGATGAACTTGTAATCGTTTAAGTATCGTTTTTTAGTGGTCAAGGCTACGGAATTTTCTTTGTAGGTTTCAAACCACATCATAAAATATTCCGCAAAGCTAGGATCATCATCAGTGATTTCACCCTGATATTTCTTAGAATCTAGTTCGGCGGCATATTGTCTGGCAGCTTGTTTAGTGGCAAAGCCACCTTTACTTTTATAACGGCGTTTTCCATTTCCGTCATACCAAGAAGTTTCAATTAACCACTTACCATTTGGTTTTCTAACGATTCTTGCCATAAGAGTACCTCCAATCTGTTATAATTGAAGAGTTGAGTGGTTTAGAATTCAACTCTTAGTCCGTTCTCTGTTGCCGCAGGGGATGAATTTTTATTGCCAACGAAATGACGTGATGTGTGTCTTGCGTCTTAGTAAATAACGGTTATTCTTTGCGGACTCCGTATGAAGTGTAGTGGGTACAAAACTTTCCATGTGTTTTTTACGCCGCAAACCTAAGACTACTATCTCACGGGGACTAGTGTTTTTAGTGAAAACAATGTCGAGTCGTAAGGGGTTAGGTTTCATATTTGAAGTCATCACGCATATATCTGGATCGTGTTTCCAAAATATTTCATGGAGAAAATTATAATTTAGTAATCGATTTTTAATGTCTTTGAAACGATGGTGATGTCGTGAATTTGTATAAGTAAGCATTTTATTATCTACCAGATGCAGAATGTTTCTGGCGTATGCCTTTTTGCTTACGACTTTTTCCCAACCCATTAAGTGAGGAAGATCGCTTTCACTAAAAACGACCGTAAATTTGTCAAGCAATTTATAGTTTGTGGTTAAGACAATTTGTCTGGTTGCAAACCATCGGCGATAATCATTTAATATTTTTTGATAATTAATATCAAGTGAACTTTTAACTTGGTAGTATTCCATAGGTTTCTCCTAAAAAAATAAAGAGGTTACTAACAAAAGTTAGCAACCTCTTTGGAACGGACGGGAAGACGTCTCCCGTCGGGACTAGCGGTCAGATATTAAGCCTCTGCCAGGCACTATAGCGTTCCACAACTACAGCAACAAGCTAATTGGGCTGTTTTCAGTATTAATCATAACACGCTAAACGAAGAGGTCAATAATTCTTATTAATTCTTTAAAATGTTTTTAAGGGGGTTAAACAACTTTGATAATAATCGGTAATATTAGTCCGTTCTCTGTTACAGCAGGGAGCGGGCTTTTTTCTTTCAATAAAAAAAGAGCCAATCAACTTAATGATTGACTCTTTTAATAGATACCTGACTTTGGCTCAAGGCCTCCGTCAGTTAACGGTCATACCGTTAATCCGTTGTATTCATATTACTATTTTAAGTTTAGGTAGTCAATCATTGTATTTAGAATTGAAAAGAACGAATTTAATCTTGTATTATCTGCATACTATTGTTCATTCCTATGAAATCTCTTAATTAGATTATTGACTTGAATTGGATAGTGTAGGTTATTTGATCCCATTTAAAAATTTTGTCAACCAATGGTTTATTATTTTTAAAACAAGCAGAAACTACTAGTTTACTACCACCTTCAAAATATACGCATTTTCCTTGTGCTAAGTTATTTTTAATATAATTTAACAATTTTTGCTCGCTGATTTCATATGTTTGTTTTAATGTAAGACTTCTATTATTAATATGAATTTTATGATATATTTTACTTTTTGGAGTAAACCAGTCTTTTAGGAATCCGATTATTAAACGAAATAAAGGGGCTATTATCACTAAAATTACGAAGATGAATACAATTATATTTTTCACAATAGATAATAAATTGGACACTAACAGGTCAATATTAAACATTATTTATAGTTAACCTCCTAATTTTTCCAGCTTTTAATGTCATCAGGTTTTAGACACATTTATTTTCTAAGCATCATTAACCTAAATTTAGTCGCGGTGGTTAATGGTGCTTTTTTTATTTTACTTAACTTTATATGTCTTCGTTCCAATCGTATCAAAGTTAGAATTTTGGAATCTAACTTGGACTGGCTTGTCGTTGTTCAAAGTAAACATCATTACAGCTTTTGTTGTTTTTCCCGGCAAAAGGTTGTTATGTAAGTTGTCTTCTTGTTCTTGAAGAGGGTCATTACCATTTGCATCAAGCTTAGTTTGTTCGCCCGGATCTAATTGAACATCTGAGGTATCATTCTTTTGATAAGCGTGAACTACCATATAAACGTTTGAAGGATCTTGCTCTTTTTTGGAGTTATTAGTAATGTCACAATAAAGAACCAATACTTTTTTGCCATCTTCTGCCGAATCTCTAACTTCAGCTTTTGTAAACTTATATGTTTCAACGCCAGCATCAAAGACATTATTCTTATAAGTCCATGTTCGATTAGACGCTTGATCGGACGGCTTTACAGATGATGCATTTTCCGTGCTACTTGAGGAACCAGATTTACTATTTGCGTTTTTACCTCCACACGCAGAGAGCGAAAGAGCAGTTAGTAAAGCAACTGCAACTGTAATTGTTTTTTTCATGAGGACATCCTCCCAATAATTCAGCTTTTAACGTCATCAGTATTTGGACGAATCGATATTATTTCATCTTTATCTGATGTAATACCTAGCAATCTGTTCTCTCACTACAGGATCTAAATACTTTGGAATTAGGTAAGTGCTTTTAAAATCGTTTAAGTTGATAATCTCTTTTTCCACCTCAGCGCAGTAGGACGGTACCAGCAACTTAACCGCTCCAATATTTGCTTTATAATTCTACCGAAGCTTTCCCGGTGAAAGAAGCCGTGTAGAAGCATAAATCTTCTTGTTCACCATTAATAATATGAGATAACTCGTGAGCTAATTGAAATGCCATTGCTTGTGGACGGTGCCAACGATTGTTCATACAAACGATCCGAGTATCAACACGGCAAGCAGGGGGCGGGCTTTTTTAGTTATGACATGCTTTCAATAATTTTTTGAGAATCTCTATATTCTTCAGCAATTGGATATTCGTTGAAGTCAAATGTAAGATCTTTGTATTTCTCTAGGGCTTGTTTAATATCGCTAATGGTAATGTTGAAATATTCTTTACGTTTGTTAACTTGATTTACCCGGTCCTTGGCGAAGTGCTCGTGCAGAGAAGCTTCAAGTTTAAAAGCATCATCACTGAATATTAAAGCGTGCACGTCAAAGGGAAATGGTACAGAAGCGCTACCTAATTCATGGATTCGGTCCATCGGGTCCAATCGACGGGTAACACCGATTTTAAACACATTCTCACCAAACGCCCCAATATTTGAAATGATGTAAACATACCCAGCAGTGGGGTTCTCTTCACGATGATCAAGTTTTTCTTTATGTTCCTGAATTTCTGCAAGTTTTTGTTGTAGCTCAGCCAATTGTGATTTAAGACTGTTAATCTCTTCATCATCAGAAGCTTCGGATATCTTTTGTTGGACTTCGCTTTCAGCTTTAATAAAGTGCTGTTCGTCTTTTTCGTATTTTTTTCGTTCAGCTGCCAATTCACGTTGAAGTTGTTTTTCTTCACGCTCACGTTCACGTTGTTCGCGGAGAATATCCTTTTCTTCTTCTTTCTTCAAGGCATATTCAAGCGCAATATGAGCTTCGTCAAGCTTGCTATCTCTGTAATCATCAGTAAGGCGTACACCGTTGGGTTCGTTAAGCCTGTTTAATTGGTCAAACGAACGGTTGATACGTTTCTCAATAGATTCAATGTTTGCCTTAGTAACCTTGTTCACAGCAGCTTCACATTCAACATTAAACGACCGAACCAATTGTTTAATATTTTTACTTTGCATTGCACGGCCTTTAGACTTTGAGTTATCTAGTAACATTGGACGAAATACCAAGCCTGCTGTACCGTCTTTAATCATTTGCTTTTGTTCTTGTCGAACCTGTTGTAGACGTTCTTTAAATACAGCGGAATTAGTGAAATCATATCTGGGCTTATATAGACCATAGCTTTCTAATTGAACCTCTTCGTCCACTGAAACCAAGTCCTTTTTAGCTTCGGCCAAACGGACTTGTAAAGCTTGAAGCTCAATATTGAGAGATTCCAACGAGGCACTCTCTTTATCAAGTGACGATTTCGTTTCTTCGAGTTGCTTACGCTTTTCGTCGATTAATTTTTCTAATTCTACCGGTTCCATCTGCGAGGCCGTCATTTTCAGATCGGCTATCTTTTGTAGCTCTGCGTTCTTTCGCTGTAACTCGCTTATTTCGCTTTTATATGTCCCAACTTTGAATATATCCAATAGTGACATGACTTCCTCCTGCTATTTTCTAAGTTTCAGTGCAACTAAATATTCCAACTCTTCGGGAATCCCAAATTGTTCGCAAAAACGGATTGGATTATTCAAGTCAACGTTGTCGTTTTTTGTGTAGTCAACTAACAACTTGATCCCGGTGAGGTTGGCCTGATACTCTTCCTTCACACCAACCGAACTAGCCGAATACTCATGGATCCCCTTATCGCCATTTAGAACATGACCAATTTCATGAGCAAAACTGAACGGCACCTCATGAGGGTGTAACCAGTTCATGTTGATAATCACCAGCCGATGATCACCATCTGATATAGACGGTGTATCTCGTGCAAGCTTCCTGGTTAAGATGACACCAACATCGTGGTCAAAAGCATAATTGGTCAACCATTCCATCAAATCATTCATGCTAATTACTCCTATCTAAGTAACCTTTAATAAGGTCCTTGATAATTTCTTTTTGATCATCACTAATTGGCTTCCCTTGATATGAACGCAAACCATCAATAGCTTGGTCAACAGAAAGGTCAGTGTGTTTCTGCTTTTTGTTGATATTTTTATATCTAGGGTCGATATCACTTTTGTTCACGCCAAGTGCGTCAGCTAATTTTTGAACTGCTCCTGCATTAGGCGTAGAGCGTTTAGCAAAGTAACCAGAAATTGTAGAAGTTGGAATACCTGTTTTTTCAGATAGCTGTTTTTGGGTAAGGCCTCTACTATAATATTTTAGATTATTAGATATATCTTCTCTTGCCTTTAGTTCAAGAGGAGATATTTTATTTCTAGGCATTTTCATACTCCTTATTTCCTATATAAGATGACTATATTATAACGAGTTAATTCGTAAAAAACTAGTATTTTATCTCAAAAAACTCGTATTTAGCATTGACTAAACGAGTTTATTCGTTTATAGTAATAATTGTCGAAAGAGAGGTGACAGAATTGACAGTCGAAAATTTAAAACTAACTCTTGAAGCAGCGCGTAAAAATGCAGGATATTCTCAAGCTGAAGCGGCAGCTAAATTGGGAGTTCACCCACAAACACTGGCGGCTTGGGAAAGAGACTCCAGTAAGCTCTCGTATATCGAAGCTAACAAGTTGAGTAAGCTTTATAACATATCTACCGACATTTTATTTTTTGGCCTCAAAAACGAGTTTATTCGTTCTTTGAGAAAGCGTTCATCTTAAGGAGGTGATAACCATGACAGTCTATACAGCAGTCAAAACGGTTG
This sequence comes from Limosilactobacillus caecicola, assembly GCF_943192935.1. Lineage (GTDB taxonomy): Bacteria > Bacillota > Bacilli > Lactobacillales > Lactobacillaceae > Limosilactobacillus > Limosilactobacillus caecicola. The sequence continues at coordinate 32,308 of NZ_CALPCI010000005.1, read as the reverse complement.
CTAAATCACGAAACAAGTCAATCTATCGAATTGAAAAGGATCTTGGTTTTGGCAATGGAACAATCTCTAAGTGGAACAGGTCAATGCCTGGAGCAGATTCTCTTCAAGCGGTAGCAGATTACTTAGGAACGACGCCGACATATTTACTTCGGTTGGCAAAAGGGGACAAATAAATGACACCACAATTATTCAAATACAAAGACCAACAGGTTCGCACGGTAATTATTAACAATGAACCTTACTTTGTTGGCAAGGATGTAGCCGACATTTTGGGCTATTCAAACGGAAGCCGAGACATTAATGCTCATACAGATAAGGAAGACAGGCTAAAGTACCGAATCAGTACCGCAGGTCAAACGCGTAAACAGACGGTAATTAATGAATCAGGTCTGTACTCATTAATTTTGAGCAGTAAGCTCCCACAGGCCAAGGAATTCAAACACTGGGTAACGAGCGAAGTCTTGCCATCCATTCGCAAACACGGTGCTTACATGACAGATCAAAAAGCGTTTGACATTACGCACAATGCCAGTGGTTTGGCTGACTTGCTTCAACAGGCAGCAAATCAATTAAAAGAAAAAGATGTCCAGATTGCTGAAATGAAGCCGAAGGCAATCTTTGCAGACGCAGTAGCCACAAGCAAGAGCGACATTCTGATTGGTCAATTAGCCAAATTGCTTCGTCAAAATGGTTATCAAACTGGTCAAAACCGTTTGTTCCGTTGGATGCGCGAACATCACTACTTATGTTCAAAAGGCATCCGCTACAACCAGCCGACGCAAAGAGCCATGGAATTAGGGTTATTTAAAGTTCGTGAACGAACAGTTAATAACCCAGACGGCAGCACTCGTATTACCGTTACTACCAAAGTTACAGGCAAGGGTCAGCAATACTTTATTAACCGCTTTTTAAATTCCGAACCAAACCAATTGGTGCTAGAAATTGAAACAGCCTAGACCAGAAAGGAGTTGATCAGAATGGAGCTCACATTAGATGACAACCTGATTCATGATCAAGTTGCTGAAGCGGTTAAAGACTTTGACCTGGTTCCAAAAGAATCGCTTCGGGGACTTACTTGGAACATTAACGAATTTCGCAAACGCTGCTGCGGTGGCAAGAGCGCCAACTGGGTTCGGACATTTATTTTTGACCAGTTTCCAGAAGTCCTCTATGAAAATGGCGGATGGGTGATTGGTGCCCATAAAACCGAAGGTATTAAGGCCACCATTATCTTCGCTTATGAGGCTTGCCAATGGATGGAGGAGCACAAGCGAGACATTGATTGGACCAGCAAGATCGCCTGTTAGGAGGGACAATATGGAAATTGTTTACTGTATCGGCGCACTAGCAGTAATTATTTGGAATCACTAAGGCGGTGAGAGGAGTATGGACAAAATCCTGTTAGCGATATTAATTCTCAATTTAGTTGTGGAAATTCTAAATCTAATTATTGCGATTAATAGGAACAGTTAGTGAAGAGGTATAAATCAGAAAGGAAGTGAACACAATGAATTTTGCCAAAGTAATGTTTTATACGATTTGCGGCAGTTTGCTCGTGCTATTCTACCGAGATGGTCACCAAGTTTTGATGAATTGGACGTTCGTTATCTGGATATTCGCAGCGGCATGGGACTTAGCTAAAACATTAACGCCATACAAAAAGGCGTCTAGCCGATGGCACGACTAGAACGCCAAGACAAAATATTATATCTAAGGAGATTATAGCACATGAATTACGAACATGCTTTAGGCTCGCGAAAAATGCAAACGAAACTAACGAGAACATTAATTGATGATGCAAGCCAAACACATCCGCTTGTGACGGTTGATAATTACGAAGCTTGTCGCCGTTACTTCAGAATCATTGACTTCTGGAATTTACAAATCCGCAAAGGAATGGGGTGGCTAATGGATGGAGATGACTAATCGACAAGTATACCTACAAGATTCGTTAGCTCATAGCATTGTCAATGCCGCCCAACGCATTTATTGGTTACAAAAAAAAGCTGATCGGATTACACAAGCCGATTACTTACACCAGTTGGACGAGTTAAAAATGCTCAATAGAGCGATGGCAGTTAGGATTGATGAATTAAGGAGGGAGTCGATGTGAACGAGCAAGAGTGGTTTGAAAACATTAAAAATCAAAGCCAACAGTTAGCTGATCAATTAGTTCGATTGGCTAAAACAAACGCTAAAACTTATGCAGACGCCAAGCGTTATATAAAAAGGATTAAACAAACCATGTCATATGGGACGGTGGAAGACTCTCAAACCAATGCGGCTTTTAAGATTAATGAAGCAATCTGTAATCTAGCTTTACACCAAATTTGGGAAGAACAGGACCAAATCGATGTTTAAATTGCGTGACTATCAAAACGAAACGATTGATCAAATCTATCAATCGATGAAACATGGTCATCGACGCATTATTGTTCAACAGCCACCGCGCACTGGAAAAACCGTCATTATGGCGGAAATTGCCAGGCGGACAACCGTTAAAGGTAATCGCGTGATGTTTGTAATCCACCGCAAGGAAGTCTTGGCCCAGGCTAAGGAAACGTTCAAACAGCAAGGGGTTGATATGTCATTAACCACAATGGGAATGGTGCAGAGTCTTAACCGGCATACTGATCAGTTGCCAGAACCACAGTTAATCTTCATTGACGAAGGCCACCATGCGATCAGTAAGAGTTACCGCAAAATTATCGACGCTTATCCGAATGCTTATGTCCTGTATTTCACAGCGACACCGATTCGAACTGGTCATAATCAGATGGATCAGATTTCGGATGACATTGTGGTTGGTAAGTCAATTAAATGGCTCACGGACCACCACTTTTTAGCGCCATTCCGATACTACGGTTTGGGTGACATTGATCGTTCGAAACTACGCAAAGCCAATGGCGATTACTCAACGGCCAGCATGGACGAAGCCCTTAATCATCAAATCTACGGGCACATCGTTGAGCAGTATCAACGGTTAGCTAATGGTAAGCAGGCGGTGGTTTACTGTCACTCGATTGAGAGTGCTAAAAAGGTGACTCAGCAGTTTGCTAAAGCTGGTATTTCAGCCGCTGAAATTGATGGTGATACTGATCAAGGTGTGCGTGATCGGCTAGTGCAAAAGTTTCGTGATCAGCAGTTAATGATTTTAGCCAACGTCAATCTTTTTACAGAAGGCGTTGATTTGCCGAATGTCGACTGCGTGATTATGGCCCGCCCAACCAGCTCGCTATCACTGTATTTACAGTTCTCCATGCGCTGCTTGAACCCGCGAGAAGGTAAGACAGCGATCATCATTGACCATGTCGACAACTTCTTAAACTTCGGGTTGCCAAATGAAGACCGCAACTGGGAAGCGGCAATCGTAACTAAGGATAAGCGCAAGGCGGGGTCAGCAGAGTCAGGACCAGCAATTGCGCAATGCAATTTCTGCTTTGGAACTTTTTACCGTGATCAGATTGTAAATGGTCTTTGCCCGTTGTGTGGGCATGAATTAAAGAAGGAAAACAAAGACTACAAGATCGTCAATGTCGATTTACAAGAGATTAAAGATAATCAAGCGGTCAAAAAACGTAAAGCGATGATCAATAAAATCTTAACTAATCAGGTTTTGGCAAATGTGGCCGACAAGTCACCGAGCCAATTACACACACTCAAAGAGTTTCAAGCCTACGCTGAGTTACATGATTACTCAGCCGGGTGGGCTTGGTACCAATTCAACAATAGGAGGAAACATAAATGGTGATTAAACTTCCAAAGGATGAAAAACTACATCCAAAAACTCAGCCCCATAATTTCTTTATCTGGGGTGCCACGATGAGCGGTAAGTCATACTTTGCGAGTTTCTTTCCACATCCGTTGGTTTTGAATACCGACGGCAATAGTGAACAAGGGACTGCACCAAGCATTCAGATTCGCAACGTTCGGGACCAAAATGGTGGATTAAAAGAATCGGCTATTCAACAATTGGACGATGTTATTACTGCTCTACAATCTACTGACAATACATTCCAGACACTAATTGTCGATGTGATTGATGACATTTGCGTAATGATCGAACAAGCAATCTGTCTGGACAATCAGGTTCAAGCGCTGAGTGATATTCCCTACGGAAAAGGCTATGCCATGTTTAATACGGTGCTTCAGCAATTTGTGATGGATCTAAAGGCGTTGCCAATGAACGTGATTTATATTAGCCGAGAATTGTCCAATACGGATGAACAAACCGGATCAACAGAATTAAAACCATCGTTGAAGAATAAATACTACAACATCGTCAACGGTAACTGTGATTTGGTTATCCATACGCAAAAATTTGGCAAAGATACCTATACCCGAACAGTAACTGATCGCCGGACGAAGTATCAAGCCGAAAACATCACAGACGCACGCATTAGAAAATTACTTGAATCATGCGATGGCATGTTTGATTAAAAATGACTAGTAAACATTATTACCTGCGCAATTGGACGCCAGGGGTCCCTCCGAAACGAATAATTGATCATAGTCATCAGCCATATAGCTACTTATTCGACATGTGGAAGGACAGTTATAGTTCTGTTGAGAAACGTCAGGACAAGTTTTATTTGATCGACGGCAAAGGCAAAAGAAGACGCATCAATAAGCATTGGTATGAAGTCTTATTGAGAATGGATCGGGATGATTACAATATGTATCATCGCTGGTTCCGAAACGAGATCCATTTTGCTGATGAGGATTATGTATGGACTACTTTTAAACTACCTAATAATCAAAGAGATGAAATGAAAGAAAAACAACGTCTAGTTGGACCATTTTTATCAACCCTTACTCATACCCAGTGCGTGACATACTACGATCTTTGTTTAGGATTCAAACAAGTAGAAATTGCAGAAAGACGAAATGTTTCCAAAAACGCAGTTACAAACATCAAACGTGCATTAATTAAAAAATTGCAAAAAGAATTATTACAGCATGGAATTTTAGGAGGAATTAAATCATGAGTTTATTTGAAGCATACAAAAAAGCAACTACTAACTGGGACGCAAAGAAGGACAGCATTAACCAATCACAAGCCATTCCTGAAGGGACTTATCAGGTTATGTTAGAACAAGTCGACCATCCGGTATACAAGAGCGGCTGGGATTGCTTGCGGTTCAACATGCAAGTCATCAAAGGCGATTATGCTAGTCGCCACGAACAATTACGAATCAGCTTGGCAACCAAGACCGGTAAAGGTAAACCAATGCCTGAGTTTGTGGTCAGTCAAAACATTCGGACCATTGCCAAAATCGGTGAAGTGGTTGGCCTAGAAATGAAACCAGAATACTTCCCGGACAACGAAACCGACGCTTATGAAAAACTGGTAGCGGCTTTCAAACCTTACGAAGGTAAGACGTTGGAAATGAAAATCACCGAAACGGCCAATAAGAAAGATCCTGATAACCCATACCGGAACTACGATTTTGCAGAAGGGGAACAAATCAAGGAACCTTCCAATGAAGAGATCGCTGAAGCCGTAAAGCAGACCGCTGAAGACGATGACACAACCGTTGAAGATGACGCTTTGCCATTCTAAGCAGCGTGGGCAGTGACCCTAAACCGCCGGATGGGTGTAAGGCCCTTTAAGGAGTGAACAATGCAGAGTTTAGTAAATTATGCCAAACAATATGCTGAGCACGGTTTTAGTGTCATTCCGACATTAGGCAAAAAGCCGCTGGTTAAATTTGCTGATCGACCACCGATGACGACGGATGAAATTGAGAGGTTTTGGAAAAAACACCCGTATGCCAACATTGCATTAAAAACGGAACAGTTTTTCGTGATTGATGTTGACCGTCATAGTGACGGAGCAGACGGGACAAATTCAATCAAAAACCTCAACCACCCTGAATGGTTCAATACGTTGTGTCAAAGAACGGCTCACGATGGTTTCCAATTTTTATTTAAGAAACCGGCCGAACGAATCAGTCAAAATATCGGCTTTCTCCCTGGGGTCGACATTAAAGCACACCCAAACAATTACGTGGTAGTAGCGCCGAGCGAGGTAGATGACAAGCGATATCAATGGCTGAACCATAAACCAATGGTTAAACCGGCTGAAGAATTAATTCAGTTAATCGAAGAAAAGGGCAAACCAACCATTAGTGAGCAAAAGATTGAGGAATATCACCCCACAGGCAAAACCCAAACCTCTGAGTTGTTTGAACAGATTGCTAACGGTTTAGGACCAACCGGGGGCCGGAACAATGCCTTAGCAGCCTTCGCGGGTGGCTTATTATTCCGCAACGTGGAACCAGAAACGGTTTTGGAACTGTCCCGGATTGCAAACAGCCGCACTGAATTCAGTTTGTCTGACAACGAAGTAGTCGTGACCGTAAACAGCATGATCAAAAAAGAAATAAGAAGGCGAGGTGAAGTGAGTGAGTGACGAAAAAATCGTGAAGTTTGACAAAAAGAATGCCGACAAGTTGAAGCAATTAAATGATGACGAGACCAACGCGTGGGGATTCAAAACCGATAAATACGGTAAATTGAAACCCAAAAGTTTGGTCAACATCGAAATCATTTTGGAAAACGATCCGTTGTTGAAAGATTCGTTTCGGTTCAATGAATTCACCTCTGAAATTGATGTCGTAAAAGCCAATCGTCAATTAATGTTTAAGACCGGCCAATTGGTCGACGCTTATATTGATCAGATCGCTTCTTACATTGAAAACAATGCCGATTATGGAGTTTTGTTTGATAACCAGCGAATCAGAAGTGCCATCACAGTAGTGGCTATGCGACATAAATATAATCCGATTTTGGATTATTTTAATGAGGCCTATGTGAACTGGGACCATCAAGAGCGGCTAAAGGATGTGATGACTGAGTATCTGGGAGTGGCTGATAGCGAAGTAACGACACTGATTACAAAGTTATTTTTTGTCGGTGCTGTCGCCAAAGCACATGACCCCAAGACTAAGTTTGATTTTGTACTCGATCTAGTCGGTGGTCAGGGCGCGGGGAAGACCACCTTTCTACAGAAGATTGCCCCGCTTGGTTACTACACGGACCAATTTTCGACTTTCGACAACAAAGATGATTATGCCGTCATGCGGCGGGCATTAATCATTAATGATGACGAAATGACGGCCACTAATAACGCGTCGTTTGAGATCTTAAAGAAATTCATTACATTGCAAGAGTTTGAGTACCGGAAGCCATACGGACACCAAGCCGAACGGTTTGATAAGAATTTCGTGATGGCCCGAACAACGAATGAATTGTACTATCTGAAAGATAAAACTGGTGAACGGCGTTTCTTACCGCTGCATGTTAGTAAAGCGCGGCAGGAACACCATCCGGTTACCGATCTGAAGCCGGACTATGTCAAGCAACTTTGGGGTGAAGCGATGTATTTGTACAAAGATACCGAGTTTAGTTTTGCCTTGACCAGTGTGCAAGAGCAGGAGCTGAATGAACACCGCCGCGAATTTATGTATACGGATGAATTGGAAGACAAAATTGATGAAGCGTTAAGCAATCAATTTAATGGCCGTAAATTTATCCCTAATGACCAACTAGCTTTAGCGGTAGCGCCGGGAATTGATTTAGTTAAAAATCGGAAAGTTGCCAATCAGATTACGAATATTATGGTTAATCGGTTTGGATTTAGAAAGGCGTCCAAAAAGATAAGTGGTAACACTAAGCGAGGTTACGCTAAGTTACACTAAAAAGCCTTTACTGTAACCTTCATAAACGTTGATATACCAGCTTTTGTAGCCAAAAAGGTTACGGTAACAGTAATATTCTTAAAAAAATAATTTAGTAGTAGGTATATATATAGAACGGCGCAGAAAAGTTTGCGCGAAAAAATAGCGTAACTTTGAGCTTTGATAGGGACTGAGCCCAGTAATAGCAAGGGTTACAGAAGGTTACAGTAGCCCCAAAATAGCGTAACCTACTGTAACCGAAAGGAGAAAAATATGCACAATCAAATTTTAGGAACAAATGATGAACTGTCAGTAATTAATTTTGATGGATGGGATTGCGTTGATGAATGTAATGAATGGTTGCACAACCCAAGTCGTTGCGTTGAGGTTGTCGACATAAAATACGGTTTTGCTGCAGACGAATCGGAAGTCTTCTCTAGCATTTTACTTTTATATCGGGAGGTGTCGTAATGATCAGATACATTGCACCAGAAGCAACCCTTGCCTGTGCCGATTGCCACGCAGAATTTCCCCGTGGTCAGCAAGTCTTACGGTATCAAGGGAAATGCTTTTGCGACGAAGAATGCTTGAGTAATTATGTGAGTGAGCAAGCGGAGATGATAACGGTATGACCCCCGAACACAAAATTCAGTCGGATATCTTAGTGGCATTGTCAGCACACCAATGTACACCATTTCGTATTAATGTCGGCAAAGGCAAAACGGCGGATGGCCGCTACTTCAGCACCGGTGTCAAGCCGGGTTACCCTGACATCTCTGGTTTTATCTGGAAGACCGGCAAGGCATTTTTTATCGAAGTTAAAACACCTACTGGCCGACCGCGAAAAGAGCAAGTCCAATTCCATAAAATGCTAACCAATCATCACATCATACATGGTATTGCTCGTTCAACGGATGATGCTTTAAAAATCATTGATGAAGAGTTAGTCGGTTATGGATTTAAAGATGAGGTAATGTCATGACGATTGAAGAAGCACAAAATCACACCACCGCATGGGAGGTTGACAATGATATATCCGAAGACGATTAGAGGTTACAAAGCTACTCCTCACAAGATCGTGAGAAATATTGACGGTGAGTGGTATGAATCTCGGCCAACTAAGGAAATTTGGCCGGCAGGCAGTGATGAGCCTGACGTAAACGGTGAATACGTTGGTAGCTATGATTGTGCTTATCGCTGGTTTCCAGTAGGTAAAGATTATCCAAAAGGTGAATGGTACGAAATTAAACCTAATCTTTATGGCTGGGAAATAGATTTCATGCCGGGGGAGAAGCCTTTGAGCGCCTACTATTGGCACATTGGAGAATCACACCCAACATTCCACGAATACAAGCATGTTGACGGCATTATCAACTACGTTAAATCAACGTATGAAAAACTGCCATTTTAGGAGGAGAGCGAAAATGAAGATTGATGAATTAGCAAAAACATTAAACGGGCTTGATGGAGTAGTTTGTGATGTAAAACAAGAGGATATTCACATTGATATTTGCGAAAATCCAAATAAAACAGATTATCCTCATTGGTCAGTGGTTATTATTGACCTACCAATTAAAGCCGCAAGCTGGTTAGATGCCAAGCTTTCGTCAAATAGCCACCAACGATTAGCAATTCAACAAGAAGTAGCATGCTGGATTAATGAATATCTAGCAACTCCGGTTGAAGAACGGTTTTCGGAAAAGAAATATGTATTGTCAACAATGCGGTGCGTTGAAGGGCCAATTGCTATTAAGCAATATGTTACAGCGTTTCAAGCTAGTGGTGATTATGTAACGTTTGATTTTGGGAGTGAAGAAGAAGCCCAAAAATGGACGGATAAAGAACTGCATGATTTCACGCAATGGTTTCCCAAAGAAGCCATTGAAGCTATGAAAGAAGAGGCATGACGATGCAGAATTATGATGAATTAGTTCCAAAATTAAGAGAAGAAAAATCAGAACTCAATCTTAAAATTGAACATCTACAAAGGTTCTTGGATAGAGAATGTCCAGAAGACGGGACCAGTAATACGGCGCTTTTAAATAGTCTAACGAAAGAGCAGTTAACCACAATGAAACAATACTATAGCTATTTGGGCTTCCGAATTTCGTTATTAGAAATGTTTTGGGAGGATTCGCAAAACGAGGTGAAGGACGATGAAGACTAGATGGTTTGAAGCTTATAGCAAAGATGATATTCAACAGGACATTGACGATTTTTGTGAAGATTATGAAGTTGTTAGTATTTCGATTACTGAAACTGAAGGGCCGCAGCATTACTTAGCAGTTGTGGTCTACAAAGATTGGCTGCAAAAGGCCTTGGACGAGCAATAAATGGAAAAATAAAAAAAGTCACCACGATGGGTGACTCTCGCAAAGATTTAGCATATCTATTATATCACTATTAACTATACGATACGGGGGTTACATCGTGGGACTGTTTCCAGAAATCAATGAAGAATTAACAATCAAAAACGTAAAACGCTTCTTTAACCCCGATAAGGGTTCTTATTGGCGAGTGGTGGAAGTGTCAGGGATTCTTGTAAGTTCCCCAAAAGCTGACATCACCGGTGTTTCTGGTTCAGTTAAAGGGAACTCTCAGGAAGATAAGAACATTAAACTTAATATTTACAAGACAATTATTAAAGCGGTTGAATATGCCATTGATTGCTGTTTGCCACCCAGCAAAGAAATATTGACTTACCGATATATTCAAAGATTATCAGTTTGGCAGACAAAGCAGCATCTCAAACTTGATAGCAACGATTCGTACAGTAAACGTGATCGTTCAGCTTGTCTAGCGTTTGCCCGAACGTTTGAATACAGCGCTCGAGTTAAGTATAAGATTCCGTATGAGTATTTATCTTCATTTTTGACCATTGAAGGAAACTAAAACGGGATACTTTCGGGATAAAAACGGGATGAATTCGGGATGTTTTCGGGACGTCAACGGGATTGCAATCATATTATATTGGTATTGTTGAAAAGATTGACCTAAGCAAGTCATTAAACTGCTAGAGATGATGATGTGGATTACCTTCTAAATAATTACAGTAAATCTCATACTGCGCTACTCTCATCATCTCAGGCATCCATTCCGAAAGGATAAAGAAGTCTGCAATCAACTTTTACGGCTTAGCGATTGCGATGATGTAAAGCTAGTAAAAAGACTTGTCTTTTTTAATGGAAGAGCGCCAGATGCCTTACGAGGCCTGGTACGGGACGAGCGCTTTACATTATGCTGATGGTGTTCAGTAGCGAGTATGGGTCACCACCACGCCACTACAAGCACACGGAGGCTAGTAGGTCGTTCCTGCTAGTTGGTGGTTCGATTCCTCCACCGAGCGCATTGACTACTCTTTCTGGCGGAAGGCCAACAGTGACGTACATATCTGTTGGTTCAGAACAGTAGTCGTTGAGGAGGTACCCGAAGTGGTAGTAGGGCTAAGTTGACAATGTCCAGCTTATGGGCCAGCCTTCTTCATTACCCGTAGCTGATGGAGCTAGCCGATTGCTTGATTACGGTAGCTACGTGTCAACAGTGGTGAGAGACGTAGCGGAGATATCGCTTTTATGCTATCCACACGGTTAGGATATCTCGCAATTGGCAAAAGCAAGGTTCGATCCCTTGGCGGGTGGTTGTTGGTGCTGAGACGGAAACGGTAGATACCTTCCGAGGGCTACTATGGCACCGACAAAATAAAATATGAGATAGTACACTCTCATCTGAATTGATTGGCGTTGATAGCTTATAGATAGCGTTGGCATTGCCTGGTGTCAACTCGGGAGCGTGACCCGATATCAACATTGCCTTCGGGCAAAGGAAGTCTTAAGCATTGCGGATGATTACGTCACAACATATTTCGATATCTTAAGATACTTTCTTTCATTCAAGCTGGTCTTAATGGCCGGCTTTTTTTATAAAAAGACAATTTACGACGCGTATGAGCGTTTGATACGGACTGTGGTATAAATGGCTAGCACAGTTTAAAAAGCCTTATACGGTAAAAGAAAGCTATTTAATAGCAAAAAATACTCTTGAGTGTGTTATAATTAGCACTGTTGGTTATACCTCTTACTGTGCGAATCTTTATTGTTACGACTTCACCGCACAGGAGGGGATGCATATATGCAGACGCTTGTTAGTTTTACGAGTGCTTCTAGCTTTGTAAAGGAAAATAACCATGAATCGGTAATGAAATATTTGCCAGATATAATAAAACAGTTAAAAGACTGTCCAGAATCATTGAGAAAATCAATCATTCGTTGGATGTACTTTTATGCTGTTATGGCTGCTATTGGTATTGTACTGGGCGGTACAGTTGGTAGTAGTTTAGTTAAAGCTCTGGTACGTTTTATCAGAAAATAAAAAAAGCCTTGCAATAGCAAGACACAACTCAAAACGCACAGCAATGTAAACCAACAAAAAGATGGAGAAGCAATTACGTGGGCAAAACGTAATTGCTTTTTCTGTACATCTATATCTTATGTTAGCATCAATTGATTGTCAACGATTATTTACAATGTTTCACAAAACATCATTGATATAACAGTGATCATAGATGTTTCACGCAAAGATAATAATTGCTTTTGGTAGGAGAGGTTGATTTAACAGCCGATCTTTTTACCATAAATTTCTTTTAATTAATCACGTAAAAGTATTGATAATAATACGCAAGAGTGATATTATAATAATTGAAAGGAAGGAGGCAAGATATGGCAAAGAAAAACAAAAAGAAGACATCTGATAATAAAGCTGAGATTGCTAAATGGATAGCGATCGGAGCTTGGGCCACACCAGCAACTGGACTTGTTGATCTAGCCAGAACGATTATCAAACATCTTCTAAATCATTAACAACAAGGGTTGAGCCGTAAGCGACTCCCCTTATTGCCATATCTAAATCTTACCATGAGTCAAAAAGAAAAGAAATATTATAGGTATGCCTGTTATGGAATTATTGCTGGGATTGTTATCTGGGCAATAGATGGGATGGTGAAACTATGGCTTCACTAAATTTGAACAATCCAGATATTATGGATGCAAAGGAAGCATCTAAAATTTGGGGACATTCGGAAAGTTACGTTCGTATATTTTATAAACAAAACCCAAGTAAGTTTCCCGAAGGAACAATTAGAAAGTTCGGGACGACATGGGTTGTGACGACTGAAGGTATGGAAGCAATCACGGGTGTCAAAGATCCGAGGAAGAATGATAACTAGGGCGATAGCTTAATGGCTACCGTCTTTTTGTTTGCACAAGATCTAAAGAGGTGAGCTGAATGCAAAAGATAACGGTTTATAAGATTCATGATGCGGATGCACTTGTGAAAAAGATTACTGAGTTACGTAGTCAAGGCAAACATCCGTTTAGTATGGCTGCACTGCATCAAGATGCTAATGACTTTCACGGTGATCCAACCTATTTAATTGATGCATCCGTCGGTTACTCGACCAGGTCATTAGGATCTATTAAGCCATACTTAGATCAATATAGGGTCATTGATATTACAGAATGACATTTATTGATCAACAGGGGGGACGGTATTAAATGACGAAGCCGACTAAGCTGACCTTTGTCGGTGGTAAGCCAGTATTGGTTACCTATGACAAGGTAATTAGGCAGGACAATGATCGTGCTTATAACTATCATCGCAAGGTTGAAGAGAATGAATATTTAAAGTTTTACCACTCAACTGAATGGCGTCATAAGCGGAATGAAATCCTAGAACGTGACTACGGATTGTGTCAGCGATGCGGAAGTGAGGCGGTACTGGTGGACCATATTATTCCAAGCAAGGACGACTGGGAGGATAGGTTAGACAGCAGTAATCTGCAGTCCCTATGTCGTGAGTGTCATAAGATTAAGACTAAGCGAGAATGGATGAAACATCATAAAGGAATGAAACGTTACATGAATATCACAATGGTTTGTGGACTGCCTGCAAGCGGTAAGTCAACATATGTTAAACGACACATGACTGACCATGATCTAATCTATGACTATGATGAGTTGATGCAAGCATTGTCTGGATTGCCAAGCCGTCATCGTAACCATGATGTTCATGATTACATTATGTTGTTCTTTGATCAGATGTTACGAAAGCTCAAGGCAGAGCAAACGTTCAACAATGTATGGATCATTAGGACATTACCTGATAAGCGGATCGATACGTTACTTAGTAACTATCATCATATCGATCATATAGTAATCGATACTCAACCAAGCGTTTGTGAGCAAAGATTAATTGAGCGAAAACAAAAGATCAATTTTGTGAAGATTTTGAACGATTTTAAACGGGCTGACTTTACGGGGTACCGAGTGGTCAAAAATCGGTAAGGCCCCCTCCATTTTCATCGGGGGCTAGATTTTTAAAGAAGCTTGAACGCACATCGACTTTTTCACATGAAAAATTCCAACAATTTTTCGTTCAGCCGGACGAACACGAAAAAAGCGCCAAACGAATAAACGCTTGACGCTCTAATATTTTGGACCGCAATCATCATAGCACGGAGGTGGGAAATTTGGCAAGAAAGCAAAAATTATTATCGCAATCAACCGGCCATTTGCGAGTTGTTGAACAGGAAGCAAAATACAAGGCGGAATTTTTAGCTGCAGATGGTTTTCCTGCTTTGCAAAAGACGCCGCCGGCACATCTGGATAAGGTGGCCAAAGCTGAATATCGTCGGATCATTAATTCATTAGGGAATTTACCCCTGCGAAATTTGGATCGGAGTGAGTTAGAACTATATTGTACCTGGTACAGTATTTACAACCGGGCATCTAAGGAATTTCGATCGACAAAAGATTTTGCCGGCGATTCAGATACCGTTAATTATTACACGTCAATCATTGATAAATGTACCCGGAATATCAAAGGATTAGCTTCTGACTTAGGATTAAATGTTAATTCAAGACTCCAGATGAACATGCCAAAAGCTAATGACCAGGACGAACATAAATCTTTGCGTGAAAAGTATGGTATTTCATGATGAATTACGCCGAAGATTATGCGGAAAAGGTGATTGATGGTCGGATAATTGCAGGAAATAAAGTAATATTAGCGGCAAAAAGATACTTAAACGATTTAAAAAAGTCGGAAAATGATGATTTCCCTTATTTTTATGATAACGGCCGGGCAAACAAGGTTATCAAATTTATGGAGATACTGCCGGACCCCAAAACGATGCGCGCTTATCCACTAGCCGACTTTCAGCGGTTCATAATTGCTAACATGTATGGATGGTGGTGTAAAGATGATGATACTAAACGGCGGTTCCGTAAGGGAATGCTTTCCATGGCCCGAAAAAATGGTAAGTCAATCCTGATTTCAGGTATTGCCTTGTATGAGTTCCTAATGGGAAATTCGCCGGCGTTCTCCAGACAGATCTTCTGTACGGCGAACGATAAGAAGCAAGCCAATATCGTATTCAACATGATCAAGAAGCGGCTGAATGCTTTACGTTCACGTGATGGAGATACCAAGCGCGGTACCAAGGTTACCCGCGACCTTATTAGCAATCTGGATGACTATTCTTATGTCCGTTCACTATCTAAGGAAACGGGAACAGTCGATGGGTTTGAACCACATGTTGGGATCCTAGACGAATACGCCGCAAGTCGAACCACTGAAATGATGGAACTATTGGAATCGGGGCAAGCACTCCTAGATAATTCACTCATTATGATTATTTCCACAGCGGGGTTTGATCTAAACGTGCCCATGCACACGATCGAATACCCATATGCCACTAAAGTTTTAAAAGGCGAAATTCAGGATGACACTTATTTTGCTTACATTGCTGAACAAGATAACGTGTTGGAAGTTGACGACCCTAAAATGTGGATCAAGTCAAACCCTATTCTTAGCGTTCCAGAACTCCAGAATCAGGTTAATGGTTATCTGAAAAAGCGATGGAAAGAAGCCAAAGAAAAAGGTACCAAGAATGCGGTACTAGTTAAGAACTACAATATGTGGCGACAAGCCGCGGAGGATAGTTATATGGATATTGACGCCTGGAATAATGCAGAAATTGATCCAATTGACATTGATGGCCAGAGAGTTTGGTTTGGAATTGACGTTGGTAAATCATCTGACCTTTACGCGATCAGTTGGTTAATCCCACAAGATGGATATTGGTATGTGGATTCATATGCATTTGTTGGTACAAAGTATGGACTAGAATCCAAAATCAAAGCTGACCGGCTAGATTATATCCGGTTACAAGATATGGGGCAGTGTGAAATTACCCAACTAGAATCGGGAGTTATTGATGTCGAACGGGTTTACGAATGGCTAGACAATTTTGCGGAGGAACATCATTTAGACGTGCAGGCCATTTGTTATGACCCGGCACAATATGGTTCGTTGCTAACTCAAATTGAAAAGGGACACCCTGAGTGGAAACAAATTGATGTTCGCCAAGGAACACTTACGTTATCAATGCCGACGAAGCAATTCCGGGATGATATATTGGAGCGACGAGTACGTCATTCCAACAATGAGATTTTGACTGGCGCAATGGTGAATGCGGTACTGAAATCAGACAACAATGGGGTCCGCATCGATAAAAATAAATACTCTAACAAAATTGACGCGGCGGATGCTTTGCTGGATGCTTATGCAATTTGTTTTCGTGAAAATATTGATGATTACGTTACAGACGAGGATGTGTTTAGTGATGGATTTGGTTTTTAAAAACATTATTAAGAAAAAACTCGTGATAATGATGAACCTGCTCCAGCACCAACTCATTTAAATAATAAGCGTGGTGAAAACAATGAAGTTTTGGAAAATAAATGAACCCGTAATCCTATTTATGTTGGCTTGTATCTGCTTAGCAGTTACAGGCTTTTTATTTAGCATTAGATTTGGGTTACTGGTTGTGTCTATTGAATTGTTTACTTTGGCTTTTATTTCCTGGCAAAGGAGGTGAATTAGTTGTTATTTCATACAGAAAAACGTGATTGGGCGGAAGATTATATTAGTCAAGGCATTATACCGGGCTACAGTAATCTTGGTGGCTATGTGGGGATCGGAGCATTGCAAAATTCCGATATTTTGGCCGCTGTTTCGCATGTTGCCAGTAACGTTGCCCGGTTCCCGCTGGTCGTCCTGGATGATGATAAGAACGAAGTGAAGACCATTAAAGATGTCGATTATCTGTTAAACAAACACCCTAATGACATGCTTTCGGCGTATCATTGGCGCTTTATTATGACGGTTAACGCAATTCTGACTGGTGATGGCTTTACGCGAATTATTCGTGACCCTATTACGAAGGTGCCGCTTGACCTGCAGTATTACCCAACGTCACAAACTTACATTGATGATTCTGACTTAAATGATATCAAATATGAATTCACGCCGGTTAACTTAAAAGGTCAGAGTCGAACTATTGTTTGCCCAGCAAGTGATGTCATTCATTTTATGTTTTTCACTTATGATGGTGTACATGGTCGTTCGCCGCTTTTGTCATTAAAAGATGAAATTGGTTTACAGGAAGACGGTATTCATACGCTCCGGAGATTTTTTAAATCTGGTTTAAAAGGTGGAATTTTGAAAGCCAAAGGTAAGCTATCACCACAAGCGAGACGGGAAACCCGTGAAGCGTTTGAATTTGCGCAAGCGAATAGTAACGCCGGTAGCCCGATTGTTACTGATGATACCTTTGAATATTCACCAATTGAAATTGATACAAATGTGTTGCAACTAATCAATAGCAACAACTACTCGACATCGCAAATTGCCAAAGCATTACACATTCCGGCTTATAAGTTGGCGGTTAATAGTCCAAATCAGTCGATTAAACAACTAAATGAAGATTTTATCCGTTCGGACTTGCCATATTACTTTAAACCAATTGCCAGCAACCTAGAAATGACCATGCTAAGTGACCGTCAACGTCACCATTGCCATATTGAGTTTGATACTCGGAAAGAAACTGGCATGTCAATGGATGACGTTCAAAAAGGTGTAACGAACAACATCATTACACCAAACGAAGGCCGGGTTCTTTCTGGAATGGTTAAGTCTGATGATCCTGATCTAGATAGGTTCCAATCAACCTTGAATACAGTGTTCATGGACAAAAAGGAAGAATATCAAGCTCAGACATCAGCGAAGGGAGGTGAGAATCATGACGACAAGCGATTTGGAAACTCGTCAAGTGACGATGCCGATTCAAATGAGAGCGGTAACGGATGACGATGATGAACCGGTAATTGAAGGATATGCGTTTAAATATGACAAACCGTCCGAAGTTTTGGGCGGTTTTGTTCGTTTTGTAGAGCATATCGCACCGGGGGCTTTGGATAAGACTGATATGTCCAACGTTGTTGCAACGATCAATCATGACCAAAACCAAGTCTTAGGTCGGTCGGGAGTTAATTTAACGCTAACCCCAGACAGGACGGGGCTTAAATTCAGAGTAAAGCCAACAGATACTTCATTTGCACGGGACTTAATTACGAATATCAAGGCCGGAGTGATTAACCAATGTAGTTTTGCATTTACCGTGCCTGATAACGATGATGCCCAAGACTGGGTAGATTCAACGCGTGATGGAGTTGATTATGAACGAACAATTCGTCAAATCGACCATTTATATGATGTTTCTGTGGTTACTACGCCTGCTTATCCAGATACAGAAGCCAAAGTTGGCCAACGGTCAATGGATATTGTTAAACGGATGCAATCACGGGATGATAAAGCGGCTATCCAAGCTGAGCGGCAGAAAATGTTGCGTGAATTAGAACGACAAGAATTATTAAAGACAATTGAAGGAGGAAATTAAATGTTTCGAGAAAAAATTGAAGAATTGCTTGCACAAAAAGAAGGTAAGCGAGCATTAATTAACGAGAAAACTAATGAAATGCGGCAATTACTTTCAAATGAGGACGCAACTGATGAGGACTTAACACGTGCCAAGTCCTTGCGTTCTGAAATTGACACTGCTGAAAAAGAAGTTCGAAGTATTGAGGACGATCTTAAGCTTTACCGTAAGGCAGCTCAAGGTACTCCAGCTCCAGATTCTCATAAGCGTGCTAAAAATACCGAAGACGAAAACGAAGAGAAACGCAATTTCAATGCTTACCTTCATCAAGAAATGCGTGATGGTACTAGTGGGATTACTTCTTCAGACGCAAGTGTTACTATTCCTGAATCAATCATTTATAATCCCGAAAATGAAATTAAAACAGTAACGGATCTTAGCCAATTTGTCCAAGTTTTTAACGCTACGACTGCTTCTGGCAGTTATCCAATTCTTAAAAAAGCAACCGCCCAAATGCATACTGTGGAAGAACTTACAAAGAATCCTGATCTCCAAAAACCTGAATTTCTTGAGGTAGCTTGGAAAATTGCGACTTATCGTGGGGCAATTCCTATTTCACAAGAATCAATTGATGATTCTGCAATTGATTTAACTGGATTAGTTGCCCGAAATGCAAAAGAACAATCATTAAACACAAAGAATGCAGCTATTTCCGCGATTCTGAAGGGATTTACTGAAAAGAATGTTGATGGCTCTAATGCAATTGATGACTTAAAGAAAATTTGGAATGTTAATTTAGATGTTGCTTACAATAAGATGATTATTGCCAGTCAAAGTTTTTACAACTGGCTTGATACACTGAAAGATAAAAATGGACGTTATTTGCTCCAAGATAGTATTTCTAGCCCATCTGGTAAGGCAGTCTCGGGAATTAATGTTGCTGTAGTTGAAGATGATTTATTTGGAGAAAAAGGTGAAGCTCATGCGTTCGTTGGTGATCCATACCGTGCAGTTATTTTAGCTAATCGGAAAGACCTGCAAGTGCGATGGGTTGATAATGATGTTTATGGTCAATATCTTCAAGCGGTTCTCCGTTTGGATGTAAAGAAGGCTGATGAAAATGCTGGTTATTTTGTTACTGTTCCATTATCGGCAGCTCCAGCGTCAAAATAACTACGCCCGACAATAACGGAGCGGGCGAAACTGACAATAAGCCAACGTCCGCTAATACAGTGGACGAAATTAAACGTTATCTAGATCAAAAAGGGGTTAGTTATCCAGCCAACGCATTAAAAGATGATCTTTTGAAGTTGGTAGGTGATAACTAATGGCTAAGTTACAATTTGCGGATGATAATTTTTTAGATAACCTAAAAAATTACTGCAAAGTGGATCAAGATTTTGATGATGAAATCATTATTATCATGGCTAATGCTGCAGCAATAATGATTACTAATGCCATTGATCAAGATAAGAAGCCAAGTGACTTTGATGATGATCCACGTTTTAAAATTGCTGTGATGAAACAGGTTAAAGAAGACTACTATGAGCGTGGCTTGTCGGCAGACAACTACCGTCCGGAACTAACGTCAGGTATCGATGGACTGATTAATCAATTAAGAAGTGAGGTAAGTAATCGTGAAAATTAAAAACATGACTGAACGCATCACTTTTTATTCAGTTGATCCAGGTGTTGATCCTGAAACGCGCCAACCAACTGATGCTAGTCCAGTTGAAGAATTCTCATGTTGGGCCGAAGTACCAAAATTACCTATTCGGGAATTTGTTAATAACGGTTCACAGGTCGGGTTTCGTAAAGAATCGCCGACTTTTTTAGTTGCTTTTAAATTACCAAAAGTCATTCAACCAAATTGGCTGATTAAATGGCGAGATAAATGGTATGAAATTACGGGGATGGATCCTGACTATAAGACGCGAGATTTATCTAAGATTTCTACGCAGGAGGTGGTTCACGATGGCGGTAATGGGTGAAGCTGAACTAATTGCTAATTTGGAACGCCTAGGCAAAACGGAAGAACGAAAAGCTCGTAAAGCAACGCGTGATGGGGCTAAGATCTTTCATGATCGCTTAAAAGAGAATACCCCGGTGTCGCCTGTTGATCACTCAGGAATGACACCGTTAGCTCAGCATACCAAGTTAGGTAATTTAAAGACTGCAGGTGGCGAATATTCGGTTGATGTAGGTTACGACAAAGAAAAAGGATGGATTACTCACTTTCCTAATTCTGGTACCGCCAAGCAACGGCCACAACATTTTGTTGAAAAATCACAAGAACAAGCTAAAACTGCAGTTTTGCAAAAATTTGTGGAGGATTTACGGGTATGAGTCTACCGGAAGTTGAAGTAGCAAATTATCTGCTGAGTAACCATGAATTAATGCAAAAGATGGCTGAATTACGGCAAACTAAATTAAGCTATGATCCGGTCTTTACTGGGACGCCAAAAGATGAATTTATTAAAGCGAGTTCTGCACCGTGGATTCGCGTAACCCCCATACCGGGAGATAGCGCAGTTTACAGTGATGATGCTCGCTTTTTTAGTTATTCACGTGTACAAGTTGATTTTTGGGTACGTAATTCGCAGATGCGCTATATTGAGCATTTACAAAAGATGATTTATGAAACCCTACATAGCAATGGGTTTGAACGGTATTACAAGAACCGCTATCCGGATCCAGACTTAGACGGTTGCTTAATGGTGACTGCCAATTTTGAAGGGTTTGAAATGAAGGAGGATTAAAAATGGGAACACCAAACGCTAAAGTTGCTAAGTTTGGGGCTTCAAACTTTGAATACGGAGTCTTAGACGATAAAGAAAAGATTGCTGACACACGCAAGGTTACAGGTTTAAAGGAAGTTAAGTTAACGCTGACTAACGAATTGAAGACCTTAGCTGCCGATGACGGCCCTTACTTAATTCTTTCCGGTGGAATTACCGAAGCAAAGGAAACTATCAACCTTTACGATGTCGATTCCATCATGAAGAAGGACCTTTACGGGGTTGAACTGAAAGATGGTACGGAAGTTTACACTAAGAACTTCACACCAAATTACGTGGCCACCTTGTTCCGAACTAAGATTTCTAACGGTAAGCATTGCTGGGTAGGTCTTACCAAGGGAATGTTTGCATTGCCAGGCATTTCAACCAAGACCCAAGACGGGGCACCTGATCCAGAAGCCGATGAGATCGAAGGTAACTTTGTTCCACGCGGTGACGCTGACAACGGAGTTATCTTGCTGATTGGTCGGGAAGATAATGAAGACTTTGATTTTGAAAAGTTCCATAAGATGGTTTTTGGTGAAGACGCACCAGTTACTACGCCAACTGATGCACCAGACCACACGGATAACAAGGTTCAACAATAACCAATGATTACAACAGAGACGAGCGAAGTGAAACGATAGGAGGATATAACGATGCCACTGCAATTAAAAGTGAGTTTGAAGGGTAAAGAAGCGACCTACACCAGGACGGAATCTCCCATGCTTGAAAATTTAATGGATGCGTTGAAGGTTCAACGTCAAGAGACCGAAATGTACGGTAACCCGAAACTAGGACCAACTGATGCACAAAATGATCGGCGCATTAAGTTGTTAGCAGATTTTGCCGCACGTTTCTGGGGAAATGGTCTGACCCCAGACGATATTTTGAAGGGCTGTGCCTCAATTGATGGTTTAAATCAAATTGAAGAAGGGGTCGCAGCTACGTTGGGACTGACTGTTAACTATGGTGATGAAGATAAACCGGAGGTTAAAGGCAAAACCCCAAAAAAGTAACCGTCGAAATGGTTGATGACGCTATCAATCAATTGGCGGATTACATCAAGAAACAATTAAAAGCGGGTTATAAGTGGAATGAAATAAGTAAATTGACGCTAAACGATTTACAGTTAATGAATTATGTCTTTGAAGAAAGGACTACCACCATTGATAAGGCGTTCCCATTCTTATTCTAGCGGAAAGGAGGAAATTAAATGGCACAAGCGTTAGGACATCTAGCAGCAACGGTCAGTCTGGATATTAACCCCTTTAAGGCATCTAACAATGTGTTAAAGGCAGAAATTAGGGCAACGGCCAGTGCTCTACGGGCGCAGGATTTAGCCCTAAAAAGTTCAAAGAATAATCTGATGACTATGCGAGCGGTCTACGCAACGATGACTACTCAAATGCGTAATTACAATGAACAAATGCGACGTTCAAAAGCGATTGCGGATGATGCAACTAAGAGCGATCGGGCGCGAGCTAATGCGGCTAATCAATACAATAAAACCTCAGCACAAGTTGAAGTTTTACAACAGCGGATGCAAGCGTTAAGTCGGGAAATTACCGTTCAAGCTAGTCGTTGGGGTCAAGCTGCTAGTCGTGCTCAACATTTCGGAAATACTTTAACAACAGTTGGATCAAGTGTACAGAACGTTGGTCGAGGGATGACGGCTTACTTAACTACACCGATTGCTGCCGGTTTGACGTATTCAGCCAAAAAGCTGATTGATTTCCAGGATCAAATGAACCGAACGAAAAACGTTATTCGGACTTCTGGAGAATCAGCAGCCGAAACCTCTTCTTCGTATAAACGTATGGTATCTGATGCTCGCAAGTACTCTGATATGTATGGGGTTAGTCAGATTAAGATTGCCCAAGGCTATCAAGATCTGGTCAAACGTGGTTATACTTCTAAAGCTGCTATCGGGGTCATGAATAATGAATTGAAGGCTTCCATTGCAACGGGAGACGACTTTAATGATGTAATTACAGTTGCTTCTCAAACTATGGAATCTTTTGGTTTATCCACGACTAAAGCTGGTAAACCTTTGAAGAGTGCTCGACTGATGCAAGAGCGTTCGGCGGAAACGTTAAATAAATTGGCGTACGCAGCGGATGCGACATCAACTGACTTCCAATCACTAGGAGTAGGAATGTCGTATGTTGGTGCTACAGCTCACCAAGCTGGATTCGGACTAGGTGAAACGGCTTCGGCAATGGGGATTCTTTCCAACAACGGGTTGGAGGCTGATAAGGCTGGTACCGGGTTGCGGAAGGTTATTCAGTCCCTGATTACACCAACGGCCAACGGGCAAAAGGCTCTGTCTAAGATTAACTTAACCACCAAGGATTTTATTGGCAAAAACGGGAAGCTCAAGTCAATGTCGAACATCTTTGCGACATTGAACAAGCATATGAAGGGCCTATCTGGTCATGAGAAGAGCGACATTTTCCACGCCCTATTTGGCACGACCGGTCAACAAGCCGGGGCTATTTTAACGGAGAACGCTAACCGACTGCGTGAATTGACTAAAGAAGTTAACAACGCCGGGAAGCGTGATTATATCGGTGACCTGTCTAAGCGAAATCTGGATACGCCCAAGGCTCAATTAGCGATTTTCAAGGAATCACTAACCAATGCCGGCATGGATATGGCCAAGAATGTTTTACCAACGATTACGCCGATGGTACAAGGTTTATCTAAATTAGCACAGGGGTTTGGTAAGTTACCAGATCCGATGAAAAAGGCGATCACTTCTACCGTTTTATTTACGGCCGGAGCTGGTCCATTGCTACTACTGATCGGTAAACTGACTAGTGGTGTTGGTGGTTTAGCTTTAAAGTTTGCTAGCGTTGCCGGCGGAATTAGTCGAGCGAGAACTGCTTTTGGTATGGGAGCGACCGGTGTGCAAGTTTTGAAGTCAGCCTTTTCTAAAGGTTCCTTTGAAACCATGAAGTTCGGTAAAACCGTTGCAACAACCAGTAGTCAGGTTTCGACCGCTAAAAAAGCCTTTGATACAACTAGTAGCGCCATTGGGAACACCAAAACGATTGTTGACGCGACTGGAAAAGCCATGACGGCAACTGGTGTTTCAACTGCCGCTACCAGTGTTTCCTTAAGTACGTTAGCTTTAACCGCTGGAGTTGCAACTGCTGCAATCGTTGGCGGAGTTGCTGTTTGGGAGCTATGGGGTAAACAAGCGGTGGCGTCTGCCCAACGGACTGATCGGTGGGGGTCCGATGTTGGTTCAGCTGCAGATAAGGCACTGAGCAAGATGAAGACCACTTCAACAGGTATTCAGTCCGCTTTAACTGATATGGATGTGGCTAGTCATACTTCAACTAAAAAGATGGCCGATGATTTTGATACTGAGTTTAGTCAGATGGAACAAAGTGCTAAAAAACACTTTGACAATCTCAAGACTTCTACCAAAGGATTATCACCATCAGTTGCGGCTGCCGTTACTTCAGCCGCCGAAAAAGAAAAGAAGACAATGAATGATCTTCTGACAGATGCTGATAATGCACGAGTTCGAGCTAACACCATTCTAAAAACATCTAACAAGAATGTTTCTGATTTGAGTGACACTCAACGTGTCATGCTACAAAATAATCAGCAACAGATTCTGAATGATGAATTGAAGATGTGGAACCTTACGGGGAACAAGCGGAAAGCAGCATTAGCAGCTCTGAATAATGATGTTAGGAACATGACGAGACGTCAACGGACCAACGCCATGAGTGATTTACGCGAAAGTACTCAGAATATGCAGGATGAGTACAACAAACAAAATGAAATTTTGCGTAAACACTATAAAAAGGGTGATTTAACCTATAAGGAATATCGGGCTGGATTAAAACAGAACGAGAAAACTTTAAATGACTACACCTCAAAAGCTGCCGCACAATATATCAGGTTGGCCAGGGCAAATGGTGAAAGCAATGACGCCATTAAGCAAGAGATGGCACAACTTGGTATGAGTTATTCACAAGGGGCCAAGGAACTTGAACGTCAAGCCAAGGCTGCCGTTAAAAATGCCAAAAGTATCGCGGTTTCCTTAGATGGTTTAAAGGGTAAAACTAAGTCAGCCGCTGAAATGTGGAATAACTTAGTTTTTGACCCCAAGACTGGTAAAGTCCGTACTAATGCTCAAGAAGAAGTTAATAATGCTGTTAATTCATCTAAGCAATGGAACCAAATTAAACTACTTGCTAAAAAAGGTAAACTCTCTACAAATGCTGGTAAGATGGTAGCTGCTGCGTTAGTTGCGAATGGTAAATGGGATAGTATGTCCTGGCAAGAGAAAAACTTTATGTAAAGGATAACGCAACCCGAACAGTTCTGAAGGCTCTGGAAAAGTCAGGCGAATGGAATAAGCTCACAATAGAGCAAAAGGAAGCCATTATTAAATCTAAGGGTCAACAAGAGCTTGCCAATTCATTGCTGGCAGCTGGTGCTTGGAACAGTTTGAGTCTTAAACAGCAGGAAGCGTTGATCAAAGATAATGCCACTAAGCCGATCTATGAAGCGCTGCAAAAGTCAGGTCAATGGAATAACATGACTCTGAAACAACAGGAAGCCATTATTAATGCAAAAGGTAAAGCTGAATTAGTTGATGCGTTAGTATCTGCTGGTCAATGGAACAGTTTAAGCCTTAAACAACAAGAAGCGTTGGTCAGTGCCAAAGGTACGGAACAAGTTATTGAGGGTATTAACTCAATGGGACGGTGGAATCAACTGACGCCAAAGCAACAACAAGCGATTGTTAATGCCAAAGGTGGTCCGGCTCTTGGCGATTTGATTACTAAGTTCGGCCTTTGGAAAGGTATGCCGGCTAGTGTTGCCAAAACAATCATCGCTCAGGATCAGGCTAGTGGTAATCTAAATGCGGCTAAACGGGCAATTGATGATTGGCGAAATGCTAACCCGGGGGCACCTAAGAGTGCTTTAGGGGTTGATAATGCGTCCGCACCATTTGGGAATGCTGCATCCAGTATTTTTGGTTGGAACGGAATAAATCCTAATTCTAAATCTGCAATTGGGTTCGACAATGCTTCCGGACCGTTTGGTAGTGCAAGGGGCTCAATTTTTAGTTGGAATGGAGTTCAACCAAATACTAAGACGGCAAGCGCTAAGGATAATGCTAGTAGTGTAATTAGTGGTGCATTGAATTGGTTAAGTAAATGGCAAAACTCAAATAATAATTTAACCAAAACCATTACAACTATTAACAAGCACGTTGACGAATTTATTTCGAAACATGTTAAGGCTGAAAATGGGCTGAATTATCATAATGGTGGTCCCTTGATGGTTAATGACCAACAAGGCTCAGTATTTCGTGAAATGGTTCAGTATCCTGGTGAAGAGCCATTTATTCCTTTTGGGCGAAATGTTATCTTAAACGCTCCACGTGGTGCAAAGGTAGTTAACGCCCGTGATACACTACATGCTTTTCCAAAGTTACCTCAATATGCGAATGGTAATTCTGATGCAGTTTCAGTATTAAATAATATTAAACCAACTCACAGCACCAAAGTAGTTAATAATTACGGCGCTGATGGCTCTGGAGTTGATAGCAAATACATGAATGAAGTTTTAAATCGGCTTAGTGATGTGGCAACTAGTTTAGGGCTAATGCTCGGTCAAGGTAAAGCACAAATAGCCGCTACTAAGGCCAGTGCGTTTGACAAGAATGATCTTTACGGAACAATGGGCATTGATCAAGTTTATCTTGATGCTCAGCGCCTATAAGAGGGGGTGATGTTATCGCAGCTAATGTTCTTTATGTCAAAATTGACGATCAAAAAGAGGTGGCCAGCACTGACATCACTGACCATCTTATTTTTTTAGGATTAACTGAAGCTCCGAATTTAATTAATAATTATCGTGATGAGAGTCTTAATGATGGGGATTTGTGGAATTATTCCCGATATGGACGAACAACAGTTAAGGCAAAATTTGTAGTTACCTTTGTGGATCGAAATGACTTTAAATTAGCAAAGCATGAAATATATCGTGTCTTCGCGCAAAAAGGGATCTTTCGATTACGAACTGGGGTTGAACCAGATATTGTTCGTTATTGCCGTGCTGGATCGTTTGATTTAGATGCTCCGGCGGATGGTGGTAATTATTGTGAATTTGAAATTCCGTTTGACAACCCGCGTGGCCTACGGTATAGCATCGTTAATACGGATAAAATGACTGACCAAAACTTTCTAAGTTTAAATGCAAATTTAGATAATAAGGCTCATCAATATCATTTTGTCGGTCAGAAGAACTTTGAAGTTTTCAATGCTGGGGAAATTACAATCGATCCAGCAATGGAGGATCATGACCTTACCATCATTATGAAACACAATGGTGGTAAGTTTACCCTAAAGAATGAAACAACAGGTAAATCATGGACGTATAACGGTAATGTCGGGAGTGGTGACACACTTAAATTACAAGGGATTAGAACTTTTAAAAACGATAAAGCGGATAGTGCCAATACCGATTACGGTTATATAACCCTAGCTTCTGATTGGAATAAATTCACCGTAACGGGGGCTGATGATCTTGATATTACGTTTAGTTTTCCCTACATGTATTTGAGTTAGGAGATGATGAATTGGGTTTAACATTAATCACTCCACACAAAGAAACTGTCAAGGAACCAATCAGTAAGATCATCCTTTGGCCAACCATGCATGAGCAGTGGGAAAACAATTCAACATATCAAATAGAATTTACTGTTATTGATAAAGGAACTGAATTATATGATCAATTAGATGTGGAAAGTTCCATCTTCCTTGATAGCCAAGAGTATGTTGTGAAGAACTGTATTGAAAACTTTGACACTCATACTAAGCAAATTACGGCTTGGCATGTTTATAATGAAATTTCGCGAATTTATGTGCGGGCGGATTTGAATAAGCAAGAATTACAAACTGACCAACATCAACAAGACGATGGAGTTAAACATGAGAAAACCTACGCATTGAAAGATATTCTAGCAATGTATCTTGACAATAATAAGCTTGGTTTTACTTATGAAATACATGGTCAGTTTGATAATCAACCGGTACAGAACATTGATAGCGGTAGCGGTAAAGAAATGTTGAGTAAAATTTGTCAAGCATGGCCCGAGATTGTAATTAGTCCTGACAATAAGAAGATCAATATCTATAAAGATACTGACTTTTTTAAAGATCAGGGACGGATTTTAAATTTCCCAAGTGATTTAAAGTCAATGAAGACCACTCGGGATAGTAAGGACATTATTAATCAAATTCGTTGTGTGGGCGCAAAACATAATGTTCAATATTCTAGTACCGGAGGAAGCTTGGATAGTGCCGAGGGCTTTGCTAAGTCACCGATTAACGCTAACTTTGGTGTTAATAAGGACCAGATGTTACAAGATTTTGCTAATCGTGATGTTCGGGTGAGAGCATGGGGTGTTGACGTAAATCGTCTTTATGACACGATCAAAAACGCTGGTGTTAGTCCTGAATGGTTTATGGCGTATGATCTTCAAGAAGGAAATCCAACATCCTACAGTTGGTTGAATCACTATGCGAACCATCTAGGTGATCCGTATGCTGATGCCTCGCGAGTATGTGATTGGATCAAATCAATTGCTAATAGTGATGGCTTTACGCCAGCTTCATATGGTGGTCAAGGCGTTGATGGTGGCACTGCTAGCAAATGGAGCCAAGAGTATGGTAAAGGAACCATTGGCCGTTTGTATTTACAAGCGACTGCTGCAGCCGCTTGGGAAATGGCCGGTATTAATGGTGGTCGATATGGTAAACCAATCCAAGGATGTGTTAATCAAATTAAAAGTTGGGGCGGCCATACTGTCGTTGGCGGTCAAAAGTTAGATGCTTTCTTGGAACAATGGGTTGGCAAAGCGCCATATGTACTCGGCGGTAATGATCCATCGACTGGTTGGGATTGTTCCGGATTAGTTAATTATACTTTCAAACACTTCGGTATTCCTTTACCTAGTGCACGACCAGTTACAACAACATTGGAAACTATGGGACCAGTAGTTGGGCCGCCATATCAGCCAGGCGATCTTCTTTTTTGGGGTGCACGCGGTAATTCATATCACGTATCAGTTGCTATTAATTCTGATTGGCGCATTGGTGCTGATAATGAGCGCGATGGAACTGTCAAAATGAGAATTGCACAGTGGCCACCAGACTTTGCAGTTCGTGTCCCGCAGATGCAACAACTAATTAATGATGGTGGCTCAGGCGGATCATATGAAGCGTATTATTTTCCACCTTTCATCGTGCAAGATGATGCGTCCATTAAGGAATGGGGCGAACATCCTGGACCGGATTTAGTTGATGAACGATTCACTGACCCGGAAGCTATGCGTAAATATGCCTTAACCACTTTGAAACCTAATCCTAGTTTAACAATTGAGGTTTCGATAAAAGATAAAACTTTCGTCCCACAAAAGGGAGAAATTTTACGGGTTCAGGCTCAAATCAAAAAGTATGCTGGTAGTTGGCGTACGGTTGGTTATGATTACTACCGACGTGGTGGTACTTCGTTGACTTCGATTACGTTAAATAACACAAAACAGACCATTTTGGATTATCAAAACCAACGAACTAATATCATTCAACAAGCCGTAAGCGACCAAAAACAACGATTACAAGGGGCCATTAGTAGTCTGGACCGTCAGTCACAAACACTTACTCAAGTCTTCAATACACAAAACGAAGCGAAGGATAGCCAGATTCCTAAACTAAGTGAAGAAGGTATGAACGAACTAAAGCAACTTTCAGGGGCAGGTGGTTAGGATGACTCAAACTTACAACCAAATTGTTAAATTTGGATTAGCAAGCAATGGATTCTACGGTTTAGTCTATTCCAACGATAATGGTAAAACCCTGCACTTATTAGTTGGTTCGGATGGCCGAATCTTTTCACAAAAAGATGGTGACCGTATTTGGCCATTCTTGATTGGTAAGGTGCGTTCAGTGATGTCCCTGAACTGGGATGATATTCAAGGTAAGCCAACGTTAGTGACTAAGGATGAATTAGATCAACGGTTAGCTAAGTTGAATATTCCGACCACAATGAGTTGGGATCAAATAACTAGTAAACCAGATTTAGCATTAAAGCAGGATATTCCAAAGGTTACCGAATTTGTTAAAGAGTCGGAGCTTGTTGACTATGCTAAGAAATCAGAATTGCCAAGCACTGATGGACTAGCAAAACAAACGGATTTGTCTACTGTGAAAGCGACTGCTGAGAGCGCATTAAGTAATGCGGAAAAGGCGCAATCAACAGCAGATGCCAACCAAACAACCTTAACCAGCAAGGCGAACCAAGCGGATTTGGACCAGGTTAAGGCCAAAGTTGCTAAGGCGCAACAAACTGCTGATCAAGCCGTGAAGCTTGCTAATTCTGCTATGGCCGTCATCGATACCAGTTCAGTGAATACAAATAAACAGCCGTCTGATTACGCAGACGGCTTTTCTTATGAGTTAAAATCGCTGAATGTATTAGGAATCGACCGTTCACAGTCGCATAGTTCGGCCAAAGCTGGTGACTTAGGATTACTGACGACGAAAGCAGTTAGTTATAACGGTTCCAAGTTTGTTCGGCAGACTTTGGAACAATTAGACAATGCCCGGCCATTAAATTATACCCGCAACAGTATGAATAATAATTGGTCAGCTTGGGAAGCAAGCACGAACTGGTAAAGGAGGTGGTTGAGTGAATTTAGCAGAAACTTATCAATCTGAGATCCGCTCCATCTATGACCGGGTCTTAGTCATGTATCAACGCGGTCAGCCATTTTACGAAACCGAAGTGACTATCCCTAAATTGACGCCCCTACCACCACCAACCGAGGTGATGAACCGGGCGTTTTATTTATGGACGCTGGATTGTATTCGCCAACTGCAATCAGCCGTGAATGAATTAATCAAGCTGTATAACGAGACGGGGATCATTGATTATGATGTGGGCGATACGCCGTTACTAGATCTGTGGTTACCGCGTCGCTTAAAGATTGATGATATCTACGTGTCGCAGTTAGCGAATAATTTTAAAGAATGTAACGAGGTATTAGCTCGCTTGAATCAGTACCTCCAGCCATTCTTAGTTGAATAACAGAAAGGAGTGATGAAATGGCACGACAAGGAGACGGGATGCGGGTTGAAATGGACCTGACCCGTTATAAAGGTCAAGAAGTAGATATTTCCGGTAAATTTAATGCTCGTGCAGGAGATACTCAAGATTTCGTTGCCATGTGGATTAAGTCGAACGGTTTTCCAAATGATATTCGTCGTTGGGGAGTTCGCTGGGGTGGTACTGATCCGAACATGGTGCCGCATCGTCATCAGATCGATTGCATTGGTGACCTCCCATTAAAGCGAGGCGACCAGCCGGCGATTGGGAAGTTTACATTGCCGTTTGATAAGCGCACGTTTAACGTACCGGGCAAGTGGAACCAATTCTTTATTGAGTTCATTGATGAGAATGGTGAAACCGTTTCAACAATTGATTTGCAGTTCGATGTTTACGATAATTCATTCTTTGCCCATATGGGTGATGCGGAAAATATCTATGTCGAAGAGTTTGAAAAAATTCTGCAACGAGTAACTCAAACGGGGACAAATGAAGAAGATAAAATCAAGCAAGTCGGCAAAGATTTCAAAGACAACATGACGACTTGGATTGATAAGTATAAGCAGTCCTTGCTGGACGCCATTAAAGAAATCAATGACCCGAAGGACGGCCTCTATATCCGGTATCAACAGCTGCTAGATATGACCAAGCAGATTCAGGAAACGTTGAAAGCGGCCCAGTTCCATGACCGGATTTTCCAATACGCCACTGTGCAGGACATGAAAGAGGCTGTCCAACCATTGCCGGGTGACTTGGTGGTTACTCAAGGCTGGGAGGCTCGTGATGATGCTCGGGGCGGTTTCTGGAGAATCCGAGTTAAACGTGATGGTGAAACGGCAACTAATGTAAACACTATTGAGCTTGGTACTGGGTACATTGCGGAACGTGACTACGGGATTGTCCAAGATATGGACCCGATCCATCTGGGCACG
>NZ_CALPCI010000004.1 GCF_943192935.1 Limosilactobacillus caecicola | reverse complement strand
ACAGAAGTTAAGCTTCAACGCGCCGAAAGTAGTTGGGGGATCGCTCCCTGCGAGGATAGGACGTTGCCACGCAATTTAGACGCAGACTGCTATGCAGCCTGCGTCTTTTTTTACTTTTCAAATGCTTCGATTTTGGTATAATCATTACTAGAACGTATGTACGCAAGGGGGCGACAAAGGTCATGGAAATTCAGGAATTACAAGATTATGTCGCTCATAAATACGGTCTGCATTTTCACACGACTACGGAAAGTGAGCGTAATTTACAGGAACTTCATTCGCAGGGGCAACGTCCTTTTGCCCTCTTATCGGTAAATGGTGGTGAATTAGATGTTCACTGTCCCGACTTTGCTCAAATAATTCGGCAGATGTCACAATTTATGGAACCACGGTTAATGAATCATCCTGAATGGGTGGGAATGAAATTCCACGAAGTGAGTACCCGGGATCTAGAAAATGTGCTTGATTATGCATTCAAGGCTACTACCAATGGTAGTGGTAATTTTGTCGCCCAACAATTAGTCTACTTACCTAGTGACGATATTGATAGTAAATATCAGGCACAATCAATTCCCCAAAAGGCGGCGGTGATGAAGCGGCGTCGTTTACCGGCCCCATTACAAAAGATGGTGGAAAGCTATGATTATACGATTTTGCCGGCTAATGAGCAGGTGGAAAATTTTTATCACCAGGGTCAAATGGTGGCCGATTACGAAGATGATTATGATCAAATTTACGAATTTCAGCGTTACTATCCTGACTACCACGCGATGAATGCCCACCAATTGCGGACTTATTTTGCCTGGCGGACTCAGTTACGCCATGGCGACTTTACGGTTAGTAGTACGTCATATGCCTATGTCTATATCTATGAATTACTAAATAATATCGGTGTTCAGGATCCTGAGGAGGGCTATCGCAAGCTCTTGGAATTTGATCAACGGTATGCTAGTAATTACGGGCAACGAATGCAGGATTATTTGCACCGGTGGTTGCAGGATTACGTATTGTATTATGGCTTGGACCGTGAGAAAGCTAACCTCATTTTTGCGGATCAATTAGCAACCGACCGTGATTACCATATTTTACGTCACCCCGCTGAATATGCCCCTTCAGAACTAATCGCAGTTTTTTTAGGTCGGTCACCGTATTTGAAAAAATGTCGACTCTACCGTCAAGCCCCTGATGAGTGGGCAAAACTAGTTGCCAACGTCTGGCAACGCGTCACTCAAAACCAACCAGAAGCGATCCAAGAATTGATGGCCACGCGAACCACGAGTACAAAATATTTTTTTGCGGGAGCGGTGTATTACTTTCATGACCACCCGAAACTAACCAAGTACCCGATTGATTCGGAACGGCAATATGTAATTCAGGATCGTAAATATTCCGCAGAAATTTGGTACCCGTTAAAGGACCAAACCAAGCGTTTGAATAATTTCTTTCATGAAGTTGACCGCCTGGCCCGCCAACAATTTCATTTGGGTCATCCCTTAAAAGCGCGCGACTTGGACCAATCGTTACTCCGAGCGATTGATGAAGGATTACAGGATTACCAAAAGCAACGGGCTGTGGAGAAGCAGCCAAAAGTTGAATTGAATATGAACGAACTTGCTCAGATTCGGACCGATGCCTCGGCAACGCGGGAAAGCCTCTTAACCGAAGAAGAAAAACAAACTGATGAGGAAATTCGTCCGCAGGCTCAACCAACACCGGTTAGTGAAAGATCTGTACCGGTGCGTTCAGAAAACGAGTCCTCAGCTTATCATGATAATGATCAACCAGATTTGACTGCTGATGAACGGTATTTGGTAGAAGCACTCCTAAAACAACAGCCATATGAAGATTATCTCAAAGCACACCACCTGATGGCGTCAATTTTAGTTGATGGGATTAACGAGAAGCTGTTTGATTATCTGGGTGATACCGCAATTGAATTTAATGCTGACGACCGGCCGGTAATTGTTGAAGATTATGAACCAGATTTACGAGAATTATTTAAGGAGGATTAATATATGCCTGAAAAAAAGCGTCGGGTGCCCAAACGGATTGCCCAGACGATCTTAAATTCCTTAAAAGGTGGTGTGGTGCCCCGGATCGGGTTGCCATACATCACTGTGGGCCGGAAAGCGGAAATTGAGGCCCTTTTACATGATGTTGATATCGTGGCTGAAGGTGGAGCGGCCTTTCATTTTATTGTTGGTCGTTATGGCTCAGGGAAAAGTTTCCTGTTGCAAACCATTCGTAATTATGTCATGGATAAAAATTTTGTGGTTGTTGATGGTGATTTGTCGCCAGAACGTCGTCTGCAGGGGACGAAGGGACAAGGATTGGCAACTTACCGGGAACTAATTCAAAATTTAGCAACCAAGACCCGTCCAGAAGGGGGCGCTTTGACCCTAATTTTGGATCGGTGGATCAACTCCGTCCAAACTGAAGTGGCCACAGAGACCAACTTGACCGATGATGATCCCAAGTTTGTGGACGCGGTCGATAAAAAAATTTACGGTGTGATTTCGTCGTTGAATGAGTTAGTCCATGGCTTTGACTTTGCTAAGTTGTTGAATATGTACTATCACGCGTACATGGAAGATGACGATGAGACAAAGGCCAAGGTGATTAAGTGGTTCCGTGGTGAGTATTCGCATAAAACTGAGGCGAAGCAGGAACTGGGAGTGAATATTATCATTTCTGATGATGATTGGTATGAATACCTAAAGCTCTTTGCGGCCTTTTTCCGGCAGGCTGGTTATGCTGGACTAATCATCATGATTGATGAACTAGTCAATATCTATAAGATTCCCAACAGTATTAGTCGTCAGTACAATTATGAAAAGATTCTGACGATGTACAACGATGCACTCCAGGGGAAAGCTAAGTACTTGGGGATTCTGATGGGTGGCACACCGCAAGCAATCGAGGACCGCCGCCGGGGAGTTTATAGTTATGAGGCTTTACGGTCGCGGCTTGCGGAAGGTAAGTTTGCGCAGGCGGGGGCCCGTGATATGTACGCACCGGTGATTAAATTAGATCCGCTGACTGCGGAAGAAATGCTCGTCTTAACGGAGAAATTAGCGGACATGCATGCTGGCTTGTACGGTTATGACCGGACAATTACCGATGATGATCTGGCTAAATTTATCAAAATTGAGTATGCACGGATTGGTGCCGATACCAATATTACCCCCCGGGAAGTGATCCGGGACTTTATTGAAATGTTGGATATCGTTTGGCAAAACCCGGGGACAACGATCGAAGAACTGTTGAATTCCGATCAATTCTCCTATAGCGAGCAAACTGCGGTGAGTGATCAAAAGACTAAAGATTATACAGAATTTACGCTTTAAGAAAGGAGGGGAAGCGATGGATGTCTTTGCACACTATGCGCCATTTATTCAGGATTACATCTATGACCATGGTTGGCAAAATTTGCGTCCAATCCAAGTTGCGGCGGCTGAAGAAATTTTCAGCACCGATCATAATGTTCTCCTCTCTGCTTCAACCGCAGCCGGTAAAACCGAGGCGGCTTTCTTTCCGATTTTGACGGACCTGACTGAAAAACCGGCCGCTTCCATTGGGTGCCTCTACATTGCACCATTGAAGGCCTTGATTAACGACCAGTATCGGCGACTGACAGACCTTTGTGAGGACCATGACTTGCCGATTTGGCGCTGGCACGGGGACGTGGCCCAATCACAAAAGCGGCGGATGTTAAAGGATCCACGGGGAGTCTTGCAGATTACTCCAGAGTCCTTGGAATCTTTCATGATCAATAAACATATGGATATTCCCAACCTGTTCCATGACCTGCGCTACATCGTGATTGATGAACTGCATTCATTTTTACGGAGCGATCGTGGTGGTCAAACTTTTTGCTTGATCGAGCGCCTTTCTAAGTTAGCGGGGGTTGATCCGCGGCGAATTGGCCTGTCTGCGACGATTGGTAATACTGCTGCGGCCAGTAAATTTTTAGGTGCCGGTAGTTCCCGGGCAACGGTTGCACCAAAAGTGCAAAATACCCGGCAAGTTTGGCGCCTGTCCATGGAGCACTTCTACAAAATGGGTCCCCAAGCGGCGCAGGACCAGGAAGAGAATAACCAATTGATTGGTCCGAAAACGGATCAAGCCCCTGAGCTTGCGGACCCCGGCATTGGCTATATTTTTGAGCATACGCGGGGTAAAAAATGCTTGGTATTTACCAATAGTCGGGAAGAATGTGAGGCGGTGTGCCAGGCCCTGCGCGAGTATTGTGCTTATAAGCACGAACCAGACCGTTTTCTAATTCACCATGGTAACCTTTCACCAGCGTTGCGACAGACGGCTGAAGATGCGATGAAGGACGAAGATTCCTACATGACCACTTGTGCTACTGCAACGCTGGAATTAGGGATTGATGTTGGTAAATTGGAAAGTGCCTTTCAAATTGACGCCCCGTTTACCGTCTCTGGCTTTTTGCAACGAATGGGACGGACTGGTCGACGAGGAAACCCACCAGAGATGCACTTTGTTATGCGCGAGGAACACCCTGAATCCAGGGCCATGTTACCAGATTTAATTCCGTGGCCATTGCTGCAGGGGATTGCTTTGGTACAACTTTACCTTGAGGAACGCTGGGTGGAACCACCAGAACCAAACCGTTTACCATATAGCTTGCTGTACCACCAAACGATGAGTACGCTGGCTTCGAGTGGTGAAATGACACCGGCAGAGCTGGCTTCACGGGTGTTGCCATTAACCTATTTCCATAACGTTAGCCAGGATGATTATCGGGTATTGTTACGCCATCTGATTAAAACTAACCAGATTCAGCAAACCGAAAATCACGGGTTGATCGTGGGTTTAGCTGGTGAACGGGTCGTTAATAATTTCAAATTTTACGCGGTTTTCCAAGAAAACATCGAATACAGTGTTCATGCTGGTTCGGAAGAACTCGGAACCATCGTTAAGCCACCGCCGGTTGGTGATAAAATCGCGATTGCTGGCCGGGTCTGGGTCGTTGAAGACATTGATCGGCAACGTCATCAGGTTTACTGTCATGAGGTGAAGGGACGAATTCCCGCCTACTTTGGTGATGTCCCAGGAGATATTCAACCAAAGATCCTGCAACGGATGCGGCAAGTCTTGAATGAAAGTACGATGTATCCATATTTGATGAATAATGCGCAGGCCCGGCTGACCCAAGCCCGAGATACCTGTAATATCGCGGGGATTCCGCAAAAACAGTTGATTAATCTCGGCGGTAAAATGTGGTGCCTGTTACCATGGACCGGAAGTTATGCCTTTTTGGCTTTGGAACGGCTGTTGCGGATCAAATGTGCCAAGCGGTTAAATTTACGTGGCTTTAATTCGTCACGGCCATACTTCATGGAATTTGCCATGGACGCAACTGCGGATGAATTTTTCCAAATCCTTGGAGAAGAGGCGGCGAAGGACTTTGATCCGATGGATCTTGTGTATCCAAAGGAGGTCCCAGTTTTTGATAAGTATGATGAGTACTTACCCGATGAACTAGTTCGCAAGGAATTTGCGAAAAGTGTCCTGGACATTGCAGAAATGAAAAAGTGTGTAGCCCAGATGTGTGCCGAATATCAACGAATGAAAAACTAACGAAAGCTTCTAGCGGATTTGCTAGAAGTTTTTTTAATTATTTTGAAATTAGGGGTTCCCTTTTGAGACTGAATTTGCTATACTAGTTTTCGTTGATTGATGCTGACTTAGCTCAGTTGGCAGAGCACGTCATTAGTAATGATGAGGTCGAAGGTTCGAATCCTTTAGTCAGCACTAATAAATTTACGAAAGCTTGTTACAGCGACGTTTAACGTTGTTATAACAAGCTTTTCTTTTACGCTTTTGATCGCCTTTTAACACGTTTCTTAACACGCCTGGGCTGGGAAAAGTTTTTTAAAATGTTGATTTTCCTGAAGCTTTGCGGTGCTTGGCTTGCGGAGCTAAAAAGTGTGTTAAAGTATTTTATTGAATAAGTTGTAGATTAATAAATTATTGCTAGGATGGGAGATAGGTAAATGATATTAGCAGATATTACAGTATCTTTAAAAAATCCGCTTTTTAGTATAGATCATATTATTGCCTTTATAGGGATTATTTTAAACATAGGGACATTGGTTTTTGCCATATATTCAAATCTTAAAGCTAATGCCGGAACAACTGAGCGTCAAAAAAAGCTAGAAGAACATCAAAGTATTATAGAGAATACTCAAAAAGAAATATCGAGCAATTTAAATAGTACAGCTGCTACTCTTAGTAGAATTAATAAGTCAATTACACAGTTGAATCAAGAACAGGAAGAGCTAGCTA
Source organism: Limosilactobacillus caecicola (assembly GCF_943192935.1). Classification (GTDB taxonomy): domain Bacteria; phylum Bacillota; class Bacilli; order Lactobacillales; family Lactobacillaceae; genus Limosilactobacillus; species Limosilactobacillus caecicola. The sequence continues at coordinate 149,388 of NZ_CALPCI010000004.1, read as the reverse complement.
ATAGGATTAGTAGTATACAAGTTGTGATGCTTCAAACTGAATATAAAAGTTTTTTCAGTAAATTAAGGGATCATGATTTACATGTTAGAGAACTTCTGATAATCATTAATGAGTACCAGGAAAAAGGATTTAGTCTCGAAAGAACAAGTAGTTTTCGTAGCGCTCTGAGCAAGTTTAACACAGACTTTACTTTTTTTGCTAATTATAATGCTGAATATGGAATTAAGGAAACTTTTCCTCAAATGTTGGTTTTAAACTTTAGCAAGTTAGATAGAAAATATATGGCAACCTATGAAAAAATAAGTGATACTAAGAACGTCAAAGGATGTTTTCCTTTGATTCAGGACTACTCGAAGGTACTTGATCTTTTTTGGAATAAAGTATCAGCTAAGTAAGTGGACTAAGAAGCTAGAAGATAACTTATATGAAATTCGATCTAAACTAGCTTCAAATATCCAGCAAGCTATTTATTTTCACTGGGATGGGAATCAATACATCATTACGCATGGCTTTACTAAGAAAACCAATAAAACCCCTCGCCGTGAAATAAGAACTGGTAGACGAAGAAGAGATGATTATGAAAGGAGTCATTCACGTGAGTAAAATTGATGAGTACATTAAAAATCGTTCTGCTAGTTGAAGTGAGAAATTTACGAGATAGCATAGGTATGAGCCAGCGCGAATTTGCTACTTTAGTTGGTAAGCCACAATCAACGATTGCGCGTTTGGAAAGCGGGAAAATGAATACTTCTATTCAATTGCTGAATGAAATAGCTAGCACAACTAATCAGAAACTGACGGTCAAGTTTGAACCGGTGGCAATTTAATATATTTGTTAAGTAAGAATAAGGTACTATACTTCGTGCAAATAGCGAAGTGTAGTACCTTTTTTAATTTAGGTTGTAATTAGTACCAGGGTTATTTTTTATGAAGTGTAGTACTTAAGTTGAGGTTAATAAATTATCTCTTTAATGGCTCCCATAATGTCCATATTGGCTTTGGAACAGTCAAAATAGACACTTGTACTAAAAAGGTACCAGACTTCTTAAAAATGAAGTGTGGTACCAATTGAAGCTAGTGTTCTTCTTTTGGCTTAGTGTGAATTAAATTCAGTACACTCTTAGCTACTTCTTCGGCTTCTTCTTGATCCAAGAGGGATAGTAGAACCTTCAGTTCCTTCTCATATTTCCCCATTTGGTGTTTACCATGCTTATCAGGTTTTTCGCCCTCAATTAGCGATTCCATACTCGTATCCAATGCCTTAGAAATCTTATCTAGAGTTTCCGCTCGCATATGTTCAACTTCGCCACGTTCTAGTCTTGAAACATAACAAGTGGCTGATGAAAACAACAACTATCAGTCTCAACAAGACCAAATTAAAAAGGACGCTGCCGATAAGGCAACATCCTTGAAGAACCAAATTGATCAAACTCAATCTGATTTGAATACTGCTAAGACTGATATTCAAAATACTCAATCACAAATTAGTGATACTCAAAATCAAATTACTAATTTGCAAAATGATTATAGTACGACTACAACATCAACTGATGCTAATATTGTAAGTGTACCTAACGGTCAAATTGATAAGTCTAAGTCATTAATTGAAAATGCGGCACGTAATGATTTGTGGGATAACTATTATGATTATAATCAAAATGGTAACACAGTTTGGAATAAGAAGATGGTTCCACAAAATATTTATGTAAGTCCAGATAATGATAAGACTGCAAATCATGGGACTAATGCTCCTTCAAATGCTAATATTAATTCAGCATATGATCCATATGCTGAAACTGATATGGTTAATACCAATACAGGTATGACTGAAAGTCAAATGCGTGAACTTTCAATCTTGCTTTTGAATGAACTTAATCATGCACGTGCACAGCGTGGGTTACCTGCATTTGTTATGACAGAAGATCAATTTCAAAAAGCTATGGCTCGTGCACAACAGCAATCAGCTGCAAATCTTGATCATAATGAAACAGATATGAATAGTGCACTAGGTTCAGATTGGCATTCTGAAAATCTTGGTTTAGTAGATGCAAATGCTGATAATATGTTCAATTTATTATTTAATGCAAATAATACTATTTCAGGTATGTTAGAAACTGATGCAGATAGTGATTGGGGGCACCGCGATAACTTCCTTGACTCATCAGCATTGAATGCAGCTTTTGGGTTCCGCAAGTTAGATAATGGCTACTATGTTATGACCTTTGATACAACATATGCAAATGATGCTGATAAGGCTAATGATTTAGTAGCTAATACAATTAATAACTATGCTGCAATGGGGCCAACTAAGGCTAATACAACTACAACACCAGTTGATCATTCAGTCGAAATTGCTCAATTGCAATCTAAGTTAAGTGATTTGAATAACACTTTAGCTACTCAGCAAGGTAAGGTTACTCAATTGCAAAACAAGTTGAATGATTTGAATAAGCAAAAGAGTAATATTGAGAGTGACCAAGCAAGTAAGTTAGCTGATGCTAAGACTCAGCATGAAACCAAGCTAAATGATTTGAATCAACAAATTTCAGCTAAGCAAGATGCGCAACAACAATTGAAGGCTGAAATTGAAGAATTGCAAAATGACATTGCTAATGATCAGACACAATTAGATCAGCTTAATAAGGGTGGCGAAACCCCAGTTGAAACCAAGAAGGACAACGAAAAGTACACTAACTTAGACCCAAGTCTGGTCGTTAAGGTTAACGTTACCGCTGGTGATACTAACATTCCAGCACCAAAGCTATCTGCTGATGCCTTCATTAAGGATACCAACGCCAACACTGCTTCTGCAGCAATGTTTATGGTTTTAGCCCAAACTAATGGTACTTATCCAGAGGGTACGACGGTTGAATGGGCAGATCTAGCTAAGGTGCAAAAGGATGCCCAAACTGCTGGAACTTACGATGAAGAGGTTATCTTAGACTTCCCAGACGGCTCAAAGTCTAAAGCCTTTACTGTACCAGGTGTCTTAGTAGTTGCGGCTAAGCAAACCCCATCAACGGATCCAGACAAGCCAAGCACTGGAGACGATACGCACACTACTGATCCGACTAAGCCAGATCATGGTGGGACAACGACTCCTACTGATCCAGATCATGGTAATACCCCATCTACTAATCCAAGTGACCAAGATCAAACCACAAAACCTGATGATCATCAAGATACCCAACCAAGTGATCAAGGTCAGACTACTCCAGTGGCACCTGCTCACCGTGATGACAACCAATCAACGACATCACAAGCAACCAGCCAATTACCAGCTGGCTACAAGGTAGTTAATAACCAAGTTGTCAATGGCAATGGTAATGTGGTTAATGACTGGAAGGTTGTTAACGGCCAAGCGGTACCAGCTACTCGTGAAGCATACAAAGCTCAACAAGCTCAAACAAAGCAATTACCACAAACTGGTAATAACAATGAAGCTGCTTTGATGGGCTTAGGCTTAGCAAGCTTTGCCAGCATGCTCGGTTTAACTGCTGTAAACAAGAAGCGTAACTAAGGTTGAGTAATTGGGTTGGAAACATTAAATAGGTTCTTAATTTCTTGTGTTCGCCTAGCCCACAATTACTCCCAAAGTAAAAATAAGGCCAGCAGGGTTATGCTCTGCTGGCTTTTTATTATGGGGTGAAATAGTATTGATAAATACCATGTTTAGTAGTCTTATTGGTGCTATTATTGGTGCGGTAATTAGTAGTAATATTTCTTATAAAAGTAACGCCCATGGTGAAAGTGGATGGCGGAGTAAATTATTAGACTTGTCTTCTGTGGAAGCAGTTGGTATGAAAGAAATACTGAAACTGCAATCATTTATTAATCCTACAAAAAATGATACTAACTTACTAAATGATTTTTGTAATATTAATGATTTAGACGACTTAACTTCTTACTTCTGTAACGCTGCAATGAAGGATCTTGTGATACCGAGCTATGTTTCACATAGGGCAATACTACCTAATAAATCAGATATGTATTTTGATGCAGACGACTTTCGCTACATCTGTAAAGTGGTACTAAAAAACGATTGGATTGTTGAAACAGCCTCTATTTTTAATAGATATGATAAGCAGAAAAATTTATTTATAACTGCTAAAAATCATCTTTATCATAAGAGGGGATTAAACTACTTAGCAATGAATTTGCAGGATGATCAAAAAGTTACAATAACTGATAATTGGCATATTTGGTCTTTTCTGATAGTTTGTGCAATTTCCACAATTTCATTTTATGGTTTGATATGTGGAATAGCATATCTGAGTGGCTTTAATTTTGTTAAAGCAATTGCTAATGGTTTAATTGGGTGGAGTATTAGCTTATTATGGATAATTTATTGGGCATACTTCTTTTGTCAAAGAGAGCATAGAAAAGAATTTGCTGTTCTTATTGTCTTTTTAGGGATTGCTATCTTGACTGCAAGCTATTTACACTCCTTAATTTAAATAATTTTCCTTAAAATATTGATGTAATCAAATTATTTTAAGGAGAGTGATTGCCTTGTTTAAGCAAGATTTTCACCAAAATTATGGGGTGACGACTCAGCAATTTATTGGCAGCTTTGCTTACATCTATAAATTTGCTGAGGAACATCAGATTGCTGTAACTGTCAGGAGGAAGAACATCGAATTAGGTATGTTCTTAACCCCATCGACTTTTACTAAGTTACAAGACCTCATGGAGGACCTGGAAGATCGTCATAAACGTGATATGGCTGAATTAAGGGAATTAAAAAAGGATAATAAGAGTCTTGAACTAAAGGTCAGGCTTCTACAAAACAATAATAATCAACAGGATTAATATAAGGAGTATCTCCAGCAATAACGTATTGCTATGAGATACTCCTTATTTTTGTATAGGCAAAAGCGGTTACCTTAGCTAAGTCTACTAAAGTACTGTTCTTGCTGGTTAAGCTATCATCATAGTGGAAGTAGCTCATCACATCGAAGATACTAGTGATTTCTGGAGAGTAGCCGGCGAGTTGGCAAAACTCTTTCTTTATATCAATAGGCGGGACATCTGGTAGTTCAACGCCTTGGTTGTACAGGAAAGGGTCTGCATAGTAGGCATTATCAAAGCCAATTAAAGTAGTAGCAGAATCAAAGATAGATTGAATCTGATGGTAGTAGTAACTAAATGGTAACAAATTGGGTGAGTTTATAAGGTCATCATCAGATGGTAATACATGCCAGGGTTCATAATTATGTTTAAATACCTGGTGAAATAATACTTTACCTTGCAAATCTACAATAACTAGCTGAGTGATCTCATCAAACCTCGTGTAGACAGGGCCGGTGGCGTCAATTAAATAGACTAGTGGTTGTTCTTGATATTGCATAACGACCTCCTTAATAAAGTACAAGCGGCATAATAATATAATCTTCCGGTTCAGGATTATATATTATTATGCCGCTTTTTAGTTATGTTCTATCTGATTCTTGATGCGCTGTAATGTGGAAATAGAGATGTCAAAGGCCTTGGATGTATCTTTGTAGGTATGTTGCTGAAGATAATTATAAGCAGCGCGATAGTGTGGCGTGATAGAGCGTGGTGGTCGGCCTTCGTGATAATTAGGTTTGTGTTCACGAGCCCAACGCTTACCCTCTTGTGTTCGCTCAACGATCATGTCGCGCTCCATCGTGGCGACGGCTAGCAGAATTGTCTTGACCAAACGTCCCACGGTGGAGTTGTCTAGCATGCCAATATTCAATATGTGGAACTTAACACCTCTATCCATTAATGGATCAAGAACATTAAGTGCCTCACGAGTATTTCTGGCAAGACGGTCCAGTTTGGTAACGGTGATAGTGTCACCCGGCTGAACTTTATGGATTAGCTCTTCGAATTTAGGCCGGTGTGTGGTGGTACCAGTGAATTTTTCTGCATAGATGTTATTGGGATTAATACCAGCGTACTTTAATTGCTGAATTTGATCATCCAAGGATTGTGAGCTGGTAGAAACACGTGCATATCCCAAGACTTGAGTCATTTTATCAAAACCTTTCCGAATAAAGTAAACGAACATTTGTTTGTGTTGATATAATAACGCTTTTTTATTTATCCGCGAACTTTTAAGTTTTTGAACAGGCTTGCATTAAATATAGTGCGAATGGGTGGAAATCTACATAGCCAAGTTGAAATTAGGTGTCGGTTTAGCTGACACATTTTAGCAGATGTGCGACACCGTTTTTGACACTGGACTTTGAAATTTGAAAAGTGTCAGTTATTAACCCGATTGGTGTCGGTATGGTGCTAGTTAAGCCGACACTAGCAGATTATTGTTATATCAAGCATTGGGACATATTGGAATTATTTTGGTGTCAATAGAGGAATGTTGGCTAAAACCAGTGGTATCAAGGTGTTGAGAAATAAAGTGTCAAAGGTGTCAGGTTTTAAGAAGAACATTTTAAATTAACTATTAAATGAAGAAAAATAATAGTAATTAATGTAAAAAAGAGTAGTTAATAGTTATTTAATATGTTTTCATCAAAAACCTGACACAACCGACACCTAATGAATTAGGCAACCAAAGTAACTTGATACCTATTGTTAATATATGAATCAGTCTAATATTATTAATCCTGAAAAGCTTCATTTAGCCAAAAAGGAAGTTCATGATCAACAAATGCAAGAAAAGTAATTCTTCAACATCCTTATAAACTTGTTATAATAAAAAAGTGCACTGGCGACCACCAATGCACAAGTTGTCAACTTAGGAGCTGATACCCTTGAGGGTGTACTCTGTTGCGCTTGGCTGGTGGTGTATTGCCGTACACCAGAACAAGAGCGCTACCGTTAAGCTATCAGCCTAATTGTTGAATATAATATATTCTCATTTACGGTTATATTATAGCATGGTTTAGCGACTTTGACGACCGCTTGGCTTTCGGGCTGAGCGGTTTTTCTGTATCTTAATATAACTGCTTTATCCATTAGTTTAAAATCTTTAAATCAGGGTCTTGCAGTAAATATAATCAAATTTACATAGTCAAGCTGAAGTTCGGTGTCAGCTAAACCGACACATTTTAGCAGATGTGCGACACCATTTTTGACACCGGACTTTGTATTTTGAAAAAGGCTAGTTATTAACTCAAATGGTGTCACTCTGGTGTTAAGTTAGCTGGCACCAGCAGATTACTGTTATAGCAAGTATTAGGAAACCTCTTAATAATTATGGTGCCAATCAATAAATAATGATTGAAGTCAGTGGTATCAAGGCATTGGAAGAAAATGTGTCAAAGGTGTCAGGTTTTAAGAAGAACTTTTTAAATTAACCAATTAATGGAGAGAAATAATAGTAATTGATGTTGAAATTAGTAGTTAATTATTATTGATTATGTTTTACTCAAAAGCCTGGCACAACCGACACCTGTTTAGTCTAATATTGGTTGAACATGTAATAGTAATTAAAAGCAAGCTGTCAGCATAAAGAAGCGTAAGTTGGAATGTTGAATGTGAAAATGCCCGTAGCCTTATTAATTTGAGGTTATGGGCATTTTCACTAATGAATAATACTGCAACAGACTATTAGAAATGGTGTTTGGCAATGGTCATTTAGTATGACCATTAACTTTATCACTGTGAATTGATTCAAATGTTTGACTAAAAATTAGAAAATTGACGGCTAATTCAGAACTTTTATAAGACGAATTTAGCCAAATTTAATGTACTTTTGTTACAAACATACATTGATTTTATCTGTTTAATGTTTATCTATCAGTTTTTATATTATAAATAAAAAAATATCGAAAAAATTTAAATTTTTTCGTCCGTTGATTATTAAATTTTGTATCATGAATATATAAATAAATATTAATAATAAATTAATAAAATCTAGGAGCGATTATTATGCTAAAGCAAATAAGAGCAGGACCTATTCCAACAGAATAATTATATAAAAATAATAAAAGTCAACAATGAAATCGAAAGGAAGTTTTTAACATGGCCAATGGTTTAGTAAGAAAGAAGACAGATCCCCAATTTTACTTTGCAGTTTTTATTCGTAAGCACCATGGAAATTATAATGGCGGGATTGGTATTATAATTCCTCACCTTAATGTATTATTTCAGATTACTAAATTTAGTGGTATGGCTAAGGAAGTAACTGGTGAGCGTTTGTTTTCTAATGCATATGAAAAAATATATGAGCCAGGATATTCTGACCTTAGAGTTGTACGTTATTCTAGATTCTCTGATTTGGTCGAAGCACACTCGGAGTTACAACATCCAGTATTTAAACAAATCTTCGAAAGACGGCTACGGGAGATTGCCAATTGTCGAATTGATGACAGAGGTGTCTTTAGAGTTGTTGATAATGATCCAACAGCAGATATGGACTTCGGTCTCATTAATGTTCGTATGAAGCACTATTTCAAGAAGATGAAGAGTGGCTGGCCCGTAGACTGGTTGAGGTGAAACAGAATGTTAATCGACGATAGTGGAATTATGACTTTCCCGAGTACACCTTCTTACTTACTTCAAGCAGAAATACTTCAACTAAACAAAGAGTTTAGTCGACAGTGTGAAAATGAGTCTGGTAAGAGTGAAGCGATAAAACTGCTACCAGAACAGGTATTTAGTGAGTAGGCAAAGGATCATTCCAAAATGATGCTAAATCAACGTTTAAGTTTACGAAGAATGGCATTTATGCTGCTAATAAAGTGGTTGCACATAATGTGGTACAGATTGATATTCATTCAATGCTTCCTACTTTTGCTTATGATCTTGGTTTGCTAAGTGGTCAATATCAAGCCCTATATAATAGGAAGAGATCGATTGAAAAGATTGACGGTTATAAGTCTAATCCCAAGCTAGTTCAGGAAAGGGCGGACATCAAGTTCCGGCTTAATCAGTCCTGTTCTACTAATGATAGTGGCAGAGGGAGATACGTTAATCGGCTGCTCCCAGTATTCAGCTCCATGAATTTTATGTTCGATGTTCTAAACTACTGGGGACTTAATAATGTTTTAGCGTGTCTTAATGATGGCTTCATCATGCAGGTCGGTAAGAGGTTTGATCAGGAGTTTGCCAAGTTTGAACAATATTGCCAGCAACAGATTCCGCATTTAACTTTCTCTACTAAGAAGTGGAAGTACGGAATTATTAAGAACCCGCAGGAATATATACTGATCAATTCACCAGCAGATTATAAGTGCCGAAATCATGAATTCGATGTTAATTCGCTGTATCGACGGAAAACAAGACAGAGCTTGAGGACACTGAAGCCAGATGAGGTTGATCAAGATATATTAGCATTAGCCAAAGAAAAAGAAGGAGAGGTGATTAGAGTGCTTTATCGTTACATGTTTGAACCAGATGTTGATGGCTTAGAGGCTTTGGATGAACAGGAACAATTCAAGGATCTGGATAAAATTCTTCAGCAAGCTGGGATTGATGATATTGACTATAAGGTACCGAAGAAGCATTTCTACAATGTTTCCCTAGGTGATGATAATGATCCTGATGATTGGGCATATCAGTTCACGAAGCGGGCATTGCAGAATCAGGTTTTTGCTACTGGAGATAAACTTAAAGGTCGAGTTAATTTGTTGGGCCAGACCATTAAGATTGATGAAATCCAAGATATTGATGATTATTTGGATAATAGTCGAGTTCAAGTTATTAATAATTACATGCCGTCAGTTATTGACCCTATTGGCAATGACCAAAGCATTGAAGAGTGGTTAGAGTATGAGGTAAAGAAGATTCAACAAAGTAATGTTAATCTGGCTTATCAGTACAACCTGCTTACTATGACCGCTCAAGCTTGGGCGATTCAAAATAATGAAAACCCTAACCAAGTAGGTAATTATTTAACTAAACTGAGAAAAAGGCATGGATTGTCTCAGCTGGATATGGCCGATATGGTATATAACGATCCGAATACCGTTGTGATTAATGGTCAGCTGATGGTAAAGGATAGTCATAATGTGTATAGCTCTAAGGCTTCGGTGGTTAATCATTTGCTGAAAAAGTACATGAATAAGAAGCAGAAGCAACATTTTGACTTGGTTAAAAATAATGTTTTAGCACTGCTTCAGGACGACAAATACCAAGACACTTTAGAGAGTGGCTTCAATTCCGATACCCAGACCATCTGGTTGAATGGTAAAGGTAAGATCCAAATCGATACACAGTATGGTCATGTGGTTGGACATCATGTGAACGTTAACTATAGTCCGGGCATTGTTAACAGCACAGAATACTATCAGGTTAATAATTTTCTTAAACATCTGGCTCCTAAACAGGAGCGTCAGCTAAAAGCAATGCTTGGTCTAATTCCACTCCAACATACAGAGATTATAAAGGAATTAAGAACTTTTATTGTACTAAAAGGTAAGAGTGGTGCTGGAAAGAGTACATTAGCAAACTTGCTAGAAAAAGTTTTTAATGATCCTGATCAGGTTGGTTCCAACATCATTTCTAATACACAGAATGTTAATAATGCCTTTACTGACGGGCATTACATTGCTCTCAATGATTCTAAGAGCGGTATGTTAATGTTATGGTTTGATGATTTTCAGTCCTCTAGTCGGAATAATATTATTACTGCGAATGCGGGAACAGTAATTAATGGGGTGATTTCTGGGGTAGCACAGAATGCATCTGCAAAATATGAGCGGGATCATCCAGTAACATTACCTTCACTAATCGTAATCGCGACTAATTCTATACCGCAAGTTACGCAGGAAGGAACCGCAGCTAGAATGTTCGTGATTGATTCGCCGAAGACGCTCAAAGAAGATCCGATTAAAGATGAGAACGGCAATGTCATTAAAGTTGCTGATTTTATTAATAATCCGAAGGTATGGCAAGCATTGTTCTATATCATCATGCGGGAAGCTGCTAATTTAATGAAAATGACTGATAAAGAACGGGCAGAAATCTTTGATCACAAGTATTCAGCAGCATCTAAGTTGTCGGTGCTCAATGATTCATTGGAACTATTCTTTGAAAATCAAGGAATCACTTCACCTTATGACTTCATTGGGGTGCAGGCTAATAAACTCTTTAATGTTTATAAGGATGAAGCTAAGCAACCAGGGGTATCTTATCGGTCATTTACGGATCAGCTGGAATTATTAGGGCTCGTTTTGAAGCGTAAACACTTTAATGGGAGAACCTTCCAGAAAGTGATTTGTTCTAATGATGATCAGCTAACCCAAGAAAAAATAAAAGCCATGCTAAGTGACTTCAATCTTATGCCAGATCAAGTAAATAGTGTGGATCTCGATACTGGTGAAATCAAGTCATTAAAAACATGGCATCACGGTTACGGAAATTTAAAGGATAAATACCCTCACGCCAATGAAGTATTTAAGACCTTTAAATTCAGTAACTAACAAAAATATTTAATTACATTAATTTTAACATGGAACTTAAAGAATGAGATGGAAAGGAAGAATAAAAATGTCACGTTTTGCAAGAGAACTTAAACTCGTAAAGGTAACTAAGAAAGACTTCATAGAAAGATTCCAGGAATTTAATATATTTGACAAGTTAAGTGAGGATGATCGTTTAGAGGTTGAAATTGATGATAAAGAGGGAATGGTTAAAGGGGTTTACCTTCCAGTGGGTTCTTATAACGAATTAATGCTAAATTACATTCGGATGAACGAGTTGGTTAAGAGTCTTGTGGATGATGGGGAGAATGCAAATGATGGCAAACAGGATAAGCGATAAAAGGCTAAATTTGTACTAAGTCCTAACGCAATATACGAATATAGCGACAAAATAAAAATATTAGTAAATGTTTATGTTGCCCAATGCTCTTAGAGAGGTATATGTAAATGCTATTAAGAAAATTGAAAAGCTAATAAAAAAGTAACAAGTTGAGAAAGGAAATTGGCATGGTTAAAGATGAAATTGTTAACTTGAAAACACTGGCGGACATTATTGGATGTAGCAATGGTTACATCTACACTTTAATCCGGCTGGGTATGCCGTATCATCAGCTGGATCCGAAATCTAGACGCTACTTTGTGGTTGATGAGGTTGTAAATTGGCTCAAAACTGCGGGATTCAGGCAGGTCACAACTTGGCGAGCGCGTTAATATTTTTATTAATGGGTTCTAGGAGTGATGAAGTTTGACGATACGACTAGTTACTAATAAAAACAGTAAGCATTGTGGTCAGTATTGGATCAGACCACAGACCAGTGTGCATGGAAAGCTGATTTCGGCACCAGTTCACTATGCGGAAACGAAGTCGAAAGCTAGAAAAATTGAGGCAGATCTGATTGATCAAATCAAGACGGGTCATGATTTTAATACTGGAAGCAAGTACCTCCCACAGGCTTTATCTGAATGGATTAATAAGCAGATCAAAATGGAACGCTGGAGTCCAGCTTCTATTAAGACCTGGCGTTATACGGAGAAAATGGTGCATTGTTATCTAGGTGGAGTGAAGGTCAGAAACTGTGATGAAGATACGATCAGAGAGTTCATTACTACCTATGCTAGAGAACACCATGCTAGTATTACCACTCATTCCACTGCTAGTAAGCTGTTACAGCAATTGAGAACCTACTTCCTAACGCTGGAGGGTGATGTGATTGTCAAATCACCAGTTCCTAAGCGGCCAATTGACAACTTTTTCAGACGGGATAAGCAATCCATCACTAAAGAGAAGTATGCAATGATGGATCAAGAGTTTCAGGCCTTTCGGCAAGCCATTCAAGACGATTTAACTCAGATCCCAATCCAAAGATGGGTAGTTAGGATGGCATTGTGGGTCGAAGCGGAAACCGGAATGCGCCCACAGGAAATTCAAGCATTGAAGCTGACTAATCTGACCCAAGACGAATGTCACTGGGTGTTCCGGATTAACGATTCTTATTCGGAATTGACTAAGGGGTTAAACGGTCATCTTAAAGCCCGTCGCAAAGGTGAAAGTCGTCTCACCCCGCCAATAACTCAGCGGCTTTATGACCAGTTGCAAGTTTTTAAGAAAAAACAGAAAGAGTTTATAAAATAAAAAGGTCTGCAAACCACTAGTGACTTACTATTTTTGAATTTGACGGACTACCGACTAGCCAGATTGGGTTATCCAGTCACCCAGCGGTCAATGAATGATATGTTAAAGGAACTTTGTCGTCGAATTGGTGTTAATAATGGGGAGCTACCATTGAGTTGTTATACCCTTAGAACAACTTGTGGAACCAGGTTAGCAAGACTTGGTGATTACAGTTACGCCTGCAATAGATTGGGTAATTCGTTAGCAGTTTATATGCGCTATTATGTAAAAACGTTTAATACTGGATATAGCGGATTGATGGATCGCTACTTGTCAATGTAAATGGATGTTTTTCGGTGCAATAAACAATTTATCGGTGCAAAATTGACTGATTTTGCACCGATAATCTTTAAATTGCACTGATAATGATGTAAAGAATTGAAAAGGATGAAAGAAATGCGAGAAAAATTAAAAGAATTAGGCAGTCAAAAACGCCATGAATTTATTGGTGAGTTTGTACGACTCGGATATAAGAACAGCTTTAGAACTTTTCGGGCAACGTTGATGTTAGCGAATGTTAAACTGGTTGAGAGTGATGAATTAGTAACTGACCATTTGTGGTTCAACTACACTAAAAGCTTTCTTAAATTAGGGGAACTGAAAGAAGGCGACCTCATTAAATTTAATGCCCGAGTAGATGGATATGATAAGGGATATATAGTTGCAGACACTCATGATTATCGGTTAGTTAATCCATCAAAGATTAAGTTAGTAAATAATAAGATTGCTCGCCAGCCAATGCCAATTGACAATAATGCAGCCATGATTGGTTATGCTATGAAAAAGAATAAGCAATTCTATAAAGAGAATCACCGTTCATATATACAATGGTATGTTGATTGTTATGAGTATTGGCTAAAACAGTTGAACTTAAATAAGGACTAACTGTAAAGTGCCTAATAAGCACAAACGGGTTAATCACCGTGATTTACAATAAAGTATGATGACTGGTGTGCCTATTTGTATTCCCTTATTTATGGAGATAAATACAAAATAAAACATGGTATAATATAAACATAAGAAGTATGATGCCAGTGTGCAGAATGGTTTCAGTTGGTTACTTAAACCGATCAATAGAAGGAGTGTTTAAACAGCGCTCCTTTTTTGTTGGAATGAATCATAAAAGAGAATATTGTATAATGCAACTATCAAATGAAGAACACCGGCATGTAAAATGGTTTCAGTTCGTTACTTAAATCGTACCGGTAGCTGGAGCGCCTAATAAGCGCTCTTTTTTATTTATGATGTTATTCTTAGACTGTCTATTCTGAGTTATGGCATCATATAAGTACCATAATGATACCTAAAAGGAGGGCTTACTATGACTGCAACAACATCTAAAGAAAAAATCGGTTCAACAATTCGTTTAGATCCGGAACTCCGTAAAGAACTAGTCAAGGGGCTGGATAGTATTAATATGACTCTTAATAGTTACTTTACTCTGGCTGCTAAGCAATTCGTTATTCAAGGTAAGGTTCCATTTGAAATTAAAGCTGAGTCTAAAGTAGAACATGTAACTTTCAACGAAAAAACTAGAAAGGCCATTGTACGAGCCTTTGCAGAAGAAGGCCTTCTTCCTAACACTGCTGAAACTTTTGATAATACTGATGATGCAATGAAGGAGCTTTTCCATGACTAGTAATAACTGGAAAGTCAACCTTGATCGTCAGTTCAAGCTTGATGTGAATAGTAGGTGCTAGATTGGTACATTAAAAGTTGAACATCCATTTTTGTTTTAAGTAGGATTGAATTGGCTCTTTTCGGTGCAATAGATGAATTATCGGTGCAAAATTGGCTGATTTTGCACCGATAATCTTTAAATTGCACTGATAATTGGTATAAAATATTAAAGATGAATACTAATGAAGGGAGATGAAATACTTGAAAGTTTTTGATTACCAGACATTAAATAATCTGCAGCTAACTACTAAGATGGTCGAAAAACTCAATCAAATTTATGAGTTAAAGGGGAAAACAGCACATGTTTCTTTAAAGTCTAAGGATATTATGGATAAGCTTCTGGCGGTTGCTAAAATCGAAAGTACAGATTCATCAAACCGAATTGAAGGAATTGCAACTAGTGATGCCCGACTTAAAAAATTAATGAGTCAAAAGACCACTCCAGAAAACCGGAGTGAGGAAGAAATATCTGGTTACCGTGACGTTTTAGCAACTATTCATGAGAACTATGAGTATATCAAAATCACCCCTAATAATATTTTAGCTCTACATAAGCAATTATTTGATTTTACTGAAAGCACTTGGGGTGGTGAATTTAAGAATATTGATAACTCCATTGTAACTACCTTTGCTGATGGACATAAAGAAACTCGCTTTACTCCGCCACCGGCTTATATAACTCCAGAACTTATACAGAATCTATGTGATGCGTACAATAATGCGATTGAAGATAACTCTTTTCCACCTTTAATTTTAGCTGCAGCATTTATGCTGGACTTTGTTTCAATTCACCCCTTTAGAGATGGTAATGGTAGGATGTCCCGGCTCCTTATGCTGCTTGAACTACATCAGTTAGGCTTTGAAGTTGGTAAATATATTAGTTTGGAACGGTTAATTGAAAAAACCAAGGCACAATATTACCGAACATTGTTAGAAAGTTCAGGAACGGCATGGAGTGATAATAAAAATGACTATGGGCCATACGTTGATTACTTTTTAAGTATTGTTTTGCAGGCATATCGTGAATTAAATTCGCGGATTGATTTTACTAATGACACTGAAAGAAGCCCAGAAGTGTTAGTGTTGAGCAAACTTAATAATAGTTTGAAGCCGCTATCAAGACGTGAATTAATGGATTTAATTCCCCAATATGGCGAAAGTACCATCAAGCATGCATTAGCAGTTTTGCGGAGACAAGGTAAAATCAAGCTATTGGGTAAGGGCCGTGCGAGTCGATATGTTGTGAATGATTAAATTAACAGTTTTGTTTTTGTAATATTTTCCTTATTACATATAAGGGCACAACTAACTTAGGGTGAAAATGGATGTTAAATGATATTTTAAAAATAACTATACATGAACATCATAAAATGAAATGTGAAATTGCCGTTTCATCTGACAGATTGGTTCCTGCAGATCTTGAAATATCTGGTGATTTTAGATCAATAACTATTACGGGTGAAATAAATAAATTAAACTTTGGTGATGAAATAAAAGGTATTGTTAATAATGGCTATATGTTTATAACAAGCGCCATTAAAAGCAGGGACCTTAATGTATCTATTCCAGGTATTTCAGTAGTGCAGTATTATTTTGAACATATCTATTTCATGAAGGCTCAAAACTGGACAGAAATAAATAAATTTCAAGATCTTAAAATAAAAGAAGCTAATGTATCTCTATCAGGTCTTACAAATTGGATGCCGCATTCAATCTATAAAGATAATTGGCCTGCTATTGAAGGAAAGTTTCAAGAAGTTAAGAGAATTCCAGACAAAGAGGAATTATTAGCAAATGTGACCTATGATAATTTAAATTTTGACTTATTTAAGCATGAGGAGCTAAGGTTTATTCCCCAATATAACGGTTTGGATATTAGAATCTCTGAGCAAATAGGGATAAAGTTCGAAGATCAGATAGGATTATCACAGTTATCAACTGTTTCGAATGATGTTAGTGATTTCTTTTCATTAATTTGGGATTTGCCTACAAATATAATGAATATTAATCAAATTGATCTGGATAAAAAGGAATTCAATTTATTATTAGGTCAGGAAAAAACGTATAACGATCAACAAAATAAACCTCAGATATTTGAGTTTAAGAGTTATGAATGCTTAACTAAAGCTATTCAAAATTATTTTAACTTACTAAAAACACCGCTTAAGAGTTTAATTACCGAGTATCTTAGTGTATCTAAATTAAATTTAGATGTTAACATGCAGCTGATTCAGCTTTGCCAGGGAATTGAAGCTTCAATACAAGACGATTTGGATCTTCAACACAAGATTATGGAGGTTCTGAAGAGCTTTGCTGAAGAGTTTAATATAACAAATGAGAGAGTAGAAGGCTTTGCACGAAAAATAAAGAATAACAGGGTCAATATTACTCATGGTGAAAATAGACAAATTATATTCAATGATAATGAATTATTAGTTGCAGTAACAACGTTAAGTGTTGCATGTCATTTTTACCTATTTCAAAATTTAGGTATTGATGATGTATACGAAAGTGAGTTTCGTAAAGAAATAAAGAATATAAAATTAAGTACCGGACTAGATCCTATAACACTATTTGCTGTGATAAACGAGAATTAAATTTTATATAATGACGCTATTTGAGCAAAGCTTCTGACCATGCTTTTAACACAAAATCTTAACACGTTTAGGATGAAATCCTTTTACACCAAGGGGTGAACTACTCAAAAAAGCGACTTTAGTGAGCACTACAAAGAACACATAAGCCTGTAATACCAGCGATTATCGTTGGCGTTACAGGCTTTTTTCGTCGCTTAAATGGCGCTGCTTTAACACGTTTGTTAACACGGGCGGGTGTTGGTAAGTAATTTTTGAGTGGTTGAAGTGCTGGAATTATTGATTTGACAAGGTTAGTCGCGTGTTAAAATGTGTTAAAAATATAATTTGTTAAAAAGCATAAAATCTTAACATTTTATAGTCATAATAGATACATGTAATCACAGTATGAGGAGAGATTAAGATGGACAGATTTAAACTTGATCCTTTTAGCTATGTCAGTTATGAAATAACTCCTAACAATTTTGATAAGTACACTAAACGTACCTACCCGTTTGTTCAAAAAGATGCTAAACATAAAAATCGGTTTTATGGGGTGTGCCCTGGTTGTAATAATCCAATTATGATGGTGAGTCTATACCAAACCCAAAATGCAACAACTCATCCTTATGGCCGTCATGTTAAGCACAGTATTCCCCAAATTGCTGATTATAGACAGGACGACTATGACAATTGTCCCTATGCCAATAAAAATAATAAAAGCAATAACAAGTTTTTGCCTGCAAAAAGTGCTATTGGTTTAAGTAATAAGCGTCTTTTAAAGGAACAGTATGATCAAGTTATTTACATTTTAAGGAAGCAAACTGATGTATTATTTTCTAATAATTTAGCCCAAAAAATGTTAGATGAGTATGTTAATAATACCGGCTGGCTCTATCGTAATACTACTTCAGATAATCTTCCTTGGAAATTTGGAGAAGTTATTTCAGCTAAATCGCTAGGTGGTCAGTATGTGAAAATTGATAGTGACATCCAACAAGCAATTAGGCAGTATTATTTGAGTAAGGGTAAAGATATTGAGTGTAAAGAAAAAAGAATGCAGGTACCACTTGGGAATTTTGATGTCTGTTTAAAATTTGTGTTTGAAGACTTTAAATCAAAACTAAATGGTGAACATCTTCAAGAAAGTATAACTTTTGTGGTGTTTGATAGTATGCTAGATAATGAAATTGTTTACCAAAAGGAGTTACCAGTGGAGCCTGACTTTCTAATTAATCTGATGCGTAATTCGTCAAATCAAACATATAGAAATAAAGTTTTAATGAACTATGCACAGTCTCATGTCAAATGATGGTTGATAAAAGATTCGAAGCACAGGCCTTTTAAATATATATATCATGGTCGGTTAACGATATAAGCAAATTGTTTAATAAACTTTGACAAAGCAAAAGTTTGTTTTAGCTGAAAGTTAATCGTTTAGATGAAATAATCCAAAATGCTTTAGATTCCCGTTACATCAGCTTTTGACCATAGTTTCTGACCATGAAATTAACACAAAACCTTAACACGTTTAGAGTCAAATGTTGACGTACCAATACCTCAGCTACTACAAAACAGCGACTTTAGTCAGCATAAGTTACTTTTTATAAGTATTTTTAAGTCTTCATATGTGTTTGCAAAACACTGATATGAAGGCTTTTTTGTTTAGTTTTAAAGTAATCTGAATCCTTTTGAATAGATGTGAATTGTTGTCCAGACACAATTTCAGACACACAGTTTTTTAAAATTGTGTTTTTGTGTGTCAAGATTGTGTCTGCGATAAAAAAACGTATATTCGTAAGAGATATTTACCAGTAGTCAGAAATATATTTTGGTTACTACTAGTATATTTGTGGCTAGCTCATAGCTAGCTATAACTAAGTTTGCGTACTTTGCTCTTCAAAGTACGTGACTGTTGTCCGCCTTATCGTCAGTGATAAGGTGGGCATTTTTTATTTTACTTTGTTGTTGCCACAAAAAGTGAATCGGAAATCCAAATGCGAACTGTTTGGTCGGTGTTGTTACTTATGGCGAATCATAAGTAAATCGACAGTGGAATCTCAAAGCCAATTTGTGGACATATCAAATTGGTATAGTTGAATGGAACAGTCGATCGGTCGCAAGGGTGAAGGGAAGATGACAATCGTCCCTCCAACCATAGTCTCGTATGACAAAATACTTTTGCATTACGAACTTAATTGCTTAATAGGATTACTAAAGTCCCGGATTGGCAACTCAAGAATACTCAAACTGAGCGGGAACGAAAACTGCAACGGCAGAGAGAGCGACAGTGCATCATTCAACATGAACAGACAAATAGCAATACCAACAAAAAGAAGCGAATGCAAGAACAAACTACCAATCGAAAAAAGTCTAAGAAAATAGATGATGGACTGGAATTTTAGATGTAAAATAAAAAAAGGCGCTTGCCGAAGCTTGCGCCAAGGGTGCTACTTGAGCAACCACTTAATTAGATGTTTAATGTGCTTACTAGGCACAATGAGGAAAATTACACCGGTGTGCAAAATGACTTCAGCTCGTTACTTGAGTCGAACCGGTTGGGGCGCTTAATAGGCGCTCTTTTTTATATGAAATCTTATGGTATAATTTATGTATACAAAAAAGCAGGCCCGTTAAAAAGACGGTGGCCTGGTTATAAACGACTAATAAATTTACGGAAGTCTGTTATAGCAACGTTTAACGTTGTTATAACAGGCTTTTTTTACGCTTTTTAGTTTGGCTGTAATTAGTATCAGGGGAGGTATTGATAGCTTATACTTAATCAGCAAAAGTCGTGTATAAAAACTAATTTACAATATTATCATCCACATCTTTTATAAAGTTCTCAACATTTTTGGAAGGGTGCAAAGAATAAACGATTCCCCATGGAACTGTGTAATGCCAGTTAACAGGTACAGTTTTTAATGAAGGATGTGCATTTAGCCACATGTCAACTGTCAAAATAAGTTTATTATCAGTGACCACGCGATTAAAAGTATCGATATCATACGGGGGCACTGTTTTGATTTTAATATCTGGATAATCTTTTTCCAATTGATGGCGGACCACATCGATATATTGAGTACTGTTCGGTTCAACCATAAATAAGGTTGTATTTTGCAAATCACCAAGTTCTAATTGCCTCTTATTGGCTAAATCGTTATTACGCGGCACAGCAATCCTTAGAGGAAGATTAGCCAATTTGAGGCCTTGGCAAGAATGGTTCCACATATCGGATGGAAAAATACCGGCAAAAATATCAATTTGGTCCCCCAACATATTAACTGGACTGTTTTTGGTATCTGTGGAGTTAGAAATAGAAACTACTTGTAACTGCAGCTGGGGATTTTGATTCAAAATTGGTAATAACTGATCAAAAAGTGGCTGACTAGGATAAAGTAATGAATTGCCAACTTTAATGGAATTATTGCTAGTGGTTTCTTGGCTTTTAGCTGCTGCAATTGTCTGATTAGAAAGTGCGATAATTTGTTTTGCCGCCTGAAAAACCGTTTTGCCAGCAGGAGTCAATGTGATCCCCCGCGGCGTCCGGTTAAATAGTGTTATACCTAAATCTTCTTCTAGCTTATTAATGTGCTTAATAAAAGCAGCTGGTGATAAGAATGATTTTTTACTGGCTTTAGTGAAACTCCCTTCTTCCACTGCCAGAATAAAATAGTTTAATTGAGAATTGTACAACAACGAAAACACCTCCACTGGTATTTACCTTTTAGTTAATACTATTATACTATTTTGAGAATTCCTCAGATCAATTTCTCCAGATATACTAAAACCAACAATTAACATTGGAGGGATTTAGATGAGTCAAGTAAAGTCAGCGATTGTTGTTGGTGGTTCGCTTGCTGGAATGATGGCAGCTTTAGCTTTATCACAAAAAGGTATTTCATCAACTATCTTAGAACGAGCACCAAAACAGGATCGTCGTGGTGCAGTTTTATCTGTTCATGCCGGTGCTCGTGATCAATCATCATTAGCACACTTTTTGCGAGCCGTTGCGGCAGGAGATGGTCGTGGAATCGAGTCTTGGCGAATGATTCACCAACGCCTTCAACGGGCTGTCGAACAAGATCCTAATATTCAAATCGAATATGATGTTCGGGTTAAGAGAATTTCTCAAAACGGGACATCCGCAACCGCAATTACAGATAATGAAAAATATACTGCAGATCTGTTAGTTGGTGCAGATGGCGGTCGCAGTCAAGTACGGAAGTACGTTAATCCGGAACAGCCAACTGCAGAATTTGCTGGGTATCAACTATGGGTCGGAATTGTAGAAGAAGAACGCCTGCCAGAAAATTTGTGGTTGGAGCAAAGGACCCCCGACTTTATGCAATATGATGGCGAAAGAGGTGATTTCCTGTTTGCCTTAGTTACTCCTGGCATGGATGGTAGCATTCAACGAGGTCATCGCCAACTGGGGATTGCCTGGTATGACAATAGCCGTAATGAGTACCTATATCAGTCTGGTGCTGTGAAGAATAATCAAGTGATTCATTCATTAAATGGTGCTAGCTTTCCAAATGATTTGAAAACTGAATTGCGCCGGGAAGCTAAGCGTTGTTTCCCAGCCAGTTATGCTAAGGCAGTTGACATTGCTTTGGAAAACAACTTTATGGTCGGTACCCCAATTAGTGAATATGTTGCTACCAAATTATCACGTGGCCCGATTACTTTAGTCGGCGATGCTGCCCATGCTTTAACTCCAATGACAGCGAATGGATTTAATACTTCACTAGCTGATGCAGCAATCCTGGCCGAACTTACGGATAAATATAGTACTGGTAGTGAAATTATGGCTGAATTCGAAAAAGAACGGTTACGGATTGTTCGGAGGGTTGTGCAAGCTGGCCAATCCTTTAGTCGGTCCTATGCTGGATAGAAAAAGGTGGGGAAAATTATGAATGAAATCAAGTTGATTTTGCCACAGTTATTAAGTCAATTTAATAAATTAAATCAATTAGGCGAAAAAGAAAGCAATCCAGAATTGGTAAGACAGGTTAAGATTGCAAAAAAACAAATTCATGAGCAATTGCAGTATTTTAATTTGCAAAGTACTTTTCAGGACGTTAACGGTAGTTTAGGTCAAATTTTGATTGCGATTATTAAAAACTTACGAGCACTAGAAAAACAATACTCTGCGATGACAGCTAATGAGGAGGTTAATAATTTCCTCCAAAATAATCGTCGTTTGTTTTGGAAGTTTCAAGGTTACTTAAATTACTCTCCTGATGTTGACCCAGATGGAGAACAGCTTTTTATTCCATAAGGAGGAAAATAATGGAATACGTAACACTAAACAATGGAATTAAAATGCCTAAATTGGGTTTTGGAGTTTATCAAGTTGAAGATCAAGATGAATGTGAACAAAGCGTCTTATGGGCATTAAATACTGGATATCGATTGTTAGATACTTCGGCGGCTTACTTTAATGAAGAAGCAGTTGGTAACGCAATTAAGAAGAGTCATATTGCCCGTGAAGACCTCTTTATTACTACTAAATTATGGATTCAAGATGCTAGTTACGAAAAAGCTAAGAAGGCGTTTGAAACTTCTTTAGAAAAACTACAGCTAGATTACCTTGATTTATACCTAATTCATCAGCCATTTGGAGATTACTATGGTGCATGGCGGGCGATGGAGGAATTGTATAAAGAAGGCAAAATTAGAGCAATTGGAGTATCGAATTTCGGTAGTGATCGATTGGTTGACTTAATTTTAAATAATGAAGTTACACCAGCTATTAATCAAATTGAATATCATCCATACTTTCAACAAAAAGCTGCTAAGCAAATCATGAAAGAAGAAAATGTTCAACCAGAGGCCTGGAGCCCATTAGGCCATGGTGGTCAAATTTTGAAAAATCCAATCTTGGCAGAGATTGCCGAAAAATATCATAAATCAATTGCTCAAGTGATTTTACGTTGGGATTTACAAAGCAATGTTGTTACAATTCCTAAATCAGTTCATCAAGAAAGAATTGAAAGTAATTTTGATATTTTTGATTTTGAGTTGACTAAAGTTGAAATGGACATCATTTCTTCGTTCGATCGGAATGAATTTATTGCTGATCTGCACGATGTAGATTTAGTTAAGCAATTAAACGGGTTGAAGGTTCGCTAATGTTCAAACTTGTAATTGACGATCAGGACTATGTAATTACCTTAAAGAATAATCAAACGGCTCAAAACTTAGTGAAGTGTTTACCAATTCAGAGTGATTACCAGCCCTTTTCCAATCTTGAAATTTATGGTTCAGTTGGTGAGTTGGGTTATGATAAATCCGCTACTAGTAAAAAAGCCATTGCAGGGCAATTAAAATATTGTTTGGAATATCATTCTTTGGTATTAGTTTGTCAAAATCATCATGATATTTTTAATGAGGTTGATCTGGGAACTGTTGAAATCAGTTCTCATAAATTACAGCAGTTAACAAATACCAGCGGAAGTTTTGAGATCAAGTTAGGGTGAAAAGATGAAGAAGATTTTTATTACGGGTTCAACTACCGGCCTGGGATATTTAGCTGGCAAGAAGTTAATTGAAGATGGTAATGAAGTCTATCTTCATGCTAGAAACCATGCTAAAGCAGTTGAATTAAGGGAACAATTACCAGGTATTAAAGGAATCGCGGTTGGTGACCTTAGTAAGCCTGAAGAAGTGAAACAAATTGCCCAACAAGTAAATTCTTGGGGGAAAATGGATGCAATTATCCAGAATGCCGGTGTTTATACCAGTGACGCTAATTTAACTTACCGAGTTAACGTTGCAGCACCATATGTATTAACTTGTTTAATCAAGCAACCACAGCGATTAATTTACGTTGCTTCAGGAATGCATATTGGATCTCAATTAGAGATTGACCATATAGAAAATAGCCTTGATTACTCTAGTTCTAAACTAGCTGTAATGTTGTTAATGAAAAAGGTAGCCCGGTCCTTTGATAATACTGCTGTCAATGCCGTTGACCCTGGATGGGTGCCGACAAGGATGGGTGGTAGTATGGCTAATGATGATTTGGAGGAAGGCTATTTAGGTCAAGTTTGGTTGAGTCAGAGTGATGACCCAGCAGCGCAAAAATCTGGAAATTGTTATTATCATCGTCAACCTGAAAAGTATGATCAACGGGTAGATGACGAAAGGTTTCAAGATGCCTTGTGTGAGAAATTGGCTGTGTTAACAAAAATTAAGCTTAAATAATGGCAGGACGAATAATGACTTCACAATTAGGATCTGTTATGCCAAGTGATTTTAGCTTAAGGTTCCTTATAAGATAATTTATTCAAGCCTCCTTCGAATCAATGAAGAGGTTAGAATAAATTGGTCAAATACTATTGATTATTAGTAAAGAACATCTAAGAGTCATTCGATTCTTGGGTGTTTTTTCGGTGTTACAAATAAAATATCGGCGCAAAATCAGTTGATTTTGCACCGATATTTTTTGTTTTATTCCATATTACTGTGCGCATGAGCGGCAGCAGCGTTTGATGTATGGTCGCGCCGACTAAGCTTCAGGCATAGAACATCTAAAGTGATGTGAACGGTTTGATCAAAGAGGGTACTTAACAACTGAATTGATTTCACACCGTCACCAGCTTTAGTAGCACCCGGGACAATAATCACTTGTTTTGCTAACTGGCCTAACTTGGATTCTTTATTGCTGGTCACACCGATGACAGTTGCGCCACTATCTTTTGCTTTTTCTGCTAATTCGACGATACTCTTAGTATTACCAGATCCAGAAACGGCTACCAGGACATCACCGGCTTGGACGGATGGAGTAATGGTTTCACCAATCACGTATGGTTGATAACCAATGTGCATTAACCGCATTGCGAAGGCTCGTGCCATCAAACCAGAACGACCTGCACCAAGCACAAAAATTCGTTTGTCTTTAGTTAATAGTGGTTCTACATTGTCTAGTTGTTGTTCATCAACTAGTTCTAACACTTCATCGATTTCTACTTGAATTTGCTTTACTAATGTCATTATTTAATCACCTTCATAAATTTCTTTGCTGCAGCAACTGGATCGTCATTTTTCATAATTTTACTTCCGACAATCACAGTTTCTGCGATTCCTTGCTGCTTTAATTTACTAGCCTGGTCAAGATCAATCCCACCGGCAACGTTGATGCGCTTTACGGATGGGTAAGCAGAATGAAATTCAGCAACTGAATCGGCTGCGTCGAAATTTGACTTACTATCCTTAGCGTGATGAATTCCATAAATTGCATGATCAAAACCAACAATCTGTGCAGTTTTGTTAGCATCTAATTCCATTAGGTCAATGAACATTTGTTTATCATAATTTTCTACCACCTTGTAACAGGTTTCTAGTGTTCCTAGAGATGCGGCACCCATGACCGTAAGAATATCTGCGTTGGCCGCATAGCCCTTTTCGAATTCATATTGCCCTTCATCAATCGTTTTTGTGTCAAGCAGAAGTTCTGCGTGATGAATTCCTAATTGTTCTTTCTTAAGGGCATTGCAACCATAATCTTTAATAAGTGATGTTCCCATTTCAATAATATCGACAAAAGGGTCTAATTGAGCGGCAACCTTTTTTGCTTGTTCGAGACTGACTCGATCAATGGCTACTTGTAATTTCATTAGTCTTCACTGACCTGCCTTTCAGAATAAAACTTTTTCAACTCGTCTGGGGTAGGGTAACCATCATTATCACCTAATGTTTGGATTTGTAGAGCTCCGATAGCGTTGCCTCGCATTACAGCCGATTTCATATTCTTTCCTTCAAGTAATGCGGTAATCACGCCGAGAGCAAAGCCGTCGCCGGCACCAACAGTGTCTACAATATCTTTTTGATCAACATGGAACCCAGGAACGGTGTACTTTTCGCCATCAGTATTTTTAACAAAAGCACCTTTAGAGCCAATTTTGACGATAACTGTTTTAGTTCGTTGACCTTTCAGGTAAAAATCGGCAATTTCCTCTGGATTATCAGAACCCATTAAGATTTTTCCTTCTTCAACTCCAGGCATTACGATATCTGCGAATCCAGCCAATTCGTTTTCAGTTTTGACCATGTAGTCGTGACTTTTCCAAGTGTTTCTAAGATTTGGGTCGAATGTCGTTAAAATATTTTGATCATTAAGACGTTTAAAAAGGGTCCGAAATGTTTCTTCAGCAGTGTCCGAGATACTAGGGAAAATACCAGACATATGAGCAATTTTTACGTCAGATAAATCTACTTTGCTAATGATGTCCTTTGTAAGGTGGCAAGCAGCAGAATTTTTACGATAGTTGTAAATTTGAGGATCTCCCTTGGTGACTCGTTGTTTAAGCTGGTGAGCTGTCCAGTGATCAGGATCATAAGAAATGTAGTCTGTGCCAACTTTATGACTGGCAATTGTCTTTTTGACAAATTGTCCGAAGGGATCTTCACCAACTCTGGAGATATATTGAACGGAGTGGCCGAGACGTTTAACGCCAATTGCCACATTTAATTCAGCACCACCCATGATTTTATTCCATTCCAAAGCATCGACTAGTGACACATCTGGTTCTTCAGATGCAAAAGTAATAATTGGTTCTCCAATTGTAATAACTTCACTCATAATAAAATCCTCTCTTTCTAACCAAAGAAGTGATAAACAAGTAATTCGTTAATAATACAGACTATCCACATCACTGGAACACCGAGTTTCAAGAAATCTTTTGATTCGACTTTCATGTAATTTAGTCCCCAAACATTCCATGATTGAGTGATATCAGTTGAGACAGCGAATAGGGTTGCTGTATACATTAAAGGCAACATAAAAGCGTCGCTAAAGATACCGGTCCCTGCCAAAACTGCGGCGGTTGCAGCACCAGCACCCCAGACCTGTAATGGTCCCCGGAAAAGAGCTAATGGTGCAAGAATTCCAAATGCCATACAAAGGATTAGTGTACTGTGGGGGAGCACCGCTGAAATAATGGGGCGGAATTTTTCAGCATCAATTGAAGCTGCTCCGCTAAAGAATGTTAGGGCCATCAAGAACATGACCAGGCCAGCAATATCGCTAATTGATTGAGCAATTGTATCGTTCATAAACTTGATTGCGTGTTTATAGTTCTTGAATTGCCCAGTGAGCAACATTGCAATGAGGACACCAAAAATTAGTGATGGAATGGCATCCCACTTAAATAACATGTTCATTGCCACGGGAATAATCGGCACAATGTAGGTAACTGGTGATACTTTTGCAATGTCGTCAGCGTTATCATTAGCACCGATAATGGCGAGATTTTTATCAGCGTTAGCTGGGTTAATTTGTTTCCGGTGTAGGAACAGGAAGATTAACACAATCACCATTTGGACGACCATTGCACAAATCCCAAATTGAAGGTATTTACCACCATAGACAGATTTCGGGAAAAAGGCTTTAATTTGGTTGTAAAGAACTACGTTGATGTACATTGGCGCGCCGATGGATAGCGCAAATAGAGAAAGTGCTAGTTCACGTGACATCCCAATTGATAACAAGATTGGTAATAAAATAACTCCAATTGCAATTACTGATCCAACTCCATAAGCGCTGACGAAAATGAGACAAGTTACAAGAGCAACCAGCACGGCTGCCAATAACGGCTTTCTTTTACCGACTTTATTAGTAGCGGCAGAAATGCCGGGAGCAATGCCACTATCGACTAATACACGACCAAACCAAGAACCGAAGACAATGTAAATAATTGTTGGCCCGTAATTTAACGCAGGTTCAGCAAAGACTTTTTTAATGGCAACGTCAAATGGTACTAATCCAATAATTGACCAAAGAATGGCCATGATGAAGAAGCCAATCATTAAATTGCCGCCTTTAATAATGTAGAAAATAAAGGCAATGAAGGTAATTAATAATAATATTGCGATAATAGTTGAAGACAATTTATTTCACCTGTATTTCTGAGTTAACGCTA
This sequence comes from Limosilactobacillus caecicola, assembly GCF_943192935.1. Lineage (GTDB taxonomy): Bacteria > Bacillota > Bacilli > Lactobacillales > Lactobacillaceae > Limosilactobacillus > Limosilactobacillus caecicola. The sequence continues at coordinate 121,181 of NZ_CALPCI010000004.1, read as the reverse complement.
ATTGTGAGAATTAAATAATTTGATTTGAGAAGCGATTAAATTATCACTACTCATTGGAAACTCAAGAGCAAACTGAACGTCTTTAGGTAGGTAACTAATGATAATCTGCCAATTGAACATTCCTTTACTCAAACTAGCTGTCGTAGTCATGTTGCCTTCAGCGTCTAACATTGAATTTTTTAAGTGGATATAGTCACAGAAGGGAGCCAACTTTTTGGCAGCGTCAATCGCATTAAAGCCAGTGAAAGCCCAATTGCCGAGATCATAAACGTATCCAATACTATTAAGGCCGGACTGACGAGCTGCCTTTAAAAAGCTCATGATGGCATCCGGAGTGCCAGAAACCGGTGTTTGGTCATTCTCAACGTTCATTTTTATTTCGGATAATGGTAATTTTGCAAAATCAGTAATTAAATTACCGTGATACCGATCAAAGTGACCCGTATTGAATTTAATTTTACTAATTCCCATCTTTTGGCCCTCTGCAAAATATTGAGCTAGTTTGGGATTGATGGAACCGTCGTCTTTAAAGATAACGTCAGGCACACTATAGTTAACAATTAAGTGATTAGCAGACGTGGCTTTAGCAATGTTGGGTAATTCAGTATCAAGATCCGTAAAGTATTCACGACGCACTTCAATGCCGTCTGCTCCAAGTTTTTTTACTCTGTCCACTAGTTCAGCTTGACTAATGCCATTCTGGATATCTTTTTCAAAGATCCATGTATTTAAAATTAAAGTCATAGTGTTACTCCTTAATACTTATTTAGTTCACGAACACGATTTAATAATTCTTCGAAAGTCATATCTTCAAACTTTTTGGTGCTTGCATCCCCAAAGTTTTGTCGTTCGATATCATTGAAGTCTTCGACGAGGTAGTAAGCAGTTAGGTAACTCATCAGGAATTTTTTTGCTTCTTTGACTAACTGGTCGTTGTTGACATTTTGATTAATCGCAGTTTGGGCAAATTTAAGGGCAAACTTTTGCGGATCAATTAAAGTTCGGTCGTTCATCTAATTCCTCCAATCAAGTTGATAATGTTATCGCTTACAAATGTAGTGTAACCGGTTAACCTAAAAATAGCAAACGTAATTTATTATTGAAACTGCCTAAATTATAGGGAATATATAGGTTACAACTAATTTTAAAAAAATATTCTGGTTAACCCGTTAACCAGAAGGGCGACATGCATTTTTAACTGATCGTTTCGTGAACTTTGCACAAAAATTATGTACAATGAGGAAGAGTAAAAATTGGAGTTGAACAAAGTTGGCAAAAAATGGAAATAAAAAGCGACCCACAATTCGTGATGTCGCAGCATTATCGGGAGTATCAGTAGCAACAGTTTCCCGCTTTTTAAATGGTAAGACGAATAAAATGACCGCAGCGACAGCTGAAAATATTAAAGGGGCCATTGAAAAACTTAACTACATTCCTAATTCAGCAGCTCGTGAGATGTCGCATAACAGGAGTATGATTGTTGCAATTGTTGTAGCTAACGTTGCTGATTATTTTTCAACCGAAGTTTTTAAGGGTGCTTCACGTCAACTAGAAAAAGCTGGTTACGTACCAGTACTTTTAGACTCAGGTGGAAATTTAAACCATGAACAACATTTACTGAATTCAGTGAACCTGCACGGCTTTGACGGATTGATTTTCCAACCATTAACTAACGATACTGATTCCATTAAGGGTACGTTAACGCGAAAATTTCCGGTCGTGATTTTAGATCGTGAATTGAAGAGGTCGCCATGGCCACAAGTAGTAACAAATAATTACGAAGCTGCAAAAAAAATGACAAATACTTTTGTGAAGCAGGGGTTTGGGCATATCGTAGTTCTATCAGCACAGATTGATCAGGCATCAACTCGTCGAGAACGTTACCGTGGGATCATGGACAGTTCAACTAATGTAGACTTAATTGAAATTGATGAACAGAATTTTAACCACGATGAAGTCTACACACATTTGGTCAAACTTTTGACAACTGGAGAATCGACGGCTCTGTTTAGTTTGAAGGAACGCTGGTTGCTAGAATTCTTGCCCCAATTAATGCAAGATGAACTAATTGACCCTCAAAAAATTCAGGTGACAGGCTTTGCTGATACAAGTTTGATTAAGGCAATTTGCCCCAGTGCGCGAGTGATCTCACAGAATCCTGACTATATGGGTAAACGAGCAGCCGACACGTTACTAGAAATGCTTGATGGCAACCATTCAGAAATTGATGATATTGTAATTCCAGCATCGTTTGACAAATAAAAAGGAGTTGTGAAATTCGTCAATAATGACGAGATTCATGGCTCCTTTTTCGTCTAGTCAAAAAAGAATAAGTGATCCCTCTAAATTCAATGAATATGCGAAAATTATGAAAAATATGCGAATTCACTAGATATTTATTCAAGCAAGACGTATATTATACCCAATTGATTAATAAATATTAACTACGGAGGACGAGATCGTGAGTAAAGAGAAAATCGTATTAGCATATTCAGGTGGTTTGGATACTTCAGTAGCTATCGCGTGGTTAAAAAACAAGGGCTACGACGTCATTGCTTGCTGCATTGACGTCGGCGAAGGGTTGGACCTTGAAGCAATCAAGGCCAAGGCACTGGAAGTTGGGGCAGTGGAATCAGTCGTGGTGGATGCCAAGCTAGATTTTGCTGAACACTTTGTTTTGCCGGCCTTACAAGCACATGCAATGTATGAGCAAAAGTATCCGTTGGTATCAGCGCTGTCTCGTCCTTTGATTGTCCAAAAGTTAGTCGCGGTGGCGAAGAAATATGGGGCGACCGCCATTGCCCATGGCTGTACTGGCAAGGGTAATGACCAAGTCCGGTTTGAAGCGGGAATTCATGCGTTAGCACCAGACATGAAGATTGAGGATCCCATCCGGGATTGGCACTGGTCGCGGGAGGAAGAAATTCAATACGCTAAAGACAATGGTATTCCGGTCCCCATCACCCAAGCTAGTCCGTATTCAATTGACCAAAACCTTTGGGGACGGGCGAATGAATGCGGCCTTCTCGAAGATCCATGGGTTGCTGCTCCGGAAGACGCCTATGAACGGACTAAGCCAATTGAAGAGACTCCAGACACGCCAACAACGTTAGAAATCACTTTTGAAGCGGGCGTTCCAACTGCAATCAACGGCGAAGAGTTACCACTCGACCAGTTGATCATGCAATTGGACCAGCTGGCTGGTGAAAACGGGATTGGCCGGATTGATCATGTTGAAAACCGGTTAGTCGGCATTAAGTCCCGGGAAATCTACGAATGCCCGGCCGCTACGGTGCTATTAGCAGCGCATAAGGATCTGGAAGATCTGACGCTGGAACGGGAAGTTGTCCATTTTAAACCGGTACTGGAACAAAAGATGAGCGAAATTATTTACAACGGTCTGTGGTTTTCACCACTGATGAAGGCCCTCATCGTCTTTATCAAAGAAACACAAACGGACGTTAATGGTGTCGTTCGGGTCAAATTGTTTAAGGGCAACGTGATTTGTGAAGGTCGGAAGTCACCAAATTCACTCTATGACAAGAATTTGGCCACCTACACGTCGGCGGATGAATTTGATCAGGAAGCGGCTACCGGGTTTATCAAACTTTGGGAATTACCAGGTAAGGTCTATGCACAAGTCCAAAACAAGGCGGCCCAGGGTAAGAAAGGGGCGGTTACGCATGCCGATTAAAAAAATGTGGGGTGGTCGGTTTGAACAAGCCGGCGACCAATCCATTGACGAATTTGGGGCGTCAATTTCTTTTGACCAGGAAATGGCTAATGAAGACATCATGGGATCCTTAGCCCACGTGAAGATGCTTAAGCAAACGGGAATTCTAGCATCAGATGATGCTGACCAGATTATTGCCGGACTCGAAAACCTGCAAAACAAATTGGCGGCCGGGGAATTACATTTTACGGTTGAAAATGAGGATATTCATATGAATATTGAAGCCCTCTTAACCGCCGAAATTGGCCCGGTGGCGGGTAAGTTACACACGGGACGGAGTCGGAATGACCAGGTAGCGACTGATTTTCACCTCTACGTCAAGGAACGGTTACCACTCGTGATTAAGCAACTCAAAGCCCTACAAGGCGCTTTAGTTCAGCAAGCTGAAGCCAATGTCGAAACGATCATGCCGGGTTATACCCATATGCAACACGCTCAACCCATTTCATATGGCCACTATTTAATGGCCTATTTTCAAATGTTTCAGCGGGATGTGGAACGGTTTCAGTTTAATCAGCAACACACCAGCATTTCACCATTAGGAGCAGCGGCATTAGCAGGAACCACCTTCCCAATTGATCGTCAACTGACGAGTGACCTCCTGGGATTTGACCACCCCTATGCCAATTCCCTCGATGCCGTTTCTGACCGTGATTTTGCCTTAGAATTTCTAAGCAACGCCAGCATTTTAATGATGCACCTGTCGCGTTTGGCTGAGGAAATTATCTATTGGTGCAGTTATGAATTTGGTTATCTCGAATTATCTGATGCGTACTCTACGGGGAGTTCGATCATGCCTCAAAAGAAGAATCCGGATATAGCCGAACTGATTCGGGGCAAGACCGGGCGAGTTTACGGCGATCTGATGGGATTACTAACGGTAATGAAGGGACTTCCATTGGCCTATAACAAGGATATGCAAGAGGATAAGGAAGGGGTTTTTGACGCGGTCAAGACGATCTTGCCTTGCTTGAAAATGATGACTGGGATGATCAAAACCCTGCAGGTCAAGAAAGATCAGATGGCGTACGCCACCCAACATGATTTTTCGAACGCCACCGAACTGGCCGATTACCTTGCGACTAAGGGAATCCCATTCCGAAAAGCCCACGAAATCGTTGGTGAACTGGTTTTAAAGGGATTAAAGACGGGGGTGGACTTGGCAGACATTCCGTTTGAACAGTACCAACAGATTAACCCGCAAATTGACGAAACAGTGTATGAAGTTCTCAAACCGACGGTCGCTGTGCAACGGCGGCACTCACTCGGGGGAACCGGTTTTGATCAAGTCCAAAAACAAATTCAACATGCCAAAGCAATCTTAAAAAAGCAAGATGCCGAAGATTAATCGGCATCTTGCTTTTTAGCAGTTAGTAATAAATAAGCGATAAACAGTAACATGTAGCAGGCGAGGGTTGCATGGGTCATAGTGATGGCATGACTCTCTTGGCCAGTGACGGTTTTAAAGGTGAAAGCACTGAGCACCTTACTTAAACCAGTATCTTTGGCAAAGAAGAGGAGGCTTCCCCACATTACTAGTTGTGAAACCAAGCCAGCGGCAATCGAATAGTAATAGTTGATTAGATAAGAGGTCGTATAGTTATGGGTTGTCTGTTCATAAAGGTCAATCGTGTTATTTTGTTCACGGTTAGCAAAACTGCGGATGAAAAAGACCCCCACAAAGTAGGATGGCAACCAAAAGGTCATGAGGATTCCTAAAGCGATCATCAAAACGTTAATGTGCAACCGACTCAGCGGTAACAGGCGGTAGATCAACTTCGTCACTAACCCACCAAATAAAATGGCCGCCAGATAAGCGACGATAACCCAATAATAGAGCTTGACCCCATAAATGGCGCCAATAAACACGGTACTGTACATTGTCCAGTATTGTGCGCACGCTCCGTAAAGCATTGAGCGGAGGCGAAAGCCCTTCGTTGACGATTGGTTATTGTACCAGTTAATGGCTAATAGTATGATCATCACGATGAGGAAAACCAAGAGGAGTGCGAGGCCCCAAATGATCGGTTGGCCAATGCCTTGCTGACGACCAATCGCGATTAACATCATCGAGAAGAGCAACAGGATCCCTAATCCGTAATTGGCCCAGTGGAGGTGGGATGGTCGGGTGATTTGAAATGGCCGTGTCGAATACCCAATCAGGGCCAGCACGGAAATAATTAACATCAGAGCAAAGTTAACTGTGGGGATCTTTAGGATGGCAATGATGCCAAGCAAGATCATGACTCCCAACAGAGAAATGAGTTGGGTACCATGCCCCGTTTTTGATTGAACCGGCTGACGAGGTTGTCGGTTGGACAAGCGTTTGGCTTGACTAAGTGCTTTTGAATATAGAACCGATGCAATCCCGGCGCCCGCACCAGCTAGATCCCAGAATAAGGGGGTTAACTGGCCAAACACCCCCAAACCGTAGCCAACTACCCCGGCGATCAGCCCAAGCCAACCGAGCTGATCAGCCTGATGCTCCCAGTCCCGAAAGAGAATTAAGGCCGAACGACGAAAAGCGTAATAGATCGCGTACGGTATGATATTGGTGAAGACGTCACCGTGTTGGGTGATTAAAATTGGGAAGATCAGAAATGGCACTACGTTAATGATAATGCTGAAGATGCCATTAAATTTACTAAGTTTTGCTGCCATCGTAACCCCTCTTAATTTAGAATATTGCTTTCAATTTTAATAACGTCGTTTAAAAAACTAGTAACGATTTTGAGCTCAGCGGCCGAATACTTCGCATTGATTTTGTCTGCAAAACGCTGTTCCAACGTTTGATGCATTTGATCGTGTACTTGGGCAATCGTCCGTCCTTGAGGGGAGAGTTGGTAGTAAATATTTTTTTGATTATTAGGAAGCTTTTCTGTGGTAACTAAACCGTACTGCAATAACTTTTTAGCTGCCCGGGTTATTCCACCGCGGGTTACCCCCAATGATTCAGCGAGGGCGATTCCCGTTTGCACATTTTGTGTTTGCAGTGCGGAAAGAATATGGAGGGCGATGATTGAGAGGTGAGGGACCATGGCCCGCAATTTTGGATCGCTAAGGTGGTTAATGATCCATTTTTGTTCCTGAGAGCCAGTATCGCTTTGGTTAGTTCGAACTTGGCGGAGTAATGTAAAAAGATCGTCTTGCGGATGAATACCCATGTTGGTTGCCTCACTATTAATATTAGAAGGTTTGCGCCACCTGACGAGCTTTCTCAATGGCTGCCTCTAAGATGTTTTGACGTTGGTCACGGTGGGCGTCGGCTCCTTCAATAAAGATTTGTTGAACATCTGTTACACCAAATGATTTTAACACACTTGTGAGGTAGAGATCACCTAGGTCGTTGGCTGCTAATTTGGCATCCCCATGGTGATAAACACTTCCGGCTGCCTGAATGTGAAGAGCCTTTTTACCAGTCAGTAAACCGACAGGGCCATTCGATGTGTAGCGGAATGTCTTTCGTGGCACTACCGTTAGGTCGATGTATTGTTTCATTTCGGCAGGTAAAAAACCGTTGTACATTGGGTTAATGAACACGTACTTGTCTGCTTCGATAAATTCGTTCAACCACTTCATATGTTCAGCGAGTAGCTGTTGCTCCTCGGCGTTCATTGGTAACCCGTACTTTTCCTTTTTCCAAGCGTTGATGGTCACATCATTAAGTGGCGGCACGCTTTGTGTGTAAAGGTCGCGGATAATAATTTCATCGTCTGGGTGGGCCTGACGATAAGTATCGATGAAGGTCTTACCAACGGTTAATGAAAGGCTATTTTCGGTATGCGGGTGCGCTTGAATTACTAATAATTTGGTCATAAGTATTTCTCCTTTTAATATTGTTGCTTATCAACATAAATGGAGAATACTACGTTTTATGTTGCCTGTCAACAAAAAGGAGCCGATTTATTAACTATTATTTTGCCGAATCAATTTGTGCCAAATCAGCCGCGAGTTGGTCAAGAACCGGTTTAACAGTTGCCCGGGTCGTTTTTAAATAACTACCGTAAATCGGTAGGATCGCCTTGGAATCTTGGATGGGGATGATTTTTCTTTTGCGATCGTGCCGACCATCCTGTTGTTCTAAGTAATGCGTAATGTTAGTTTTAAAAATGGGAAAGTTAGAATGTTGGATCAATTCTTGCATTGCTTCGGATTGACTTTGGTACAGAAACTGGGCGTGCGGAATCTCCCGTTCGATAATCGTCTGCCATTCCCCGGTTTGGCCCGCGACGATGAATTCATGACCGTTTAAATCGTTAAAATTGACGGTTGACCGCTCAAACAAGCGGTTGTATTTAGTAATCTTGATCATTAGTCGTTCATTGCCGAGATAACGCGATTCGATTGCGTCCGTCTGTATTTCCTGACTGCTGAAGATCAAGCCATAATGGTGGTTCAGTAATAATGGTGGCCATTCATCAACAGTGAGTGGTGTGGTGTTGATTGATAATTGCCGGTTCAGTTGTCCAGACAACTGCTTTAACAAGAGCAGTGGCCCAGGAAACGTGGCCGCCACGCGTAGCAACTGGTTTTGCTTAGCAAAATGCTGGATGGCCTGTTGGAATTCCTGCTGACTAGCTAAGATTTCAGCAGCCCGCTGCGCAGCAAATTGCCCGGTCGCGTTCAAGGTGATTTTTTGTGGCTGGCGGTCAAAGAGCGTTACCCCGAGGAGTGCTTCCAGTTTCTTGAGACCACGACTAACGGTTGGTTGGGTGACGCTTAATTGTTCTGCGACACCAGCGATGGTGCCAGTTTGTGCAAAGGCAACGAGGTATTCTAATAAATAATTGTCGATCATGATGCACCCCCCTAGCTTACGTCACACGTAATCTACCATAGTTAACTAGTAATTTTCAAGGTGACAGTTTCTCCCTACAATTAAAAGCAATCATTAAATCATTCAAGGGAGGAATGAACATTGCAAAAGCAAACGGGAAACGTCACAATCGAAAATCAAGGCAAATTTGGGATCATCTTACCAATTGTGCTGATTTCATACTTCTTGATTTTATTGAATAATTCACTCGTGTTTACGAGTACGGTGCAAATTAGTCGTGATATGCATATGAACAGCCTCATGATTGCGTGGGTAAGCAATGCCTATGCCCTCACTTTTGGTGGCTTTCTATCATTTGGGGCCCGGCTTGGGGATATTTTAAACCGGCGGGTTGTTTTATTAGCCGGCCTTTGGATTTTCACCATTGCGTCGCTCTTAGTTGGTCTGTCGACAAATCAAGGCATGCTCATCGCCATGCGGGCTTTGCAAGGTGTTGGGGGCGCATTGTTAGCACCGGCCACCTTGGCCCTGTTAATGGATTACTATTCTGGACCAACGTTGACGCGGGCGATTGCCTACTACGGTGCGACGGCCGGAATTGGGACCAGTCTAGGCTTGATCGTTGGTGGCATTATTGCCAGTTACTCGAGTTGGCGGAATGGCTTTTATCTTGATATGGGAATGGGGATCATCCTATTAGTGTTGTCATACCGGCATGTGAAGCCAGTTAATGGGCAAGCGGTGAAAACGAGCATTGATTGGTGGGGGACGATTACTTCAATTATTGGTTTCAGTGCACTGGTCTACAGCATTGATGCGACAAGCTATCGTGGCGCCGCAATCATTGTGACAATCGTCGCCTTAATTAGCTTTGTAATCATTGAATCCAAAACGAAGCACCCATTAATGCCGCTGGAAATTTTCAAGGATAATCAACGGTCTAGCGCCTTAGTTTCCCGGTTCTTCATGCTGGGAGTGAGCATGTCTTACTTCTTCCTTATGCCACAGGCACTGCAACGGGTCTTTGGGATTACCCCACTGATGGCTGCGATTGCTTTCCTGCCATTGACGGTAGTTCAGTTTGGAATTTCATTATTGGTTGCGCGGTTAACTTTCAGGTTCTCTAACACGACCGTCCTGATCGGTGGGGCCTTAATTGATACCTTTGGCTTAATCCTCGGCGCAGTGATTGGCATTCAACATGGCTACTGGCTCGGGGTAGCCTTACCAATGGTCTTTATTGGCATTGGTCAGGGCCTGATTATGAGTCCTTTGACCGTTGCTGGGGTGGCTAATACCAGTGATGATATCGCCGGTGCGGCTTCTGGGGTGGTGAATACCGTTCACCAAATTGGTGGGGCCGTTGGTTTGTCAATTGTTTCTGCGTCGGTTGCCAATGCGTCCTCAGCAGTGACGATGATTGATCGGGCACAAATGTGGATGGTTGGTTTGGCAATTGTTATGCTAATTGCCGGACTGAACATTTTACGTGGCCAACATGAATAATTATGATCAAAAGACAAACGGGGCTGTGACATAATCCCTGAAAGATTGCTTTAATACGAACAGCGCAGTACAACAATGGGCTCCAGCATTCGGTTTTACCGGATGCTGGAGCCCTATTGTTGCTTGCGGGGGCGTGACTACGAAGTCGTAAACGACTTCTGTCACGCTCCCGTTTTCATTATTTTTGCAGGTAACTGAGTGGTTTATTAACTTCCACTTTCGTTCCTTGATACTTCTTAGTGATCCAGGCCTGAATTTGCTTGTTGTGGTAGAGGGTCACTAATTTCTTGTAGGTCTTGTTGTTGCGATTCTTCTTGGCCGTGGCCAGCACGTTAATGTTGTTCTTCGTCGTTTGGTTGACCTTTTCGTGATAGATCGAATCCTTGAGCACGTTTAAATGACCGGTCAAGGCAATGGTATTTCCAATCAGGACGAGGTCCGTTGATTTCAAAACCCGGGGTCCGGTGGTATCATCAATTTCTTTGAACTTTAAATGATGGGGATTGGAGGCAATCATGTTCGTCCCGCTCGTTGACGTAAAACCGGACTTTAATTTAATCAAGCCGGCACTTTGCAAGAGCAATAAGCCACGGGCAGTATTGGCAGGGTTATTAGCGATGGCGACAGTGGCACCGTCCGGAATCTCACTTAATTTATGGTAACGGTCGGAGTAGATTCCCATCGGTTCCAGGTAGGTTGTTCCGAGAGCGGCTAATTGGGCCGTCTTGTTTTCCTTATTATAGGTTTGCAGGTAGGACCAGGATTGGAAGGCGTTGACATCAATTTCACCACTGGCGGTCGCCTTGTTTAAGGAAACCGGGTCGGTAAAACTCTTCACGCGGATCTTTAACCCGGCTTTTTTCGCCTGCTTACTCTTGGCAATGTGTTGCCAGACCTGAACATCGGGGCCAATGGTTCCCACCGTAATTTCTTTTTTACCAATTTGACCACCATTGGCGGCGAAACTCAGTCCGCCACCGATCACCACCACAATGATGATCCCAATGATCCACCATAAAATTCGCTTTTTGTGTTTCTGTCGCATCTCATTACCCTCTCTCCAATATGCTCAAATAGTGTGACTATTTAAATTACGTGGCGTTCAAATGGTTGGTCAGAAATCCCTTCGTCCAAAATCTTCTTTGACCATTCCTTGGCGGAGAACAGGGAGTGATCACGGTAATTACCACATGATTCAATGGTGGTCCCTTGGACATCTTCCCACTTTGTCTTGTACGCAATTTCTTCTAATGAAGACTTCAGTGCTTTGGCCACTTCGGTAGTGGAATGTTCACCCCACGTAATTAAGTGGAAACCAGTTCGACAACCAAATGGGGAACAATCAATGACCCCATCTAAACGGTCACGAAGGAGACCCGCCAACAAGTGTTCAATGGTGTGTAAGCCAGCGGTAGGGATCGCATTTTCGTTTGGTTGGACTAACCGTAAATCGTAGTTACTAATCTTGTCGCCCTTTTGTCCTTCTTCCACAGTAATTAAACGAACGTAAGGTGCCTTTACTTTGGTGTGATCTAACGTAAAACTTTCAACTTTAGCCATAATTAAAATCTCCTTTTTTAATATTCCTAATTAATTAATCCCAAACTTCTTTAGCAATGTCTTCGACCAACTTGAGCTTGGCCCATTCTTGGTCTTCGGTGAGCACGTTTCCTTCTTCGGTTGAGGCAAAACCACATTGGGGGCTCAAACAAAGATTTTCCAATGGAACGTGTTCAGCAGCTTCATGAATGCGGTCGATAATTTGTTGCTTGTCTTCCAGGTCACCATTCTTGGAGGTGATCAACCCGAGGACAATGCGAACATTGGACCGCTTGTTCCAGATCGTGGCGAGTGGTGAAAAGTCACCAGCGCGTTCGCTATCATATTCGAGGAAGAAACCATCGTAATTTAATTGTGCTAAGTATTTAGCAACGGGTTCGTAACCACCGGAGAAGAGGAAAGTTGACTTAAAGTTCCCCCGACAGATGTGGGTCGTGACCGTCAAATCATCTGGCAGGCCTTCCAGGGCACCGTTAATTACTTGCACTGCATCTTCAGCAAGTTGAACGTATTTTTGATGTTCCTCAGGTTGGTCCTTAGTTTCGTTTAATTTACTAATCAAAAAGGCCCAGGTGGTGTCGTCAATTTGTAAGTAGCGACAACCTAAATCATAAAAGTGTTGAATGGTTTGGTGATAAGCCTTCGCTAAATCGTTCAGGTAGTCAGCGCGTTGGTCGTAAAATTCGGGCCAATTATCAGAACGGTTATCGCGGAAGAGCATCGTGGGTGATGGGATGGTTTGCTTAGCGGCTGCATCGTCACCGGCAACTTGCTTTGTAAATTTAAAGGCTTTAAAGAATGGGTGGTCAGGATTATAGGCTACCTTGCCAGCTAATTCTGCATTGTCGGTCCGGGTTTTCGCACCGTGAAATTTGTAGCTTTGCCGGTAATCATATTTGGCCACGCCTTTGAGGCCCCACAGAAAGTCTAAGTGCCACCAGCTGCGTCGGAATTCGCCATCGGTGACGGCCTGCAAACCAATCTCCTTTTCGTGGTTAATCAATTCCGTAATACACTGATCTTCAACTTCGGTCAGTGCAGCTGGGTCAATTTCGCCATTCGCAAATTGTTGCCGGGCTTCTTTGAGCTTTTGTGGACGGAGAAAACTTCCTACAATATCGTAACGATAAGGTTTGACTTCTGGCATAAAACGATCCTTCCCTTCATAAAGCGATGAGTGATGGGGTGGGGCAAATAAAAAACGTCCCTAGAAACAGTATTACTACCGTTTCTAGGGACGTTTGCTAACGTGTTACCACCCTAATTTGGTACCGCCTCACGGCCATACCCTCGATAAGTTCACCAATTGGTAAACTTAGACACAGTATCGAGTGTCAACCGCGCAGTGCTTACTAAAGCTAGCTCACACCTTGTCTTACTCCAAGACCATCTTCGCGAATCTTCGTAGTTCCTGTTCTCAGCAACCAGGTTCTCTGTAAAAACGTTGAAACGCTACTCATCTTTTTCTAAGTGTTTTCTAATTTAATTGTCATTATAATATAATGCTCAATTTGAGATGTCAAGCTAGAAATTTGAAAAAGTGGGGAAGTCCATTTATAATGATGACCCATTCAAAATTAAGGAGGTTTCATGATGACTGAAAAAATCTTTACTCATGCGGAACTCGCCAAATTTAATGGTGAAAATGGTCAACCAGCTTACGTTGCGGTTTCTGGTACGGTTTATGACGTCACCGGAAAGGCAGCTTGGCAAGGTGGCAAGCACCACGGCAACGTTGCCGGTCAAGACCTCACCGAGGTCTTACTCAACAAGTCTCCACACGGTGATAAAGTCTTGAGTGGCCTTCCGGTGGTTGGTAAATTAGCAGATTAATAATTCATGAAAGGTTCTGGTCCCGTTGGGCCGGGACTTTTTTAATACCTAGCTTCCCAAATGAGTGGCGGGATATAAATTAACTAATATGATATAATGGAATGACGCAATATTTAATGAAAGGATCGCGTTATTGAAATGAATAAAATCAAACAACATAGTCCCTTCCTCATTGTGGGGCTAATTTTATTGGGTGCGTGCATGCGGATGCCAATTACTTCCATCCCATCGGTCATTAACGAAATTGCGGCCACTTTTCATGTTGCCCCAACTAGTCTGGGAATTCTCACCACGATTCCTTTAATCTGTTTTGGCTTACTTTCTTCAGTAGTTTCTAATACTGCCCAACGGATTGGTAATGAAATCACGATTACGATCGCGCTAGTTATCATGGTCGTTGGTTCCTACTTACGAATCATTGATTTTAGTATGTTAATGGTGGGGACCGTTCTAGTCGGTGTGGCCATTACCTGCATCAACGTCTTGTTACCAGCAATTATTTCTGATAAGTACCCCGACAAGGTGGGGTCAATGACGGGGGTTTACAACACATCGATGGCGGCCTTTTCTGCAATTGGTGCATATGCGATCACACCAATTTCCCATCTGAGCAGCTGGCAAACGGCAGTCATTATCATTAGTTTAGTTGCCTTGGTAACCATAGTTTGTTGGTTGCCCAATCTTAAATACAATCAACGGGACCAAGGACAAGGTACTCCAGAGGCTTCAAATGATAACGTTAATATGTGGACGAACAAAAATGCTTGGTTGCTACTTTTATTCTTTGCTTTCCAATGCTTTGTTTTCTATAGCGTGGTGGCCTGGTTGCCAACAATCGCCATGGATGCCGGCTTGAGTGGTGACCAAGCGAGTCTCGTAGCAGGTTTGTTCCAGCTGTTTGCCATTCCATTTGCCTTCCTGGTTCCGGTCCTCGCCACTAAGCTGACGAATCGCCAACCCCTGGTGCTGGGGACGGGGATTGCTTCTTTGATCGGGGCAATAATGATGCTATTCCCGGTAAAGTCGTTTGGTTACTTTACGATCATTGCCTTCTTGTCTGGAGCGGGTTCTACCGGGGCTTTTGTGTTGGTCATGACCCTGTTTAGTCTGAAAACTACAACGCCAACTGCTACCCGAAAACTTTCGGGAATGGTACAATCAGTGGGTTATTTAATTGCGGCAACTGGCCCGATCATTACGGGAAACCTCAATACGCAAACCCATCAGTGGACCGCAAGTATTGTGGTATTGATTGTCGTCGCAATCCTTTTCACCATCTTTGGTGTGTTGTCCGAACGTCATCAATACGTTTAAATTATTAGAATGATGATGTTAAAGGCTGTGAGATAATTGTAATTAAAAATTCGCCCTTACTGATGTTCCAGTAAGGGCGAGTTTAGTTTTTAAGGCTAGTCTAAGACGGCTTTTTCTGTAGAATCCTTAACGGTCCGACCATGTTGGCGGCCGTCAGCCCACTTTAAGCCAACACCAGTGAAGCCGCTCAGAATCGAGAAGATTGGGGAAAGCAGGCTAAAGAGGGTGAACGGGAGAAAGTGGAGGACAGGCACACCCAACGTCGAAGCAACGAACGAACCCGCAACACCCCATGGAATCAGGTAGTTGATTACACTGCCGCCGTCTTCCAGAACCCGACTAAGGGCGAGTGGGGAAAGACCAATCCGCTTGAATGCTGGACGGAAAGCATTCCCGGGCAGGATGACTGAGAGGTATTGTTCACCAACGAAGAGGTTGACACCAATACCGGCCAGGATAGTGGCGGTGACGAGACGTCCTGGTTTTTGGAGCCGGTCAATTAGCGGCTTCATGGCACTTTCGATGATTCCTTGGTGCATGAGAATTCCCCCAAGCGCCAGGGTCATCACGATTAACGAAACAGTCCCCATCATGCTGGAGATTCCGCCCCGACTGAGGAGGGCGTCCACGGCTTTATTACCAGTGTGGGCAACAAAGCCAGATTCGATTAATGTTGCAAGTTTGCTGACGGCAAAACGTGGCGTTTCGACAAAGATCATCACAATGGAAACGAAAATGTTGAGAAACAGGGTTGGAATTGCGGGAACCTTCCGCCAGGCACAGACAAACATGAGGATGATTGGCAAGGCGGCCCACCACGAAACGTTGAAGTGGCTAGTCAGGACGGCAGAAGTTTTGGCAATGCTTGCCATGGAAGTTCCTTGATTGGTAAAGCCCAAGATAGCAAAAACGATTAGGGAAACAATAAATGCTGGGATTGTGGTCCACATCATATTTTTAATGTGGGCAAAGAGGTCGGATCCAGCGACAGCGGAAGCCAAGTTAGTGGAATCGGAAAGTGGTGACATTTTATCACCAAAGACCGCCCCGGAAATAATCGCCCCGGCAGTGAGGGCGGGATTAACCCCTAACGTGGCGCCCATTCCGAAGAGGGCGAGACCAACTGTCGACACGGTGGTAAAGCCACTCCCGATGGCTAAACCAACGAGTGAACACACGATGAAGACCGATGGTACGAAGAATTTAGCACTGATTAAGTGGAAGCCCAACACCATCAACGATGGAATGATCCCGGCCTTAATCCAGACCGCAATCAGACTCCCAATTAACAGGAAGATAAAAATTGGCACGATTGCTGTGGAAATTCCTTCGGTAATCCCATCGGTGATGTCCTTCCAGGAGACTTTGCGAAACGCCAGCCAGGCCATTAGTAAGCCGATGACGGTCAAAACTGGGACCTGTGGGGAGAGACCAAAGCCGATGACCCCACCCCCGAGGATTACTAACATAATGACTAAGATTGTAATTGATTCGTTAAAACTGATTTTTTTCATGATTGCCACCTCGTAAATTGTTGATGATTTGATTGCAGATTGAACAAAGTTACGTGGCAATAATATCGTTTGTTTTCCATGATTATTCCTCCAAATAAAAAAAGTCCTGATTGAGCGCAAAGCTCAACCAGGACGTATTACCGCGGTACCACCTAGCTAGAAAGTCACAGCGACCTTCCACCTCGTATTGGTTGCTAACGGTACCAATGGATCCGTACAAGCGGTAATTCGACGACAGCCCCTGCCTGGTTTGCATCAACCACCAGTTTTCTGAACATTGAGGACTGTAATCTACTGATTTGATTACTTGTAATTTTTGATTGACGTTAATATATCATCAAAAATTAGAGAAGACAAGTAAAATTTTAAAATTTCTAATTTTTCTCTAATCAAGTGTCGGATTATTTTTCAAACCCGATCATTAAACCACCATTTTCTGCATAGTAGGCACAGAGGGCACCACAGGTAGAAATGGTAATGATTGAGCTCGGGAACGCTTCTGAAATGGCCTGAGCCATCTGTTCAGCACTGTCCCGACTGTTGACGTGATCAATAAAGATCCGGCCGCCAGCATATCCCTGCTTTTCCAAGGCCTTGACCAGTTTTTTGTACATATGCTTACCGCCACGGAGCTTTCCCAACATCTCTAATTCTCCGGCGGGGCTCGCGGTACCATAAATATCCAGCTTAAGCAGACCGGTTAATTTGGCAATGGTGGGACTGACCCGTCCATTATTGGCCAGGTTATCCAATTCTTCGAGAACGAACAGTAGGCCAGTATGTTTGATCTGTTCATCGACCATTTCAATGATCTCGTCAAAGTCGTAGCCATGATTGATCAAGACGGCCAGCTGCGAGGCGAGCAGTCGGATTTGTGGCCCGGCCGATTTAGTATCAAAGACATGGATCCGGGCTTTGGGATGCTCAGTCAGGTACATTTCGGCGGCCTGGACGGCAGAATTATAGCTGCCGGATAGGGCACTGGTGATGGTTAACACAAAGATCTCATCGGCACCTTCGAACGCGGTGAGCCAACTACCCATGCTGGGACAGGCCGATGAAGTATTCGTTTTAGTGTTTTTCAGTGCCAGTAGGAAGTTATCCATATCCAAATTTTCATCATCGGACCAGGATTGTCCATTGACGGTGATGGTCAACGGAACGTTGACGTGCTCGACACCACCAATAATTTTTTCAAACGAGTTTGCTGCAGAGTCAGTTACAATTCTTATTGTCATTTTTAAACCTCGAATTAATTTTCGATTATCATAATGAGTTTTTGGCATGCTGTCAATGGACCGACCTAACCCTCCGTAGCCAGCACCCAAACAAGTTTCTTGGTGAAATCAGTTTGAGAATTTGCCGATTGAGTGTAAAATTTACTTATTAGTAAACTAAACGGAGGTGCCACAATGCGCAAGCCTTTTATTGTTGCAAATTGGAAAATGCACAAAACGGTTCAAGAGTCGGTCGATTTTGTCAACGCGATTAAGGATCATTTGCCTGATCCTGACAAGGTTGAGGTGGGGATCGCCGGCCAAGCCTTTGCCCTATATAGTATGAAACAGGCAGCCGGTGATTCCGGCTTACGAATCGTTGCCCAAAACGCTGCACCACAACTTTCTGGACCATTTACTGGTGAAATCAGTATGCGTGGCCTCAGCCAGGCCGGAGTGAGCCACGTGATGTTGGGACATATCGAACGGCGACGGCTCTTTAACGAAACGAATGAAGCGGTGCACCAAAAGGTAGAAACTGCCATCATGACCAAACTGACACCGATTATTTGTACGGACGAGACGATGGTCCAACGGGAAATGAACGGGGAAGTGCTATACGTGTTGAAACAACTCCAAAGCGTCCTCCATGGGGTTTCCCTGGACCAAATTCGTGACGTGATTATTTCCTATGAACCGAGCTGGGCTGTCGGGGTTGGCCAACATGCCAACACCTCGTTGGCCGAAGAAGGTTGCCGGCAGATTCGGCGGATGATTGCTGACACGTACACGTATGAAATTGCTGATAAAATTCGGATCCTGTATGGTGGCAGTGTAAACCCCAAGAACATCAATGAAATCATGGCAAAGCCAGATATTGATGGGGTTCTGATTGGACGGGCCAGCCTAGATGTCGACAACTTTTTGAAGATGGTCAATTATCAGGACAATGTAAATAAGTAAGCTGAATCCCTGTCACGAAGGCAGGGATTTTACTATGAAGGAGAATTTATGAATTGGAAACCATCGGAAGCCCGGAGCCTCGCGATTGCCTTGACCTTTAGTGGTGGCTTTGTGGATGCCTACACCTATATCCAACGGGGACACACTCTTTCAGCGGGACAAACTGGGAACATTATTTTCTTTGCCTCATCATTAGCAAATCACAACGTGATGGGAATGCTCAACCGGCTCAGCACCTTTATTGCCTTTATCATCGGCTTGAGTGTGGTGGGCTACCTTCACGTACACATGAAGACCCATTATTGGCGAGTGGTCTGTTTGTTTCCAATTTTGATCATTTGCGGTGTGATTGGTTTTTTGCCGAAATCGGTGCCTAATTACTACATCGTACCGGCCTTGGCGTTCGGTCTTGCAATGCAGAATGCGTCATTTAGTAAGATTCAGGGGATGGGTTATAACAACGCCTTTACGACCGGTAATTTGAAGAAATCAGTCGTTGCCTGGAGTGCCTACTTCTTTGGTGAGGATAAGGACCAATATAATGCCGCGGTAAATTATATGTTATTGGTGATTGCCTTTGCGGTTGGAGCCATTGTTTCAGCATTACTCCAGCAGATTATGGGGATCA
Source organism: Limosilactobacillus caecicola (assembly GCF_943192935.1). Taxonomy (GTDB): domain Bacteria; phylum Bacillota; class Bacilli; order Lactobacillales; family Lactobacillaceae; genus Limosilactobacillus; species Limosilactobacillus caecicola. The sequence goes on along the minus strand of NZ_CALPCI010000004.1, from coordinate 102,136 downwards.
GAACAATCTGGCTGGCAATTGTGATCCTTGGGATAATCAACGTGGTCTATTCATTCAATTTGCGCCGGCAGCACCGGGTGATGAGCCAATAAAAAAGTTTGTGAAAACTGTTGCACACAGTATAGCGCTTACACTAAGTTGGATCAATTTGATTATAATCAGCCGGATTAATTATCAAATATGATGTTATGAGCTATATACCAATTCACAAAATTAACATTATTAAATCGTTTCACCTCATTTAATGTTGTTGCGTTCACAAACTTGGCCGCTTATACTATTCCTTGGATATTATTCAAAGGAGATGTAAAAGTGGTTGTAACTTGGTGGGGCGCCCTAATTGGGTTAGCAATTGCAATTGTTTTAATTCTGCGTAAAGTTGACGCAGTTTATTCATTATTCATTGGGGCTATTATTGGTTCCTTAATTGGTGGCGCCAGCTTATTGCAAACGGTCAATATCCTGGTGAAGGGTTCTCAAAGCGTGATGGGGACCGTTGTCCGGGTCCTGGCTGCGGGTGTCTTAGCTGGGGTCATGATGGACTCTGGGGCGGCCAACACCATTGCCCGGACGATCGTTAATAAAATGGGTGATCGGATGGCAATTTTAGCCTTGGCACTGGCCACGATGGTAATTACCGCGGTCGGCGTCTTTATTCCAGTGGCAGTGTTAATCGTGGCACCGATCGCCCTTGAAGTTGGTGAACGGAGTCACATTTCAAAATTAGCCTTGTTGGTTGCCCTCTCTGGTGGTGGTAAAGCAGGGAATATCATTTCACCAAACGCGAACACGATTGCGGCAGCTAAGGGTTTCGGCTTGAACCTGAGTCAAGTAATGATTGCGGACTTTATTCCTGCCGTGGTGGCCTTGATCGTGACCGTCATCGTTGCTTCGTTAATTAAGCATAAGGGGGACGCAGTGGTCAAAGCAGACTTGGCCGACAATCCGCAGATTGAACAAAAGGATTTGCCATCATTGGGCTCATCCTTAGTAACTCCAGTGATTGCTGTAATCCTGCTCTTAATTAACCCGCTTGGTCAAATTTTACATGTGCACTGGATGAGTACGATTGACCTGGATGCGACCTATGTTCTCCCATTTGCGGCGATTGTCGGTGCGCTTGCAATGCACAAGGGGAAGCATTTGCGGGCGTACGCTCAAACTGGGATGACGAAGATGACACCAGTTGTCATGATTTTGATTGGTGCTGGGGCCATTGGGGCCACCATTACCGAGTCGAGCTTGCCCCAACTGCTGATTTCAGCAATTAAGGTTAGCCACATTTCGGGAGTCTTCCTCGCACCACTTTCCGGGATTTTAATGGCTGGTGCTGCGGCTTCGACTTCAACCGGGGTTATTTTGGCCACTGGTTCATTCTCCAAGGCCATTCTCGGCTTTGGGGTCCAACCATTAGCCGCCGCCGCAATGGTTCATACTGGTGCGATTGTGATCGACCAGCTTCCTCAAGGAAACTACTTCCACGTCACGGCCAACGCCATGAATATGGATATCAAGCAACGGTCCCAAGGGATTTTGTATGAAGCAATCTGTGGTGGCTCAGCTTGTTTGACCGCAACGATCTTGTACGGTTTCTTACACTTGATTTAGGAGGTTTGACTCATGAAATTTGTGATTGCTCCAGATTCTTTTAAGGGCTCATTGACTGCCAAAGAAGTTGCGGAAGCGATTCGAACCGGTTTGCAACGGGTTTTTCCTGAAGCCGATTATGAAATGGTACCAATGGCCGATGGTGGTGAAGGCACCGTCCAATCACTAGTCGATGCTACGGACGGTCATTTGGTCAAAAAACAAGTCCATAACCCACTCAATCAGCTCTGTGAGGCTTACTATGGAATTCTTGGTGATGGGAAAACGGCCGTGATTGAAATGGCCCAGGCGAGTGGCATTCAATACGTTAATGAACAGACGCACAATCCATTGATCACTACCACTTATGGAACTGGTGAATTAATGCTGGATGCATTGGACCACCACGTAGAAAAAATCATCCTCGGTATTGGTGGGTCGGCCACCAACGATGGTGGTGCCGGGATGGCCCAGGCACTGGGGGCTAAGCTATTGGATGCTAGCGACCAGGAAGTTTCCTTTGGTGGCGGTGCTTTGGACCACTTAGACCACATTGATGTGAGTGACATTGATCCACGGATCAAAACGACACAGGTGTTAATCGCCTCGGATGTTACCAACCCGTTGACGGGTAAGGACGGGGCTTCCGCAGTCTTCGGTCCCCAAAAGGGTGCCACTCCTGAAATGGTACAAACCCTCGACCAAAACTTACACCACTATGCAGAAGTGATTAAGCGGGATTTGCATAAGGATTTAGAAATGCAACCAGGCGCTGGCGCCGCTGGTGGTCTGGGAACCGGACTGATGGCCTTTACGAACTCAGAAATGGCCCGGGGTATTGACCTGGTGGTTGAATTTACGCACTTGAAGGACCGGGCTCAACAAGCCAGCTTTGTCTTTACTGGTGAAGGCGGGATTGATTTCCAAACTAAATTTGGGAAAACCCCGTATGGAGTGGCTTTGGCTACGAAAGCCGTAGCTCCCCAAGCACCAGTGATTGTGTTGGCAGGAAATGTTGGTCAAGGGATCGATGAATTATATGGTCGCGATGCGATGGACGCGATCTTTGCCACTCCAGAAGGCGCCAAACCATTAGCAAAGGCGATTGCAGATGGCCCACATGATATTGCGGAAACGGCAGAAAATGTTGGCCGTTTGATCAGAGACTTAGCTCATTAATGATCTAATCAATTCCCTAGAAATATAATTACATTTGTAGACTGAAACTCTTTAGTTGCAAGAAGTTATCCTATGAGTATAATTATAGGTGGGAGGCTGATTCATACTTGTTGATCAGCAAATGAGTGTGATGATTTATTTATACTGGGTCCGGAGTTGTACTACTCCAGTTTGAATGAGATTCATTAGATATTATTGCCCAGGAAATAATTGGCACAACGGTTTAAAAAAGCGGTAAGGATAAAAATCCTTACCGCTTTTGAGTTTTGAATAGTATTAATATTTAATTTCGTAACGAATTTGGTGGTGAACTGGGGCCAATGGCCGGAGCGTGATATCACCAAACTCTGGATGGTGTGGTGCATCAGGGAGTGCTTGAGCTTCTAGCGCCATTGCGGCCCATGATTTACCAGGACGGTTTAATTTAACGGAAGCTGGGAGCCCGTTAGCAGAGAAGATGATTAAAGCATTCCGGTCTGAGTACATTTTCATTTCACGACCAGACTTAGGATCCTTCAAGGCTGCAATCGGCTGACCAGCAAAGGTGGAACTGGGTTGGACCGCAAAGAAATCATCAAAGCCCTTTTCAGGGGTCTTCAGCATTTCATTGAGGGCGTGACCCAGGACTTGACCATCTTTAAAGTCATAGGCCGACCCTAAGTTTTCGACTAGCGCGCCAGTAGGGATTTTTTCAGCATTGACTGCCAAATGGTAATCAGAATTAATGGTTAATTCTTGACCTTCAATGGTATCAACATCGCTGTCGCCGAGGTTCCAGTAGGTGTGGTTGGTAGGGTTGAACAGTGTTGGGGCATCACTTTCACCGTAGAGGTCGATTGTGACGCTGTCGTCGCTGTGCAGGGAATAAACAACGTGGACATCAGTATCGGCAGGCATTCCGTCATCATCTGGTGAATAATGGTTGCTGAGGATGATCTTGCCAGCGTCGTCAGTCATTCCAGTGGTGACGTGCCAGAAGTGATTTTGCCATCCTTGATCACCACTATGAATGGAGTTGTTGCCTTCATTTGCTTGGAGGTGGTATTGTTCACCATCAATTTGGAATTCGGCCTTGTCAATCCGGTTGGCAACGGGACCGATCAGTTGACCAATACTGTATCCAGCAGCGAGGTAATCCTCCATTGAGTTGGCGGACAGTAAGAGGTTGAGCTGACCATTATCAGTGGGAACCGAATATTCTTGCCAGATTCCACCAAAATTCAGAACGCTCAGTCGAACACCGTGGTCGTTGGCTACTGTGTAGCGGGTCACGGGATGGTTGTTTGCTTGACCAAAATCTTCTTGTGATAGTTGCATTGTTTAAGTCCTCCTTATGCAAGCGTTTGCATTTCGATTATAACATAGTTTCGGGAGAAATAATTGTTAAATCCTTGTTGAAACAAATGATTGTATTTGTCTTATTTAAAAATACATGTGTTAATATGACCATGTAGTCGCAAACAGGAACGAATTATAATATCTTTTTGAAAACTGAATAAGGAGGGGAATTGGGTTGAAAATGAACCGGACTGTACGGGATTTCCAAAATGCCTTGGAAACTCTGCTACGGAAGAAACCATTTGAAAAAATCACGGTTGATCAAATTTGTAACGAAGCTCTGCTTCACCGGAGTAGTTTTTATCGGTATTTCCATGATAAGTACGACCTGCTCGAACAGCTGATTAATAATCGTTTGAGCCAGTTGATTGCCTCAGCGCCAACGGAAAATGACTTTATCGAAATTGCGGCTAACTATCTGAATGATAATAAGGATATTTTCCGTCACCTATCTGCGGACAATGCTAATAGTACGCTCTACACGGAAATGATTCGCATTACCAGTGAGGTGTTGCTGAAGCAAAGTGAGGATGATCAACGGCATGGTGAAATTCTGAAAGTCATTAGTAATTCAGAGGATCCTGATTTACAATCTTACGCATTTGCGGGGGCGATCATGGGTTGCTTGTATTGGTGGCAATCGAAGAATTATGATGTCCCTGTCGAAGAAGCGGTGGAATTTGTAAGACAGTCGGTATTACCTTTCTCGACGAATTCAGCTAACTAATTTTTGGAGGGAGAAAAATGTGGGAAATGATTAAGGCAGAATTCCGTCATATCCGACGAAATCATTTGCTCTTATTATCATCAATTGTTATTTGTTTTATTCCATTTCTATATAGTATCTTCTTCCTGAAGTCTGTATGGGATCCTTACGGGAGCACGCAAGACCTGCCTGTTGCCGTGGTCAACAAGGACGTACCCGTCGATTATCAGGGGAAAGAGATGGCCGTCGGTGACCAAATGGTCAAGGAGTTGAAGCATAATCACCAGCTTGACTGGCAATTTGTTTCAGCGAAAAAGGCGAAGTACGGAATGTCACACCGGAAATATTACACGGTGATCACCATTCCGGAGAACTTCTCCAAGAATGCAACGACGGTGTTGGATAAAAATCCAAAGCCAATGAACTTGAAGTACACGACTAACGACTCGCTGAACTATATTGGTTACGTCATGAGTCAAGTCGCCATGACCAGGTTGAATGAAAAGATTCGGGCCAACGTGACGAATGCGTACGCCATGACCATGTTCAAAATGCTGAAAACCCTTGGTAAGGGGATGGACCAAGCTGCGGATGGCGCAACCCAATTAGATAACGGACTAGTAACCCTGCAAAGTGGGGTCAACGAGTACGTTGCGGGGGTTTCCCAAGTCAACAACGGGGTGCAAACCTTGAAGGTTGGGGTTGCCCCACTTGCTGCCGGTGCCCAACAACTGGCCAGCGGTAGTGCTACTTTGGCAAACGGCATTGCTCAATATACTGGGGGTGTTGGCCAACTTGCTGCTGGGTTGAATACCCTGGAAGCCAACTCCGGGGCCTTGAGCTCTGGGGCCGGTCAGCTAAGCACTGGTTTGAATACCTTGAGCGGTAATTCCTCAGCACTCCGTTCCGGTTCTAGCCAGTTAGCAAGTGGAACGAATCAGTTGAATACAACTGTTAATTCTGCGTTAGGCAGCTTGCCGATTAATAACATTATGTCGGCGATGGACCAGGCGGCAGCCTTGCAACAAAGTATGACACAATTACAAACTGGATTGAACCAAGCGAAGGCTGCCTTGGCAGGTGTCCAGACGAGTGCTGGAAAACTCCAACAAGCTTCTAGTGCTTTATCTGGCGCTTCGACGCAACTTGGTAAATTGACTGGTGTGGCTACTAATGATGCCGAAATTGCTAGTGAATTAAGTAAATTAGCTGGGTCGACTACTGACAATAATATTAAGGGCCAACTAGCAACATTAGCAGGCAAGGCTCAGGCAAACGCCCAAACAGTTCAGGGCATGTCAGGAACGTTGAGCCAATTATCAAGTCTTGGTTCTTCATTGAGTGACATGCAAAGTCAGCTGGGTCAGTTATCGTCGATGAGCACGTTATTGAATAACGCTGACACGACGATCAACCAAGCCAATACTTTGTTAAATGAATTGAATAGCTACAAGGGCCAACTGTCTGACATGCCTAAAAAAATGAATGCCTTGCAAAGTGCTACTAGCCAAATTGCGGCGGGCGCAAGCAACTTGAGCACCGGTGTTTCCCAATACACGAATGGTGTTGATACTGCTGCGGCAGGTTCCAACACTTTGACGAGCGGAATCAATCAGTACACCGCGGGAGTGGCCCAAGCTAGCGCTGGCGCTGGTCAATTAACAGCCAACTCCGCTGCCTTGAATTCCGGCGCTGGTCAGTTAGCCAGTGCACTGGGTCAATTGAACCAACAAGTGCCAACCTTAGTTGCGGGGGTTAATCAATTAGCCGCCGGGACGCAACAATTAGTTGACAACTCACCAGCCCTCGTTCAGGGGATTGTGAAGTTGAACACCGGTGCTGGTCAATTAGCTTCTGCTCTCGGCAAAGGTGCGAAGACGGTCAACGGCATTAAGCCAACGAAGAAGACGGCGAAGATGATTGCTGAACCAACCCGCGTCAAGCACAAGAGCTACAGTTATGTACCAAACTATGGTCATGCCCTGGCTCCTTACGTTCTGTCTGTTGCTTTGTATGTTGGGGCCTTGGTCTTCAACTTTGTTTACCCAATTCGGCGGGTGGCCATTCAAGGTCGTTCCCCATTAGCATGGTGGGCAAGTAAAGTTGTTCTCGGCAGCCTCATCATTACCTTGATGGCACTAGCCGAAGGTGGAATTATGATGGCGCTGGGTCTCCACGTCATTCATGTCCCATCCTTCTTCGGTACGCTAGTCCTCTTTGGCCTCGCGTCGATGGCGATCGTCATGTTCCTATCCATGACCTTCGACAACCCTGGACGGTTCGTAGCCATGGTTCTGCTGATGCTGCAACTTGGTGGCTCCGGTGGGACCTTCCCAATGGAAGTAACCATGAAGTTCTACAACGTCATCCACTACGCATTGCCAATGACGTACTCAATTCTTGGTTTGCGTGATGGCATTAGTGGTGGGCTTGGTACTCATTACGTGGCCTTCTGTAACAGCGTGTTGGGTTGCCTGACCATTGTCTTCTACCTCTTGTTGCTAGGAGCAATGTACTGGTTGCAACACCACCACTTCGCAGGTAAATCAGAACTAGATCATAACCAAGAATTGCTTGGTGAGGAAAAAGATGATGACGGTATGCACTTGCAAGACCGTGATCAAACAGTTTAATCACATTCATCAGGATCCGGTGATATTCACCGGATCCTTATTTTTATCCATGATTTTAAATTAATTTGAATATTTTTTGAAAAAAGCTTGCATTTATTCACGGCTGGGGATATTATATACACATAATTTGCATAGAAATACGAAAACGGGGGATATCATCGTGCGACGACGTATAAATATGAAATTTGGGTTGATAAAAATGTAAAGAAAATTTGTGGAGGAAGAGAAAGATGCAATTTAAACATTTAAAGAAAACGATTTTAGCAGCTTTGACGATCATGATTGCTTTGAGCACGGTGCTCGCCGGCTGTGGAGCCAAGCAGGATAACAGTGTTCAATCAATTAAGAAAAAGGGTGAATTGGTTGTGGGGACGTCCGCTGACTTTGCTCCATACGAATTTCCAATCGTCAAAAATGGTAAGCAAAAGATCGTGGGTTATGACATCTTGTTAGCTCATGAAATTGCCAAGAGCTTGGGTGTTAAAAAGGTTAAGATCGTTAACACGTCCTTCTCTTCTTTAATTAGCGAACTGCAAAACAAGAAGGTCGATATCGTCATGGCTGGGATGGCCTACACGAAGCAACGGGCCAAGGTAGTCGCCTTCTCCAAGGTATACCACACCGGTGGTCAGGTGCTGCTGGTTGCCGCCAAGAACAAGGATAAGTATGCAAATATTGCGGCCTTGAAGGGAACCACGCTGGGGGCTCAACAATCTTCAGAACAAGAAACGATTGGTAAGAAACTGAAGGGTGTTAAGCTGGTCACGGAAAGTTCTAACAACACGCTGTTCCAAGAATTATCGAACGGCACCCTGGATGGGGTCATTACTGGTGATGATACCGCCGAAGCTTACGCGAAGGAACACCCAGACAAGTACGCGGTCGCAAGCAACATCAAGTTCAAGTACGATGCCAAGGCTGCCGGAACGAGAATTGTGGCCCGGAAGCAAGACAAGGCCTTGATGAAGAAGATTAACCAAGTTATTACTAAGGACCAAAAGAATGGTACGTTGAACAAGCTATACAAGAAGGCCCAAGATATCCAAGTTGCCAACAACAAGTAGAGGGGAATCAATCATGACAAAAGAAGAGCAATTAAACGTTTTAAAAAAGATTATTAGCATTCAAACGGTCAACCAAAATGAAGCTGAATTGGCGGACTACATCGCGAGCTTATTTGCACCGTACGTGGGCAAGAACGTGAACATCGAAAAGGTTAATTATGCTCCAGGTCGTGATAACCTCGTCGTCACCATTGGTAATGGTGGCAAAGTGCTTGGTTATTCCGGGCACATGGACGTGGTGGATCCGGGCGATTTAGACGCCTGGGATACCGACCCGTTCGATCCGGTGGTCAAAGATGACAAACTATACGGGCGTGGTGCCTGTGATATGAAGAGCGGCCTCGCAGCGGTTGTAGTGGCTCTTCTGGAAATGCTCGAAAAGGGTGACCAATTACCAGGAACGATTAAGTTGCTGGCTACTGTGGGCGAAGAAACCGGTAATTATGGAGCAGCGGAACTGACCAAGCAGGGCTACGCAGACGACCTCGACGGCTTGGTAATTGCGGAACCGTGTGATGATCTGCACTCCATCAATTACGCTTGCAAAGGGGTCATCGACTACCATGTCACCTCAGTTGGGAAAGCGGCGCATAGTTCACGTCCGCAGAAGGGAATCAATGCGATTGACAATCTCTTTGAATTTGCTCAACAGGCCAAGGCCAAACTGGCTTCCTTTGACCATAAAGATCCAGTCCTGGGGAAACTCACCCACGTGATCTCCCTGATCCAGGGTGGTGAACAAATCAACAGTGTACCATCCGAAGCTACGCTTGGTGGGAATATCCGGACGATCCCTGAATACCCGAACCAAGTCGTTTATGACACTTTAGAAGGGATCATTGACCAACTAAACCAACAACCGGGATTTGATCTCTCAATTAAGTACACCTTCCCCGAAGAACCAATGGGCGGTGATCCCGCTGCACCGTTGATTAAATTGGCCCAACAGGTTGCGAAAGAAGAACTCGGCTTTACCCCGCAACCAGTGACCAGTACTGGTGCCAACGATGGGCAAGAATTTACCCAGTCCAAAAAGGACTTTACCAGTATCATCATTGGACCGGGGAGCGATGAATCCCACATGCCAAATGAATACGTGGACCTGCCAGCCTACTACAACGCCATTCGGTTTTATCAAAAATTTGCCCACGCCTTCTTTAATTAAGGATCATGATAGCGGACCATTTCTCAAGAAATGGTCCGCTTTTTTGACTGAAAAAACGTGTATACTAGACAGCGGAGACCATTATTTTCTGAAAGGGGAACAGATATGAAAATCATTATGTTTGGCACCAAGCCGATCGAAAAATCATATACGGAAGCTTGGGCCCAGAAAACTGGTAACGAAGTTAAAATGGTTCCTGATCCATTAAACGATGATACTGTTGAAATGGCGAAGGGGTTTGATGGGGTTGTCACCCAACAAACCGCTTCCCTTGGCAGCGGTGATGTTTATCAAAAATTAGCTAGTTACGGTATTAAGCAGATTGGTTTACGGACGGCTGGTTATGACATGGTCGACCTTGACGCAGCCAACGCGAATGGCATCACAATTACCCGGGTCGCCATTTACTCACCACGGGCGATTGCGGAAATGGGTGTGACCCAGGCCATGTACTTAAACAGCAAAATTGGGTTATTCAACCAACGGATGAAAGAAGACAATGATTTCCGGTGGGCGGATGCCCTCGTTTCTAACGAAATCTATAATCTAACCGTTGGGATCATTGGGTTAGGCCACATTGGTGGTGCCACCGCCCAAATTTACAAGGCTCTGGGGGCCAAAGTGATTGCTTATGATCCATACTACGATCCAGAACAAGAAGCTTTTGTTGATTACACCGATTTAGAGACGGTTCTTAAAGAATCAGACATTGTTAGTCTGCACACGCCACTCTTCCCAAACACGAAGAACATCATCAATGCCGATGCATTGAAGAAGATGAAGAAGACCGCCTACCTGATTAACATGGCTCGTGGTGGCCTCGTGGATACCCAAGCCTTAATCAAGGCCCTGCAAGATGGCGAAATTGCCGGGGCGGGGCTAGATACGCTGGCGGATGAAACGACTTACTTTGGTAAGAAAGTCGCTGCAGATGATGTGCCAGAAGACTTCAAGACCTTGGCAGCAATGCCGAACGTCGTGGTTACACCTCATGTGGCCTTCTTTACTAAGACTTCCGTTCGGAACATGGTCGAAATTGCCCTTAACGATACGGTGACGATCGTGAATGGCGGCAAGACCCGCAACGCAGTACGTTAACTTGACAGTAAACTAAAAAAGAGACAGCCGGTGGCTGTCTCTTTTACGTTAGACGGTGTATTTTTCAAACCTTTGTAAGTCGCTGGGACTTAACTCAACCTTCAATAAGGTCCCGTCATTTTGATAATCGGTATGTTGGATATTGGCGTGTTCGTTCAGGTATGAAACGACGTGGCCATCAGTGAATGGAATCAATAGTTGGGCTTCCACGTAATCATCAAAGAGGTGGTCCTTAATGACTTTGGTGAAAAGGTCCAGCGATTTTTCGTCCTTGGCGGAGATGACGAGGTGGTCATCGCCCTCCATGGTTGGAAACTCCGCGGCGGTCTTATCGGCCTTGTTAAAGACGTAAACCATCGGGATGTTTTCAATGCCAATTTGCTGAAGTGTCCGTTCAGTCGTTTTGATCATTTCGTCCCGGTGGGGGTCAGAATAATCAATGACCTGGATCAACAGGTCCGCCTTCGCTGCTTCGGTCAAGGTTGATTTGAAGGCTTCGATCAAGTGGGTCGGTAATTTGGAAACAAAGCCGACCGTGTCACTCAAAATGAAGCGTTTTTGATCCGGTAAGGTTAATTGCCGGACACTGGTATCAAGCGTCGCAAAGAGCATGTCTTTTTCAAAGACTTCTTTGTCTTGTGAGATCCCATAACGGTCAATCATTTTGTTCATCAGCGTTGACTTGCCAGCGTTGGTATAACCAACCAGTGCCGCTGTTGGAATTGTACTCTTATCCCGCAGGGCCCGCTTGGTGGCTTCAGACTTGTTAATTTCCTTCAGTTCGTGACGAAGGTGACTAATGTGCTTTTGAATTACCCGCCGGTCCATTTCGATTTGGGTTTCACCGGCACCACGGTTGGCAAAACCAGCACCACCACCAGTTTGTTGGTCGAGTCGTTGGTTCGCGGCCGTGTGCAAACGGGGCAGTTGGTATTCCAGTTGGGCAATTTGAACTTGGATCTTGGCTTCCTTGGTTTGGGCCCGTTTGGCAAAGATTTCCAGAATCAGGGCGGTCCGGTCGATGACCCGAACGCCGATTTCGTCATTCAGGTTGCTCAACTGGCTGGGTGATAATTCATCATTGGTAATCACCGTCGTGGCTTCTTCCGCCGCGGTGATGTTTTTAATTTCTTCGATTTTGCCCTTTCCAAAGTAGGTCGCGGCATTGGGCCGGTCTAATGACTGGTCAATGCGGTCGACGACGTCCATTTGGTTGGCTTGGGCGAGTTCTTTTAATTCGATCATGGAATAGTCATAATCGGGTTGACCGGAATCAAGCCCGGTCACAATTACTTTTTCATTCGATTGTATGGTGGTATCCATTGATGTGTATATTCCCCCTTACTAATCAGGTAATTGAAGTTGGTTATAAAAATCAACTGTAGTGGAATTTTGATCAAGTGTCAATTTCGTAATGGAACCATTCAACGGTCCCTGGCGATAGTCACCGTCACCGTAACGGTCAACGATCGCTGAAATCGTCATCCCGTGGGAAACCACGACGCTCACGCTACCTTCAGGGAGGGAACGCAGACGATCAAATCCTTTATCAACCCGTTGCCAGAACCGTTCGTGGTTTTCTGCGTTTTGAAAGGGATCACTGGCGGCGATCATGTCTTGCATTTTGGGCAAACCGTACTTCGTGAGAATTTCGTGGAAATTGAGGAATTTTTCGGGAGCACCAACCATGATCGCACTTTGGGCATCATCAGCCCCTTCAAAATAGCCAAAAAATTCTTCGCGGAAGGCGGGATCCTGGATTGGTGCGGTAATTTTATTGGTGGGGTGGTGTTCGAGGATAATGTTTGCGGTATCGACGGCCCGCTTGAAGTCACTGCTAAATAAGTAGTCAAAGTCGAGCTTGGCGAGGGCCTGCCCAGCCCGGGCAGCATCCTGATGGCCTTGGTCAGTCAAGGGCGTATCCGACCAGCCCTGCATTCGATTATATAGGTTAAAAAATGTCTGACCGTGGCGGACAAAATAGACGGTAGTTGCCATAAAAAAACCTCCTCATTTCTGCCGTGAGATATTAGTAATATTTTACCATATTTATCGCGGGGCAAACGGGGGCCTTATTTAAGCATGCGACGTTTTTTCAGTAGTCGGCGTTTCATTAACCGGTTGATGGCTAAAAAGATCGCGGGCAACATGAGAATGCAGATCAAAAGTAAGAGGAGGAGTGAAAAGTGGGCTTTGACAAACGGAATGGTGCCGAAGTAGTAACCCACCAATGCGGCAATCAGAACCCAGAGCAGGGTTCCCAGGAGGTTGCCGACAACGAACCGGCCAAACTTAAAGCCTGCCGAGCCTGAGATCAGGGGGACGAAGGTCCGAATGAGGGGCACAAACCGGCCAAAAATAACGGCCTTAATCCCGTGGCGTTCAAAGAAGTCGTGCGCCATTTGCCAATTGGGGCCCATCACCCGCTTACGGAGCCATGGCCACTTAATCAGCCTGGTGCCAATCGTGTAGTTGACGATGTCACCCAGAAAGGCGGCCACAAAGAAGCCGCTAATGAGGACACTCAGTTTAATGGAATTGGTGTTGAGGGCCGCCAGTGAAGAGGCCACAAAAATGAGTGACTCACCGGGGAGCCAGGGAAACACAACCAGACCGGTTTCCATAAAGGTGATGGTAAAAAGCACGAGGTAACCCCATGCTCCAGTCTCGTTAAAAAGCGGGATAATCACTTCTGGAATATGGGTTAATCCATAGATAATTTGGTCCATCCCAAGCCCTCCTTTTTTGCGATAATACTACCCTTATTTTATCCTGCTTTCGTCAGGAAAAGTCAAAGAAATGACAGCTTTATAACTTTTTTATGACTTTTTAAGTGCGTGGGCGAAAAATGCTATAATAGATCAATCAAAAAAATCGGTAAGGAGCTTTCAATCGATGACTGAATCAGTTTTAAAAAAAGAACAAGCTCACCTTGACCACGTGGTTGAGGAAATTAAAAAGGCGGAAAAAAAGGCCAACCAAAACATCTCCACCGCCAAAAAAGATATCAATGCCTTGAGCAAGGATTTTGATACGATCCATATGAACACCACGACCTATTCAGGCATGATGGATACGGCGATGTCGGTGCGGACCCAACAACAGCTGTTGGACGAACGGGAGAATAGTTGGCAGCATGCTGCTGACCGCCTCTCGACCCTCCAACGCTTGGAAGCCAAACCGTACTTTGCGCGGATCGATTTTCAGGAACGTGACGGCAGTCAACCAGAAACTATTTACATTGGCCTGGCCTCATTTTCGGACCAACCCGACCATTTTCTGGTGTATGACTGGCGGGCCCCAATTTCTTCCATTTATTACGATGGTGAATTAGGTGATGTGTCCTACCAAACGCCAGATGGCGAAGAAACGGTGAATGTGAAGCTCAAACGCCAGTTTCAAATTGAAGATGGCGTGATCGTTACCCTCTACGATACGGACGAAACGGTGACGGATCAAATGCTTCTCTCGGCCCTGAGTAATCACTCCAGTACCAAGATGAAGAGCATCGTTTCGACCATTCAAAAATCCCAAAATGAGATTATCCGGAACACCAAGGATGAACTGCTCTTCGTTCAGGGAGCGGCGGGCTCTGGAAAGACGGCGGCGGTCCTTCAACGGGTGGCGTGGTTACTGTACCGATACCGGGGCAACCTGACGGCGTCGCAAGTCGTCTTGTTCAGTCCCAACCAGCTCTTTAACGACTATATTGACCAAGTGCTACCGGAACTGGGTGAACAAAACATGGTCCAACTGACCTACTTCCAGTACGTTAACCGCCGGGTGCCACGCCTCAAGGTCGCAACGCTGAAGCAACGCTTTGAACAAAGTGACCACGATGTCAATGATAAGGCCAGTCGGCTGTTAAGCAGCCTGGAATACTTTAATGCGGTGACTCGCTATGCAAAGCGCCTGGGGACTGATGGTCACTTGCGGTTCCGGAACTTAATGTTTGGTGACCAGGTCTTCGTGTCTAAGGATCGGATTAAGGAAATTTATTACTCGTTTAACCGGACCTACAATTTGGGTAACCGGCTGGACGGGACGAAGGAAGAATTAACGAAGTACCTGAACCGGCGAATTAGTTCTGAAATGCGCGCTAAATGGGTGGAAGAACGGATCCAAAGCCTGAGCAAGGAAGAATTAAATTCGCTCTATGCTAACCACCCCAAAGAATTCGCCAACGACCAGGAAGAGTACAAATTTTTGGCTCGGATGATCGTGATTGACGCCTTTAAGCCGATTAAGCGGGCCATTGACCATAACCGGTGGTTGAATATCAATGCCCAATACGTCCACTTACTCCGGGTTACGCCGAAGATTATTTCGCTGGCGGATTTTGGGATTAGTGATGACGAATGGCGACACTACGTTGATACCCAAGTAGCCCAACTCAAGCAACGGCAGATCAGTGCGAATGGCATTTCCGTCTACCTGTACTTGTATGACCTTCTAACGGGCAAACGTGGCGAACGGGAGATTCGCTACGTCTTTGTCGACGAAGTCCAAGACTACGATGCCTTTCAGCTCGCCTACCTAAAATTCTGCTTCCCACGGGCGAAGTTTACCCTCTTAGGGGACCTCAACCAGGCGATTTTTACCCACGAAAACAGTAAAACCCTGCTCAAGGAATTGGGTACGATGTTTGACCCCGAAAAGACCAAGGTGGTCCAATTAACGAAGTCTTACCGCTCAACGAAGCCGATTACTGACTTTACCCGGGAAATATTACTGGATGGTGAAGCAATTGAAGCCTTTGACCGGCCTGGTGAATTGCCGGAAATTATCATTGATCCAGACGAGGCTAGCGCGGTCCAAGATGTCATCAAGGCCCTGCAAAAGTACCAAACTGACCATGATAAAATCGCGGTGATTGGCAAGACCCTTACCGATAGTGAAGAGATTGCTCACCAACTCAAGGCACACGGCATTGACAACACCTTGATCCGGACGGAAAACCAACGGCTTGTGGACGGGATTATTGTCGTGCCGTCCTACCTGGCGAAGGGGTTAGAGTTTGATGCTGTTGTCGTTTGGGATGCCAATGCTCAAAAGTACCATGGTGATGACGAACGCCAGCTTCTCTACACGATTGCCTCACGGGCCATGCACGCGTTGACTATTACGGCAGTCGGCCAGTTGACCCACCTACTTGATAAGGTCAATCCAGACCGCTACACTATCGAAGATAATTCTTAAACTTTTGCCAAGGACCCTAAATTAACCTGCCGAAATTAGTGGATTAGGGTATGATGGTAAATGTTGAAAAAGATGACGGAGGAAAAATTTTAATGAATGCAGCGTTGCAAAAAGTAAGACGCGGCCTAAATACCAAATTAGGCTTCTTCATTTTTTCAGTAGTATTATTTGCGATCAAAAGTTACTGGGCCTATAAAACCAAGTTCAACCTTGGGGTCAAGGGTGGCGTCCAAGAGTTCCTGTTGGCTTTCAACACCTTACCAGCGACAATTGTCTTTTTAGGGATTGCCCTTTATTTCCGGGGACGATTGTCCTATTGGTTGATGAGTATCATCAATATTTTGCTGTCGACCTGGTTGTTTGCTAACATCCTCTATTACCGTGAATTCTCCGACTTTATCACCTTTAACGTGATCAAGGGGAGTGGGGCGACGTCCAATAACCTGGGCAAAAGCTTCCTCGGGATCATCCAACCGACCGACTTTTTGGTCTACTTGGATGCCATTCTGGTAATTTTGATTCTGCTGTTCCACGTGATTCGGGTAGATATGCGGTATTTCAAGGTCCGCTATGCCGCGACGATTACGGTGATTGGATTTGCCCTTTTTGGGGTCAACCTGGGGATGGCAGAAACTAACCGGAGTCAATTGCTGACCCGGACGTTTGACAACAACTACCTCGTTAAATACCTGGGGCTTGAAGCCTATACGATTTATGATGGGGTCAAAACTACCCACAACAGTGTCGTAAAGTCCCAAGCGAGTGCCAAGGACCTCTCACCGGTCCAACGTTGGATTAAAAAGAATTACGCGTCACCAAATATTCAGTACTATGGCAAGGCCAAGGGTAAGAACATCATTATTATCCACTTGGAAAGTTTCCAACAATTCCTGATTGACTACAAGGTCAATGGGCAGGAAGTCACGCCAAACCTGAATAAACTGTACCATTCCTCCAACACCTTGTCCTTCGACAACTTCTTCCATCAAGTTGGTCAAGGAAAGACGGCCGACGCGGAAATGATGCTGGAAAACTCCCTCTTTGGGTTGGCAGAAGGTTCGGCCATGGTTACCAACGGGACGACCAACACCTTCCAATCGGCACCGGCCTTGCTACACCAAAAACTTGGTTACACTACGGCTTCCTTCCACGGAGACGTCCCAAGTTTCTGGAACCGGGATAATGCTTACAAGTCCTTTGGGTACGACTATTTCTTTAGTAAGGAATACTATCCAACAACCAAGGACGGCGAAGTTGGTTACGGGATGAAGGATAAGATCTTCCTGAAGGATTCCGTCCATTACCTCGAACAACTGCCACAACCGTTCTACGCGAAGTTAATCACGGTTACTAACCACTATCCATACTTGCTGGATAAGAAGAACAAGACGATTTCTGCATTGAAGACCGGTGACGATACGGTTGACCCGTACGTCCAAACGGCCCACTACCTTGATCAATCCGTTGGTGAATTGCTTAACTACCTGGACAAGTCCGGCCTGCGGAAGAATAGTGTGCTGATTCTGTATGGGGACCACTACGGAATTTCTGATAACCACAAGGCCGCGATTGCCAAGATCCTTGGTAAGAAGTCCGTCAATAATTATGACCTGGCAATGTTCCAAAAGGTGCCATTCATGATTAACATGCAAGGCCTCAAGGGTGGAATTAACCACACTTATGGTGGTGAAATTGACGTCCTACCAACGCTGGAAGACTTGCTCGGGATTAGTTCCAACAAGTACATTCAATTTGGTCAAGACTTATTGTCAAAGCAAAACAAACAAATTGTCCCATTTAGAAATGGTGATTGGGTCACTCCGAAGTACACGAAGTACAATGGTGATTACTACTACACCAAGAGCGGTAAGCAGATTAAATCCATGACCGCCACGCAAAAGAAGCAGATCGCGAAGATCCAAAAGTGGGTGACAACCGACCTGGGGCTTTCCGATAAGGTCATGAATGGTGACCTCTTACGGTTCTACAAGCTGTCTGGCTTTAAGAAGGTCAACAAGAAGAGTTACACTTACAATCTTCAAAAGGCCTTGAAGAAGCTGAAGCAAGCACAGAAGAAAAAGAAGACTTCGGTCAAGACCAAGAATGGTAATAAGACCACGATGAATGATTACTCTACGGATGCACCAGAGCTCAAGAATAGTTCTAGTCAGAAGTTCCCGACGAAGTAATCAATTAGATTAAAGAAAGCTCCCTGATGTCATGTGACATCAGGGAGCTTTCTTGTTATTTGATTTCTAATTTTGACCGGTTGATGAATGGAAAACTGAACCAGCGGTAAATTGGTTTCATCAGTTGCACATCGAAAGTCGGGTCGGTTGAAAGGATCTCGTAAGGCACGCCTTCTTCGACCACCTGGTGGCCGATTTCGTGGAACCCATGCCGGTGGTAAAACTTAAACCGGCGTTGCCGTTGTTCCAGGTTGGGAGCTTGGGGGTCGTCTGGTTCCACCTCAATCACCAGTGGTTCATTCGGGTATTTCTCCTGGAGCCAGTCGATAATTTGACCACCGTAACCATGATCGCGGGCTCCGTCAGCAATTGCAAAGTAAAATAAGAGGTTGGTATTGCTGTGCCGGATCACGTAGGTCATCCCGACGAATTCACTGTCAACGTAGTAAGCCAAAAATTCGACATGCTTCGAGTGCGACTTATGCATGAGTGAGGACCAACTGACTTGTTCTTCGGCTGGGAAGGCTGTATGGTACAGTTGCTTAATTTGATCGTAATCGGTTAGGTGTGTGCTAACCGTTCGGGCGTCTAATTTCACGGTATCCCTCCTTAGTATTATTTTCAGTGTAGCAGAGTCGTTTCCGGGTGTAAACGATGGTAAAATAGAAATATTAATAATGATCCGAGGAAGAATAATGATGGATGAATGGTTAAATTATGACCAGTTTGACCGCGAAATGTGGCACAGCTTTTTTCCAAGCGAGCGTGTCATGCTGACGCAAGAAAACCTGGACGCGATTAAGTCACTGAACGACCAGATTTCCTTACAAGATGTGCAAGAGGTATATTTACCGCTCATTAAGCTGATTCAATTGCAGTACCAAAATTATATTCAAATGCAGTTGCAGCGCCTGACGTTTTTGAAGAAGTCGTCACGACGGATTCCCTACATTATCGGGATTGCGGGATCCGTGGCGGTCGGCAAGAGTACGACTGCCCGCTTGCTGCAAATTCTGTTAAACCGGTTAATGCCGGACCAAAAGGTAGAGTTGATCACCACCGACGGATTTCTTTATTCCAACGCTGAGTTGATCGAACGAGGAATTATGGACCGCAAGGGGTTTCCAGAATCGTACGATATGGAACGGCTCATCACCTTTTTAAGTGATGTGAAGGCCGGGGTAGATGAGGTAAGCGCCCCAACGTATTCCCATAACACTTATGACATTATGCCGGACCAGCCACAAATTATTCGCGAGCCTGACATTTTAATTGTGGAAGGGATTAACGTCTTGCAATTACCCACGGCCCAGCCAATCTACGTGAGTGACTTCTTTGACTGGTCGATTTACGTCGACGCTGCGGCCGACCTCGTCAAACAGTGGTACCTGGAGCGGTTTGGAATGTTGCTAGACACCTCGTTTAAAGATCCAGCCAATTATTACTACCCTTATACCAAGGGCCCCCGGGAGGTGGCCTTTGACAAAGCCCGCGAGGTCTGGGACACGGTCGACCTGCCCAACCTCCGTGACTATATCCTGCCGACCCGCAACCGGGCGGACGTGATTCTCCACAAGACGGCTCACCATAAAATTGACCGCATTTACCTGCGCGCAGATTGACCAAAAACGGCATGGACGCTTTTCGTCCATGCCGTTTTAGATTAACGAAGGGTAATGTGAAAGCCGATCATCCCATTTTTATATTCGGCCTTAATCTTGCCGTGGGACTGTTCCACAATTTGTTGGGCCATCGATAGGCCAATCCCAAAGCCGCTTTGTTTTTTGATCTTGTGGGCGGTATCGCCACGGTAGAAGCGGTCAAAGAATTTGGTATAATCGATATCCTTCCCGGCCGCATAGGAGTTGGCGACCGTCAGGTTGAGGTTCCGTGACCGGCGGTTCTTTTGCAGGGTAAAAATAATTGTCCCATCAGGGTCACAGTATTTGGTGGCATTATCCAAAAGAATGTTGAGTAACTCAGTATAGCGGGATTCGATGCCCCGGAACTTGAGGCCCTTTTGGATATTGACCAGCATTTTTTTATGGTCATGCATGGCGACTCCTTTGAAACTCTCAGCAACCCTTTTGGCAATGCCACTGGCGTCGACGTCGATCACTGCTTCGTCAGAGCGGCGCTCGCTCGACCGGGCGAGGGCAATTAAGTTATTAATCAGCAGGGTCAAGCGTTCCACCTGGGCCTTATTGCTCTTGGTCCACTCAGATTCACCATCGGTTAGCTCCTGCATTTCCGTATTTGCGGCGATGACGGTCAACGGAGTTTTCAATTCGTGACCGGCGTTGGTGATGAATTCCCGTTGCCGGCGTTCATTTTCGATGATCGGCCGAATCGCGCGCTTGGAAAAGAGAACCAGGAGGGTGGTGTAGAGAATACAGGAGACGATCCCGAGGAGGATACTAAAACGCAAAATTTCGCTAGTTTCATTCATCAGGAGTGACTCGTCCAGAAAGACCACCAGCTGGGTCTGACCGGATTTTTTCACCCGGTAGGCGTAGCGGGTGCCATGATAAGTAATTGCCCCACTGGAAGTGCCGCTTTTAATGACCCGTTTAGCAAGTCGCTGAATAGCGGCCGGGCTGACGCTCAAAATGTGCTGGTCATCAATTTGGGTACTTTTGGTTTGTTGGTTGATTTTGGCGCTAAAGTACCGGTATTGAAACATCCCTTCCTTAGAAAAGTGGGAAGCGAGAATTGGTTGCTGCCGCTGTGGTGGTCGTCCTTGCATTTGGCCGTCATTTTGGACCAGGTAACTTAAGACAGAGTTGACTTCGTTGCTGGACCGCCAGTAAGCAATGGCTGAAATGCTACCAATGATGGTCACTAACACCACAATCAGGGCGAGGGTGGACACTAAAATAAATCGTTTTTGAAAATGGCGAATCATTGGTAATCCCTCCTTGAATTATGCAGTAATGGTAAATGGGCCGTCCTTTTCTCCAGAAATCGTGACTGTCGAACCAACGGACGATAATTTGCGCCGCAGGTAAGAGATGGTGAACCAGACGTCTTCAGCGTCGGCCGATTCGTCGTCATCGTCCCAGGTGTGGTTCAACAAGTCGTCACTAGAAAGCTGTTTATTGGCATTTAAAATCAAGTATTGGAGAAGCCGCGATTCCTTACTCGTCAGACTAATGGAATTGTTACTTTCCAGGGTTTGTTCGTTGGTATCAACGGTGAGGTCACCAAATGACAGAACATCGTCGTCGAGTTCCTCGTTTCGCCGCTCCAGCGACCGGAGCCGGGCCAGGAGTTCCTTGAGTGAGAAGGGTTTGGTCATGTAATCGTCGGCCCCGGCGTCCAGGCCCGTGACCTTGTCGTCAACTTCGGTCATCGCCGTGAGCATCATCACGTAGGTGCGGTCACCGGTCGCTCGGATTTCGCGAAGGGCTTCCAGCCCCGTCTTTTTCGGCATCATGATGTCAAAAATCATCACATCATAGGCGTTTTTCTTCGCGAGGTCGACTGCTTGTTGACCGTCAGCCGCGGCATCAACGGTGTAGCCGCTCTTCTCCATTGCTAATTTCAGTACCCGTGATAATTGGGCTTCATCTTCTGCTAATAAGATGTGCATAGTAATCTCCTTAGTCGCCGTTGATCAGCTGGCGGATGGTTTGCATTTGGACATCACACGAGGCCAACTGATCGGCACAGCGTTTTAATTCTTTCCCGATCCGTTCTGGATTATTAATGTGGTGCTTGTACTTCATTTCGTGTTCCAAGCTAGCCCAGGAATCCATCGCGATCGTCCGGAGCTGGATTTCGGCGTAGTAATGACCGGGGACGGCCCCGTCGACGTCTTGGTAGGGGGTCGTCACATCTAAAATGAGGTGGTAACTCCGGTAGCCATTGGGCTTGGCGTTGGTAATGTAGTCTTTTTCTTTGACAATTGTGCACCAGTCAACGTGGCGGAGCAGGGTCAGGCAGCGGTCAATGTCATCAATGAAATTGCAGACGATTCGCAAACCAATCGCGTCTTTGCATTGGCGAAGGGCGGCCTGAGTAGTGACGGGGTAACCCTTACGCTGGCATTTTTCCACCATACTGTCCGGATCCTTGACCCGGCTGATGAGGTGTTCGTAAAGCTTGGGATGATGGTGAGTGACTTCATCTTGGTTTAAATTCTGAATTTTTTGGAGCAGGTCATCCATGACCCGGTGTAATGAATTTTCGTAATCACCATAAATATTCATATGATCATTCCTTTTTGGTTTGGCATTATTATAGCAGGGATCGCGTTTTGAGGTGGGCGCGTGGCGGGATTTTAGAAAAAATTCGCAAATGCACAACCGTTCGTCCTTGCTGTATTGACCTCGTTTGGTAAACACCGTACAATGGTCCTAAGTTTTGAATTCATTATAAAGGAGTGGGAATAGTGGCGAACGTCGATTTAGATGCGTTTGATAAGATCTTGGTACTGGATTTTGGTAGTCAATACAATCAATTGATTACCCGGCGGATCCGGGACTTTGGCATTTACTCTGAGTTAATGTCACACAAGGTCAGCGCTGAAGAAATCAAAAAATTACACCCCAAGGGGATTATCTTCTCTGGTGGGCCAAATTCTGTCTACGCCAAGGATGCCTTTTCAGTTGACCCGGAGATTTACAAGTTGGGGATCCCAATTTTAGGAATCTGTTACGGGATGCAACTGATGGCCTATGACTTGGGTGGTAAGGTCGAATCAGCTGATGATTCCGAATACGGCCGTGCCGACATTGAAGTCACGGACGACAATGCCAAGCTCTTTGCTGATTTACCAAAGAAGCAGTACGTGTGGATGAGCCACGGTGACCGGGTCACCAAGGTGCCAGATGGCTTTACCGTGACTGCCACCAGTAAGAATTGCCCGATTGCGGCCATGGCGGATGATGAACGGCAACTGTATGGTTTACAGTTCCACACGGAAGTCCGGAATACCGAATACGGACTCGATATCTTAAAGAACTTTGCCTTTGGGGTATGTGGTGCGAAGGCCAACTGGTCGATGGATGATTTTATCGACATGCAAGTGGACAAGATCCGCGAAGAAGTTGGTGACAAGAAAGTCATTCTCGGTTTATCCGGTGGGGTCGACTCTAGCGTCACTGCCGTGCTGATCCACAAGGCCATTGGTGACCAGCTGACTTGTATTTTTGTCGACCACGGTCTGTTACGGAAGAACGAAGCGGACCAAGTCATGAATGCTTTGAACCGTGACCTCGGGGTCAACATCATCAAGGTCGACGCTAGTGACCGATTCTTAGGAAAGCTCAAGGGCGTCACTGATCCTGAAAAGAAGCGGAAGATCATCGGGAAGGAATTCGTGGAAGTCTTTAACGAAGAAGCCAAGAAGATGGACGATGCCGAATTCCTTGCTCAGGGGACTCTCTACACCGACGTGATTGAATCTGGGACGGATACTGCCCAAACGATCAAGTCCCACCACAACGTTGGGGGCTTACCGAAGAAGCTTGGGTTCAAGTTAATCGAACCACTCCGTAGCCTCTTTAAGGATGAAACCCGTGAACTTGGTGAAAAACTGGGGATCCCACACGAGTTAGTTTGGCGCCAACCATTCCCTGGCCCTGGTTTGGGGATCCGGGTGATTGGTGAAATTACTCCAGAAAAGCTCGAAATTGTCCGGGAAAGTGATGCAATCCTCCGGGAAGAAATCGCCAAAGCTGGCTTGGACGAAAAGATTTGGCAATACTTTACCGTCTTGCCAGGAATTCGTTCCGTCGGGGTCATGGGAGATGGCCGGACCTACGACTACGCTGTTGCTATTCGTGCCGTTACGTCCATTGACGGAATGACGGCCGACTTTGCGAAGATTCCGTGGGACGTCCTGCAAAAGATCTCGGTCCGGATCGTTAACGAAGTCGATCACGTTAACCGGATCCTTTACGATGTCACGAGTAAGCCGCCTTCGACGATTGAGTACGAATAATTTTTAACTATAACTTGAAGAGGGAAACCTAATTTGACGGCATTTGTAGTAAGGGTGAATTCTTAGAAAAAGCGGGTTTGAGACAAGTTGTCTACCGTTTTTCTACCGAAATGTGACGATGAGATCAAGTAGTAATAAAGGGATTAGCTGTTTTATGAGGCTAGTCCCTTTAATTATTTTCTACCCAAAAACGAGATGGAAAATAAACGTCACATTTGGGAAGAGAAGTTAAATCGTTGGTATACCGATGCCTTTTATCCGACCCCTTTTAGTTTAATTGACATTAGACCTAATGATGAAGTATTTACGATTAAAGTTAAACCCGGTCGACATAAGCCCTATGCAATAGAAAGTGAAGGCTTCTCGCCCAAAGGGGTTTATATTCGGTATGGTAGTTCAGCAGTACGGGCAACTAATGAACAGATTAAGCGAATGCTACAGCAAAATAGTGAAAGTAATGAATTTGATGCTGAAATGTCGGCAGAACAAAATTTAACATTTGATACGTTAAAAAAGCGTGCCGTAACAAAGAATCTCGACTTTAGTGCTAAGGCTCTTCACATGCTGAAGTCTTCTGATATTTACAATAATGCAGCACTTTTAGTTAGTGACCAGAATACTACCGTTACCAAAGTAGCGATTTATCAAGGCACTAATGTAATGGAATTTAAAGATAAACGTGAAATTACGGGAGGCTTAACGGGTCAAATTGATGAACTGCTTTACTATATTGGTCTAAATAACCATACCAATATAAAAATTGATGGTAATCCGCAAAGGCACGAAGTGAAGGATTATCCCGATGCAGCGATTCGAGAGGCTGTTGTGGTAAATGCGTTTGCCCATCGAGACTACTTATTACATTCAACAATTAAAGTTGAAATCTTTGATGATCGAATGGAAATTCTTTCTCCTGGAGGAATTCCAGATGGGTTAACATTAGATGAAATTAAAGATGGTATGACGGCAGTTCGTAATCCACAATTAGTGCATATTTTGGATAAATTAAAATATATTGAAAATTACGGGACGGGGATTCGCCGGATGGTTGATGCATACCAGGAATCGGATCAAGAACCACAGTTTGAGGTTCGGCCAAATTCCTTTAAGGTGACGTTGCCTAATGTTAATTATGCTGGACATATC
Source organism: Limosilactobacillus caecicola (assembly GCF_943192935.1). Classification (GTDB taxonomy): domain Bacteria; phylum Bacillota; class Bacilli; order Lactobacillales; family Lactobacillaceae; genus Limosilactobacillus; species Limosilactobacillus caecicola. The sequence continues at coordinate 76,885 of NZ_CALPCI010000004.1, read as the reverse complement.
GAATCCTCAGCTACACAACATACTAATAAAGACCTTTCAACGAAGGCACAATTATTACTAATTTTGGATCAGGAAGGACCTCAATCGAGACAGAAGCTGCAAAATGAACTGGATTTATCGATGTACTACATTAAAAAGTATCTTAAAGAACTTTCAGATGAAGGTAAACTTACTAAAATTGGCAGCTCTGTTAATACTAAATATAAAAAGCTGTAGAAAATCTACAGCAATCTACAGCAATTTTTAGTGGATCAGGGAAGCATTATTCAGGATGGAAAGTCTGTTAATACCAGATATCAAATAAAAAGCTCGAGAAAAGCGTGAGAAAGCTCTTTGTAAATAAAAACATTCCTGTAGAAATGATGATTGGATCTTAAATGTAATGTTTACATTTTTAGTCTAGCCATCTTTTTTACATCGATATTAATGCCACTTATCGTTGAAGAAAGGCACTTATTTGATGGTGCTATTTATACAACCGCTTAATTAGACGTTTTGTATTATAATTTTAACTATTAATAGAATTATGCCGGTGTGCAAAATGACTTCAGTTGATTATTTGAGTCGAACCGGTTGGGGCGCTTAATAGGCGCTCTTTTTTTATATGAAACCTTATGGTATAATTTATGTATACAAAAAACAGGCCCGTTAAAAAGACGGTGGCCTTGTTACTAGAGACTAATGAAAGTCGTCCGTAAACCTGCCAAAGTTAACGAGGACGGCTTTTATTAGTTTTAGCAAAAGCTGAAAACAAAAGTTAGCAATGCCAGTACGAAAGTACCGAACGCCAACATTAGCATGAGGACTTGGTAGTCGCTCACGGGCTGTGAATCCTTTCGTGAGAGTAAAGTTCATGTGAACCACCTCCGTAGAGAATGACAGCCACCGTCCTTAAAACTTGCCTGCTGAAACATTATAGCATATATAAATTAACGGTAAGTAGTTGTCTAAATGACGATTACTTACCGTTTTTATTTTGTAGTTATTTGATGGCTTTAACTATTGATCCAGCGATAGCTTCACGATGATGGTTGTCAAACTTAGATAATAGGAAGTTTAACTCAGTAATATTGGGTGTGGGTTCCTGATTTGAATCAATCCTCTCAATAGATCCGCTGACTAACTGGTCAATACTGATTTGTAGAGCTTGAGCAATGTTTATAAGGTTGATTGCACTAAAATTTTGAGCAGCACCACGTTCAATTTTAGATAGATAATTTACGGTGATTTCACTTTGTTCAGCTAGTTGCTCTTGCGTCATTTTCCTTTTGCGCCGCACTTTTGCAATAGTCTCCCCAATGTTAGTAACATCTGTCATTTTTACGATTAATCCTTTTTAAATCAATCGTAATTTTCATGGTCTATCGTTTTAAGTTCCAATAGACATAAAAATATACTAATCCAATTAGAACATTCGCTGAATTAAATTGCATTTTGTTGAAAAAATAAGCGCTTTGCCGAAATTCGTTTAAAATACGGGGTGCATATCAGATGCGAATTTTACTTACTGGGAGGATTAATAACATAATCATGCAATCAAAGAATTTCAAGAAGAACGTTACTTTAACTGCTGCGGCTACCTTGGCTGTTGCCGCCGGTGCTGCCACTACGGTCCATGCCGACACAACCACTGACCAAACCCCGTCAAATACTAACAGCCAAACGGTACAAACTAACACGGAAACTGCCCAAGAAAAGGCCCAAGACGCAGTCATCAAAGCCGGACAACAATTATCCGATGCAAAAACTAACCTTGATACCGCCCAATCTGCAGCAGACCGTGCCAATACCGCCCAAAGTCAGGCTCAAGCAACGGTTGATCAAGATCAAACTACCTTAGACCAAGTCAGTCAACAGGCCCAAACGGCACAAACTGCTGTTAATGACGCCCAAAAGGCTGTTACAACTGCTCAGTCAAATGCCAATGCGGCAACCCCCGATGCCATTACTACGGCTCAAAATGATAAGACCAAGGCTGATCAACAAGTTACAACTGCACAAAACAATGTTAATGCTAAATCACAAGCAGTTACTAATGCTCAATCGGCCCTAGATACCGCTAAACAAACCGCAGCCACGGCCCAATCGCAGGTCGATACTGACACAGCTACAGTCAATAACGCATCCCAAGCCATGGACACTACTAGTGCTAAGCAAGCTCAAGATCAAGCCAAACGGCCTTAGACCAAGCTAAAACTAATCAAAGTAATGCTAATGATAACGTTACTAAGGAAACGCAAGCTGTAGCTGACGCTCAAGCTGCTGTTGACCAAGCCTCTGCTTCTCAACAACAAGCACAAGCCGATGCTGACGCTAAACAAGCCGCTTTGAATCAAGCTAAAACTGCACTTGATAACGCCAATACAGACGTTACAGCTAAACAAACTGCCGTTAACAACGCTCAAGCAGCATTAAATCAAGCTAGCCAACCAACTAAAGGCAGTATTACTGATCCGGCTAGTTGGGGTTTAACGATTACGGCAACGGATGCCGCTAAGAACGCTGCTGCTCAATGGCGTAATGGTGATCACAGTGCTAGCTTAAAATCAACAATGGAAAAAGGCTTAACCATTACGTACACACCAACCGGTTCTGATAACTCAACGACGTTAACGACCTCCGATGTAATGTACGCAATTCATAATGTCCTCGACTCATTACATACCAATTCACAACTAAATATCGAAGTTCATGAATTCGTGGCAGCCTTAGTGAATGGAATTCATCAAGCGCTTGGCATGACCAATGAAGTCATTCCAAATCAAGCGGTGATGAACGATGCTTACACTTACGCTCAAAACCCTAAGACTAAGACAACTAGCTGGGGCGGTACCATTCCAGACATTAGTGATTTATCAGAAAAGACCACCCCAACTACAGCTGAAACTACCGTCACGTTTGGCTATGGTAATGAAAACGGTGATTACTTTAGCACCAATGGCTTTAGCTTCAGCGGTACCGCTGGTCACAAACTTAACCTTGGTAATTTCAAGACGCTCTTTGCTAACATTCTTCTCGAACACGCTAGTGGAACCAGCACTGCTACAACTTGGAACAGTCAAAACATCGACTTATTGACTGATTCTGATTTTATTCTTGGCACAACTACCGCTGCTAAGACCTACTTTGGTTTTGCCTTTGCTAATTCCAATGGCGAACAAGGTGGTCGTTTCTATTTGTTAACTAACAATAACACTAACGACGCTACCATTAACAACTCAACTTCTTACGGTTTATCGAATCAATCAACTGACACGACTGCGTTGCAACAAGCATTAACCAATGCTAAGTCAGCCTTAGAAACAGCTCAAACCGCCCAAACTACTGCACAAAGCAATTACAATTCAGCTAAGAACGTAGCTGACGCGGCTAACGAAATACTAGCTACAGCTAATCAAAAATTAGCTAATGCTAAACAATCATTAACGGATGCACAAAACGCGTTAGCAAATGCTAAATCATCGCAAACCCAAGCTAACACCGCGGTTACTGAAGCACAAAACGCTTATGATCAAGCTCACCAAGCTTACCTTGACGCTCAACAAGATGTTGCAACTAAGCAACAAAAGCTTCAAGACGCCAAAAATCAATTAGCCAAAGACCAACAAGCTCTTGAAGCAGCCCAAGCTGATGTTACTACTAAACAAACCGCGCTTGATCAAGCACAAACCGCTTTAAAGAGCGCTAACGATGACTTAACATCAGCCAAGCAAGCTGCTAGTGATGCGGCTGAAAAACTTAACAACTTGGAAAACGCGCAGGAATTGTTAAAGAAGGCACAAGATAACTTAACCGCCGCTCAAGATCAACTTAAAACTGCTCAAGAATTAGTTCAAACCGCACAAAACAAATTAGATGCTGACACGCCATCACTTGAACAGGCTAAGAATGATGCAAAAACAGCTAATGATAACCTAGCAACTGCCCAAACTAACTATAACAAAGCTAAGGCCGCTTATGATCAAGCAGTTAGTGAACTCATTACTGACGCTGAACAATACGGTGACGTTGTTAAGACTCATGATCTCACCATGACGGCCGGTACCGCGGTACCATCACCAGTTCTTGATAACCCAATGACGGCTCATCGTGAAAACAATGAAGTTACGGCAATGTTCATGAACCTAGCGGCCATTTCTGGTGACACGATTCCAGAAGGCACCACCATTACTTGGTCCAATCCAGCACAAGTCAACCATGATAGTCAAACTGCTGGCGATTACCAAGAAAATGTTTTAATTACCTTCCCTGACGGCTCAACGGTCACCAAGACAATTACCTTACACGTTAAAGCTAATCCAGCATTGCACCAATCTAGCAATTCAAATAACGGCTTACACATCAACGCGCAAGGGCAAGTAGTTAATGCACAAGGCCAAATCGTTCCAGGCTATACCGTAATTAATGGTCAAATCGTTAAAACCAACAGCACCACGCCATCAACTACTGCTAACACCACCACTGCACCAATTACCAGTCGCAAGCAACTAAATAATGGTCAATTACCACAAACTGGTAATCACTCCATTACCGGTGCCATTGCGCTCGGTGTTTCTGGCATGTTATCTGCCATTGGTTTAACTGCGGTTAACAAGAAGAAATCGCGTAACTAATGAATGATCATTTCTTGATTAATGTAACCGCGTCGCTGAATGGTCAACTTCCATCGGTTCGATCCCGAGACGTGCCTGTACAGTTCTTTTGAACTGATTTCTAAACCAGTCGAGCACGCTCGGCTTTTCGTTTTGGTGTTATCAAATTTATTTTACAATGCACTAATTTTTATAAAGGAGTATTACAATGCAATCAAAGAATTTAAAGAAGAACGTTACCTTAACTGCTGCGGCTACCTTAGCGGTAGCGGCCGGTGCTGCAACGACGGTTCATGTCGATGCCGCCACAACTGACACCGCGGCCCCAACGGACACGCAACAAACTAACGCAACGCAATCAAGCTTAAAGCAGGCTCAAGACCAGAGTCGGCAAGACTATGCGGACGCTAAGCAGGCCAACACGGACGCTCAATCCAACTTAGCTGACGCAACCGCGGCGAACACCCAGGCACAAGGTGATTTAGCCAATGCGAGTCAAGCCGCTTCCGATGCTCAACAAGCCGTTAGCGATGCTACACAGCAAGCTAGCGACGCCCAAACGGCTCTTGATGCGGCACAAAAGGCCGCTGACCAAGTGGCTGCTGACCCGAACGCTGAACAAAACGCCCAATCCGCGGTCGATGACGCCACCAAGAACAATGACAGTGCCCAAGCCGACCTCACGTCAGCTTCCGCTGCGCAATCACAGGCCGCCACTGAGGCAGACCAGGCCGATACGCAGGCCAAGACCGCCCAAGACAGTTTAGATCAGGCCGAGGTGGCCCAATCGACGGCCCAAGATCGCCTCGACACGGCCCAAAGTGATGTCAAGAATGCTCAAGACCACGAACAAGCCTTGTCCGACGCGCAAAAGGCCGTCGACGATGCCACCACGACCAAGTCCGCAGCTGACCAAACGGTTAGTGACGCCCAATCCGACGTCGACGCGAAGACTTCGGCTAACACCACGGCCCAAGACAGCTTGAAGAGTGCTCAAGACGCCCTCGACCAATTACAAAACGGTCAAACCATCGTCAACACCATCACGGCCACTGACGAATGGATCAAGGATGCGGCCGCAATGTTGAAGGACCAATCCAAGTATATTAACGGATCTACAATTAATAAAGATAACAATTCAACAGAGTTTAACAGATTCCAGCAAGAAGGATTTAACAGTGAAAAGCTGAACACCTATAAAGATGATCCTGCTGCCGAAGCTATCCCTGTTACCTTGACTAGTGATGGACACCTATCTGTAGAAGACGCTACTTACGCTTCTCAATATGCGGCCGCTCTAATTAACCACATTCGTAAGCAAGTTGGAGCACCGCAAACTATTGTTACCACTGGAGCAGTTCAGATGGCAACGGATAATGTAATTGAAGATTACAAAGATAAGTGGAATAACTGGGACAAAGGCCACAATAATAATGCCTTAGATGTTGTTAGTAAAAAATGGTTAGGTACAAGTGACCAATTTTCAGAGGCTTGGGCTGGTGACATGAGTTTCGCTAAAGAAACCTTCATAGGAAGTCCAGATATGACTAATGATGTTTGGCAAGCTAGCTTTGATGGTTTAACCCGTAATGACCTTCAGCATGGTATTTATGACTCCATTGTTGCTTTATTATTTGAAGATTCAGCTTCCGCATATGGACACACTTTATCTATTTTAGGTAGTGGTTTAAATGGTGGTTCTTTATCAAAAGAAGGCGCGCAAGCTGACCAACTTGGTGTGCAATATGACTACGATACCACAGACTATACAACTAGTGGATTTTATGGTCAAAAGAATCTTCATGGTGGTGGATTCCACTTTAACATGGCTCCGCTTACTACTATTGCTGGTGCTGGTGCTGATGCATTGGTTAACCAACCGCAATACCAAACTCCGCTTGGATTAACTGATTCGCAAGACACTACCGAAGTTGAAAGCGCTAAGACAGCATATCAAAAAGCCATTCAAGATATCACAGAATATTGTGCAACACACAAGTACGGTTTGAGTGCTATCGATGAAAATATGTACAATAAAGAGAAACAAGCAATCGCAGATGGGACGGCCGGTGACTGGGCAGATACCTATCAAAGAGATATTGATACTTATGATCAAGTTCAAGCCCTCAAGACGGCTGCTAATGATGCAAGTAACCAGCTTGCCGATGTATACGCGGCCTCATCTTCTTCTGACTTAGTTTCGAAGATCAACACGGCCAAGCAAGCCGTTGCCACGGCCCAATCTAAGGCCGATGACGCATCAACTGCTTTGCAGACTGCGCAAACGAAGCTGGCCGATGCGAAAACGGCCCAAAGTCAGGCCGCTGATACCTTAACGAAGGCTCAAGACAACCTCGCTTCATTACAGAAGGACACCATGGATCTGGCAACCGCTCAAGCTAACTTGAAGACGGCCCAAGCCAACAAGGACCAAGCTGATCAGTTGGTTGCTTCAGCTACGCAAGCATTATCCGATGCACAAACTGCAAAGGACAAGGCCGACGCAGCTCTGCAAACCGCTAACGACAACTTGAAGACCGCTCAAGACAAGGCGGACGCCACGGCCAAGACCTTGAAGGACGCCCAAGCTGAACTTGACGCCATCAAGAACGCCAAGGCAGACGCTGACAAGGCCCTCACCGACGCGCAAGACAAGGCCAACGCTGCCAACGAAGCGCTCCAAGCTGCTCAATCCAAGGCGGACACCACGGCGAGTGACTTGAAGAAGGCCCAAGATGCCGCTGACCAAGCACAAAAGGCCCTTGCTGACGCCCAAACTAAGGCTGACGCTGCGCAAGCTGCCTTCGACAAGGCCAAGGCTAACTTAATCTCTGACGACAAGGTTTACGGTGACTCGGTTGCCATCAACCCAATCACTGATGTGCACGTTGGTGATGCTTTGCCAACACCAACCTTGGCTAACCCAACTAAGGCGGACCCAACCCAATCCTTAGTACTGGCTTCCTTCTTAGAAGTGGCCAGCTCTAGTCTCGACCCGGTACCAACTGGTACCACGGTCGCTTGGGCTAACGCCGAGGCGGTTAAGAACGACATGACGACCCCAGGCGCTTACGACGAAGACGTCTTAGTAACCTTCCCTGACGGTTCATCGGTCACCAAGCCGGTCCACTTCAACGTCTTAGCTGCCGTGACGCCAGTTCAACCAGATCCAAGTGGCGATACCGGCCACACCGGCACGGAACCTGGCAAGGACAACAGCAAGACGGATAGTCACACCGGCCAAACCGAAGACCGTGGTGAAAATGCTGTTAAGACCAACGGTACTGACGGTAACGTAGTTGTTGCTAAAAACGACACAAACAACGGCACGAAGTTCGTTGCTGCCAACGCTGTGGCATTATCACAAAGTAATGCCATTACTAGTCGTACTCAATTCGATAACGGTAAGTTGCCACAAACTGGAAATAACGTTAATAAAGTTATGAGTGTACTTGGCTTAGGTATGGCTTCTGTTGTAGCCATGTTTGGATTTGTTGGTATTAACAAAAAGCGTCATAACTAAAAAATGATGCTGAGATATAAATTGAAAGTGGCCAATCAATAACTGGCCACTTTTATAGTGGGGAATAAAAAATGAAAGAAAAATTTATGAATGACAAACGGTATAAATGGGGCACCGTGATAGTACTAATTATTTTGGTATTATTAGCTCCGCACATGTATAGAAGTATTCAAAATCAGCGTGCAAAATCAGAATTGAATAAGATTTACACCAATAACGGTGCCGCTTTACGTAATTTAAGTAGTAAGTACACAGTCAAAGTTAATTCCAAAGATAAGCTTATTAAGCTATATCCACATCAAGAGTTAATGGACCAAATTAAGGCTAATATGTATTCATACTATAACAACCATGTGTCGACTATTAACCGTTGGTTGACTATGGATGATGAAGACCAAACTGGTGCAATGGGCATGATGGATATTACCGAAACTAGTGTGGAACCCATGTGTTACAACGTTTATAAATCTAAAAGTTATCTGAAAAATTGGACCGTAAATGTTTACCAGGGTGATAAAAAAATCATTTATTCGTACAAAAACGGGCAATTTACGAAAAAGCCAGAGGACAAATTAGATAATAAAATAATGGAAGACCAAAAGACGCATGACCAAAATGCAACGAATATTGTAGAGGATTTGCTAGAAAACTGATCTATTGAATAAAACAATGCTCGAAGTGTTTGCCTTTGAGGGGTACTACAAGTAATAAACATTGAAAAACATTATTGGGAGTAGTTTATATATGAAAAAAGTAACCAGATTGATATTGTCTTTATGTTTAGTTGGCTTTGTATTTTTAGTAGCTGGTTGTTCAAACAATACGCATAGTAAAAAATCGACCAGCCATAACCAAGTTCTTAGTGGTGTATATCGTACACCTAGTACTGATGATGACGGAAACGAACAACCAGATTATTGGTACTTTAAGAAAGATGGCACCCTAATGTACTGCACTCCTGAAACAGGTAATGATGATAACGGTTATTATGGGGGTGCTATGCGAGGCACTTGGAAGTCCTTAGGAAATAATCGTTTTCAAATTAAGATGCATAGTATCTATGACAATGATTACTTTGTATTGAAGGGAAAATTAGTTGGAAATAAATTCAAAACTTTTGCTTCAGCAAAAAATGCGAAGTATAGCTGGACTGCCGATACTTCTACTAAAATTGATATGACTTATGAAGATTTTATGAGTATGTTCAATAAAGCAAAAAAATCACAGGAACAAAAAGTGCAAGAAAATGGTTATGATAAACCTGATAACGATAGTTCCACGAATTCAACAAGTACCAATGAAAGTAGCCAAAGCAGTTCTTCAAGTAGTAGTAATATGTCATTTGAAGAACGAACGCAATTGCCAGAAAATGATCCCAATTATCTTCCCAAATCTCATGATAACTTTGAAGGCTATACGGACGGTCCCAATGGTTTGGTAAAAACTAATTAAGCGCGTAAAACAAAACCCGGTACATTTTTTTGTATCGGGTTTTATTGTTTCTGTAGTATTATTTCAACATTTCATTAACTACTTCTTCTACTGAGTCGGGTAGTAGATAGCATCTAATTAGTACATCAGCATGTTCAGCACCAGCTTTTAAAAGTTCAAAATTTGGATCAAGCTTTTCACAAGCTTCACGCAGTAAATCAAAATTTCCAACGAGGTGTTGTTCGGCCACGACTGCATTGAAAAGTATAAGACCCCGAACCATTACCAGTCACTTAATCACTAGCAAACACTGTGTCAGTAAGCTTATCAATTAATGTTGCTTTGTCGTTATTATAAAAAAGTAGTAGTTGGTGAATTAAATCAAGACGATCATCATGATATTGGGTCTTAGTAAGTAGTCGCCTTCTTCAGCTAGCCAATTTTACACGTCATTTTTAATATGTGATTGGTGTTCAAGAGGGCGATCGCCAGTGACAGTCGCCGCTTCATTCCTCTAGAATATTCACCAACTCGTTTAGATAATGTATTCGTCAGGTCAACGACCTGGGCCACTTTCGCAATTTCTGCTTGTAATTGTTGCTTAGCCATTCCTTTCATCTCGCCGAAGAAGGTGGGGTTTTCTTCGGCAGTGAGGCTCTCATACAGGGCGTCGGATTGCGCCATATAGCCAATCTGCCCCCCAAAAAAATTCGCGATTGGGCATTTGGTGGTCGAGGCTTAATGCGTTGCCACCACTTCCTTTTTGAAATATAGTGAGTAATTACTCACCTCAACGTAAAATTTAAAAATTCCCCTCGCTAGACCTAAAAATCTAACTAAGGGGTTCTTTATTGCGCTAATGATCATAAAAAATCATCAAAATCTTCACAAAGTACTTTATAAGTTAATCTGGGAGGAATAATTGTGAGTAAAAACAATCAACAAGAAATAATACGGAAGATGAAGGATCAACGGCAACGGTTTAGTCTTCGTAAGTACGGAGTCGGGGTTGCCTCTGTTTTGATCGGTTTAGCATTCCTTGGTGGTTACAGCGTGACTGCTCATGCGGACACCACTGATACTACGAACACACCAGTCGTTACAAATACTCAAAATCAAAATGGTGGGGGTACGGACAGCTCTGCTAATCAAGCTGTAAGTGATCCGTCAAATTCCTCCCAAGATACTGATGAAAAAACTAATACGGTTAAGACTGCAGATAATACTGCGAATGAACAAAAATTAGCACCAGAAGGGACTTTGGCTACTAACCGTGATGTAGGTTATTCTTCAATTACTGGTACTTATCATAAGACTAGTGGTGACAGCCCTGATGATCCGGCAGCTAAGACAGTTCCAAATACAATAACTATTCATGCAGATTCAACATACAGTAGTAACAGCAATTATGCACCGTCTACGATCACTTACCGTTTATCTGCTGATGGGAAAACCTATGTGTTGGACCCAATCGACTCAACAACTAACAGTGGGTTAATGCCAAGTGGAATGAAACCACTGGAGTCATTCCCAGCTAGTGAATTTAGCTTTACTTGGTATGGAGATTCCAGCACGTGGACGAATGGCACGCCAATTAAGACCAACGTAAGCAACTTTACTAATGGCACGGCTTCGACGGTTCACCAAGGCTATGGTGAGCCAAAATTTGATATAGCATATAACTGGAGTGACCAGATTATTAAGTTATTTGGCTATAATCCGGCAGTCTATGTTAAGGGCGAAAAAGCTGGCTGGATGTTTGCTGACTTCTATGGTGCAACCACCGGTCAAACTAAGCAGTACGATCAAAACCAGGATATTAGTAAACTTCCTCAAAGTGACTTCAGTCAATTAATCAACGTTACTGATCTTGAAAATGGTTGGGGTGGTACCAACGTCAACAGTGCCAGTGACTTTACTGATGGACAAAAGAGCTTCTACATGACTTGGGCTCCTGATGGACAACCAGACACCTCAACCGCTGGTGAAAAGTCTGGAACTGTACGGATTAACTTCAGTGACGGTACCTACCTTGACGTTCCAGCTAAGATCAATGTGCTGCAAGATGTTACTAAGGATCCTAAGTATCAACAAACTGCAACCGCAACTTACCAAGTTGTTGAAAAGTTCCCTGACACTTACAAGGGTGAAGGAACACTGACGGCTGCAGAATATGCTGCTGAAATTGGTGACTCTGCACATGCTGATAAATATGCAGGTTACGTTTACAAGATTATTGCCAACCAAACCGTCACGGCTTACAAGACAGCAATGAAGAACTTGGCTACTGGTGAAATTACCTACAGTACATCATACAACGCCAAGTATCTGACTTTCAACACAACTACTGATAAGAATGTCGATGGTGGGGACCTTTGGAGTAAGAAGTATAGTCCAGACGATGTGACATTGATCACGGGTGCACCAGTTGATCAACCAGCTGGTTACACAATTAGCGCGGATCCAAATTCTTATGTTTCCAAGGAAATAGATGCTAATAAGGGGCCAATGCTTAACATCAGTTACGATGATACTAACCATACCTTTACCTACGACTTTATGGTTAATACTAATGACGCTAATGCTAAGAACGAAGTTAAGTTTGATCAGCTTCCAGGCAGCTACAACTTCTACATTAATTATGCTGCTAACCCACAAAAGGGAACGATTACTTACAAAGATGAAAATGGTAATACAATTAAAACTTCAACTTACCAGGGTGATACGGATACTACCGTAGACGTAACTGAGTACATTAACGGTGGTGTTCCGGCTGGTTGGAAGATTGTTTCAGGACAAAACCTGCCAACTAGTGCCAAGGTTACCTCAGCCGGGATTGATCCAATTACCGTCAAAGTTGAACACGCCACCATTACGGTTCAACCAACCGATCCAAAGACTACGGCCGATATTTTGCCTGACAACCCTAACAAGAACTACCCAAGTGGTGTTGGTGAAAATGATCTGAACAAGACGGTCACCCGGACGATCAATGTTAAATTACCAGATGGTTCTGTTAAGACAACGACGCAAACTGCGAAGTTGTCCCGGACGGCCACTGTCGATGAAGTCACTGGTGAAGTTACCTACGGACCATGGCAAGTTGCTTCCAGTGAATGGACGGCGCTGGATGTTCCAGAAATTGCTGGTTACCAAGTAACCAGCGATCAAGTTCCTGCTGGTGATCCATTAACCAGTGACGCAACAATCGAAATTAGTTACACCAAGCTGTCGTCAGGTGAAACCACCACGACTGGTAACCACGGCACGACTTTACCAAATGGCGAAAGCGATGCGGTATTGTCACAAGAAAACGTCTCAACTAGCGCTAACAACACGAAGAGCGCTGCTAAGCAATTACCACAAACTGGTAACGAGACGCATGACCAAGCTGGAGTTCTCGGCTTGGCCGCCGCTTCTATGGCCGGGTTGCTGGCCTTTGGCTTGAAGCGCAAGAAGGAAGACTAATTTCTTGCTTTAAAATGTTAATTGAGTATGACGCCAACTTTGGCAGTCATGCTCTTTTTGCGTTGAATGAAATTTGTTAGTGTTCGCGATTCTACGTCGTATAATCGACTTTGTTTAATAAAGGGAGGCAAATAAACGGATGAAGTTAAATAGATTATCGGTCTTGGGAGTCCTAGCGGCTGGCGCAATTTTGTTAAGCGGTTGTGGACAGAGTTCCGCGACGAATCATAGTACACAATCAAGCTCTGCAACGAGTGGCCAGAGTACCACAAAGTCTGCGACGTCAACGAATAAAAAATCGTCACAATTATGGAATTCGACGAAGGATCAGGAACTAACTGATTTTATGAACAAGTGGGCACCGACGATGGGCCAATCGTACACGAAGTATGATGGTAAAAATGACCTGACAACCAAGGCGGGGATGAAGTACCCAAGCGACTTGAGCCAAACGACCGTAAATGGTTCTAACTCTTCAATTGGGTGGGCGCCAACCGGGAAAGGTTCCTACGATTACAACGTCGTGGCCTTGTATAATTACGATCGGCCGGGCAATGCGGCTACGCACATCACCTACGCATTTGCCTTTCATAATAACCAACCAGTGGCATTAGTGGAACAAAGCACTAACGGGACACCAAACTGGACCCAAACGCAGAATGCGGATGTCGAAAGCAACTTCGAAAAGATTGCGAATGGCAGTGATTCAAGCACGACTTCTAGTTCTTCAAGCAAGAGTTCGACCAAGTCAACCAAGAGTGGGACGGTCAGTGACCAGACGATTGGGATTATGGTCGGTTTACTAAAGGACCCGGATTGGATGAAGAAATGGTTAAGTAGCGGCGAAATGTATTACGGAACCGAAGAACCGGGTAGTGACAAGGATGTTGGTGGTTATAGTTACATCACGGCCAATGGTGATCCTGAAAGCTACATCTTCTACACGAGCGATGGCACGAATGTTACGATTAAGCAATGGACGTCTGATGCCGGCGAATCGGTGGCAGAGGGTCACTACGAAACGTCGACCATTAGCTTAAAGCAGCTTAAAACTGACTACTATAACAACTCAAGTAAGAAGTCGGAAGTAAACGGCTATGTCAGTGAATTACGTCCAATCTCGGAAGCAAATCATTAAATAGATAACTCAAATATGAAACGAACCCCCGCAGTTAGACAAAATCTAGCTGCGGGGGCTTGTTGTTCCCTCCATACAGGGAGAAAATCAGTTAAAAGTTCCCTATATACGGGGAACTTTTAACTAGTTTTTGTACTATATACGAGGAACTTATCCATGATAAATAATGTCCAACACCTCATCGACCAATTCGAGGCGGCGTAACTTGCCATTTTCGTTGTCCACCCCTTGGTAGGGATTGTCGAGTTGGCGGAGGATCTGCGAATTTTTGACAACGATAATGCGGTTGGCCATCCGCACGGCCTCAGAGACGTCGTGGGTCACCAGCATGGTCGTGATTTTTTGCTCATTGGTGATTTTTAAAATCAGGTCCTGCATCCGCAGACGGGTCAGGGCGTCCAAGGCGCCCAATGGTTCGTCCAACAGGAGCAGTTCTGGATTATCCATCAGGGCCCGGGCCAAGGCGACCCGTTGGCGTTGCCCACCAGACAACTTGGTTGGGTAGTAGTTACTAAATTCCATGAGTTCCATGGTTTCTAATAGTCGTTGGGCCCGGGCACGTTGCTCCTTATCCTTAGCCCCAAAGGTCAGGTTTTCACTGACCGTCATCCACGGGAGCAGTCGGTCATCTTGGAACATACAACGGGCTTGGGGATTGATCGAGGTCACTTGACGGTCGTTTTGCCGGATTTCACCAGTGGTGGGTTGTTCGAGTCCCGCAATCATTCGCAAGAGGGTGGTTTTACCACTCCCACTCATGCCGACGATGGCGACGAACGATCCCCGGTCGACTTCCAAGTTGGCGTCGTGCAGGGCAGTTTTGGCTTGGTAAACTTTTGAAACGTTGTTCACGGTTAAGTATTTGAGCATGATGAGGACCTCCAATTAGTTGCGCCAGTCGAGGTAGATTTGTTCAAATGTCTTGGCGATGACATCTGAAAGCTTCCCTAAGAGGGCGTAGATGGTAATGCAGAGAAAAATGGTTTTCATGTTCATAAACTGTTGGGCGTTGGTTGACATATAGCCGATCCCAGAATCAGCAGAGACCGTTTCGGCCACGATCAGGGTTGTCCACATTACTCCCAGGGCATACCGGACCCCCATCAAAATGGACGGGAGGGCACTCGGTAAAATGATTTTGCGTAGTAAGGCCCAAGAGCTTAACCCGTAGGACTTGCCCATTTCGATCAAGCCGTGGTCGACGGAGGTAATCCCGTGGTAGGTATTGATGTACATCGGGAACAGACAGCCGATGGCGACCAGACTGATCTTAGCGGATTCACCAATCCCGAGCACCAGGATCATGACGGGAATCAAGGCTAAGTGGGGAATGTTTCTCAACATCTGGACGGTACTGTCGAGGGTGGCGCGGGCGGTTTTGGAAAGCCCGTTCACTAACCCAAGGACCAGTCCACTACCGCCCCCAATTACGAAACCAACGGATGCCCGAAACAGTGAGATACAGATGTTTTTCTGCAATTCCCCGCTTTGCCAAAGGCTGACTCCTTGAGCAATCACTGCGGATGGGGCCGGAACAAAGGACGAGTCGATCAACTTGGTGCTCACGGCTACTTGCCACAGAATCACCAGGCTGACGGGAATTAGCCACGGCAACAGGCGGTCGAGTTTTCTTTTGGAATGCTGGTGGGTGACGTTGTTAGTGGTGGTTGTTTCTTGGTTGATGTTGAGACTAATTTCTTGATCCATAATTAACACCTCTATTTTAGGTACTGGACGTGGTCTTTGACCTGAACTTTTTTGGTAATGATCTTGCTTTGGTAGAACAAGTTCGCGATGTCCTGTAGTTCCTTGACTGCGGTCTTGGTCATCCTGGTCATCTTATACGTCCGTCGGTTGACCATCTTTTCGACGACAGCCTTCTTCAGCTTGAGTTTCTTTTGCATCATTGCCACGAGCTTGCTCTTGTGTTTGTTGGCCCATTGCATATCGGCGTTGCTGTACTTAATCACTAACTTGGTGACGGCCTTGTTTTGCTTAGCAAATTTCGTCGGTGCCACGATAAAGCTCCGGTTGTTGACCCCTAAGGTAGTCCCGTTGACCAGCAACTTCGCGTTTTCGGTGACTTCTGCTTGGGAAGTGGCGGGATCCCAGTTAGCCCAGGCATCAACCTTGCCTTTGGCAAAGGCAACGGCGGCCGCACTTTGGTCCAGACTTTTCAGGGTAACATCGCTAGTGGAAAGCCCGGCTTTCTGGAGTGCTTTTCTGAGCATGTATTCGGAGCTGGTTCCCTTGGTATAGGCAATCGTCTTGCCTTTGAGGTCACTCATACTATTGATTCCTTGGCCCTTCTTGACCAGAATTCCTGAGCCGTTAGCCTTGCTTGCCCCGGCAGCAACGTAGGTCAGCTTCGTCCCGGAAGCAAGAGCGGTAATCCCAGGAGTGTCACCAATCCGGGCGTAATCAATACTTCCGTTGGCGAGGGCCTGCATTTCTGCGGAACCATTTTGGAATTCTTTAAATTTCACGGTGTAGCCCTTGGCCTTCATCTTTTTCGCAAAGGCGCCCCGGGTCTTAGAAATGTCGAATTCGTCACCAGCTTGGTAACCGATGGTAATGGTCTTGGTACTGGTTCCAGCACCGGTTGCTTGACGCCAGCCAAAGTAGGCGATGATGATCCACACGCCAATGAGCAGCCAGACAAAGATTTTACGATGGACATGGTTATTTTTCACTAAGCATCACCTCACTCGGCCATTTTTAAGTCGGTCAGCTGCTTCACGAGTTGGGGCCGAATGACTTTCCCGGTTGGATTTAGTGGGAATTGGTCGATAAAGTAGATTTCGGTCGGCCGCCGGTACTTAGCGAGTTTTTTCTCGGCATAGGAAAGAATGTAATTCTTGAGGTCCGCGGAACCGTCAACGCCCGCTTGCAAGATGATCGCAGCGGCAACGTTTTCCCCATAGATTTGATCAGGGGTACCGACGACGGCAACGTCCTTGATGAAGTCGAGGGATCCCAAGGTCCCTTCGACCATGGTGGGGTTAATTTTTTCACCCCCGTGGTTAATGATGTTCTTTCGCCGGCCGTTCAACCACAGGTAACCATCGTGATCAAAGTAGCCCAGGTCACCAGTGTGGAACCAACCATCGTGGAAATCGCGTTGGGCCTTGGCATCAGCGTTTAGGTATTCCGTAATCACGTGGTTCCCCTTGATGACGATTTCCCCGGTGACGTTGGCAGTGGTGGTATACGTACCTTCAGCAAATATTTGAACTTGCGTTCCGTAAGGCTTCCCGACGGATCCCACCCGGATCTGGTCTAGTGGATTCAAAGTGCATTGGCTGCAGGCTTCCGTTAACCCATAACCTTCGAGGATTGGCACTTGGAAACGTTCAATGAATTCCTGGTGCCGTTCGACTGGCAACATGGCTGAGGCACAGCGGATAAAGCGGAGGTGGTGACGGGGGTTAAACCGCTTTTGGGATTCCTGATTTTTCAAAAGGATGGTGACAATGGTTGGGACCACGGAACTCCAGGTACAGTCATAGTCGCTAATCCAGTCCCAGTAACTGCTGGCGCTAAATTTCGGGGCGATTACGATTCGACCATCGCTGAAGAGGGTGGACACGATGATCAATTCCTGGGCATTGATGTGAAACATCGGCATGACAATTAAAACGGTATCCTGTGCCGATAATTGGTGGCTTTCTGCATCATAGATCGCCGCTTGCCACATCATTTGGTGGGTTAAACCAACCTGCTTGGGCTTACCGGTGGTTCCAGAAGTATTGAGGATCCAACCCAGGCTATCCTCGGTTGGCTGGTGGTTGGGATTAGTCTGGCGGTGAGTTTGGTAACCGATCAGCAGGCCCTCAGGGAACGTCCGTAATTTCACCAGTTCAAACGAAAGCTCGGGAAACTTCTGCAAATCGGTGACTTTGTCCGCCGTTAAAATGACGGCTGGATATTGGTGTTCCTGGTAGTCCGCCGCCAGTTCCTTATTCGCACTATTGGCGGCGACGGGGTGAGCGGTAATCCCCCATCGCCACATTGCTTGGTTGATGGGGAGGTAGGCACTGGAATTACGCAGGGACATCAAGATGACGTCACCGTTACCGAGGCCCATTTGTTGAAAATACCCTTGCAGGGTGGTGATGTCGGCTTCGATATCTTGGCCGGTAAACCATTGGTTGAGGTAAATGTCACGGACAAAGGGCCGGGTACTATTCTTCTGGAGATGTGTTTGTAAGACGTTCGTTAATTTGGTCATAATGAATTTCCTTCTTTCGAATTGACTGCCGTGGTTGTGGACGACCGATGAGGACCCCAAATGGATAAACTTTGTAACAGAAGTATGAGATCAGCCAGGAACCACTGATTACAAACAGGTAGCCGAAGGGGAGGAGAACAAGTAATTCCCAACTAGCAACAAATGGTGCTAGCAAGCTGAGGATTCCCGCCAGGAATGATAATGCTGCGGTTTGGGTTAGGTAAACTCCAAAGGACAGTTTGGCGGACAACCCAACAGCACGGGAAAATGGTTGCCACTGAGGTTCATGGCGTTTAGCCGCATACTGCAGGCTCAGGGAGATGATCGACAAAATCATCAGGCTGGCGTAAATCATGATGTACGGCTGGTGGACAAGGTTCGCGTAGTGACGGTCTAAATGTAGCAATTGGGTGTTGTAGTAGTAGAGCCCGAGTGTTCCGAGGCCAAGGATCAAGGTACTCAGGTAGATTGCCCGCCGGTGCTGGCGAATCCACCGCGTTGTTGCCCGGTAGTGGATGGAGACGAAGGCCCCCGCAATGAAATAGAATTGGTAGGACAACACATTGATCCCGTAAGCCCGCATCAGGTATGGCCAGCCCGCGTGACTAACGTTTGGGAACACGTATTTCACGTAAATGAGGAAGAGAAACTGGATGATGCCACTAATCACCAACACGGTTCCGTGATGATCCTCGGTGGCCTTAAAAAGCCAGAGCAGGAGCGGAAAAATCAGGTACAGTTGCATGGTGACGAGAATGTAGTAAAGGTAGAAGTGGTCACCATGGATGATGGCGCTGCCCCATTCGCTGAGCCACCCGCTCCACGAAAAATTCTGGGTAACCAGGATCAGGGTCAGTAAAATAAAGAAGCCGTTCCAAAAGACGTAGGGAATGCCGGCTCCCTTAAAACGTTTGTACCAAAAGGTGCCAAAATTAACGCGGGGTTTATGGTAATAGCCCAAAAAGAGGACTAACCCGGTAATAAACATGAACCCCATTCGCGTGAAGTGGAGCATCAAGTGGGTGGACACTAAAAATTGGTAAGCAAACGAGTGTGGATCAACCGCCCCGGTAAAAGTGGACGTGACGTGGTTTGCCAGGACACCGAAAATGAAAATACAGCGCATCAAATCGACTTCGTATAGATATTGACGTTTGGTTGCTGCCATAACACACCTCCCATAAAAAATGATTGGCATTATTGTACGGGGCAATTGCAATTGAATTGCGATCGATTTGTGCAAAATGTGTGAAGGAACCCGCGAGATTTTACGAAACGCCAGGTAACTACGAAACAAATTTCGTTACTATGTGAACACATTATCATTTGCTACTTTGTATGGAACCCTGTTTTCCAACTAATGATAAACGGCTGTCAATTCATTATTGTTATCTTTTTCACAAAGTGATATACTAAAAGCGAATCTTATGAATAGAAAGGAAATGCATATGGGACGGTTATCAGGTAAAGTAGTACTGATTACGGGTGCTTCACGGGGGATTGGTCTCTCGGGAGTCAAGCTAATGGCACAGGCTGGGGCCAAGGTGGTCGCTACGACTGGCCACCGTGTTGAATTACTCGAAAAAGAGGTTCAACCATTCCGCGATGCCGGCGGGGAAGTGACCGTGGCCAAGCTTGATGTCGCTGACGCTGCCAATTGGCAACAGGTTGTTGACGACACGGTAGCTAAGTATGGCACGATTGATGCCCTAGTGAACAACGCGGGGAGTCACGTTACAAAGAGTTTGTTAGAAACGACGGAAGCAGACTGGGACTTCATTATGAACATTAATGCCAAAGGGGTTTGGTTAGGCATGAAGACGGTCATCCCGGTCATGATGAAGAACAATGATGGCAAGGGCAAAGGCTCAATCATCAACACTTCATCCGTTGCCGCTTTGATGGGTGGTTATTCCGACGCCGGCAGCGTTTCGTACAGCGCTTCGAAAGGTGCCGTTGACGCAATGACCCGTCATGCTGCTCAATGGTATGCGAAATACAATATCCGGGTTAACAACGTTAACCCAGGACCGATTTTTACCGGAATGGTGGAGGATTCTGGGATTCATTCCCAAGAAGCCATGGGCGAACTCCACAAGGGTCGGGTCAACCTGCCACCATACGCGGGTGAACCTGATGATATTGGTTATGCCTTCGTCTACTTGGCTTCTGACGAAAGTAAGTTTATGACGGGATCTGATTTAGTCATCGATGGTGGCTGGAGTACCAACTCCTTCGTTCCTGAACAAAACATGCATGACATTTTGAAACATTAATGACGATTGAAAACTGGCCCCCAAAAGTGCCTGAGAATAGTGGAATGCTTCCTGCTACGCCCAGGCATTTTTCGTAATTAAAGGTGATTGTACGATAAGCGAAATTACAAGCTGCTTAAAAGTAGGTTTAATAATCTTAAATAATATTTTGGGAAGCGGGATGAATGTGAAATGAGTCAGCGGGTGGCGCGGTTACCATTTCAAATTAAGGTGTTACGGTCAATTCGCTGGATCTGTCTTGGCTGGTTTGTCATGATCAATTCCATCGTGTTTAGCCCGCTGATGCGCTCCAATGATCACTTTTACGGTAAGGGACTCCCCTTTCTGCTGATCTGTGCTTTGATTTATCTCACACCGGTACTTTTGCAATGGCTGCCGGGCTGGCTGCCAATTGCCATACAAGTCGCGGCCATCTTGTGGATGGGTCACTTACTAACCATTCCTGGGGAGCTGCTTTTGATGCTTGCCTGGTTTCCAGCAATCCTAGTTCAAGAGTTGGTAATCATCAACAACCTTCGGCGACCACCGTTTGTGGCAGTGTTCTGTACAATTCCACCGTTGCTGATTACCTGGGATCATTGGCACAGCTTTTGGCTGATTATTGAATTGTTCGTCATCGTGACGGGCGTTAGCTATACGGCTTACCTCGGGGTTGTCCGGCGGTTGCGCCAGACGGAAGAATTAAAGCAGACGAATTTAAAATTGAGCCGGGCTAACCGTAAAATCGCCCGGTTAACGGCGCAAAAGGTTCATCAGGAAATTGCCCGGGATCTTCATGACACGCTGGTGCAAGATATCGTTGGCATCAATATGCAATTAGCGATGATCAAGCGGTTTGCTGACCACCAGCAGTACCCAGAAATGCTGAAAGTTGTCGATAAGACGCAGCACATGGCCAAAACAACCATTACTGAATCCCGGAAGCTAATTAACCAGTATCGGCAAACGAGTGCGGCAACCATGCAACGGTCACTCAAGCAGGGGATCCGCCGAATTATTTCTGATTATGAAACCAACTATGGTCTTCGGGTACACCTCGATTTGGCAGATGATATGCTGATCAAAGAACAAGAACTGCATGATATCGTCCAGGTAGTGAGCGAGGCCCTTATGAACATTGTCAAGCATGCAGCGACTCGTGAAGCCTGGGTCGCCGTCAGTCGGGACCACGACAGACTGACTTTGAAAATTCGTAATCAGGGGAGCAGCTTTAACCCGCAAACGATTTTGAAAAATCATTTTGGGATTAAAAATATGCGGGAACGCGCCGAAAAGTACCAGGGCAGCTTAGCAATTCATCCGTTAGTTGATGGTGTCCAAGTAGTTGCAGAATTTAACGTAGATAAGGATGGTGAATGTTAATGAAATATTCAATTATGATTGTTGATGACCACCCGATTGTTTGTGAAGGTTTAAAGACGGTGCTGGACGGCTATGCTGATTTGGAGGTCGTGGCGGTCGCCGCCAATGGTGAAGAGGCCTTGGAGCAAATTTCTGCTATGGATAAGGCCCCGGACCTGGTCATTGTCGATTTACTAATGCCAAAGATGGACGGTGGCTCCTTGATTGACCAAATCCTGGACAAGACGAATATCGTGATTTTGTCGACAGAAATTGATGTCCAAATTGCCAAAAGCGTGATTCAAAAGGGAATTCGGGGTTACCTGTTAAAGGATGAGGATCCCTTCAAAATTGCGGATAGTGTCGAACAGGTATTGAAAGATCCGGACTACATTGCGATTAGTCATGATGTCTTGGATACCGCTATGCAAAGCACCGGGCCGTCGAGCGATGTGAAGCTCACCGATCAACAGCGGTCATTGCTGCGGATGATCGCCGCTGGCCAAACGAACGCCGAAATTGCGGACCAACTCCACGTTACATCCCGGACGGTGAAAAATTACCTCTCCGCGATTTACCAACTTCTGAATGTTCACAACCGGGCGCAAGCCATTGCGGTCGCTGCCAAGAATGATCTGATCTAACCCGTTTTCTCCCGGTCACCGACCAGGAATTGTGGTATATTAATAGTTAATTACATGTGAAAACGAGGGATCATTATGAGCAAGTATGTTGTGGAATTAAGTGCGGAAGACTTACAGATGTTGAAGGATTGCCATTCCAAGAATCCTTCGATTATGAAGTCGCTTGATGAAGCGAAACAAGAAGATTAACTAAAAAGCTGGCTGCTCGGATGAGCAACCAGCTTTTTTGGTTTGACTGATTATTTTTTTAGTTGAGTTTGTCATGTGCACGCCCCATTTCTTGTAAAACTTTAATTGTGGTTTGTAGTTCCGTTGCAGAGAATTTGTCCTGTAAAGTAGCTTGTTACTGGTCGATGTGTCGCTTGACGATCGGAAAGAGCTGCTTGGCGGTGGTCGTCAATTTGACGGTCCGGTGGCGGCGGTCCTGGGGATCTGGAGTACGCTTGACCAACGCCCGCTTTTCCATGCGTTGCAAGATAATCGTAGCGGTTGATCGTTGGATCCCCAATTCATTCTCAATTGCCTTTTGGCTCACCTGTTGGTCAGAGTGGCGTCCCAAAAAGTCGATAATCGACATTTGGGTACCGGTTAAATCATATTGACTCGCAAAGCGGTTCATTTCTTTACTGAGCCGGATCTCGGTTTGCTTGACTAACATGCCCAGGTCCATGATGGTTGCTTTTGTCATTCTTGATCTTCCCTTAAAGTTCAAAGAATCATTATGTTTCAACAATTGTTAGCCGTCAAACGATTGTTGAAAAACTTTACCAAAGATCTTTACATTTTGCGCCAAGATAAGGTACAGTAATGGTATTGAATTTTAAAGCTATGGCAGAGCTAATTGCCGTAGCTTTTTATTTTGTGGAGGGATCATTTTGCAGGAACAACCAAAAGTTAGTGGTCGCAGTTACGGAGCAATTTTTGCCGTCGCCTTACTCAGCTTCATCGGGATTCTGACCGAGACGGCGATGAATGTGACCTACCCAGAGCTGTCGGCACAGTTTCACATCTCACTAGACCTGACCCAGTGGATCACGGCCGGCTACCTATTAATGGTCACGATCATCATGGGGACGACTTCGTTCCTATTGAAGCGGGTCCCTTTGAAACAGCTCCAATTGATCGCGGTAGCCGCCTTTATTATTGGTGACGTCATTTGTGCCACGTCGGTGAACTTCCCGATTTTGCTCCTGGGCCGTTTTATCCAGGCGGGGGCAACCGGCTTGGCCACCCCGATGATGTTTCAAATTATTTTTACGCAGTTGCCGCGGGAAAAACTGGGTTCGATGACTGGAGTTGCCGCGATGATCATTTCGTTTGCCCCGGCGCTGGGGCCAACATATGGTGGGCTGGTCTCAACGACCATGTCATGGCGGATGATTTTTTGGATTATCCTACCGGTTGCGGTGATCAGCTTGTTGTTGGGTCAGTGGTTGATCACTAACTCACCGTTGACCAAGACCAAGCCGTTCAGTACGGTCAGTTTCTTACTGTTGGCAGCCGCGATGATCATGTGGGTCTACTCATTGTCCGTTATTGGCAAAACCGGCTTTTCAATTCGTTTCTGGGGCTTGTTTATCCTGTCACTGATTCTGTTTGCCTGCTTTGTCAAGGTGAACGTCAGTGGGGAAACCCAACTCCTTGACTTGGGGATTTTCCGTCATCCAGCCGTGGCCTTAGATGGTTGGAATTATTTCAACCTGCAATTCATTAACATTGGAATTTCACTAGTCATTCCAATTTATGCTCAATATACATTGCACGCGTCCGCCTTTATTTCCGGAATTGTCCTGCTTCCCGGGGCCATTTGTGGGGCAATCATTTCCCCGGTCGCCGGTCATTTAGCGGACCGCTACGGGTTCCGCTTACCAGTATTGCTCGGTAATGTTTTGCTGATCTGCGGAACGCTGGGCTTTGTGATTTGCCAACGGGTATTGACGCCGTGGTTGATGTTAATCTTCTTTGTCATCTTGCGGAGTGGGTTTAACTTCTCCTTCTCTAACACAATTTCCAACGCCACGGTCAATGTGGCACCGGAAAACGCGGCCGACGTTAGTTCGATTTTCAATGTGATCCAACAATTTGCTGGAGCGACCGGGGTCGTTTTTTTGGCTTCGTTGATGGCGATTTTCCAAAACAACGGGACCGGGTCGATGGCCATGCGGACCTTCGTTGGTGGTCGGCTGGATTACTACATGGGGCTCGCCTTAGCCATTTTGACGTTCGTGATTTCGTTAATTAATTTCCACGGTCAAGCACAACAGAAGAATTAACCCTGAAGGGGCGCAACAGCAGTCAGCGATGGCCGTGGTTGACGTCCTTTTTGTTATGCGATTTTTGCATGCTAAATGATCAAAGATAAGTATTTCAAATTCCATTGTTGGGTGTTTATAATATTGGTGAAACTTGGGAATTTAAGGAAGTGAGGATTGATGAGAAAGCGGGGACTCTTCTGGACAGTGATTGTCATCATTGTTCTCGTCCTGGGCGGTTTTGGTTGGCGGTCGTTGCACCGCGCGCAAGCGGCCAAGAAATACGTTAACTCGACGACGCCCACCCTCTTTGTTCATGGATGGGGGAGTAGCTACCGGGCCGAACGTCAAATGGTCAATTATGCCAAGGACCAAGGTATAACCAGCACGGTGGTTCGTGCCGATGTGGCTAAGTCAGGCAAGGTGACCTGGCACGGCACCATCAAGAAGGACGCCAAGAACCCGATTATTGAAGTTAATTTGCTCAATAGCAAGAGCGTCACTGGTCGGGAAAGCGATGCTGCTAAGGCCTATAGTCAAAGTAGTGACTACGTTAAGGATGTCGTGGACGCCATGCAAAAGCGGTACCACTTCAAGTCGATGAACCTGGTTGGGCACTCAATGGGTAACATGCAAATTGCCTACTATATTCTCAACAATGCTAATAATCCAGCCATGCCGACTTTGAAGCACCAAGTTGCCATTGCCGGGCACTTCAATGGTTTAACCGCTGAACCCGGAACGAAGGGAATTACGGTCAACGCCAAAACGGGCGAACCAAGCAAGATGATGCCAGAATACAAGGGCCTGCTGGGCCTCCGGAATAACTATCCGCAGACGGCACGGGTTTTGAATATTTATGGTGACTTGCAAGACGGCACCCATTCTGATGGGCAGGTCCCGGTTAACGCAGCCAAGGCGTACAAATACCTCGTTGCGGGGCGGGCAAAGTCCTACCAAGAAAAGCAGATTAACGGCAAAATGGCACAACACAGTAAGCTTCACGAAAATAAGCAGGTGGACCGTCTCCTGGTTAACTTCTTGTGGGGCGAGTAAGGAAAGGAAGTTTTGAATGATGAAAAACGCAATTTTAGCAAAAGCCGGCGAAATGAAGATCGTCGATTCACCAAAGCCAACGATTCAAAAATCGGATGACGTGATTTTAAAGGTAATCCGGGCCTGTGTTTGTGGTTCGGACCTTTGGAACTACCGGGGCATTAATAATGTCGAACCTAATTCAGAAAACTCCGGTCACGAAGCGTTAGGGATCGTGGAAGAAGTCGGTGATGACATTACCACCGTCAAGCCTGGTGACTTCGTCATTGCACCATTTACCCACGGCTGTGGTCATTGTGCGGCCTGCTTAGCCGGCTACGATGGGGTTTGTCAAGACCACAGTGATAACTTCTCAGAAGGAACCCAAGCGGAATACGTGCGGTTCCAACACGGCCAATGGGCATTAGTCAAGGTGCCCGGCAAGCCAAGTGACTACAGCGAAGGGATGTTGAAGTCTCTGCTGACCCTGGCCGACGTGATGGCCACTGGTTACCACGCTGCGCGGGTAGCCAACGTCAAGCCCGGTGACACCGTTGTGGTTATGGGTGACGGGGCCGTTGGCCTGTCCGCAATTATTGCGGCCAAGCTACGTGGCGCCAGCCGGATCATTTCCACGAGCCGGCACGAAGATCGTCACCAATTGGCCGTTGAATTCGGTGCCACTGACAACGTTGCCGAACGGGGTGACGATGCAGTGAAGGCGATTATGGACTTGACGAACGGCAGTGGTGCGGATGCTGTCTTAGAATGTGTTGGAACTGAACAATCAACGGATACCGCCCTTAAGGTGGCGCGTCCGGGTGCCACCGTTGGTCGGGTTGGTTTACCGCATACGCCAGCGATGGACATGACAACACCGTTCTACACGAACACCGCCATTGCCGGTGGTCCCGCTTCCGTCACGACTTATGACAAGCAAGAATTGTTGAAGGCCGTTTTGGATGGCAAGATCAACCCTGGAAAGGTCTTTACGAAGACCTTCAGCTTGGACGACATTGATGCCGCCTACCAAGCAATGGCTGATCGAAAAGTCATCAAGTCTTACATTAAGGTTAGTGATTAGCTAGTTAATAAAAGTTGCCCCATTCTTTGAGATGTTGGAGCAACTTTTTTTATAAAAATGTTTGTTTTTTGCGCTCATTTCGCGTATCCTTAAAACTGTTTTGTTCAGTTGACAATAAAGGAGAAAAGTAGTGAGTCGCAAACAAAAATTCGTGTTGGGTGTGATGATTCTGGGGACCTTCTTCGGGATTATGTGTTCAACGATGATGAACATTGCGTTGCCCACCCTGATGCGGGTTTATGGCCTTTCGTCGGCACGGGTCCAATGGATTAGCAACGGTTACATGATGGTCAATGCCATCATGATCCCGGTCAGTGCCTACTTGATAAAAAAGTATTCTTACCGGAACCTGTTTTTAATTTTCACGGCCATTTTTGGCCTTGGCACGTTACTCGGCGCCTGTGCGCCAACCTTTCCGACTATCGTGGCCGGGCGGATGATCCAGGCCGTTGGCTCAGGAATTATGATGCCCCTTGTCAACGTGATGGCGATGAAATATGCTGCTAATGGCCATCAGGGCTCTGTGATGGGAATTGTCGGCCTCGCCTTTAATTTTTCACCCATTATTGGACCGTCGGTAGCGGGGCTAATTCTAGATTTCTTTAACTGGCGCTACCTGTTTATTTTAGTCTTACCGTTCATCGTAATTACCCTGGTGCTGTCTTGGCTCGTCATGCCCCACCTCAGCACGCCCGAAAATCCGCAATTTAATGTGACGGGGTTAGTGACCTGTTCCTTAATGCTGTGGTTCCTTTTAAACGGTTTTTCCAACTTTGGGACCGAACCGTTCGTCAGTTGCGGAGTCGCTGGCGCCCTCTTTCTCGGGTTCCTCTTCCTAATTCTCTTTGTCGGTACCCAATGGCATAGCCAACACCCCTTTGTGAACCTGCGAATTTTCCGCCACACGCAATTTACGATCGCGGTGATGGTCAACTGCCTGTTAATTTCCACGATGTATGGCAACACGATTTTGTTACCATTGCTGGTCCAAAATGTGATGCACCAAAGCGCCTTCGTTTCTGGTTTAGTAATCTTGCCAGGGGCCCTCTCGACGGGGTTATTGTCACCGATTAGTGGAAAATTATTTGACCGGTACCCAATTCGGTGGATGGTCACTTACGGCCTGATCGTCGACCTGTTTGGAACCGCCATGCAGGCCTTCATTGGGGTTCACAGCGGGGCCGTGTTTGCGGCAGTTTGGCAGTGGGTCCGGCAATTGGGGATTGTGATGCTGCTGATCCCGCTCCAGACCCAGGCCCTGGGAATTTTGCCGAACGAACAGTTGCCGGATGGGGTAGCGATGTTCAACACCACTCGGCAGATTGCGGCCAGCTTTGGGATGGCCTTCGTGGTCGCAATGGTTAACCTGACGGATAATCATTATCACATTGGGACTTCAGCGCGGGGAATCCAAGTCGGCTTCATTACCTGTTTTGCGATTCTCTGTTTAGCATTAGTGATTGCCCAGTTCTTCCACACGAACCGGCAAGAATTTCAACATTAAAAAAGAGGCGTTCATAATGAAAAAATGGTTTTGGTTGGGGCTGAGTAGTGTCCTGATGGTGATTGGCCTAAGTGGCTGTGGCCAACAACGGACGACTAGTAGCAAGTGGGTGAACTCAACCACCCCGACAATTTTTATCCACGGTTACGGGAGTAGTTCCCGGGCGGAAAGTTCGATGGTTAAGGCGGCGGAGAAGGCTGGCATCACCAAGACGGTGGTCAATGCCAACGTCACCACTAATGGGCACGTGACGATTGTGGGGCCAACGATCAAGGGAAAACGTAACCCGATTGTGAAGGTCAACCTGGCGAATAACCGGCAAACCAACATGGCCGTTGGCGCCCGTTACATTCGCAACGTGATTACGACCCTCCAGAAGCGCGATGGGATCAAATCTTATAACCTCGTTGCCCATTCGATGGGGAACACCGATGCCTTTAGTTTCATTAATGATTATGGAACCCAAAAGGGAATGCCAACCCTGAAAAAGCAGGTCGTCCTGGCGGGGGCGGGGGTGACCGACGCAACCCAGGGCGAGGCCTTTCGGCAAATTGGTAGTCACATGACAAACCTCAAGAACGTTTATCCGCACGCCCAGGTGTTAAACATTGCGGGGAATCTGGATGATGGCTCCGATTCGGACGGCCGGATCCCCAATGAGGCCTCCAAAGATGTCAAAACGATGCTAGGCAACCGGCCGGCATCTTACCGTTTTGTCATTCTCCACGGGAAAAACGCGCAGCACAGTAAACTGCACGAAAATCAAAAAGTTTTCAAATTAATCAATAACTTCCTTTGGAAAAAGTAAAAGAAGCCACGCTGCCTGATCGGCAACGTGGCTTCTTGCTTATTGTTGTAATGGTAATTTAATTTTACTAAATGCTTTGAGAATGACCAGAATCACTAAGGATTCAATTGGCCAGGAAATGACTTCTTTGGGTAACCGGATGGCGAGGAGGGCCATGAAGGTCGTACTCGATGAATGGCTACTCAAACTCATCACGTAGATCCACAACGTATTGAAGAAGACGTTGGAAATCAAGATTTGGAAAAATTCATAAACAAAGATTCGTTGCCAGGTGACCCGTTGCTGATATAAGAAGAGACCAGCAATCACGCCGCTGATGAAGGCGGAGAAGGTGTAACCTGGGAAGAACATTCCACCACCGGTGTTAAAAATCGTGTTGCTGATCAGATCGTTGACGATCATCACCAGCCCACCCATCCAGGGGCCTAAGAAGTAGCCGACTAATGCGGTCGCAATAAAACTCAGGCTGACCTTGAGTAAGGTCGGGTCACCCACGGAAATTTTTCCGAGGACAACTTCGACGGCCGTCAACATGGCGGCCAGGGTCAGGTAACGGGTGGTCCACCGGGGACCGGAAAATGATAGAATTGACATGGTCAATCAACCTCCCTAAAGAATTATTTTGTTAGGGAACACATTGACGGATCGTCGAGTGGTGAATGCGGACAACCAAGGCGGCAATGCCTTCTTTCACCGTTCACATTCCGTTCCGGTGGACAGTAACCCAGGAGGTCCTACCCCAACACCCGTTAATATATCGTACTTCCAAACATTATGCAATAGTCTTTTTAAGAAAATCACAAATTTGCCAACATTAATCACTGATAGTTGCTAGAGAGTTCGGAAAAGGAGTTAAAATGCAAATTATTATTTCACCAGCCAGGCGGATGCAAACTGATACCGATTCGTTTCCCACCACCCAGTTACCACAATTTTTGGACCAAACCAGGCAAATTTTGCAGTATTTGCGGGGGTTGACCTACCCAGAAATTCACCAGCTTTGGTGGAACTGCAGTGACAAAATTGCGCGGCCAAATTATGCGTGGGTCCACCAGATGGATTTGCAACGGGATTTGACGCCAGCCCTGATTGCCTTTACTGGTCTCCAGTACCAGTATATGGCACCAGATGTTTTTTCCGACCAGGAGTTGGTGTATGTTAAGGAGCATTTACGGATTCTCTCTGGCTTTTACGGTCTCCTGCGGCCCTTTGACGGGATCGTGCAATATCGGTTGGGGATGGGTGACCGTGCCCGGGTTGCCGGAACGAAGAACCTTTATCAATTTTGGGGCCAGCGCCTTGCGGATCAACTGTATCAGGAGAATGACCTCGTTTTGAATTTAGCTTCGCAGGAGTATAGTAAGGCGATTCAACCCTACGTGGCGGACGAGCGCCGGTTTGTCACCTGCCGATTTGTAGAAGCGGTGGCCGGTAAGTACAAGCAAAAGGCGACCTTGGCCAAGATGGCCCGTGGCAATATGGTCCGCTACCTAGCTAGTCGGGAGGCCACCACGTTGGCGACCGTGCAAGAGTTTAACATTGGCTACCACTTCGTTGCCGAATTATCAACGCCGACTGAATTGACCTTTGTCCGTGACAAATAGGCATCAATCGGGGATAATGGTTATGAAACGGGAGGAAAATTGAAAATGAAAAAAATCATCGCAGGTTTAATGGTTGCTGGTTCGGTCCTATTGGTGGCAGGCTGTGGGCAAAGCTCGCCAACGAACCACCGGAATCCGGCAACGCAAAGCAGTTCGGCCACGTCGTCCAGTCAGGCCACCACGAGTCAGGATGGTTCGACGACCAGCAGTACTAGTCAGAGTCACAGCAGTGCCCTGTGGAACAGTTCCAAGGATCGACAATTAGAGGAATTTATTAATTCGTGGGCACCATCAATGCACCAGTCATATGTTAAGTATAGTGGGAGTGGCGAACTCCATACCAATGTGGGCATGGACTACCCAAGTGGCCTTAGCAAAGAAGTTACTCCGGACGGTGGCTCCATCGGTTGGGCCCCCACCGGAAAGGGACCATATGATTATAATGTGGTCGCCATTTACAACTATGACCATCAGGCTGGCGAAGGGCCAGTAGGACGGATTACCTACTTTTTTGCTTTCCACCACGGTCAACCGGTCGCCCTGGTCGACCAAACTAACAATGGTGACCCGACTTGTAAACCCACTGCTAACGTCGATGTGGCTAGCAACTTTACCCGGATTGCCAATAGTAACTAACGGAGGGTGATAAAATGCGGATCAATGTCTTACAGCACACGCCAAATGAGGGGCCGGGGTCAATACAAGAATGGTCCCATGCCCACCATCATGAGATGTACGTGTACCACCCAGCGCAGTTTGGCAAGCTCCCCACGGCGGCTGAAACGGAGTTGCTAGTCATTTTAGGTGGACCAATGAGTCCGCATGATAACGATGAATGGATCCACCAAGAACGGGAGTTGATTCGAGCAGTCCACGCGCAAGGCAAGCCGATCTTCGGCGCCTGTTTTGGGGCCCAACAGATCTCAATGACCTTCGGCGGACAAGTGATGGCGTCACCACATAAGGAAGTTGGTTGGGCGCCCGTTTATCGGCAGTCAACCCGCATTGCCGGAATTCCGGAGCAACTAACGGCCCTGCACTGGCACCAGGAGATGTTCACGATTCCGGACGGCGGCGAATTATTGTTCTCCAGTGACCTTGTCAAAAATCAGGGGTTCATCCTGGATAACATGGTTGGCTTGCAGTTCCACTTTGAACCGCTGGTCGATAATGTCCGTGAAATGGTCGTCAATGATGGTGAATACGCCCTGGACGGCAATGACCTCCACCAAACCCCGGCGGAGATCCTTCGCCATGGAGTACCCGCTGAAAATCGGCAGGTAATGTTTAGAATTCTAGACGAAATTACAAATGACTAAAAAATGGGTTGTGATCTCATTAAATTTGATGATCACAGCCCATTTTCAAGTTAAAACGCTTTATAATTAAGTTACAAATTACACAAAGGGAGGGTACGGTAATGAGTGGTAACTACCGAAGCGTCTTTGATATTATTGGGCCCGTCATGGTTGGCCCTTCGAGTTCGCATACGGCGGGGGCGGTTGAGATCGGCCGGGCGGCACGGACAATTTTTCAGGAAGTGCCCAAAAAGGTGACGGTCCATTATTATGAATCATTTGCCCAAACGCACCGTGGTCACGGGACTGATTTTGCAATTGCGGCCGGCATCATGGGTTTTCCACCGGATGATGCCCGGGTGCCAATGGCGCCGGAGTTAGCTAAGCAGGCGGGAATCGACATTCGCTTTGTCGAAGAGGATGGGCCAAGTCCAATTGACCATCCGAACACGGCGATCCTGGACTTATCTGACGGTGGCCACCACCAAACTCAAGTGGGCGGTTGCTCAGTTGGGGGCGGAGCGATTGAGATCCGTTCGATTCGGGTCCAAGGGGTGGAATTGCACCCGGCTGGTCCGTTGCCAATCGTGCTGTACCTTGATCATGATAAAAATAAGCCATTAGTGAAGGTCCTCGCCAAGATGCTGGATAAGAGCGCCAAGCTCAAAAAGCAGCAAACCAAGCTGGTCCACGATGGCGAGTTGTACGAATTTGATATGTTTAAATATTTGAAGCCCCAACAAATTACGGAACTCAAAGAAAAGTTCAAAGGGATTGTCTGCCTAAAGTAGAGGGTTAATCATGTTTGATAGCATTAAAGAACTGGTGGCCAAGGCCGAAGAGACTGGTCAACCGTTATCAGAATTAATCATCAACGCTGAAGTTGAGAGCTCCGGTATGCCCAGAGAAGAAATCTGGGACAAGATGAAGCATAATTTGAATACCATGCGGCAAGCCGTTACGAAGGGGGAGACCGGTGAAGGCGTCCACTCACCCACGGGCCTGACCGGTGGCGAAGCGGTGAAAATCCGCGAGTACCGGAAACACCACAAATCATTGTCTGGTGACATCATGATGGGCGCTGTCCAGGCCGCAATGGCTACGAGTGAAGTTAATGCGGCCCTGGGGGTGATATGTGCGACCCCGACGGCGGGATCAGCCGGCACCTTACCAGGCGTCATTGAGGCCCTCCAAGAACGCTTGGATCTTGACGAAGACGGCCTGATTCGTTTCCTTTTTACCGCTGGTGGCTTTGGTCTGGTCATTGCGAACCACGCCGGTATTGCGGGGGCCACTGGTGGTTGCCAAGCGGAAGTGGGGAGTGCTTCGGCCATGGGCGCGGCTGCTGCCGTTGAAGCCGCGGGTGGCACCCCACAACAGAGTGCCGAGGCCCTCTCAATTGCCATCAGCAACCTGCTGGGTCTGGTGTGTGACCCGATCGCCGGGTTGGTCGAAATTCCGTGTGTCAAACGGAACGCGATTGGCACTGCCAATGCGCTCGTCGCGGCGGACCTGGCGTTAGCCGGTTGCGTCAGCAAAATCCCGGCGGATGAATGTATCATGGCCCTGGATAAGGTCGGCAAGCAAATGCCAACTTCGCTGCGGGAAACCGGAATTGGTGGTTTAGCCGGCACCCCAACTGGTCAGGCAATCAAAGCGAAAATCTTTGGTCATGATGCGTAGTGGTGATGATCATGAGAGATCCAGAAACCATAAAAAATGAGATTGTTGCAGAACTCGCCACCGTCATCGACCCGGAATTGCGGATGGACATTGTAAACCTGGGCTTTGTTTACAGCATTGACCTGGATGATGACGGGATCTGCTTAGTTGAATTGACCCTCGAAATTTTGGGTTGCCCACTCACCGGTGTGTTAGCCAAAATGGTTAAGGATGCGGTGTTGCGGGTGTCAGAGGTGAACAACGTGGATGTTGAATTTATTACGTCGCCACGCTGGACCCGCGACCGGATGAGTGACTATGCCAAGGTTAGTTTAGGCGTGTATTGAGAATAATAAATCAAAGATGAGGTCGTTAATACCGTGAAGTATGATGATAAATATGAATTAACTCAAGAACAAAATCGGCGGTTAGCAAAAATGAACCTCACCCGTTTAGTTTTTACTAATTCGCGATTCGAAGGTATTAATACTACCATGCCACAAACCCAAACGATCATTGATGGATTGGGAGTGGATGGTGTTTCAATTGATGATATCAATACAATTGTCCAATTAAAACGTGGTTGGCAATTTATTATTAATGATGATGAAAAGCTTTCACTCGAATTTGAAGAAAAAGTGAATGCAATTGTCGCTAAATTCGATTCACTTGACCCAGGCCATTTACGGACTGGAAATGGGTTAGTCAATACTTTAAATGGTGAATTTACACCACCGACAGTTAGTCAACAGGATGAAACTAATTACCTTCAATCATTATTAGTAGCGAATAAAAGTACTACCGAGAAAGCAATGCGCTTGATGTACCATAATATGCGTCAGCAAATTTTCTGGGACGGCAATAAACGGACTGCTACACTTGTTGCTAACAAGATCATGATTGATCATGGGGCTGGTTTGATTAATGTTCCGTTGGCAAAGTGGGGAACTTGGAATCAATTAATCTCAGATTATTACGATTCAGGTAATGTCATTCCATTGTTAGACTGGACATATGAAAACGGCATTAATGGAATTGATTAAAAAACAAGCTCGACACCAATTCGTGTCGAACTTGTTTTCATTTATAATGATTGCAAAATTTGATCCAGTAACGTAACCGTTTGGACTGCGTCACTCAGGCGGATATTTTCATTGGCCCCGTGGACGTGGGAATTAGCATTACCAAGCCCGAAACTCAAGACTGGCAACTTGAGCAGCCGCCCAAACGCGTAAGCGGGTCCGGCCCCAAAACTGTTTGGAATGTATTCCACCCCATCTTGACCATAGATAGTCTGGGCAGTGCGGTGGACTAATTTAACAAACGGGTGGGTTACGTCACTGCGGTATCCCGGTTGACCAACCAAGTATTTGACTTTCACATCAGCGAATCCATTCTTGGCGAGTTGCTGACGGACCAATTCTGGAATTCGGGTCGGATTTTGATTCGGTGCCAAACGGAAATCCAGTTTAGCTGAGGCAAAACGTGGGAGGACGGTTTTGACGCCTGTTTCTTGGTAGCCCGCGGTAATCCCTTCAATGTTAATTGTGGGTTCATTGGAAAGGTCGCGCTTTGGTGTTTTGGTCAGGAGTGGTTGGGTCAGACCTTCAGCGGCGGCGACCTTAGCGGGATCGAAATTAATTTGTTCGATCAGTTCCTGTTCGGCGGGTGTTAATTCATCCACGTCATCGTAAATCCCATCAATGAGGATCTTTTTTGAATGGTCATCCCGTAGTGAGGCCAACGCCTTGGCTAAACGCCAAGGAGCCGATTCTGCGTATGAAGCTTTGGAAGAATGAAGATCGGTATTGGCGGTCGTCACTGACAGTTCCAGGCAGGAAATGCCGCGGAGACCACCGGTGATTGTGAGTTGGCCTTCAGCGTTTTTCGCACCGCCTTCCCAAACCACTGCATCAGCCTGAAGTTGGTCTTCGTGGGCCTGGGTGTATTTGATGACATGGCTACTGCCGATTTCTTCTTCTCCTTCAACGTAGAACTTCACGTTCACGGGCAGGCCGCCATGTTCTTGATAATATTTCAGAAGGGTGAGGCGAAAAATGAGTTCGCCCTTATCATCACTGGCTCCGCGAGCAAAGAGGGTGTCATCAATCACGGTAGGTTCGAACGGCTTCGTGTCCCATTGGTCAAGTGGCTCGGCAGGTTGGGTATCATAGTGGTTGTAGAACAGGACGGTTTGGTCACCCTTGCCAGAAAATTCGGCGAAAATGACGGGATTACCGCCCTGGTCGTTCCATTTTTCGACCGTGTTGGCACCTAATTGTTTAAATTGTTCAACGAGCCAATTACTGGTGGCTTCGATGCCAATGCCTTGCGCCGCGATGGTTTTAAAGCGTAATAGGTCGCTAAAGTCTTGCCAGTGTTGGAATGTGTATTCTTTCAATGATTCTGTCATGATTAT
The DNA here is from genome assembly GCF_943192935.1 of Limosilactobacillus caecicola. Taxonomy (GTDB): domain Bacteria; phylum Bacillota; class Bacilli; order Lactobacillales; family Lactobacillaceae; genus Limosilactobacillus; species Limosilactobacillus caecicola. Next base: position 40,575 of record NZ_CALPCI010000004.1, on the reverse strand, counting down.
TCCTCCTCAATGAAAAAACGCCCCGCGAATTGCCTTGGCAATTCACAGGACGTTGAACTGATAACGTGTTACCACCCGTTTTTAGGCTTGCTTCACAACAAGTCCCTTCTTGAGTACCCTTGCAGAGACTCATGCGCGATAACGGGCGGACCCGTAAGTGGCTAATGATTCACCACTTACCCTTAATTATGAGACCATTTTCTTTAAGGGTAATTGACCGTTTCTCATCATCATGGCTCTCTGTACAATCAGTGACTTAAATACTCATCTCGTCAGTGAGATTATTAGATTACCGTTATATTATTAAAAGATAATGAGAAAGTCAAGGGGGCATTACATGAGATATTTTTCATAGTTAATGGAAGCCCCCGCGACCGTATCGGGACCACCAGCAAAGGTAAAGGTCAGGCCATCCTGGTCATTATAGTCAACCGTGGTGGTGAGGTTCGAAAAGAACCAGTCATCATCAAAGTTGACGTGGTAATTAATCCCGTCCTTTTCAATTTCATAAATTGGGCGGTCGGGGTGGTTATCCTTCGCATAGCCCTGTTTGGGACCATGCTCGGCCGGAATTTTATCCGAAGCGGCGAAGAATTTCACACCGTCACCAGCTTTTAATTGCAGCTCTTGGATCAACCATTGGCCAGCGGCATCTGTAATCGTCATTTCCATTTTGCAACCCTCCTCGTCTTCTTGCCCAATATTTTACCACTTTTGATTTTTCCGGGATGGTGAGTAGATTTACGACCATAATTTTCGTACAATGGAATGTGCGAATTTTTTATGAAAGGACGTCAGGGTCGAATTAATTTCGACAGGCGAGGGCAAAATGATGTCGAAATATCGTTTACAAGCTATTTTATTCGTGTTCGTTGCGTTTATGCTTGGATGTAATGAATACATGATCGTTGGGGTCTTACCCGATATTGCAAAGGAATATCACAGTTCCCTTTCTTCCTTAGGGTACCTCGTGACGATGTTTGCTTTAATCTATGCGGTTTTTACGCCAGTGATTACTTCGGTGGCCAACCGCTGGAAGAGGCACCACGTCTTACTCACGCTGATGGTGGTCTTTTTTGTTGGGAATACCTGGACGGCACTGGCCACTAATTATCCGTCGCTGCTGTTGTCACGGATGTTGACGGCGTCCGTAGCCGGGGCCATTATTTCCATTGTGTTGGTTTTAGCTAGCTACGTTGCCCCGCGGGACAAGCGGGCCAGCCTGGTCTCGTGGGTGTTTGCCGGTTTTAGTATTGCCTCCGTCATTGGGGTCCCATTAGGAACCGTGATTAGCCAGCATTTTTCCTGGCACGACAGTTTCTGGATGATCACAGTTCTTACGATTGTGGTCTTTGGTCTGCTAGTGTGGTTAGTTCCTCACGACACGCCGCAAGTGGCTGGCCACTTGGGTGACCAGTTCTCCCTGTTTAAGGATAAGCGGGTCTTGATCGGTTCCATCTTTGTGATTGCCGTTTGTGCCGCGGACTATACTTTCTATACCTACGTGCGGCCAATCATTACTAATTTGATGGGCTTTGATAACACCTGGTTGAACTGGTTGCTATTTATGATGGGGCTTTTCTTCATCATCGGCAATAAGTTTGGGGGCCTCCTTGCTGACAACGGTGGGGTGCATCGTTTGCCGGGGGTCTACGTGGTGATGACGGTTCTCTTGGTGGCCCTAGCTCCGGCTTTCCACTTCAAGTGGCTCGCCATTGCGATTGTAGCGATTCTCTGTATCACCTTCGCTAGTTATGGGGCCTCTACCCAGTTGATGTTCTTAGACATTGCGGAAAAGGAATACCCACAATCCCTGGACCTTGCTTCATCACTTAACTCGATTTTTGCGAATATCGGGATTTCGCTGGGGTCACTGGCGGCAGCGGAAACGGTTCGCTTCTCATCATTGAGTAACGTCGGCAATATCGGAGCAGTTTTTGGTGTCTTAGCAATTATTTTAATTACAGTCGTTAGCCGCAACTACGAAGGAATGCGGCATTAATCAAACGGGCGCTGACCATTTTGTCAGCGCCTTTTGTGTTAAAATGGAAATCTAATTTACATTTTTGGAGGAATGATCATGGAAACAACCGTGAAGCTAGCTGGCAAAGAGTACGTTGACATTACTGAAAATACTGGGGTTTCCCCAGTCCGGGCCTACATCCAATGTTCCTGGTTTAGCCCAGAAGAAATTAAGTTCATGGAGGAAGGACTGACGGCTTTAGGACAAAATAAGACCGTTTCTTTGAAGTACAGTCACCACCCCCTCAGCCACCAATTTCATGACATCAACGTCAATGAACATCCCGAGGTCATGGATGATTTAACTTGGCAGCAGAATACTTACCAGATGGATATGCATGCCATGTACGGCAATGACATGGGGATTGGTTTCTTCATGCCTAGCAAGCCGGACGTCGGTCAGGCGTATGAACAGGGGGTGCTTTATGCGCTTCACAAACCAAATGTTGTCGTGGTGCCGGATGATGAAGTCACCATTCCGTTGAACCTCATGGTGGGCTGTGGAAACACCCAAATCATCAAAATGAGTGAAGTGGCCACTTTTGACTTCCATGATGTTATCTTTAAACCATACGATGGCAAAGTGTTCTAAAAAAATTAGAAAAAGTCCTTGCCTTTTTGAAAAATAGGTTTATTATAATATCTAACAAATTGATTAAAAAACGATGAGAAAGACGAGTAGGTATTGTCATTCGTCAAGTGAGCTAAGGATAGTGGAAACTTAGCCGACCCTGTGATATTGAAAAACCCTTTCCAAGTTGCTAACCCAAATGGTTTTCAAAGTAGGCTTAGTCGTTTCCAGCACGTTACCGCTGGCGGAGTATGTTAGTACTCTTATTGAGTGATTTAGTCTTCGACTAGATAACTTGGGTGGCACCGCGGAAAGAAGCCTTTCGTCCCATGATTGCAGGGACGGAAGGCTTTTTATTTGCGCCCCAATTCAGCAATATTAAGGAGTGCATAGTTATGACAGAATTAATTATCCCTAAGGACTACGATCCACGTTTATCAATCCGCGAAACCGAAGCCGCTATTCGCTACATTCGGGAAACCTTCCAGGATGAAATTGGTAAGGAACTGAACTTGCAGCGGATGTCAGCCCCAATGTTTGTTGAAAAGAGTACTGGTTTGAACGATAACTTGAACGGGGTGGAAATACCGGTGTCCTTTGAAATGAAGGCTCTGCCTGGTGAAACCATTGAAGTCGTTCACTCATTGGCAAAATGGAAGCGGCTTGCTTTGAAACGTTACGGTTTCGGCATGCACGAAGGTCTGTACACCAACATGAACGCCATTCGTAAGGATGAAGATTTGGATAACTTCCACTCCATCTACGTCGACCAATGGGACTGGGAGAAGATCATCGCCAAGGATGAACGGAACGAGGAAACTTTGAAAGACACCGTGCGCAAGATTTTCAAAGTCATCAAGCACATGGAACATGAAGTTTGGTACAAGTTCCCCCAAGCGGTTTATCATTTACCAGACGAAATTCATTTCGTAACGACCCAAGAATTGGAAGACCGCTGGCCGGATCTGACCCCGATGGAACGGGAAGACAAGATTGCTAAAGAGCTTGGCTGTGTCTTTGTGATGAAGATTGGTGACAAATTGAAGCGTTCTGGCAAGCCGCATGATGGTCGGGCCCCCGACTACGACGACTGGGCCCTCAACGGTGACATCATTTTCTGGTACGAACCGTTACAAAAGAAACTGGAAATCTCCAGCATGGGTATCCGGGTCAGTCCTGAATCAATGAAGTACCAGCTAGAACAAGTTGGGGCTGCTGATCGTGAAAGCCTGCCATTCCACAAGATGTTGTTGGAAGGGAAATTGCCATACACGATCGGTGGTGGGATTGGTCAATCCCGCTTATGTATGCTGTTGCTTGGCAAAGCCCATGTTGGTGAAGTTCAAGCCAGCATTTGGCCAGCCGACATGCGTGAAAAGTGTGCCACAGCTGGTATTCAACTCCTGTAAAAACATCATTGACAGCGGTCCAATGCTCATCCTACTTCACCGCTGCTGTTCAGTGCAACGTCCTCTGGGGAGGGCGTTTTTTAGTTTGATTTCAGTAATTACTTGTAATTACTGAAATTGAATGTAAAATGATTATGAGGTGATAGCGATATGGATATTGTTAAAGCTCGTAAGCAAGGGAATGCAGTAATGGTAACTATTCCGAAGTCATTCAACGTCACAGCAGGAACTGCTTTGAAACCACAATTGACGAATCGGGGAATTTTTTTTGAATTCGTCAATCAAGATGACTTTTTTAATTTTGATGAGGAAATTTTGACTGATTTAGTTCGGGAGGGCTATGAAGGCGAGAAGCTGATTGAACAATATAAACATGCCAAGCATCATTTGTCACAATCCATGGACAAACTAATTGATGAAGCTGAAATAGAAACAAGGAGCCAACCCGCGATGAGCAGGGAGGAGTTTGAAAAAGAAATTGGTTTATGATGTTAAACAGACTAAGCGGGTCCTGAAGTACCTAAAGAAAATCAAAAACCGGCAATTAAAGCGCAAATTTGTTGATTTAATTTATGGTGAATTAGCGGCGAATCCTTACATCGGTCGAGAAAAGAAGGGGGATTTGAGAGAATTTTACACAGCTGGATTCAATTACCAGGAAACGACATACCGGGTTGCTTACCAAATTAATGCGGACAGCTTGCTGATTATTGTTATTCTGGCCGGTTCACATGAAGGCTTTTACGAGCAATTAAAAAGGATTAAGTGAGCTTTTTTGTGTCCGTAGTACACAGTTTCAAGTAGAATTAACCATGATAAGATAAAAGAAAAGAACTATGGGAGATGAGTACGTTGACCAAAAATGGTGAATTAAACCGTAAGTTAACAACCTTATCCGAATTAAAAACAAAAATGGACTCGTATCGTCCATTGAGTAAAACGCAGGCTGAACAACTGGAAAAGAATATTAGAATTGAACATGTTTGGTCGTCAAATGCGATTGAAGGTAGTACACTGAACCGTTATGAAACGGCTTCGATTCTCGATACTGGAATGACAGTGCATGAAGTTCCCTTAAAAGACGTCATGGCGGCAGTAGATTTGAATCAGGCCTATGATTACATGCTTGACTTGGTCAGTCGCAAACAAAAATTATCTATCACCATGATTCGTGATTTAAATCGGCTGGTGATGTTAAAAAATACAGACCAACGGGAAGAAGCCGGTGCATACCGGGCAATTGAGGTTTGGCCAAACGGACGGGAGGATCGGCATTATACGTCACCTTTGGAAATCCCATTTCAGGTGCAAGAGTTAGTTGATTGGGCCAATCATGCTGTTGAGAATGAACATCCGGTTAAGTATGCGGCAGATTTGCATTACCGATTTGTGACTATCCATCCTTTTATTGATGGTAATGGGAGAACAGCGCGCTTGTTAATGAATTTTGCGCTCACCCAAGCTGGATATCCGGTCATTAATATTCAACCAGATCAACGGTCGAGAAGTGAATATATGCAAGCGCTGTCACACGCACAAGATACGGGTGACCTCAGCGAGTTTGAGCTATTAGTGGCCGATTATGCTGAGCAAACCTTGAAAGAACGGTTGCAGATTCTTCAACAGAACGAAAAGAACCTGGAGGAAGCGGCTCGTGATACTCATTTACTTTCAGATTCAAAGGATGAAAAGTGAGCTTTTTTCATATTGACTTCCACTAAAATTAGAGTATGATGATAAAAATTGAAAAGCTCTAATAAAGCTGATGATCACATGTTTTGCAAGGTCGGAAACTTAATCTTTCAAAACGAGGCTGTGGTCCAAACGGCTGATTTCACAATGGGGATCGAGATCGAAATGGACCGGATTGAAGAAGGGGTGAAGGAGGGTATCCTGACCTCCGATTATGAATTTCACGGCCCAGAATACACGGAAATTCTGGATGAATTAGAGGACCGGGTCTTGAATCCCGCTTTGCCCCCCCAGTGCGCAACTGCTGAACTATGTCCAAGACGGTTCATTGGAAGCATATGCTTTGCAACGGGCCAAACGTTACCAGGCTGCGGCTCTTGAAAGCCTGCACCCATTCCATGGCTTCGAAGATGGCAAGATTTATACGACTGCAGAATTAAAACAAGCATTGGATAATTTATAAACTAAACAGGGTGTGATGATAAATTTCCGTCATCACATCCTGTTTAGTTGTAAGATGAACCTAATAGAAGGTGACAACATGCGGCGCTGGTTTTTAATCGCAGGGGCAATTATTTTAAATTCAATCGGGCATTCAATGACCATCGTGACCAACATGGGGAGCATGCCGTGGCCGGCCTCAATTGTTAATATCATGCATACCATGGGCTGGACCATGACGGAGACAATCTTTACCGAAGGCACGGTGGTCATTTTACTGAATGCACTGATTGCCCGGCGTTGGGATTGGCGCGGGATCCTCAAAGAGTTTGGCTTTTTGCTGCCTTACAGTATTTTGATGCAGTGGTTTGCTGGCTGGTGGCGCTTCTTTGGCATTGACCGCCTCATGATCTGGTGGCGGCTTGGTTTCGACCTGTTAGGGTTAACAACCGCCTTTGTCGGTTTAGCGATCTACCAGAGTTGCCAATTTTGCCATCCACATGACGATTTGTCGGTGACCTTAAAGCACCATTTCAATGGGCGGTTCATGCAGGACTTCAATATGATTTTGCCAATCATTATCGTCGTGTTGTGCGGCTTGCATAACCAAGTGGTCTTTGCGGTGAATATCGGGACGGTTGTTGGCCTGTTCTGGCAAAGTCGGGTCGTGACCTTTTGTGACCAGTATGTGCTGGGGCAAATTAAGTGATCACTTAGCAATCATTAATGATAATAATTAACAAATTAAATCGATTCATCAATTATAGTCCGACTATGGTAAAATTAGATTTAGAATATCTATTTCATATGATGAAATAAATAATAGATGGAGTGAGTAAAGTTGCAATCGACAATTCCATTTGTTGACGAACCATTAGTAATTCGTCGTCAACAGCTCAAAAATCATGATTTTACAATTATTTGCCAAAACTGTGTTGGTGGATATATCTATCACCAAATGGGCATGAAATTTTTATCACCAACAATCAATCTCTTCTTTTTTCCAGCTGATTTTTGTGATTTTGTAAAACATCTTAGATTCTATCTTGAATCCGAAATGGTTGAAGATACTAAGGATAATCATCCGTTTCCAGTAGGAATTTTAGGAAATGCTGAACGTCAGATTCGAATTTATTTTAATCACTACCATGACTTTGATGATGCCAAACGCAAGTGGGTAGAACGGGCCAAACGAGTTAATTATGATAATATCTATGTTATCGGTGGCGATGCATACGGAGAGCCATATAGTGATGATGATTTTAAAGCGTTTGATAAACTACCTTATCGTCATAAGGTCTTGCTGACAGGGCGCAATGTTCCAGAGGTCAAGTCTTCGGTAATGATTCCTGATTGCAATATTAATGGTAGTTTGGGAGAATGGTGGAATAAGATTCCTCATAACGTACGTGGAAGTCTCCATTTTGAATATTGGAATTACGTTAACTTTTTAAATCAAAAATAGGTGGGAATTATAAAATGGTAGATGAAACGCCGAAGGTTTCAATGATTGTCCCGGTGTATAACTGTTTAAAATACCTGAAAGATTGCTTAGACAGTATTTTGAAACAAACATATCATAATTTAGAAATCATCCTAGTTGATGATGGCTCAACCGATGGTTCATTAAAAATCTGTGTGGAATATGCCCATCAAGATTCACGCATTCGAGTGTTCCATCAAGATAATCAAGGGGTTAGTGTGGCCCGTAACAACGGTATTAGTCATGCAACTGGTGAATACCTATGCTTTGTGGACGGGGATGATAAAGTGTCTGAGAACTACTGCGAGCATTTGGTTTCTTTAATTGAAGATGGTAACGCTGATATTGCGATGACTAGTTATCTGTTGCTGATTAACGATAAGTATTACGTTAATCAAACTCCTAATCCCGAAGATGAATCCTTGAATGGAATTTACCATCCTGCAACCTGGTTAGCGGCTTGCCATGATTACTTTGATGTATTTACCCCGGTGGTGATGTGGGGGAAATTATTTCGGCGCAAGTTATTTGAGCATGCTCATTTTGCTGATCAACTAACGATGGCGGAAGATGCCGCCATGATTTGGCAACTGTATTTGAAAGCGAGCCGCTTAGTGTTTAATAATCAAACTGATTATATCTACCGTCGACGACAAGGTTCGGCAGTTGATAGTCAGAACCCCGCGCCTTACCAGAAACGGATTGCTGAGGAACAGTTCAGTTTATTCCAATTGATTCGTTTTGATCCCGAAGATTTGGTTGCGGATTACCGATCGTACTTACAAGGTAGCATGCAAACAACTAATTTTCATTTAAGCAAGAATGCTGAATTATTATCAGCGATCATTCAGAAGAACAGTTGAGGAGATTATTATGGAAAAAGCCATTGCTATTTCAACCGACCCAAATTATATGATGCCCGTAGAAACCCTAATCAAATCAATCGCGTATAACAACCGTGATGTCAACATCTATGTGATTAATGAGGATCTTCCCCAGGAATGGTTCATTAACATGAATCAACGGTTGATCTCGGTCAATGTCAAAGTGATTGATACCAAGATTGATCCGGCATTGCTAAATGATGAGCAGGTCACGATTGACTACCTCAGCAAAATGACATATGCCCGGATCTTGATCCCGGATTTAATCCCAGCAGAGCGGGTATTGTATCTAGATGCGGATGTGATTGTGGACCGGAACCTCGATGACCTTTTTAACATGGATTTACAAGGGAATGCGGTTGCGGCTGCTGATGATTACTTTGGCGACTTCTTTAATGCCGGCGTGCTATTGATGGATAATGCCAAATTACGGCAGACCAACTTTGTTCACGATCTTTTGGAACGGGGCAAGAACGCACCAGCAGATAACGATCAAACGTTGTTGAATGATGAATTCAAAGACAGCCATTTGACGTTGCCTGGGACGTACAATGTTCAAGTTGGTGGTGACCTGGTGACATTCTGGCAACATGATGACGTGGACCGCTACGAAGATGAACTTAAGAAGGCTGAACCATACACCATTATTCACTACACCACCAACAGTAAGCCTTGGATGACCACGAATTCACTACGGTTGCGTGATAAGTGGTGGGAATATCGCAATCTCGAATATGACGAAATTGCTCAGCATGCTGCGCTCCCGAGTGTGGCGGTACCAGATAAGCAGGCCACGCTCTTTACCTTCACCAATGATGAAAATATTAAGGATCTTTACGAGCTTGCAAAGGCCCTCCCCAATTACGAATTCAATGTGGCCGCCTACACGTTAATGGGCTCCAAGTTAATCAAGGCCTTAGAGTACCCCAATGTTCATCTGTACCCTTCGATGACGGCTTATACTGCTCAACAAATGTTAAATTCTGCCGATGGTTACTTAGATATCAATTATGGTAGTAAGGACGAAGGAATGATTGAACAATACGTTCAAAAGGGGATTCCAGTAATTTCGTTTGAAGAGGTTGCAACCGAACGGTTTAAGGATCAGCCAAATTACCAAACGTTTGCTAACGATGATGTTGCTGGTGTTGTGGCAGCCATCAAAAACATTCACCACTAAACTTCTATAAAATATTGAACAGTTCTCGTTCACTTTTGGCGAGAACTGTTTTTATATTGTCATCTAATATATATGAACAATTGATCATGAATCCACATATAAATTGATTCATGAACGAATTTAACCTAAAGCACAAAACGTGGGTAGATCAATGGATTTGATAGATCACGTTAATTGAGGCTTTTTAGATTGTCCATATCAAACGATTATCAAATTGACATTTGTATAATTAGATTTATAGTAAAAGATGATTATAAAGGGAGTAAGGAAGGTTAACAAACATGTTATCAACTAATAATAAAAAATTAGAACAAACACGGATGAGCCAACAAAAACAACGGTTTGCTTTACGAAAGTTAACTGTGGGCGTGGCTTCTGTTCTTTTGGGGACCACTTTCTTTTTGGGAGGAGTAGCCCATGCCGATGCAAATTCGGAGGTTGCCGAATCCACTGATGTAACAACGACTAATTCAGGAGATGCTACTCAGGGCCAGCAAGTAACGCTTACTAATGGACAAACAAATTCGCAAACACAAAGCACCAGTGATTCAGCCAACCAAACTGGGATTGCCACTGACACGACCGCAACGACCACGGCAGCAACTACTGATCAAACAGCGATGATTAGTGCGCAAGCAGAGGTAAATGCGGATCAATCAAGCCAGTATGATACTACTGTGCCGGTCTTCTCTGGCACGGTTAACTGGCAGGCGCAATCAACCTACCAAGCTGGTGATACGGATACCATCCAATATGTTATTCAATCCGGGAATGGCTCCAATTCTGTCCGGACGGTAACCTATGATCGCTCCTCACAATACTTGTTGATTATCCCGGCCGGCTTTGATGCCACGACGAGTGACTTGTCAATTGTCAGCGGTAATAACGCCGATTATCAGTTTGCGATTTCCGATGTTCAGGACTTAGGAAACGTTGGACCAGATGAAGAACGGGTCTTCTTAATTACCTTAGCGCAAACCCCTTCATGGACATCGCCACTGGTGATCCAAGCTAAGATCACTGCCACCAGCAATGGTGCGGGTGCTCATACATACACTCAATGGAGTAATCAACAATTATTATTAGGGGTGAGCGGGAATTTACTCCCTGACTTCCCTGGTTATGGTGGCTCAACTTACACCTACAACTTTGGTGGTCAAGAGTACACAACGGTAACGTCTAGCATCGCTTTTAATGGTCAGCAAAGCGGTACTATCTCATATACGGTTGTCCCAGGTAAACAAGCACTCGATACGAGCGACTTCCAAGTAACTAACATTAGCGCAAAAGCCACGGATGGAGCAACGACTGCAGATCTGGGCTATGAAGAACTTGACCCAACAATTAAGATTACTGGTACTGTTAACGATGGTGACTATATTGATTTCCATCTTGGCTTGCCATACACTGACTCTGATGGTAATCAGGACGAAGAACTGTATGACAATACGTTAGTCAAGGATCATGGGGACATTATTTACCAAGGCAAGACGATTGGTACGGTTTACAACATGGGGACCTACTATCGTTTGGTTTTCAACGATAACGTTAACCAATTCGGCCAAGTAGAAGTGACACTGCAATTAAGGTGGGGTGCCGATACTCAACAGGCATCCGTTAATGCCGGGAAGGTCTACGTCTATCAAGCTACTGATGATGCCAATAAGGACACCACAAGCTTTGACTTCACGCCACAAAATGACGTTACCATCAATGGTAAATCTTATAAGAGTGGTCTCACAGTGAAGGGCCAATACATTTATACGGCTGAACCGATCGCAACCGGGAATGTTCATTTTGGAACGGGGGCATCGTATTCAGTTAACCGGACTTGGGATCAAAATAATCAAGTTCAAATTAATACTCTTTGGCATAACAACTACGGTGTCGCTTTCTCGACCCAGGATCATGGAGATGAATTTGAACTTCACCTGACTTATCACGTCGACCCAACTGGCCACATTAATTACTCAGTATTGTCCGCGGATGAAATGAAACAACAGATTCTCGATCACATTGCTACTCCGGACCAGCAGAACATGTCTGATCAAGTAACGGATGCTGACGGGATCTATACTAAGTTGGATAAGATCAAGGGTGAGAAACCAGACGTTGATGTCACAGTCACAAAGACGGAAGAAACGAGTGATACTGATCCCAACACGAAGAATGTTACCTGGCACGTGAAGTTGACGAATAAAGATACGAACAGTCAAGTACCAATTCGCTTAACGGGATCGGTCATTGTTGCGACAGCTAGTGCTAATAACTTCACCCTGCCAAGTGACGTTACCAGTTATGATGAAGATCTTGCGGCAGCTAACAAGGTCATTAATGGCAACTACGGTTCGACTCCTGAAAAGTCGGCTGCAACTGGCAATACCGCCCTCATGGAGGCTTTGCAGAATACGACCCCAATGACTGCGTACGTCACGGCAATCAAGGATGGTAAAGTCGTTGACACATCAGGTACGTATGGTTCGCCATGGTACGCAAGTATTCAATATACTGGCGGTAACTTGACTGGTGGCGGGAATGTGTCCGACCTCGTTGCCGCAACGATCACAATTAAAGATGCTGATAACGGGGAGACTTTAACACCGGACGGCCTTACTTATCAAGGTAGCACGGGTACCGCCATCACCTTTGATGGCCTGCAGGCTGCTTATGATGCATTAGTTGCCCAGGGATATACTTTTGTTAAAGCCGTGAGCGTACAAAATGGCACTGAGACATCGTTAACTGATCCTGACCTGACGAAGTTAGATAGTGACACTTTTGGCGCCGCAAGCAAGACGAATAACAGTTTTGTTATCTACATGGCAAAACCTAAACAACAAACCCAGATCGCTACGATTGAATACATCGATGAAGACAATAATGGGCAGGAATTATCCCACGAACAAGCTGAAGGCAAAGTTGGTGATGCCATCAGCTTCACTACCGATCCAGCAACGCAGATTGCTGACTATATTAGTCAACATTACGTACTAGCAAAGGTCACGACACCGGACGGAACACTTAGCGGTGATCAATTGAAGAATCTAGATTGGTCAACGTTGTTAGGTCAGTATGGATCAACGTCAGCCGACTTCAAAGTTTACTTTACTCACCAAACGCAACCAGTTAACGATGAAAAGACGATCACAGAGGCCGTCCACTTTATCAATGATGACGGTACTCCAGCGCGGGATGATTATACAGCAACAGTGAAGTTTACGCGTACCGGTACTGAAGATTTAACTGATGGTACTAAGAGTTGGGGTAACTGGACACCAACGACCGCTGAATTTGGGGAAGTCGACGTTGCTGCACCAGAAAATTATCACGTTGTTTCCGCTAAATTGGCCGATGGGACTGATGTGCTAGATTCAACTAGTCAACAGGTCAAGGCCCAGTCGGTAACTGCTAACTCAGCAGATTTGGTAATCACCGTCCATTATGCTCATGATGAACAACCTGTGGAACCCGTTAAGACCAGTTCCGCCACGATCAAGTACATTGATGATGACAATAATGGCGAGGTATTGAAGAACGAAACCGTTCAAGGAAAAGTTGGTGATGCAATTAGCTTTGCTACCGCACCAGCAGACCAAATTACGGATTATCTCAATCAGCATTACCAATTGAAGAGTAGTAACTTCACTGCAGGCGACCTGTTTACCGATGATGATCAGATCTTTGAGGTTCACTTGACTCACGCCAAGACAACGGTTAGCCAACAGGCCAGCGCTGTTGAGACGATTGATTACAAGTATCTCGATGGCCAAACTGCGGCACCAACGAACCAACAAACGATTACTTATACCCGGACCGGAATTAAGGACCTGGTTAATAATCAGACTACTTGGGGTGCATGGCAAGCTGAGGGGGCCTTCAAGGCGGTTACTTCACCAACGATTGATAATTATCAAGCAAGCATTGCGGTTGTTGAAGTACCAGCGGTAGAGACGAGTCAATTGTCGGTTGACCAACCACTGAATTTCACTTACCACGTTACTTACCGACAAGTGGAACAGCCAACCCCAGAGCAACCGGAAACACCAACGACTCCTGATCAACCAGCCACACCAACTGAACCGGATCAATCGGTAGTGCCAACTCAACCGGTAACCACTGACCAACCCGCTGTGGCAACACCAACGACAGCCACGCCAGTTCAAGAAAAGGCAAAGGCTGCACAGTTGCCACAAACTGGGAACCGTGATAATACTGGCTTGGTTGCTCTTGGTTTTGCATCATTAATTGGGATGCTTGGTTTAACTAAGCGCAAGAAGCAAGATTAATTTAGTAATACAAAAGGAGCTGAGAAAATTTTTCTCAGCTCCTTTTTTGCGGCTTAAATTAATTATATTGATCGATAATCTCTAACTTCAAAACTGCATTTAGGTAGTCATCGTAATCACCATTATCCAGTGCGTGGTCACGATGGTACTTCAGACGGTTCACGTATTCGGCTAATTCTTCTTGCACGTTGAAGTCGATCAGTGTCAGAATCGCGGTACGTTCTTCCAGTGCCGCTAACGAATGATGATCTTCGGTTTCATAACGATAAGTAGCAGAGTGATCATTTTGACGAACCACGTACATTGACCGGTTCACGTAGGTAATATGGTCAGCCATTAAGTAGATTTTCCACGTGGTGCCATCGCTAATACTCTTGGCTTCGTTGTCAAAATCCACCATCTTCAAGAGCTCCTTTTTAAAGAGTTTCCCGTAGATACTTGTGAAACACTGGTTGAGGTAATCCCGTTGTTGGTACTCCACCTTGAACCATTCTTCTGGCGTGAATGTCTTTTGATAGTCTTTAAGGGTGTGAATAAAGGTGGTTGCGTCGTCGTTATTAAATTCAAAGTAATTGGCAACCGCGACGTCAGCATCAGTCGTTTCTAAAAGCCTGTGTAATTCTGAAAGGTTAGTCTTGTCGCCCAAAAAGTCACTGGCGCTGACAAACATGATTTCATCACCATTACTAGCAGCAAGGCCGAGATTAAAGGCCGCTGCAGCACCCGCATGAGCTTGATAGAGCACTTTGAGATTATCATTATTCTGACGATAGTTTTCCACAATTTCAGCTGAATTATCTGTTGAACCGTCATCAACGAGGATGATTTCGAGATCTGGATAGTCCTGATTAGTAATGCTGTCAAGGCAATTAGCAAGGGATTGCCCTGCATTATAAAAGGGGATGATAACAGAAATGGTTTCCATCGGATTATTCCTCCATTAGTAAAATGTGTGCTTATATTTATTGATTAACGTGATTTTTTGCTGGGCATCTTTGAAGTTGGCACGTTCGGCCACTTTGAGGGCTTCGTTACGATGCTTTTGCAGTCGCCAGATGTACGGATTTTTGCCCCGTTCGATAATGTCATGAAAGGCAATCAGATTTTCTAGCGTCATCCGTTGCTCAATCGCGGGTAACGAAAACAGTTGGGCACTGTTGGCAACATCCGTGATACTTCCTGCTCGATTATTTCGATAAACGTAGATTGGCAGGTTACAATAGCTGATTTTGGTAGCTCGTAAATACGTTTTCCACATTGTCAGGTCATCTTCGTCAATCTTACCGACCGGGAAGCGGAGGTGATCAAACAATTGGCGCTTAAATAGTTTCCCCCACGGGGTGGAAAAACATTGACTAATGTATTCATCGTCAGAGTATTCATTTTGAAACCATTCATGGGGTGTGTAATTAATGACCGGGTGGTCGTCAGACAAAATATGAATGAGGTATTTACCTTCCCGCGCTTCATATTCATTGAAATTACCAACCGCGACGTCAGCATCATTAGTGGTCAGTAGTTGGTAAAGGAACGAGAGGGTGTCGTCACGGGCGAACCAGTCGTCGGCATCAACAAAGGTGATATAATCACCCGTTGCTTTCTCCAAGCCAGCATTCTTGGCTGCCGAAGTTCCTTGGTTTTCTTGGGAAATGATTTTAAAGCGCGCATCACCTTGTGCAAAACGTTGGCAGATATCTAGTGAATCGTCGGTGGAGCCATCGTTGACTAGGATCACTTCAAAATCAGGGTAATCCTGTTTACGGATGCTATTCAGGCATTCATCAAGAAAATCCTGACAATTATAGATTGGAATAATCACTGATATTTTTGGCACGGGGGTTCCTCCTATCTTTACCGTGGATTAGTAATTAGTGGTGATACTTATCGATAATTTGTTGTTTGAGCCGGGCATTTTTATAATTGGCGGTTTCTCCAATTTGGAGGGCGTTATTGTAGTGAATGGCCATCCGCCAGGCGACCGCGTTTCGGTTTTGTTCGATGATATCTTGGAAGCCGATCGCTTGTTCCATTGTAATTCGCTGGTCCATTGCCGGGAGGGAGAAGAGCCGCGCCCAATTTGTCGAACTGGTGATACTACTCTTGCGGTTATTCCGGTAGACATAGACTGCAGTATCAATAAAGGCGATCTGGTTGGCTTGTAAATATAATTTCCAATTTGTTAAGTCATCTTCATCAACCATGCCTTCAGGGTAAGGACACTTGGTCAGAACCTTTTTTGGATATAATTTGGCCCAGGGAGTTGAAAAACACTGGCTGAGGTTGTTTTGTCCCGCATATTCGTTTTGAAACCATTCATGAGGTGTTAGACATTGGACCTGGTTCGAATGGGTAAAGAGGTGGTAACTATTGTCAGCTTCATTAAACTCATCAAAGTTACCAACCACAATCTCAGCGCCGGTTTGTGTCATTGTGTCATAGAGGGTTTGAATGGCATTAGAATTGCTAAACCAGTCATCGGAATCAATGAAAGTAATCAGTTCCGCACTGGCGATTTTAACACCGGTATTACGGGCCGCCGATACTCCTTGATTCGCTATGGCAATCACTTTAATTCGTTGGTCCTGAGCCCGGTATTGTTGGCAAATTGCTAAAGAATTGTCCGTCGATCCATCATTCACCAGGATAATTTCTAAATCCCGAAAACTCTGATTGACGACGCTATCCAAACACCGTTCAAGGTAGGGAGCACAATTATAGACTGGAATAATAACTGAAATTGTGGCCATAACGCATTCCTTTCGCTTTAAGCAAACAAATTAAAAACTGTTCGAATCAGGGCCCGCTTAGTTAACCAGCCATTTCTAATCAATACGGCATATTGATCCACTGCATTGAGTAAGCTGGTGTAGTCGTCATCACTCATTTTTTGCACGATTTTTGGGATTTCAGCGAACGAATTTACAACTACGCCGAGATGGTTGGCCTTGATTAGTTCTACACATGAGAGATTAGCCGGAACGATCACCGGTAACCCTGCTGATAAATAGACACTTAACGCTAAAGTGGGATTATAAGTGTAATCCCGTTGCCAAGCAGGATGGGTTTCCCAAAGGAGACCAAAACCACCAGCATTATGTAAGTTGTCGGCTAGCTCTTGGCCAACAAAGTGGTTGGTGAAGGTAACGTTTTGGTGAGCGCCCCAGTCAGATGGCTTGGCAAAAATTTGCAAGTTGACTTCCTGAGAAGACCACTTGCGAAAATCATCTTGGTGCGGGTTAGGTCCCCAGTAATTCACGGTTTGTTGAAAAGCCGGTTTCCGGTTGGAATTAATTTGGGCTGGAAAGTCAAAGAGTTCCAACGTGGTGGTGTTGGTAATCGTCAGGCCATTTTGGATGAGAAAATCCAGCATTTGCTGACTAGGGGCAATCACGGCATCAGCACGGTTGAAAAGCTGAATTTCTTCCTGCAATAATTGTTTATCTTGCCGTCCCCGTTGTGAAGGAAGGTCCTGAATTAAAATGATGATGTTGGCTTGATAGGCATTCAGATGGTCAATGAACCGGTTGTCCCAGCGCTGATTATTAGATGCGGGGAATTGCATGATGACCGTATCATCCTTTGCTAAGGAAGCAATGATCCCATCAATCCGGTTATCTAAAATGTCGTCAGGTTCGCCATCCCAGTTGTAACGATAAATACCGAATTCCCGGTAATTTAAGTCGTTACAAGCGATATTCGTAACGATGTTTTGTGCTTCTTGGTTGTCGTTTGCGACACCGTGTAAATTTGTAATGTAAGTTTCCATAATTATGTCACCTTAGTTGTTAAACAACTTGTAAAAGGCATTAGTGAAGGCCCGTTTCGTGTAATTGCCTTCCCGAATGTTTGTAGCAAATCGATCGATGTCCACAACCATTTGATGGTATTCTTCAGGACTCATCGCAAGAACCTGTTGCTGTGCATCGTGCATATCGTTGGCTAGGATTCCCAGATGATGATCCTTGATCATTTGGGCCTGGGTCAAGGTTGGTTTAGCAATCACGGGGATTCCCGCCGCCAAGTATGTGCTGAGCTTAAAGGAACTGTTCATCTTCATGTAGTTATTCCAATACGGGACGTCTGACCAGACAAGACCGAACCCAGCATTTCGCCGCAAATCAATTAATAGTTCGGCGTCTTCGTGCCAGCCAATAAAGTCGATATTTTTGTCCTTACCCCAGTCATGAGGTTGGTCGTAAATACGCAATTTAACGTCATTCGAATCCCAGGCTTGGATGAACGCTGCCTTTGGGTCATTGGGACCAGCGTATGTCATCACTGGCTGATACGTTGGGAGTGGGCCTAGGTCCATTTTGGTTGGGTGGTCCATAATCCCAAGAATCGCCGTCTTTTTAACTGTTAAACCATGGTCATGTAAGAAATCCAGCATCTGTTGGGAGTGGGTAATAATGAGTTCGGCCCGGTTGTAGACCCCAATTTCACCGGCGAGTTGGTCGGCCCATTCAGGTACCATTTGGGACATAATGTCGTGAATGAAGATGATCACATGTACCCCATAAAGGGCCATATGATTTAGCAGGGCTTGGGTCCATTCGTTTGGTTGCCAGGTTGGCATCTGGAGGATAACCAGGTCATTGGCTTGTAAGGGGGCAATGATCCCGTCCATCCGACCATCACGCACTTCAGCGGGCTCTTGTGGCCAATCGTAGTGGTAAATTCCCATCGGACGGATGCCAAAATATTTTTCTGCGATATCAGCGATCATGTTTTGTGCTGTCTGGGCAGTTCCCCCGATTCCGTTGATATTAGTAATATATGCACGCATAATTAGTTCTCCCGTAAATTCTGGATTGTCATAATCATCGTTTGGACATCATTGCTTGGAAAACTTTGGTAGTTAATCGCCTCTTTGACATCCGAATTGACGTCGTCAAAGGACAAGATCGGTTTGCCAGTGGCCTGGAACTTTTTAATGAAGTCATTGTCCTTGGCACCATAGTTAATATCGAGGTAGGCGGCTGCCTGCTCAATTAATTTGTCCGTTACGGGATGAACAGCGGATGGGTAAAGGTGGAAGTTTTGGTACTTGATTAAACGGTTGAGGTGGTCACCAGTATTAGTCCACGCCACGACGTTAAAGGTCCAATTTGGCAGGGCAGTCACTAATTGTTCGATTGCTTCCACGTTTTCGCTATTGGTGTGGATGAGGAGTTGACCAACTTCTTGGTAATCAAAGATGGCTGGTAACGGTGCTGAAGCACAAATTTCACTCCATTCTAGATCATGGTACTGCCACCATTTATTACGGTCTCGACCAAAGGAGAATTGTTCCCATGGTTTCGTTGGACTAGTGAAGTGGATAATTTGTCCCACCGTTTCAGCAGTCTTCTTAAAATAATCGTGATCGTAGGCCGGGTAGTATTGACAGAGGAAATCGTAACCAATGGCGTAATTGTACTTTAACGGTAGGTGATAATAGGTATCGTCAAAAAATGCATTCAGAACGGATTGATCACCTTCGGCAAGTTGGTCATTATTCCCAGCTTCAAGCATTTCCTGAACGATGTGGGGATTTTCCTTTAATTTTGGCATGTTAAATAGGAGAACTCCTGAATTGAAATTGCCATCATACAGTAAATCTGGGACTGCCGCAATCGGTGCATCACCTAGATCCAGGTTGAATAATTCACTAAGCTCATGATCAACCACGATGTCACTGTCGAGGTATAAGACCCGGTCTTCGGGGATCAAATCAGGAATCATGATCCGCCCGTAAGACATTTCATTGATTTGGGGTTGGGAAACATGTTCGTCACTTAGCATATTTCCGTCTAATTTGACGTTGACTAATTGCCCCCCAATCGCCCGAATACGGTTATTGATATTACCAAACCACTCTTGTGGGATGTCTTTATTAATAATGTAAATTTTTGCATTGTGATGGTAGTAAAAGATAGATTTAGCGGTGGTTTCGATTTGGTTGATATAACCATAATCACCAGAGAGTGCAAAAACGAATTGGTCGGACATTATAAATTCCCCTTTATGATAAATTGCTGTATTATTATCCATAAGTATACTACTGTCTAATTTAAGTGATTAAATTTAGTATAAAAACCTGATAGTATTGAAAAATCAGGAAATGATAAAAAATTACTATTAATAACACGTTTTTATATTATCACAGATATGTTATCATTCGATAGAGTAAACCGGAATTTACGGTAAAAATTATGAAGGAGCATTCAAATTCATGAGAAAGACATCTCAACTCAAGAATGTATTAAAGCGCGCCCGCTTTACGATGCTAATTCTCTTCGTATATACGCTGGGCTCCAACGTTCCGTTACCATATGCCAAAATTACGCATCACTTTGCGCACCTCCTCCAAAATAGCTCAATTACTTTACTGAGTGCCTTTAGTGGGGCTAACTTTCAGCATACATCGCTATTTATGATCGGCTTGAACCCCCTCATGATTGCGATGCTGTTTATGCAGCTACTAATGCTTACGGGTCTCTTTGGTTTTGATGCCCTCTCAATGTCACAAATGAACATTGTGCAGCAAGTTTTAACCCTTGTCTTAGCGGTGATTCAAGCCACAACGTTTACGCTTGGTTTGCATCTGACTAAGACACTCTTTCAAATGATTTCCGTGATCATTATTTTGACTGCCGGAGCCATGTTTGTAACCTGGCTGGGCTTTATGAATATGAAATTTGGTATTGGTGGAACGGTCGCGATGATTCTTTACAACATCGTTGCTGGTTCCGTGCCGATGATTTCTCGGGCAGTCCGGCAAATTATGAAATTACCCAATGTCTACCTTTGGCTGGCCCTCTTGCTGATCGGGGCGTTTGCGTTGATGGTCTTCTGGATTGCCTTTAGTCGGGCTTATTATCCAATTGAAACGATCCAAGTTGGGTTATCAAGCAAGGAAAAGCCGGTCATCATTCCACTTGGCCTCAACATGGGGGCAATGATGATGTACATGGTTGGGATGGCACTATTGGTCATGCCGACCTTTTTGGCGCAAGTCTTCGGTCCGAAATCAATCTTTGCCAATACACGCTTTGATGCTTTCCTGAGTGGTGTGATTTGTTTTGCCCTCTTCTATTTCTTCTCATTTGTTCAATTCAGTCCGAAACAACAGGCGCGGGCGTTCCGGAACAGTGATACCTACATTCCAGGAATTCGTCCAGGAAAGCCAACCCAGCGCTGGCTAACTAAGATAATGTGGTTAGTATGTTTACCCGGCGCCATTTTAAACACGCTGCAGGTTGTCTTTGGAATGATGGGAAGCTTGTTCCTGGGTAAATTTGCAATGCTGACGGTGATCCCGATGAACATCGTGATGATCGTCATGATTATGGGTGGAATTCGTGATAGCTTAATTACGATGCTATTCCCACGGAAGTACACGAAAGTAATGAATCAGGAAAGGGCGCGAGATAATTGAATTATTTAGTACCAGCATGGCACGATTTACAAATTGATTGGTCCTACAGTACACCACACTTACGGTTTGATGATGCGGCTAGTCATGTCCGTACCCTCCAAGACGGTGGTGAAAAGACGGGTGTCCTGATTACGGATTACCAACCGCAGATTACTACCAAACTCAGTCAAATGTCGCTGATGCCGGATGACTATTTTGCGGTTTTTGATTACTTACAAGGGATTGAAGGGTTAGACGGCCAGGTGGTCGATTACATGGATTTCCCTTGGCCAGAGGACGCGTATTTTGACTTCACTAACTTCAGAATTTTTGTAATTGTGGATGACAAACCTTACGCGCAGGTCACCTTTGATGTTCAAGGAAAAATGCTTAGCATTAACTATTTGGCGGGTCCGGACCAGAATACCCAATTGCTCTTTGATAGCCGCGGCTTTATTTCTCGTCAAGAATCTCCTGATGAGATGACCTACTTTAGTTCCGCTGGTGTCTGGCGCTTTAAAGTAAGCAAGCAGGACGGAAGGGTGACGATTAACGCGGCGGTCAATGATTTTTGTCAGCACAATCAATACGCCAATCTTCAGTCACTAATTGATGAAGTCATTAATCAACACTTTCTAACGACACTCCACCAGGATGACCGTCTGATCGTGACCTTAGATGATGAGGCCAAGTACTCATTAACGGATTTTACTGATCAGGAGCCAATTTACTCCGCTAGTAACTGGCATCCATACATTAATGCGATTCAACAGGTTCGTACCGGAATTATTTTGACTGACACTAAACGAACCGCTCAGACAGTTCAACAACAAGTTCCAGATGACTGTCGAATTCAAGTCTTGCCGCTCTTCCAATCCCAATTTAAGCTGGGCCACAGCCAACGGGTTTCGGAGCAGCGGGTGGCCATTTTTGCAGAGCACATGGAACGGGCGGATTTACGGCAAACGATGGAATTAATTTACCCACGGTTGCTAGATCACCCGACTGATGAAGGAATGTATATCTTTACATATTCGCCGGACAAGGCCGGAATGGTCAATGAGGTCTTTCAACAGTTCCGCAAGGACCATGACGGAGAGTTTATCCTTTCACCGAATGAAATCGACCCGGGAGAAAACAAAATCGATGAGGCAGACATTCCGCCGTTACTGACGATTAAACAGACGCGGTTAGTTTCAAACATGCAGGTATTAACGTTTTTGGATAAAATTCGTTTATTAATTATGTGGGGCCAACCAGATCCGTTTACGACAATTGCCGCAGTGAGTGTCGGGATTCCAATTTTGCAAAACTTCACTAGTGAAGAAGTCCAAGATCATCAAAACGGAATTATTTGCCAGAACTTTGATGAACTTAGGGATGGGATCGCTTATTACTTAGATACTTTGAAGCATTGGAACGAATCACTCGTTTACAACGTTCAAGTCTTGAATCAGTATTCTGAAGACAATATTCGTGAACAATGGGAAAGAATATTGACAAATGAGGTGTAAAATTTGAATGTTTTACAAATTGGTCCGCAAAATTGGGCTGAACAATATGAAATGCCAAAGGATATGAAGTGGGAATTTAATTCCTTTCCACCGAAGAAAAAACATGGTTATAACGTAGTCATTGTGACGGGCAAAAATTCCATGAGTGACCAGGATTGGCAAAAGCTGCAGTGGCTAGTTGATCCCTACAACGTCATTTGTACGACCACTGATGATCAATTGACGGCTGCCGCCGAAGCCTTTCTGGAAATGCAGGCAGCATTCCGCACTACGGATGATCCAACCACCATTATTGCCAATTTACCAAGACGGTATTTTTGGGGACAATCTGGACTCCGGATTTCGCCGGTTAATTTCCGGCCAATCTTGTCCCGCCTCCAATCTTATGAAATGACGGATGCTGGTCATATCAATATGCAAATCGATACTCCTGACCGCTGGATGAACGTGGGGACGTACAAGTCCAACATTTATTTGGACCCGAACCGGCTTATCAACTTTTGGCTGGAGTACCAAGCTCAGGGCGTTGAAGTCCGTTTGCGCCTCTTTATCCAAGCAACTGGTGGTGATGGTGATCCCAACGATTCATTCACGATTAATTTGGATTCATTAGATGAGGTCCAACTGCCGATTGAGTTTGTCGACTATCCACGGTACGTCTCGGTCTGTCTAGAAGTGAAGGGCCATGGTGAGGTTCGCCTTGGAACCCTGCACTCCCGGTGGGGCCGTGAGGGGAATGGCGAATTTCTCGCTGGTGGTCAGCGGATTGTGGATCCCGAAAAGCGGGAAGATGTCGCCATCTACTTCAATCCAGGTGATTTACGGCCACCATTGAACGTCTATTTCTCTGGAGCTCGGAGCCTGGAAGGTTTTGAAGCGTACCCGATGTTTCGGGGAATGAAATCACCGGCGATCCTCGTGACTGATATGCGACTTGAAGTTGGTCAATTCTATACCAATGATTACATTGAAAGTAAAATCAAGGAAACCATTTGCCATTATCTAGATCAACTCGGTTTTGACCGGTCACAGTTAATTATGAATGGGATTTCCATGGGGACCTATCCAGCAATTAAGTTAGGTGCCCAGTTGGGAGCCTACGCCATCATGGTGGCTAAGCCACTGACGAACCTAGGATTGATTGCTAAGCGGGGCCGGTTAGAGCGACCATACGGCTTTGAAACGATTTATGACGTTGATAACCAGCTTATTCCGCAGTTGGACTATGAAAACCTGGATAAATTGGATGAAGATTTTTGGGCTGAATTTGACCAATGTGATCTTTCCAAGACGCGGCTGTTTGTTGGTTACATGATCGACGATGATTATGACAACCAGGCCATTAGTCATTTTCAAAAGAGTCCGGCGGTTGCCAAGGCCCGTGAATTTGTCATTAAGGGCTTTCCAGGGCACCACAACGATGACCCCAGCATTAACTACTGGTTTGCTGGCTGCCTCGCATACGTGATGCAACATGATTTTGGAAGGGAGTATTAATGAGCAATGAAAAAGTCAACCACCATTAATCATATTTACTGGATTGATAATAATATTTTGACTAATGGGACTCACTTGAAGTTGCATCGCGACCAGAGTGTCGACTTTCACAACTTGTTAATGACCCCCGGAAAACCAATTATTGTCTGGGATTCGGTCTACAACTACCAGGGGTCAAAGATGGTTCCGCAGCTCCCATTATTGAAGGTGAACTACCATTACCGGATTGTCGTGGGCATCACTTCTGTACCTGACCAGACCTATTTAATCCGCCTCATTTTCCGTGATTTACAAGGGACGGAACTGAAACGCAAGGACTTTCGGTCCCCGGTCAGTGACTTCGTTTTTCCGGCAGGAACGGCGTCATATTCAATTGAGATTATCAATGCAGGCTTTACAGACGTACATTTTGACAGAATCGACATTTGCGAAGCTAATTTACCGAAGGATGTTAATAACGATGTGGTGGTCTATCCACAAGCAAACGCAGACTATCCTGCCCAAGGTAACTACATTTTGGTCAAAGAAGGTAAACAATCCCGGCGTTATGATCCGGAAGCCGTGCAGCACCTGACGAAAATGCCCATGCAGGTCATCAGTATTAGCTGGCAAAACCGGCAAAACGTGGTTGATCTGGTGAGTGAATTGGCTGAACAACAAGGGGCTGATCAACTCCACCTGGTCAGCTCTGATCCGAGCCTTGATGAGACAGTAATTACGCTCCTCCAGAAGTATCCGGGGAGTAAAGGACTCATTGCCAGTTCTGCTCAGGCGGCACCGGTAGAGGGATGTGAGGCCTGGCCATTTGAGGTGCCAAGCTGGTATTCACCAGATGTAATGGCACCAAATTGGTCACAAATTGGAAAAACCATCAATCACGAATGGAGGAAGTGATGATTTGTTAATTCAAGATCAAATCGAAAAACAACGGCTGCGTCGCGTTCTTCACCAAGTCAACCGCCTTGCTCCAGTGATGCGCAAGATGAGTGATGAAGAATTGCAGGGTCAAACAGCACAATTACGGGCACAACTAAAGGCCGGGGCCAGCTTAGAAAAAATCTTACCCCAGGCCTACGCGACTGTCCGGGAGGCCGATTACCGGATTCTCGGCCTGTATCCGTATGATGTCCAAGTCATGGGGGCCATCGTCTTAAATGACGGAAATATTGCGGAAATGAAGACGGGGGAAGGAAAAACCCTGACCGCCACCATGCCGCTATACTTAAATGCACTTTCTGGTAAGGGGGCGCTCCTCGTGACCCCAAACGATTATTTGGCCGAGCGGGATGAAACCAACTTAGCTCCAGTCTACGAATGGCTTGGGCTCACGGTCAGCACTGCCTTTCGCAAGTCGACAGACAAGCAAAAAACACCAGTTTCAGCGAAGGAAAAACGGGGCTGGTACGCATGTGACATCACCTACGTGACCTCCAGTGGTCTGGCCTTTGACTACCTGTTTAACAACTTGGCGGGAAATAAAGAGGATCAATATTTGAGACCATTTAACTATGCCTTGATTGATGAAGTGGATGCGGTCCTGCTAGATAGTGCCCAATCACCATTTGTCGTGGCCAGTGCTCCCCGAGTCCGTTCCAACCTGTACCACCTGACGGATCAGTTTATTATGCAGCTGGTGCCAGAATTGGATTACCGGGTCAATCAGCGCGAGCGAGCAGTTTGGTTAACCTACCACGGAATTCAAAAGACCCAAAAGTATTTCAGAATTGACAACCTGTTTGATTTGCAATACCGGGAACTGTACCGGCACATGATGTTAGCTTTACAGGCGCACTACTTTATGAAACGTGGTCACGATTACGTTGTTCAAGACGGGAAGGTCGTGCTCCTGGACGAAACTAACGGACGGCTCCTCAAAGGGGTCCAAGTCAGCAGTGGGATCCACCAAGCGACGGAAGAGAAGGAACACGTCGATCTGACGTTTGTCCGGAAGACGGCGGCCTCGGTGACGTTCCCCAGTTTGTTTGGCATGTTTAATAAGATCGCTGGTATGAGTGGGACGGCGAAGGTGGATGAAACTGAGTTTATCAATACCTATAACATGCGGGTTATTCAGATTCCGACCAACAAGCCGGTGATTCGGAAGGATTATCCAGATAAACTCTACCTCACAACATCGGATAAATTAATGGACGCCATTGGTGAGACGGTCCGCCTTCATAACGAAGGGCGGCCGGTGCTCTTAGTTGCTGGTTCGGTAGAAAATTCAGAAATAATTTCTGAATTGTTGCTGAACCAAGGGATTGTCCACAACGTTTTAAATGCCTTTAACGAAAGTCGTGAAGCGGCGATGGTCGCGGATGCTGGTCAAGAAGGGGCGGTCACGGTGGCTACGAACATGGCTGGTCGGGGAACCGACATCAAGATTGCTGAAGAGGTGCGCGAAAAGGGCGGCCTGGCGGTTATCGGTACCGAAATGCTGCCTGAGCGGGTCAAACTCCAATTAGCCGGCCGGGCTGGTCGGCAAGGCGATCCCGGAACCAGCAAATTTTACGTCTCCTTGGAAGATGACTTTGTGACAAAGTCCGCAACGAAGCGGTTGCGTGATTATTATCGGCACCAGGTGGCCCGCAAACGTCGTGGCCACCACATCACCCAAATCCATAATCCCCGGATTAAATTCAGCATGTGGATGTTAAAGAATCGGGTGGCGAGTGCTGACGAGCAGCAACGTTCGCAAACGAATAAGTTTGAAGTGACCTTGCGGCTACAACGGCAAGCCTTTTATGATATGCGTAATTCGATCATCGAGACACCCCACTTAGAGGAATTTGTGGGGAAATGGTTGATGCAGGGGATTGACTACTACTTAGCCGAAAAGCCGAACTGGACACCGCATGATCTGAAATTGCTAATTAATAATCATTTCTCATATGATGTCCAGCAAATTCCTGCTGATCTGCAAGGTAAGGAAGCCATCCATCGTTATCTCCAACAGTTCAGTAAGCAGATCCTGCAGCAAAAGGCTAAACAGCTCATTAATAGCGAACAGTTGAACCAATTTTACCGGACGAGTCTGCTTGCTGCTTTAGACGTAATGTGGACTGACCAGGTCGACTTTCTCACGACCTTGCGATCCTACGTTGGGTCTTGGGGGATGGCCGGGCGTGACTCTGGCTATGTCTACAATGTCCGGGCCTTTGACGCTTACCAAACAATGCTGCGCAAGGCGAAGATGGAAGCCGTCGATAAGTTACTTTTAAGCACAATTTCGATCAATGATAAGAATCAATTGATTGTTTCTTTTAACTAGAATGGAGGTTGTTGATCACGATTTACAATATCAATCTAGGAATCGGTTGGGCCAGCAGTGGGGTCGAGTATGCTCAGGCTTACCGGTCTCAGTTACTACGCTCATTGGGAATTCCCGCAAAGTTTATTTTTTCCGATATGATTTTGGCCAATAATATCGAAGATTTGACCAAAAATATCGGCTTCACTGACGATCAAATTATTTGGCTCTACAATTTCTTTACTGATGTCAAAATCGCCCCATCCTCCTACCCACTGGAACAATGGAAAAAGGGTCTAAATTTGGCTAACCGTGACCACAAGGAGCAAGTCCTGAGTGATGGCAAGGAAATTCAGTACACCATTCCTGATGAACAACTACTGGTTGCGGCACGGCTTCATGATAAAGATCAGCAAACGATTGATCAGGTCACTTTCTTGTCAAACAACCGGTTAGTCAAGCGTGATTTCTATTCTTACGTCAAGTACGCCAGTGACTTTTACTCTGGTGAGGAAAAGAACAACCATGTGATTTATCGCGAATTTTATAACGAGGACGGTAGCATCGCTTACCGCCAATACTTGGATCACGGCAAGGAAATGTTTGAATTTCCTGATCAACGAATTTTTTACTCTAAGAATGAATTGTATGAGGAAATGCTGAAACGGTTGAATTTCAATGAGCGCGATGTCGTGATCCTGGATCGGTCGGATGAAGACAAACAATTAAATAACGGTCAGTTGGTCTTTGAATACCACCGGCCTGCTAAATTGGTGATTGTGGTCCATGCCGACCATTACGACCGTCACTTTACTAACCAGCAAAATATTCTGTGGAATAACTTTTATGAATACCAGTTTACCCATACTGACGAGATTGCTTCCTTTATCGTGGCAACGGAAAAGCAAAAGGAAGTGTTGGCGGAGCAGCAAAAGCATTATCGGCACGCCAACCCACGGATTGATGTCATCCCGGTGGGGAGCCTCGTGGAATTGTCCAAGTCTGACCAGCCACGTCAGCCGCACTCCATCATTACGGCCTCACGGTTGGCACCGGAAAAGCATATTGACTGGCTGGTGAAGGCGGTCATTTACGCCCATGATCAGGTCGACGACGTTTCACTCGATATTTATGGTCAGGGTCCAGAAGGTAAACGGCTGGCGGATTTGATTAAAAAGCACCATGCTGAAGACTACATCCATTTAAAAGGGCAGCATGACCTTAAAGAGATCTATCCAAAGTATGCTGCCTATGCTGCGGCGTCGACTAGTGAAGGATTTGGCTTGAGTCTGCTGGAAGCAGTGGGCGCTGGTTTGCCAATGATTGGCTTTGATGTACCATATGGTAATCAAACCTTTATTGATGACGGCCGGAATGGTTATTTATTGCCATATGATGAAAACTGGACGGATCAAAAGAAGTATGAGGCACTGGGTAAAGCAATCATCAAGCTGTTCCAAAATGACCAAGCTTGGGAGCAATTTAGTCAGCACTCTTACGAGTTGGCAGAACCGTACCTGACGAAGAATGTGGCAAAACGTTGGCAAAAAGTATTGGGGGATTTGGCAAATGCTTAATTTATTTGAAAATCTAGATCGACCATCATTGGACTTATTGCGTTCAGAAATGATTGCCAAGTTTAAGATCCCGACGGTCGTAATGTATGACGATGGCTATTTGCCTGACGAAGTCGATTCACCGATTAAGTATTACTGCAAACTTGGTGGTAACCGGAAACCAATGTACTTCGACCAACTCCAATTTCCAAAATTTTGGCGGGTTGAATCTACTGGTAACGAGGGAAAGGTTTATGACATCGATAAACTCCGGGCAACGATGGTCTACAGCGCTACTGACAATTCGCGGTTAGTGAAGGAGGTTCACTGGCTCAATGATGCTGGTCAAATTGCCTGGGTCGATCACTACGATCGTCATGGGCAACGGTTCGCTAAGACGATTTATGAATCCGGCCGGGCCGCTTTGCGTCAATTTTTTGACAACCGGGGACGGATCGTGATTGTGTGGAATATGATCGCGGACGATGTCTTCCTTCATGCTGGCTATGAGTCCCGGCACTTTGGTAGTTACGTTGATTTTGTGAGTTATTTTCTCCAGGATCAACACTACCAACTTGATCATTTATTTATCAATACCTTGAACCGGTCCCTTGCGGTGTCATTACGGTTGCCAAAGAGCGGCACGGACACCATTTTTTGGCATGAAAAGCTGGGGAATGAATTGCCGGGCAACATGAAGTTTGTCATGGAGAATGATTCACGGGTTAAGCATATCGTGTTTGAACGTTACCTAGACTGGCAACGACGGAGTGAATTTTTGCCAGAGGATACCGGGAATGTGGATGTCCAATACTTGGGCTTTATCTATCCACACCCACGGGGCAACGAGATGCGGCCGAACGCGTTAACCTTTACCAACAGTGATCAGGTAGAACACCTTGAAGAGCTAGTTAAATTATTGCCAAATGTGCACTTTAATATTGCGGCTATTACGGAGATGTCGAGTAAACTTATGGCCTTCCAGGACTATGAGAATGTGGACCTCTATCCAGTGGTCACTAAGCAGCAAACTCAACAGTTGGTGGATAATTGTGATGTTTATCTCGACATCAATCATGGCAATGAGATCTTTGACGCTGTCCGGGGAGCCTTTGAACGCAACATGCTGATTCTGGGCTTTAAGGATACGATTCACCAACCAGACTTGGTGGCAACGGCGAACGTCTATGATTCCAACGACTACAAGGCAATGGCGCAAAAGATCCTCAGTGCCCTGGTTCAACCAAAGTTGATGAAGCAATTGGTTGATACGCAACGGCAAGAAGCGAGTGATGTCACGACAGCAGATTATCAAAAAGTATTTGGGGAGATTGCTGATGAACTCAAATAAAAAAACACTGGTCGAACAGCATGCGGTAGACCGGCTTCATAAGGTCGAAAAAGAAAAACGAAAACCGTATGTGAAGCAACCAAAGACATTTAGTTTTCAACGAATTTTCATGATTTTTATCTTTTTGGTCGTCTTATTAGTCATGTTGTCCTCAATTATATAATTTTTAGATTATATAATTTTTTAGTAAAGTATCAGAGCAATAGCAGTTTTTCTGCTATTGCTTTTTTTATATCTAATATTTTTTATTAAATAGCGTTGACATTAGCCTGGTAATAGTTGATCATAGTATCAATATTAAATGGAAGCGGCATTGATTTTAGTTATGTTTAGTTATGTTTTTTTGACAAAACAACGTCATTTAGACGTTGCACATCATTCCTATAATTAGCATTTTATAAACGCTAGTGCTCATCGCTGGCAAAAAAATAAAACGTTAATTAAATGTATGATGAGCAGTGTACGTTCTTGAATATATTGATGTCACTTGTGGGATGACGATTTGATGCTAGGTAGAAAAATAAGCGGTCGTTAGATAAAATTTATCCCGATAACAACGATTGCTTAAATCGATTATTGGAGGCTGATTTTATGCTAGGTAGAAGAAAATTCAATCGTGAAGAAGATCAAAGCAGAGTCAAAATGTATAAAACTCACCAGGGGTGGGTTAGCTGTTTAACGCGCTTCTTTAAGATTTTTTCTTTTGCCCGTAAAGAAGAGGTCCGTCCTGAACAATTTGTAGATCCCGATGCATTGTCTGATAAAGGGAAAACAACATCGGAGGCGTACCTAAAAGGGATGGCCGCCTTGGCGACAGTTCTAGGGGTTGGACTTACTGCTGGAGTGACTCCATCGACGGTTGTTAAAGCTGATACTATCGTAAATAACCAAGGGTCTGCCACTGTGGGTTCAGTAAGTACTAGCACGACTTCTACTAGTACGTCGACTTCTGATAGCAATGCTTCCGATAGTCAAAGCACGAGTAGCTCTTCGACTAGCACTAGTTCTTCCTCATCGACTTCAACTTCCGGTAGCCAATCTCAAAGTACCAGTGGTTCAGATTCACAGAGTACTAGTGGTTCTATTTCAGGCAGTATGAGTGGTTCCAACTCATCATCCACAGATAGTAGTACCACTAGCAGCACTGATGGAACTTCAATGATTTCGACGAACGCACAAGCTTCATTAAGTGTTGTTGATTCAGCTACTAATACTTCGACCGAGTTGACAACGAGTCAGATGACTGCGTTATTGTCAACCACATTAGCAACGACTTCAACTTCAACATCCACTGCTTATGTAAGTACGGCCGCTGAATTTACTAAGGCACTGAATGATTCTAGCATTGATACTATTGAAATTGAATCTGACTTTACGATGACCAGTAGTGTTAAAGTCACGCGGAACCTTACTATTAATGGTAATGGCCATACTATCTGGTTTAATGGCTTTCAGATCCAAGTATATGAATCCGGCTCTGGTCAGGTAAATGTAAATGATCTTACAATTTATGCTAGCTCATCTACAGGTGCATTTAATCTGTATAATACCGGTTCTTCAGAGAGTCCTGATTATAATTTAGTCCTGAATAATACCACCATTTATGCTGGAACAGCAATTTTCTCTCAAACAGGGACCGCGTATAGTACCACTAACCGGGTTGCCCTTAGTGGAAACACAAGCATAATTGCTGTTGACTCATATATCAATCAGACTGGTGGTAAAGTAACGACTGGATGGTTCGGTGTTAACGGTAATAACAAAATACAACTTTATGTTAGTCATGGTTTGACTATTTTATCTGGTTCCAATGTTACCATTGATGGTGGGGGGGTCGCTCATTATAACTATGTCGCTAAGGGTGACTCCGGTTATATTGCTGGGCATACCTTTACTGTTCAAGATAATTCTAGTGTAACGATGACTGGTGCCACTGTTGGTAATGTGTTGCTTGAACAAGGGGATGGAGATCATCCTGATAACATTGTCTCAATTGGTGAAGGTGCTCAAGTGACGATGAGTGCGGGGCATTTTAACATTGCTCTGAATTCCACTGATAAAAGTTCGACAGGTAATGTTGCAAGTAACCAATTAAATACCATTGAAATTGGTAAAAATGCGGTTGTTAATTTAACGATCGAGAGCAGTAGCCCATATTCCAGCGATGCTAACATCCTTTTGCGGGCAGATAGTAGTTATTACCAAGAAAAAAATTCATCATACACAATCGGGAAAAGTGATACTGCGACCGTAACCATTGACCCTGGAGCTACGGTCACCATGAATGCTAATTCAACTGGTGCTGCTAACATTCGTTCATACGTTCAGGGCACGGTAGTTGAAATTAACGACCCTAAGATCGTAACTTTAAATCACCAAACCAGCGACAATGGACTGGTATTTGCATATAATCCACAAACTAATAGCTCGGATTCTACAATTACCGTTAGTCTAGATAATACAAATATTCAAGTTAACAATGGACAGACCAGTTCAGTCTTCACTCACGCAGATGATACGTTCGAGGGTAACACTGCAGAGGTGACGGGAACTTCCAATTCTGCCGCAGAAGTGGCAGGCTCAACTAGTGCATCAACATCGCTTGCCCAGGCTGTAAGTGATTATCAAACATTATTGAGTTCTCTGAACGCTGCAAAGGATTCTTCCGATGACACTACATGGATCAGCCAAAGTATTAGTTTGAGTGAAATTGCAAGCACACTTTCCAGTGAATCTACATCAATGAATAATCAGGAAAGTTTGAATAGTCAACTTCGTTCTGAACAAAATGGTGGCTCAACTAGTACTGTAGTTTATCAAGGGTCAACAGTTGTTTCTGAATCCACGTCAGCATCTCAGTCTGTATCTGCATCGGCCTTTAACTCAATTTCAGGTTCACAAAGCAATTCAGCTTCGGTAGCTCAATCGGGTTCTATCAGTATTAGTCAATCTAATTCAGCTAGTGTTAGTGGATCAAATTCCATTTCTGCCTCTGAATCTAATTCCGTTAGTGGTTCACAATCAAATTCTGTATCGGTATCGGGATCTAATTCCATTAGTGCTAGCGAGTCTAACTCAGTAAGTACTTCTGAAAGCAACTCGGTATCCGCCTCTGAATCAAACTCAGTAAGTGCCAGTGAATCTAATTCAGTGAGTGCTTCAGAAAGCAATTCAGTATCAGCCTCTGAATCGAATTCGGTATCCGCCTCCGAATCTAGCTCGGTAAGTGCATCAGAAAGCAATTCAGTAAGCGCTAGTGAATCAAATTCGGTATCAGTATCCGAAAGCAACTCAGTTTCTGCCTCTGAATCCAATTCAGTGAGTGCATCAGAAAGCAATTCAGTTTCAGCCTCTGAATCTAACTCAGTCAGTGCTTCAGAAAGTAACTCGGTATCCGCATCTGAAAGCAATTCAGTTAGTGCTAGTGAATCTAATTCAGTGAGTGCATCTGAAAGTAACTCGGTATCCGCCTCTGAATCAAATTCCGTCAGTGCCTCCGAATCGAATTCAGTAAGTGCCTCTGAAAGCAACTCAGTATCTGCCTCCGAATCCAACTCGGTAAGTGCTTCAGAGAGCAATTCAGTCAGTGCATCTGAAAGTAATTCAGTATCCGCATCTGAATCGAACTCAGTGAGTGCATCCGAAAGTAACTCGGTATCCGCATCCGAAAGCAATTCAGTGAGTGCTTCCGAAAGCAACTCGGTAAGTGCCTCCGAATCTAACTCAGTATCTGCATCTGAAAGTAATTCAGTATCAGCTTCCGAATCGAATTCAGTAAGTGCCTCTGAAAGCAATTCAGTATCTGCATCTGAATCAAACTCGGTAAGTGCCAGTGAATCAAACTCGGTATCCGCCTCCGAATCGAACTCAGTGAGTGCCAGCGAATCGAATTCGGTAAGTGCAAGCGAATCGAACTCTGTATCTGCATCTGAATCAAACTCAGTAAGCACCTCCGAATCTAACTCGGTCAGTGCTTCAGAAAGTAACTCGGTATCCGCATCTGAAAGCAATTCAGTTAGTGCTAGTGAATCTAATTCAGTGAGTGCATCTGAAAGTAACTCGGTATCTGCCTCCGAATCCAACTCGGTAAGTGCTTCAGAGAGCAATTCAGTCAGTGCATCTGAAAGTAATTCAGTATCCGCATCTGAATCAAGTTCGGTAAGTGCATCAGAAAGTAATTCAGTCAGTGCTAGTGAATCTAATTCAGTATCAGCTTCCGAATCCAATTCCGTAAGCGCTAGTGAATCTAACTCAGTATCTGCTTCCGAAAGCAATTCGGTAAGTGCCTCTGAATCGAACTCAGTCAGTGCTTCAGAAAGCAACTCGGTATCCGCATCTGAATCGAACTCGGTAAGTGCCAGTGAATCTAACTCAGTATCTGCCTCTGAATCTAATTCGGTAAGTGCCTCTGAAAGCAATTCAGTAAGCGCTAGTGAATCGAACTCAGTATCAGCTTCCGAATCTAACTCGGTATCCGCATCTGAATCGAATTCTGTAAGTGCAAGCGAATCAAATTCAGTCAGTGCATCCGAATCGAACTCGGTAAGTGCCTCTGAATCGAACTCAGTCAGCGCCTCTGAAAGTAATTCAGTGAGTGCTAGTGAATCGAATTCGGTAAGTGCCTCTGAATCCAATTCGGTATCAGCTTCAGAATCGAACTCAGTGAGTGCTAGTGAATCTAATTCAGTCTCGGCATCCGAATCGAATTCCGTATCGGCTTCTGAATCCAATTCAGTCAGTGTCTCCGAATCCAACTCGGTAAGCGCAAGCGAATCGAATTCTGTCAGCGCATCAGAAAGCAATTCAGTATCCGCCTCCGAATCGAATTCCGTCAGTGCCTCTGAAAGTAATTCAGTATCAGCATCTGAATCCAATTCGGTAAGTGCAAGTGAATCCAACTCCGTTAGCGTATCTGAAAGTAATTCAGTGAGTGCTTCCGAATCGAACTCAGTCAGCGCATCTGAAAGTAACTCGGTATCCGCCTCTGAATCCAATTCAGTCAGTGCTTCCGAATCAAACTCGGTAAGTGCCTCTGAAAGTAATTCAGTTAGTGCCTCTGAATCGAATTCAGTCAGTGCATCAGAAAGCAATTCAGTATCCGCATCTGAATCGAATTCGGTAAGTGCTTCAGAATCCAATTCAGTGAGTGCCTCCGAATCCAACTCGGTATCCGCATCTGAATCTAATTCAGTGAGTGCATCCGAATCGAATTCGGTAAGTGCTTCTGAATCTAACTCGGTAAGTGCATCTGAAAGCAACTCGGTATCAGCTTCTGAATCAAATTCAGTGAGTGCATCCGAAAGTAATTCAGTATCCGCATCTGAATCGAACTCAGTGAGTGCATCTGAAAGTAACTCGGTATCCGCATCCGAATCCAACTCAGTAAGTGCCAGTGAATCCAACTCGGTAAGTGCTTCAGAGAGCAATTCAGTATCAGCTTCTGAATCAAATTCAGTCAGTGCCTCCGAATCTAACTCAATCAGCGCCTCTGAAAGCAATTCAGTATCCGCATCTGAATCGAATTCAGTCAGTGCTAGTGAATCGAACTCAGTGAGTGCCAGTGAATCCAATTCGGTAAGTGCCTCTGAAAGTAATTCAGTGAGTGCATCCGAATCTAACTCGGTCAGTGCTTCAGAGAGCAATTCAGTATCAGCTTCTGAATCAAATTCCGTCAGCGCTAGTGAATCAAACTCGGTAAGCGCAAGCGAATCGAATTCTGTCAGCGCATCAGAAAGTAATTCAGTCTCGGCATCAGAATCCAACTCGGTATCTGCATCAGAATCGAACTCAGTGAGTGCCTCTGAAAGCAACTCGGTATCCGC
Source organism: Limosilactobacillus caecicola (assembly GCF_943192935.1). GTDB lineage: Bacteria > Bacillota > Bacilli > Lactobacillales > Lactobacillaceae > Limosilactobacillus > Limosilactobacillus caecicola. The sequence goes on along the minus strand of NZ_CALPCI010000004.1, from coordinate 4,218 downwards.
ATCCGAATCGAACTCAGTATCAGCATCTGAATCAAACTCGGTAAGTGCCTCTGAATCGAACTCAGTATCTGCTTCCGAAAGCAATTCCGTAAGTGCATCTGAAAGCAACTCAGTCAGTGCCAGCGAATCGAACTCGGTATCCGCATCTGAATCTAACTCGGTCAGCGCTTCAGAAAGCAATTCCGTTTCTGCATCTGAATCCAATTCAGTGAGTGCCTCTGAAAGTAACTCGGTATCGGCATCCGAATCAAACTCAGTATCGGCATCTGAAAGCAACTCAGTGAGTGCTAGTGAATCTAATTCAGTAAGTGCATCTGAAAGCAACTCAGTATCTGCCTCCGAATCCAATTCAGTGAGTGCTTCAGAATCCAACTCGGTAAGTGCATCTGAATCCAATTCAGTTTCAGCTTCCGAATCTAATTCTGTAAGCGCATCTGAAAGTAATTCAGTTAGTGCCTCCGAATCTAACTCAGTGAGTGCTAGTGAATCCAACTCGGTAAGTGCCTCTGAAAGCAATTCAGTATCTGCATCAGAATCTGTATCCGCCTCTGAATCTAATTCGGTATCTGTCTCTGAAAGCAATTCGGTAAGTGCAAGCGAATCGAATTCTGTATCAGCATCCGAATCCAATTCAGTAAGTGCTTCTGAGTCGAACTCGGTCAGTGCCTCTGAAAGCAATTCAGTATCCGCATCTGAATCCAACTCGGTAAGTGCATCAGAATCGAACTCCGTCAGTGCTAGTGAATCCAATTCGGTATCCGCATCTGAATCAAACTCAGTCAGCGCATCTGAAAGTAATTCAGTAAGTGCTTCTGAGTCGAACTCGGTCAGTGCCTCTGAAAGTAATTCAGTAAGTGCTTCTGAGTCGAACTCGGTCAGTGCCTCTGAAAGCAATTCAGTATCTGCATCTGAATCAAATTCCGTAAGTGCATCAGAATCGAACTCAGTGAGTGCATCTGAATCTAATTCTGTAAGCGCTAGTGAATCGAACTCAGTATCTGCTTCAGAATCGAACTCGGTATCCGCATCTGAATCAAACTCAGTAAGCACATCCGAATCGAATTCCGTAAGTGCCTCTGAAAGCAACTCAGTATCTGCCTCCGAATCCAACTCGGTAAGTGCTTCTGAATCTAACTCAGTATCTGCTTCCGAAAGCAATTCCGTAAGTGCCAGTGAATCTAATTCAGTATCCGTATCTGAATCAAACTCGGTAAGTGCCAGTGAATCTAATTCGGTATCCGTATCTGAATCAAATTCCGTAAGTGCTAGTGAATCGAACTCAGTCAGTGCCAGTGAATCAAACTCGGTATCCGCCTCCGAATCTAACTCAGTAAGTGCTTCAGAAAGCAACTCGGTATCAGCCTCTGAATCGAACTCAGTAAGTGCCTCTGAAAGCAACTCATTATCGGCCTCTGAATCGAACTCAGTCAGTGCTTCAGAAAGCAACTCAGTATCGGTCTCCGAATCCAACTCGGTAAGTGCCTCTGAAAGTAACTCGGTATCCGCCTCTGAATCAAATTCAGTGAGTGCTTCAGAAAGCAATTCAGTATCTGCCTCCGAATCCAATTCCGTAAGCGCTAGTGAATCTAACTCAGTATCTGCTTCCGAATCCAATTCCGTAAGTGCTTCTGAATCTAATTCAGTATCTGCGTCTGAATCCAACTCGGTAAGTGTGTCTGAAAGTAATTCAGTGAGTGCTAGTGAATCCAATTCAGTTAGTGCTAGTGAATCTAATTCGGTATCTGCATCTGAATCAAACTCAGTAAGTGCCTCCGAATCGAATTCGGTATCCGCCTCTGAATCCAATTCGGTAAGTGCTTCCGAATCGAACTCAGTGAGTGCCTCTGAAAGTAACTCGGTATCCGCATCCGAATCTAATTCAGTAAGTGCCAGTGAATCGAATTCCGTCAGTGCTAGTGAATCTAACTCGGTATCCGCATCTGAATCAAACTCAGCTAGTGCTTCTGAAAGTAACTCGGTATCCGCATCTGAATCTAACTCAGTGAGTGCCAGCGAATCGAACTCGGTATCAGCATCAGAAAGCAACTCAGTTTCAGCCTCTGAATCTAACTCAGTAAGTGCTTCCGAAAGCAATTCAGTATCGGCATCGGAATCGAACTCAGTCAGCGCATCCGAAAGCAATTCTGTTTCAGCATCAGAATCGAATTCGGTCAGCGCGTCCGAAAGTAACTCAGTTTCAGCATCAGAATCGAATTCCGTATCGACTTCTGAATCCAATTCAGTCAGTGTCTCCGAATCCAACTCGGTAAGCGCATCTGAATCAAACTCGGTAAGTGCTTCTGAAAGTAATTCAGTGAGTGCTAGTGAATCGAATTCGGTATCGGCATCTGAATCGAACTCAGTCAGCGCCTCTGAAAGCAATTCGGTAAGTGCTAGTGAATCAAATTCAGTAAGTGCTTCAGGAAGCAATTCAGTATCCGCATCCGAATCTAATTCCGTAAGTGCCTCTGAAAGTAATTCAGTATCAGCCTCTGAATCAAATTCGGTATCAGTATCCGAAAGCAATTCAGTATCAGCTTCCGAATCTAACTCGGTATCCGCATCTGAATCGAATTCTGTCAGTGCCTCTGAAAGCAACTCAGTATCTGTCTCCGAATCTAACTCAGTGAGTGCCTCCGAATCGAACTCCGTAAGTGCTTCTGAATCAAACTCGGTATCCGCATCTGAAAGTAATTCCGTAAGCGCTTCTGAATCCAATTCAGTCAGTGCCTCCGAATCTAACTCAGTAAGTGCATCAGAAAGCAACTCAGTATCAGCTTCTGAATCGAACTCAGTCAGTGCCAGTGAATCGAACTCGGTCAGCGCGTCCGAAAGTAACTCAGTTTCTGCATCAGAATCTGTATCTGCATCCGAATCTAATTCAGTAAGTGCTTCTGAATCTAACTCGGTATCCGCATCAGAAAGCAACTCGGTATCGGCCTCTGAATCGAATTCAGTAAGTGCCTCTGAAAGCAACTCAGTATCTGCTTCTGAATCTAATTCGGTATCAGTATCCGAAAGCAATTCAGTAAGCGCTAGTGAATCTAACTCAGTCAGCGCATCTGAAAGTAACTCGGTAAGTGCATCAGAATCGAACTCGGTATCTGCTTCTGAATCGAATTCAGTCAGTGCCAGCGAATCTAATTCAGTTAGTGCTAGTGAATCCAATTCGGTATCAGCTTCCGAATCGAATTCAGTAAGTACCTCTGAATCCAACTCAGTATCAGCATTCGAATCAAACTTGGTAAGTGCCTCTGAAAGTAATTCAGTTAGTGCTAGTGAATCGAACTCAGTCAGCGCATCAGAAAGTAATTCAGTGAGTGCCTCCGAATCTAACTCAATCAGCGCATCCGAAAGCAATTCAGTATCAGCATCTGAATCGAATTCAGTCAGTGCTAGTGAATCAAATTCGGTATCCGCATCAGAATCTAACTCAGTAAGTACAAGTGAATCTAACTCGGTATCTGCTTCTGAAAGCAACTCAGTATCTACCTCTGAATCGAACTCAGTAAGTGCCAGCGAATCGAATTCGGTATCGGCATCTGAATCGAATTCAGTCAGTGCTAGTGAATCAAACTCGGTATCCGCTTCTGAAAGCAATTCGGTCAGTGCTAGTGAATCGAACTCAGTAAGTGCTTCCGAAAGTAACTCGGTAAGTGCCTCTGAAAGCAATTCAGTATCAGCATCTGAATCAAATTCTGTAAGTGCTAGTGAATCCAATTCGGTAAGTGCTTCCGAAAGTAATTCAGTATCTGCCTCCGAATCGAACTCAGTTAGTGCTAGCGAATCAAATTCAGTGAGTGCTTCAGAAAGCAACTCAGTATCGGCCTCCGAATCTAGTTCGGTCAGTGCATCTGAATCCAACTCGGTATCAGCTTCTGAATCCAATTCGGTAAGTGCTAGTGAATCTAACTCAGTAAGTACAAGTGAATCGAACTCGGTATCTGCATCTGAATCCAATTCAGTTAGTGCTAGTGAATCTAATTCGGTATCTGCCTATGAATCAAACTCCGTCAGCGCTTCTGAATCGAATTCGGTAAGTGCTAGTGAATCAAACTCAGTGAGTGCATCAGAAAGCAATTCAGTATCAGCATCTGAATCGAACTCAGTGAGTGCATCAGAAAGCAACTCAGTATCCGCCTCTGAATCCAATTCGGTAAGTGCTAGTGAATCTAACTCAGTAAGTACAAGTGAATCGAACTCGGTATCTGCATCTGA
>NZ_CALPCI010000003.1 GCF_943192935.1 Limosilactobacillus caecicola | reverse complement strand
CGAACACAGAAGTTAAGCTTCAACGCGCCGAAAGTAGTTGGGGGATCGCTCCCTGCGAGGATAGGACGTTGCCACGCGTTATTGCGAATTAGCTCAGTTGGTAGAGCATCTGACTGTTAATCAGGGTGTCGTCGGTTCGAGTCCGACATTCGCAGTTGCTGAGAGGAAATGCTGTAACCGATCAGCATTTCCTTTTTATTTTGCCAACTTAGCTCAGTTGGTAGAGCATCTCCCTCGTAAAGAGAAGGTCGGAGGTTCGACTCCTCTAGTTGGCATTAGTAATACTTTATCAGTATTTAAAAGCCTTCATATTAGTGTTTAACGAACACTAATATGAAGGCTTTTTTAGTTGGTTATGAAGAAATGTGAATGCTCTTGAATAGATGTAAATGGTTGTTCAGACACAATTTCAGACACACAGTTTGTAAAAATTGTGGTTTTGTATGTCAAGATTGTGTCTGTAATCAAAAATACAATTCAATGGGTGACCGTAACTGAAAAATAACGCAGTTAGCTGAAATAATATCTTTTGCGCACACTCAATGATAAAATGATACCTGGGAGAAATTAAGATTATTCAATTGATATTCGACGGCATGGTTAATCTGTAGATATTAGCAATTATTATGTTATATACATACGGAGTCAGTTAGGTTACTATCAATTGTTTGGCGCGGTGAATACTCACTGCGTTTTTTAATTTCTAAACGCGCAGTATGCAGAGAATGATGATGTTTATGAATATAATCTACTATTATAATAATTAATAGTCCTTACTAAGGAGGTTATCATGTGAACTTATTGATATTGGAAGATGAATGGATCGAACAAGTCAATCTTGAGAAGATGATTAATGAAATTGCGACCCAACATCATTTTAAGATTAATAGTCTGAATTCTTATTCCAAGGTTGAAGATCTGGAAAAGCATTTGCCAGCACCGAGTGTCAGCAATGTTTACTTATTAGATCTTGAAGTTAACGGTGATCCTCAGGCGGGGTTAAAACTTAGTAAAACGATTCGTCAACAAGATATTGGCGCGACGATTATTTTTATCACGGTTCATGATGAGTTAATGCCGGTTACTTATCAATACCAAGTTGAAGGGCTTGATTTTATTGCTAAAGACAAGGACAATATTCAGGAACATTTGATCAGGGCGTTTACGACCGTTCAAAATAAGATCGAACAGGTGCCTTACCCATCGGTCCTGTTGAAGACTGTCACCGGGTACACTAAGGTGCGTATTGATAATATCTTGTATATGATGCCCAATCCACGGAATTCACACCAAGCCCTCTTGTTTTTAACTGGTAATCGGCAGATTACGATTCATGGAACATTGAACCAATTAGAAAAAGAGTCACCAAACTTCTTCCGTTGTCACCGGCGTTGTTTAATCAACTTGAAAAAAGTTGAAGAAATCAACACTCATGACCACAAAGTAAAGCTTGCTGACGTCAAAGATGGATTACCGCTCTCGCGATTGAAGGTTGCACAGTTACTAACGTTATTAAATCGTAAAGATTAATGGGTTCCAGAATCCAATTTAATCATTTGGAATTTTTTGATTTGCGGGTAGCCTGCCACCCGACACCGACCGAAGTCATTAAATTTTCCATAGCGAGTATTATAATAAAAGGTCATTTTTGGTGAAGCATTAATCACCAGCGTTTTTTGGCGCGGCTGTCCTCATATGACACTACATCACTATGCGTTGCCTTTAATTGTTTGGTTACCACCATTGTGCCTGTGGCATAGCCATTTTTCGATGTCCGACTTTTTCCTTTAATGTAGCGAACCATGACTAACCGATTGTGTTGGTTAAAAAATTTGATTTTAAATGGAACGACATTGACTGATGAAGTTCGCAAAATTTCCTGGTTTTGTTTTATGGAAATCGCAACGACACCGGTGATTAAAACGATGGCGAGTAAGATAAAGGTCACCGCGACCGACCGTTTTGATTTAGGTTGGGTATACCCAATAATTTTTTCGCCTGACTGTGGTAATGGAGCGCCACAATTTGTACAATTAGTTTCGTGAATCGAATTCAATTTACCACAGTGTGGACAAGTTTTACTAAGTTTTTCCATCCTTGATTAAATAACCTTTCTTTGGAGAATCATTAATGACATTTTTTAATATTAATAATCCGTTCATTCAGGCCCCAAGTCAATCCTATCTTTGGAATTATATTATTAAGGTGAGCATTTTTTATACAATTTTGTTTTGGGGGACTTATCGTCACGTTGCTAAAACACGGCTCCGTTGGCCATTCTATCTGACGTTGGCCGTTATCTTTGTGTTCTTTCAACCGAACCTCTTTTTAAACGACCTAATTGTAACTTTTGGTGCGATCGCTGCGGTTTATTATTTTAGCAATCCTAATGAGGAACACCTCTCCTCAATTGTGGCTAAATTTGGTGCCACAATGCTAATTTATTATTATGCCTCTTATCTTGGCTTAATTGGGGCGCGATGGCTAGTTGGGGCTATGCCACAAACTAGTGCTCTCGTTTACTTTGTTTTAGTGCCAATCATTTATCTGCTCGCCTTGATAATCATCAGATTATCACAGCCCATTTTGCAAAGATATTTTGCGGTCATTTTAGCGGGGCAACGCACCATTAGTTATCTGCTATTTTTGTTATTTTTACCGCTCAGTTACCTCTTTTACGTGTTTCAGTATAATCCTCACCTCTTAAGTGGAGTACTCCACGTCAGCGATCTTAATTTAGCGGTGCTGGTCGTGGCCACGGGCTACTATTTATTATCACTATTAATTTTGTACATTTACGCAAAAATCGTGACCTTGCAAAATCAGCTAAATGCAACTAATTTTCGCCTGGAAAATTTGGAAAGCTACACTAGTGAACTAGAAGTTTTATATGATGATATGCGGCGGTTCAAGCATGATTACAAAAATATCCTTTATAGTCTCAAAAGTGCTTTGAATACCAATCAAATCGAATATGCGCAGCAATCATTGGACCAGCTAACCAGTTCAACGGATTCACTGATTAACTTACCGACGCAAATGATCGGTCAACTGCAAAATATTCAAAATTCCGGCATCAAAGCAGTCGTTTATGGCAAAATTAATCAAGCCTTGAAACATGATTTAAACGTCAAACTAGAAATTGTTGCACCAATTGATTTAACCAAGTCGTTGGACCAGATTGATGCCATTCGGGTGTTGGCCATTTTGCTGGATAATGCGATCCACGCAGCCAGCTAGTCGGCCGAACAGAAAATTAATCTGACGCTCTATGAAAACGAAAATGCGCAATTTATTATTGTCGGCAATAGCACCAAAAATGAGCAGGTCGACTTGCAAAAACTTGATGAGGGGACAGCCTTTACCCTCGGGACGAATCACCATATTGGGCTACGCAATTTACGGCTCATTCTGGGAAAATACCCGTTGGCGGTGAACGATCGTAGTTCTAATCACCACTGGTTCGAACAGCGCATTATTTTGCCTTTCAATGACGGAAAGAAATAATGATATAATTTATAGAGTAGAACGATTTTGGAACATTAAGGAGTATTGAAATGGAGAACCAATTACGGATCCAGCTTCGCCAATCACAGGTTGATTGGCCCCTGGGGAAGGCCATTGATGATCGCGAGTTGAAAAATGCATTTGGTGTTCAAGTTGTTAACCAACAGGGTCAGGCAGTCAACGCGGATGTCATTGTGATGACGAAGGCAGTCAACGTCACCCAAGCTGGTGATTATCAAGTAACCTTTGTGGCTGAAGATGACCAGGGCAATGTGGTGAAAAGTCAGGGGACTGTTCACGTCGCTCAACTACGGTCACAGGCAACGCAAACCAATGTCCAGGGGACCAAACCAAACAATCATCGGCAGAAATGGTTGATTCTGGCAATCATTGTGGTCCTCATTATCTGTTGCATATTCGGTATTCGATCTTGTCAAAACCGGCAAGCTCAACAGGCCAATAACGCCTCACAAAGCAGCCAAATTTCGGAGAACTCTAGTAGCATTTCTTCGTTGAAGGGTGATAATGCCACATTGGCTCAACAGGTGGCGGCTTTACGTGGTGCCGTTAAGCAATACCAACAGGATCATGATCAACAAGCACTCCAAAATCAACTCAGTCACATTGAACAACAGAATGAACAACTGCGGAGTGGCTTGAGTCAAAACAACCAAACCCGTTTGAATCAAGTGACGCAAGCGGCCCAAAATATTGCCCAAAATCCAGATAATGCCGATAGTGAAATTCAAAAGTTGAAAAACAACGGCTTTGGCCAACTTTGGAATAGCATCAGTAGTCAAGTTCAACAATGGCTCAATAATCACTAAGAATCGTCGTTCCCTGAGGATCGTCACAATATTAAGCTAAATCAAACAATTATCAGGAATTAGTCTCATGAAATTCACTTTCTTGAGGCTTTTTTGCTTGCGTTTCCGATTGAAGGGTGTATACTAATAAAGCTATTATGGTTCTCAAATAAAACTTTAATCTTAATCTAATTATGCGTCGTTTGGGCGCAATTTTTTAATTAGGGGGAAATTAGATGCATACAGAAAAGAACCTTGACACGGGCTTTTTTGGCCAGCCACGCGGACTGTCAACCTTGTTCTTTACCGAAATGTGGGAACGGTTCAGTTACTACGGTATGCGAGCCATTCTGCTCTTTTACATGTACTATGCGATTAGCCGTGGTGGTTTAGGAATGAACCAGGCGACGGCGGCCTCAGTGATGTCCATCTATGGTTCACTCGTTTACCTATCAAGCGTCGTTGGTGGGTGGCTGTCTGATCGGGTTTGGGGATCGCGACGGACCGTTTTTATCGGTGGTGTCCTGATTATGCTGGGGCATATTGCTTTGTCGTTACCATTCGGGCTGACGGCACTGTACGTCTCCATCGCCCTCATCGTGGCCGGAACTGGCCTTTTAAAGCCTAACGTTTCTGACATGGTCGGGAGCTTGTACACTCCTGAGGATAAGCGGCGTGATGCCGGTTTTAGCATGTTTGTGTTCGGAATTAACTTAGGGGCGGCAGTTGCGCCATGGGCCGTTCCTTGGGCTGCCAATGGTTTTGGGTTCCATCTCTTTGGTAATGAAATGAATTTCCATGCCGGCTTTTCCTTGGCGGCTATCGGAATGTTCTTTGGCCTGATCCAATATTACTATGGAGGCCGCAAGTACCTTTCCAAAGATAGCTTGTACCCCAACGATCCGATTGACCAAGAAGCCCTCCGTCCGGTGATCATTTGGTCGGTAGTAGTGGTTGTGGTCCTTGCCATCATCATTGCCCTGATGGCAGCAATGCGGGCCTTAAATATCACCAACATTATCAGCCTGATCACTTTAATTGCGGTACTGTTGCCAATTGGCTATTTTGTCATGATGCTAAATAGCCGGAAGGTCACCAAGGTAGAACGCTCACGAGTTTGGGCTTACATTCCCTTGTTTATTGCCGCAGCAATTTTCTGGGGTATTGAAGAATCCGGTTCCGTCGTTTTGGCCCTCTTTGCCGAACAACGGACCATTCTGCACATTGGTAGTTGGCATTTTGCGGCTGCTAACTTTCAAACTTTAAACCCGGTCTTTATTATGATCCTGACCCCATTCTTTGTTTGGCTCTGGGATCATTGGAAGAAGCAACCGAGTGCTCCCGGTAAGTTTGCTGCCGGACTGATTATTGCCGGGCTCTCATATGTCTGGATGGCTTTACCGGGAATTATTCATGGAACGACGAGTGGCCGCGTGAGCCCGTTCTGGTTAGTTGGTTCCTGGTTCATTGTTGAAATTGCTGAAATGCTGATTTCACCAATTGGTTTGTCTGTCACGACTAAGTTAGCGCCACGGGCCTTTCAATCGCAAATGATGAGTATGTGGTTTTTAGCGGATGCTGCTGGGCAGGCAGTGAACGCTCAAATTGTTAAGTACTATTCATCGGCCACGGAAGTGCCATATTTCTTAGCAGTCGGCCTGGTTAGCGTTGTCTTTGGGATTTTAATGTGTTTCCTCGTTAAACGGATTCACCGTTTAATGGAAGGAGTTAATTAGGAGAGGTTGAGGGAAAACTCAGCCTCTTTTTTGTGAAAAAATTTTTTGGACATTTTGTAAAAAAAGTCCGGAAAGGGGCTTGCAAAAGAGAGGGGAGTTGTGTATTATAATATATGTTGATTGTTAGTAAACAACAACAGACCTCACGGAGGAGTAGCGAAGTCTGGTTAAACGCGACGGTCTGTAAAACCGTTCCTTCGGGTTCGGCGGTTCGAATCCACCCTCCTCCATATTTTATTATTGGGCTATAGCCAAGCGGTAAGGCAACGGTTTTTGGTACCGTCATGCGCTGGTTCGAATCCAGCTAGCCCAACTGTCCAAGTCGTCACTTAGTGGCGGCTTTTTTGTTTGACCAACGAGGAGGGAAGATTATGCCAAAACAGGGTCAGTATGCCCGCCAAGAACGGCGCCAAATGGCTAAACAACTTCACCAACGTCGCGGAACCAAAGCTCGTGGTTCCCAACGGACCATTGAGCCATCGATGGTGACTGATTTTGTCATTGTCAGGTTTCGCCTGACTAGTGGAAAACAGCTTGCCAAAGTCGATCAAGAAAGTATTCAGCGTTTTTTGCAAGAGTTCATACCACGTTTACAGGAACGTGACTTTGATTTTCAAGCGGCACTGCGGTTAACCCTCCAGTACGTTGCTTCACGAGTGCCCTGGCAATTTTTCTACCAGCTTAGTCAGCAGTGGCCCGTACTCGATCATTTTCTGCGGCGGGAGTTACCAGCACTCCCCTTGGCAAAACCGTTGATCGTTAAAAATTGGGTTAGTCAGGAAGATTTAAACCAAGGGCTAATTGCTTTACTGGCTCGTCAAAGTATTCGGCTGACGACCCTGCAAAGTAAGTTGTCACCGGCGGCCGCAACGCCCTTAACCAAGAAAATGAAGCTAGCCATCAGTGATGGAAACCAAGTCAAATGGTCGGCAGTTTCCGCATTATTGGGGATGGTTCCGTTTCCGATTGATCACCACTTAGATAGTGGTACCCAAGAGTGGCTCCAAGCCATCCAAAAGCTAACAATCTAAATTTCGACGTTTTGCGAACTTTGTCATACGGTATTTGCTAGCGTTTTCCTATGATTGTCTTTATAATAAATTTATACAGTTATGAAAGGAAAGGGCGATACGATGACAGAGGAATTGGAGACATATCGGACTGAGGTGCGCACCGGTCTAACTGAATTGCTCCAGGAGGCCAACCTCGAAAAGGGCGACCTTTTTGTAGTCGGTCTGAGTACCAGCGAAGTGCAAGGGCAACATATCGGGAAAGATTCTGATATTGAAATTGGCCGGGCCATTATCAAAGAAATCATTTCAATTTTGAAGCCCCTGGGCATTCACCTTGCTGTGCAGGGGTGCGAACATTTGAACCGGGCCTTAGTGGTTGAACGGGAGGTTGCTAAGCAATATGGCTTAGAAATCGTGACGGTTTATCCACAAATTCATGCCGGTGGGGCAGGCCAAATTGCGGCCTTTGAAAATTTTGAGGACCCAGTTGAAGTAGAACATCTCCAAGCAAAGGCGGGGATGGATATTGGCGATACTTCCATTGGGATGCAGGTCAAATTTGTGCAAATTCCGGTTCGGACTTCAGTGAAGGAAGTCGGCAAGGCGCACACAACCTACCTCCGGTCACGGCCAAAATTAATTGGTGGTGCCCGGGCCAAGTATACTTGGGACCCATTTAACCAAAATTGATTATAACTAGACCAAAGCAAAACGGGACTGGCTAATCCAGCCCCGTTTTCTTTATGGAAAAAAGGATTGCTAATTGTGACGTGGTGTACACCAATTTGTTATAATTAAAGGTGGCTAATAACGATACTGATGAATTATTCGGGAAGGACTTCCAAAAATGACAGCTGATTTACAAATTTTTGATGAAGTAGATGATACAAAAGTCGCTCAGTTCGACCAATTATCCAACTTTGAAATTGCGGCGATTTTCAAAAAGTTGGCCAAACAAAATTTGCGCCATAATTCCGTGGTCAACGGTGGTCGAGGCAACCCCAATTGGATTGAAACCACTGGCCGGCTAGCATTCTCACGGTTACTGGAAATTGGCGTTGAAGAGGCGGAAAATACTTTTCAACACGACGCTGGAATGGCCGGTGATGTCAAACAGACCGGATTGTACGACCGGGTCATGGCAGCACTCGATGATGATTCTCGCCGGGACCGTTTTTTACGGCGGGTCATTGAAGCGGCAACTGAGCGGCTTGATTTTCAGGATCGGGACGCCTTTATGTACGAATTGGTGGATGGCGCCCTTGGTGATCACTATCCATACCCACCGCGTTGCTTACCGTATACCGAAAAAATTCTCGCTCAGTATTTGCAAAAAAATTGCTTTAAGGATACCCAGTTAGCCGACGATGTCGACATTTTCCCAACTGAGGGTGGGACCGCAGCGATGGTTTATATTTTTCAAGAACTGCACAGTGCCCACATTTTATATCCCGGGGATACGGTGGTGGTTAATTCCTCGATCTTTACCCCATATCTGCAAATTCCGGTCTTGAGCGAGTACGACTTTAATGTCCAAACCGTGACCACGAAGCGGAGTAATAATTGGCAAATGACGGATGAACAGTTCGAAGAACTCAAAAATCCAAAAGTCAAAGCGTTCTTTGCGGTTAACCCAACGAACCCGACAGCCAGGGCCATTACCCCAGAAAACTTGGCGAAATTTAAAGAGGTTCTGAAGGCCAATCCTAATCTGATCATTATCACGGATGACGTTTACGGGACCTTCTCACCAGACTACCAGTCCATCTTTGCGGTGGCACCCCACAATACCATCCTGGTTTACTCGTTCTCCAAACTATACGGGGCCACAGGGGAACGGCTCGGTTTGATTTGTATGCACCGGGACAACGTTTGCGACCGGTTAATTTACGAAAATCTCTTAAATTCACACCTGAACGAATTGGATGAAGAACGGTATTCCATTGTGGCTACGGACCCCCACAAGATGAAATTTATTGATCGGATGGTGGCCGATAGCCGGGCGATTGGTTTGTACCATACGGCTGGGTTGTCAGCTCCTCAGCAGATTATGATGGACATGTTCTCCTTATCGAATTTACGAGAACCAGAAGGGGACGCCTACGTGCAGACGTCACGGCAGATCGTCACTGACCGGTACAACGAATTCTGGCAAACATTGGGATTATCGGCGGACCAAACCGCGGAAAATACTCACTACTATACGTTAGTCGATATTTACCGGCTCATGGCGGAACGCTATAATCGTGATTTCGCAGATTATTTCAAGAATCATTACAACTACCTTGATTTTACCTACCGGTTAGCGGTGGAATTTGGGACTGTCATTATGGATGCGACCGCATTTGGTGCTGAAAAAGGAAATGTGCGCGTTTCACTGGCTAATTTAACCATTCAAGATTACCACCGGATTGCCCAAGACATGCTAGATTTGGTTGATGAATATTATGCCCAATATCAACGTCAATAAAGTGGGCTTTTCGTGTTAGAATTAGGGCTAAAGTTTTACGAGGGGGAATGAGAGTATGGGATCACCAGTCTATATCCAGATTCATAACCAACTTCGCTCCAATATTGAAAATGGAAAGTGGCACGTTGGTCAAAAGATTCCTGCTGAACGGGAACTAGCAACGGATTTTGGGGTTAGCCGAATGACGTTGCGCCAAGCAATCCAAACTTTAGTTGATGAAGGGGTTTTGGAACGCCGGGTTGGTTCAGGAACGTTTGTGGCCAACCGGAAGGTGCAGGAAAAGATGTCCGGTGTCACCAGCTTTACTGAGTTGATGCAGGCAATTGGCAAGGTTCCTTCGAGTAAGACCCTGTCTTATCACTTCACAATCCCTTCAGAAAGCGAAGCGGAAAAGCTCAAGTTGGCACCTGGTGAACGGGTCCTTCGAATGGAACGGGTCCGTTACGGTAGCGGAGTGCCGATCTGTTTTGAAGTGGCGACCATTCCTGCAGCTCTAATTACCAACTTTAGTAAGGACGAGGTAACCTCTTCTTTTTACCGAACCTTAGCTGAAAAGGCGAACCTCTATCCTGGGCACGCGATCCAAAAGGTTTCCGCCACCAATGCGACCGAAAAAATTGCGGAATATTTGAACATTCGCCGCGGTGACGCGCTGTTGCGGATGACGCAAATTTCTTACTTACAAGATGGTCGCCCGTTTGAGTATGTCCATACCCAATACGTCGGCAACCGGTTTGAATTTGTTCTAGAAAAATAACGATTTCATCATAACAGCCAAAGCAGTAGCTGGGATGTTACTGACCGGCTGTTATTTTTATTTGAAGGAGAAAATCATGAAGTTTTTATACCCAGATGATAGTCCAGCCTTGCATACGGACGCCTATGAATTGACGATGATGCAAACGTATTGGCAAGAAGGAATCGGCGACCGCCGGGCGGTGTTTGAAGCCTTTTTCCGGAAAATGCCCTTTGAAAATGGTTATGCGGTTTTTGCGGGGCTTGACCACCTCATCCGGTATGTCAATCAACTCCGGTTTAGCCCGAGTGATATTGAATATTTACGGTCCACGCACCAGTTTAATGATGACTTCCTGGATTATTTAGCTAATTTTAAATTCCAGGGTCACTTGCGGAGCATGGCGGAAGGGGAATTAGTCTTTAACCACGAACCCATTATCCAAGTCGAAGGCACCCTATTAGAAACCCAACTGGTGGAAACAGCAATTTTAAACATCATTAACTACCAAATTATGGTGGCAACGAAGGCGGCCCGGATTAAGTCCGTCGTGGGTGACCAAACGGTGATGGAATTTGGTACCCGGCGGGCCCAAGAATTTGATGCCGCCCTCTGGGGCACCCGCGCAGCCTACATTGGGGGCTTTGATTCTACCAGTAATGTCCGGGCTGGGAAACTGTTTGGGATTCCAATTTCTGGAACGCACGCCCACGCCCTCGTACAAACCTACCGGAATGATTACGATGCTTTTAAAGCCTATGCAGAAACGCACCATGATTGTGTGTTCCTGGTGGACACCTTTGACACCCTTAAGAGTGGGGTGCCAACGGCCATCCGGGTGGCCCGGGAAATGGGGGATCGGATTAACTTTGTTGGGGTGCGGATCGACTCTGGAGATATGGCGTACCTCTCAAAGAAGATTCGAACCATGTTAGATGATGCGGGCTTTCCGAATGCTAAAATTATTGCTTCGAACGATTTGGATGAAAAAACCATCTCGAATTTGAAAATGCAGGGGGCCAAGATTGACGTTTGGGGTGTCGGCACCAAGTTAATTACGGCCTATGACCAACCAACGTTGGGGGCCGTTTACAAGATGGTGTCAGTTGAAGACGAAAACGGCCAGATGGTCGATACCATCAAGCTTTCTAACAACGCTGCTAAAATGTCAACGCCGGGGAAACATCAAGTCTGGCGAATTACGGATCGCAAGGACGGCAAGAGTGAAGGAGATTATGTCACCCTGGCTGACGAAGATCCACGTCAAGAGGATTCCCTCTTCATGTTTGATCCCAACTACACCTTCCTCAATAAAACGGTCGATGATTTTGAAGCCCGGCCCCTTCTGCAGGATATCTTTGTGGATGGTCAACAGGTTTATCAAGAACCAGATCTCGATGACATTCGGGCGGCCCGGCAACGGCACCTGGATAAGCTGTGGGATGAATACAAGCGGGACCTGAATCCCGAAGTTTATCCCGTTGACCTGTCCCAAAAATGTTATGACAACAAGATGAAGATGATTAAAGAAGTGCATGAAGAAGTCCGGAAACTACATTAGGAGGTCACAATGATGCGAAAATTACAATCCGTGATTATTAATGATTTGCAAGTGCGCCCACAAATTGATCCGGCAGGCGAAGTCGAGCGCCGGGTGAAATTCATTGAAGATTACCTCACAACAACGGGGATGAAGACGCTGGTTTTAGGGATTTCCGGGGGCCAAGATTCATCCTTAGCCGGCAGGCTGAGTCAATTAGCCGTGGAAAATCTTCGTTCTAAAACCAATGACGACAGCTATCAATTTATTGCGGTTCGCTTGCCGTATGGAGAACAGGCGGATGAAGATGATGCGATGTTTGCGATCAATGATTTTATTCATCCTGATCAGACGATGCGGGTGAATATCAAACCGGCGACGGATGCGATGGTGCAGGAATTGAATCATGGTGGCCAGGCGATTTCTGACTTTAATAAGGGCAATATCAAGGCCCGGGAGCGGATGATTGTGCAGTATGCGATTGCTGGCGAACACCGGGGTGCAGTTGTTGGGACCGACCATGCTGCAGAGGCAGTGACTGGTTTTTATACCAAATTTGGCGATGGCGGGGCCGACTTAACGCCATTATCCCAACTCGATAAGCGGCAGGGACGGGCCTTATTGGAGTATTTGAATGCGCCGGCCCGACTGTATGAAAAAACACCGACGGCCGACTTGGAGGAAGATCGTCCCGCATTGCCTGACGAGCAGGCCTTAGGGGTGAGCTATCACGACATTGATGACTACCTGGAAGGTCACACCGTCAGTGATGAAGCGGCGCAAAAGATTGAAAGCTGGTACATAAAGACGCGGCATAAACGGCACTTGCCAGTTAGCCCCGTCGATACCTGGTGGAAAGATAACGAGTAGGAGAAAGTATGGAAACAAGCGTAATCAATGCGGTAACGACCGCATTGCCCGAATTAAAGCCGCACCAAATCGAGACGGCATTGAAATTGATGGATGAAGGGAACACGATTCCGTTCATTGCCCGGTACCGGAAGGAAATGACTGGGACCTTAGACGAAGTTCAATTGCAGGGGATCCAGGAACAATACCACAAGGCCAACGAACTTTTCGAGCGGAAGCAATCCGTCATTAAAAGTATTGAAGAACAGGGTAAGCTGACCTCACAACTCAAGACCGCAATTTTGCAGGCTGAGGGCCTACCAACTGTTGAAGACCTGTACTTGCCATATAAGCAAAAGCGACGGACCAAGGCCCAAGTTGCTCGTGAGCACGGCCTCCAGCCACTTGCTAACTGGTTATTAACGTATCCTGCTTCTGACCTGACTGACAAGGCAGCTGAATTTGTGAATGATGATGTTGCGACTGCCGAAGATGCTTTAGCAGGAGCCCACGAAATTTTAGCGGAAGCGATTAGCGAAATGACTTCCGTGCGGGGCTGGCTACGGAACTACACTCTCAACCATGGTGAAGTCCACACGGCTGTAAAGAAGAATGGTGAAGAAAAGGACGAACTCAAGGTTTACCAACAATACTACGACTTCTCGTCACCGGTGAAAGAGATGACGTCGTACCGGACGTTAGCGATCAACCGGGGTGAAAAAGAAAAGGTGTTTCGGGTCAGCGTCGTTTCAGATGAGCAAACGGTCTTGAATTACCTGCAATTTCGACTGATTGGTTCACATGCTGAAAACGTGGCCACGAAGTTCATTACTGACGCAGCAACCGACGCTTACAAACGCTTCTTGCAACCAGCCA
Organism: Limosilactobacillus caecicola; assembly: GCF_943192935.1. Classification (GTDB taxonomy): domain Bacteria; phylum Bacillota; class Bacilli; order Lactobacillales; family Lactobacillaceae; genus Limosilactobacillus; species Limosilactobacillus caecicola. The sequence continues at coordinate 232,787 of NZ_CALPCI010000003.1, read as the reverse complement.
TTGAACGAGAAATTCGGCGGCAACTAACTGACGCGGCAAACGAACAGGCCATCAAGGTCTTTGGTGAAAACCTGTATAACTTGCTAATGCAGGCACCGATTAAGGGCAAGGTGGTGTTGGGGTTTGACCCGGCCTACCGGACCGGTTGTAAGTTAGCGGTCATGGATCCTAACGGTAAGCTACTGACGACGGCCGTGATTTATCCTCACAAGCCAGCTCCTGAAAAGGACCGGGCGCTGGCGGAAGGACAATTCATTGACTTGCTAAATCAATATCACGTGGAAATGATTGCGATCGGGAACGGGACCGCGAGTCGTGAATCAGAACAATTTGTGGCCGCGGCCATTAAGAAGATTGATCGCCCCGTTTATTACGTCATTGTGAACGAAGCTGGAGCGTCAGTCTATTCTGCTAGTCAGGATGCCCGGGATGAATTTCCAGAATTACCCGTCGAAAAACGGAGTGCCATTAGTATTGGCCGGCGTTTGCAAGACCCATTAGCCGAACTGGTGAAAATTGATCCTCAAGCGATTGGGGTTGGACAATACCAACATGATTTGCCAAGTACGGATTTGAAAAATGAATTAGCCACCGTGATTGAGCGGGCGGTTAACCGGGTTGGGGTCAACCTCAATACGGCCAGCTATCAGCTTTTAACCTACATTTCTGGATTATCGACGACCATTGCCAAGAACATTGTGCAATACCGTGATGAAAATGGGGCCTATACTAACCGGACCCAACTGAAAAAAGTTAAGCGGCTCGGACCGAAAGCTTATCAACAAGCAGTGGGTTTCCTACGCATTATTGGTGGGGATAACCCACTCGATAATACCGATATTCACCCCGAAAGTTATGCGCTCGCCAAGGAGATCTTGACGAGTGCGGGGGTTGCTCCTGACCAAATCGGGAGTGCAGCGGCAAACCAACAATTACAAAAGTTGGCGATTGAAGAGTTTGTGGATGACCAACACGGGGTCGAAACGGTTCAGGACATCATTGCTGACTTGCAAAAGCCGGGCCGTGATTTGCGTGATTCCCTGCCCGCACCATTATTGCGGACGGATGTCATGACGATTGATGATTTGAAACCCGGGATGAAGTTGCAGGGGACCGTCCGGAACGTCGTCGATTTTGGGGCTTTCGTGGACATTGGTGTGAAGCATGACGGCCTGGTCCACATCTCACAACTGACGAAGAAGTTCATTCGGGATCCGCGGCAAGTCGTTGCCGTTGGTGATATTGTTGACGTGTGGGTCATGTCCGTTGATCATGATCGGCAGCGAATCCAATTAACGATGATTGAACCAGGTAGTGGTAAGTAATGACCAACGCAGAGTTGCAGCAATTAACGGAACAACTGTCGCTACAGCATTTTCAGCGGCCATTCAAGCACCAGGCAGTCTTTAACCGGCGCTTACGAACGACCGGTGGTCGCTATCACTTAAGCGATCATCACATTGATATCAATCCACTGATGTTAGAGGAATTTAACGAGGCAAACCTGCGTCAGGTGATTCTTCATGAATTATGCCACTATCATCTTCAACTGGCCGGTGCTGGTTACCGCCACCGGGACCGGGATTTTAAACAATTACTGCAGGCAGTCGGGGGTTCACGCTATGCGCCGCCAACGAGTAAGGCGCGTCACCAACATCGTTTTCGGTACCTTTACCGGTGCCAAGGTTGTGGGGTATTATTGCCTCGTCAACGTCGTTTTAATGTACGGCGGTACCATTGTGCGCGGTGCGGGGGCAGGTTTCGGTTGGAAAAAGAATTAAAATAAAAAAAGAGTTGTCAACGAGTGGTATTTTTGATATGATACTATTTGTTGATGCGGCCATGGCGGAATTGGCAGACGCGCAAGATTAAGGATCTTGTGGTCGTTTAGACCGTGGAGGTTCGAATCCTCTTGGCCGCACTACTCAGGACGATGACGAAAGTCATCGTCCTTTTTTGTGCCTCCAGAGAAAAAGCCGGTTGGTGGTGGTAAAATAGGAACATGATTGAAGGGGGAAAGAGCAATGGCAACGTTAGTGATCGTCCGCCACGGACAAAGTCAGGCGAACCTAGACAACGTGTTTACTGGTTGGAGTGACTCACCGTTGACGGCAAAGGGAATTCAGCAAGGGCACCTTGTCGGTCAAGAACTGGCTCAACGAGGTTATCAATTTGCGGATGTCCATACTTCCTATATGCGCCGGTCAATTATGACGGCGAATATCGTTCTTGAAGAGATCGACCAGTTATACATTCCCATGCATAAAACCTGGCGGCTCAACGAACGTCATTACGGTGCTTTGGCGGGGCAAAATAAGGCGGCCGTCAAAGCGCAGGTCGGTGCTGCAACGCTCCACCGTTGGCGACGTGGGTATACCGAAATTCCACCACAATTAACCCATCGGGAGCATGAACGCCGTTACGATCGCTTGGGGGTTCGAGAGCCACTGAGTGAAAGCTTGCAGATGACCTTACAGCGCATTTTGCCATACTGGCAAGATCAAGTGGCGCCCCGCTTATTAGATGGCCACAATCAATTAATCGTGGCCCACGGGAGTTCTTTGCGGGCACTGGTCAAGTACCTCGAAAAAATTCCGGATGACCAAATTGACCAGGTAGAGGTGCCGAACGGGCAGCCGATCGTGTATCGTTTTGATCACCGCCTCCACTTATTAGATAAAGAAATACTGAAGGAGAATTAAGATGCCAATTCATGAAATTAACAACAATCCCACAATGAAGGGCCAGGTCCGGCTAATCGAAAACGTGGTCTATTCGGCCGTGGATGGTGAAGGCCTAAAGATGGACATCCTGGCACCGTGGTCACAACGGTATGCGGATGTGCCTAGTCAGCCCCACCCACTGATCGTCTTTGTGCAGGGAAGTTCCTGGCGGCGCCCAACGATGGGAGAAAAAATCCCACAATTGGTTCAATTTGTGAAGGCTGGTTACGTAGTCGCTACCGTCCAACACCGGAATTCCTTAGATGGTCATCCGTTCCCCGCATTCTTGCAGGACGTCAAGACGGCGATCCGCTTTCTTCGTACGAACGCAGCAAAATACGATATTGATCCTGACCGGGTGGCCATTTGGGGCACCTCTTCCGGAGCCAACGCGGCTTTACTGGTTGCATTAACTGGTGATGACCCCCGGTACCAAACTGACGAATATCATGACCAATCCGATAGTGTGAACGCGGTGATCAGCTGCTTTGCACCAACGGACGTCATTGCGACGTTTAAACACGCCGCCAAGGTTCCTGGCTCAGACGTTTTACAATACTGCTTGTTTGGTCACGACCCCAAGAAATGGGACGAATTGAAACGGCAAATGAGCCCGCTGTACCAAATCAAGCCTGACCAAACGTATCCACCATTTTTACTGATGCATGGTGACGCTGACCAAGTCGTTCCGTACCAACAAATGGTGGAAATGTACGAGGCATTACAAAAACAAGGTGCTCAAGTGACGGCTTACCGGGTGAAGGGCGCCAACCACGAACGTGATTTTTGGAGCCAAAAAATCTATGACATTGCCAAAGAATTCTTAGCACCAATCGAACAGCCGACGACGGCAGAATAGGAGATGGCAAAATGGCAAAACGGTTAGTAGAAACTTTTGCACCAAGCAATTATCAGGTATTTTTAGACATTAATCGTCAACAAAAGACGATCAAGGGAGTCAGCACCATTACGGGTGACGCGAAGCAACCCCAGATCATGGTCAACCAAAAGTATTTGCAAGTTGATAAAGTCCAGGTCGCTGATCAGGATGTCCCATTTACGGTCGATGACGATCAAGAAACCATCACCATTACGGTTCCTGAAACAGGGGTAACGGATGTTAAAATCACCTATCATACAGCGCTGACCGATAGTATGATGGGCATTTACCCATCATATTATCAGGTGGCTGGGCAGAAGAAGGAATTGATCGGGACCCAATTTGAAACCACGGCAGCCCGGCAAGCCTTCCCGTGTGTGGACGAACCGGCCGCCAAGGCGACCTTCGACCTCGCCATTAAATATGACGAACAACCGGGGGAAACGATCATTGCCAACATGCCGGAAGAAAAGTGTGAAGCTGGCGTTCACTACTTCAAGCGAACGGTCAAGATGTCAACTTATTTGATCGCCTTTGCCTTTGGTGACCTTCAAAAGAAACTGACCACCACGAAGAGTGGTGTTCAGATTGGCGTCTTTGCCACCAAGGCCCACCAGCCAAAGGAACTTGATTTTGCGTTGGCAATTGCTAAACGGGCCATTGAATTTTACGAAGACTTCTACCAAACCCCATACCCACTTGAACACTCTTGGCAATTAGCGTTGCCTGACTTTTCGGCTGGGGCGATGGAAAATTGGGGACTAGTAACTTACCGGGAAGCCTATTTGCTATTAGATCCTGATAACACCACCCTGGATAATAAAGAATTAGTGGCAACCGTGATTACCCACGAATTGGCCCACCAATGGTTTGGTGACCTGGTTACAATGAACTGGTGGGATGACCTCTGGTTAAACGAAAGTTTTGCCAACATGATGGAATACCTGTCAGTTGATGCGATTCATCCAGAATGGAAGGTTTGGGAAATGTTCCAGACTTCAGAAGTTCCGATGGCACTGCAACGTGATGCGACAGATGGTGTCCAACCAGTCCACGTGGCGGTCGAAAGTCCGGCCGAAATTGACTCGATTTTCGATAGCGCGATTGTCTACGCGAAGGGTTCCCGGATGTTAGTAATGGTTCGCTCCCTCCTGGGCGACGAAGCGTTGCGGCAGGGATTAAAGCAGTACTTTGCTGACCATCAATATGGCAACGCCCGGGGTGATGATTTATGGGATGCCCTGGGAAAGGCCTCCGGCATGGCCATTGGCGAGATTATGCACTCTTGGTTGAACCAACCTGGTTACCCAGTTGTCTCAGCAAGCGTTGTTGATGGTCACCTCAAGTTGCACCAACAACAATTCTTTATTGGTGAAGGGCAGGATCAAGGGCGGCTCTGGCAAATTCCGTTGAACGCCAACTATGCTGCTCCGCAAATTATGAAAACCGCTGATTTAGACCTTGGTGATTACCAACAATTGCGTGCCCAAAATGGGGTTCCATTCCGCTTAAACGTTGGCAATAACTCACACTTCATTGTGAAGTATGATGAAACACTGCTGAACGATATTCTGGACCATGGCGCATTACTGGATCACATCAGTCAATTGCAAATCTTGCAAGACCTGCGGCTCCTGGCCGAAGGTCGCCAAATAAGTTATGCAGCATTGGTACCGCTGTTGCAACGTTTTAAGGACAGCCATTCCGCGATTGTGAATACGGCTTTGTACCAGATTGCCAATTCACTGAAGAAATTCGTCACCCCTGGGACCGGCTTGGAAACCAATTTGCGGCAGTTCTTTGACCAATTGAGCCGTGACCAAGTGGCCCGGTTGGGGTGGCAACCAGTCGCTGGGGAAAGCAATGACGACCAACTGACACGGCCAATCGTGGTCAATGCCGCATTGTACGCCAAGAATGAGGCGGCATTGACCAAGGCCCACGAATTGTTCCAACAAGCCAAGAGTTTGGCGGAATTACCGGCCGCTGTGCGTCCCGCCATTTTGCAAAATGAAGTTGCCAATTACGGTAACGCGGACTTGTTTGAACAGTTAACGACCACCTATCGTGAAACGACTGATCCAAGCCTCAAACAGGACCTCTGCGCGGCCGTGACGAAGACCACGGATCCAGAATTGCTTACGAAATTGATTCAAGGGTTTGAAAATGCCGATTTCATCAAGCCCCAAGACTTGCGTGCCTGGTACCGTGGGGTTCTCGCTAATGATGCGGGTCAACAATTGGCCTGGGATTGGCTTCGGGACCAGTGGAGCTGGCTGGAAGCAACGGTGGGTGGTGACATGGAATTTGCCACCTTTATCACGGTGACTGCCGGAGTTTTCCATACGGCAGACCGGTTAGCAGAATTTAAAGATTTCTTTGCACCGAAAGTCAATACTCCAGGACTAACTCGGGAAATCAAGATGGATACGAAGATGATCGCTAGTCGGGTCGAACTGGTTAAACAGGAACGGCAGGCAGTGAATACTGCTGTTGAAAAAGCCATTTAAAGTAAAGAAGAGGCTGAGCCACAAAACTCAGCCTCTTCTTTTTATAATTCTTGCGTTTAACTTAAGCCAAGGTTCCCATTGGATCCCATGGCTTGAGCACAATTGGTTCTTGGGCAGCGGCCTTTTGCAGGTCAGCGCTTAAGTACTTCTTGTTAATCACTACTTGGTAACAATATTTATCCATCCAGGCATCGCTCATTACAAAGTAGCCCTTGGTACCGACTTTTGGTCCCCAGGAGTTTTCGACCTTCCACTTGGTTGGTTGACCATCCACCAGGTCAACCCCGGTTAAGACCATGGCATGGTCCATCATACTTTCACCGTAGTCTAATGCTTCAGCCTTGGTCATCTCCAAGTCAGTATCGAATAACTTTTCATAATCATAGGTGTTCAAGGCCATTAAACCGTGCTTGGTGTTGGAGTATTTCACTACGTCGGAGCCAAACCAGACACTTTCACCACCCTTGAGTTGGTCAATAGCGAGTTGCTTGAAATCAGCCATGGAGAGGTTCAGATGCTTAACCTGGCGACCGCCCACAACATTGCCTAACATGTCGATCGTGTAGGTTTTGCCGTATTCCTTATCCGCAGTTGGGGCCTGAATGATGGAAATGTAATCATCCAGGTTCCAGCCGACGTACTTCTTAAAGAATTCTTGTGGAGTCAGGTCCGCATCGCGGTGGTATTCTTTCTCTTTTTTGGTTCGGTATTCAAAATCAAATTTGGTGATCGGTTGACCAAAGGCGTAGGAGAGCATCCGGTAGACGGTGTTCAACATTTCCTTACGTTTACTATTCAGTTCGTCTTCGCTGGCGTTTTCTTGAACCAACTTCCGCAAAATTACGGCGTCATGGCGTAACTGGTTATTTAACACGGCATTAATTTCGTTGGACCGGCTGGAATTGTAAGATTCGGGCATGGCCGCCTTTGGCACAACCCCATATTTTTCAATCAGAGCGCAGAGCATGTCCCATTGCCCACCGTCTTGTTGTGGCGTCTCCATTAACCAGGCCACTTTCCGGTCATCAATGTCGAGGTCAGCGGTCTTAATCACGTTTTCGTAGAACCAGTTGGCCTTTTCAAACTTGTCCCAGAAAAAGGCGTAGGATTGGGATAGTTCGAAATTATCCGGTAAGTTAAACTTTTGTTGCATTTCATGTCGCATGGTGTTTAAAGCAGCGAACATCCAGCAACGCCCGGATTGCTTTTGGTCAGCAACATCACCGGTGGCCAGGTCAATTGAGAAAACGGGATTGTCATCTGCGATGGCGTGCCAATTAAAGCTGGCGTTGCGCACCCCATTGGTGGTCACCGCGTTTTCAATCACGCTGGCGGCGGGGTGCTGCTCATAGTCGTGTGCGAAGTCGTTTAAATCAGCTGTGGTAATTTTAAAACTCATCAAAGTCACTCCTTCAAAAATGATTAATCACTATTATACCGTATTTAACTAGTAGGGGTAGGAAGACAAATGATCCGCTTCCGTAATTTTGCGGACCGCCTTGGCGGGCACACCGAGAACTAGCGAATCAGCTGGCATGTCCTTGGTCACGACGGCACCGGCCCCGATGACACAACCATCACCGATGGTCACTCCTGGACAAATGGTGACGTTACTACCAAACCAGCAATTATTCCCAATCTGGATCGGTTTGCCAAGTTCGAGACTACTGAATGACCCGTCCGTTTCCTGGTGTGGGTTGCGTTGTTGCCAACGGAGTGGGTGAGTGGCGGTGATCAAACTCACGTTGGGGCCAAACATCACGTTGTCACCAATGGTGACGGGACAGGTATCCAAAATTGTGAGGTTGAAGTTCGCGTAGAAATTGTTACCGAGGGTCGTGAACCGACCATAGTCAACCTGCAGGGGCCCCTGAATATAGGGCGATTGCCCATGATTAGGAAACAACTGGTCTAGGATTTCCTGCCGTTTTGTTCCTTCGGTATCGGGAATTTGATTATATTTTAAGCATAACCCGTGAGCAAGGTGTTGGAACTGTGATAATTCCGTTGTCTCTGGATCGTAGGGCTGACCAGCTAACATTTTGTGCGTATTTTCTTCCATCGCGATTCCTCCAAAGTGGTTCTATCAAAAAATCGCCAGCGGTCACTGGCGATCCAATCTTAATTAATGATGAGCGTGTAAAACTTCCGGACCGTTGTCACGACCAACGATGACTTCATCAACCCGGTTTAAGAAGAGCCCGTGTTCAACCACCCCAACGGTGTGAATCAGGTCTTCCGCTAAGGCGTGGGGGTCCTTGATTTGGCCGACTTTCAAGTCGATGATAAAGTTCTTTTCATCGGTCCGGTACTTTTGGTCACCATCCATCCGCCATTGTGGGTTGTAACCCTTCTTTTCAAAGGCATTGAAGACGTGTTGGGCACCAAACGGAATCACTTCGACAGGCACCCCAAAGTCACCAATCCGGGGAACCAACTTGGATTGGTCCACGATCCATATGTTTTTGGTGGAAGCATTGTTGACGATCTTTTCCCAAAGCAGGGCGCCACCGCCCCCTTTGATTCCGTTAAAATCGTCATCGACTTCATCGGCACCATCAATGGTGAGGTCGATGTGGTCGACATCATCAATGTTTTTGATGGTGATGCCCAGGCTTTCGGCTTGTTCGGTTGTCCGGTTAGAAGTCGTTACCCCAACGATGTTTAACCCTTCATTTTTGACCCGTTCGCCAAGGGCATCGACCATGTAACGAACGGTTGAACCGGTTCCCAAACCGACAATCATGCCGTCCTCGATGTACTTGACGGCTTCTTGGCCAACTTGGGCCTTTAATTTATTTTGATCCATATCTGATAATCTCCTTTATTAAAAACGATCTTCCGGCAAAAGGACGGTTTGCGCCTCAGAATGCAGTTTAAAGTAGCGCTTGGCATAGGGACACATGATTTTAACTACCCAATGCTTGCGCTCCGCCAATTGCACGAACTGGTCCATTAATTGAGCGGCGAGGCCGTGATTCCGGAATTCAGGCACCACAAAAACGCGTTCGACAACGACGCGCTGGTTAGCCTGGTCGACAAATGGAAAAGTGACGTCACCGGCCCACTGACCATCATCAGTGGTGGCAACGATTTGGTTGCCTTTGATAGTAAACTGCATTGCGCCGCCATCCTCCCTTCTGAATAACTCTTTTGCAAAGTAAATTGTTACCGTTTTAGTAATAAAAGTCAAGCGGACTTCATGTTACAATTAAAGATAATACTTTAAACGAGGTGAAAATAATGAAACGGGGCTTTAAAATCGTTTCAGCAAAGGCGCATGATGGCTTACAATTACCACAACGCCAAACGAAACAAGCAGCGGGATATGATTTTGCCGCTTCAGAGGATTTTGTCTTGCCTTCCATTTGGAAAGGAAATTTTCTGAAAACTTTATGGAAACTTCATCACCAGGACACACTCACCGCGGATGATATTACTCAGGGTGACGCAAGCTTGAAGCCATACTTGGTGCCGACGGGAATCAAGGCGTATATGCAACCGGATGAAGTGTTGATGCTGTTTAACCGCTCCAGCGGGCCGTTAAAGCGCCGCTTGATCCTGCCAAACGGGGTCGGAATTATCGATGCTGATTATTACGATAACCCGGCTAACGAGGGCGAAATTTTTGTTCAGCTAATTAATTACGGTTTAACCGATTACCACATTAAAAAAGGGGAGCGCATTGCTCAAGGGATCTTTGTGCCTTATCTGACAGCCGATGATGAACAAACACCCCAGGCTGACCGCGCCGGTGGCTTCGGCTCAACCAAGAAATAAAGAGGGAATTGAAGAATGGCAAAGGCCAAAACACACTTTGTTTGCCAAAATTGTGGTTATATTTCACCACGGTTTCTGGGACGCTGCCCGAATTGTGGTCAGTGGAATACGTTAGTGGAGGAAGTGGATCAATCCACGATTAAACAGCCGAACACCACGACCACTACTTTAACGGGGATCGTTGCCAAACCGCAACGAATCAATGAGATTGATACCCAAAAGACCCCCCGGGTGAAAACCAAACTGGCGGAATTAAACCGCGTCCTGGGTGGCGGCATTGTTCCCGGTTCACTGGTTCTCATCGGTGGTGACCCCGGAATCGGGAAATCAACCTTGTTACTCCAGGTTTCCGGTCAGCTAAGCCAGGAAGGACATTCAGTCCTCTACGTTTCTGGAGAAGAAAGTGCCAACCAGATTAAAATGCGCGCCCAGCGCCTGAACGTTTCGGGTGATGACTTTTACATTTATCCAGAAACCAATATGGACAGTATTCGGGCAACCATCGACGAGATGAATCCGGAATATGTCGTGATTGATTCGGTGCAGACGATGCAGGCAACTGACGTTACCTCCGCCATCGGGAGCGTTTCCCAGATTCGGGCGGTGACTGCTCAACTGATGCAGATTGCTAAGGGCAAGAACATCACCGTCTTTGTTGTCGGTCACGTGACAAAGGGCGGGGTCTTAGCCGGCCCCAAGATTTTGGAACACATGGTGGATACGGTTCTCTATTTTGAAGGGGACCTCCACCACACCTACCGGATCCTCCGTTCTGTGAAAAATCGGTTTGGTTCCACCAACGAGCTGGGCATTTTTGAGATGAATAGTACCGGGCTGAAGGAGGTTGCCAACCCGTCGGAGATCTTCTTGGAAGAACGCCTCAAGGACGCAACTGGTTCGGCTGTCGTGGTTTCTTTAGAGGGAACTCGTCCAATCCTGGTCGAAATTCAAGCGTTGATCACCCCGTCGGTCTTTGGTAATGCCCAACGGACCGCCACCGGTTTAAACCGGAACCGGGTCTCACTGATCATGGCGGTGCTGGAGAAGCGGGCTAATCTGTTGTTACAAAATCAGGATGCCTATTTGAAGGCTGCTGGTGGGGTGAAATTGGATGAACCCGCGATTGACTTAGCGATTGCGGTGGCGATCGCCTCTTCGTACCGCGATAAGGGGACCCGGCCGACGGATGCCTTTATCGGTGAAGTTGGTTTAACTGGTGAAATTCGGCGGGTCAACCGGATTGAACAACGGGTCGCAGAAGCCGCCAAATTAGGCTTTAAGCGGGTGTTTATCCCGAAAAATAACTTGCAAAATTGGGAGCCACCCAAGAATATTCAAATCATTGGGGTGACGACCATTAGCGAAACCTTAAAATTAGCATTAGCATAACTCAGTGAAAGGAGGAATTTGATGCGTAAAGGAATTGTTCGATTATTATTTACCATTTTTGGGGCCGCAATCGGGTATTACTACTTACCGCCACTGTGGCCAACCATTGGGGTCCAATATAATTCCATCTTAATGGTCATTGTAGATATTTTTATCGGGGGCGTGATTTTTTGGTTACTGTCCCTGGCGACCCTCCGGTGGGTGATGCAAGTTGTCCAACGGGTGGAAGATTACCTGACCCAAAAGAGCCCCCTGTACCTCTTCTTCGGGGCCTTATTAACGATCATCGGCTTAGTGTTAGCAATTTTAATTTCAATTCCGTTGTGGCGGACCCACATTCCGGTTGTTAACAATATCATTCCAATTCTGCTGATGATTATTTTTAGTTACTTTGGTTTTCGTATTGGGACGACGCGGTTAGATGATTGGAAAAATATTTTAAGCCCGAAGCGGGGAACTAAGGAAGAACCTGGTAAATCTGGCGATGTCATTAAACAACAAGATGCTAATTACCACCACTACAAGATTTTGGATACCAACATTTTAATTGATGGGCGGATTTATGATCTGGTCAAAACGGGTTTCTTGGAAGGGACTCTGCTGGTACCAAACTTTGTCCTCTACGAATTACAATACATTGCCGATTCTGGTGAAAGTATCAAACGAGTGCGGGGACGCCGTGGTTTAGATATTTTGAATAAATTACGGGAAGAAAAAATCGTGCCGGTTGAAATGTATGATGGTGACTTTGAAGATATTCCAGAGGTTGATAGTAAGCTGATTGCATTGGCCAAGAAGGTTGACGGGGTCATTGTTACTAACGACTGGAATTTGAACAAGGTGATTCAGTTCCAAAACGTGGAAGTCTTAAACATCAATAACCTGGCGAAGTCACTCCGGCCACGGGTTATCCCTGGTGAACGCATGCAAGTGACCGTTGTCAAGAAGGGGACGGAACGGCAACAAGGGGTGGCCTACCTCGACGATGGGACGATGGTGGTGGTCGAAGATGGCCGCTACTACATGAACGAACAGATTGAGGTGGAAGTCACGAGTGCTCTGCAGACGGATGCAGGGCGGATGATTTTTGCCCGCCCACTCCATTCTGCAAAGGGAATTGATGGTGAAAAAAATGATCACCATGCAAAGTCTGACGGCAAAGAAAAGTCCAAGAAATAGCAAGAAGGCCCGTAACCAAACGGTTGCGGGCCTTTAACTATCAACAAAAGCAAAAGAAAAAGCCGTGGCTTGGGAGGACCACGACTTTCGTTACGAATATCTTTGGGGAAGATTTCGTAAAGGAGTATTTTTCGGTTACTATTGGGAGGAGTAATTGAAAAATAATCGGTTTCGGTTAATCTGTAGTAGTTGTTTTCTACTACGATTTATATACTAGCAATAGATTGTGAAGAAAGTGTGACCAAAAAGTAAATAAATCTTAGTGATTAAATTTTTCGGCAGACCAGTGAGCTTCCAAAGCGATTGTGTTACTATTAAATTATCAAATTTGGCCCACAAAGGAGTTTTGCTTATGCTAAAAATCTATAATACGTTAACGCGGAAAAAAGAAGAATTTCAGCCAATTCATCCAGGGGTAGTTAATATGTATGTCTGTGGGCCGACGGTATACAACTATATCCACATTGGGAACGCGCGGAGTGCGATCGCCTTTGACACGGTCCGCCGTTATTTAGAATTTATTGGTTATCAGGTTAATTACGTTTCTAATTTCACCGATGTCGATGACAAAATGATTAAGGCGGCCCATGAGCAAGGCATTACGGTGCCAGAACTTGCGGACAAGTATATCCAAGCCTTTAACGAGGACACCGCTGCGATCAATATTGAACCGGCGACGAAGCACCCCCGGGCAACGGAAAATATTCCCGAGATCATTCAATTCGTGTCGACCTTGATTGATAAGGGCTATGCGTATGCAGTGGACGGTGACGTTTATTACCGGGCCCGTAAGTTTAAGGATTATGGCGAATTATCCGGCCAATCCCTCGACGACCTCGAAGTGGGGGCCAGTGAACACGTTAGTGCTGATGAAGTGAATAAAAAAGAGGACCCGCTTGATTTTGCCTTGTGGAAACCTGCCAAACCCGGTGAAATTAGCTGGGATTCACCATGGGGCAAGGGACGGCCCGGCTGGCACATCGAATGCTCGGTAATGTCTACTAAGTACCTCGGAAAGACGATTGATATTCACGCTGGTGGACAAGACCTGGAATTTCCGCACCACGAAAATGAAATTGCCCAATCGGAGGCCGCTACTGGCCAAAAGTTTGTGAAATATTGGATGCACAATGGCTTTGTGACGATTGGCAAGGACGACGAAAAGATGAGCAAGTCCCTGCACAATTTTATTACCGTGCACGATATCATCAAAGAAGTGGATCCACAAGTCTTGCGGTTCTTTATGGCCACGACCCAATACCGGCGGCCAATCCAATACAGTGAGGATAATCTGACGGATGCCCAAAACAACCTCCAACACCTGCAAACGGCTTTCAACAATTTGGAATACCGAAAACAAGATGCGGTAGCTGGTGGTGATGCGGCGGTTGAGAAGCAACTAGCTGATTTTAAGCAACGCTTCATTACTGCAATGGACGACGATATCAATGTCCAAAACGGGATCGCCGTGGTTTATGAACTGACGAAGTCGGCCAATGTTTACGCTGAACAAACCACGGTGGCCTTAGACACCCTCAACCAATATCAAGCATTGCTCAAACAATTAGTCAGCATTTTTGGTGTGGAATTAACCGTGACCGGCCAAATTGACGACGAAGCAATTCAAAAACTAATTCAGCAACGGGACGAAGCACGTAAGAATAAGGACTTTGCCCTGAGTGACAAGATTCGGGATGATTTGAAGACCAAAGGAATCATTATTGAAGATACTCCTCAGGGAACCCGGTACAGAAAGGAATAGTATGGCATGGCAAAAGCGGATTATCGACAATTGAATGGCATTGCCCTCGCCTACCTTGGCGACGCAGTGTATGAAGTGTACGTGCGGGAGCACCTCCTCGATTTAGGAATGTCGAAGCCCAATCGACTACAGAAAAAGGCTACGTCCTATGTTTCAGCGAAGGCGCAGGCGGGATTGATTCAATTGATGGAAGAGCAAGGCTTGCTGACTGATGAAGAGTGGTCCTTTTTTAAGCGCGGCCGGAACGCCACCAGTTATACGCATGCCAAGCACACTTCAGTTTTGACTTACCGGATTTCAACCGGGTTTGAGGCATTAATGGGCTACCTGAAGCTCTCTGAACAAACAGAGCGGCTCGATGAATTGTGTCGGTGGTGCATTAAACAAGTTGACCTAGGGAGGGTTCAATATGAACAATGAGCAACCTGAATTTATTATTGGCCGCCATCCGGCGGTTGCGGCTTTAAAATCCGATCAGGAAATCAATAAGGTTTTTATTCAAAAGGGCCTCAAAACGGACGCCATTTCACAAATTATCAAGCTCGCTAAGGACCGGCGCCTAGTAATTTCCAACGTGCCGAAGACCAAGCTGGACCAAATGGTCGACCACCAAAACCACCAGGGGGTCGCTTTGGCGGTTGCAGCTTATCATTATGCAACGGTTGATGACCTGTTTGAGAATGCCGCTCAGCACGACGAGGCCCCGTTCTTCTTAATTTTGGACGAACTGGCTGACCCGCACAACCTGGGATCAATTTTGCGAACCGCGGATGCAGCTGGTGTGCACGGAATCATCATTCCGAAGCGTCGGGCCGTTGGGTTAACGTCGGTAGTTGCGAAAACCTCGACCGGAGCGATCGAACATGTTCCAGTCGCCCGGGTCACCAACCTGGTGCAGACGGCGAATGAACTGAAGGGACGCGGCGTCTGGTTATTCGGTACCGATATGCAAGGTACCGATTACCGGCATTGGGACGCTCAAGGACCGGTGGCGTTAGTGATTGGTAATGAAGGGAAAGGTATTTCCCAATTATTAAAAAAAACGTGCGATGAAATGCTGACCATTCCAATGATTGGGCACGTTCAGAGCCTGAACGCGAGTGTGGCCGCCAGCCTGTTGATCTATCAAGGCTTTAATTCTCGGCATCCATTAAAATAATTTATAACTTTGACCCGACAACAACGCGTGTTCGGGCCTTTTTTGTGAAATTAAAATTGGGTATTGTCAGCCCTGAAAAATTATGGTAAATTATCGGGGACAATTAATGGGACGGTCAAATCCTACGTCAGCGCCCTAATCACGTAGGAGAAAAGCCGTCATAGGATTATTGTGAGAGGTAGTTCTATTCCCCCGTCAAAGCGCTGTGACGGTGAGATGACTTCTAGCAGAGGTTTTCAAGCGGGCCCGCTAATTGTTAGTGAAAGATTGAGGTTGCTTTTCATGCGGAATCGGATGATGCAAACAACCCCAGAGGGTGAATTAATCAAGCAAGTTGCCGAACATTGATCCGACAGTTTTACACGGTTATATGATCAATACATGCCATTAATCTGTAAGATTTGGTACCAGTACCATTTGGATGATGTTCCATTGGATGATTGGAAACAGGAAGCTGCGATGGTGTTGTACCGCAGCGCGTGTTCCTATCAAGATAAACAGGTTCGTTTTTGTTGGTATTATCGCCAGGCACTCCTGAATAAGATTCGTGATCTTTACCGTCAGCAGAGTGCACAAAAACGGGTCCCGTTTGAAAATATGGAACCAATCACAGATTTGCATATTGATCAACATTTGGTGGACGTTGCGTTTCGTCCAGATGAGATTAGTCAGTTTCGGTTAGTCTATCAACAATTTTTAAAAGATTGTTCCGGATTAGAGAAGAAGGTTTTTCTGGCGATTAATGCTGGTGAACAACTGGAGGCCATTGCCAACCAGCTGAGCTGCTCACCAATGTCCATTCGGAGCGCTTTTGAACGGGCTCGACAAAAGTTTCTAAAGCAAATTTTTGATTGATTCTGCAAACTTGTTTGTACTGATTGACTCCCATCCAATTCACGGATGGGAGTTGTTTTCAATTCTGTAAAATGATACTCTTATATGGATAAGGAGTGATGGTAATGGCCCAAAAGAAAGTTGGCTTAGAATGTAGTAAGTGTGGAGCACGCAACTACACCGTTACTGTTAACGCCGCCCGCGCTGAGCGTCTCGAATTAAAAAAGTTTTGTAAACACTGTGGTGAATATACAATCCACCGCGAAACAAGATAGTAGTGGAGGGTAATGATGCATTTATTTCGCTTTTTAAAGAGTGTTGGTCAAGAAATGCACAAGGTTGTTTGGCCAACCTGGAAAGAAAATCGTCGTGACACGTCCGTGGTTATTTCCTTAACCATCTTCTTCGTGTTGTTCTTTGCGTTAGTTGATTGGGTCATTCAAGCCGGCCTGTTGGCTTTCGTCAAGTAAAGATAAAGGTGGTCAATGACCACTTTTTTTGTTATAATGCCTGGTGAGCAAAACTTCGTGGTGAGCGAGGTTTTTTTATTTTGGTAAAAAATGAATCAAAAGGAGATCAATCATGGAATCACATGAAAAACGTTGGTATGTCTTACACACGTACTCTGGTTATGAAAACCGGGTGAAGAGTAATTTGGAATCCCGGGCCCAATCAATGGGAATGCAAGATTACATTTTCCGGGTAGTCGTTCCTGAAGAAACGGTGCGGACCGTTAAGGATGGCCAAGCCAAGGAAACTGAAGAAAAGACGTTCCCTGGTTATGTGCTGGTTGAAATGGTCATGACTGACCAAGCCTGGTACATCGCCCGGAACACCCCTGGAGTAACCGGGTTCTTGGGTTCTCACGGTGGTGGATCAAAGCCAACGCCACTGCTTCCCGAAGAAGTTGACCGGATTATGAAGCGGATGGGTGAAGACGTGGCCAGAACTGACATTGACGTCAACGTTGGTGATAACATCAAGATCATTGCGGGAGCCTTTGCGGATTTGACCGGTAAAGTTACGGCGGTTGACCACGATAAGATGAAGGTGAATGTTGATATTGAAATGTTTGGTCGCCAAACCAGTGCAGAAGTGGGCTTTGACCAGATTGATACGATGAACAACTAGTCATTCCGCTCTTGAAATTTTTCTGAATTTATGGTATGGTACCCTAGTATGTTTAATCATACTGTGGGAGAGGTAAAAATTTACTGCCTCATCATTACCACAACACGGACTAAGGAGGTTTTGTCTCGTGGCAAAAAAAGTAGCTAGCGTTGTTAAGTTGCAAATTCCCGCGGGTGCTGCATCACCAGCTCCGCCAGTAGGTCCTGCTTTAGGTCAAGCAGGGATTAACATTATGGGCTTTACTAAGGAATTCAACGCCCGGACTGCAGACCAAAAGGGTATGCTGATCCCAGTTGTAATTACCGTTTATGAAGATCGTTCATTCGACTTCATTACTAAGACCCCACCTGCTGCTGTGTTACTCAAGAAGGCCGCTGGTGTTGAACATGGTTCCGGTGAACCTAACACGAAGAAGGTTGCTAAGGTAACCAAGGATCAAGTTAAGGAAATCGCCGAAACTAAGATGCAAGATCTAAACGCAGCTGATGTTGAAGCAGCTATGCGCATGATTGAAGGTACTGCACGGAGCATGGGCTTCACTGTTGAAGACTAAGCACCCCGCAGACCGGAACTATCATTAAAGTGGTGGTTCTCAAGTGGGAGGTCAACCCGTTAGACCACATTTGCAAGGAGGAAAACACAAGATGGCTAAAAAACACGGTAAGAAGTACCTTGAAGCGCTCAAGAAGGTTGACAGCAAAAAAGAATACGCTGTTAACGATGCGGTTCAATTAGTAAAAGATATTGATTTTGCAAACTTTGACTCCACTGTTGAAGTTGCATTTAAATTAAACGTTGACACTAAGCAAGCTGATCAACAATTACGGGGTGCCGTTGTATTACCAAACGGTACTGGTAAAGACCAAACTGTTATTGTTTTTGCTAAGGGTGACAACGCTCAAGCTGCTAAGGACGCAGGTGCCGACTTTGTTGGTGACCAAGACTTAGTAGAAAAAATCCAAGACGGTTGGTTAGACTTTGACGTTGCAATCGCTACTCCTGACATGATGCCACAAGTTGGTCGTTTAGGTCGGGTCTTAGGTCCAAAGGGCTTAATGCCAAACCCAAAGACTGGTACTGTGACGATGGATGTTGCAAAGGCCGTTGAAGAATCAAAGGCTGGTAAGGTTACTTACCGGACTGACCGTGACGGTAACGTTGCCGTACCATTCGGTAAGGCTTCATTCGACACTGACAAGTTGGTTGAAAACTTGAAGACGATCGAAGATGTGATTGTAAAGGCTCGTCCTGCTTCAGTTCGTGGGACTTACGTTCAACACGTCTCAGTTGCCTCAACTTTCGGCCCAAGTGTTACGGTTGACTTGGCTAGTTTCTAAGCCGATTCAAATCAAAAAAGCTTCAGGATTTTTCCTGAAGCTTTTTTTATGGCCTAAATAATGCCAATGATGTTTAGCAAGGTCAGCATAGTGACCAAAGTATAGCCCAAGACCATTTGCCAACGTTTATTGACATGGTTCCCCATGAATTGCCGGTCACTAGTGATGGCAATCAGCGGGTAGAGGGTAAATGGAAGGGCAATGCTGAGTACAATTTGGGCGTAGATGATTAATTGTTCAAATTCCTGTTCGTTAAAATTAATCAGCGTACCAATGATGACAATGGGAATTAAGGTAATGAAACGGGTTAGGAGCCGGCGCTTCCAGAGCGGGAGGCGGATATTGATATAACCTTCCATGACGATCTGACCGGCGAGGGTACTCGTAATTGAGGAGATTAAGCCGGTAATCAAGAGGGCAAAACCGAATAGCCAGCTCATGAGGGAACTGGCTAGCTGCCCAACGACGGCGGGATTTTTGAGACCGTAAAAGACATCGGCCAAGCTATTTAACACAATGTGTTGGTGAAAGAAAAGGGTCCCGCCGAGGATGACCAACAGGGTATTGACAATCAATGCCGCGATCAGGTGAATGATGGAGTCCCAATTAGCAAACTTCAGGGTTTCAGTCACTTGCGCTGGATCGTGTTCATCGTAGCGGCGGCTCTGGGCGAGGGCAGAATGCAGGTAAATGTTGTGGGGCATGATGGTTGCCCCGATGATCCCCAAGCTCAAGAGCAGTTCTGAATGGTTTGCTAAAATGCTAGTGGACGGGACAAATCCATTTAAAATGGCTGACCACGCGGGATGGGCGCGACAAACTTCAATCGCAAAGATGACACCAACTACTAAGATGGTTGTCAGCACGATAAACTCAATTCGCCTAATCCCAAATTGCAGAAAGATTAAGACGATTAAAACATCGGCGACCGTGAGGAAAATCCCCACAATTAACGGCAAATGAAATAGAAGGTAGAGGGCCACTGACGTGCCAACAACCCCCGTCAAATCGGTGGCCATCATGGCAATCTCATTTAACAACCAGAGAAAAATCCGGAGTGGTTTGGAGACCCGTTCGGCAATCGCCTGGGCGAGGTCGCGCCGCGTGACGACTCCTAATTTAATCGAGAGTGATTGCATCATCATCGCGACCAGGATGGAGACGAAGAGGACAATCAACAGGGAATAGCGGTATTGGCCACCGCCAGCCAGGGAAGTTAACCAATTGCCGGGATCCATATAACCGACAGCGACGAGGGCCCCAGGACCGCTGTAGGCCAAAAATTTTTGCCAAAAGGCGGCCTCATAGACCGTCGGGACTTTTACGCTACCGTTGATTTCATCAAGACTCTTTTTCCGCATTGATGGACTCCTTTGCCAGGTTAGCGATAAATTTGGCAAATTGCGAGTCATCATTGAATGCGGGCATCATTGTCAGATTTTCACCACCACTCGCCCGAAAGGCTTGGTAGTTTTGCACGCCATTTTCTTCTAAAGTTTCTAAACAGTCGGTCACAAACGAAGGGGAAACCACTAAGACGTTGCGGTCGCCTAACTGCGCTTGTTTGAGCAGGCTGTTTTTCAAATAGGGTTTTAGCCAGGGCATGGGACCGAACTTTGATTGGTAGACCATAGTCACCTGCTCGTCAGGAATATTGAGTCGCTGACGCAATTGTGCAGTGGTGCGTTCAGTCTCGTCCTGGTAGGGGTCCCCGGCCTTGACCATTGAAACCGGGATGCCGTGGTACGAAATAAAGAGCCGGTCATAGTCATCTTCTTGCCAAGCGGCGTTAATTCGCGCAGCCAGGAGGTCCAAATACGTTGGTTGATCGGCAAACCGGTCAATCACTGGGATAGAGGGGTCGACGGCGTGCACCTCATCAACAATTGAAGCAGTGGTACTTTGGGTATAATGTGGAAACAGCGACAGGACGATAATGTTTTGGCATCTGGTCTGCATTTTTCGCAAGGTCTCAGCGATACTTGGCTGACCGTACGTCATTGCCATTTCAACGTCCCAGTCTGGCAAGAGCGCCTGGACGCGCTCGGTTAGCCGCTTAGTATGGACAATCAGTGGCGAGCCTTCCTGCAGCCAAATATCTTGGTAAAAGGTAGCGGAGCGCCAGGCCCGCATTGGTAAGATCATGCCATTCAGTAATGGCTGCCAAAACCAACGTGGCAGGGTGACCACATTCTGGTCACCTAAAAATTGCCGTAAATATTTTTTGACGTCTGGGGTTGTAGGGGTTGCTGGAGACCCTAAGTTGACGAGTAATAAGCCGTGTTCTTTCATGCAAAATGAACTCCTTAAACTAAGATAGTTCAATTGTACTACAAGATCTAAACAAACAACGGGTTAAACAAAGTCTTCACAAACTTTGCTTAACCCGCTTGGCGAGATAGTTAACTTAAGCGTGCTTTTGGTAATATTTTTTCACTAAGTAGAGGATGGGGAGACCAACCACGACGATACCAACGAAGAGGACGACGCCTGCTGGATCATTCATTAGTTCACTGATCAGGACGAAGAGCCCACCGGCAATCGCAATTAGGGGAACGATTGGGTAAAGCGGGGTCGAGAACGGCCGCGGTTGTCCTTGATTACGCTTCCGGAGTATAAAAACACCAAAGAAGGCTAACATGTAGAAGCAGTAAACGGTGAACACGCACAGGTCCGACAAGTGGTCAGGATCAAAGAAGAGCATCATAATGAAGGCCAGGGCCACGATAAAAATCGTGGCGGTTACCGGTGACTTTCCCTTGGGACTGAGGTAGGCCAAGAAGTTCGAGAATGGTAAATCCTTCCGTTCGGCCATGGCAAAGACAATTCGTGGGAAGGTGAGCATTTTCCCGTTTAATGTTCCCATCATCGAGATGATGATTCCGGCGGAGAGCAACTTTCCACCAATTTGACCAAAGGCCTTTGTGGCGAGATAACTAGTGGCATTTTCACCCAGCCGTTGGATCGTTTGCGCTGGTAAAAAGCGCAGGATGCCGACCGTAATCAATGTGTAAATAATCAAAACAGCCGTGATGCCAAAGATAATGGCTTTTGGGAGCAACTTTTGGGGATTCTTCATTTCACCACCGAGGTTGGCAATCAAAATCCAACCATCATACCCGAAGAGGGTGGCCAAAACAGCGACACCAAAGCCACCAGAACTTTGGTGCACTTGTTGGATGGTTTGACCAAAGGCATTTTCGTGTCCCCAGAAGAGACCAAAAATAATAATGGCCGCAATCGGGATTAATTTACCCAGGGTGGTAATGACAGAGAAAATGGCGCCAACTTTATTTTCTAACAGGTTCAAGAGCCCAATTAAACCAACTGTAATAATGGCGAGCGGAATTCGCCAAGCACTACTCAAACCAAAGAAGTTGGCCATCATAATGCTCATGAACCCAGCGACTGAAGCGATAATGGCGGGCCCATAAACAATGATTTGCATCCAGCCGGCTAAAAAACCGAGGATGCGTCCGTAGATATTTTCAATATAGACATATAATCCACCGGTATAGGGCATTTGCGCCCCAATTTCGGCAACGGTTAGCCCACCGGTCAGGGTAATAACACCACCAAAGACCCACGCGAGAATGGCCATGGTGGAGGAACCAGCACTTTCAAGGACAGAGCCTTGTTTGAAGAAGATTCCGGAACCGATAATGGTCCCAACCACAATTGAAATGGCAGAACCAAACCCTAACGACCTTTTCAGATCTTCCTTTGGCTGTTGATTTTGCATAAAAATTCCTCCATTCTTTCAAGGCAACAAAAAACGACCCTTCACAACCGATAGCCAGAATGCTGTGTGGTTGAAAGAGTCGGCTCATTGATGACTTAATCATTATTAATGAATACCAAAATCACTCAACCACGATCAGAGATGATGAGGTTGAGGAAGAGGACAAGTTAAAATGATTGGTTGATAATAACATGATGTTCTCCTCCTTTTGATTTCGATTATCATTAGAATACCATTAGAAAAACGGATGTGCAAGAAATTTTTTCAGGATGATTTTCGGGCTTGCAAAAAGCGAGGAAGTTAGTTATACTATTTGGGTGGTTAAATATGACTCTGCCTAAGACTCAGGTGGCGCAAGCCTTAATGAATGCCTGCCGAGGAAGAAATGAAATGTTCCTTCTCTATGTCTGCCGGTCATAGGGATTTTTTTATAAATCCGTACCAAAATAACAATATAGGAGGTGTAATTTCATGAGTGAAGCAGCTATTGCTAAAAAGGCTGAAGCCGTTAAGGTTGCTAATGGTTTGTTGAACGATGCTGAATCAGCAATCGTCGTTGACTACCGTGGTTTAACCGTTGACGAAGTTACGGACTTACGTAAGCAACTTCGTGATGCTGGTGTCAAGATGGTCGTTATCAAGAACAAGATCTTGGAACGGGCCGTTGAAGGTACTGACTACGAAGATTTGAAGAGCACGTTTGTTGGCCCAACTGCAGTTGCCTTCTCTAACGAAGACCCAATTGCTCCTGCAAAGATCATGAAGAAGTTTGCAGAAGACCACAACGCTCTTGAAATTAAGGGTGGTTTCATTGAAAAAGACATCAAGACCCTTGATGAAATCAATGAATTCGCTGATTTGCCAAGCCGGGACGATCTTCTTTCCATGCTTGCATCTGCATTGCAAGACCCAATGCGGAAGATTGCACGGGCCGTCAAGGCCGTTGCCGACAAGGCCGACGAAGCCGCATAATTATCGGCTATCGATTACATTTAGACTATCAATTAAACAAGATATAATTATTGGAGGAATTTAAAATGGCTTTTGATAAGGATGCTATTATCGCTTCATTAAAAGAAGCATCAATCTCTGACCTTAACGACCTTGTTAAGGCAATCGAAGACGAATTTGACGTTTCTGCTGCTGCTCCAGTTGCAGTTGCAGGTGCTGCTGGTGGCGACGCTGCTGCTAAGGACAGCTTCACTGTTGAATTAACTGAAGCAGGTTCTGCTAAGGTTAAGGTTATTAAGGCTGTTAAGGACATCACAGGTGCCGGCCTTAAGGACGCTAAGGACCTTGTTGACAACGCACCTTCCGTTATCAAGGAAGACGCTAAGGAAGACGAAGCCAACGACATCAAGGCTAAGCTTGAAGACGCTGGTGCTACTGTTACCCTTAAGTAGTCAGCTAACGATCCAATTCAAAAGCCCTCAGTCATTTTTGACTGAGGGCTTTTTTGCATACTCTTATGATAAGTGGAGCAGTTCGGCAATTGTATTTTCCATGACAGCGAGTTCAATCACTCGTTCTTTGCGTTGTCCTTCGTTAAAAAGGCTTTCCACATTCGCACTTAATGGTGTCTGCAGTTGGTGGTGCAATTCCTTAATGGCGACCAGACCAGTAGTCGTTGGTTGCTGACCATTCAGCGCCGTCAGCACCGTTTCCGGGAATTTATAGGGGCTAGCGGTGGACACGATCACGGTTGGGGTCTGGTCCCCCGAGTTCGTTTGATATTGGTGGGCAACAAAGGATGCCACCGCGGTGTGGGGATCAATTACGTAATGGTCTTGGTCATAAATGCGCTTGATTTCCTCGATTACTTGGTCTTGGGTAGCAAAACCCGCGGCAAACGTGGTCGACAGTTGTTGCTGAACTTGTTTGGCGACCGTATAGTGACCAGTGGTGTTCAGGGCAGCCATTAATTTCTGGATTGCCTGATTGTCTTCTTGATAAACATCAAAGAGCAGGCGTTCCAAATTACTTGAGACCAAGATGTCCATCGCTGGGGAATTGGTTAAGTAGAAGTCACGCCGCCGGTCGTAGGTCCCGGTCCGGAAGAAGTCGGTTAAGACGTTGTTTTCGTCAGAGGCACAAATGAGTTTGTTGACTGGCAAACCTAACTTTTTGGCATAATAGCCAGCGAGAATGTCACCAAAATTCCCAGTGGGAGTGACAAAATTGATCGGGTCACCATTCCGGATTGCGCCGCGCTGGACCAATTGGCCATAAGCACTGAGGTAATAAACAATTTGCGGGATGAGGCGGCCAATATTCATTGAATTAGCCGAAGAAAATTGATAATCATTGGCTAATAGCCGTTGGTTGAATTGCTGGTCGTTAAAGATTTTTTTCACGGCTGTTTGGGCGTCGTCAAAGTTTCCTTCAATAGCGATGGCGGTGAGGTTTTGTCCGCGTTGCCCTAACATTTGACGTAATTGGACAGGACTGACGCCACCATGCGGGTAAAAGACAATTACCTGGGTGCCAGCTTGGTCACTGAAGCCGCGCATTGAGGCGGTCCCGGTATCACCAGAGGTGGCGGTCAAAATAATAATTTCGCGGTTGATTTTTTCGATCGTCACTGACTTAGTCATTAGGCGTGGTAAGACCTGCAAAGCGATATCCTTAAAGGCTAACGTCGGACCGTGAAAGAGTTCCAGGTAGTAATTTTGTCCGTGGCGGTCAGAAACCGGGGCGATGTTAGCGTCATCCCATTGGGTCGCATAAGCGGTGTTAACAACTTGCTGCAACTGGGCTTGATCAAAGTCGTCGAAAAACCAACTTAAGACCAGTTCAGCGGTTGCTTGGTAGGTCAGCGTTGGCAATTGAGCTAAGGGCAGCTTCACCTGCGGAAAACTGGTGGGGACGTAGAGACCGCCGTCAGCCGCTAATCCCTTAATAATGGCCTGTGGAGAATTTAATGAATTGCCGCGATTTCCGCGCGTACTACGATATTGCATGAGCTTACCTCCCCAAAATACTTTCTAATGATTGTTTGTATTGTAACCTGGAACGTTGGTATGTTACAATCGAAAAATGAAAAAACTATGAGAAAATTAGCAGAAAATGAGGTGGCAAAATGGAAACGATTCAAATTGGGATGCTTGGTTTAGGGACCGTTGGCTCCGGCGTGTTACAAATGATCCAAAATAATGAGGATAAGGTACTCAACGTCACCGGCCGCACATTGAACGTTAAGACAGTGCTGGTTAAGCACCCTGATCATCACCAGAATGTCGCCGATCAAGTTGATTTAACCACGGACGTTGCAGAGATCATCAATGACCCGGAGATTCAAATTGTGCTGGAATTAATTGGTGGTATTCATCCCGCCAAAGAATATATTGAGGTAGCCTTAAAACAGCACAAAAACGTTGTGACGGCCAATAAGGACCTGATTGCGACGCATGGACCGGAGTTGGTCAAACTCGCCCATGACAATCACTGTGACTTGATGTACGAAGCTAGTGTCGCTGGGGGGATCCCAATTTTACGGACGATCACCAGCAGTTTCTCGGCCGACAAGATTACGGAGGTCAAGGGGATTGTCAACGGGACCACGAATTACATTTTGACCCAAATGAGTCAACAGGGGTGGTCGTATGACCATGCCTTGAAAAAGGCGCAGGAGTTAGGCTTTGCGGAAGCTGACCCGACGAATGACGTCATGGGGAAAGACGCGGCTTACAAGATGGTGATTCTCAGCCAATTTGCCTTTGGTACCCATGTTAACGTCGAAGATTTTGTGGTGTCCGGAATTGACCATTTGACGGCGTTTGATGTACAGCAAGCCAGCAAGTTTGGCTATGTCATTAAGTTAATTGGAATTGCCCGCGTGATTGGCGAAGGGGTGTTTGTAGAAGTGGCGTCAACCTTAGTGCCAAATGATCATCCTTTGGCCACAATTAACAACGAATATAATGCTGTGATGGTCACGGGACAAGCCGTGGGCGATACCCTCTTTTACGGCCGTGGGGCCGGTGGTTTACCAACTGCCAACAGTGTGCTGAGTGATATCACCTCGGTAACCAAGAACCTGGTCTTAAAAACGAACGGTAATCAATTTAATAATTACCAACGGCAATATATTCCAGCAGACCCCCAGCAGGTTGCCTACCGTTATTTCTTGTCGTTAACCATGCCAGACGTCACGGGGCAGATGCTCAAGGTAACCCAAATGATGACTCAAATTGATGCCGGCTTTAGCCAAATTACCCAGCTGGAAGAAGATGGCATGGCCCACGTGGTGATCATCACCCACCAGATGACCCAGGAACAGTTAGGGCAATTGCAAAAGTTACTCGGTGATGACGCCACGATCAACTTAGAAGCAGCTTATAAGGTTCTGAAGTAGGAGAGGGGGCTGAATTGTGGAAATTCAAGTACCAGCATCGAGTGCCAACTTAGGTCCCGGTTTTGATTCGATTGGGATGGCGGTTTCCCTGTATTTACGGGTGAAAGTGATTGGCCTCAGCGCACAATGGCAAATTGATCATCAGCTTGGGTCCCTGCCACATGATGAACATAATTTGATTATCAAAACGGCCCTCCGGATAGCGCCACAATTGTCGCCCTACCATTTGACTATGACGAGTGAGATTCCGGTTACCCATGGCCTCGGGAGCAGTTCCAGTGCCATTATTGCGGGAATCGAACTGGCCAACCAGTTGGCGGGCTTGAAATTATCTCCACTTGCCAAGGTAGAAATGGCGAGCCAAATTGAGGGTCACCCTGATAATGTTGCGCCAGCCATTTTAGGCGGCTTAGTCGTCGGGACGAGTGTGAATGGTCATTTCGAAGCCGTGGAAGCTCCATTGCCACCATTTGACCTGGTGGCCTATATTCCGCAATACCATCTGGCCACTAAAAAGGCGCGTGCCGTCCTACCGAATCAGCTGGCTTACCAGCAGGCAACCCACGCAAGCGCGATTGCGAATACCTTGGTAGCGGCGTTATTTAAGCAGGATTACGGACTGGCAGGTCAGCTAATGGAAGCCGACGAGTTTCATGAGGACTACCGGGCCACTTTGGTGCCGGAACTGAAACGGATTCGGACGATTAGTCAGCAAACGCCAGCCGTGGCAACCTATTTGAGTGGTGCTGGTCCGACGGTGATGACCTTGATTGATCATCAATCGACGGCCGACTTTGTTAACAAACTTCGACAGGCCGGTTTAACGGACCGCGTCGAGATTTTACACCTGGACACGAAGGGCGTCCAGGTCATTCCATAATAGTAAATTAGTAAAACAAACGGGCAACAGCGTTCAAAATCATGAACGTTATTGCCCGTTTTTAGTGATTCCAGAATTTTACTTAAGCCCCGGTTTGTCCTGCCCAGTAATTTAGCGGTCCAAAGTGTTTAGCAATGCTGAGCGGATGGGCGATGGCGACCTGAACGAATTGGTGGGCACTGCGGATGGCCTGCTCCACATTGTTGCCCTTTGCCAAATTTGCGGTAATCGCGGCAGCAAATGAATCTCCAGCACCGTTGAGGCGTTTGGCTTTCACGATGGGGTGGCTCAGCCAAAAACTAGTGCCATTTTCTAAAAGGACAAAATCGTGGACGGTGGTTGCTTGTTTCGTCAGGTGGCGTCCCTTGATGACGATGTTGGGAACACCCCAACTTTGTATTTCATGGGCTGCGTGTTGCAGATCGGCTTCGTTTTCAAACTGTTTCCCAACTAATTCCTGGGCCTCAAAATAGTTTGGGGTGATCACCATTGCTTGGGGAATGATTAATTCTTTCATCGCCCCTAAGGCCGCTGGTTCTAGCAGCCGGTCCTCCTGTTTGGTGAGGATTACCGGATCCACTATGAGGGGGCCAAAATCATGGGGATTATAATCATGAGCCACCGTTTGAATGGTAGCCACGTTACTCAACATGCCGGTTTTCGTGGCGCCCACGTGAAATTCGGCGGCATCGGTTAGTTCCTCGTGGATAAAACTAGCGGGTAAATCGTGGGCGGCAGTAATCTGCTGAGTATTTTCAGCAACGGCACTGGTGAGTACGCCCAAGCCATAGACATTCAGCGAAAAAAAGGTGTGTAAATCGGCGGTTAAGCCAGCACTACCGTTGGAGTCGTAACCGGCAATCGAAAGAGCTTGATACATGTTTTTTAGAGACCTCCTGAAAACTTTTCCCTTTCTAACGATAGCACGATTTGGGGAAAATTAATTGACCAGCAAAAAGCCGAAAGCCACGATTAATGAGGCTTTCGGCTTTTTGCTTTAATTGTTACTTTTCATCTTGTGGTTCAACACCAGTACCATCGTAGCACCGTTCAAGCAATTCCTTTAATTGGCTAACCAGTGGTTCAACTGGGTTGGTAGTAGTACATTGGTCTTCGTAGGCAAGGACAGCTAGCTTGTCAACTGCCTTGTCGAAGTCCTTCCGGCTAACCCCGTTGGCCTTGAGGCTCAGGGTAACCCCACATTCGTGAGCCAATTCAATAATCTTTTGAACGTAAGCTTCGACTAATTCTTTATCAGTGTCACCCTTTAAGCCAAGGAAGCGGGCAATGTCGGCGTAGTCCTTAGTAGCGTGGTAAGTGGCGTAGTGTGGCCACATCGCGAGTTTTTGTGGACGCTGAGCATTGAAGCGGATGACCTGTGGCAGGGCAATGGCGATACATAATCCGTGAGGAAGGTCGAAGGCACCACCCATCTTGTGGGCCAGTGAGTGGTTAATTCCTAAGAAGGCTTGACCAAAGGCCATTCCGGCGATGGTGGAGTAGTTGTGCATCCGCCGCCGGGCATCTTGGTCACCCTTGACGGATTTAGCTAACGTATCCATAACCCCCTTGATGGCTTGGAGAGACCAACCACGGGTGTAATCAGTGGACATTACGGAAACGTAGGATTCAGTTGCGTGACAAAGCACGTCCAGTCCGGTGTAAGCAGTCGTCTTTGGTGGGACCGTTTCAACGAATTGTGAATCGACGATGGCAATGTCTGGAGTCAAGGCGTAGTCGGCAAGTGGGTACTTAACGTGCGTCTTAGAGTCGGTAATGACTGAGAAACAAGTGATTTCAGAACCAGTTCCAGAAGTCGTTGGGATCCCAATAAACTGAGCCTTGTGTGGTTTACCGATTTGGTAGGCCCGCTTCCGGATATCCAGGTACTTTTGCTTAACACCGTTCCAACTGGTTTCAGGGTGTTCATAGAACATCCACATTGCTTTAGCAGCGTCCATTGGAGAACCACCACCAAGGGCGATGATGGTATCAGGCTTGAAGTCGCGCATTAAAGCAACACCCTTATTAACAGTATCCGTTGATGGATCTTCTTCAACTTCGTCAAAGACTTGGAAGTGCGCTTCCAGCGGACGTTGACGAAGTTGGTCGATTACCCGTTGCGCATAACCACGCTTAACGGTTCCAGGACCAGTCACGATGAAGGCCCGGTTAATGTTTGGAATGTCTTGCAATTCCTTTAATGAGTTCCGTTGAAAGTAAACTTTTGGGGGGATCTTGACCCATTGACGGTTTTCACGCCGCTTGGCGATGACCTTGTAGTTTAAGAGGTCGTAATCGGAAACGTTGTGGGAAACGGAGTTCTTCCCGTATGAACCAGTTCCTAAGGTCAGGGAAGGAGTCATGTTGTTGTAGATGTTCCCAATCCCACCAAGTGAGGATGGTGAGTTAACGATGATCCGAGAAGCCCGCATTTCCAAACCATATTGGGTTGCTAAGCTATCATCAGTGGTGTGGATAGCTGCGGTGTGACCTTCACCACCGTAGTGGAGAATTTCCTTACACTTGTCAAAGGCTTCCTTGTGGGAGTGAACCCGGTACATGGTTAAGACTGGGGATAACTTTTCAGCAGAAAGTGGGTAATCGTCACCGACACCTTCGTATTCAGCAATCAGGACCTTCGTGTTGGCAGGAACGTTCTTGAGACCACACATTTCTGCGATGTCGTTAGCAGAACGACCAGCGATGGGGCCGGCAACCTGGTGACGTTTTGGATCGATGAAGCCCTTGGTGAAGGTATCAATTTCATCTGGCTTAATGAAGTAACAGTTCCACTTCTTTAATTCGGCTTTAACTTCATCGTAGATTTCGTCGTCAACTACGATCGAGTTTTCTGAAGCACAGATCATCCCATTATCAAAGGTCTTGGAAAGGACGATGTCGTAGATCGACCGCGGGATGTTCGCAGTCCGTTCGATGTAGGCAGGGCCATTACCAGGACCCACCCCTAAGGCCGGGTTACCGGAACTGTAAGCAGCCTTAACCAAGCCTGGACCACCGGTGGCTAAAATAGTGGCCGTTTTTTCGTGTTGCAGGAGATCGGTAGTTGCGTCACGAGAAGGCTTGGAAATCCATTGGATCACGTTCTTTGGTGCCCCAGCTTCTTCGGCAGCCTTTTCCAAAATTTCACCAGTGTGAATGGAAGACTTTAAGGCTTGTGGGTGCATGGAGAAGACAATCGTGTTCCGGGTCTTCAGCGCAATGATTGACTTAAAAATGATGGTTGAAGTTGGGTTGGTAACTGGTACCACCCCAGCAATGATTCCCAGTGGATCCGCAATCGTGATCGTTTGGTTTTCGTCATCGTCTTTGATAATTCCCACGGTCTTATCGTGACGAATGTTGTTCCAAATGTATTCACTAGCGTAAATGTTCTTAATTGCTTTATCTTCGGCCACCCCACGACCAGTTTCTTCGGCGGCTTCAATTGCCAGGTCCATGTGGTGTTCTTCGGCGGCGAGGGCCATGGCTTGACAGATGTGGTCAACTTGTTCTTGAGTGAAGTTTCGCAGCTCGTTAAAAGCTTTTTCACTCTTATCCATCAAGTCATCAATTTGCTTTTTAGCTTCTGCAGCTTGGTCAGTTGCAGTTGCTTGAGTAACTTTCTTTTTTGAATCAGCCATAATTCATTCTCCCTTATCAAAAAAAGTTTGTTAATAACTGAACAATTACAGTATACAAGATAATTGAGGAATGTAAAGACTTTTGTGAAGAAAAATACAAGACTGTTATGACGGGGTTCTCACAATGTTTCACGAAATATTAAACGGTCAAAATAGTAAATGCGATCAGCTCGATCATGGTAGCGCTTACAGTTGATTTTGGTATAAATTGTGAAATCAATAACATCTGTAGTCAAAAAAAGATCACTCCGTTGCCAGAGTGATCTTTTTGAATTGCGGACTGAACGAAGCTAGTCTTTAGAATCCTTGTCTTTACCGGCGTTTGGATCCTTAACGTGGTAGTCACTATCGTTCATTGCTTCGACAGCACCCAGCCGGTAGCCGTTACCAACTTGGCTGAAGAAGTCGTGATTAGAAGTGGTTGTGGAAATCCCGTTCATGACGACAGGGTTAACGTCTGAAGCCGTATCAGGGAACAGTGGATCCTGGCCAAGGTTCATGAGGGCCTTGTTGGCGTTGTAACGGATGAAGGTGAGCACGTCATCAGTCCAGCCGATTTGATCGTAGAGCAGGTGCGTGTAGTTTTCTTCATTATCGTAAAGTTCGTAGAGGAAGTTGTACATCCAATCTTTCATATCGGATTGCTTCTTCTCACTCAATTGACGCATGCCGACTTGGAATTTATACCCGATGTAGGTCCCGTGAACTGATTCGTCCCGGAGAATCAATTTAATGATTTCAGCAACGTTATTCAGCTTGTTGTGGCCCAGGTAATACAGTGGGGTGTAGAAACCAGAGTAGAACAAGAAGGTTTCCAAGAAGACGTTAGCAACCTTTTTCTTGAGTGGGTCAACGGTATCATCAAGGTAGATATTTCCGATTTTGACGGCTTTGTTTTGGAGATATTCTTCACTATCTGACCAGTCAAAAATTTCTCTGATTTCGTCAGGCGTGTTTAACGTGGAGAAAATGGTGGAGTAAGACTTGGCGTGGACAGATTCCATGAACTGGATGTTGTTCAAAACCGCCGTTTCGTGTTGAGTCTTCACATCTTCCTTCAAAGCAGTTAAACCGGCTTCTGATTGTAGGGTATCCAAGAGAGTCAAACCACCAAAAACGTGACCAACCGTCCATTGGTGATCAGTATCCAATTCACGCCAATCATCGAGGTCATTGGATACTGGAATCCGGGTGTCTAGCCAGAATTGCTCGGTTAATTTTTCCCAAGTTGCTTTATCAATCATATCGGAAACTTCGTTCCAATTAATTGCTTTATAATTTTTAATTTTCATTGCCGATCTCCTTATATATTAAACGTATAAATACCTAATAAGTATACCGTTTTCACTAAATAACGCAACTTTCACATTGGTTGGCTCCAATTTCATCCTGATCATCAGTAAATGTCCGGATGTAATAGATGGACTTAATTCCCTTTTGGTAAGCATAGTGCCGGAGAATATTGAGGTCCCGGGTCGTCATCTTGTTGGTGCGGCCATTCTTCCATTCGTAGAGCCCTTCTGGGATCGTGGAACGCATAAAGAGGGTCATTGATAATGATTGGTCAACATGTTCCTGGGCGGCCGCGTAAGTGTCAATGACGGAACGCATATCAGTATCGTAGGCTGATTTGTAATATGGCATGGTGTCATTGCTGAGGTACGGGGCCGGGTAGTAGATCTTACCAATCATCTTTTCCTGGCGTTCTTCGATCTTATTGATGATCGGGTGCAGACTTGAAGTGGAGTCACCAATGTACGAGGTAGAACCGTTTGGTGCGACCGCAAGACGGTAAGCATTGTACAGGCCGTTTTCCATCACCGTTTGCTTCAGCTTTTGCCAATCTTCAATGCCAGGAATAAAGATGCCCTTAAACAGTTCCTTGACCGTCTCAGATTGAGGACCCCAGTCCTTGGTGACGTACTTGTCAAAGTAACTGCCGTCAGCGTATGCACTCTTGTCAAAGTCCGCAAAGGTTTCGTGTCGTTCAGTGGCGATTTCATTGGAGGCCACTAGTGTCCAGTAATTTAAGAGCATGAAGTAAACACTCGTGAATTCGAGTGCCACGGGTGAACCGTATTGAATATGGTGCTTGGCCAGGTAACCGTGCAGTCCCATCGCACCCAGACCAATGGCGTGGGAACGATCATTACCAAGTTTGATGGATGGCACCACCGTTAATTCTTCGATATCAGAAATATGGGTGAGACCACGGGTAATTGCCCGAATCGACTTACCAAAATCGGGGGTTTCCATCATATTGGCGATGTTGGTAGAACCTAGGTTACATGAAACGTCGGTTCCTAACTCTTGGTAGGATTGGTCATCATTGACCACGGATGGCTTTTGAACTTGGGCAATTTCTGAACAGAGGTTACTCATGATGATTTTGCCATCAATTGGGTTGGCGCGGTTTTCAGTATCGATATTGACGATGTATGGGTAGCCAGATTCCTGCTGGAGCTTGGAGATTTCGTCTTCGAGTTCCCGGGCGTTAATCTTCTTTTTAGTGATTTCGTCATTGGCCACCATGTTGTCATATTCCTTGGTGATGTCCACGTAGGCAAATGGTTCGCCGTAAACCCGTTCGACATCATAAGGACTGAAGAGGTACATGTCTTCGTCCTTTTCGACCAGTTCATAAAACTTGTCGGGAACGGTCACCCCTAAAGAAAGGGTCTTTAAACGAATCTTTTCGTCGGCGTTTTCCTTTTTCGCCGCCAAAAATTCGATAATGTCGGGATGGAAAACACTCAGGTAAACCACACCGGCCCCTTGACGTTGGCCCAGTTGGTTGGAGTATGAAAAGGCGTCTTCCAGCAACTTCATGACGGGCACTACCCCGCTAGCTGCACCCTTAATCTTTTTGATTGGGGCGCCGGCTTCCCGGAGGTTGGTCAGGTTAATGCCGACCCCACCACCAATCTTGGAAAGTTGGAGGGCGGAATTGATAGTCCGACCAATGGTGTTCATGTTGTCGGTCGTTTGAATTTCAAAGCAAGAGACAAATTCGCCCCGGCGTTTCCGACCGACGTTTAAAAAGGTTGGGGTGGCCGGTTGGTAGCGCTGGTGAATTAATTCATGGGCGAGATCCATTGCTAAGTCTTCGTTCCCGTTGGCAAGGAACAGGGCGTTCATAGCAACCCGGTCAATGTAATTTTCTAAATAAGATTCCTTGTCATTGGTCCGCAAGGCATATTGGGCATAGAATTTGTAGGCCGCCATGAAGGAATGAAAATGGAAGTTTTGTGATTTTAAATAATCGTAGAGCCGGTCGATAAATGCTGGACTGTACTGACGAATAAACCCTTCTTCAATATAATCATTGTCGATTAACCAATTTAGCCGTTCTTGGACCGAAGCAAAACGTTTCGTGTTTGGTTGCACGTTATTTTTAATGAAGTCGTCGAGGGCCAGCTTGTCTTTATCAAGTTGAATTTGACCATCTTTCGGAATGTTAATTTCATTATTGTAATCAAAGTATTTAACCTTGGTTAAGTCGATATCTGATAGCGCCATAATTTCTCACTTTCTTATCAAATGTTAGATGTTATATTGCAAAAGAAAACAGGCACCTAACGAAAGAAGTGCCTGTCGTACCACCATGCTAAGGAACTTGCTTAGGCCAGTTGCTTCAACATGTCAGGACGGAACCCGGAAAAAGCGTCACCATTTGGTAATTTAACGACCGGTGTAGCTTTAAAACCAGCCGCTTTTAAGTGGTCGATGAATTCTGGTTGTTCATCAATGTTATGTTCCACAAAGCTAACGTTGTGTTGCTTAAGAAACATTTTGGTCATTTTGCATTGGACACAATTATTTTTTGAAAAGACGGTTACCATTTTAATTTCCCCCTCGTGAGATGAGCAATCTCATCTGAATTGATGTTTTCTAGTATAGTCGTTTTGGGACAAAAATCAATTCAAAAAACGGCAGATATTGTGTTTTGCTAAGCAGCAAACTACCACATGTAGTGGTGGGGCGGCTCTGAAGTAATTTTAAAATTTTTAAATTAGGTTTGATGTCTGAAAAATTGCGCATGCTTTTGTTCATGAGGTAAATTTCGGTTATGATAGAAAAAAGACCACCACAATGTGTGGAAGGGAGGCAACAATTTGAGATGTTAGCTGGTGACCAACATGAACAATTTATGCGGGCAGCCATTGACCAGGCCCACCAAGCCGAATTGCTGGGTGAGGTGCCAATTGGGGCAGTCGTTGTCAAAGACGGGCAAATCATCGGGGCCGGACATAATATGCGGGAAAAATACCAGCAGGCCGTTTACCACGCCGAAATTCTGGCAATTATGGAAGCGTGTGACGCACTTCATAGCTGGCGGTTGGAAGACTGTGACTTATACGTGACGTTAGAACCGTGCATTATGTGTAGTGGGGCCATCATTAATTCCCGACTGGCCAATGTCTACTATGCGGCCCCGGATCCTAAAGCCGGGGCGGTTGATAGCTTGTATACTCTTTTAAATGACGACCGGTTGAACCATCAGGTGGTGGTCCACGCCGGGCTATTAGAAAATGAATGCAGCCAAATGCTCAAAAATTTTTTTCGGGCGATTCGCCGGCGACGAAAAAATTCTAAACGAAAAAGATTTCGTGGCCAAGACTAGTTTTTCATTTCGAAATAGTGTATGATGTTATTTGCCGTAAGGCCTTAGAGCAAGGACACGCTTACGAACCGTGTCAGGTCCGGAAGGAAGCAGCACTAAGTTTGATGTGTTTTGTGCTCTAAGTTTATTAGCAATCAATTTGAAAGGCTGGCGTTGTCCAGTCTTTTTTAATATTATTTTTAAGCGCTCATTTTCGCTTTTAATGCACTTAGAAAACCTAGTATAATGTTTAGCAGATGTGTTGGATCCAAGGAGGAATTATATGAGCTATCAAGCATTGTATCGGGTGTGGCGACCGCAACGGTTTGCTGACGTTGTGGGTCAAGAGGTCATTACCCAGACATTAAAAAATGCCATCATTACGAACCAGATTAGCCATGCCTACCTCTTTGCTGGTCCACGGGGGACCGGGAAAACTTCGGCCGCGAAGATCTTTGCCAAGGCGGTGAATTGTCACCACCAAAAAGATGGTGAACCCTGCAATGAGTGTGAGACCTGCAAAGCGATTACTGCCGGCACCCTGAACGATGTCATCGAAATCGATGCGGCTTCCAATAATGGGGTCGAAGAAATCCGGGACATTCGCGATAAAGCCAAGTATGCACCCACCCAAGCGGATTATAAGGTTTACATCATTGATGAAGTCCATATGCTCTCTACCGGGGCGTTTAATGCCCTGTTGAAGACTTTGGAGGAGCCACCGGCCAACGTGATTTTTATTTTGGCGACGACCGAGCCCCACAAGATTCCTCTGACCATCCTGAGTCGGGTCCAGCGGTTTGATTTTCACCGTATATCTGCTCAGGACACCTTTGAGCGGATGAAGTATATTTTGGACCAAAAGGGTTTCCAATATGAGGAAAAGGCCTTGTGGGTGATCGCCAACGCTGCCGAAGGGGGCATGCGGGATGCTCTGAGTATCCTGGACCAGGTCCTGTCATTTAGTGATGACAACGTCAAATTAGATGACGCCTTGCTAGTCACCGGTAGTGTCACCAAACAGTTGTTGCTGACCTACTTTAAGCAGGTGGTCCAACACCAGGGGCCGGAAGCACTGAAAACGATGGGCCAAATTCTGGGACAGGGTAAAGATGGCCAACGTTTTATTGAAGACCTGATCTCATTTATCCGTGATATCTTGCTATACCAAGAATCACCGGAGTTGTTGAGCGTTGAAACCACGGGTTTGCAAACCAGTGATTTTGATGAACTCAGTCAGTTGGCCAGCGCCCAGTTGATGTATCAAATGATTGATATTTTGAACCAAATTCAAGATGAGATGCGGTTCACCACCCACCCTGACGTTTATCTAGAAGTTCTGACGATTCGGTTGAGCCAGGCCACTGACCAGCAACCACAGGTTGACCAGGCTTCCCAAAAGGAAATGGACCAACTCAGGGGGCAAGTTCAAGAGCTCCAGCAGCTGATCCAAAAGCTGCAAAGTCAACCGGCAGCAGCACCGGTCAGTGCTAAAAAGACTCCACGGCGACAAGCGGACACGAGTAAAACCCCGCCGGTCCGGATTAACCTGGAACAGGTTTATCAAATTCTTGACCATGCCACCAAGCAAGACCTGGTGGATTTGCAAGACATGTGGCCAGACATTTTAAACATGCTCAATCCGGCCTACCGGTCACTGATTGAATTATCCAAACCGGTCGCGGCCAGCCCAGATGGCGTCGTGGTCTCATTTGACAACGGCTTTTTGCTGCAAAAGGCTTCGGTGGGGAACCTCGCTGATGATATCAATCAGGGAATGGAAAAGATCACTGGTAGCGAGCGGCACGTCACCTTTGTGCCGAGTGCCAAGTGGCCCCAAATCCGGCATGACTTTTTAGCTGATCGGGGCTACTTTGACCACCACCAGGACAAAAAGGTGGCGGACCCAATCAAACAGCCGCAGGAAAAGGCACATGAGCAAATTGTTAGTCAGGCCCAAAAAATGTTTGGGACGGACGATGTAGAAATTAAAGACGATTAATTAAAGGAGAACAAAACAATGCGTGGAATGAACGGTATGAATATGCAACAAATGATGAAGCAGGCCCAAAAAATGCAAAAGCAAATGATGGCCGAACAACAAGAACTGACCGCCCAAGAATTTGAAGGGACGGCACCAGATGACATGGTGACCGCCAAATTTACTGGTGACAAGAAATTAGTCGACTTAAAGATCAAGCCGGAAGCAGTCGACCCCGATGACGTGGATATGCTGACTGACCTCGTGATGGCCGCCATTAACGATGGCCTCAAAAAGGTTGATGACGCGACCCAACAAAAGCTTGGCAAGTACACTAAGGGATTAGGGATGTAAGCAATGCAATATCCTGAACCAATTGCGAAGCTAATCGCGAGCTATATGAAATTGCCGGGGATCGGTGAGAAAACGGCGACACGCTTAGCTTTCTTTACCATTGGCATGGAGGATGAGGACGTCCAAGACTTTTCCAAAGCCCTCATTGCGGTGAAGAAGGACCTTCATTATTGTTCCATTTGTGGCAATATCACAGAAGACGACCCGTGTCCGATTTGTCAGGACAAGAGTCGGGACCAAAGCACGATTATCGTGGTCGAAAATTCCCGGGACATTATGGCAATGGAGCGGATGAATGAATATCATGGTCTTTACCACGTCCTTCACGGGACCATTTCCCCAAGTGAAGGGACGGGACCAATGGATATCAACATTCCGTCATTAATTGAACGGCTGAAGAAGCACTCCGAAGTCAAAGAAGTGATCATCGCGACGAATGCCTCCATGGACGGCGAAACGACGGCCCAGTATTTAGCCAAACTCCTCAAGCCGGCTGGCATTAAAGTTACCCGGCTGGCCCACGGTTTATCTGCGGGGGCGGATATTGATTATACTGACGAAGTGACCCTCTTTAAGGCGGTTCAAGGAAGAACGGAGATGTAAGGATGCTGTTTAAATCAGACCCGCACCGGATGTTAAAAATCGGTAACCAGAACTTGATGCAACTGATTTATGCGACAAAAGCCAGTTGGGACCAAGCGCGGGAGACGGAACGGGCAGTTTACGAAAGTCACGTCGATAGTGAACTGAGTGAACGAACCAAATTGCAAGAGTGCAAGTATATGTACCTGTACCAAAAGGCCCGGCGGCGTCACGCCCACGGTCACTTGAACGATGGGGTTATCCAACATTAAAAGAGGTTTAATATGGGAACGTTTATATCATTTGAAGGACCCGATGGCGCGGGAAAAACCAGTGTCATGAATGCCATTCAGCAGTGGTTAGAGGACCGCGTTGGTGCTGACCAGTTACTGCTAACCCGGGAGCCGGGCGGCAACCGGATTTCGGAACAAATCCGTGACGTCTTGTTTGATGATCAAAATACCAATATGGATCCCCGAACTGAGGCGCTACTCTTTGCGGCGGCCCGGCGGCAACACATTGTCGAAGACATCGAACCAGCCTTACGGGCGGGCAAAATCGTGTTGAGCGATCGCTACGTGGATAGCTCCGTGGCCTACCAAGGTGGTGGCCGGCATTTGGGTGCCGACGACATCTGGGAATTAAACCAATTTGCCATTCATGGGTTACTGCCGGATTTGACGATTTATCTGGATATTGAATCCTCACTGGGTCTGCGCCGGATTAGCGAACACCGCTCAGACCAGGTTAACCGCCTTGATCGGGAACAGCTCCATTTCCACCAGGAGGTCCGGCGGGCCTACCTGACCTTGGCCAAGCGTCACCCGAACCGGATCGTGACGGTGGATGCGAGCCAACCATTAGCAAAAGTCATTACAGCAACTCAACGGGTGATTGAAAAGCGCCTACCACAATTAAAGTAAGGGAGAGATGACCAATGAAAATGATTATGGCAATTGTGCAACCGAAGGATAGCAACCGGGTGCGGGATGCCCTCGCTAAAAATAAGATCGGGGTGACGAAGTTGGCCACTTCCGGTGGGTTCCTCCACGAGGGCAACACCACCTTTATGATCGTGGTTGATGATGATCGGGTGGACGAAACTTTGGAGATCATTAAGGAAAATGCCAAGACGCGGCAAGAATACATGACACCAACGGCTTACATTGATAATGCGGCCAACTCCGTGCCGATCCATGTCCAAGTTGGTGGCGCCACCATCTTCATCCTGCCAGTGGACAAGATGGTTCATTTTTAGGAGAGATTTTGGAGGGATAACGTGAGTCAGCATTCCTTGACAGCGAAAGATTTGCAACCGGCGATTGTGGACCGGTTTGAACAAATTATCAGTAATGGCGAACTCGCGCACGCCTATTTATTTGTCGGTGCCAACGGATCTGGTAAACACGCCCTGGCCCAGTGGTTGGCACTCTGCCTGTTTTGCGCGCATTTGCAAGCTGGGCAACCAGATTTAACCTGTTCGGAGTGTCAACGGATCCTTTCTGGAAACCACCCGGACGTGGTGGTCGCTAAGGCGGAAGGTCGCCAAATCAAGGTTGACCAAATCCGTCACCTCAAGGCCGAATTTTCCAAATCCGGGATGGAAGGGCAACGCAAAGTCTTCCTGATTGAGGACGCCGACAAAATGACCGTCAGCGCAGCTAACAGCCTCCTGAAGTTTATTGAGGAACCTGGTCCGGGAATTTACATTTTCATGCTGACCAACAATAAGAATGCAGTCCTACCCACAATTCAGTCACGGACCCAGATTGTGGAATTACAACCGCTGGCCCCGGAAGTGGTTACGCAGCAATTGAATGACCGGGAAATTCCGGAATATTTACGGACCGTCATTCATGGTCTGACCGATTCGGCGTCCCAAGCGGCCGCATGGGTAGCCGATGACTGGTTAGCCAAGGCGAGCGATAGTGTTATCCAGTGGTTTAAGGAATTAACCAATGGGGACGCACTGGCCTTTGTTGATGTCCAGACGGTGATGAAGGGATTAGCGAAGGACCGGGAACGCCAACAGCTGCTGCTCGACTTGATGGCGCTTGTCTGGAGAGATGCGATGGTCTTAAAGACCCAACCGGATAACGAAAATCTGCACTTTCAGCAATGGCAGCAGATTATTGGTCAAGGGATTATGAAGTATTCGATGAACCAATTAATTCAGGCCAGTCAGGTGACTTTGGAAGCCCACAAACTGTTAGAGCAAAATATTAACTTTCAAAACGTTGCTGAACAGCAAACGCTGCGGATTTTGCAAATTTTAAGAGGGTAGGTGGATCGTAGTGAAACAACAACCGGTGGATAAGAGCGAAATTTATGATGAATTTGCGCGACTCACCCAACAAACGAAAGACTTGGTCGCTAGTGTCGAATTATTATCAGATCAGTTGACGAAAGTCCTGGCCGAAAATGCCCGGCTGACGATTGAAAATGAGCACCTTCAGGAAGTCGTCGCTGCGCAACAGCCAGCCAAGCCAGAAGAGGATCTGTCTGAATCACGTAAGATGTTGCAAAAACTCTACCAAGAAGGTTTTCACGTTTGCAACGATATGTACGGCAAACGGCTGGAAGAAAATGAGTCGTGTACTTTTTGTCTCGATGCCATTTACGGTCGTCATAACTAGGAGGAAATACCAATGCAACAAATTTCGAGCTTCCAAAGTGATGGCGGCAAGCTGTACCTGGTCCCCACCCCAATTGGGAACCTGGATGATATGACCTACCGGGCGATCCAAACCCTCAAGGACGTCGATTTGATTGCCGCGGAAGACACCCGGCATACCCAAATGTTGTTGAATCATT
The DNA here is from genome assembly GCF_943192935.1 of Limosilactobacillus caecicola. GTDB lineage: Bacteria > Bacillota > Bacilli > Lactobacillales > Lactobacillaceae > Limosilactobacillus > Limosilactobacillus caecicola. The sequence goes on along the minus strand of NZ_CALPCI010000003.1, from coordinate 191,149 downwards.
TTGACATTCACACCCCGTCCATTTCATTTCATGAACACAACACGGCCGAACGGATTCCCCAATTAATCCAGCGGTTGAAAAAGGGGCAATCGATTGCTCAGTGCAGTGACGCCGGCATGCCATCGATCTCTGACCCTGGCAAGGAATTAGTAGCCGCGTGTGTCCAAGCCGGTATTCCGGTGGTTCCATTACCGGGTCCGAACGCTGGGCTGACCGCTTTGATTGCGTCCGGCTTAGTGCCACAACCATTTTATTTTTATGGCTTTTTAGACCGGAAACACCAACAACAAATTGCCGAATTAGACCAATTGAAAAATCATCCGGAAACGTTAATTTTTTATGAGGCTCCCCACCGACTAAAGAAGACCTTGCAAGTAATGCAAGAGGTCTTCGGTGAGCAACGCCAAGTGGTGCTGGCCCGGGAATTAACCAAGCGGTACGAGGAATTCTTGCGGGGCAGCCTGCAAGATGCTAACGAATGGGCCCAACAAAATGAGATCCGCGGTGAATTTGTAATCTTGATTGCGGGAAATGACCACCCGGAAGTGGCGGCAGATGAGCAACCACAGGGCACACCGATTGAGCAAGTCGATGCGGAAATTGCCCGAGGGATGAATACTAATGCGGCGATTAAACTCGTGGCCAAGCGACTCGGGATTAAGCGGCAGGCGCTGTATAAGGACTATCATCAATTTTAGGAGTACATTATGGCGGAACAGAAATTGTTTAGTATGGCGCATGAGGTAAATTATTATGAATGTGATCCGAGCGGACGCATTAGCTTGAGTTCACTGATTGCCCTAATGATTTTGGCTTCGGAAAAGCAAAACAAGACTTTGGGGGTCGATGAAGACATCACGCGCAGTCTTGGAGGAGGCTGGGTGATTATTGATTACGAAGCCCACTTCGACCAACCATTACCACGTGACAAGGAACAGATTGATCTGCAGACCAAATTGTTGGGATATAACAAATTTTTCGCGGTCCGTCAGTTACTCGTTCGCAACGCGCAGGGTGAACTCATCGGCAGCGTCAACGGTCTCTTTATTTATATGGATTTGCAGAAACGGAAAATGGCGCGGATTCCTGAAGAGATCATGGCGCCGTATGAACTCGACGCCGTGCTGAAGCTCCCCAAGGTGCAGCGGCCGGACCATGTCGAGTGGGAAGCTGATTGGAATGGTCATGAGTACCGGGTCCGTTACTTTGATATTGATATCAATGGCCACGTCAATAATGCCCGTTACTTTGACTGGATGTTAGATACCCTCAACCACCAATTTTTGTTAAACCACCAGATCGTCGATTTCCGGATGAACTATGAACATGAGGTCCGTCCCGAAACCACCGTGGTCAGCTATTCATCTCAACCAGTGGAAAATGCCGACCATCAGCTAGTGACCCAGCATAAAATTTTCGTGGGTGAGGATGAATGTGCGGCCGCCACGATTACATGGCGGAAGTGTTAACTATAAAAAATTGATCATCACGCAAAAGGGTGCCAGACAAGCTTCTGGCACCCTTTTTTATGGGGGCTTTTTCTAATACCATCATTGATTAAATATATGTTATTCTAAAGGAGTAATTGGAACGGAAAACGGGGTGAATGATGTGGAAAAAGGCTTATTAGGATTAATACTGTTGAATCCGGACCGGTTGACTTTGCGGATCATTGACTTGGCTAAGCACGAGGTCGTGAACGAAGCTCGGTCAGGATCGCTGCGGGTTGGTCAGCACCAAATTGCGAACTACCCGGAAAACATCACGGCGATTACTAATAACTTGCTGGGGTTTAAGAACCTCTTAGCCGATTATGCGGTCACAAATTACCATCTATACGGGACACTCGACGATATGGATATCGTCACGGGGAAATACGTGGCCAACCAAATCTATGTCCGTACGGGCATGCAAATTGAGTGGTTCAATAAGGACCAGACGCTGGCGCAGGTGTTAGCGGCAGTGCAGGACAACCTGAACCAGCAAACGCCACCAGAAGAGCAGCTGACTGGTTACGTCCTAAACATCGGGTTAAGCACTAGTAATTTGGCGTACTTTAATGATGGCAACTATGCGACGTCCTGGGAAATCGACCTGGGGAAGGCCCGCTTAAGCCAGTTGGTTGACCAACTTCGCCAAACCGCGGCGACCCCGAGTGACATTATTTTGGATTACATTAGTTCCAAGCTGGAGTACCTGGTCCCCGAATTAAAGACGAGTAAGGAGTCGACCTTACTGATTCAGGGTGCCGACACGCTGGCGGAACGTTACCTCAAAACCGACCAGCACGTGGACAAGATTCCCCACAAGGCCTTCCATAAACGCTATCAGCACCTGCTGAACGCATCGGACCAATACATCATCCACCATTACGATGTCGACGAACAAAGTGTCAAATGGGTTTTGCCGACCTACTTGATTGTGCGGCAGATCATGCACCTCTTGAATGTCCGCAAGGTTTACGTCACGGACACCAGTATCCTCGATGGGGTAGCCACCACCCATCGTGATCCCGCCACGGTCGTGAATATGGTGAAAACGGCGGCCGACAACCTAGCATTGCGTTACGGGGCTGATTCGAGTCACAAACGCTTTGTGACCAAGGTGGCCTTGCAGCTCTACGATGCGTTGAAGCCAATTCACCGCCTTAGCGACCACTACCGGCTACTCCTCGAAGTGGCTTGCAAGGTGGACGACATTGGGAACTTTATTAATCCCCAGGGCCATTATCGGCACTCCGCCTATATTCTCGAAGCCAACCCCCTGATTGGGTTGTCGAGTCAGGATAATGAAATTATTGCGGAAGTTTCGCGTTACCACAGTTCCGAAACGCCGGAAGTCGACCAGCCCCACTATATGCAACTCGATAGTGCTATTCAGCTACCAGTGTCTGAATTAGCGGCGATTTTGCGAGTGGCCGATTCGTTGGATGACTCACGGTTGCAAAAGATCTTGCGGGTCCACTTACGGTTGGTTGACGATGACTTGCAGATCCGGGTTAAGACAACGGACGACTTGGTTCTCGAGCAATGGGCCTTTGAACGCAAAAATCAATTATTCACTGAAGTTTATGGCCTGCACCCGAAATTAATCATCACGGGGAGGAAATAGCGAATGTACAAAGACTTTTACAAATCAGCAAATTACGTGAACCGGGAACTTTCCTGGATCGACTTCAACGGCCGGGTCTTGCACGAGGCGTTAGATTCCAACAACCCCTTGTTGGAACAAGCTAATTTTGTTGGGATTACGCAAAGCAACGTGGACGAATTCTTTATGGTCCGGGTGGCCTCGCTGCATAAGCTGTCTGCCGCCAACGTGCAAACTACTGACGCTTCAGGGATGACTCCGGAAGAACAATTAGTGGCGGTTAACGAGAAAGAACACCGGATGGTGGAACAACGTTACGACGTGTACAACGACCATGTTCTACCCAAGCTGGCGGACTATGATATCAAAATCCTGGCCGAGGCTGACTTAGGTGAGCAGGATTATGAATACACGCAGCGGTATTTTAATGACGAATTACTACCAGTACTTACGCCGATGGCGGACGACGTTTCGCGACCCTTCCCGTTCATTAACAACGGGTCATTAAACATCGCAGTCAAGCTCCGCCGCAGCAAGAAGCAAACTCCGGATCAAAAGGCGATTTTGGAGGGTGACCAAGAAATTCCGGGTTCGACTCCCGAACCGCATGAGGACCGCCAACATCACCCACACAAGTTTGCGACGATCCGGGTGCCGAGTATTTACCAACGACTGGTAAAATTGCCGGAAAAGAACCACTTTGTCTTGATTGATGACCTGATCCAGGAATTCATGAGCGTGCTGTTCCCTGGCTATAAGATTGAAGCCAGTGGCACTTACCGAGTCATGCGGGACATGGATTTGGACGTGGCCGAAGAGGATACGTCCGACCTCTTGCGGGCGGTCCAACACCAATTGAAGGCCCGGGAACATGGTCACGTGATGCGGCTCGAGATTGGCACTAACTTTGATCCGTGGCTAAAACAACACCTTTTGGAAAACCTTCACGTCAGTGATCAGGCCATTTACCAGGTTGCCGGACCGGTCGACCTCAGTTTTTTGAAAAAGTTGTCCGGGCTGGTCGTCGGTCATGATGACCTGCGTTACCCACCATTTAAGCCGTACCTGAATCCGAAATTAACGATGACGGACAATATCTTTGCGGCGATTCGGCACAAGGATTACCTGATGCAACACCCGTATGATGATTTCCAAGCGGTGGTCAACTTTATTCATCAGGCCGCGCTTGACGATAAAACCCTGGCGATCAAGATGACCCTCTACCGGGTCTCGGGAAATTCGCCGATTATCAAGTATTTGGGGATGGCAGCCCAACGTGGCAAGCAGGTCACGGTGTTAGTCGAAGTCAAGGCCCGGTTTGACGAACAAAATAACGTTCGCTGGGCCCGGCGGTTGGAACAAATGGGCTGCCACGTGATTTATGGTCTTGCGGGCCTTAAGACGCATTGTAAGTTGGCTCTGGTCATCCGCCGTGATGAGGACGGCCTACGGCGTTACATGCACCTGGGAACGGGAAACTATAATGACGTCACTGCCCATTTCTACACGGACATGGGGCTCTTAACCTGTGACTACGAATTGGGTTCGGACCTTACTAACCTCTTTAACATGCTGTCCGGCTTTGCCCGGCCGAAATATTTCCACAAATTGCATGTGTCACCAAACGGCATTCGGGAATTCATTAATGAGAAAATCGACCAACAGATTCAGCTGGCTAAGGACGGCAACCCGGCCCTGATTGGGATGAAGATGAATTCGCTGTCGGATAAGCAAATTATTGCGCATTTGTACGAAGCTGCCGCCGCTGGGGTGGAAATTCACCTGATTGTGCGCGGGATTACCTGTCTGCGCAACGACCTGCCGGAATTACAGGGGCGGATTCACGTCCATTCGATTGTTGGCCGCTTCCTGGAGCACTCCCGGATTTATTACTTTGCGGGCAATGATCACGAAGAAATTTACCTCTCCAGTGCCGACATGATGACCCGAAACCTGAACCGTCGGGTGGAGGAACTCTTCCCCGTCACGGAAGCGGATACGAAGCAACGGGCTATCGAGATTTTTAAGAAAATGTGGCATGACAATACCAAAGCCTGGGAGCTCAACGGTGATCATTATGAAAAAATGACCCCTGGTAAACAGCCAGCCGTCAATTCCCAAGAATTTTTTATGGAAGAAGCCACGGCATTACGGAAGCAGGAAAAACACGAACGGAAGAATAAAAAGCGGTTGAGTAATGTCTTTGAAACGTTAACCAAGCACGTCACTGGATTGCATTTGAATAATTCAGCGGATCAACCAAAGGAGTAACGAACTTATGAGTAGCAACTTAGCAATCATCGATTTGGGATCGAATTCGTGTCGCTTACGAATTACGGAGATTTTTGAGCATGGGCGGACCAAATTAGTCCGTTACGAAAAAGAATACGTCCGGTTGTCGGAAAACATGGGGAGCGCCAAAGTACTCCAACCGGTGCCGATGGAACGGACACTAGAGACGCTCCAGCGCTTTAAAGAAATTTGTGACGGGTTGCCGAACGTCCGGCTGATTGCCGTGGCGACTGCCGCAGTGCGGCAGGCCGTGAACCAAGCCGAATTCTTGCAACGAGTCAAAAAAGAAGTTGGTATCGATTTTCGGGTGATTTCGGGTGAACGGGAAGCCTACCTCGATTACGTTGGGGTTTCGCGAACACTAGAAATTGAAAATGGCCTGATTATCGATACTGGTGGTGCCAGCATGGAAATGATTTTGGTGGATCAGGGGCAAGCCGAAGAATTGGTCAGTCTGCCGATTGGTTCAGTCATTTTGTCGCAGAATTACCACCTTAACGACCGGATTAATGCGGCCGATCTGTATGATGCGGCCGTGAAAGTCGACGAAGTTCTTTCTACCCAGCGATGGCTAAACCGGGCCCGGCACACGCAGGTGGTGGCCTTGGGTGGTAGCAACCGGGCCCTGGCCAAAATGTACCGGTGGAAATTAGCGAAGGACCCAGCAACGGTCCAACCGGTTCATGGTCTGACCATGCAAACGGCAGAGGCCAATCAAATGATGCATGAACTCCTGTCCACAGACCGCAATGGCCGGGCCAAAATTCGGGGGATCAATAGTTCACGGGCTGATGTGATTGTCGGGGGACTTTTGCCGCTGATGGCCTTGCTCCGGCAGTTGAATATGCACGAAGTCCGCTTTAGCAACAATGGACTGCGGGAAGGACTATTGTTTGAATATCTAGACCATGAAGTGGCCCCGAATTAATAATCGCGGTCCAGTAGGGAATGTACTATAATACTAATAACGTTAAATTTGAGATGTAAATGGAGGAAATTTTTCAATGGCAATTTTGGTTTGCGGGGGAGCGGGCTACATTGGCTCCCACATGGTAAAGCGGTTAGTGGAAAATGGCGAAGATGTCGTCGTGGCGGATAACCTTTCGACCGGCCACAAGAAGGCGATTGATCCAAAAGCAAAGTTCTACCAAGGGGATATTCGCAATCGGACCTTTTTGGACCGGATTTTTATCAACGAAGATATCACCGCGGTGGTCCACTTTGCGGCCTTTTCCATTGTGCCTGAATCAATGAGCGAACCATTAAAGTACTTCGATAACAACACGGGTGGCATGATTACCCTCCTGGAAGCCATGCGCGACTTTGGTGTGAAATACATCGTCTTTAGTTCAACCGCTGCTACCTACGGGGTGCCAGAACACATGCCAATTAAAGAAACGGATCCCCAAAAGCCAATTAATCCATATGGCCTTTCCAAGCTGATGATGGAACACATGATGGAATGGGCTGATCGGGCGTATGGGATTAAGTTTGTTGCCTTACGGTACTTTAACGTTGCCGGTGCGGCTCCTGATGGCACGATTGGTGAAGACCACGGTCCAGAAACGCACTTGGTCCCAATTATTCTCCAAGTGGCGCAGGGCAAGCGTGATGAATTGAGTATTTTTGGTGATGACTACAACACTCCAGATGGGACCAACGTTCGGGACTATGTTCACGTCATGGACTTGGCCGATGCGCACATTCTGGCGTTGAAGTATCTGCGGGAAAATAACCAATCGAATGCCTTTAACCTGGGTTCATCGACTGGTTTCTCCAACAAACAAATGCTGGAAGCGGCCCGGGAAGTGACTGGTAAGGAAATTCCGGCGAAAATTGCTGACCGGCGGCCTGGTGATCCAGATTCACTGATTGCCGCTAGTGATAAAGCGCGGAGTGTCTTGGGTTGGCAGCCACAATATGATGACGTTCATGATATTATTGCCACCGCTTGGAAGTGGCACTCCACCCATCCAAAGGGTTATGATGATCGAAACTAGTTGTTAAAGAGGCCGGGGAGTTCCTCAGCCTCTTTTAATTTGACGAGTATGGTAAGATACTTACTAGATGAAAGGACGATCGATATGAAAATACTTGCGCTTGATACTTCCAATCAGCCGATGAGCGTGGCCTTAGTTGAAGATGATCAATTGAAGGCGACGACCACATTGAATATGGTCCGCAACCATAGTATTTATGTATTACCAACCATTAATGAACTGTTTGAACAAGTGTCCTGGGAACCGGCTGACCTTGATCGGGTCGTGGTTGCTCAAGGACCTGGTTCCTATACTGGGGTGCGGATTGCCGTTACGACGGCGAAAGCCCTGGCGATGACTCTGCAGAAAGAACTTGTAGGCGTTTCGAGCTTGGCAGTTTTAGCGGCCAATGTCCCGCCGATGACGGATGATTTAATCGTGCCATTTATGGACGCCCGGCGGGGAAATGTCTTTGCTGGTGGTTACCAATACCAAAATGGCCGCTTGGTTAAAACGCTTGACGAGAAACACATTGCTTTTCAACAACTCCTGACGACTTTACAACAGGTGGACCAGCATGTCTTGTTAGTCGGGCAGGACACTCCAAAACTCCAGAAGGCTGTTGCAACATTTCCGGATAATGTTCAATTGTTACCGGAGGCTTATGCATTACCGTCGACCTATCAATTGGCGGTGCTTGGCCGGCAAGAACCAGTGGTGACGGATCTGGATGACTTTGTGCCAAACTACCTGCGGTTAACCGAAGCTGAGGTGAATTGGTTGAAGGACCACCCAGGAAAACAAGATGACGCCAACTATGTTCAAGAAGTTTAGACGGTGGCTGGCGGTCTTTTTTGATGACGTCAGTGGGAAACCAGTTAGTTATGAAGACCGTGACGTGGTCATTGGGCTCACACGGTATCGGGTCCTGCAGGGGCGGACCTTGGATATCCATGCATTACTAAAGATGGAACGCGAAATCTATGGCTCCATGCCCTGGGACCGCACCTCTTTTGAAATTGACATGGAGCGTCCCGATAGTTTGTATTTAATCTTGGTGGATTGTGAAACCCAAGCAATGGTGGCCTTTATTGGGACCAATTTCAATTACTATGCCCGGGACGTTCACATTTCTAACATTGGGGTGCTGCCGGCATTTCAGATGCATGGCTTAGGAACTTTTTTAATCAAGGAGATTGAACGTAAAGCCGTGCGCGATAACTTTTCGAGCCTGAGCTTGGAAGTCCGGCGTTCCAATAAATACGCACAGCGGCTGTACCACCATCTTGGCTTTATAACGACACAAGTCCGTCACCATTATTATCTTGATAATGGCGAGGACGCTTTTGAGATGTTAAAGAAACTTGATCATGAAAGGAAATAGCAAATGGCAGAGGATACATTAATTTTGGCCTTCGAATCTAGTTGTGATGAGACCAGTGTGGCCGTTGTCAAAAATGGCACGGAAATCCTGTCCAACGTGGTGGCTACCCAAATCCAGAGTCACCAACGGTTTGGCGGGGTGGTCCCTGAAGTTGCCAGTCGTCACCATATTGAGTGGATTACCCGTTGCATCCACCAGGCCTTAGACGAAGCAGGCGTTAGTTACGATGACTTGACAGCCGTGGCGGTGACCTATGGGCCAGGCCTCGTTGGTTCATTGTTAATTGGGGTGACCGCGGCCAAAACCGTTGCGTGGGCGCACCATCTTCCGTTGATCCCGATTAATCACATGGAAGGACATATTTATGCCGCCCGTTTTGTGGGTAAATTTCAGTTTCCCCAAATGGCCTTGTTAGTTTCCGGTGGTCACACCGAATTAGTGTACATGCCGAATGAACATGAATACGAAATTATCGGTGAAACCCGTGATGACGCGGCTGGAGAGGCCTATGATAAAATTGGTCGGGTGTTAGGCGTTAATTATCCGGCGGGGAAAACGATTGATGAGTGGGCCCACCAGGGCCAGGACACCTTTGATTTTCCGCGGGCCATGGAAAAGGAAGCAAACCTCGATTTTAGTTTTTCTGGATTAAAGAGTGCCTTTATCAATACCTGTCATAATGCTGACCAGCGTGGTGAACAACTGGATAAGTATGACTTAGCGGCCAGCTTCCAACAAAGTGTCGTAGACGTTCTAGCAGAGAAAACGATGCGGGCGCTTGGTGAATACCCAGTCAAACAGTTGATCTTGGCCGGCGGGGTCGCGGCTAACCAGGGCCTGCGCGACCGGTTAAAGGAGGATATGCAAAAGCAATTCCCACAAGTCGCCATGTTGCAAGCTCCCCTCAAATACTGTGGAGACAATGCGGCGATGATTGGCGCAGCCGGCTATGTTGCTTACCAACATGGAGACCGGGCGGGTTATGACCTGAATGCGGTGCCAGGCTTATCATTTCCAGTTAACAAGAAATAGTTAAACAGCGAACGGCCAAGGAGTCGTTCGCTATTTTATTACGTAATAGTTAATAATTTTAATCATTTTCTCATTTTGAGCCCGCACATCAGACAGATTATGGTATGATTATTCATTGAAGTAGGAAATATGTTCGTTATTTAAGGCGGTGGATAATTTGAAAAAGGTACTGATTGCCAATCGGGGTGAAATTGCAATCCGGATCATTCGTGCTTGTCACGAATTAGGTCTCCAAACGGTTGCAGTTTACGCCAAAGAAGATGAATACGGTGTCCATAGGTTCCGGGCGGATGAAGCCTACCAAATTGGGGCCGGCAAGAAGCCCATTGACGCCTACTTGGATATGGATGACATTATCCGGGTTGCCAAGCAAACGGGGGCGGATGCCATTCACCCTGGTTATGGTTTCTTAGCAGAAAACGAAGAATTTGCGGAAAAGTGTGCCCAAAACGGGATTACGTTTATTGGGCCCACGGTCGAACAACTCAAGATTTTTGGGGATAAAATTACCGCTAAGGAAGTAGCGGAAAAGAACGGTCTGCATACGATTCCGGGGATTAATGAACCGGTGAAGTCCATGCAAGAAATGCAGGATTTTGCTCACCAACACGGCTACCCAATTATGATTAAAGCTGCGATGGGTGGCGGTGGCCGTGGAATGCGGATCGTCAAGGATGATGAAGAATTGAAGACCGCCTATGATCGGGCCCGAAGTGAAGCCAAGGCGTCGTTTGGGGACGATGAACTCTATGTTGAAAAATACTTAGAGAATCCCAAGCACATTGAAGTGCAGATATTGGCGGACGAACACGGGCATGTGATGCACCTGTTTGAGCGGGATTGTTCAGTACAACGGCGGAACCAAAAGGTGATCGAATTTGCGCCAAGTTTAGCCTTAGATGACCAGCGCCGGAAAGAAATTTGTGACGCTGCCGTGCGGTTAATGAAGGGCGTTCATTACCAAAACGCTGGGACGGTCGAATTCCTGGTTACCAAAGATAACTTTTACTTTATCGAAGTTAACCCACGGATCCAGGTTGAACACACGGTGACGGAATTAATCACTGGGGTCGACATTGTGCGTTCCCAAATTCGGATTGCGGCGGGGGCTGATTTACACAAGGACCTGCATTTGCCAGCCCAAGATGAACTGACGATGAATGGGTACGCCATTCAATGTCGGGTCACGACCGAAGATCCGGAAAACAACTTCATGCCTGATACCGGGAAGATTCTTACCTACCGGTCACCAGGTGGTAACGGGGTCCGGTTAGATGGTGGGAATACCTATGCCGGAGCCGTCGTCACCCCTTACTTTGACTCGTTATTGGTTAAGGCCTGTGTCCACGCGCGGACTTTCCACAACACCGTTGAAAAGATGATCCGGGTCCTCAATGAATTTCAAATTCGGGGTGTCAAGACGAATATTCCATTCATGCTCAACGTTTTGAAGAACCCAACTTTCCAAAAGGGGGAAGCCCACACAACCTTTATTGATCAAACCCCATCGCTCTTTAAGTTTGATCACCAAGCTGATACCCAACAGCAACTGTTAAACTACGTGGGGGACGTGACGGTCAATGGATTCAACGGCGTAAAACGGCGTGATCAGGTTAACCAGGCTGACGTGAAGTTGGCCCCAATGCAGTTGACGACCGATGGCTTATTACCAATTGTGAATGCCAAGGACGTGCTGGATCGCGAAGGTACGGCCGCAGCAATGGATTGGGTGAAGAAGCAAAAGTTAGTCTTGCTCACCGATACCTCCATGCGTGACGCACACCAAAGTTTGTTTGCGACGCGGATGCGGACTCATGACATGTTGCCGGTAGCCGACATTTATGATCGGGCGTTACCAAACGTCTTTTCTGCTGAAGTTTGGGGTGGAGCCACATTTGACGTTGCTTACCGTTTCTTAGGCGAAGATCCATGGGAACGGTTAAAGGCTTTACGGAAGCGGATGCCACACACTCTCTTGCAAATGCTATTGCGGGGTTCCAATGCTGTTGGTTACAAGAACTACCCAGACAATGTTTTAAAGAAATTTATTGACCGAAGTGCCACTGACGGGGTCGACGTCTTCCGGATCTTTGACAGCCTAAACTGGGTTGAACAAATGCAAAAGAGTATCGAGTACGTTCGTGATACCGGTAAGATTGCTGAAGGAACGATGTGTTACACGGGTGACTTACTGAGTCCTCATGAAACCAAGTACACCTTGGATTATTATAAGCAATTAGCTGGCCAACTGGCTGACGCGGGTGCACAAATTCTCGGCATTAAAGATATGGCCGGCCTATTGAAGCCGGAAGCTGCCTATGAATTAGTAGGTGAATTGAAGGCTAAATATGACCTGCCAGTTCACTTACACACCCACGATACGACTGGCAATGGTGTGGCGACCTATGACCAAGCTACTCGGGCGGGAGTCGACGTCGTTGACGTTGCCATGAGTGCCTTGTCTAGCACCACCAGTCAACCGAGCATGAGTAGTTTTTACTACAGCTTGGAAGGTAATGACCGGCAACCAGAACTGAACATTGATAACGTTGAAAAGATTAACCAATACTGGGCGGGAATTCGGCCACTCTACGATGATTTTGCCAATGGGATTGATGCACCACTTCCCGATCTTTATCAAACCGAAATGCCTGGTGGTCAGTATTCAAACCTGCAACAACAAGCCAAGTCGCTGGGAATTGATGACTTTGAACAGGTCAAGGCAATGTACCGGGTGGTTAATCAGTTACTCGGGGATATCGTCAAGGTAACCCCGAGTTCAAAGGTTGTCGGAGATCTGGCAATCTTTATGATTCAAAATAATTTGACGGCTGACAACATCTTGGAACGTGGCAAGACGCTGGACTTCCCAGAATCTGTTGTTAACTTCTTTGCTGGTGACCTGGGTCAACCATACGGTGGTTTTCCAAAGCAACTTCAAGAAGTCGTCCTCAAGGGCCAAAAGGCAATTACCGTCCGGCCAGGAAGCTTAGCTGCGCCGGTGGACTTTGTCAAGGAAACTGACAAGCTTGAACAAGCAATTGGTCGCCAACCAAGTGAAGAGGAAGTTATCTCCTACGTCCTGTATCCAGAAGTTTACTTGGATTACTACAAACGTCACCAACAATATGGCCGGATTGGTGTGCTCGATACGAACACCTTCTACCAAGGCATGCGTCCTGGTGAAACGGTCCACGTCCACTTGGCACCTGGTAAAACCGAAATTTTGCGGTTAGACTCCATCTCTGATGTGGATGTTGACGGCAACCGGCACCTCTTCTTTGCCGTTGATGGTGAACAAGTTGAATTACCGGTTGAAGATCAAACACACGCCGACGTCAAGGTCAAGGTCCCAAAGGCGGACCCAAGCGACCCCGGTCAAATTGGGATGCCGCTGAATGGGACGGTCGTTGAAATCCTCGTTAAGGAGGGTGAACACGTCAAGAAGGGTGATGCCCTGATTGTTACCGAAGCCATGAAGATGGAAACGACGATTAAAGCATCGTTTGATGGCACGGTTGAAAAAATCTACGCCAGCGAGGGTGCCGTAATGGATAGCCAAGACTTGTTGATTCAACTTAAGGCGGATGAATAAAAAAACCGGGAGGGTGACCAAGAAGCGATTAGCCGCTTCCTTGGTCACCCTTCTGTTTGCTATAAGGAGTTATTATGAAACTTGATCAAGGGCAAATTGCCCAATATTTAGGAGATCATTTCCCGGGAAAAGTGTTGGTGGCCCAATCAGTGCCATCAACCCAACAGTGGGCCAAGCAAAGTGATGATTCGGTTCCAGCGGCTTTTCTCGCCGAACAGCAAACGGCTGGATATGGGAAAAGAGCGCGGAAGTTCTTTTCACCAGAATATACGGGACTCTACTTGAGTATTAGTTTACCTAACATTCCGGTTGCAGAAATGCCGAAGGCTGGGCTATTTACGACGGGCCTGGCGAATACGATTGCTAATGTGCTGGAAAATTATTACCCGGGAAAACATTTAGGTGTGAAATGGGTCAACGACGTTTACCTTAGTCATAAAAAGGTTTGCGGAATTCTGGTCGAAGCTCAAATGACCGGGACAAAGCTCAGCTGGATTGTTGGAATCGGCATTAATTTGAGTACCGTGGATTTTCCTGATGAGATCGCTAATCAAGTTGCCAGCATTGGCCATACGCCGATTGACCGGAACTGCCTGGCGGCAGATATCATTCAGAACGTGTGGCGCTTAAAGCAGGATTATCAATCTGGCAAGTTTATCGATGAGTATAAGCAGCGCTTGATTATTCGCGACCATGAGGTCACACTCCAGTTAGCCGACCGTGCCGTTACCGGTCAGGTGCGGGGCATTGATGAGCAGGGACGGCTAGTTTTAGAAACCACTGACCATTACTACCAGGCCTTTAGTGATGGTGAAGTGATCAAGGTTCAATATTGAAGCATGATGAAAAACAGGGAAGCCCGCGAGTCGGGCTTCCCTGTTTGGTGTTTATTGGTCAAATTCTTCTAATTCTTCAGCGGCCAGTGTCCAATTTTCTTCGGCCTGGTCCAATTGAGTTTGCAATTCATCCAGCTGCTTTTGGAGGTCGCTGAGTTTTGCAATATCAGTGGCAATTTCTGGATTTGCCATTTGTTCTTCGACTTGGTCATGTTGTTGCTGCAATTCGTCCATTTCTTGTTCGTATTTATCAACTGTCCGTTGTAATTTCCGGCGGGCCCGCTGTTCTTGCTTGCTAGCTTGATAGGATTGCTGAGCTGCGGATTTAGTGGTTGTTGACTGTGGAGAATTTTGCGTTGGTGTTTGTTCAGAGACACTAGTGGTCGCAGTCTGTTCAAGGAAGTCATCATAGTTACCTTCATAGTGGTGAATCCCAGTGGCAGACATATCGAGAATATCCGTGGAGACTTGATTCAGAAAGTACCGGTCGTGGGAGACAAACAGGACTGTTCCAGAAAACTCATTAATGGCGGTTTCGAGAACTTCTCGACTATCAATGTCCAGGTGGTTGGTCGGTTCATCCAAAATCAGGAAGTTGATTGGTTGGAAGGACAACTTGGTTAACTCTAAGCGGGCCTTTTGCCCACCACTCAGTTCTTTGACGGTCTTAAAGACGTCGTCACCAACGAAAAGGAAGCTACCGAGCAGTGAACGGATTTCCGTTTCGGGAACTTCTGGATGGTCATCCCAGACTTCATCGAGCACCGTTTTGTCAGGATGGAGTTGTTGTTGCTCCTGGTCGTAGTAACCAATTTCGACATTGGCGCCAATTTTAATTTCGCCACTGATGGCGGGGATTTTATGCAAAATGGTTTTCAAAAGGGTTGATTTACCAATCCCATTGGGACCAATAATTCCAATTCGTTGGCCTTTCCGTTCTTGAAAGGTTAGCGGGCCGGCAAGCACCTTTTCAGCATAACCAACTTTTAAACTATCAACGTCGAGCACTTCATTGCCGCTTTCCTTATCAGAATGGAATGAGAAATGAATGGAGCGGTCATCAGTCGTGGGGCGTTCCATCCGATCCATTTTTTCCAATTGTTTGCGCCGTGCTTGCGCCCGTTTCGTCGTTGATGCGCGGACCAGGTTTTTATTTACGAAATCTTCCAGCTTACTAATTTCTTTTTGCTGCTGGTCGTAGTGTTTCATGGCCGCTTTTAGACGGGCCGCTTTTTCCTTCATAAATGCAGAATAATTCCCGGTATAGTGGGTTAAAGTATGGTTTTCTAGGTCGTAAACCTGGTTGACAATCCGGTCGAGAAAATAACGGTCGTGTGAAACAACCAGGACCGAACCATTGTAGCCCCTTAGGTAATCTTCCAGCCAGCTTAAAACGTTCATATCGAGGTGGTTGGTCGGTTCGTCAAGGATCAATAATTGGGGTTCCTGCAATAAAATTTTGGCTAAGGCCAATTTAGTTTTTTGACCGCCGGAGAGGGAATTAATCGGTAAATCATACATGGTTTCATCAAAGCCAAAACCGGTCAGCACCCCGCGCATTTTGGAAGCATATTCAAATCCACCACGTTCTTTGAACGTCGTCTGCAGGTCATCATATTGCTTAATAACGTTTTGGTACTCCGGCGACGCACTATCGATCGTGGCCAGCTGGTTTTCTAAGTTGTGGATCGATTGTTCCATCTGGTGAAGTGGTGCGAAAACGCGATCTAGTTCCGCCCAGATCGTATTTTGTGAATCAAGTCCCTGGTCCTGCGCTAGGTAGCCGATTGTTAAACCATGAGCTTTTGAAATAACTCCTTCGTCCGGTTCGGTAATCCCGGCAATCATCTTTAACAGGGTCGTCTTCCCAGCCCCGTTGCGACCCACGAGGGCGGTGCGACTATGCTCATCGATTTGCATGTTGACATTGTGAAATAAGACGTCGGCGCCGAAGCGGCGTTCAACGTTGTTGGCTTGCAATAATAGCATTGAAAAACCTCGTTTATTTGCGTAGTAATAATATTCTAAAGAGATTTTAGCATAAAATGGTGTGAACTTCTAAATTGAAGTTTTCTTGCAAAAAGGTTCACAAAGTCCAAAATAATTGCTAAAATATCAGATGGATGAATTCACAAATGAACTTTTCAATGAATGGAGGAATAAGTATGCCAACTCGCAAAATACCGCGGGCCACGGCAAAACGCTTACCTGTTTATTACCGGTATTTAAACGCTTTGTTGAACGCTAACAAACGGCGGGTCTCTTCGACTGAATTATCAGAGGCTGTGCAAGTTGACTCGGCCACTATTCGACGGGATTTCTCGTACTTTGGTGAGTTGGGAAAGCGTGGTTACGGTTATGATGTTGAAAGCTTAATCAAGTTTTTTAAGGGAATTTTGAATCAGGATAAGTTGACCAGCGTCGCATTAGTCGGGGTCGGGAGTTTAGGAAGTGCCTTGATGAACTACAACTTCCACCAAAGTACCAATTTACGGATTAGTGCTGCTTTTGATCCGAAACCGGCATTGGCCAATACGATCAAGAGTGGGATCCCGGTTTACCCAGCTGATGAGTTGAAAAAGCAGATTAAGGAACAACAAATTGATGTGGTTATTTTAACGGTTCCGGCTTCCCAAGCACAAAAGGTGACGGACGACCTCGTCGAAGTTGGTGTCCATGGGATTCTCAACTTCTCGCCGGTGCGGTTATCGGTTCCTGATAATGTCCAGGTGCAAAACATTGATTTAACCAATGAATTGCAAACGTTAATTTACTTTATTGAAAGTAATCACGTTAACGAACAAAATGAAAAATAGGCCGAAACAGTTCGGTAAAGCGGGTTTTCACGAACCCGCTTTTTAATTAGTCAAAAAAGGTCAAACTTTTGGTTGTAATTAGCAAACATGATGATATACTAGATAATGTGATTAGCACTTGAGGTGTTCAAGTGCTAATGAACTTCAATTACAATCTTGTGAATTAGTAAAAGACTTAGATATATGGAGGGATTAACGTGTTAAAACCATTAGGAGATCGCGTGGTTCTGAAAGCCGCTGAAGAAAAAGAAGAAACTGTTGGGGGCATCGTATTAGCTTCCAATGCCAAGGACAAGCCAACGACTGGCGAAGTTGTCGCGGTTGGTGACGGTCGCACTTTAGATAATGGGACGAAGGTTCCCGTTAGTGTCAAAGTTGGTGACACTGTACTCTTTGATAAGTATGCCGGTAATGAAGTTGAATACCAAGGCGACAAGTACCTGGTTGTTCATGACAAGGATTTAGTTGCGATTGTGGACTAAATTTGGGGCAAAGCAAAGTTATCATTTTTAATGAGGTGAATAAGATATGGCAAAAGATTTGAAATTTGGTGAAGATGCTCGTAAGTCAATGATGAACGGTGTCGACAAGTTAGCTGATACTGTTAAGACGACGATTGGACCAAAGGGTCGGAATGTTGTTTTGGAACAAAGCTATGGTTCACCAACGATCACCAATGACGGTGTCACGATTGCCAAGGGCATCGAATTGGAAGATCACTTTGAAAACATGGGGGCAAAGTTAGTTGCCGAAGTTGCTTCCAAGACCAACGACATCGCTGGTGATGGGACAACTACCGCTACTGTTTTGACTCAAGCCATCGTTAACGAAGGAATGAAGAACGTCACGGCTGGTGCCAACCCAGTTGGTGTTCGTCGTGGGATTGAAAAGGCCACGAAGGCCGCAGTTGCTGCTCTTCACAAGATGAGCCACGAAGTTAAGACCAAGGATGACATTGCCCAAATCGCTTCCATTTCTGCCGCCAATCCAGAAGTTGGTAAGTTGATTGCGGATGCCATGGAAAAGGTTGGACATGATGGTGTTATTACCATTGAAGATTCCCGTGGTGTTGAAACCAGCGTGGACGTAGTTGAAGGGATGAGCTTCGACCGTGGTTACATGTCACAATACATGGTGACCGACAATGATAAGATGGAAGCTGACTTGGACAACCCTTACATTATGATTACTGACAAGAAGATCAGTAACATTCAAGATATCCTTCCGCTATTACAATCAGTTGTTCAAGAAGGTCGTTCACTTTTGATCATTGCCGATGATATTACTGGTGAAGCATTGCCAACTCTTGTATTGAACAAGATTCGGGGAACCTTTAACGTTGTTTCTGTTAAGGCTCCTGGCTTTGGTGACCGGCGGAAGGCCCAACTTCAAGACATCGCTGTTTTGACTGGTGGGACCGTTATTTCTGACGACCTTGGTATGCAATTAAAGGACGTTACCATTGCCCAATTAGGTCAAGCTAACAAGGTTACGGTCACTAAGGACACCACGACCATTGTTGATGGTGGTGGTGACAAGGCTGCCATTGCTGAACGGGTTGAACAAATCAAGCAAGCGATCGAAAAGTCAACTTCAGACTTTGACAAGGAAAAACTCCAAGAACGTTTGGCAAAGCTTTCTGGTGGTGTTGCCGTTGTTAAGGTTGGTGCCGCTACTGAAACTGAATTGAAGGAACGGAAGTACCGGATCGAAGATGCTTTGAACGCTACCCGGGCCGCTGTTCAAGAAGGCTTTGTTCCTGGCGGTGGAACGGCATTAGTTAATGTCATCCCTGACATTGAAGCCATTGAGAAGGACGTTTCTGGTGACGAAGCTACTGGTGTGAAGATCGTTAAGAACGCATTGGAAGCTCCAGTTCGGCAAATCGCTGAAAACGCCGGCTTAGAAGGTTCTGTCATTGTTAACCAATTGAAGAACGAAAAGCCAGGCATTGGTTTTAACGCTGCTGACGGCAAGTTTGAAGACATGATTGATGCCGGAATTGTGGACCCAACTAAGGTTACCCGTTCCGCATTACAAAACGCTTCATCTGTTTCTGCCCTCTTGTTAACGACGGAAGCCGTTGTTGCTGATCAACCTGCCAAGGATAATCCAGCTCCTGCTGCTCCACAACCAGGTGCTGGCATGGGCGGCATGATGTAAAATTAGACAATTTAACTCAAGAGTCGATGGCTAGCTGTCATCGACTTTTTTGTATCTTATCCGGATCATTAGCAGAAAATATTTTATGAAAATGGTAGATATTTTAAGAGCGGGTGGAGTAGAATAGCCTGTGACTTATTACTTTTGAGGAGAGTAACTATGTGGCGTTATTTAAAACGTGTTTTAATTGGGAAACCTTTGAAAACACTCGATGAAGGGAAAACCCATTTAACCAAATTTAAAGCACTTGCAATGCTTTCATCAGACGCAATTTCGTCAGTGGCTTATGGTCCTGAACAAATCGTAACGGTTTTGGTGACTTTATCAGCGATGGCAATTTGGTATTCCATTCCAATTGCGGCAATCGTGCTGGTTCTGTTGCTGGCAATTACGCTCTCTTACCAACAGATTATCCATGCCTACCCGAGTGGTGGTGGTGCGTACGTGGTTGCTACCAGAAACTGGGGGAAGACGGGAGGTTTGATTGCTGGTGGTTCGCTATTAGTTGACTACATGTTGACCGTTGCCGTTTCTGTCACGTCAGGGACTGAAGCGATTACGTCTGCGATCCCAGCACTCTATAAGTTCTCCGTGCCAATTTCCATTTTCTTGGTACTAATGATTATGTTTATGAACCTGCGGGGGATGAGCGAAAGCGCAAACTTTTTGACCGTCCCGGTGTACTTCTTCGTCATCATGATCTTTATTATGGTTATTGTCGGCGCAGTCAACATTGCGACTGGTCACATTAGTTACCAAGCACCCGCTGATTATGGGACCCCGGTTGCTGGCATGACCTTTGTGCTGTTTGTTCGGGCCTTCTCAGCTGGTTCTTCATCCCTAACGGGGGTTGAAGCGGTAAGTAATGCCGTGCCAAACTTTAATGAACCAAAGGAAAAGAATGCTTCGACGACTTTGGCGATTATGAGTGCCATTTTGGCCTTCTTCTTTATTGCCATTATCTTCTTTGGCTTCTACCTGGGAATTGTGCCAAACGCGAAAGTGACGGTGCTTTCTCAAATTGGGACCAAGATTTTTGGTGGCCATGGGCTTGGCTTTTACCTCTTGCAATTATCCACTGCCATGATTCTGGCGGTGGCTGCCAACACTGGTTTTTCGGCCTTTCCAATTTTGGCCTACAACATGGCCAAGGATAAGTTTTTACCCCATGCCTTCATGGACCGTGGGGACCGGCTAGGCTACTCTAATGGAATTATCTCCTTAGCGGTGGGGGCCATTGTCCTGATCCTCATTTTCCATGGTCAAACCAGTATGTTAATTCCACTGTACGCAGTTGGTGTTTTCGTACCGTTTACCTTGTCACAATCAGCGATGATTATTCACTGGTTCCGTGAACGTCAAGGAATCTGGCTCGGCAAATCATTCATCAACTGTGTTGGGGCTTTGATTTCACTGAGCCTGGTCTTAGCCTTGTTCTGGCAACACTTCGAAAATGTCTGGCCATACCTGATCATCATGCCAGTCCTCTTATGGATGTTCTATAAGATCCATAGCCACTACATTAAGGTTGGTAAGCAATTACGGGTTGCTGAAAAGACCGCTGTGCAATTGCATGATTACGACGGCTCGACCGTGATTGTTTTGGTCGGGAACGTCACACGGGTGACCCGGGGGGCAATTAATTACGCCCGGTCCATCGGTGATTACGTCATTGCCATGCACGTGTCCTTTGATGAAAATCCAGGAAAAGAACACAAAACCGCCAATGAATTTAAGGCTGAATATCCAGATGTCCGTTTCGTTGACATTCACTCGTCATACCGTTCGATCGCAACACCGACGTTACGGTTTGTGGACGTCATTGCTAAACGGGCGGAAGCACGGAATTACTCGACCACTGTCTTAGTGCCGCAATTCGTTCCCAAACGACCATGGCAACTAGCTTTGCATAACCAAACTAGTTTAAGATTGCGGACGGTATTGAATTCACGGCAAAACATCGTGGTCGCTACATACAGTTACCACCTGCATGAATAAGTGAATTTTGGAGGAAATGTGGATAAAAGAACTTTTCTCAGTGGGTTAGCTTTTGCGATTGGGATTGTCCTGATTGCATCGTTTTCCATTCAGCATAACCGCTTTTATTCAGGAATTTGTGGTGTGTTGGGCTGTATTGGAATCGTCGGCGGCTTTATCGGCCTTCACTGGTCAAAGTTGCAAAGCGGTGACCCCCATTTTAAACGGATTGTCCGCTTACTAATCGTGTTATGCGTGGTCCTGATTATTCTGAATATTATTGCTAAATTATTATCATAAGAAATGAGAATCCCCTAGAAACGTTTGCTTCTAGGGGATTCTTGTTATTTAACCTCGTAAGGAATTTCATTGAACCGTTTACCAGCCTTGGTAATGGTCAGCTGGTCATTAAAGCGGTTTGTCAATTCGTTAGTGACCTCCTCAACTTGAGCTTGATCAACGAAGATAGTCGTCGTGACCTGGACCCCGTAGTCCTCATGATCAATCTGAAGTTGACGTTCGTTGATCCAGTAAATTAACTGGTCGTGGAGATTGTAGGGAACATCGATTTTGAGTAAGGCTTGGGTGACGCGTTGAACTAATCCAGCCTTATGCAAGGCTTCGGAAGTGGCGTTGCTGTAAGCGCGAATTAGACCACCGGCCCCTAATTTAATGCCACCAAAGTACCTGGTCACGACAGCACACACGTTGTGGACGTGCATTAGTTGCAAAGCTTCTAAAATTGGGACACCAGCAGTACCGCTCGGTTCACCATTATCGCTTTCCCGCTGGATATGGTCATCGTCACCGACCATATAAGCAAAGCAATTGTGGGTGGCCTTCCGGTTAGCGGTACTGACTTGTTTAATAAATTGTTGGGCCTCTTCTTCATTGTTGATGCGCGCTAATGAGCAGATAAAACGTGATTTTTTGATTACAATTTCAAATTCAGTATTTTCTTGAATGGTTAAATAAATTTTTTCAGTCATTTTTGCTTTCCTTCGAATAAACATGTCGTTTTGCCGTCTTTAAATAATAGGGGGCAATGATGATGGATTTGAGTTTATTATACGGACGGCGCGAGTTAGTTGCAAAGGCTGATCTTCCTGAAAAAATACCAGCAGCGGTTCAGTTGCTACCTACGATTGAAGTGGGGACAACTAGAATTCGCTGTCTTCGTTGCAATGCGACTACTCCACTGAAAGAAGCCCGGTTACCACGTGGCCAATCTTATTGTCCCCAATGTTTAAACCTTGGGCGGGTTTCAACGCTCGATCAATTTTACCATGTTGCAGAGCCCAATCAGTTTGCACCAATTGCCGAGCCGTTAACTTGGTCTGGGACTTTATCTCCATTGCAAGTCCGGGTAGCGGCTGAAGTGAAGGACTCAATGCTCAGCCACGAGCAGCGGTTATTGTGGGCGGTAACTGGAGCGGGGAAAACGGAAATGATTTTTCCAACGATTGAACAGGCGATCCGACGTGGTGAACGGGTCTGCATTGCTTCGCCACGGGTGGATGTTTGCCTCGAACTTTTTCCACGCTTACGGGCTGCTTTTCAGTCAGTGCCGATGGTGTTGCTCCATGGAAGGCAGGAGGAACCATACAAATATTGCCAGTTAACAATCTGCACGACCCACCAGTTACTGCGTTTTTACCATGCCTTTGACCTCTTAATTGTGGACGAAGTGGACTCGTTTCCGTACGCTGCAAATGAACAATTGCTTTACGCAACTACACAAGCAAAAAAAACAACGGGTGGGTTGTTGATGATGACGGCGACGCCGGGGGAAGTCCTGCAACGCCAGATCAAAGCTCACCGACTCGCAGTGAGTTATTTACCTCTGCGTTACCATGGCCATTTATTACCGAAAATTCGGTGCGTGCAAATTGACTATCGCTGGCAGGAGAAATTAAAACAGGGGCACAGCCCTCGTCAGGTTGGTGTGTGGATCCGACAGCATTTGCGGGCGCAAAAACGTTTTCTCTTGTTCGTTCCCCATATTGAAAATCTGGCCGACCTGCGTCAGTGCCTCCAGCGTGAATTACCTCAATGCTCATTTACGACGGTGTACGCGAATGATGAACAACGGTTGGCGAAGGTGCAACGGATGCGTGACCACCAGTATGATTTTTTGGTGACGACGACCATCTTAGAACGGGGAGTAACCTTTCCGGGAATCGACGTGTGCGTGTTGGGCGCTGATGAAAAAATTTTTTCTAGCTCAGCCCTGGTGCAAATTGCTGGTCGGGTGGGCCGGTCTAGTCAGTGCCCAGATGGCAATGTTACATTCTTTGTTAAGGAAAATGCTCGAAATGTTAAAGCGGCCTACCAGCAAATTAAGTATCTCAACCGACTGGGGAGGAGGATCCAATGAAGCAATGCTTGATTTGTTCCGGGAGCATTAACTGGCAACCGTCATTTCACGAACTAATTAGTTGGCGCCCACTGACCCCGCCGGTCATCTGCCAGCAATGTCAGCAGCAATTTGCATTGATTACTGATCATGACTTATGTCGCGGCTGTGGCCGGCAGCGTGAATCACTGTGTCCAGATTGTCAAACTTGGCAAGAACAACTGGGCTTCGTGATTCATAACCGGAGTTTGTATTCATACAACGACGCCATGAAAGAATATATGCATTCTTACAAATTTATGGGAGATTACCGGTTACGCCAGGTTTTTCAACGCCAGTTTACAGCACTGGTTAAATCAATTTCTGCTGATGTTGTCATCCCAATTCCCGTGACCCAACACACAAGGCTGACTCGTGGCTTTAACCAGGTGACTGGGTTGCTTGAAGATTGTCGACTAGTGACGGATGTTTTATTAACTAGTCAGCAACATAAACTTGTGCCACAATCGCACAAAAAGCGGACCGAACGACTATTAGCACCCCAGCCATTTATGCTCCAGCAAGCAACTAAAATTAAGGGTAAAAAAGTGCTCTTGGTTGATGATGTTTACACTACGGGGCGCACGATTTATCACGCAGCAACGTTATGTCGACAGGCGGGATGTGAAAGCGTTTCAAGCGTTGCCTTAGCTAGTTAAAGAAAAATTAAATCTGTTCAATAAAAAATTGTTAAATGGGCGAAACCACTTTATAATAGAGCTAAGGATATGAGAAGAGTGGTCCTTCTGATATTCAGAACAAGCCCAATCGCTTGTACTGAAAGGAGTAAAGTACAATGTTAAAATTTAGTATTCGTGGAGAAAATGTTGACCTCACTGACGCAATTCGTGACTATGTTGAAAAGCGGATTAGCAAGATCAACAAGTTCCTTGAAGATGATGTTGATGCGACTGCTCACGTTAATTTAAAGGTTTACAAGGACAAGACCTTTAAAGTTGAAGTTACAATCCCTCTTCCATACTTAACTTTGCGAGCAGAAGAAACTTCCAATGATATGTACGCAAGCATCGACTTAGTTACCGACAAGTTGGAACGTCAAATTCGGAAGTACAAGACCAAGGTCAACCGGAAGTCCCGTGAAAAGGGGCTGAAGAGCATGGAATTTGTTGCTGGTGACGACGCTGAAGATGACGATTCATTGAAGATCGTTCGGACCAAGGAAATTTCCTTGAAACCGATGGACTCCGAAGAAGCGGTCCTCCAAATGGACATGCTTGGCCATGACTTCTTTGTCTTCAAAGATGCGGACACGGATGGCACGAGTGTCGTTTACCGTCGGAACGATGGTCGTTATGGTTTAATTGAAGTAAACTAACATCAATCAGGTGGTTGATATTTGAAAGGGGCTGGAGCAATCCATCTCCTTTTTACTTTGTCCTTAGGAGGAGTTTTAATCAGCTCTTATTCATGGTAGAATGGATTGTATATATTATTAAGTTGGTGTTCCTTGCCTAAAATTGATCTAGAACTTTCATGAAGAGTGAACACCATCAAATTAAACATGAAAGAAAGGACACTTTTATGGCAAATATACTTAGAAAGTGGATTGAAAGTGATCGTCGTGAATTACGACGAATTAATAGATTAGCAAATAAAGTTGAAAAATATGCCGACCAAATGAGCAAAATGACCGATGAAGAACTTCAGGCCAAGACACCAGAATTCAAGCAACGAGTTCAAAATGGTGAATCTTTGGATGATTTGCTTCCGGAAGCATTTGCCGTCGCGCGGGAAGGTGCTAAGCGGGTCTTAGGCCTTTACCCATTCCACGTTCAAATTATGGGTGGAATTGTTCTCCATGAAGGTAATATTGCTGAAATGAAGACTGGTGAAGGGAAGACCTTAACGGCCACCATGCCAGTTTACCTGAACGCCCTGGGGGGTAAAGGGGTGCACGTCATTACCGTTAACGAATACCTTTCACAACGGGACGCCGAAGAAATGGGGAAGCTTTATAAGTGGCTTGGTTGTTCCGTTGGTGTTAATGGTTCTGAAAAGAGTCCGGATGAGAAACGGGCCGCTTACCAATGTGACATCATGTATTCGACCAACAG
The DNA here is from genome assembly GCF_943192935.1 of Limosilactobacillus caecicola. Taxonomy (GTDB): domain Bacteria; phylum Bacillota; class Bacilli; order Lactobacillales; family Lactobacillaceae; genus Limosilactobacillus; species Limosilactobacillus caecicola. The sequence goes on along the minus strand of NZ_CALPCI010000003.1, from coordinate 165,515 downwards.
TGAAATTGGTTTCGATTACCTTCGTGACAACATGGCGGTTTACAAAGAAGACCAAGTTCAACGGGGCTTAAACTATTGTATCGTCGATGAAGTGGACTCCATTTTGATCGATGAAGCGCGGACTCCACTGATTATTTCTGGTCCGGGGACGGGAACTTCGAAGCTTTACAAGCAAACTGACCGCTTTGTTAAAAAGCTGAAAAAAGATGAAGATTACAAGATCGACCTAGAATCGAAGACCGTTTCCTTAACCGACCAGGGGATCAAGAAGGCTGAAAAGTACTTTAATCTCGATAACCTTTATAATCCAGAAAATACAGCCTTGACCCACCACTTGGATCAAGCCCTGCGTGCCAACTACATTATGTTGTTAGATAAGGACTACGTTGTTTCCGACGGTGAAGTACTGATCGTTGATTCCTTCACCGGACGGGTAATGAAGGGCCGGCGGTTCTCCGATGGTCTCCACCAAGCTATCGAAGCTAAGGAAGGCGTAGAAATTCAGGAAGAAAATAAGACGATGGCCAACATCACTTACCAAAACCTCTTCCGGATGTACAACAAACTTTCTGGGATGACCGGGACTGCCCGGACCGAAATGGAAGAATTCCGTGAAATTTACAACATGGAAGTTATCACGATCCCAACGAACCGTCCTGTGGCGCGGAAAGATGAACCCGATTTGCTATACCCAACTTTGGATAGTAAGTTTGCGGCGGTCGTTGACCGGATTAAGCAGCTCCACGAAAAGGGCCAACCGGTCTTGGTTGGGACTGTGGCCGTGGAAACCTCTGAACACTTGTCACACTTGTTAGACCAGGCAAAGATTCCGCACGTTGTTTTGAACGCCAAAAACCACAAAAAAGAAGCCGACATTATTAAAAATGCCGGTCAGGTTGGTGCCGTGACGATTGCGACGAACATGGCCGGACGGGGAACTGATATTAAATTAGGCCCTGGAGTCAAGGAACTTGGTGGTTTAGCAGTGATCGGGACCGAACGGCACGAATCACGGCGGATTGATAACCAGCTACGGGGGCGTTCTGGACGGCAAGGTGACCCTGGATTGTCACAATTCTACCTGTCGCTGGAAGATGATTTGATGCGGCGGTTTGGTGGTGACCGGATTAAAGCCTTCTTGGACCGGATGAAGGTTGAAGGCGACGATGCGGTGATCAAGAGTCGGTTCTTAACTCGCCAAGTGGAATCTGCCCAAAAGCGGGTTGAAGGGAATAACTATGATTCCCGGAAGAACGTTTTGCAATATGACGACGTGATGCGTGAACAACGTGAAATCATCTATAAAGAACGTCAACAAGTCATTACTGAACAAAAATCGCTGAAGTGGGTCCTGATTCCAATGGTGGAACGGACAATTCAACGTGAAGTTGACCAACATACTTTAGGGGATAAAAAGGACTGGAAGCTTCAGGAAATCGTTGACTTTGCTGGTGAAGTCTTGGTTAACCCAGACAGCATTAGCGTCGACGATTTGAAAGGGAAAAGCCAAAAGGAAATTATTGATTACCTGATGAGTTTAGCCCAGGGAGTTTACAAGGACAAACAACGGCAACTTTATGATGCCGATCAAATGTTAGAGTTTGAGAAAGTGGTTATTCTACGGGTTGTGGATTCTCACTGGACAGACCACATTGACGTGATGGATCAATTCCGTCAGTCAGTTGGTTTACGGGGATACGGACAATTGAACCCATTAGTGGAATACCAGACTGCCGGCTACCACATGTTTGAACAAATGATTGCCGATATCGAGTATGAAACTACCCGGCTCTTCATGAAGTCGGAAATTCGGCAAAACGTTACCCGGTAATTAGGTAAGGTTGTCACAAAATAGCAGCAGTACCGTTCCGGTCTGCTGCTTTTTGATTAAGGAGGGTCAATTTTGGAATTAACCGACGTTAGTAAAAAAATAGATCAAATGCAAACAGAAGTTGCGCACTTCGGGAGGTCTCTTTGACTTAGATGCGCTGAATGAACAAATTGCCGAAAATGAGCATGAAATGACGGCACCTGATTTTTGGAATGACAGTCAAAAGGCCCAAAAAATAATTAATGATAATAATCAATTAAAAGACCGGCGGGATACCTTTACTAATTTGCGTGATCAATTAGATGAGTTAGCCACCGGTGTCGAACTGTTGAAGGAAATGCCGGATGAGGATTTGCAAAAGGAACTTGACCAGCAGCTTCCAATTGTTGAAAAGCAACTAGAGCAATATCGGCTGAGTCAATTACTCAGTGGTGAGTATGACGCCAACAATGCCATCCTCGAAATTCACCCCGGGGCAGGGGGCACGGAAGCCCAAGACTGGGGCACAATGCTACTGCGGATGTACCTCCGGTGGGCGGACCAGCACGATTTTGAAGTCGAAACTGCTAATTACGAAGCCGGTGAAGAAGCAGGAATCAAAAGTGTGACCCTGTTAATCAAGGGTCATAATGCCTTTGGTTACCTTCATCCCGAAAAAGGGGTGCATCGCCTAGTGCGGATTTCGCCGTTCGATGCGGCTGGTCGTCGCCACACCTCGTTTGCTTCCGTCGATGTGATGCCAGAACTGGATGATAGTGTCGAAATTGATATTGATCCTTCAGACCTACGGATTGATACCTTTCGTTCGAGTGGTGCTGGGGGACAACATATTAATAAAACGGAATCGGCGGTCCGGATTACTCACTTGCCAACCGGAATTGTGACGTCTTCACAGGCGGAACGTTCTCAATTGCAAAACCGGGTAACGGCGATGAATATGTTAAAATCAAAGTTGTATGAATTGGAACAAGAAAAGCAAGCTAAGCACCGGGCTGAATTAGAAGGCGAACAGCTGGACATTGGTTGGGGATCGCAAATTCGTTCGTACGTGTTCCACCCATACACGTTGGTAAAAGATAACCGGACCGGTTATGAAACCCATGACGGTCAAGCAGTGATGGATGGCGACCTTGACCCATTTATCAATGCCTATTTGCAATGGCAATTAAGTCAAAAAAATCCGGAATAAATGAGTTGAAACATGAGATAATGTTAAACGAAGAGGTGGTAAGATGCGCCAAAGAAAACAATTACGGAAACATTTAACGCGATCGGCCAGCAATCGGGTGATTGCAGGCGTTTTTGGTGGTTTCGGAGCTTACTGGAACATTAATCCGAACCCACTACGAATTGTTTATTTGATTCTGACGGTTCTGACTTCCTTTGTCCCTGGAATTATCATCTATTTAATGATGGCGGTGCTAATCCCAGCTGATCCGAATCAACCAACCACTTTACGTGATTTGTTGAAGATGTTTGGGTCTAGTGATCACCAAACGCCGCGTGCAGATCGCAAAGAATTGCACGATGTCGAAGAAAAAGATCTCTAGAGGTGAATGTAGTGAAGGGATTTATTAAAGGAGTCATTATTAACACCATTCTGTTTATTGCGTTAGCCGGATTGTTGAGAAATTCAGGCGCCTTTTACGTGGCGAGCGTTGGTGTTGCAATTGTGGCTAGTTTGGTCTTGGGGATTCTTAATACCTTGATTAAACCAGTGTTGATGCTATTATCATTACCGATTAATATCTTGACGTTAGGATTGTTTAGCATCGTCATTAATGGCTTAATGCTGCAACTAACGTCATACGTGGTTGGTGCGGATGTCTTTAATTTTTCATCATTTGGGATGGCAATGTTCGTCGCCATCGTGATGTCGATTTGCAACGTGGTGATTTCACGACACTTTGAAACGTTCAATGAAGGGGAGTAGAAAATGGAACAAGCCCAGACTGTTACAGTAAAAGAATTGGTTGAAAATGCCCGGTTGAAAGTTCTCCAGGGGGAGGACTACCTTGATCGGCCAATTGTGACGAGTGATATCTGTCGGCCCGCTTTGGAATTTGCTGGTTATTTTACTCACTATCCAGCGATGCGGATTCAGTTATTGGGGATTACCGAAACTTCCTTTGCTCAAGAATTGACGCATGAAAAAAGGAAAAACTATCTCGAACGGATGTGTCAGCCACAAACGCCGTGCTTTGTCATTTCAACTGACCTACCGGTAATGTCGGAATTGAAAACGGCGGCCGCTAATGCCCATATTCCAATTTTAGGAACTCATTTAACCTCTTCCCGGGTTTTAGGAAATATGACCGCCTACCTCGTTAGTCGTTTAGCAAAACGGCAATCTATTCACGGAGTCTTAGTTGATATTAGTGGGGTTGGCGTTTTGATTACTGGTGATTCCGGGGTTGGAAAGAGTGAAACGGCACTGGAACTCGTCCGTCGTGGCCACCGGTTAGTCGCGGATGATCGGGTCGAAGTTTATGCTCGTGATGAACAAACCCTGGTGGGATCTGCACCAGCCATTTTGCAGCACCTCATGGAAATTCGGGGGATCGGGATTATTGATGTCATGACCCTGTACGGAACTGGAGCGGTCATGCCGGAAGATACGATTAATTTTATTGTCCACTTGGAAACCTGGACCCCCGACAGTCAATTTGACCGGTTGGGCGACCGGGGCGACCGCCAAATTATCCAAGATATTTCCGTGCCAAAGGTTTCTGTTCCTGTTAAAACCGGACGGAATTTAGCCATTATCATTGAATCGGCGGCGATGAACTTCCGTGCTAATACGATGGGCTACGATGCCACGAAGACCTTTGATGAAAACTTGAATAAACTAATTCAACAAAACTCGGTTGATGATCAGCAAGGGACGAAGCATGATGGTAAGTAAGACTCTCGCACTCAACCCAATTGCGTTTCATTTGGGCCCCATTCAGGTGCATTGGTATGGGGTCATTATCGCAACGGGAGTAATTTTAGCGTTAATCCTCTCGGTTCGTGAAGGTCGGCGTCAGGGCATTCCTGAAGATGATTTTTATGATTACTTGCTTTGGGCCTTGCCGATCGCAATCATCTGTGCGCGAATCTATTATGTGGTTTTTCAATGGTCCTATTACCGCGTACATCCTGATGAAATCATCGCGATTTGGGATGGCGGAATTGCCATTTATGGTGCCATCATTGGTGGCTTTATCGTCATGTATTTCTTTTGCCGGTACCACCAATTGACCATCTGGACGATGCTGGACGTGGTGTCGCCAGCAGTCATTATGGCCCAAGGCATTGGCCGGTGGGGTAACTTTATGAATCAGGAAGCCTTTGGTAAAATAACTACGCGAGCAGCATTGCTGGCCCAGCATTTGCCAAACTGGATTATTAATCAAATGAAGATTGCGGGCAGCTACCGGGTGCCAACCTTCCTCTATGAATCAGTTTGGGACCTGGCTGGTTTTGTCATCTTGCTCCTGCTCCGTCACCGGTCCCATTTCTTTAAACGAGGAGAAGTCTTTTTATCCTATTTGATCTGGTATTCGCTGGGACGGTTCTTTATTGAAGGAATGCGAACGGATAGTTTAATGTTGGGCCCCATTCGGGTGTCACAACTCTTATCGTTAATTTTGTTTGTTGGAGCAATCAGTGGATTGTTATGGCGCCGTCATCATTTTGGAGCACGGTTGCCTTGGTATGAAAAGTAAAAGGAGTCGTAAATAGTATGGTTGAAAAAATTGCAGTGTTAGGTGCTGGATCATGGGGAAGTGTCCTGGCCAACTTACTTGTGGAAAATGGTCATGATGTTAAATTATGGTCACGAGATCCTGAACAGGTGGAAGCTTTAAATGAATGGCATATCAATCCGCAGTACATGCAGGACTTTAAATATAATAAAAAACTGATTGCCACGACTGACATGGAAGAAGCCGTGGCAGGTGCTAAGTATGTCTTGGTGGTCATTCCAACAAAGGGGTTACGTGAAGTAGCTGGCAAGTTAAACCGCGTCCTGGAAAAACAGGATAGTACGCCACTGATTATCCATGCTACCAAGGGATTGGAGCAAGAAACGTATAAACGGCCTTCACAAATGTTAGAAGAAGAAATTGCTCCAGAACATCGCCAAGATATTGTCGTACTGTCAGGACCAAGCCATGCTGAAGATGTGGCCATTCAAGATATGACCGCTGTGACGGCCGCTTGTGCCAACATGAGTAGTGCTGAACAAGTGCAAAAGTTATTTAGTAATAACTTTTTCCGGGTCTATACCAATGATGATGTGATCGGGGCTGAATTTGGTGCCGCTTTGAAAAATATCATTGCCATTGGTGCTGGTGCACTGCAAGGACTCGGCTATAAGGACAATGCCCGGGCGGCATTAATTACCCGAGGGCTTGCTGAAATCCGACGTCTCGGGGTAGCCTTTGGTGCGAACCCATTTACTTTCATCGGCCTTTCGGGGGTTGGTGACTTGGTCGTAACGGCCACGAGTAAAAATTCACGGAACTGGCGGGCTGGTTATCAATTGGGCCAAGGCCGTAAATTAGAAGATGTGATTAGTCACATGGGCATGGTCATTGAAGGGGTTTACACCACCAAGGCAGCTTATGAATTGGCTCAAAAGCGCCAGGTCAAAATGCCGATTACCGAAGCCCTATACCATGTGTTGTACGAAGGCCAAAACATCGAAACGGCGATTACTAACCTGATGGATCGTGAAGTGACCTCAGAATTAGAGTAACTATTAATAATGTGGTAAAATGATAACGTCTACATTTTACTAATGGGAAGGATTTATAAATATGAAACAAGTACGTAAAGCAATCATTCCAGCTGCGGGGCTGGGGACCCGGTTCTTACCGGCTACCAAAGCACTGGCGAAGGAAATGTTGCCAATCGTTGATAAGCCAACGATTCAATTCATCGTTGAGGAAGCACGCAAATCTGGAATCGAAGATATTGTCGTCGTTGATGGCAAGAACAAGCGCTCAATTGAGGACCACTTTGACTCTAACCCAGAATTGGAAGATAACCTCCGGGCTAAGCACAAGGACGAAATGTTGAAGTTGGTTGAAGAAACCACGGACATCAATATTTACTTCATTCGTCAATCACACCCCCGTGGTTTAGGGGATGCTGTACTCACCGCCCGTGACTTTATCGGTGATGAACCATTTGTTGTAATGCTCGGTGATGACCTCAACAACATCAACAACAATGGCAACGCTTTGACGCAAGAATTGATCGATAGTTACCACCAAACCGGTGCTTCAACCCTCGCAGTAATGCGGGTGCCTCACGAAGATACCGCAAAGTACGGGGTAATTAACCCAAGTGCAGAAGTTGAAAAGGGCTTATACAACGTGACGAGCTTTGTTGAAAAGCCGGATCCAAAGGATGCCCCAAGTGATTTAGCAATCATTGGTCGGTACGTCTTTACACCTGAAATCTTCGATGTTTTGGCCAAAACGAAGCCTGGTAAGGGCGGCGAAATCCAACTGACGGACGCCATTAACACCTTAAACAAGACCCAACGCGTCTTTGCCCACGAATATACCGGTGATCGTTATGACGTTGGTAACAAGTTTGGCTGGATTCAAACGAACATCGAATATGGTCTGCAACACCCACAAACGAAGGATGAATTACGGACTTACATCAAGGAACTTGGTGCCAAGTTGACCGCAGAAGACCAAAAGAAGTCAAAAAAGTAAATCAATATCAATAAGGGAGGAAACATTCTTCCTTTATTTTTTGAATTCACGCTTACAAAAAGTAAGGAAAATGCTAGACACCAAAATTGAAATCAAGTAAAATGGTGGAAAAGAATTCAGAGGGGTGAAAAAATGACAGAAGAAAAGAAGTTGAATTATGATGTCATTATCGTTGGTGCTGGTCCTGCCGGAATGACGACAGCCCTGTATGCATCACGGGCCAACCTATCCGTTTTAATGTTGGACCGTGGAATTTATGGCGGAAATTTAAATAACACCGCGACGATTGAAAATTATACTGGTTTTCCATCGGTCGAGGGGCCGGACTTAGCCAAGCAAATGTACGAAGGGGCAACGAAGTTTGGTGCTGAATATGCTTACGGGACAGTTGAAAAGGTCGAACTCGATGGTGACCTTAAAAAGGTGACGACCGATATGGGGGACACCTTCACTGCTAAAGCATTGGTGATCGCCAGTGGTTCTGAACAACGGAAACTGGGCGTCCCTGGTGAAGCTGAATATGGTGGGAAAGGGGTTTCCTATTGTGCCGTCTGTGATGGGGCGTTCTTTAAAAACAAGCATTTAATTGTTGTTGGTGGTGGTGATTCTGCCGTTGAAGAAGGCATGTACCTCACCCAATTTGCTGATAAGGTGACTGTATTGGTTCGCAAGGATCACTTGCGTGCCGTTGCGGTAACCCAGGACAAAGCAAAACAAAATAACAAGATGGAATTCATCTACAACACTAGTGTAACCGCCATTGAGGGTGATGATCAAAAGGTGGTCGCTGTTAAAACCCACAATAATGAAACTGGTGAAGATGGTGAAATGCAAGCCGATGGTATTTTCATCTACGTTGGTAACGATCCAATGACGAAGCCATATACTGATTTGAACATTTTGGATGATCAAGGCTGGGTCATTACGGATGATAAGCTGGCGACGAAGATTCCAGGGGTCTTCGCCGTTGGGGACGTTCGTGAAACGCCACTGCGTCAAATTGCGACCGCCGTTGGTGACGGTGCCTTGGCGGGCCAAGAAGTCTTTAAGTATGTTGATAATTTAAAGTAAAGTGGAGGTAGTCCGGGTGGGCTACCTTTTTTCAGGATGGAAAAATGATTAACTATTTAATTAGTGATATGGACCATACACTCTTACAGGAACATGGTCAATTAGATCAGTTCACGATTGATGTCGTCCGGCAGTCGCCAGTTCACCTTAGTTTGGCTTCTGCTCGCAATCCACTATCAATGGTCAAATTTGTTCAGCAACTTGGGTTAACTGGTCTGCAGTTAGCAATGAACGGAGCGTTGCTATTTAAAGTTCGCCATGGTCAAGTCCAGGTGGTGCAATCGCGGGTAATTCAATATGACGTTGCCGTTAAAGTTCAACGTCACTTGCATGAAAAGTTTCCGGAAATTGATTTTACCTGGATCACGGCCAAGCATTGGTACATTCCCAAGCTGACTACTGAAATGCGCGTTGAAATGAATTATTCAAGTGTTCAACCAGTGATTGGTGGGCAATTAAATCCGCAAGACTTACCCTACCAAATCGTTTTGATTATCAAGAATCCACAACGCTTTCGCGAAGTGCAGACTGATTTGAAGGCAGTTTTTCCGACCCTCTCAATTCATAATTCCGGCGATGGGTATTTGACGATTAATGCCCCGGGAGCTAATAAAGGCACCTTAGTCGAATATTTGGTGACCAACGGCGTTCCATTGGCGCAAATTGCTGGGGTGGGCGACGACCAAAACGATCTACCATTATTAATGAAGGTTGGTTATTCACTGGCCGTGGCGAATGCGGCACCGAATATTAAGGCAATGGTGGACCAAGTAATCGGGAGTAATTCTGCTGATGGAATTGCCAATTTTTTGGCAGAATTAAACAGGAAAACGAATTAAATTAGTGATATTAACCGCGAGTATTGGTAGAATAGAACATGATAAAAATATGAGATGGGAGATGCTCGGTAGTGAGTTGGAAAGAAACCTACGAAGATTGGTTACAACAACCTAATTTAGACCCAACGTTAAAGGCTGAATTGAAATCAATGAAGGATGACAAAGAAATTGAAGATGCATTCTATGCACCAATGTCATTTGGAACCGCAGGGATGCGGGGATTAATGGGCCCTGGGATCAACCGGATGAACGTTTACACAGTTCGCCAAGCCACAGAAGGTTTAGCGGTCTTGATGGATTCACTGGGTGATGATGTCAAAAAACGTGGGGTTTCGATTAGCTATGACTCACGGCACCATTCTCGGGAATTTGCTCATGATTGTGCGCGCGTGTTAGGCGCTCATGGGATTCAAACCTACATTTATGATAACGTGCGGCCAACCCCAGAATTGTCATTTGCCGTTCGTTACAACAATTCATATGCCGGGATTATGATTACCGCCAGTCATAACCCGAAGGAATATAACGGTTATAAGATCTATGGTGAAGACGGTGGTCAAATGCCACCGAAGGAATCAGATATGATTACCGGCTACATTCGCAAGATTAAGGACATTTTTGATATCCAATTAGCTGACGAGCAAACCATGTTGAACGATGGCCTAGAAGTCATCATGGGTGAAGACGTTGACCATGCTTACCTAGAGCACGCCAAAGAAGTGACGATTAACCGTGATTTAGCCCAAAAGTACGGTAAAGATATGAAGTTTGTTTTCTCTCCACTTTGCGGAACTGGGCGGATGCTCGGTGAACGGGCACTTCGCCAGGCAGGCTTTACTAACTTCACGATTGAACCAACGGAAGCCCAACCAAACGGGGACTTCCCTGGTTTGGAACATCCTAATCCAGAATTTCCAGAAGCATTTGTCCGGTCCATTAAACTGGGAAAAGAAATTGACGCTGACGTGTTAATTGCGACCGACCCTGATGCGGATCGGCTAGGTTGTGCCGTTCGTCAACCAAACGGTGATTACCAATTATTAACCGGGAACCAAATTGCTTCCGTCATGCTCCACTACATTTTGGAAGCCCACAAGCAAGCTGGCACCCTGCCAAGGAATGCGGCCGCTGTGAAGTCCATCGTTTCGACCAATTTTGCGGCTAAGATTGCTGCCGATTATGGTGTCGAAATGATTAACGTCCTCACTGGTTTTAAGTGGATTGCCGACCAAATTCACCAATATGAAACTGGACAGGCGGACCATACCTTCATGTTTGGTTTTGAAGAAAGCTACGGTTATCTGGTAAAGCCATTCGTCCGTGATAAGGATGCGATCCAATCATTGACGCTGCTTGCTGAAATTGCAGCTTACTACAAGAGTCGTGACATGACCATGTACGATGGGGTTCAAGAATTATTTAAGAAGTATGGTTACTTTAAGGAAAAGACGATCTCTAACACTTACGCTGGAGTGGATGGTCCGGCAAAAATTCAAGGCTTGATGAAGAAGTTCCGTGAGGAAGCCCCAACACACTTCGCTGGTCACCAAGTAGTTTTGACTGAGGACTTCTCCAACAACACGAAGAAGACCGCTGATGGCCAAGTTAGCGAATTAGGTATTCCTGAATCCAATGTCTTGCGCTACGTTCTTGATGACGATACTTGGATTGCCATCCGGCCTTCTGGGACGGAACCAAAGCTGAAGTTCTACATTGGGACTAGTGCCGACACTGAAGACGCTGCCGATCAAAAGATGGCCGAATTTGAAAAGGCACTCCAAGACTTTGCTGAATAAATAAAATTAAGGATTGACACCGCTTGGTGGCAGTCCTTTTTACTAAAAATGAAGGAGTTGATCACATGGGAATGCATGAATACTTAAAGAGTTTAAGTGATTTGGAGATGATTAACCGGGCCCCAGGCTATTTTAAATTTGAAGAACACAACGTAGCAGCACACTCTTTCAAGGTTACGCAGGCCGCCCAAATGCTGGGTGATATCGAAGAGCAAGCGGGCAACGAGATTGATTGGCGGTCACTCTATGAGAAGGCGTTGAACCACGATTATACGGAACGGTTTATTGGTGATATTAAAACCCCTGTCAAATATGCTACCCACGAGCTACGCCAGATGTTGGCCCGGGTCGATACTTCATTAACGGAAAACTTTATCAAAAAAGAAATTCCCCAAGAATTTCAAGAAGCTTATGAACGACGCTTTTCCGAAGGGAAGGATGACACCATCGAAGGGCAAATTTTGTCGGTCGCTGATAAAATCGATTTGATGTACGAATCGTTTGGTGAGATTCAGAAGGGCAATCCTGAACCCGTCTACATGGATATTTATAAATCGAGTCTCAAAGCGATTATGAAGTTTCGGGAAATGGCCAGTGTGCAGTATTTCTTGAAGAAAATTTTACCTGAATTATTAAAGGATAATGCGGATGCCAATGCCAAAAATCAGTTGGCAATTGCAACGACCCAAATTATCCAACAATAGTTCAGCGATAACAGATTTTAACCAGTGGTGATGTCTTGTTGCCACTGATTTTTTGTCTGCGCGAAGCCTTCCAGCGAATGGATGTTCGTGTTAAAATTAAGAAAGTTACTTACGGAAAATGAGGAGGATCGACCATGATTTATCGTCAAGCGGATAAAATGTTTGACCTAGTTTCAGACTACAAACCCACTGGTGACCAGCCGGAAGCAATTGACCAGTTAACGAAGGGAATCGAGAATGGTGATAAAGCTCAAATCCTGTTAGGAGCGACTGGGACGGGTAAAACCTTTACAATTTCTAACGTGATTGCCAATGTCAACAAGCCAACGCTCATTTTGTCGCATAACAAAACGTTGGCTGGGCAACTTTACGGTGAAATGAAAAAATTCTTCCCCAATAACGCGGTCGAATACTTTGTTTCCTACTATGATTACTATCAACCGGAAGCCTACGTGCCCTCAAGTGATACCTACATTGAAAAGGACGCTTCAATTAATGACGAAATTGACCAACTTCGGCACTCAGCCACGAGTTCACTGCTGGAACGTAATGATGTCATCGTAGTGGCGTCAGTATCCAGCATCTTTGGGTTAGGTTCGCCAGCCGAATACCAAAACCACGTGATTTCATTGCGGGTTGGCCAAGAAATTTCGCGGGATCGGTTGTTGCGTGACTTGGTCAATATTCAATTTGACCGGAACGACATTGATTTTCAGCGGGGCCGGTTTCGGGTTCGCGGGGATGTTGTCGAAATTTTCCCAGCATCTCGTGAGGAAAAAGCGCTCCGGATCGAATTCTTTGGTGATGAAATTGACCGGATTCGTGAAGTTGATGCCTTGACCGGTGAGGTATTGGGCGATCGTGACCACGTATCTATTTTCCCGGCTACTCACTTTTTGACTACTGAAGAAACCATGAAGGTGGCACTGCCGGAAATTGAAGCTGATATGAAAAAGCAGGTGGAAAAGTTCACGAAGGAGGGCAAACTGTTGGAGGCCGAACGTATTCAACAGCGGACCACCTACGATATTGAAATGATGCGGGAGATGGGTTATACCAACGGGATTGAAAATTACTCGCGCTATATGGATCGCCGGAAACCTGGCGAGCCCCCGTTTACGCTCCTGGACTTCTTCCCCAAGGATTTCCTGCTAGTGGTGGATGAGTCACACCAAACCATGCCGCAAGTACGCGGGATGTACAATGGTGACCGGGCCCGGAAAAAGCAGTTGATTGATTATGGTTTCCGGTTACCGAGCGCGTTAGATAACCGACCACTGAAATTGGCTGAATTTGAAAAACACGTCAACCAGGTGATCTACATGTCGGCGACCCCAGGACCGTATGAAGAGGCGCAGACTGACCACGTTGTTCAACAGATCATTCGACCAACTGGGCTATTAGACCCAACTATTGAAGTGCGGCCAGTCATGGGCCAGATTGATGATTTAGTAGGTGAAATTAACAAACGGATTGAAAATCATGAGCGGGTCCTGATTACCACTTTGACAAAGAAAATGTCAGAGGATTTGAGTGACTACCTGAAGGACCTGGGGCTCAAGGTTAAGTACTTGCATAGTGACATCAAAACCTTGGAGCGGACGCAGATTATTCGTGATTTACGGTTAGGTAAATTCGACGTCTTGGTCGGCATTAACCTCTTGCGGGAAGGACTTGATATTCCCGAAGTTTCACTAGTAGCGATTTTGGATGCTGACAAGGAAGGCTTTTTGCGTAACGAACGGTCATTGATCCAAACCATTGGACGGGCGGCCCGGAATGAACATGGGGCGGTCATTATGTACGCTGACACGATTACCGATTCAATGAAGGCGGCTATCGATGAAACCAAGCGGCGGCGGACGATTCAAGAAAAGTACAATCAAGAACACCATATTACGCCGAAGACCATTATTAAGCCCATCCAGGATGCCATTTCTGCGGTTAAACCTGCCGAAGAAGATGACCAGGATCAACAAAGTGCCGAATTTACGGATCGTGATTTTGCTCAGTTATCGGCAGACGAACAACAACAAATGATTGATGAATTAACAGAACAAATGCGCTCTGCCGCCAAGCGCTTAGACTTTGAACAAGCGGCAACCTTACGTGATACAGTCATGGAACTATCCGCGACGATGAAAGGCAAAAAGAAAGCAAAACAAGGGGGTAAGTAAGTTTGGCAAATGATAAAATTGTCATCCATGGGGCACGGGCTCATAATCTGAAAAATGTGGATGTCCAAATTCCCAAAAATAAATTAGTCGTGATTACGGGATTGTCCGGGTCTGGAAAGAGTTCGTTGGCCTTTGATACGTTATATGCCGAAGGACAACGGCGGTATGTTGAGAGCCTGTCGGCCTACGCGCGCCAATTTTTGGGTCAAATGGATAAACCGGACGTTGATTCCATTGATGGTTTATCACCAGCCATTTCGATTGACCAGAAGACGACCTCACATAACCCGCGGTCGACGGTGGGGACCGTTACTGAAATTAATGATTTTCTCCGCTTGCTGTGGGCACGGGTAGGGACCCCAATTTGTCCGAATGACCATATTCCAATTACCAGTCAGTCACCTGAACAAATGGTTGACCGGGTATTAGAGTTGCCTGAGCGCACCAAATTACAAATCCTGTCACCGGTTGTCCGGGAAAAGAAGGGGACGCAAAAAAGGGTTTTAGACAAGATTAAACGTGACGGCTTTGTCCGGGTGCAAGTCGATGGTGAGACCTACGATATTGAGGAAGTCCCGGAATTAGACAAAAATAAAAAGCACACCGTCAACGTGGTGGTGGACCGGATCATTGTCAAAGATGGGGTGCGGTCCCGGTTGTTTGATTCGTTCGAATCGGCATTGCGTTTGAGCGATGGTTATGCCATTGCGGATGTCATTGGTGGCGAACAGATTCCATTTTCCGAACAGTATGCCTGCCCGATCTGTGGTTTTACGGTTGGGGAGCTAGAACCACGATTATTTTCATTTAACGCCCCACTTGGGGCCTGTCCGGTTTGTGAAGGACTCGGTTCTAAGTTAGAAGTCGACATTGACTTGGTAATTCCGGACCGGACCAAGACCCTCCGTGAAGGAGCATTGGTACCTTGGAACCCGATTTCTTCACAGTATTATCCATCAATGTTGGAACAATTTTGTGCTTCCGAAAATATTGATATGGATACTCCATTCAACAAGCTAACCAAAGCCCAACAAAAGAAGATTCTCTACGGTAATGGGGAGAAGCCCTTTCACTTTCACTATGAAAATGATTTTGGAGGCGTGCGGGATGTTGACGTCCCGTTTGAAGGGGTCATGAATAACGTTGACCGCCGTTATCGGGAAACGAATTCTGATTTTACTCGTGAACAAATGCGGAAGTACATGGCCGAATTACCATGTCCGGCTTGTCACGGCTACCGGTTAAACGAACGGGCTTTAGCCGTCAAAATTGATCACCAAAACATTGGTGAAGTCTCGGAGTTGCCAATTAGCAAATCCCTACCGTTCTTTAAGGATCTTCAATTGGACGAACAGAAGATGACGATTGCTAAACCAATCTTGAAGGAAATCGTGGACCGGCTCACCTTTATGCAAAATGTGGGGGTGGAATATTTAACACTTAGTCGTTCAGCACGAACCCTTTCTGGTGGGGAAGCTCAGCGGATTCGTTTGGCAACCCAGATTGGTTCCAACCTTTCAGGCGTCATGTATGTGCTGGATGAACCCTCAATTGGTTTGCACCAGCGGGACAATGACCGCCTGATCAATTCCTTGAAAAAGATGCGTGACCTAGGGAACACGTTGATCGTTGTTGAACACGATGAAGATACGATGCGGGCGGCCGACTATATCGTTGATATTGGCCCAGGAGCCGGGGAAAATGGTGGCCAAGTGATGGCTGCTGGGACCCCGAAGCAAATTATGCGGAGTCGGAAGTCGTTGACTGGACAATACCTGTCTGGTAAAAAGTTTATTCCGGTGCCTGATGAGCGTCGTCAAGGCAATGGCAAGGCCATTACTCTGAAGGGAGCTGCCGAGAATAACTTAAAAGACATTGATGTTCGCTTCCCATTGGGTAAGTTTATCTGCGTGACGGGGGTTTCTGGTTCTGGAAAGTCGACGCTCGTTAACCAGATTTTAAAACGGATTCTGTCACAAAAGCTCAACCATAGTTCGGCTAAGCCAGGGCGTTACAAATCAATCGCGGGGATTAAAAATATTGACAAGGTCATCGATATTGATCAATCACCAATTGGTCGGACACCACGGAGTAATCCAGCTACCTATACTGGTGTTTTTGATGATATCCGGGCCCTTTTTGCTCAAACAAATGAGGCCAAGATGCGGGGGTACACGAAGGGCCGGTTTTCATTTAACGTCAAAGGGGGCCGTTGTGAAGCCTGTCATGGTGACGGAATCCTGAAAATTGAAATGAACTTTCTGCCGGATGTGTACGTCCCATGTGAAGTTTGTCATGGAACCCGGTATAATTCAGAAACGTTGGAAGTTGAGTATAAGGGTAAGAATATCGCTCAAGTATTAAATATGACGGTAACTGAAGCACTTGACTTCTTTAGTGCCATTCCAAAGATTCGTCGGAAGTTACAAACGATTCAGGACGTGGGGCTTGGTTATGTCCACTTGGGCCAACCAGCAACGACCTTGTCCGGTGGTGAAGCCCAACGGATGAAGCTGGCCAGTGAACTACATCGTCAATCGAACGGGAAGAGCTTTTACATTCTTGATGAACCAACGACTGGTTTACACATGGACGATATCAAACGGTTGTTAGGGGTCCTTCAACGCTTGGTGGACGCGGGCAATACCGTTTTAGTAATTGAACACGATCTAGATGTGGTCAAATCAGCGGACTGGTTGATTGACCTCGGACCAGAAGGCGGCGAAGCCGGTGGTTACGTGGTCGCAACCGGGACTCCCGAAGAAGTGGCTGAAGTAAAAGAAAGCTACACTGGACAATACTTAAAACCAATGTTGGAGCGGGACCGCCAGTGGGCGGCAGCACGCGTAGCAAAGAAAAAATAATTAATGGTAGAAAACGTGATAATTAGCGTTTTCTACCTTTTTAGTTGTGCTTAGGGATGTTATGACACGCCCGGTATGTTACAATGGAACAGTGATTTTATTAAGGGAGGCATTTGAATGTCCCAAAAATTAGAAGTCGTCATCATTACAGGGATGAGTGGTGCTGGAAAGACGGTTGCTGTGCAACTCTTTGAAGACTTACGCTACTTTGTGATTGATAACATGTTGCCGACGTTAGCGGAGAAATTTGTGGACGTGATTAAACAGTCTGCAGAATTTTCAAAAATGGCGATGGTGATGGACACCCGAGCCAAGGGCTTTTACGACCAGGTATTACCCGTCATTCAACAGCTCCGGAAGCGGCAGGATATTAATGTGAAGGTGCTCTTCCTTGACGCCGGGAATACCGAATTGGTGGCCAGGTATAAAGAGACGCGTCGGGCCCACCCACTTGCTCAACAAGATGGGGTTCTAGCTGGCATTCAACGTGAACGGAAACTATTAGGTGAATTAGCTTCGCAAGCGGACGTGAAAATTGATACAACTAATCTAACACCGCGGAGTTTACGGACACGGTTGACCGAAGTCTTTAACCACGGCGAGGGGACTGATTTTTACGTGGATGTGATGTCATTTGGGTTTAAGTATGGCCTGCCATTGGATGCCGACATTGTAATGGACGTCCGTTTCTTACCCAATCCATTCTACATTCCAGAATTAAAGCACCTGACTGGCAACGACCAGGCGGTTCAAGACTACGTCATGCAGAGTCCAGAGGCGCAAAACTTTTATCAACACCTCTATTCTTTGATTTTAACGGCCTTGCCTGGCTACATTAAAGAAGGCAAAACGAGTTTAACGATTGCAATTGGCTGTACCGGTGGTCAACATCGTTCGGTAACGATTGCGAATAAATTGGCAGCAGACTTAAAAAAACGGGGCTATGCAGTTAATTCACATCATCGGGATGTTGAAAAGGCTCAGTAAGGAGGTAGCGAATGATTAACAAACCGAAAATTGTCATTATTGGCGGTGGGACGGGGCTTCCAGTAATCCTTCGTGGGCTCCGGGACCAGAACGTTGATGTGACAGCGATCGTGACGGTCGCAGATGATGGTGGTTCTTCTGGAATCTTACGCAATTATATTAACGTGGTCCCACCTGGTGATATTCGGAATGCGTTGGTGGCCCTTTCGGAATTACCAAATATTGAAAAAGAATTATTTCAGTACCGGTTCCAAAGTAAGGATAATTTCTTCGCTGGCCACGCCATTGGCAATTTGATAATTTCTGCATTGGCGGAAATGAAGGGCAACATTTTTGATGCGGTGCAAGAACTTTCTGATTTAATGAAAATTAGGGGGCACATTTTCCCCGTAGCTAATGAACCGCTGACGCTGAACGCTGAATTCAAGGATGGTTCGCAGCTGGCCGGTGAATCAGAAATCACGGCCGCACACCGCCAAATCAAACGGGTGTGGGTCACGACTGCGGATGGTGACCATGAACCGGCCGCAATGAAACAGGTCGTGGATGCCATTCTGGACGCGGATCAAATCGTGCTGGGGCCCGGAAGCCTGTTTACGAGTATTTTGCCGAACTTGATGATTAAGAATGTTGGTGAGGCTGTGAAGAAAACCGCTGCGGAAGTGGTTTATATCTGTAATATCATGACCCAAAAAGGGGAGACGGATAACTTTAGTGACGCTGATCACGTTAAAGTGTTAAATCAACACTTAGGGGCGCAGTTTATCGACACAGTGTTAGTAAATATTCAACCGGTGCCGGCTGATTACATTAATTTTCAGGAATGGAATGAGATTTCTCAGCCAGTTGTCCATGATTTTGCGGCATTACGTGATCAAGGCTGTCGGGTGATTTCCGCAAATTTCCTGCGTTTACGAGATAATGGGGCGTTTCACGATCGTGATAAAGTGGTGAGCGAGCTAATTAATCGTCTTCATGACGTACATAATGAATAAGAAAGGGTGATTGGATGTCCTATGCCAGTCAAGTTAAAAAAGAACTGACCGGGCTCCAGGTTCATAAAGACAATGCCAAGGCGGAATTAATGGCGTTGATCCGGATGAACGGCGCGCTCGGCATTGCTAATCAACAGATGGTGCTGAGTGTCCAAACGGAAAGCCCGGCAATTGCACGACGGATTTACTCGTTACTGAAAGAATTCTTTGATGTTGAAGCCGATATTGTTGTCCGACGGAAAATGAAGTTAAAAAAGAATAATACCTACGTCGTACGTTTGCAATACCATGTTAAAGAACTGCTAAGTGAACTTGGGATTCTAGATGGCTTTCACATTAAAGAGCGGGTGCCAATGGAACTCTTGAAAAATGACCTGATGGTCCAATCATACTTACGGGGAGCTTTTCTTGCGGGCGGCTCGGTTAATAATCCGGAAACGTCGCGTTACCATTTAGAAATTTATTCTCTCTATGAAGAGCACAATGAAATGGTGGCGGAAATGATTAATCATTTTCATTTAAATGCGCGAACGACGGCCAGACGTAGTGGCTTTATCGTCTACTTAAAAGAAGCCGAAAAAATTGCGGATTTTCTGCAATTAATTGGCGCTACTAATAGCATGCTCGAATTTGAAAATATTCGAATTGTGCGGGATATGCGTAATTCGGTGAACCGGTTAGTTAATTGTGAAAATGCCAATATGGATAAGGTGGCGAATGCCGCCAATAAACAAGTTGAAAATATTCAATTTATCGATCGGCATGTTGGTTTAAATAACCTGCCAGATAAATTACGCGAAATCGCTTTGACGAGGTTATCGCACCCCGAAGTGAGTTTAAAGGAATTGGGCACCTTAGTACCTGGCGGACCGATTTCGAAATCTGGAGTTAATCATCGACTCCGGAAATTAAACGCGTATGCTGAAAAAATCCGGACGGGCGCATAAAAAAGCGTTGCTAGTGGAATTTTTCCACTAGCAACGCTTTTTAATATTAATGATTAATCAGCTTTAGGCTTGTTTTCCATGATGCCATCAAGCAGACCATAATCAACCGCTTCTTGAGCAGTCAGGTAGTGGTCCCGTTCGGTGTCCTGATTAATCTTTTCAATTGGTTGACCGGAATTGTCAGCTAAAATTTCGTTGATCATCTTCCGCGTCTTCAAAATTTCAGTAGCAGCAATTTCGATTTCAGTTTGTTGGCCTTGTGCACCACCAGAAGGTTGGTGAATCAAGACTTGTGAGTGAGGTAAGCCAAATCGCTTACCCTTGGCACCTGATGATACTAGAACGCTGGCCATGGATGCGGCCATTCCAATGACGATGGTTTGCACATCAGCCTTGATAAAGTTCATTGTATCGTAGATTGCCATCCCAGAGGTAACCACACCACCAGGAGAATTAATGTAAAGGTAAATATCTTTCGTTGAGTCTTGCGCGTCTAAGAATAGTAATTGCGCAACGATTGAGTTAGCCATGTCGTCTTCAATCGGACCAGAAAGCATAATAATCCGGTCCTTAAGAAGCCGTGAGTAAATGTCATAAGCACGTTCACCACGGGATGACTGCTCAATGACGGTAGGAACTAAATTCATAAATTGTGGCCTCCTTTTAGCACTTATTAGCTTTAATTGCTAATGCATGCTTGTATTTTACTCTATAGGTCAAGAAAGGTCAAATGATATTACAAAAAAATAACGAAGAAACCAAGTTTTTTGATTTCTTCGTTATAATACTTTAATCTAAGCTTTCAGCAATCAGATCGAGTTCAAGATCTGCGCATTCAGCGTCTAATTGATTCCGGTCTTGATCCGGTTTAACTTCAAATAATTTGAATTGTAATTCTTGTTTGGACATCATAATCCTCCATTAATTATTGAGTGTTTTAATTGGTTAATCTTTTTAAATACCTATATCATTTAACAGTGTACATCATATCCTAAATTGGTATAGGTATCAATAACTTTATCATTACAGTTTTGACAAACGTTTTCCAAGACTGGTCTAATCGAAAAAACCGATAATTTCAGTGTCCAGTGGTTTGGAAAGGTTGCGATTTGCCTCACATTTAGTTATAATCGGAATGTTGATTATTAACGATAGATATAAAGGAGGCATATTGACATGCGTAAAGCACATCCACATGGCGTACAAGGCCGTCGTCCAGTTGCTCCTAAGTACAAGCGGGCACTCAAGGAAAAGAAGATTGAAGAAATTCGTAAGTGGGCTAAGGAAAAGCCAGCTGACGAAAAGTAATCGTCTATACGGAGAGCGTTACAGGATTTTCCTGTAGCGCTTTTTTAGTTGTGGGAAAGCAAAATAAAAAGCTCGGTAAAGCAATGCTTACCGAGCTGATTTTATGCCCAAGGCAGGATTCGAACCTGTACATGGAAAACCATACAACGACCTGAACGTTGCGCGTCTGCCAATTCCGCCACTTGGGCATGTAATGCGCCCCCAGGGAGTCGAACCCTGATCTCGAGAACCGGAATCTCACGTGCGATCCATTACACTAAGGGCGCTTAACAACAAATAGTATTTTATCGAATTAAAATTAAAATTGCAATACCTTTTTGAAAATACTTTCGCAAATAGCAGTTTAATGGACAAAGTGCTAATTATCGGTAAAGATTGCTGTTACAGTAAATGTATGTAAATTTTTCATCTGTACATTCTGATTTTCAGTGTTAAAATAATAAACGTACATTTAATTATATGTTTTCCTAAAGGAGGAATTTGCAGTATGACTGTAAAGATTGGTATTAATGGTTTTGGCCGTATCGGTCGTTTAGCATTCCGTCGTATTCACGAATTAGGTGCTAAGGATATTGAAGTTGTAGCCATCAACGATTTGACTACTCCTGCAATGTTAGCTTACCTTTTGAAGTACGACTCTACTCATGGTAAGTTCCCTGGTGAAGTTTCTGCTACCGACACTGGTATCGTTGTTGATGGTAAGGAATACCCAGTTTACGCTGAACGTGACGCACGGAACATTCCTTGGGTTAAGAATGATGGTGTTGACTTTGTACTTGAATGTACTGGCTTCTACACTTCAGCTGAAAAGTCACAAGCTCACTTGGACGCTGGTGCTAAGCGGGTTCTGATTTCTGCCCCTGCTGGTAACATCCCAACAGTTGTTCCTGGTGTTAACCTTGATACTTTAAAGAAGGACGACAAGATCGTTTCTGCAGGTTCATGTACTACTTCATGTCTTGCACCAATGGCTTACTTCCTTAACAAGAACTTCGGTATCAAAGTTGGTACTATGACTACTATCCACGCCTTCACTTCTACTCAAGCTATCCTTGATGGCCCACGTGGTAAGAAGATGCGTAACAACCGTACTGCAAGCACGAACACCATTCCTCACTCAAGTGGTGCTGCTAAGGCCATCGGTTTAGTTATCCCAGAATTGAACGGTAAGCTTTCTGGTCACGCACAACGTGTTGGTGTTGTTGACGGTTCATTAACTGAACTTGTTTCCATCTTGGACAAGAAGGTTACCGTTGACGAAGTTAACGCCGCTATGAAGAAGGCTACTGAAGGTAACGATGCCTTTGGTTACACTGAAGACGAAATTGTTTCAACTGATATCATCGGTTCAACTTACGGTTCCGTATTTGATCCTTCCCAAACTGAAATTATGGAAGGTGACGATGGTTCACAATTAGTTAAGACTGTTGCTTGGTACGACAACGAATACGGTTTCACTTCCAACATGATCCGTACTTTGCTTCACTTTGCTACTCTGTAAGCAAAACTAACGTACTAAATGAAGGTGGGAGGAGGAAACTCCGCCCACCTTTTTGACAGAAAAGGGGAATTAATGATGGCAAAAATGACTGTTGAAGACCTTCCTTTAGAAGGCAAAAAAGTTTTAATGCGTGTTGACTTTAACGTGCCAATTAAAGATGGCGTAGTTGGTGATGACAACCGGATCGTGGCTGCATTACCAACGATCAAGTACGTTATTGACCACAACGGGAAGGCGATTTTGTTCTCACACCTTGGCCGGATCAAGAAGGAAGAAGACAAGCCAGGTCTCTCCATGCGCCCAGTTGCTGAACGGCTTTCCAACTTATTGAACAAGCCAGTCACCTTCGTACCCGTTACTGAAGGTCAACAACTCGAAGATGCAATTGACAAGATGCAAGATGGTGATGTTTTGATGGTTCAAAACACCCGTTACGAAGACGTTAAGGACGGCGAATACGTTAAACGTGAATCTGGCAATGATCCTGAATTGGGCAAGTACTGGGCTTCATTAGGTGATGTTTACATCAACGATGCCTTTGGGACCGCTCACCGGAAACACGCTTCCAACGTCGGCATTGCCCAAAACATTGGTGACGGTAAGTCTGGTGTTGGTTTCTTAATGGAAAAGGAAATCAAGTTCTTGGGGAATGCTGTTGATAACCCAGTTCGTCCATTCGTTGCTATCCTTGGTGGTGCCAAGGTCTCTGACAAGATCGGTGTGATTGACCACTTGTTAGACAAGGCTGACAAGATCATCATTGGTGGTGGGATGGCCTACACCTTCTTTGCCGCTAAGGGCATTAAGATTGGTAACTCCCTTGTTGAAAAGGACAAGATTGACGTTGCCAAGGACATTATGGAAAAGGCTGGGGACAAGTTAGTCTTGCCTGTTGACAGTGTCATTGCTGATGCATTCAAGAATGACGCTAATACTAAGGTTGTCGAAGGTGACATTCCTGATGGCTGGATGGGCTTAGACATCGGTCCAAAGTCAATTGAAGAATTTGAAAATGTCTTGAAGGACGCTAAGACGGTGGTTTGGAACGGCCCAATGGGTGTCTTTGAAATGCCAAACTTTGCTAAGGGAACCTTGGCCATTGGTAAGTTCTTAGCCGGCTTAGATGATGCGACGACGATCGTTGGTGGTGGTGATTCGACCGCTGCTGCAAAGCAATTAGGAATTGCTGATCAATTAAGCCACATTTCTACTGGTGGTGGGGCATCATTGACTTACCTTGAAGGTAAAGTTCTTCCTGGAATTGACGCAATTTCAGATAAGTAAGATTGATCGGGAGGTAGGAGTAGCCATTTTGTTACTTTTGCCTCCTTTTGTGTTTAATTAATAAGGAGGATTTAGTTCATGAGGTCACCAATTGTTGCTGGAAACTGGAAAATGAATAAGACGGTGGAGGAAGCGGTTGATTTTGTCAACCAAATTAAGGATCATCTGCCGGACCCCAGTGTTCAAGAAACGGTCTTGGCAGCGCCCACCATTGCCTTAGTACCAATGGTCAAAGCAGCACAAGGTTCTCCATTAAAAATTGCTGCGGAAAATTGTTATTATAAAGATGCTGGGGCGTATACTGGTGAAACCAGCCCAACCACCCTCTATAGCGCAAATATTCATCACGTCATTTTAGGCCATTCCGAACGACGGCGCTTGTTTAATGAAAATGACCAGATGATCAATTTGAAGGTTCATGCGGCCTTAGCAGCGGGCCTGTGCCCAATTGTATGTTGTGACGACACCATGGGGCGACGGGTTGCCGGTAAGAAGGTTCACTGGGTCGTCAGCCGGATCCTGGCGGATTTACATGACTTGAAAGCGGCAGACGTTGAAAAAGTTACGATTGCCTATGAACCAAGTTGGGCGATTGGAACTGGCGAAAGCATGGATCCAGCACAAGCTGAAGAAGGTTGTTACCTGATCAGGCAGACGATTGCGGATATGTATGGTGATGAGATTGCTGACAACGTGCGGATCCTTTATGGAGGTAGTGTCAACACTAGTAACATTAACCGGTTAATGGCGAGTGAAGACATTGACGGTGTTTTAGCTGGTGGGGCTAGTTTAGATCCCGATACCTTCTTAAATTTAGTTAACCACTAGGATTTTTACTTGTTTTAAGATGTGCAAAATAATACAATGGAGAGCGTAAGCATAAAGCTTTCCAATTTATTCTGGAGGAGAGAATCAATATGTCACTTATTACAGATATTTATGCTCGTGAAGTCCTTGACTCACGTGGTAATCCAACTGTTGAAGCCGAAGTTTATACTGAAGCCGGTGGTGTTGGCCGTGGAATCGTTCCATCAGGAGCTTCTACTGGTGAACACGAAGCCGTTGAACTTCGTGATGGCGACAAGAACCGTTTCGGTGGCAAGGGCGTTTTAAAGGCCGTTGCTAATGTTAACAACGTCATCGCTAAGGAAATCGTTGGGATGGAAGTTACTGATCAAATTGCGATTGATAAGGCAATGATCAAGTTAGATGGTACTCCTAACAAGGGTAAGTTAGGTGCTAACGCTATCTTAGCCGTTTCATTAGCTGCTGCTCGGGCTGCTGCTGATGAATTACAAGTACCTCTTTACAACTACCTTGGTGGTTTCAATGCCCACGTGATGCCAACACCAATGATGAACGTTATCAACGGTGGGGCCCACTCTGATAACAAGGTTGACTTCCAAGAATTCATGATCATGCCAGTTGGTGCACCAACTGTTCGTGAAGCAATCCGGATGGGTTCCGAAACTTTCCACGCTTTGAAGAAGGCTTTGGAAGATGCTGGTAAGGTTACCTCCGTTGGTGACGAAGGTGGATTTGCTCCTGACTTTGCAAACAACGAAGAACCATTTGAATTTTTGATCAAGGCGATCAAGGATGCTGGTTACAAGCCAGGTAAGGATGTAGCGATTGCCTTTGACGTTGCTGCTTCAGAATTATGGAATGATGACGACAAGAAGTACAAGCTTCGTTGGTCCACTGGTGAAGAATACACCACTGAAGAATGGATTGATTACCTTTCTGGGATCATCGCTAAGTACCCAGTTGTATCTGTTGAAGACCCAATTGATGAAAACAACTGGGATGACTGGGTAACCATTACCAAGAAGCTTGGTAAGAAGGTTCAATTAGTTGGTGACGATTTCTTTGTTACTAACACTGACTACCTTGCTAAGGGGATCAAGATGGGCGCAGCTAACTCCATCCTGATCAAGTTGAACCAAATCGGTACTTTGACTGAAACTGTTGAAGCGATCGAAATGGCTAAGGAAGCTGGTTACACTGCCATCGTTTCCCATCGTTCTGGTGAAACTGAAGACACGACCATTGCTGACTTAGTTGTTGCTACGAATGCTGGACAAATCAAGACTGGTTCGATGAGCCGGACTGACCGTCTTGCTAAGTACAACCAATTAATGCGGATTGAAGATAACCTTGGTGACGTTGCTCAATACAAGGGAATTCGTTCATTCTACAACTTAAGTGAACAAGCTAAGTTAGACATTGAAAACCGTTAATGTCTAACGATTCGCTTTAAAAAGACTCGACTTCGGTCGGGTCTTTTTTTATGAAAAATATCTAAGATTTTCTCATTGATTTTTTATTTAGGCTTCTTTATAATAGCTCCAGAAATTGTTTAAAGGAGTGATTGGGGTAATGGCAAAGAATGATGCTCCAGAATTGTCACGGACGATGACGGCCGGACAAATGGAAATGATCTCCCTTGGTGGCGCGATTGGGGTTGGGCTCTTCATGGGATCAACTTCCACCATTAAATGGACGGGGCCATCCGTATTACTCGCGTACGCCTTTGTTGGGGTGATCTTATATATTGTGATGCGGGCCTTGGGAGAAATGATTTATATCAATCCGGGGACGGGATCCTTTGCGGATTATGCCACGGAATATGTTCACCCATTGGCTGGTTATTTAGCCAAGTGGGCGAATGTTTTTGAATATATCGTGGTAGGAATGTCTGAAGTGGTTGCGGCTACTGAATATCTGCAGTATTGGTGGCCGCATATGCATACCTGGATCGCCGGGATCGTAATTATTATTTTCTTGGTATTAGCCAACCTGGCGAGTGCGAAGGCCTATGGTTCTCTAGAATTCTGGTTTGCCATGATCAAGGTGATCACGATCATCTTAATGATCATTTTGGGCTTCATGGTGATTTTCTTTGGCTTCGGTAATGGTGGCCACCCAACCGGTCTGTCAAATTTATGGGCGCACGGTGGCTTCTTTACCGGTGGTGTCAAAGGCTTCTTCTTTTCCATGTCCATTATCGTTGGTTCTTACGAAGGAATCGAACTCTTAGGAATTTCAGCAGGGGAAGTGGCCAACCCGCAACAAGCAATCATTAAGTCCGTCAAATCGGTTTTACTTCGGATCTTGATTTTCTATGTTGGCGCGATCTTTGTGATTGTGACGATTTATCCATGGAATAAACTAAGTGCGGTGGGCTCACCATTTGTTTCTACCTTTGCGAAGGTTGGTATTACGGCTGCGGCTTCCATTATCAACTTTGTTGTGTTGACGGCGGCTTTATCAGGGGCCAACTCCGGGATTTACAGCTCCAGTCGGATGCTTTTTAAGTTGTCTCACGAAGGGGACGCACCAAAAATCTTCGGTCGACTTTCCAAGCGGATTGTTCCGGATGCCGCTATTCTGGGAATTTCCGGTGGGATCTTAATTGGGTTCATTATTGACATGATTGCCTCTGTCTACAGTAAGTCGACGTCTGATCTCTTTGTGGTCGTCTTCAGTTCTTCCGTCTTACCAGGAATGGTGCCGTGGTTTGTGATTCTGTTGGCGGAATTAAAGTTCCGGCACAACAATCCTGACTTGATGAAGGACCACCCATTTACTTTACCGTTGTATCCACTCTCTAATTACTTCGCATTTTTGATGTTAATCATCATCGTCATTTTTATGTTTATCAACCCCGATACCAGAGTTTCGGTGATCGTGGGAGCAGCTGTTTTGATCATTGCCACGCTGGTCTACATTTTCCGTCACCGGAATGAGCAACAGGCAAGTCAAGGTTAATTGTGGTAAACTCTAAAATAACTGATATTTTGGAGTGGCGATTGTGACTAGATTACATTTTGGAAAATTAAATTTTAGTAATATTCGACAAATTGGACGGGCAATCGTGATCGGGATTGTGACCGGATTATTAGTAAGTGTCTTTCGCTTATTGATCCAGTCAGCATTATCCGGCGTGATTGCCTGTTTTCAATACTTTCATCATCATCCATGGTGGTTAGTTCCCTGGGCAGTTGGCTCGGTAGTGATTGCTCTTTTGTTGGGGCGAATGTCACAAAAGAACCCGAACATCAAAGGTTCTGGGATTCCCCAGGTTGAGGGCCAGTTGACTGGTCAATTCGATGAACAATGGTGGCCGGTCCTGTGGCGTAAATTTGTTGGTGGGATCTTTGGCATTGGTTCAGGACTCTTTTTAGGCCGGGAAGGGCCTTCCATTCAACTCGGTGCCACCATTGGCCAAGGCTTAGCAGAGCATAATCACGTGACGAAGATTGAGCGCCGGGTCGGAATTGCATCGGGAGCTGCTGCGGGTCTATCAGCAGCATTTAACGCACCGATTGCGAGTTCAATGTTTATTTTAGAAGAGGTTTACCATAACTTTTCACCGCTAGTCTGGTTGTCGGTCTTTATTAGCGCAGTTTGTGCGAATGGGGTTTCAATGACGTTTTTCGGGTTACGTCCTGACTTAGACCTTCCGCACCAAGTGTTGTTTCCTGCTAACCAGTATATCCACCTGCTCATTTTGGGAATAATCCTCGGTATTTTGGGGCGGGTTTACCAATACACGATTTTACGGTTGGGGACGTGGAGCCGGAAAGTGACTTGGTTAAAACCGGCTTGGTATCCAGTGGTCCCGTTTTTGTTAGTTATCCCAATTGCGTGGTATTGGCCGGTAACGTTAGGTGGGGGCAATAATTTAATTGTTTCTTTACCACATTTGTCCCTGTCCATTCCGTTCTTATTTGGGATTTTATTACTCCGGTTTGTCTTCTCCATGATTAGCTATGGTTCAGAAATTCCCGGGGGGATCTTTTTACCAATTTTGACGTTAGGAGCAGTGATTGGTGCTTGCTACTGTGCAACTTTAATTTCACTTGGGCTGGTGTCGAAAGCTTATTTAGGCAATTACATCATTTATGCAATGGCTGGTTACTTTGCCTGCATTTCTAAGGCACCATTTACGGCGATTTTGCTGATCACCGAAATGGTGGGCTCAATGACCCATTTAATGCCATTAGCGGTGGTGGCAGTTGCAGCATACGTCGTCAACGATGTCCTTGGTGGTTTGCCGGTGTACATGGCCATGTTCAACAACTTTATTCACCGCCGTCCACGGAAAGAACTCAGTGGAATGACCCAGATGACGGTCTCCATTTTTGCCGGGGCAACTTTAGATGGAAAACTGATTAAAGACTTTGTATGGCCAAAAGGGAGTTTGGTGCTGGCAATTTATCGGGGTGAGGAAGAATTAGTCCCCCGCGGGCAAACCAAATTGCAGGTTGGTGATACCTTAGTGATTCAATTAACTGGTCATCATCATTTAGAAAACCAGCATTTAATTAATCAGGCGGCCCACCATGCTCGCCCTAGTCAAGAACATTAAAGTATGTTATCATTAAATAGTTATATAGTGGGAAATTAGGAGGAAGAACCTTGCAAAACATGTTAATGACCCTCTTCTTAATTGACTGCGTCGTTTTGATCGCATGTGTTATGATGCAGCCAGCCAAGAATGATAATGATGCCATGTCAGCCTTAACGGGTGGCGCTGGCGACCTATTTTCACGTCGAAAAGCACGTGGCTTTGAAGCAGTAATGCAAATCGTAACCACGATCGTTGGTGCGCTATTCTTTATCTTGGCATTAGCGTTAGTTTACGTTTCGGCACATTAAAGAAAAACACAGGAGAGGCTGAGAAATGACGACGGTTGTTTCGCAGCCCTTTTATTTTAATTTTTTACTGAGATAGAAAGGAAAATCATGACAGAATTAAAGGCGAAAATTTTAGAAGACTTACAGGCCAATCCAACGATTAGTCTGTCAGCTGAAAAAATCGCTCGGAAATTGGATATGACCGCCGCCGAAGATTTTACGCCAATTGTTCAGGCCTTAGCGCAATTGGAACGTGAAAAAAAGGTTGAGGTTACTGACCGGGGCGAATTTAAGCTGGTACCACAGCAACAATTAATTACTGGGATTTTTCATGGTAATAGTAAGGGCTTTGGGTTTGTCGCATATGATGACAGTATGCCGGATATCTATATAAACCCAGATCATACTAAACACGCACTTTCTGGTGACGAAGTCCAAGTGAAAATTTTACGGGCTGGTGATCCCCGCTCAGATCAAGGTCCAGAAGGGGCCGTCGCAGAAATTCTTGATCATCACTATGACCACGTCGTCGGTGAATTTAAGAACTTGACCATGGGCAATTACATTGGTGAAATCATCTTAAAGGATAAGAAACTCGGTCACCTCAAATTTTATGTATCTGATCAAGGGTTACACCCGCAAGATGGTGAAATTGTGACGGCCACGATTGCCAGCTACCCAAGTGATGAAGCTCCCGAAGTGATGACTGGGGCGGTTACGGAGGTTGTTGGTGACAAGAACGAACCCGGGGTTGATATTCTCTCCGTTGTCTATGCCCACGACGTTCCGCACGAATTTCCTAAGGAAGCAATGGACCAGGCAAATCAAATTCCGTTAGAAGTCCTGCCAGAAGAAAAGAAGGGGCGCAAGGACTTAACCAAGCAACCTTTAGTGACCATCGATAGTATTGAATCGAAGGACTTGGATGACGCCGTTGTTGCCTGGAAGATGGATAATGGCCATTACCACTTAGGTGTTCACATTGCGGATGTTAGTCATTATGTTCAACCAGGGACTCCATTGGATGAAGAAGCGTTTAAGCGGGGCACTTCAGTTTACTTGACGGACCGGGTCATCCCAATGCTGCCGCGGCGGCTATCTAACGGAATTTGCTCATTGAATCCGAACGAGGAACGGCTGGCCATGTCTTGCGAAATGGAAATTGACGAGCAGGGGAATATCTTAAAACACGATATTTTCCCTAGTGTGATTAAGTCGCACGCCCGGATGACTTACAAAGCCGTGAACAAGATTTTGGAAGCCGACGACCAAAAGACGAAGGACCAATACCGTGAATTGGTCCCAATGTTTGAAACGATGGCTGAGCTGCACCGGATCCTACTGAAACATCGGCATCGTCGTGGGGCCATTGACTTTGAAGCACCAGAGGCCAAAATCATTGTTGATGAGACTGGGCACCCGACCGATATTCAACTTCGTGAACGGGGCTTATCAGAACGGATGATTGAATCCTTTATGCTGGCTGCTAACGAAACGGTCGCTGAACATTTTGACCACCTGCACGTACCATTCCTATACCGGATTCACGAAAAACCAGATGGTGACCGTATCAAGGACTTCGCTGATTTCCTGAGTGTTCTTGGTATTGATATGAAGGGGGACCTCAATAACGTTAAACCGATGATGCTTCAACGGGTGTTGAAACAAGTGGCCGGGACCCCCGAAGAGGAAATGGTTCAGGTCATGATGTTACGGAGCATGCAGCAAGCCAAGTATTCTGATGAAGAAGTCGGTCACTTTGGCTTAGGGGCCCAATACTATACGCACTTTACTTCACCAATTCGGCGGTATCCTGATACAACTGTTCACCGCTTGATTAAGTGGTATCGTGAACATGGAACGAAGGAAGAAGCGAAGGCGAAATACCGCGATCGTTTACCAGAAATTGCGGAACATACGTCAGTTACCGAACGACGGGGAATTGACACCGAACGTGACGTTGACAGTATGAAAAAAGCCGAATACATGGAAGATCACGTTGGGGAAACCTTTGAAGCGGTGGTTAGTTCCGTGATGAAATTTGGCCTCTTCGTTGAGTTGCCGAACACCGTGGAAGGCTTAATCCACATTAGTGCAATGAATGATGACTACTATGAATACATTGAGAAACAAATGGCCTTAGTGGGGCGCAGTAACCACCACATTTTCCGGATCGGACAGCCAGTGAAAGTGAAGTTATTGAGGGTTGATAAAGACCAGCGTGAAGTAGACTTTGAGTTGGTAAATCCTGAAGATGCTCCAGTGACGAAGTTGCGTACGGGGCGCGACCATGGTCGGCATGGTAATCATCATCGTGGTCATGGTCGAAGTCACGGCCACAATCGTCACGAAAATCACGGTAATCGGGAAAATGGCCACCGTAACAACCGCCAAATTAATCGTGGCCAAACGCGTCACGGTGGTGATCAACGGGGACATCGGAAGCGTCACTAATAGTAAACGAGGTGATTAGATGGCCAAAAAACGACACACGTTATCCAACGATAACGTAGTGGCACAAAATAAAAAAGCGCGGCACGATTATTCCGTGATGGCAACCTACGAAGCAGGCATCGTTTTGACCGGAACGGAAATTAAATCAGTGCGGGCGCGCCGGATTAATTTGAAAGATGGGTATGCCCAATTTCACAATGGGGAACTGTGGTTGATGAACGTTCACATTAGTGAATATAGTAATGGTAATATTTTCAATCATGACCCATTGCGGAATCGGAAACTACTCCTTCACAAAAAGGAACTCAAAAAATTACGTGGGGAAATGAGTGTGAAGGGGGTTACCCTGATTCCACTGAAGGTTTACCTTAAACATGGCTTTGCCAAGGTCTTGCTTGGCCTGGCCAAGGGTAAACATGAGTATGATAAACGAAATGACATCAAGAAACGCGAGCAAGAACGGCAAATTGAACGCGTGATGAAACATTATTAATTCCATTCAAGGCTTATATATTAACGAATTCTCCGTTGATATATAAGCCTTTTTGTGTCCAAAATAATTCAACATTTTTGTTGATTTGTCATAGATTTGACAGTATCTTGGTTGTGTATATACGGATGACTATTCGATGCATCGAAAGTGAATTGTTTTATATGGATGGAGGGAGATCTAGAATGGATGATGGTTCATTTGTACAAAGTGGCGCCGATTTGTTAATCGCAGCTTTGCAAAAAAATGGCATTGATAAGATGTATGGTGTTGTCGGAATTCCGGTGACTGATTTCGCACGGTTAGCTGAATTGCGCGGGATGAAGTATTATGGCTTCCGTCGTGAAGATTCTGCTGTCAATGCAGCAGCAGCGACTGGGTACTTGACGGGAAAGCCAGGGGTTGGCTTAACCGTTTCTGCGCCAGGATTTTTGAATGGTTTGACAGCATTGGCACAAGCAACGAAGAATTGCTTCCCATTGATTATGATTTCGGGGTCCTCAGATCGTCACATTATTGACCTTGACCAGGGTGACTATGAAGGGCTTGATCAATACAACGTTGCAAAGCCATTCTGTAAAAAGGCTTACCGGGTTGACCGGGCAGAAGATATGGGCTTAGCTGTCGCTCGTGCGGTGCGGACAGCTGTTTCTGGCCGCCCTGGTGGTGTTTATCTCGACCTTCCTGCGGATGCGATTGGTCAAACTGTGACGTTCGATAGCAAGGATGATACCGGCATCTACTCAGTGATCGATCCTGCGCCACAACAATTCCCAAGCGATGAAGCGATTGATCGCGCAGTGAAAGTGATCAGTGGTGCTCAGAAGCCATTGATCATCTTAGGCAAGGGTGCTGCCTATGCCCGCACTGAAGAATTAGTTCAAAATTTGGTCTCCAGCACGGAAATTCCATTTTTGCCAATGTCCATGGCTAAAGGGGTCGTAAGTGATGAAGATTCTCACTCCGCTGCCGCTGCGCGTTCACTCTCTTTGAAGAATGCTGACGTCGTGATCTTGATTGGGGCGCGACTGAATTGGATGTTGTCACACGGGGCAGCACCAACCTTTAACCCGGATGCCAAGTTTGTCCAATTAGACATCGATGCAACGGAATTTGACTCCAACCAAAAGATTAGCGCTCCTTTGCAAGGGGATCTGTTATCAACATTGACCAAGTTAGTGCCAGCCCTGAAGTCAGCTGGTTACCATACTGACGCTGACTGGTTGAAACAAATTGCGGCTAAGACTGCCGAAAACGACGAAAAGTTTGCCCAACGGATTGCTAAGGGTGAAACTAACCCTAAGTTTGGGTACTACGGTGCCATTGAACCAATCAAGGAATACTTCTTACAACACCCTGATACTTACCTGGTCAGTGAAGGAGCTAACACCCTTGACATTGGTCGGAACATGATTGATATGAAGCTGCCACGTCACCGGATTGATACTGGTACGTGGGGTGTCATGGGAGTCGGCCTTGGTTACGCCATTGCAACAGCAGCTACTACTGGGAAGTCGGTTGTTGCCCTCGAAGGTGACAGTGCCTTTGGTTTTGATGGAATGGAAATGGAAACCATTTGCCGTTACAACCTGCCAATTACGGTTGTCATTGTTAACAATGGTGGGATTTATAACGGGACTGATTCAGAAGTTCCTAACCAACCTGGTCCAACCAAGCTGGATCCAAATGCCCATTATGAATTGATCTCCAAGGCTTTCCAAGGTGATAGTTACTTCGTTAAGAACTATCAAGAAATGAAGGACACCTTTGCCAAGGCTGTAGAATCTGGTCGGCCAAACATTATCAATGTCCAAATCGATCCTTCAATGGGGAAGGAATCTGGACACATTGGTAACCTCAATCCAAAGTTAAACTTGAAACAATAATCTGAATTGGAGGGAACATTCTTATGACAACAGAAAATAGTGAATATGCTCCACTGAAGGGCATTAAAATTGTTGACTGGACGCAAGTGCAATCTGGTCCATCTTGTACCCAATTGTTGGCTTGGCTCGGTGCCGAAGTCATTAAAATTGAACGGACCAACACTGGTGACCCAACCCGGAACCAATTGTTAGACATTCAAGATTCATGGAGCCTTTACTACTTGCAATTAAACGCCAACAAGAAGTCCTTGACGTTGGACATTAAGTCACCTGAAGGAAAGAAAATCATGGATGACTTACTCAAGAAGGCTGACGTCTTTGTCGAAAACGTTCGCCCAGGTGCTGCGGACCGGGCCGGCTTTGGTTGGGAAGACGTTCATAAGCTTAATCCACGTTTGATCATGGCTTCTTTGAAGGGCTTTAACGCTGGCTCACGGTTTGAAAATGTCAAGGCCTACGAACCGGTTGCGCAATCTGCCGGTGGAGCTGCTTCTGCCACTGGTTGGAATGAGGGCGAACATAACGTCCCAACTCAATCAGCTGCTGCTTTAGGTGATTCCAATTCAGGAATGCACTTAACGATCGGCATTTTAGCTGCTTTAATGCAACGGGAACGGACTGGAGAAGGTACCTTTGTTTACCAGTCAATGCAAAACGCGGTCTTGAACTTAGCACGGATTAAGCTTCGTGACCAAATCATGCTCGATAACTTAGGTGCCTTACCTCACTACGCAGTTTATCCAAACTTCAAGTGGGGCAAAGCCATTCCACGTGGCGAAAACACTGAAGGTGGCCAAGTAATTGGTTGGACCTATAAAGCAAAGGGTTGGGAAAATGATCCGAACGCCTATGTTTACATTGTTATCCAGGATAGCAACAAGAGTTGGGCAGCAATCGCCAACACGATGGGCCACCCTGAATGGATTGACGATCCACGGTTTGTTGACTGGCAACACCGTCAATTGCACAAGGAAGAATTATACCCATTGCTTGAATCATACACTAAGCAATATGACAAGTATGAATTAACCAAGACGCTGGGTGCCGCTGGGATTCCAGTTGGTCCAGTATTGGATTGGCATGAAATTGAAAATGACCCTGACCTGAATGAAGACGGGACGATCATTACAATTGATCAAGGTGGTAACCGGGGCAAGTTCAAGACCATTGGTTTACCATTTACCCTTTCCAATTACAAGCCGGAATATAAACGTGCCCCTGATTTAGGTGAAAACAACAAAGAAATTTTGGAGAGCCTTGGTTACGATGATGACCAAATTAGTTCTTTGGCTGACGAAGGCGTGATTTCCAAAGTGAAGAAGCCACAAAATCCTCGGCGGAAAGTTATCAAGGGTGAATAATCAGTACCACAGATTTAAGGAAGTGGTCAAAAATGGTAGATATATTAGTTAATGATATTATCCCAATTTTGATTATCATGATTTTAGGTTACATTTGCGGTAAGTTAACCTTTTTCGATGATGATCAACGTCAAGGGATGAACAAGTTAGTTTTGAATATTGCCTTACCAGCGGCATTGTTTGTCTCCATTGTGAAGGCATCGCGGGCAATGTTTGCGAAGGATATTCGTTTAACGTTAGTTTCAGTTGTCGGAGTCACAGGACTCTTTCTATTGAGTTATGTCCTGGATAAAGTGATGTTTCACCGGAGCACCCAAGAAGCAGCCGTGTGTGCATTGATTGCTGGTTCACCAACGATCGGTTTCTTAGGCTTCGCCGTGTTGGATCCAATTTATGGCAATAACGTCACCACCAATTTGGTAATTGGAATTGTTTCCATTGTCGTGAATGCGGTCACGATTCCGATTGGTCTGTCTTTGATTAACAAAGGGCAGGCCAATGATCGGAAAAAAGTGGCGACAACCAACGGTGGTCAACAAGTCACGGTTAAGCTTCCACAAAAGGGGACTAATAAAACTCCTGAAACTAAGATGGTGACTGTGGCCGATGGTGTTCCAGTTACGGACGCGGAAGCAAAGGCACTTCGTGAAAAGGGTGTTGATCGGGAAATTGATTTAGTGCGTGCTGAAGTGGATTACCATAATCAACAGGAAAAGCAAAGCAATTCAACCTGGTCAGCCGTCCTGAATGCTGTTAAACAACCAGTTGCCGCGGCTCCACTGTTAGCGATCATCCTAGTTTTGATCGGGATCAAGGTGCCAACTTCTTGGGATCCAACGTTTGATTTGATTGCGAAGGCTAATTCTGGGGTGGCCGTTTTAGCAGCCGGATTAGCACTCTCGACAGTTAAGTTTTCAATTTCTAAAGAATCTCTTTGGAACACCTTCTTCCGGTTATTCTTGACGCCAGCGATTATCGTATTGGTATCATACCTAATCGGCATGGGCTCTGATCCAACGAAGATTTCAATGCTTTGTTTGGCAACTGGTTTACCGCCTGCATTTTCCGGAATTATTATTTCCAGTCGTTATAATATTTACGTTAAAGAAGGGGCTAGCTCTGTTGCAATTTCTACGATCGGGTTTGCCGTTTCATGCTTGTTCTGGATCTGGTTGTTACCAATCATTGCCAAAATGTTTTAGGTGATTCTAAATAGAAATCCTCCTGATCATTGTTGCTATGCAACTTGATCAGGAGGATTTTTTAATCTAACTTTTTGTAGCAGCCCAATTCGGGCACTGCCCCACGGCGGAATTGCCGGTTGGGTAACAACTTTTTCATCCGGCGGGTAACTCGGGTTCCTGCCCAATGATTGAGGACGCAGCCGACTAGGATGGCCACGGGTTCGTCTGACTCCTGATTAATGGTTAGGCGGCAATAGAGGCCACCAGATGATTTTTCAGGTTCCATGGTAAAAACGGTGTGATTATTGCGGAATACTCGGTAATGGTTGTTTAAAGCATTGCCCATAATTACCCAGTTAAGGTCACGAATATAAATGAACTCCCGCACGAAACCGAGCGATTTGCAAATGGTCGCGATTCGGTGGTGGTTCACGTAAATACCAAATTTGGGCAGCATCCCTAATGATAATTGTTTGATCTCGGCTAATAAATCACCCTGCATTGTATACAAGGACAAGGCATCGTGGCGCAGGCCCCATTTTCCGGTCAGCAGGTAACGGGCTTCATGGAGATTATCATGAATGATGGTGGCCGAACGATCATTAGCCCGGTTCTTGAGGTAAAGAGTTCGCATGGTTTCACCGCTTTTCTTCCTAACTTTCTTACTACTATTTTAGCAGTTGTGAAGATAATTGAACAGTTTTCCCGAAGTCTGCAGGGGGATTATGGTAAAATATTGTCGAGGTGGATTGCATTGAAACAATTAATTCATAATGACTGGTGGCCAGTTTTAAAACCACAGTTTGAAGCTGATTACTACCAGCAATTGCGGCAATTTTTAATTAATGAATATCAACACCACACGGTTTATCCGGAAATGCACCATATTTTCGAGGCGTTTGAATGGACGCCCTTTAGTAAGGTGAAAGTGGTCATTTTAGGGCAGGATCCCTATCACGGGCCTCACCAGGCTCATGGCTGTAGCTTTTCGGTTTTGCCGGGTGTACGAATTCCGCCATCGCTGCAAAATATCTATAAGGAATTACAAAATGACCTGGGCTATCCACCAGTACAACATGGTTACCTCAAAAAATGGGCAGATCAAGGGGTACTGCTGTTGAATTCAGTGTTGACGGTTCGTGATGGTCAGGCTTTTTCCCACCGTGGTCATGGTTGGGAACGCTTGACTGATGCGGCCATTAAAGCGTTGTCGGATCGTCCCGAACCTGTCATCTTTATCTTGTGGGGACGGGCCGCACAGGCCAAAAAGACATTGATCAACACTGATACTAATATTGTTTTAGAATCAGCCCATCCCAGTCCGCTATCTGCCAACCGTGGTTTCTTTGGTTCGCGGCCATTTTCCCGCACTAATGAAGCTTTGAAGGCAATGGGGGAACAACCCATTGATTGGCAACTACCAGCGCATGTTGATGTACAGTAATGATTGGAAAGGAGTTTTACCAATGGATATTTTTGAAAAACTGGCAACTGAATTAAAGGGGCAAAACCGGACCATCGTTTTTCCAGAAGGCGAAGACAAGCGGGTGATGGGCGCGGCTATTCGTCTAAAACATGACGATGTGCTCCAACCAATTTTGTTGGGAAATCCAGATCAATTAAAGCAAATTGCTCAGGAGAATGGCTTCGATTTAACTGGAATTGAAATCATTGACCCAGCAACCTATGACAAGACTGCTATGCACGCGGCACTTTTGGAACGGCGGAAGGGTAAGAATACGCCTGAACAAGTGGACAAAATGCTCGAAGACATCAGTTACTTTGCAACCATGCTGGTCTACATGGGCAAAGTTGATGGAATGGTCTCTGGAGCGGTCCACCCAACTGGGGATACTGTCCGGCCTGCGCTCCAAATCATTAAAACTAAACCAGGTGTCAAACGGATTAGTGGGGCCTTTATTATGCAAAAGGGTGATCAACGGTACGTTTTTGCTGACTGTGCCATTAATATCGAAATTGATGCACCGA
Source organism: Limosilactobacillus caecicola (assembly GCF_943192935.1). Lineage (GTDB taxonomy): Bacteria > Bacillota > Bacilli > Lactobacillales > Lactobacillaceae > Limosilactobacillus > Limosilactobacillus caecicola. Next base: position 126,487 of record NZ_CALPCI010000003.1, on the reverse strand, counting down.
CGATGGCAGAAATTGCGGTAGAAAGCGCAGAAACAGCGAAGGTGTTTGGCCTAGACCCTAAAGTTGCAATGCTGAGTTTCTCAACAAAGGGTTCTGCGAAGAGTGAGTTAGTAACTAAGGTGGCTGACGCCACGAAGCTTGTTAAGGACGCTCACCCGGACTTAAAAGTTGAGGGTGAATTACAATTTGATGCGGCCCTGGTTCCAGAAGTTGGCAAATTAAAAGCTCTTGGCTCAGAGGTGGCAGGACATGCCAATGTCTTTATCTTCCCAAGCTTGGAATCAGGAAACATTGGTTACAAAATTGCCCAACGCTTTGGTGGTTTTGAAGCCGTCGGCCCAATTCTGCAAGGACTGAATGCGCCAATCGCCGATTTGTCCCGTGGAACGAACGAAGATGAAATTTACAAAGTGGCCTTAATTACGGCCGCACGGGTTGAATAACGATGAAACAGTTAACGTTAAACAGTCGTGAGGAAACGATCGCTTTGGGCGAACGCCTAGCGACCAATTTGCAACCTGGCGATGTTATTGTGTTAAATGGTGACCTGGGTGCTGGAAAAACAACTTTTACCAAGGGAATTGCCAGGGGCCTCGGTATTAGCGAAGTGATTAAGAGTCCCACTTTTACAATTATTCGGGAGTACCAGGACGGCCGGTTGCCGCTTTATCATATGGACGCTTATCGTTTAGAAAACGGTGGGGCCGCTGATTTGGGCCTTGATGAGTATTTTGACGGTGACGGTGTCAGTGTTGTAGAGTGGGCACAGTTTGCCGCAGATGAACTACCTGATGAATATTTATCAATTACTTTCCAGCGCACTGATGAGGATCAACGACGGATTTTAACGCTGAATCCACAAGGTGAGCACTTTACCAAATTGGTGGAAGAACTATGAGTGACGAAGAAATTACTTTAAAAGTTGCCACGATTACGGACGCCGGTCCGGTTCTTGATCTGCTCCGCCAAATTAATCAAGAAACCAATGTGGTGATGATTCCACAATTGTCATCCTTGTCGGTTGCGGATGAGGAAATGTCGTTAGCTGAAATTGACCAGCGGAGTGATTGCTTCGTTTTATTGGCCATGCTTGGCAAGCAACCGGTGGGCATTGTGACGGTGACTAAATTAAATGGCTCCGCTAATGCTGGTGAACTAGGGGTTGCAGTTTTAAAGCAGTTTTGGAATCAGGGCATTGGTTCGCTGCTGGTCGATGAAGCAATTTATTGGTATGAAAACTTTAGTACTTTAGAACACTTAGTGCTCGATGTTTTTGCCGATAATCCGCGGGCGATTCATTTGTACGAAAAATTTGCTTTTACCCAAACTGACCAAACTAAAGAGCAAGACGCGAACGGTCAGGAGCGCCCAGCAATCTTAATGGAATACGGTGGTTCTGATTCATAACCACATAACGGGGCTTGGAAGTCATTTCCAAGCCCCGTTGCTGTATTTAGCCATACATTTTAATGAATGGTTCAATTTGTTGACGGCCAAAGCTTTCGGCCTGGTTAATGAGAATATCAGCACACGCTTGCGCATCATCTAAGGCATTGTGATGATGGTGGAGGTCGATATTCAAAGCGGCGGCAACTGTATCTAATTTGTGGTTAGGTAATTGGGGGAACAACCTTTGACTGGTGCGCAGGGTATCGAGTGTTTGGTAGGCTGGTGCCACAATTCCATAATGTTGAAGAGTATTTTTTAAAACACTATTATCAAAGGTGGCATTATGGGCAATGACCAGCTTGTCGGGTGTATAAAATTGCGCAATGTGTTTCCAGACTTCAGGAAATGTGGGGGCGTTTGCAACATCGGCTTCATGGATACCGTGGATTTGGACGTTGCGCCAGCTAAAATCGGTTTGGGGATTAATTAACGAATAGAATTCATCGACAATTTTATTTTGGCGCACAATCGCCAGCGATAAGGAACAGGCGCTAAAACGCTTGGAATTAGCAGTTTCAAAATCCATTGCAATAAAGTTCAAAATTATCGTCTCCTGATCAGTTACTCAATTCCTGTAGTTTAAATCTCATTTTATAATGATACAATATTAGATATCAATATAAAAAGGATTAATCAACATGACTGAAAACATTCAAACAACTTTCCCTGAAATTAACATCAAAAAAGATGCCTTACTATCACAGTACACGTTTACCCATACTGGGGGACCGGCGGACTGGTTAGCATTTCCCAAGAATGTTGACGAGATGAAACAGTTAGTAACGTATGCTAAGGAACAGCAATTACCGATTACCGTGCTTGGTAACGCCAGTAATTTGATCGTTAAGGATGGCGGCATCGCTGGATTGGTATTAATCCTGACAGCGATGAAGGACATTTCTGTTAGTGATTCCACTGTGACGGCAGATGCTGGTGCTGCCTACATCGAAGTGACGAAGGTGGCCCGTGATCACTCCTTGAGTGGGATCGAATTTGCAGCGGGAATTCCCGGAAGTGTCGGTGGTGCTGTGTTCATGAACGCTGGTGCATATGGTGGTGAAACCAGAAACGTCATTTCTAAGGCAACCGTCATGGATCGGGATGGCAATATTTTTGAACTGAACAACCAGGAGCTTGATTTTGGTTACCGGCACAGTGCTGTTCAAGACCAAAATCTGATCGTGTTGTCAGCTGACTTCGGTTTGATACCAGGCGATTATGAAACTATCAAGGCCCAGATGGATGATTTAAATGCACGCCGGGCTGCTAAACAACCATTAGACTTACCATCATGTGGAAGCGTCTTTAAGCGACCCGAAGGATATTTTGCCGGCAAATTGATCCATGATGCTGGATTGCAAGGTTATACTTCAGGTGGTGCCCAAGTCTCCAAAAAGCATGCTGGATTCATTGTCAATATTAACAATGGGACGGCGACCGATTATCTCAATGTGATCCATCATGTTCAACAAGTGGTCAAAGAGAAGTTTGGCGTCGAACTGGAAACCGAAGTCCGCATCATCGGTCGTGATAAGTAAAATCAAGGCCCTTACCCCGTCGTTAACGGAGTAAGGGCCTTAGTTTGTCTAAATTCAATTTCGTAAGACAAGTAGCAAATGGACGAACCAACAGATAATTAATTGTAAAACGGTCATGATCATCACAAAGAGAAAGGCATTCCATGAAATGGCGCTTAGAATTTGTCGCCAAAACCAACTTGGGGTGATTAACATATAGATCGAATGTAATCGCAGAAAGCGACCAATGTAGATCCCAATACTCGAGCAAAAGGTAAAAATCACCATTAAAAGGTACCTCAACTGGGGGTGACGGGGACTGATCACTTTAGCAATGAGGCTACTCGTATTCAAGAGCTCTAGTGAGCCGATTAAGACGCAGCAAAAGGCGCTAATAATCATGATGGCAAAGATTAACCACATTGAGGGTGCGGAACGCAGGATGCCACTGACATTGGTATGGGGATGGAGCCAGGACAGGTGAAAGAGGTCAGTTAAAACGTAGGGAGCGTTGGGATAGAATAAGAGCCAAAGCAAGCTGGCTAGCCAAAAGAGGAGTGAACGCCGGTCGGCGATTTTAGGTAGGTGGAAACTAATTTCGATCGGAATGTAACCTAAGAAGGTATTCAAGGCCATGAAATCATAAGGGCTCTTCATTACCACTTTTAGAAAAATGATCCATGCCAAGAAAAAGCACCGGACTTGCCAGCGGTATGAAATTGTCAAATGGTTGATACCGACCACGCTCCTTTCAATTCACAGTAACTATTATACCGGACTGAAAATTTAATGATAGCGTTTGGCCTTTAAATTGCGTGACCTTAAGAAAATGATATAATTAAACGGTAGTTTAGGATCGGAGGTTTTGGATCAATGCAGACAATCGCTACTTTATTAACGTGGCGAAATTTGATTAACTTGATTGACATCCTGGTGATCTGGTTCTTAATCTATGAGCTAATTATGCTGATTCGGGGCACCAGGGCCATTCAGCTTTTTAAGGGAATTTTAGTGATTCTGTTAATTAAGTTGGTGAGCTGGTACGTCGGGTTGAGTACGGTTTCATGGTTGATGGACCAGGTCATTAATTGGGGTGTAATCGCAATTGTTGTTATTTTTCAGCCGGAAATTCGGCGGGGGTTGGAACATCTTGGTCGCGGTACCTTGTTTGCGCGCAACCGGACTGCCAATGAGCAGGAAGAGGAAATGATCCAACAGCTGGATCAAGCCATCCAATACATGTCGAAACGACGGATTGGGGCCTTGATTAGTATTCAGATGGATACGGGACTGGAAGAATATATTGAAACCGGGATTCCGCTTGATGCTGATATTACCGGTGCATTGTTAATCAATACCTTTATTCCCAACACACCGCTTCATGATGGGGCAGTGATCATTAAGAATAACCGCATTGCGGTCGCAGCAGCTTATTTGCCGCTTTCGGATAGTAAACTGATTCCAAAAGAATTAGGAACTCGTCACCGAGCAGCGGTTGGGATTAGTGAAGTCACAGATGCCTTGACGATTGTCATCTCAGAAGAAACTGGTGAAGTATCCATTACCAAGGATAACGAGCTGTTGAGGAATATGTCACAAAAGGACTATCTGAAATTCTTACGTGCTCATTTATACAAGGAAAAAGATGAACACAAGGATCTGGGCCTATTTGGTGACTTACTCACGAAGATTCATCTGCAAGGGGGGAAGCATCGTGAACGGTAAAAAAGGTTCATTCTTTGGCAGCGTTTGGTTTTTGCGATTAGCCTCACTTGTGTTAGCAGTTTTTCTATTTATGTACGTGAATAGCGATAAAAATGGCTTTCTCCGTCAAACTACCCGTGGTTCAGATAGTGGGAGCGCGCTAATGTCGAATAAATCCGTCAACGTTAGAATGCCACTGGACCTAAAAATGAACTCACAAAAGTATGTGGTTACTGGGTATCCACAATACGTGAAGGTTCGTGTATCAGGGCCATCCGCGTTGGTGACGACGGTTTCTAATACCCAAAACTTCAAGGTGTATGCTGATTTAACTAAATTGGGGACGGGAAATCACACCGTGACTTTGAAGGTAAGTGGTTTGAATTCCGAATTACGTTCGAAAGTCACCCCACAGACGATTAAGGTCAACGTCCAACCACGGAGCACGATTACGGCGCCAGTTCAAGTTAAATTGAATTCTAAGGCCGTCAGTGATGGATACGAGGTTGGTACACCGAAGCCAGCATTGAAGACCGTGCAAATCTCTGGAGCACGGAGCCAAGTTAAGAAGGTTGCCAAGGTAATTGCTTACGTGGACGTGCCAAAGGATGCAAAAGCAAACTTTAGTCGGCAAATTACGTTGCAAGCAATTGACAAGAAAGGTCGGACAGTGAATGTGGTCGTCATGCCAAGTTCCATTAGTGTCGAAGTACCGGTTACCAAGCAAAATGGAAATGATGTCTCATCTTCAAGCAGTAGTTCGTCCGGGGAAAATAGTGATAGTTCGAGTTCTAGTGCGCGGTCCACTAGTGCAAGTCAAACTACTGAATCAAGTAGCAGTAGCAATGATTAAGATTGATAGGATAGGTGAAAAATAATGAAGTTAAAATATTTTGGAACAGACGGGGTCCGTGGAGTTGCCAATCGTGATCTCAGCCCTGAATTAGCATTTCGGGTGGGGCGTGCCGGTGGTTATGTTTTAACCCGTCATTCCGAACGGAAACGTCCCCAAGTCTTGGTTTCTCGTGACACGCGAATCTCTGGACAAATGTTAGAAAATGCCCTGATTGCTGGATTGCTGTCTGTCGGGATTGAAGTGTTGCGGTTAGGTGTTGTGACGACGCCAGGGGTTGCCTACTTAGTTCGGGCCCAAGAAGCTGATGCTGGAGTGATGATCACTGCTTCGCATAACCCAATTCAGTACAACGGGATTAAGTATTTCGGTGGCGATGGTTTTAAATTATCTGATGAATTGGAATATGAAATTGAACAAATTTTAGATGCTCCTGAAGATACGTTGCCACGGCCATCTGATGACGGCTTAGGTACGGTGGAAGATTATAAAGAAGGGGCCCTTAAATATACTTCATTCCTCGAACAAACAATTTCAACCGAATTGGCTGGTTTAAAAGTCGTTGTTGATGCTGCTAACGGGGCCACCAGTGACTTCGTTTCTAGTTTATTTGCCGATGTCGAAGTTGACTTTATTCCAATTAATGACAACCCGGATGGGTTAAATACCAACCTGAACTGTGGTTCCACCCATCCTGAAGGACTGCAGAAAGCGGTCGTTGACAATCAGGCCGACCTTGGGATCGCCTTTGATGGTGATGGTGACCGGTGTATTGCCGTTGATGCGGAAGGGAACATCGTTGATGGTGATAAGATCATGTATATTTGTGGAAAAAATATGGATGAAAATGGTCGTTTGAAAAAGGATACGGTGGTTACTACTGTGATGAGCAATCTCGGGATGTACAAGGCACTAGAAGCTCATGGTATGAAGAGCGTCAAGACCAAGGTCGGCGATCGCTACGTTGTTGAAGAGATGCTGAAAAATGGCTATAACCTTGGTGGGGAACAATCTGGCCACATTATTTTCCTTGACCACAACACGACTGGTGATGGAATGTTAACGGCATTGCAGTTATTACAAGTCATAAAAACAACTGGCAAGAGTTTGGCCGAGCTAGCTGCAGATGTGACGACTTACCCACAAGAATTAGTTAATATTAAGGTTGCTGACAAGCAGGCTGCGATGAAAAACGAAAAGTTACTAGCAGTGATCAAGGAAGTGGAAGACGAAATGAATGGTGACGGTCGCGTCTTAGTTCGGCCAAGTGGGACTGAACCATTACTGCGGATTATGGCTGAGGCGCCAACCAAGGAATTGGTTCATAACTATGTCACGAAAATTGCAGAAGTGGCGCAAGCAGAATTGGCAGTTGAATAAAATTAGGGGTTGTGACATAATCTCTGAAAGATAGCTGTAACACGAACAGCGCAGTACAACAATGGGCTCCAACATCCGGTAAAACCGAATGCTGGAGCCTATTGTTGCTTTCCCGCAAGGGAACAGCTACGCGTTGACGGGGGCGTGACTACGAAGTCGTAAACGACTTCTGTCACGCTTGTCACGCTCCCTTTTATCAGGTTCGCGACATCGCAGAGGACGGAAAAGTTTTTGGAAAAAGCGGTGAGCAATCGGTTGCACATTGTAGACCAATTTTGGATAAATCTATTGACTTTCTTTGTGAATATCTTTACTATATTGTTATTGTCTAAGCGATACAAAATTGATAAAAACCGATTAGTTATCTATACCAATTTTTGGAAATTTAATTTAAAGGACGGAATTTAATTATGTGTGGAATTGTTGGTGTTACTGGGAGTGACCAAAGTGTTTCCATCTTAATCGATGGTTTAAAGCGGTTGGAATATCGTGGTTATGATTCTGCTGGAATTTACGTGAACGATCAGCAAGGACATGACTACTTAGTTAAGCGTCCTGGTCGGATTAGTAATTTAGAGGAAGCAATTACTCCAGACGTTCACGGTACTGCCGGGATCGGTCATACTCGTTGGGCAACCCATGGCGAACCAAATGAAGTGAATGCCCATCCTCAATATTCAACGGACAAGCGATTCTACCTTGTTCACAACGGAGTGATTGAAAATCATCAACAACTGCGGGAACACTACTTGGCGGATGTGACCTTCAAGAGTCAAACTGACACTGAAGTCGTGGTTCAGTTAGTTGATAAATTTGTGACCGACTATGGTTTAGACACTAAGTCAGCATTATTGAAGACGATCCGCTTGATCAGTCCAGATTCTTCATACGCGTTCGTATTAATGGATCGCGAGCAACCCGATACGCTCTTTGTTGCAAAAAACAAGAGTCCGTTGCTGGTTGGCCTGGCTGACGGCTATAACATGGTTGGTTCAGATGCCACTTCGATGCTGAAACAAACGAACACTTTCATGGAAATTGATGACCATGAATTGGTAATTGTGAAGCCTGATTCAGTAAAGATTGAAGACCTCGATGGGAATGAGAAAACTCGTGAGACCTTTACCGTCGATATGGACCCAACTGCGGCTGACAAGGGCGCTTATCCTTTCTACATGCTCAAAGAAATTGATGAACAACCAGCTGTCATGCGGAAATTAGTTCAAGAATACTTTACAGGTGACCAACCAAAACTCGATGAAGACTTGCTCAAGGATCTGAACGATGCTGACCACATTTATATTGTGGGTGCGGGAACAAGTTATCACGCGGGATTGGTTGGCGCCCGGATTTTTGAACGCTTGACCAAGATCCCGACCACGGTTCATATTTCATCTGAATTTGCATATGAACAACCATTATTGTCCAAGAAACCATTCTTTATCTTCCTTTCACAAAGTGGTGAAACCGCCGATAGTCGTGAAGTTTTGGTCCACATTAATGAACATCAGTGGCCAAGCTTGACGATTACCAATGTTGATAAATCAACGCTTTCCCGGGAAGCTACTTATACACTGTTACTTTACGCCGGCCCAGAAATTGCGGTGGCTTCCACTAAGGCTTATACCGCGCAAATTGCCGTTGAAGCAATTCTCGCCAAGGCACTTGGAGAATATCGTCACATCAAGTCTGCCCAAGACTTTGCTTTGAAACAACAATTGGGTAGCGTTGCTAATGGAATTCAAGCAATTACTGATAGTAAAGATGACTTTGAATCTTTAGCGGCTCATTATCTGTCCAAACCACGCAATGCTTTTTACATTGGTCGTGGCATTGACTGGTCGGTTTCTCTAGAAGCGGCATTAAAACTGAAGGAAATTTCCTATGTTCAAGCCGAAGGGTTTGCCTCTGGTGAATTAAAGCACGGGACAATTGCCTTAATTGAAAAGGGCACTCCGGTAATTGCACTCGTTACCCAAGAGCGAACTGCTGGATTAACCCGCAGCAACCTGGAGGAAACAGAAGCGCGTGGTGCTAACACGCTGACGATTGTATCTCGTCACCTTGCTAAAGAAGACGATACGATCGTGATTCCCGATGTTGATGAAATGCTGACACCATTATTGAGCGTCATTCCTGCGCAACTGTTGGCATATTACACTAGTTTAGGGAAGGGCTTGGATGTTGATAAGCCGCGGAACCTTGCCAAGTCCGTTACCGTTCAATAATCATATTATTAATAAACGGCGATTGGAAAATCGTCGTTTATTTTTGCTTTAATTGTTAACAGCGCTTACAATGAGGGGTACTATAAAACCATAAGGTATTAATAATTACCTTCTAATCAATTCTCTTTCTCTCTTATGCCAATCACCGTCCCCATGGCGGTGATTTTTTTGTTATTATGAATGGGTGAGGTGAGTAAGAATGGCAGAGAAACCAGGAACTTTAGACTTAATTGAAGAAATTACCCGTAATGATGGAACGAAGTACTTTGAAATTGGTAACATGGTCCATAATGGACGGGCTGAGTTAGCCGCAGAGCGTGGTTATATTAAACAGGTGCGGATTTTAAAACTGAACATTCCACATTCGCAAAATGTCATTAAGTACGAGCGGTTTATTAACGAACATTATGAGATGCAGGATGAGTCCATGGACCACTGGGAAGAATGGAAACGCAATGCGGAGATGGATGAATTAGTGTCGGCGATTATGGCCGAAAATCATGTTGGCTAAAAATTAATTCATAAGATGAAATCAGCGATTCTAATCGAATTGGTTTAGACCAGATTGTAGACAAATCCGCAATTAAAATCGTCATTTATCATGAAATGGCCTGTACGTGACAGGGTCTTATGACTATAATAATAAAGTATTTGAGCGAATGAATTGAGGAGGAGTTAAGCTCATGCGCCCAGCTTTTGAGGAAGACCAATTACGGTCCCGACATCATGGATATGTTACCGGTGTTGATGGAATGCGGACCATTGCCGTTTTAGGAGTCATTATTTACCACCTACTACCGAATATGATGGTTGGTGGTTTTTTAGGGGTTCCGCTATTTCTGCTAATCTCGGGGTATTTTGTTACCAACCAATTGTTGAAAAAGAGTGATCGTGGTGGCATTGATTTAGTGCACTTTTATCAACGGCGGTTTAGCCGACTTTACCCAATTTTAGTGACGATGTTAGTCTTTACAACTGCTTACATCACTCTCTTTGATCGCATGCAGTTGCACCATATTAAGGCCGTCATTGTTACCAATTTATTGTGGGTATACAACTGGTGGGAAATCTTTAATGGTCAGTCGTATTTTGACCGCTTTGGTGGCGAATCACCGTTTACTCACCTGTGGACCTTGGGCGTTGAAGCACAGTTTTATGTTTTATGGCCGCTGATTTTATTACTACTCCTCCGGTTTTTTAGTAAGCGCGTAGTCAAGTGGTTAATATTATTGTTAGCGATCCTTTCGGCCGTCGAAATGGCATTATTATTTGGTCCGCAAAACATTAACCGGGTTTATTATGGTACCGACACTCGGGCGTTTTCACTTTTATTGGGTTCCTGGCTAGCGTTTATTTGGCCCCGGGAACAATTAAATGAACGGTTAAACAAAAGTGCGACGCGGCTGTTAAACACGGTCGGCATTGTGACTTTAGCACTTACCATTTTGAGTTTCTTTATTTCAAATGGCCAGGTTCCCCAAACCTACCATGGTGCGATGTTTGCCTATAGCTTTGTTGGAATGTTGCTATTGGCAACGATTGTTCACCCCGGGGCAGATATGAACCGGTGGTTAACTAATCCATTTTTTAAATGGGTCGGTGAACGTTCCTACGGTATTTATGTCTACCAATACCCAGTGATGATCTTTTATGAAGCCAAAGTACAGATTGGAGCGCACCCAATTATGAACGCAGTCATTGAATTATTACTGATCGTTGTGATTAGTGAATTGTCATACCGCTTTATTGAACGGCCATTGAAACACTATTCATGGCGGGATCTGCCGTTGACCATTATTAACTGGTTTGATGTCAAACGGCGGGGATGGAAGCAATGGTTAGCGATTATTCCTGCACTACTGGTGTTCTTTGTTGCCGTGGCTGGTTTTACGACACCGGACCGGGCGCCAAAGACTACTCAGGTACAAACTAGGATTAAACAAAGTCGGCATGCGACAGCTGCCCGTAATAAGCTGATTGCTGAAGGAAAAGCACCGAAGATTGACGTGAATAGCAAGTCGTTACAGAAAAAGTACGGACTTTCTAAGAAAGAACTAAAACACGCTTCAAAATTAAAAGTCACGGCGATTGGTGATTCGGTGATGGCGGATGCTTCGGATAGTATCCAACAGGTGGTGCCGCACGCTTATGTAGAAGCAAAAGTGGGGCGGCAAGGAAGCGATGCGCCGGCAGTGATCAAAGATCTTAAGGCTAACGGTCATCTTAACCGGATCGTAATTCTCAACCTTGGTACTAATGGTGCAATGAACAGCGAAACGGTCAACCAGATTATTCAATCAATTGGGAAGGGACACCAAATTTACTGGATCACTGCCCATGTGCCGACTAAATCATGGGAAAAGACCGTGAATAACCAGATTAAACAGGCCGCCAAAAAGCATTCAAACATCCACGTGGTTGATTGGAATCAGCAAAGTGCTTCCCATTCAAACTGGTTTGCTGACGATAACGTTCATATGAATGACAACGGGAATGTACAATTTACCAGATTGATCGTCAAAAGTATTCTCAAGTAGGTGAAATTTAATGATTAAAATGATTAAGATGATTGCGTTAGATTTGGATAATACCTTACTGAATAGCGATAAGGAGATTAGTCCAAGAAATGAAAAAATTTTACGCCAGCTCCACCAGGCAGGAATTAAGGTTGTCCTCTGTACAGGGCGGCCGATCAACGCCATTTGGAATTACATCGAACAGCTCGGTTTAACAGCGCCGGATGATTTTACCATTAATTTCAATGGTGGGCTCGTGGTTAACAACGTTACTAAGCAACCGTTGTTTTCAATGGGACTCAAAGCTGCTGACCTGAAATTGGTGTTTGATTTTGCGCATGAACATGATTACTCATTAGATGTTTTAGACTTTAATCGGGTTTATGAAATTATGGATATGCCGCGGGGCTTGTATAAAGGTACGGTTAAGCATATTGAGTTCGTGGACGCAAAATTCGCTGAATTACCACAGGGCGACCATCCATATGCAAAGATGGTAATGGCAATTCCGGCTGAACGCCTGAAAAAGATCATCCCAACAATCCCTGTTGAGTTACGAGAATACTTTACGGTTGTCCAGTCACAACCACATATTTTGGAGTATCTACCAAAGGGCGTCGATAAAGCCACCGGGTTAAAACATTTATTAGATCACTTTGGACTTGATTTTAGTAATTTAATGACCTTTGGGGATGCTGATAATGACCTGGGAATGATTAAAGCTGCTGGTGACGGCGTCGTGATGGCGAATGGTTTACCAGAGGTTAAAGCTGTCGCAGATCATTTAACTACCAGTAATGATGAAGATGGGGTCGCAGATTACCTTGAGAAAAAATTTGCAACCTTATTGTAATATTCGAGTAAAAAATAGTAAAAGTTGCCTTAATTTTCAAGAAAAAGGCAACTTTTTTAGTTATTTTTGTGAAGATTGTGTAGTTATTCACTAATAAAAATTTGAAATATCCTTTTCCCAATAGAATGGGCGAAAGCTAACGAAATAATAAAAGATTTATAGGTGATTTATGCCAATTATTACAGAATGTTACAAAATTTTTAGCGACCGTCGTAAAAAGCAAAATGATTGCAATCAACTAGTAATATCACGCTTGTATGATATACATCGTTGATAAAGAAAGATTTTGTAAAGGATGGTTTATACTTTATGTTAAACAAGAATCTATTGAAGATGAGTGCAACTCTTGGTGCAGCTACTTTGGGAGTCATTGCAACTACTGCAATTGCACATGCTGACACGACTTACACCGTTCAAAATGGAGACACCCTAACTTCAATTGCTGCCAAGTTCAATAATGTGGACGTTGACACGATTGCCCAAAAGAACAATCTCCAAGACATCAATACGATTCATGTCGGTCAAAAATTAGTGATTAAGAGTTCGAGCAATAAGCAGACGAAGAGTACCGCTAAGGTTGAACAAACGGACTACACTCCATCAACTAATAGCTCTTCTAACTTATCTGCCGCTGACCAAGCTGCTAAGGACTGGATTGCTTATCACGAATCACGTGGACAATACACGGCACAAAATGGTCAGTACTATGGTAAATACCAATTGAGCCTTGCCTACCTTAATGGTGACCTTTCCCCAGAAAACCAAGAAAAGGTTGCTGATCAATATGTTGCTAACCGCTACGGATCCTGGACTGCCGCACAACAATTTTGGATGGCAAATGGTTGGTACTAAAATTTAACGATGAATTGCAAAGTAGGGTGCGATCTAAAAGATCGTTGAGCCCTACTTTTTTTTCATGCTATTATTACTATAAAAGCCGTTCTGGGCAGGAGGTATTTTGGTCATGAAAACTGTTATTTTATTATTTCATCCTGATATGGACCATTCATTGGTTAATAAGCGCCTCGTTAAAGCTGCCCAGCAGAACCGGAATGTTGATGTTCGAGATATGTATGCACTGTATCATGATTTGCCGATTGATGTAGAAAAGGAGCGGCATGTTTTAGAAAGCGCTAATCGAATTATTTTCCAATTCCCGTTGAAATGGTACAGTGCGCCGGCACTGGTTCAGTCATGGAAAGAGCAAGTTCTTGATGACTACTGGTTACATTCGGGACCACAAGGTGGTGAGATTCTTCACGGAAAAGAATTAATGGTTACTGTTGCCTATTCTGAACCATCCTACGATTTTACGACAGCGGGTAAATACAAATATACTCTCAAAGAATTATTGCGCCAATTTGAGGTTTTGAGTATCCATTTGGGGGTGCAATATTGCGAGCCGTTTACCGTTTACGAACTTGATGACTTAGACCGGGCAACGACAGAATATGCGGAATTAGTTAACAAGGACGAATTACCCAAACAACCGATTGGGGAAAAGTAGAAAAGCCCAGTGAAATTGATGATGATCACCAATTTCACTGGGCCCCATTGTTTTTGTGGGAAATTAATTTAATTCGCCGTCAGCAATTTTATCTAATAAAGGTCGTGAAGGAATAAAGTAGACTTGACCGGACAGAATGTCAGAGAATGACAAGAGGTAGTCATTTTGGTCAAGCATATTTTGCAACATGGTCTTAGTGACCGTCCAGTGACGGGCATAACCGATAAAGTAAGTTCCCGTATTATCACTAGCAGGATCAGAATAAGGTACGTTCATCCGGACAATTTTTTGTTCGACACCATTGATGGTAGCTTGCGAAGTCACATTATGGGCATTCTTGAATTTGTCTTCATCTTCTAGTTCGAGGTCGGAGAACTTCTTGCGCCCAACGGCCTTTTCCTGTGTCTCCGTGGTCAAATGATTCCAAATATCCATGTTATGGTGCCATTTTTGTGCAAAGGCGTAAGAGCCATTTTCAAAGAATGAATCTTCATCGCCAATGATGGCATAATCAGCGGCATCTTCCATTTGGGGATTTTCGGTGCCGTCAATAAAACCGATAATGGCACGTCCTTCAAAGTAACGGAAACCCTTGGTTTCATCAACGACAGTTGTAAAGTCCTTGAGAAAGAGGCGAATTTGACTCATCATTTCATATAGCACAGCTTCGCTATCTGCACGCAGGTGGATAAAGATATCGCCTTTGCTAGCGGGCATTGTGTACTTTGGCCCCTTTAGTGTGTTGTAGGTTTCCAGTTCCTTTGGCTTTGGTGCATCCGGGAAGAGGTAATCCCAAGCGGCATTGCTAAAGCCAAGCGCAGTTCGTAAGTTTTCACCATCCGCGCGAATCCGCATTGAACGGATAATGGCCTGATAACGATCGACAAAGTCCTGAATCGCTTCCTGATCCTTGGCTTGATCCTCACGTTTGAGTTCAAAGGTGGTGAACAAAACGTTTTTTCCGGCATCTTTCCAAACGTCTTGTGCTAATTCTGGTTTAACTGACATAAAAAGAGCTCCCTTCACGGTTAAATTTCACTACTATTTTAGCATGATTCTAAACAAGGGCAAGTTGACGAAAGCATCAAATTCACCGATAATGGGTGAGCATTCTAGAGATTTGATTGGAGAAAAATTTTGCAGGTTAGAGAATTAAAGGAACGGTTTGCGGCAGTAGCTAATCCAGAGTTGGCCAAACAAATGGCGGCGTATTTGAAAGGTCAGTTTCACTTTTATGGATGCCAAAGTGCAACTCGGCAGCGCGTCTACCGTCGAGAACTATTAGCAGAGAAAAAGCGGGAGAAAATTGATTGGCAATTTTTAAACCAAGCTTGGGCAGAACCCCACCGGGAGTTTCAATATGTCGTGTGTGATTATTTAATCACCCTCAAACAATTCGTAACGTTTGATGACCTTCCACGGATTGAAAAATTTGTGCGGAGCAAGCAGTGGTGGGATACGATTGACAGCCTTATTAAACCGATTGGTGAGGTGGGGTTACACGATCGGCGGGTTGGCAAGTTAATGCTTCAGTGGTCACTGGATCCAGATATCTGGGTTCGTCGAGTGGCAATTGAACACCAGTTACTCCGTAAAGATAAAATGGATATTGACTTGCTCGCGAAGGTAATTGAAAACAACTTAGATCGTCGTGAATTTTTCATTAATAAGGCCATTGGGTGGGCCCTTCGTGACTATTCAAAAACGAACCCGCGTTGGGTGCAGCAATTTATTACAACCCATCGTGACGCAATGGCACCATTGTCGATCCGTGAGGGTAGTAAGTATTTATAAAGTCATACAACGCTCGACTGTGTGAATTGGTCGAGCGTTGTATGCATAGAGTTAAAAAGCCCGTAATACGTTGATTTAGCAACGTATTACGGGCTTTGATTATGGAGATGGTGGGGATCGAACCCACGTCCGAGCATATTGCCATCCTAACCTCTACACTCATAGATTAACTATTTAAATTTCGCCTGCTAACCCGCCGCTAATCGAGGCCATCATAGCAAACTAGCTTGATCAATCTCTTTTACTAATTACAAACGGAAATTAGTAACGTAAGTCCACTAAATATGAAACCCGGAAACGAACCGTGGACGAACCCGGCCGGATTTACACATGCTTACCGGTTAGGCAGCGTATGCGTAAGAGTTTGAATTATTGTTTGCAGTTATAATTTAAAACTGAGCGTTTTTACGAAGACGCAACCTTCGAAGTGCAGTTAAGACTCAACCTATACCCGTCGAATCCAAAAACATCCCCAAAACATGTAGAAATATTATACCAATAATCTTGTCAAATTTCAAAAATTTCAAAAAATCTTCATAGACTTTGTTGAAAAATAATTATAAGGTAGAAACAAATACTTAAAAACGGGGGTTGCATCGTGAAAATTTTAATGGTGGAAGACAATCGCTCGGTATGCGAAATGATGTCGATGTTTTTTAAAAAGGAACAATGGGATGTCGAGTTCGCATATGATGGGGAACAAGCTGTCGAAGTGTTTAAGGATGAAGGCCAAGATTACGATTTAGTATTACTGGATCTCAATTTACCGAAAATGGATGGTATGCAGGTGGCCGCGGAAATCCGCCGCGTTTCGCCAACCATCCCGATGATTATGCTGACCGCGCGTGATTCGGAAAGTGACCAAGTTTTAGGACTTGAAATGGGGGCGGATGATTATGTCACGAAGCCATTTAGTCCATTGACCTTAATTGCCCGAATTAAGGCCTTACACCGTCGTTCCCAGATGGGGGCTCCTCAGGCAGCTACTAATGATGCGGCCGATGACTTCGATATTCGAACTGCCCACTTTAAATTAAATACCAAGACGCGCGAAGCGTACTTAAATGACCAGCCAATCAAAGATTTAACACCGAAGGAATTTGACCTGCTCAAAACGTTGGCTTCCAAGCCCAAGCAGGTCTTTAGTCGTGAACAATTACTACAATTGGTATGGAATTACGAATATTACGGTGATGAACGAACGGTCGATGCGCACATCAAAAAGCTCCGTCAAAAGATTGAACAGGTCGGACCCAAAGTGATTCAAACGGTGTGGGGCGTTGGTTACAAGTTTGATGATAGTGAGGTCCAATAGCAATGAAACTAATTTGGCGGCAAATTCTGGGCTACGTGACAGTGATTGTCGTCCTGGGAACGATCTTGGTGATTTCCTTTGTTCGGGTCACGGATCAAACAATGTATCATCAAACTTGGTTTCAATTGGGACAGTATGCAGATAGCTTAATCCAAGACGATGAAGTTATTATTAATAAAAAAACGAATCAAATTGTCGGCTTTCAACAGCAAGCCATTGATTCGAAGTCGAAATTGTTATCACGTCAGCACGTCTACTTTGCGGTGTTGGATGCTAAGGGGCAGACCCGGTATGACAATAGTCAGGGTTATACGGCGCAAATCAGTAAGGCGGATTGGAAAAAATTACGACAGGGTAAGATGATTAAGAAGCGGATTGCCTACCCGAATACCCAAGTATTACAGAAAAATCACCAGAATATGCCGATTCCGCAGATGATTGGGATCATCAAGCCGTACTTTTTTAACCATAAATTGGTGGCGGTGGTGAACATCAGTACCTTTTCATCAACAGCGCGGCAAATTTATGAACATATTTTCCAACAGATGTTGATTGCCTTTGCGGCAGCTTTTATTGTGGCCTTGACGATTAGTTTCTTGTTTGCCCAGTCACTCAAGAAACGGATTGATAAGATGAAGAATGCGGCGAACGAAATTGCTGAAGGGAATTATGATATTCACTTACAAACTGGCCATCGAGATGAATTAGATGAACTCAGTGATAGTTTTAATAAGATGACAGATTCCCTGCAGGCTTCACAAGAGGAAATCAAGGCTCAAGAGGAACGGCGCAAAGAATTTTTGGCAGACGCCGCCCACGAAATGCGGACCCCTTTGACGACCATCAATGGTCTACTCGAGGGATTGGCTTTTGACGCAATTCCTGAAGAGGATCGCCAACACAGTATCGAATTAATGCAAAAAGATACTAAGCGCTTAATTCGGTTGGTCAATGATAATTTGAACTATGAAAAGATCCGAACTAACCAAATTCGGATGGATCGTCAAATCTTTGATGCTAGTGAAGTTCTGGGGAATTTAAAGGACCAGTTGGAACCAAATGCTAAAGAACAGGGTGACGAGATTATTGTGAAATCACCGCACCCCCTCCGGACCTATGCGGACATGGACCGCTTTGTCCAAATCATGTTTAACATCATTCAAAACGCCATTCAATTTACTAAAAATGGTACCATTAAGGTTACTGGTGAACGTCTTCCAAAGGGAGCCCAATTTTCAGTAACCGATAATGGGATTGGGATGAGTGATGAGCAATTAAAAAATATTTGGCAACGATTCTATAAAGCGGATCGTTCACGGATGAATACCCAATATGGTGAGTCTGGAATTGGTTTGTCACTCGTTCGTCAATTAGTCAGATTGCATAACGGAAAAATCACGGTGAAGAGTAAAGTCAACCACGGTACGACTTTCACCATCTTTTTCCCTGATCGGTCAACTGATCATCAAAAAACTGAATAAATTTTATGAAAGCGCTTGTCAATTGAGCGCTTTCATTGTATCCTAAAACAGTTATTTAATTTGAGAAACGGGAGTTGAATGAACTATGGGATACTTAATTGCCTTAATTCCAGCTGTTTGCTGGGGGATCATGCCACTAATTTCGACCAAGGTTGGAGGCTCGTCCAGTAATCAAGTCTTTGGTATTGGATTGGGGGCATTGATTGTTTCAGTTATTAGCATGCTACTCATGCGTCCATCCATTGATCTAGTACCATTTATTGTTGCCATTGTATCTGGGGCTTGCTGGTCTATCGGTCAGTTTGGCCAATTTGCTTCCATGAAGAAAATTGGGGTTTCCAACACCATGCCGCTTTCCACGGCTTTCCAATTGATTGGTAATACACTAGTTGGTGTTTGCATCTTTCATGAATGGCGGGGTACTAAAGAAATCGCGATTGGTTTCATTGCCTTAGCCTTCGTTGTCGTTGGGGCGATGTTGACCTCGATTACTGATCGGTCATCTGGCAAGTCAGTCACTGCTAAGGACGTGATCTTTTTGCTGCTGACGACGATTGGTTATGTGATCTATTCTGCCTTTCCACAATTTCCGGTTTTGGCCCACACGGATTCAATCGCCATTTATTTGCCAGAAACAATGGGAATCTTGATTGGGGTCACAATTTACCAACTTATTACAGAGGGGCCAAAGGTATTTAAGCAACGTGGTCAGTATGCTAACATCCTGTCTGGATTGTTGTGGGGTGTTGCCGGACTTAGCTACATCTTTGGTGCTCGGGCAATTGGAATCACGGTTGCATTTATCTTTAGCCAAATGAACGTCATCATCTCGACGCTTGGTGGTATTTACTTCCTGCACGAAAGCAAGTCATCATTTGAAATGCGTTACACGATGATTGGTTTAGTATTAGTTGTGATTGGTGCCGTTGCCACTGTGTTTGCTTAAGATATACGTAAAAAAGAGGGGGCGTAGCTAGTCCTCCCCTTGCGGGAAAGCAACAATAGGGCTCCAGCATTCGGTTTTACCGGATGTTGGAGCCCTATTGTTGTACTGCGTTGTTCGTATTACAGCTAGGTTAGAGGGGTTATGTCACAGCCCCTTGATTGTTTCTAAATTTGTTTTTGGGTAATTTTGGCGGAACGGTAAAGTTGGTAAGCTGTCCACAAACAAACCGCGACGATCAACCAGGTCAGGATATGCATTGGCAAACTTTTGACGAATGTTGCTGCAACGTAAACACCAAGGATTCCCCCGATGATGAAACCAAAAACACCACGGTAAGATACCCGGTCTTCGCGAATAAAATTGTAGCTAGCAGCCGGCATTAATAGTGCACAGGAGAGCATCATAATTGGAAACGCTGCAATTGGCTTCATCCCGAGAAGGTAGACTAAAACCATACATGGGGCATACAGACCGACCCCCGCTGACATCAAAATCCCAAAGATAAAGTTACCAACAATGCCAATCACGAGTAGCCAACCATGCAGGCCGTATGAATTATTATGAGTCGCAAGCAGGCCAATCCACCCCATTTTGTTTGCTAACATTAATAGTGAGGTGATGGTCAGGGCGATCGCCATCACTTTTTGGATAATAGTGGTTTCCCAACGTGCCACGACGCGACTTCCGGCGTAAGAGCCCAGTACCGCAGCGACTACCATGGGAATGAGGGTTGGCAGCTCGACCGGGACTGCGGTAATAAAGAAGAACGATTCCATCATGGTTGGGATGGCTTGGATGGCATTCAGGGTACCAGGCAAGTAGCGTTCATCGGGCATGTAATGGGTCAGCCGGTAGAGCGGTGGCGTGGTTCCAAAACTCCCGATTCCTAAGGTATCACCAAAGTCAGTAACTACCCCAATCAGGAAACCAACCACATTAAATTTGAAGACCCGGCTTGTAGGATCGGATTTGGCGTGGCGAATGATTTCATATGCTAACCATAAGATACAAACTAGGACCAGGCCCAGAACTATTTTTAAGATCATCTTTTTTCCTCACAAATTTACTCGTGCCTATTAGTATAGCATGATTAACAATCTGAAGAAATAAGCGTAATCGTAAAGAAAATCAGAATAATTCGTGTTTTTTAATTTTAGATATTGAAAAGGCATTCATAAACAGATATGATTTGGAGTGTGAAGAAAAAATTGATTTATCAGAAAGAGGTTATCTAAATGGCACATGTTTCATTTGATAGTAGTGCTTTAAAGAAGTTTGTTCACGAAAATGAACTCGGAGAAATGCAAGCAATGGTGAATGCAGCAGATGCTGAGCTCCGGAATGGAACCGGTGCTGGCGCTGATTTCCGTGATTGGCTACATTTGCCAAGTGACTACGATAAGGAAGAATTTGCGCGGATCAAAAAAGCTGCCGACAAGATCAAAGACGATTCTGATATTTTGGTCGTAATTGGAATTGGCGGTTCCTACTTAGGTGCGCGGATGGCCATTGATTTCTTACACAATAGCTTTTATCAAGCACAATCTGCCGCAGACCGGAAGGCACCATTAGTGCTCTTTGCCGGTAATTCCTTGAGCTCTTCATATGTTTATGATTTGATTCAATTAATCGGTGACCGTGACTTCTCCGTGAACGTCATTTCAAAGTCAGGAACAACGACTGAACCATCAATCGCTTTCCGAATCTTTAAGCAAAAGTTGATTGATAAGTATGGTGAAGAAGAAGCCAATCAACGGATTTACGCTACTACCGATGCCAAGCGTGGCGCCTTAAAGAGCGAAGCAGACGATGCTGGTTGGGAAACCTTCGTGATTCCTGACGGTGTCGGTGGCCGTTACTCAGTGTTGAGTGCAGTTGGTCTATTACCAATCGCTGCTTCTGGAGCCGATATTGATAAGTTGATGGAAGGGGCCGCAGCGGCTGAACACACCTATACGGATCCTGATTTAACTAAGAATGAAGCTTATCAATATGCTGCTTACCGGAACATCCTTTACCGGAAGGGTTACGAAACTGAACTTCTGGAAAACTACGAACCGAATATGACCATGCTGGCAGAATGGTGGAAGCAACTAGCTGGTGAATCTGAAGGAAAGGACCAAAAGGGAATTTATCCATCTAGTGCCAACTTTACGACTGACTTGCACTCACTCGGTCAATACATTCAAGAAGGCCGGCGCTTCTTGATGGAAACCGTTGTTAAATTAGATGAACCAAACCACGATATGACGATTCCAGATGCCAAGAGTAATCTTGATGGATTGGAATACTTGCAAGGTAAGAACATGGACTGGGTTAACACCAAGGCTTATGAAGCGGTGGTTGCTGCCCACACTACTGGTGGTGTGCCAGTGATGACGGTGCACATTGACAAGGAAGATGAATATACCCTTGGGTACCTAATTTACTTCTTTGAAGTTGCCATTGCGATTTCCGGATACTTGAACGGAATTAACCCATTTAACCAACCAGGTGTTGAAGCATATAAGACTAACATGTTTGGCTTGCTTGGCAAGCCTGGCTATGAAGAAATTGGTGACAAGCTTCGTCAAGAAATGGCTGATAATCAATAATTTAGCTGTCAATACTTTGTGTCGTGCAGACTCATCGAGCTGTACGACACTTTTTTTGCGAAATTTTGGTAAACGGTTGCCAATAAGAGCTGAAGCTGCGATAATGTTGGTGAAAACGATTACAAATAGAGGTGTTAGTAATGTTACTAGGTAGTATTGAAGGTGGCGGTACTAAGTTTGTCTGTGCCGTGGGAAATGAAGATTATCAGATTCAAGACTTAAAAGTTTTTCCAACGACGACGCCAGAGGAGACTTTACAGAGGTCGATTGATTATTTTAAACAGTATCCAGAATTAAAATCGCTGTCAGTGGCGTCATTTGGTCCAATTGAAATTCGGCATAATTCTCCTAAGTACGGCTATATCACTGATACTCCAAAGAAGGGGTGGAGTAACACGGACGTGGTTGGTACCCTTGAAAAGGCTTTGAATATTCCCATTTTTTGGACTACTGACGTTAATGGTTCGGCGTTTGGGGAGTATGTTTTGTCAACCTTATTCAATCAAAAGTTGGACTCGTTAGTTTACTACACCATTGGGACCGGAGTGGGTGCCGGTGTGGTAGTTGATGGTAAATTCATTGGTAGTATGGGTCATCCAGAAATGGGGCATATTCGGGTCAAGCGGCATCCTGATGATCTCGACTTTAAAGGTATTTGTCCATATCATGGTGATTGCTTGGAAGGCCTGGTTTCAGGACCAACTTTTGATGCACGGCTTGGAAAGAGTGGCCGGGTAGTTCCGCTAACTGATCCCGTTTGGGACATCATGGCCTATTACGTTGCACAAGCGGCGTTGGACACTACGCTAATGTTACGCCCTGATAAAATTATTTTTGGTGGTGGGGTAACCAGCGAGGAATTCTTAAAGAAAGTTCGTCGTGAATTTGCTAAATTGATGAACAACTATGTAGATTGTGGACCTTTGGAAAGGTACATCACAATGCCATTGGCCGAAAATAATAGTTCTGCTACCGTCGGCAACTTTGCGTTAGCATTAAAGAATTTTGAAAGCTAGCATTAAAGAATTTTGAAAGCTAATTAAATGAAAACGCCAATGAAAGGTAACTTAAGGCCTTTAATTCATCAGGTGCAAAATCGCTTAGTGGTGTGGTTTGTCTTGGCAATTGTTCTGCAAATCATTGGTGAGTGGCAGCCGCTGCCCTTTGTTCGAATTATTGCCTGGTTAGCGGTTGGCTATTGTTTGTGCCTGCTAATTCTGCTGTTAATTTTGTTGATGATGAATAGAAAGTAAAACGGTCAGTTTCCGAAAATCGGGAACTGACCGCTTTTTGATTAGCTACTTTGTTTAGCGGAATTTTTATTATAGATGTTATTAACGGCTTGCACGTCAGTGTTTTGAATCGAGAAGAATGAACCAGATGACTGCATAACCGATTGACCACTATTGTGACTGAGGCCAATGGCGTGACCGAGTTCATGTTCAGCCGTATTGACGATTCGCTCGTGGGTATAGCCGTAACTAGGGTTCAATAAGTAGGCCTTGTTGAGATAAATATGACCATCAATAAAGTAGCCAGTTACTGTGTTTTCGTTCATTTGCGCTAAACCAGCGGCTTGATCACCACCATTGTTAGAACTGGTGGCAACGATGTCAGCGTTTTTGCGAGTGTGAACAATTGTAAATTTAAAGGCACCAGTATTGTTCCAAGCAGTAACAGCTTCTTCCATTGCCTGTTGTAAAGTGGCGTTATCCATCTTGATGTAAATCGTTGCGGTTCGTTTGGTCCAACGACCATCAATTTTATCCGTTTGGCTATTAACCGTGGATTGTTGGTTGGCAGCCTGATTTGAAGAACTGCTTGTCGAGGCTTTACCGCTAAATTGATCACTAACTTCTTTAACTGTCGCTTGTAGATAAGCGATGCCATTATCCGTTTGCCGCCGGAATTGATGGTTATTGGAATAGAACCACATGAACCCGCCAAATACGATTAGGTAGAGAAACAGGGATCTAAAAAGATTGCGTAATTTAATATAATCACATCCCAGTTAAGAGAATTTGTAGATAAAAATACCCCACTTAGTGGTGGGGCGTCAATAATCTTGCCAAAGTTTTAAGCTTTGTAACTTTAGTGTGGATATTGCTGGTTGAATTCGTAAACGAGTTCTGGCTCCTGGCTGATCCGCAGGTTTTTATTAATAGAGTCAATTTGAGCCATTTCTTCAGGAGTTAATGCAAAGTCGTAAATAGCGGCATTTTCCTTGATTCGTTGTGCATGGGCAGATTTTGGAATAAAGGAAATTCCATTTTGCAGGTGCCAACGTAAGATGATTTGCGCAGCAGATTTAACGTGCTTGTTGGCGATTTCTTGTAAGATTGGTTCTTCAAAAATACGGCCACGACCGAGCGGTGCCCAAGCCTGGGTCACAATGTGGTGATCATTGTTAAATTTGATCATTGGTTTTTCAGAGAGCCACGGGTGGCATTCCAACTGGTCAACAACCGGCATTTCTGAGGCTTGGGTAGCGAGGTATTGTAAGTGTACCATCCCATAGTTGCTGACTCCAATTGATTTGGTGAGTCCTTCTTTTTTCATCTCCTCAAAGGCTCGCCAGGTCTCAAAGAAAGGACCATTGATTGGCCAATGAACTAGCAATAAGTTGACATAGTCAAGTTGTAGTTTTTGCAAGGATTCCTTAACTGAATCGATGGCCTTTTGATAGCCTTGGTTGCTTTCGGCCACCTTGGTAGTGATGAAATAGTCATCCCGGTCAACGCTGAGGGATTTTAGGGCCTTGCCAAGGTCAGCTTCATTGCCGTACATTTGAGCAGTATCAAATAATCGATAACCATCTTCGTAGGCGTCCTGAATCGTTTGGGTAAAGGTTGCTGAGTCAGTTAATTTATAAACTCCGAACCCTTGTTGAGGCATTTTCTGCCCGTCAGCAAGGGTTAAATAATTGTCTTGGATAGTTGTCATGATTTTCCTTCTTTCGAACAGTCGGTAACGACAAGGCTAAAATACTATATATTAAGCATAGCCAACCAACGGGAGTAAATCAACAATCTGAGCCGATTTTACTTAGTTAACGGGGAGGTTAATTGCTCAGTGAATTTAGTATAAAAGCTAACCGGATTATCAAGCTTTTCAGGGCCAAAGATACCTAATTCTTGCATAACCTCACTTTGCTATTTGGGAACTGATAAGAAGAGGTGGATGGTTGGTAAGAGAATATTGAACCGTTGCAAAAATAAAAATGCCTTAACCATGCGGTTTAAGACATTCACAAACATGTTTGAGAGTATAAAAAATCACCCGCACGGGGATCGAACCCGTAACTCCGCCTTGAGAGGGCGACGTCTTAACCAATTTGACCAGCGGGCAAAAATACTTACTAAGTAAGTATACTAAACCATCTGATAGTATGTCAATGCTTACTCAAAGGAGAGCTCAATTAAATAGGCATGTTGAGCCTCAACGTGGCCAGTCGTCATCCAGACATCGTGATATCCTGGATTATCCTGAGTGGTCATATCAAAGTAGTAATCAAGTAAATCACCGTTTTTTGCAACGAAGTCAGGTGACAGTCGGTTGACCATTAATTTGTGGTCTGGAAAATAATAGGACTGGTCGGAGACTTTTAAACGGTCAGAAATCGTGATGGTCACCGCGTTCGAATATTGAGGAACTGTCGCGATGACTAAATCGGGATGGTGGTAAATTTTGGATAAAACGTAATAAAGCGCATCAGAATTACTAGCCATATTTTTCTCCTTTCGCATTAACTCTTTAATTCTAACAAATTTTGTTGAAAAGGGAGAACTGATTATAAAAATTCTTGCGTCTGATTCAGAAATTTTGTATAATATCTGTGTTGTTATTTTTGGGTATTCGCCAAACTGGTAAGGCAGCGGACTCTGAATCCGTAATCTACTGGTTCGAGACCAGTATACCCAACTTCAAAAGCCGTTAACCAAAGTTAACGGCTTTTTTCTATACCGTTGATCGAGAGATTGCAGCTTAGCACTCAGAAATTGCGATATTCATCTCAAAATGTTTTTACAAATGATTTAAAATTGTTTCAAAAACATTACATATGCGTTACAATATAATTGTAATCAATTAAGAATAACTTTTTAAAAATACTGGTTAAGGGGGTTACAATTATGAAGAACGTACAAGGTAAATTATTGACGGGCACCGTTTTGTTGATGTCGGCATTTCTCTTAGGAGGTTGTGCTTCTAGCAGTGCAACAACATCGTCTTCAAGAAGCAATAAAGCTTCATCTGCAAAGGTCGTTAAGAAGAATCATAAGAGTAACAAAGCCAGTGACACTTCCACAACGGCTGCTAGTCAAAGTTCATCTGCTAAAGTTGCGAGCGTGCAAAACTCAGCCACTGGTGTTAAGAGTTCTAGTAGCCAAGCTATTAGTCAAGCCGCTGTTCGTTCACAAGTTCGCTCCAGCTACGCGGCTACAAAGTCTGCTAGCTCGACGAAAGCAAGCCAACAAGTTAGTGACAACGATGTTTTGAACAATTTCTTAGCTACTAGTGGTGTTCAACAGGCCGAGGGAAATCAATACATTGTTCAAAACCAAGGCAATGGCCAATACCGGATTGAAGTTCGTAACACTGGTTCGGACCAAGACCAAAATGTTTCTAACTTAACTGGTTTCTACAACTACAACACTAACAACAATTCTGTTCAGAAGATGGATCCAGTTACTGGTCAATTCAACTAATTATTATTTAAAACCCAAAAAGCTCTCCGCAGTGCGGGGAGCTTTTTTCGTTAAAAATGTAAATTCAGCATTGTTACGAGACAGTAGGTTAAACCGCTAGCAATCACCGGTCCGGCTGCAATTCCTTTGAAGAGCACCACACCCATGATGGTGCCGAAGACTAAGGCGACGGTAACTTGTGGCGAAGCGGACAGCTGATTAACACCGAATCTGGACAAAATCGCAACCGCGATTCCCATCGCAATCGCAATCCACCCAGCGGGAGTTTTAAAAACGTGAATTAAATCATGAAAAGTAATTTCACCGGTCGCGATCGGTACTAAAATTGCAATTGAAATAATGGTGACTCCCCAATTAATTCCTTTGTTTTGGATAATTGGCAACCATTTATTAGTAAACGGCAGTGCCTTTAAAAGCAGCACAACGATGGTGGCCACAATTAAAGACGTATTTTTACCAAGGATAGCAATGATCAAAACTAATGCTAAAAATAACCAAGTTTCCATAGATGATCCTCCTGACAAAAAGATTATACTATATCCCATTTTTTTCTTGAAATTGGAAGGGAAGAGAGTATGATAGAAAACCGTTAGGTACCTAATGGTTAGGTACCAGTAGAAAGTTGGTGAGATTAAATGGGAAAAAAACAACAACTTTTCCGTGAATTAATGAAAACCACCAGGATGATCCATGAAGTCGCATTGCGCAATCGCAACCAAATTGGTCATTTTCAGGGTGGCGGACAAATTATTGCCGTACTTGGTCGCCATGATAATCATTATTTTCAAAATGAATTGGCGAAGCAAGTGCATGTGCGCCCTGGCTCCTTGTCTCAAGTCCTGACGCGCTTGGAAAAGAATGGTCTGATCACCCGTCACCGTGATGAGCAGGATCGGCGACAGGTGATTGTAACATTAACTGAACAGGGGCGACTTAAGAACCAAGAATTAGACGCGGAACGCCAAGAATTTATGGATGCATTATTGGATAAATTAACGATTGAGGATTGTCAGGCATTAATCCGGATTGGAAAGTTAATGACAGCTGGTCTTCAAGAACACTATCAAAAGTAAGGTGAAGATGAAATGATCAAGATTGCAAAACGAAATCTCGAATGGTTACCAACCTTGCTGGCAGTGATTTTTCTCTGCTTTCAGGTGGCGGCCGACCTCTATTTGCCAACCATCACTTCTGATTTGATTGACAAAGGGGTTTTAAAACAAGATATTGCCTATATTTGGGTTGAAGGTGGCAAAATGCTAATTGTGGCAGCCGTTGGTTTGCTTGCTGCAGCGGTAAACGTCTACTTCGCTTCAACCCAAGCAATGAAAGTTGGCCGGAAGCTCCGGGACCAAATTTATAAAAAAATCCTGCATTTTTCGAGTCAGGAAATGAGCAAGTCTGGTGATTCATCGCTCATTACCCGATCCACCAACGATATTGTGCAGATTCAAAATGTAATGGTGCAGATCTTGCGGATGATGCTTCAGTCACCAATTATGCTAGTTGCTGCTATCGTGTTGGCATACTATCGTGAGCCACGCTTGACGAAGGTGTTCGTGATTTCCTTGCCAGTCTTGGCGATTGCCATCATTGCCATTATGTATTTTGCCATTCCACTCTTTAAGAGTATCCAGCAAAAGACTGACCGGATTAACCTGGTTTTCCGAGAAGGCTTAACTGGTGTCCGTGTTATTCGGGCATTTAACCAGGACGAAACAGAACAAAATAAGTTTAAAAAAGCTAACGAAGACTACACCAATACGGGGATTAAGGCGTTTACGTTAGTATCATTTCTGTTTCCAATCATGACTTTGGTATTAAGCTTAACAAATATCGGAATTATTTGGCTTGGTGCTAAGTTAATTGGTCAAATGAGTATGCAAGTCGGAAATCTGATTGCTTTCATGACTTATTCAACCCAAATTTTGATGAGTTTCATGATGCTATCCATGATCTTTGTCTTTGTCCCACGTGCATCGGCCTCTGCTAAACGGGTGAATGCGGTCCTTGATCAGCCGTACATCATTAGTGATCCGGAAAAGGCAACGACAGTGGATCCATCAACGCCGGCTTCACTAGACTTTGATCACGTCGACTTCCGTTACACCGGTGCGGAAAATCTTGCGCTAAAGGATCTGGACTTTAAGATTCATGCCGGCCAAACCTTGGCCATCATTGGAGGAACCGGTTCCGGGAAGTCTTCCTTAGTGAACTTAATTCCACGGTTATTTGATATTGAAAGTGGCCAGATTAAAGTGAATGGTTACCCGATTGACCAGTTATCACAGCATGATTTGCATAAGCTGATTTCGATCACACAACAGAAAGCGGTTCTGTTTTCTGGAACGATTCGTTCGAACATGCAATTTGGCTTGGAAAATGCTACTGATGAACAAATTTGGCATGCTTTAGACATCGCTCAGGCGAGTGATTTTGTCAAGGAAGCCGGTGGGTTAGACGCCATTGTAGAACAAAATGGTAGTAACTTCTCAGGCGGCCAACGGCAACGGTTAGCGATTGCTCGGACGATCATTAAACCAGCCTCCGTTTACATTTTTGATGATTCGTTCTCTGCACTAGATTTTAAGACTGATGCTAAATTACGGATGGCATTGAACCAAGATCCGGAATTGCAGAAAGCGGTGACGGTGATCGTTGCGCAACGGATTTCGACGGTTGCTGATGCCGACCTTATTCTTGTCCTTGATGATGGTAAGGTCGTTGGCCAAGGTAATCACCAACAACTAGTGGCAGAAAACAAGACTTACCAACAAATTCTGAACTCACAAATTCAAAAGGAGGCGCATCACCATGCATAATGGACGTGGACCACGGCGGGGCAAGCCGGACAAAGCGACCCACTTTTGGCCAACAACCAAACGACTGATTTCATACCTTGGACCTTGGAAATGGGGAGTGATCATTTCCATTGTCATGGCCATTTGTTCAGTCATTCTCTCCATTTTGGCACCAAAGATTCTTGGTGAAGCGACAACAACCATTTATGATGGAATTTTAAAGGGGTATCGGGAGATGAAGGCGGGAGTCCACCTGCACTCACTACCGATTGATTACCAAAAGATTCTTCACATTGCGATTGTCGTTATTTTGCTGTACGTCTTCTCTGGCTTATTTAGTTTTGTCCAACAAGTGATGATGACCCGGATTTCACAAAAAGTGGTTTATAATCTGCGGCAGGACTTGAAGGAAAAAATGAAGCTGGTACCGATTAAGTACTACGATACCCATTCCAACGGTGACATTATGAGCCGGATGGTTAATGATATGGATAACATCGCTGGGACGTTGCAACAAGGGATGATTCAGATTATTACCAGTACAATCACGTTTGTTGGTGTGCTGGCCTTGATGATTTCAATTAGTTGGAAGTTAACTTTAGTGGCCTTGATTATTATTCCGCTCAGCCTGCTGATTGTTGGCTTTGTGGCGCCAACCGCCCAAAAATTATTTGCGCGTCAACAAGCTGCCCTCGGCCAAATTAATGATCAGGTCGAAGAAACCTATGCTGGTCATACCATTGTCCGGGTGTTTAACCACGAAGAAGACGAGGAACAAGAATTTGCCAAGAAAAACCAAAATTACTACCAAGCGGCCTGGAAAGCGCAATTCTTCTCAATCCTTATTTTCCCATGTATGAACTTTGTCCGAAATGTTGGTTACTTACTAGTCGCCGTTGTGGGAGCTATTCAGGTGGCTCACGGACAAATCACCTTAGGGAATGTCCAAGCCTTCCTTCAGTATTCTAACCAATTCTCACAACCAATTACTCAAATTGCCAACCTTTCAAGTACGATCCAGCAAACCATTGCGTCGGCAGAACGGATTTTTGAGGTTCTGGATGAACCTAATATGGATACGGAATTAGCCACCACGCCAGCTCGTTCAGGCGAGCAACCAGCGATTGAATTTGACCATGTTCAATTTGCTTACAATCAAAACGAATCATTAATTGAGGACTTCAACTTAAAGGCCCCGCGGAATAAAATGGTCGCCATCGTTGGTCCAACTGGTGCTGGGAAGACCACAATTATTAACTTGCTTGAACGATTTTATGATGTTGATGGTGGCCACATTTACTATGATGGTCACGATACGCGTTCCATGACACGTGAGCAACTACGGCATCATGTCGGAATGGTTCTTCAAGACACGTGGCTTTTTACAGGAACCATTTTTGACAACATTAAGTATGGTCGAATGGACGCTACCGATGAAGAAGTTTATCAGGCTGCTAAACTTGCCTATGCCGATAATTTCATTCGGGAGCTGCCCGATGGTTACAACACCGTCTTGGATGAAACGGCTTCGAACATTTCTCAAGGGCAACGGCAATTACTGACGATCGCGCGGGCTTTCCTTGCTAATCCAGATGTTTTGATCTTGGATGAAGCAACGAGTTCCGTGGATACGCGAACGGAAGCGTTAATTCAGAATGCGATGAATGATATTCAAAAGGGTCGGACTAGCTTTGTTGTCGCCCACCGGCTTTCAACCATTCGGGATGCTGACCAGATTATTGTGATGAATCATGGTCACATTATTGAGACGGGAAATCATGACTCATTGATGGCCAAGAATGGCTTCTACGCCGACTTGTACAACAGTCAATTTGCTGGCAATCAGTTAGCAGAATCATAAGGAAGCGAGCGGAAAATGCAGGATAAGTACCGACAAACGATCCGATTACTCAATCAAATGGTTACTGAGCAGATTGTTCCTGGCGTCAGCTATGCAATTTTTGATGGTTCCCACATGATTAAGCGGGTTGTAGGGATGGCCGAGGTAGTTCCTCAAAAAATCCCGCTCCGTGACGGAATGCAATATGATTTAGCATCATTGACGAAGGTGATTGGCACAGTGCCGGTGATTGCTATTTTGCTTCAAGCTGGGGCACTCCATTTGGATGATTCGGTCTGCCAATATTTGCCAGAAGTTCAGAATTCAGAAGTGCGGATTCGGAATTTGATTACCCACACAGCGGCGATTGAAGGTTATATTCCTCACCGGAACGAACTACCTGCAGACCAATTATTGACCAGTTTATTAACGATGGAGCAAATTGGTTCCAACCTCAACAAAAATATTCTGTATACGGATATTGGCTTTATCTATTTAGGATTGATTGCGGAACGAATCTGGGGTCAACCCATTCAGGTACTGAGTCAGCGCCATGTCTTTCGTCCGTTAGGCATGACACGGACAACGTACGTCCCACACTGGCAGGATTGTGTTCCAACCGAAGTTCAGAATCAACGAGGATTGATTCGGGGACAAGCCCACGATCCCAAGGGGTACATCTTGCAACGGCATTGTGGAAGTGCTGGCTTGTTTTCAACGCTGGATGATTTATTAAAATTTAGTCATGCATTGCTTGAAACCAACTTAGACCACATTTTGACCACGTCGACCGTGGAGATGATGTTTCATGACCAAACTCCACTTCATGGTGACCATAATCGGGGCTTAGGTTGGAAACTTTTACATGCCCGCACACCTGACCAACATCCGATTATTAGTCATACGGGATTTACTGGGACCTGGATCATTCTTGATCAGCAGACTGATCAGGGCATGGTTGTTCTTTCCAACCGGGTTCACCCCCGTGCTGATAATGATGATTACCTTAATTACCGGGGACGAATTATGGCTAATTATTTAATGGAAAAAGATCAATAAAAAGCAGTGGCCTGTGAGGGTTATCCCTCACAGGCCACTGCTTTAATTAATTGAAATAACGCCGTTTAACACGGTCCAAACGCATTACCATCAGAGTTTCTAGTAAGCAGAGGAGTGATACTAGTGGCAGGTAAGTGGCGGATGGGGTAATGAAAATGATAAAAATCAAAATCCAGGATGCCCAGTTCCAGCGCCGGTCAAGTTTTAGCGCCCGGGCTAACTTTTCGCGTTCACTTGTATTTTGAATTTTGGTCGCCTGATTGGTTAGAAAACTGAAGAGGCGAAATTCCCAAAAAGATTCAGCAATAAAAATGACGGTAATAATGGTCACAAAAATCGATGACATTGCGTTGACCTCCTAGAAAGTTGGCTTGATTTCTAGGGATTTCTGCTGAGCAAGATCGGCATTTGGGTATTTATTATGTAATGCCTCTAGCAGCATTCGTTTAGCAAGCTTGCCATTCCGGGTTAAAATTGGACCATGGAAGTAGGAACAATAAGTATGCTTGTAAATTGCTCCCTCTGTTTGATCTTCACCGTTATTGCCATGTCCTTGTTGGACAATGCCGAGAGGCTTTTCATCGTCACCTAAGAAAGTGCGCCCATTGTGATTTTCAAAACCGTGATACAGGTCACCGGTTTCTTCATTTTTGATCATAATGTCCCCGATAAAGCGAGTTTGGTTTTGCATGGCGGAACGCTGATTGCTTTGAGTTACGGTGTAGTGACTGAGGATGCCGGCGCCAGGGATTTTGTCTCCGTTGGCATCGACATAGTATTTACCCAAAAGTTGGAAGCCACCACAAATGGCAAGAAATGGTTTTCCGTCATTAATAAATTGTTCCATTCCAGCCCGTTTTTTGGGAATATCTTTGGAAATTACCGATTGTTCAAAATCTTGACCACCACCAAATACAGCAATGTCAAAACGGGTCGGGTCAAAATCGTCATCAATGCTGACGACTTCGGCAGTGATTTCGGTATCCATCTGGCGACCATAATATTTGAGAGCAATAATATTGCCGATATCACCATAGGTATTCATCAGGTCACCATAGAGATGTGCAACATGTAAATGATATTTTGCCATTAATCCATGCCTCCTTGAATGTACTTGCGTTCAGATAATTCTTTTCTAAGTTGGAGCATTGCAGTATAACTTGAAAGCAGGTAGACGTTGTCCGTTGGTAATTCTTTGATCAGGTCAATCACTTTGGTCAGGTTTGGTTCCTCTTGCAGTTGGTCAATGCCAGCCATCTTTAAACGGGTTGAAATATCTTTGTAACGTTCACCACCGGTAAAGAAGGCCTTAATTCGTGAATCATTTAATTTTTCAAAGTTCCCATCCCAAATCCAACTGGTGTCAATTCCGTCAGCATAGTTAGCGTTTAATAAAAAGCCGAAGCTAAATGGTTGGGGCTCAGTCAACACCATATCGATCACTTGATTGAGGCCGACTGGATTTTTAACGAGAACCAGGGTGACCCTTTTACCATCGACATCAATGATTTCCTGCCGCCCAAAAACATGTTCATCAGCTTCAAAAGCGTGCTGAATTTGTTCTGGGGTAATGCCAAGGAAACGGCCCAGCGAATAGGCTGCCAGAGCATTGTAGATGTTGTAAAGCCCTCCAACACCAATTTCAAACTGGTGACCATCGATCTCAAATTTAGAGGAGGTTGGCGTCATATTGCCTAAAGCTGTGACTTTGTACGTTAATTCTGGACGGTGAAAACCACAATGAGGACAGAAATACTCACCAAGACTGGCATAAGTGAGGTTATGGAAATGAAGAATGTGTTGACACTTCGGACATAGCAAGCCGTCAGTGTTAGCTGGTGCCCGCAAATCATCTTGATGGTCATTGGCAAAACCGTAATAAATCACGGGGTTTGGTAAATCCTTGGTGTTAAAGATTTGTTCGTCACCGTTAGCAATAATGGTAGCCTGTGGAGCAAGCTTCACCCCTGCTAAAATTTTGTCATAGGTTGTGTAAATTTCACCGTACCGATCCATTTGGTCACGGAAAAGGTTCGTCATGACAATTGCAATCGGCCGGATGTGTTTGGTGACCATCCGGACATTTGCTTCGTCCACTTCCAGGATTGCCAACCCCTTTTGCTTAGCCCGTGGGGCAGTGATAAATGCAGTGACAATTCCTTGCTCCATGTTGGATCCTGAAGGATTTGTGACAACGTCTTGGTATTTTTCACGGGCAACCCGGACACTTAACGCAGTGGTGAGAGTTTTTCCATTGGTACCGGTAATAATCACCAAATCATACTTTTTGGCAAATTCACTCAGAATATTTGGATCCAGCTTGAGGGTGATTTTTCCTGGTAATGAACTTCCCCCATGAAAAACATTATGTAAGAACCAATAACTGGATCGTCCTGCAAATTCTGCAAATGAGCTTCGAATTGACATGTTATTTTTTCCTTCCACAATATACTTTTATAAGTCACCATTTTAAACGTTCTTGTTATAAAAAGAAAGCGTCCCGATTTCCCTTAAAGAAAATGTAAGTGCCAGTCGAAAGTGCTTTGTCAAGATTACCTATTCAAAAAGCTGGTCTTTTCCGCTATAATTGAACAGTACTATTTCATGAGAAAAAGGTGAAAATATTGGCGCAGTTATTTTTTAAATATGGCGCGATGAATTCCGGAAAATCAATTGATATTTTAAAAGTGGCTCATAATTATGAAGAGCAAAATAAACCTGTCGAATTGCTCACTAGTGGGGTTGATACACGGTCAGGTCGAGGCATTATTGCTAGTCGCATCGGCCTCAAACGGCGGGTGACGCCAATTATGAATGATACAGATATCTATCAATTGGTGCAGGAAAAACTGACTCAGCACCGAATTTACTGTGTGTTGATAGATGAGGCCCAATTCCTGACTAAGCAGCATGTGATGCAATTGACGAAGATTGTTGATGAACTCAATATTCCTGTTATGACCTTTGGACTCAAAAACGATTTTAAAAACGAATTATTTGAAGGCTCAAAGTATTTACTACTTTATGCAGACAAAATTGAGGAAATGAAAACAATCTGCTGGTTCTGCCCACGCAAAGCCATTATGAACTTACGGATTCATGACGGTCAGCCGGTGTATGAGGGTGACCAAATTCAGGTAGGGGGTAATGAATCATACTACCCAGTTTGCCGTAAACACTATTTTCACCCCGAATTAAATCGCGAACAGGAGAATGACTAATGGAAATGGAAGAAATCTTTGATAAATTACAAGCGGTTGCTGACCGCTATGATGAATTAAATGAATTGATCAGTGATCCAGAAGTCATTGCTGACAGTCAAAGGTTCATGAAGCTTTCCAAAGAAGAAGGAAGTCTCCGTGAAACCGTCGAGAAGTATCACCAATACCAAAAAGTAACCCAAACCATCAAGGATGATGAGGACCTTCTGCGGGATACCAAGGATGATGAACTCATCGAAATGACCAAGGAAGAACTAGCTTCTTCAAAGGACGAACAGGAGAAACTGGCTCAAGAGTTAGAGGTCCTTTTGATTCCCAAAGACCCTAATGATGATAAAAACATTATCATGGAAATTCGTGGGGCTGCTGGTGGTGACGAAGCCAGCTTATTTGCTGGTGACCTCTACAATATGTATTTGCACTATGCTGAAAACCAAGGCTGGAACGTTGAAGTGGTTGACAAAACTGAAACCGAGGTTGGTGGTTTTAAAGAAATCGTGCTCATGATTACTGGTGATAAGGTGTACTCCAAATTAAAGTTTGAAAATGGAGCGCACCGTGTTCAACGGGTGCCAGTCACTGAATCGGCAGGTCGGGTCCACACCTCGACGGCGACCGTTGGCGTGATGCCTGAGGCTGAAGATGTCGAAATTGATTTGGATCCTAAGGACATTCGGGTGGACGTTTACCGTTCATCTGGTGCTGGTGGACAACACATCAACAAGACGTCTTCTGCCGTGCGAATGACACACTTGCCAACAGGAATTGTTGTGGCCATGCAAGATGAACGTTCACAACAGCAAAACCGTGCGAAGGCGATGCGGATTTTGAAGGCCCGGGTCTACGATTACTACCAACAAAAAGAACAGAGTGCGTACGACCAAAAGCGGAAAGATGCCATCGGTACGGGTGATCGGTCTGAACGGATCCGTACCTACAACTACCCCCAAAACCGGGTGACTGACCACCGGATTGGTTTGACTTTGAATAAGCTTGATAAGATTATGGATGGTGATTTGGATGAAATCATCGAAGCCTTAATTATCGCAGACCAAACTAAGAAATTGGAGCAATTACGGAATGAGTAATTGGACATACTTTCAAGCCCAGCGATGGGCTTCTTCTTTTTTAAAAAAGC
Source organism: Limosilactobacillus caecicola (assembly GCF_943192935.1). Taxonomy (GTDB): domain Bacteria; phylum Bacillota; class Bacilli; order Lactobacillales; family Lactobacillaceae; genus Limosilactobacillus; species Limosilactobacillus caecicola. Next base: position 89,585 of record NZ_CALPCI010000003.1, on the reverse strand, counting down.
TTAATCGGGATCCCAATGCGCCACGTTTTGTTTTGATGATGATCCATGGGTGGAGTGATGCTGACCTGTTGATGCATAATCGGGAAATAATGTCTGATGACGAAAAACAACGTTATCAAGCAGCGATTCTTCGGATTGCCAAAGATGAGCCCACCCAGTATGTTGTGGGAAAGGCCCCATTTTTTGGCCGAACTTTTGTTGTAAACAGTGACGTGCTCATTCCAGAAGTTGAGACTGAGGATTTAATCGAGTGGGTGTTGGCTGAGATGCCAGAGAAAAAGCCCCTAAAAGTGTTGGATTTGGGGACCGGTAGTGGAGTGATCGGGATTACGTTGGCTTTAGAACGCCCTCGCTGGCAGGTCACTTTAAGTGACATTTCGGCAAGTGCTTTGCGTGTGGCTACTGCTAATCAACGATTGCATGGAACCAACCTCCGGCAAGTAACAAGTGACCTTTTTGCTGAATTAACGGGTGAACGGTTTGATTTAATTGTGACCAACCCACCTTATGTATCACCAAATGCATTAGATGTGATAGATCCGGCGGTGGTTAAGTACGAACCACCGTTGGCGCTGTTTGCTTCGGAAAACGGGCTTGGATTTTACCATCGTCTTTTTCACGAAATTGATGCGCATTTAAATCCTGATGGTGTATTATTTGGGGAGACGGGCTATGATCAAGAAGAATCGATTCAACGCCTATTTTACCGATTGCAACCAACGGCAACGATTCAAACCAAACATGATTTGGCTGACCGGATGCGGATGATTAAAGCATGGAATTTTGATAAATAATCAAGGTGAAGAGCATGGAAACTAAAATTTTTCAAAAAGATCAAATTCAAGAGGCTGCTGCCGCCCTTAGAGCAGGAGAGTTAGTGGCGTTTCCAACAGAAACGGTTTATGGATTAGGAGCCGATGCAACTAATGAAACAGCGGTTAAGAGGGTTTATCAGGCTAAGGGACGCCCAAGCGATAATCCTCTAATTGTTCACGTTGCGTCCGTGGCAATGGTTGAACAGTATGCGGCTGAAATTCCAGATAAAGCACGTCAACTGATGGCACAATTTTGGCCGGGATCTTTAACGATTATTTTGAAAATTAACCCCGGGGCCCTTTCTAAGACCGTGACTGGTGGGCTTTCAACAGTGGCGTTTCGTTTTCCCAATTCGGTGCCAACTTTGGAGCTGATTAAAGAAGCCGGGGTGCCAATGGTGGGACCATCAGCAAATACTTCTGGGAAGCCCAGTCCGACGACCGCTCAACATGTTTACCACGACTTAAAAGGAAAAATTTTTGGCATTTTGGATGATGGGCCGACTCAAGTGGGTGTTGAATCCACGGTTCTTGATATGTCAACTAATCAACCAGTGATTTTGCGGCCAGGTGCAGTTACTAAAGCCGACATTGAAAGTGTCGTTGGCTCAATTGATTTGAATCATCATCACGTTGGCAAAAACGAAACTCCAAAGGCACCAGGAATGAAGTACAAACACTATGCGCCAAATGCCCAGGTCTACATTGTTGATCCTGATGATGACTGGTCCGCTGTTATGCGATGGCTTCAGCAACAGGCCTTTCCAGTCGGGGTAATGGCGGAGCAAAATATTTTAACGGGGCTTCAATTACCAAGTAATGCCGAACCATTCTCCCTTGGTAACGGTATTAATGATGCCAGTGCACGGCTTTTTGATGGATTACGCCATTTTGATGACGAACAGAATGTGAAAGCGATCGTAACCCAAGCTTTTCCTACCAGTGGACTTGGCTTAGCCTACATGAATCGTTTGAATAAATCGGCGGGTGGGGCTCATTTTATCGACGCGCTTTCCAGAGAAAAATAAGATAAAATGGTCCGAAGGTCTAACAAATGGTCTAGTTTTTGGTACAATGGTTGAGAAACATAAAGGAGTGTATTAACCATGGGAAAGTTTGAAGTTTTAGACCATCCATTAATTCAACATAAATTAACAATGATCCGCGACAAAAATGTTGGTACCAAAGCCTTTCGGGAAACCGTTAAGGAATTAGCCACTTTGATGGCATATGAAGTTTCCCGTTCGATGCCATTAAAGGATGTCGAAATCGAAACACCAATTGCCAAGACTACGAAAAAGGAACTGGCAGGGAAGAAAGTCGCAATTGTACCAATTCTCCGTGCGGGGCTAGGAATGGTTGATGGAATGACCGAGCTAATTCCCGCAGCTAAAATTGGCTTTATTGGGATGTACCGTGATGAAGAAACTTTGAAACCTCATGAATACTTCGTTAAGTTGCCAAATGATATTACAGAGCGACAACTATTTGTGGTTGATCCGATGTTGGCAACTGGTGGTTCCGCGATCATGGCGATCGAAGCTCTCAAGAAACGTGGTTGTGCTGAAAAGAACATTAAGTTTGCTTGTTTAGTTGCTGCTCCAGAAGGGGTTAAAGCTGTTCGGGAGAAATTCCCAGATGTTGACCTTTACACTTGTGGTTTGGATGATCACTTAAATGAAGATGGTTACATTGTGCCAGGCTTGGGTGATGCCGGTGACCGCCTGTTTGGTACTAAGTAATAAAAAAGATTCAAGTTGAAAAACTTGAATCTTTTTTATTTAAAATTGCCGGTTATATTCAATCATTCGAACATCACCTGGGACCGTCATGGCCAGCTCTGTCACTCCGGCGTTACTAGGGAAGTTGTTAATGATATTGGTCCCCAAAAAATCAGCAATGGTTCGAATAAAGGCCCCATGGGAAATAATCAACACATTGCCACCCTGCGGAACAGCTTGGGTAATATGGTAAAGACCAGTTCGGAACCGGTTGATAATCTCGGGGTAGAGTTCTGCTTGGTGGGTTAAATCCTCGTCTTGCATGATCCTGCGCACTTCTGCAAAGCCTTTTTTTGCAATGATATCGTCCTGGCTAGTAAAACCATAACGCTGGCAAATTTTTTGAAAAACCTCGTCTGCGGGTAGCCCCTCAAAGGAGGAAAAAAAGACCTCGCGAAACGCTTTATCTGTACTAATTTTGGCCGGCTGTTGGTTTAGCTGTTGGACAATCAGGTCACGAGTTTCGACAGCCCGGTGGAGGTCTGATGAAACTACTAGTTTAAACGGGATTTGACGGAGACCCTGGCCAGTGGCAATTGCTTGCTGCTGGCCTAATTCAGTTAATTCGGAGTCGATCCACCCTTGGAGGCGATGGAAATTGTTTAAGAAGGTTCGGCCGTGTCGAACAACGTATAGATGGTACTTTTCCATTCATTTCATTCCTTCATTCAAGATTCTGTTACAAGCTATTTTAAAACATTTCAGTGCAAAACACGAATGGTTGTGATTGTGTAAAGATCTTTTGAAATGAGAATGCCTTTTGAAAAATCGGGTACAATGGTGATGATTAAGCGAAAGAAGATCTGAAAATGTGGAAATTGAGAAACTGGTGGCAACTGTCTAAGCGGATGACACTGTTGTTACTGATGATTGGCGTCAGCCTCGTTGCCCTTATTTTTAATAATCAGCAGTTATACCAACAACCGGTTGGCCGGATTGAACATGCGGCCGTTGTGAACCGTGAAAAAGCAACGGATCAGTTTAATAATGTTGATTATCAATTTAAACAGCGCCTCCGGATCAAGGTGTTGAATGGCCGTTACCGTGGTAAAACAATTGCGGCGGTCAATACCTATACGAAGTCAGGCGGGATGGATCAACGCTACCGTGTTGGTCAACACGTTTTATTGTCACAAATTACTGGTAAAAGCCAACGTCTGACAGGGAACGTTACTGGATTAAAACGTGATTCTGCGGTAGTCGCCCTTTGCCTGGTCGTGTTGCTATTATTGATCGGCTTGCTGGGCAGGAAAGGTTTAAATGCGTTTTTTACCGCAATCCTTAATATTGGATTATTCTTCGTCGCCATTAAGGTTGATTTACAGACTCAAGCTCAGGAAATGGTGGTTATCTTTGCAAGCGTCGCCTTTTTAATGGCCTTGATGACGTTGTTAATAACGTTCGGGTGGGGACGCCAAACCTGGGCTTCACTTTTGGCGACGACTGTTGGGGTTGGCATTGCGGTATTCATTTTTCTGTTAGTCAGCACTCTTACGGGGGAGAAGGGACTCTATTACGAAGCTATGCAATACGTGACCCAAAATTATCGGCTCCTTTACATCTGCGAAGTCATCATTGGTTGTTTAGGAGCCGTGATGGACGAAGCTAGTGATATCCTGGCAACGCAATTTGCTATCAAAGATCTGCGTCCGCATGTCAAATGGCACACACTTTTCTTGGCAGGTCGCGACGTTGGCAAAACGGTGATGGGGCCCCTGGCAAATGTTCTACTAATGATTTTTCTTTTTTCAACCCTTACTAACGCAGTTTTGATGTTGCGGAATGGTAATTCGTGGGGATACATATTTCGGATGGCGATGAGCTTAGGAGTTGCCCAGAGCCTGGTGTCCGGGATTGGTATTGTCATGACTGTGCCAATTATTAGTGCGATTGCAGGGTATTATCTAGCGAGGAAGTGATCAAAGTGGGAACAATTACCGGATTAGGGCTAGTCTTGCTGGTGCTCATGATCATCATTGGTGGTAAGCAGGGGTGGCTATCCTTTTTGGGTCTTCTCCTGAATTTTATTTATTTTTATATTAGTTTGGTCCTCGTTGCTCTCCATGCTGAACCACTAATTGTGACGGTGATTATGGGATTATTAATTTTAGCAACAACGATCTTTATAGGAACTGAAGATTTACAAATTAGTCTGAGTGCGTTTGAGGCAGCGGTAGTTGTAATGGTGCTGATCATTGTAGTCACTCAGGTGATGGAACATTTCGTTCAAGCGACCGGCTTTAGTACCGAAAATAGTAGTGAGCTGGAAGGAATGTCGATTTTAATTGGAATTAATTATGTTAAATTAGGGGTCATGACCACCATTCTAAGTTGTCTTGGGGCAGTAGCGGAAGCGGCAATTGCCATCGCTAGTGGGGTCAGTGAAATTACTCACCAAAGTGATTCCATAATTGCTTCAGCAGAGCTTCGGCAAAGCGGTCGTGAAATTGGTCAACAGATTATTAGTACAACCCTCAATACGCTATTGATGGGGTTTTTAGGTAACTTGATGGCACTGCTTATTTGGTTTGTCGGACTTAACTACTCCTTGGCAACTATTATTAATAACAAAATTTTGGTTGCGGAAGTAGTGACCGTGTTAATCTCCTTTATTGGCGTGATTGTGACTGTGCCTTTGACCACTGAATTTGTAATTTGGAATTATCAAAATGGTGTTGACAACCGCTGATAAAGTCAGTATGATACAAGCAATTGAAAGAAACCTTTAATTGGGTCCAGAGAGGCCCCAAAGGTGCGTTAAAATATCATTGCTAGCCGATGCTAGGCAAATTTTGCGTAATCCCTGGGACCTTTGTGGTTCCAGGGATTTTTTTGAAGGGAGACTAGCATAATGGCAAAAAGACGTGATGTAGTGCTCGATGTCGATGAGCGTCCAAAACCAGCACAATGGGTTGGCTTATCATTACAACACATGTTTTCAATGTTTGGCTCAACCGTGTTGGTGCCGATTTTAGTGGGACTGAACCCAGGAATTGCGTTATTTAGTTCAGGGGTTGGAACGCTAATCTATCTTTTGATTACCAAGCATAAAATTCCGGCATACATGGGGTCAAGTTTTTCATTTGTTGTGCCGATGATGGCATTAATGAAAACCACTGGTTATCCTGGAATTGCCCAAGGCACGATTGCCGTCGGGTGTGTTTATTTAATTGTTTCGTTAATCGTAAGCTTCTTTGGTTCTGCATGGATTGATCGGATTCTACCACCAATTGTTGTTGGGCCGGTAATTGTGGTGATTGGTCTTTCTTTAGCTGGTACAGCTGCCAAGGATGCAACAATCAACAATGGCCATTATGATTTAAGATTTTTTGCGGTGGCGATGATTACAATGTTGCTGACTGTTGCCTTTAATATGTACTTCAAAGGCTTTTTAGGACTGATCCCAATCCTAATGGGAATTGTCTTTGGCTATGGAGTTGCCGTTTTGTTTGGCATTGTAGACTTTAGGCCGGTTATGAGTGCCCATTGGTTTAGCTTACCCCAATTTCAGATTCCATTTTTGAACTACAGCCCCCAATTCTATTGGGGAGCAATTCTAAGCATGGCACCAATTGCCTTTGTGACAATGACTGAACATATGGGACATATCATGGTCCTGAATGAATTGACTGAACGCAACTACTTCAAGAATCCGGGCCTCAATCATACGCTTGCGGGGGATGGGACAGCTTCCATTATTGCCGGATTCGTTGGTGGCCCGCCAGTAACCAGTTATGGTGAAAATATTGGTGTCTTAGCAATCACTAAAGTCCATAGTGTTTATGTGATCACTGGTGCTGCGTTATTCGCTGTTTTCTTTAGTTTTGTTGGTAAATTAAGCGCGTTGATTGAGACGATTCCTTCGCCAGTGATTGGGGGAATTTCATTCCTATTATTTGGAACAATTGCTTCTAGTGGTCTGCGAGTGATGATTGATGACCAGATTGATTTCAATAAGAAACGAAACTTGATGATTGCCTCAGCAATCTTGGTAATCGGAATCGGGAATGCCTACTTAAAGCTTGGCCAATACCAGTTCTCAGGCTTAGCGGTAGCCGCAGTCTTGGGCATTGCTTTGAATTTAATCCTGCCCCAAGAGGCGGCGAGCGAACGGCAAAATGAAAATTAGATTATAAACGTTTAAAAAGTGCGTTTTTCTTGATATAACAACGCCGAAACCGCTTTAAAGGCCGTTGAAATTTCCAAAAAAAGATGCTATATTAATGCCTGTAATTTGAGTGATCATCATGGGTTGCCCAGCTTACAGACCTTATTTTTATGTTATGAGGAAAAGAGGTGGAATATAAATGGGCGGTGATGCTTATACTTTTAACCTGTTTGGTTTGACGTTTAATATCACTAACATGATCTCAGGCCTAGTAGTTTGTGCAATTGTGTTCTTTCTTTTATTTGGATTGTCTCGACATATTCAAATGAAACCAAAAGGTGGGCAAAACGTCTTAGAGTGGTTAATTGAATTTACAAATGGAATCGTCCGTGGCCAAATGGACCGCGACATTGGTGGCATGTATAGCTACTTTATTTTCATTTTGTTTATTTTCATTTTTGTTGCCAACCAATTGGGGTTGATCCTGCAAGTTGGTTGGAACGGCCACGAACTGGTTAAAAGTCCGACAGCCGATCCGGTAATTACCTTAACCTTCTCACTGATGGTCATTGTGCTATCTCATTTTGCAGGTTTAATTAATAAGGGAGTTAAAGGATATTTTGCAGGCTTTGTTTCACCAAGTGCAATTATGTTGCCAATTAATCTAATTGAAGAAGTAAGTAATTTCTTAACTCTTGGTTTGCGGATTTTCGGGAACATTTATGCGGGTGAACTGCTGCTTGGACTGCTCGGTCAAATGGCTTTCTCGCACGGATGGCCAACAATCATTGCTAGTCTGCCAGTTGAAATGATTTGGCAAGGATTCTCAGTGTTTATTGGTTCAATCCAAGCTTATGTCTTTGTAACATTAACTACGGTTTATATTTCTCGGAAGGTTTCTGGGGATTAGATATATAGGATTATAAGGAGGTACTCCAAAATGGGTGCAATTGCTGCTGGTATCGCTGCCGCTTGTGCAGCGCTCGCTACTGGTTACGGAAATGGTTTAGTTATTTCTCACACTATTGATTCAATGGCTCGCCAACCACAAATCGCTAGTCAATTACGGACGACGATGTTCATTGGTGTTGGTTTGATCGAAGGGGTTCCAATTCTGGCGATCGTTGTTGCTTTCTTGGTGATGAACAAGTAGTAACCATTCAAAATGATTTAAAGAATAGGAAAGGAGGTGTCATGAATGCTAGTTCTTGCTGAATCAAATAGTTTGTACATGGGTGATATGCTATTCTACCTAATTTCATTTATTATTTTGGCACTTTTGGTATGGCACTTTGCTTGGAAACCAGTTACTCAAATGATGGAAAAGCGTGCTAACAAAATTGCAGATGACATTGATAGTGCTTCAAAGGATCGTAAGGAGGCCGCTAAACTCGCTGCACAGCGTCAAGCCGAATTAAATGGTTCCAAGCAAGAAGCCACCCAAATTGTTGATGATGCGCGCAAGAATGGTGAACATTTACGAGACCAAATTGTTGATGAAGCTCACCAAAACGCTCAGTCAATTCAAGAACAAGCACAACGTGACGCTGAACAAGCACGTCAAGAGGCACTGAAAGGCGCAAAAGATGACGTTGCAAACCTATCTCTTGAGATTGCTGCTAAGTTGATCCATAAGCAGTTAAATGCTGACGATCAACAAGAGTTAATTGATTCATATATTGAAGGGTTGAGTAAAAAATGAGTCTTGATAAGAAGACGGTTGCCAAACGGTATGCGAAGGCCTTATTTGCCCTCGCAAATACTGACGACCAACTAGAACAAACTTACCAAGAACTCGTTGCACTGCGGACTGTTTTTAAACAGAACGCGGGGTTACAACGTGCCCTCAGTGGAACCAATTTAAGTCAAAGCCAAAAAGAAGACCTGGTGAACGAATTGAAAAAGGATAGCTCTCAGCTAGTCTCCAATTTGATCCAGATGGTCTTTGACTATGGCCGGATGGACGAAATGGTTGCAATCATTGATGAGTTTGAAACACAGTATGACCAAGCACACAAACGGGTTCATGCTGATGTCGTCTCTGCCGTGCAACTGGATGAAAATAGGCGTACTAAATTGTCAAATGCCTTGGCCCAACGTTTGGGGGCCAATGATGTTGACTTGAACTTGACGGTGGATCCTGAAATTATTGGTGGATTGATTGTGAAGGTCGGCAGTCAAACATTAGATGGCAGTTTAAAGACCAAATTAGATCAAATGCGTCGTTTACTGATGAATTAGGTTGTTTTGTACTTGAAGAGGTGAGATTTGTATGAGCATTAAAACTGAGGAAATCAGTTCACTCATCAAAAAGCAACTTGCCAACTACCAAGATTCGATTTCTGTTGAAGAAACTGGAACTGTAACCTACGTAGGTGATGGTGTTGCTCGGGCTGATGGCTTGGAAAATGCCATGGCTGGTGAGTTGCTCGAATTTGATAATGGCGTCTATGGGATGGCCCAAAACCTCGAAGCAAACAACGTTGGTATCGTTGTTTTAGGTGATTACACAGGAATTCGTGAAGGAGATACAGTGAAGCGAACTGGTCGAATCATGGAAGTTCCTGTTGGTGATGCCTTGCTTGGCCGGGTTGTAGATCCCTTAGGTCGCCCAATTGACGGGCTTGGTGATATTAAAACTGACAAGTCACGTCCAATTGAAAGAAAAGCGCCGGACGTTATGGAACGGAAGAGTGTTTCTGAACCGCTCCAAACCGGGATTAAAGTTATTGATGCCTTGGTACCAATTGGTCGGGGCCAACGTGAATTGATCATTGGTGACCGGAAAACTGGTAAGACATCAATTGCGATTGACACAATTATTAACCAAAAAGACCAAGACATGATTTGTATTTATGTCGCAATTGGTCAAAAGGAATCAACGGTTCGTTCTGCTGTTGAAACCCTTCGTCGTTATGGTGCGCTAGATTACACAATTGTTGTGTCTGCTTCCGCATCGAACCCTGCTCCATTGCTTTACATTGCACCATATGCTGGTGCCGCAATGGGTGAAGAGTTTATGTACAATGGCAAGGATGTCTTGATCATTTATGATGATCTTTCCAAGCAAGCGGATGCTTACCGTGAATTGTCCTTGATTTTGCGGCGGCCGCCTGGCCGTGAAGCCTACCCTGGTGATATTTTCTATACTCACTCACGGTTGCTTGAACGTGCTGCACGGCTGTCTGATGACTTGGGTGGCGGTTCCATGACTGCCTTACCAATCATTCAGACCCAAGCGGGTGACGTTTCTGCTTATATTCCAACGAACGTTATTTCCATTACTGATGGACAAATTTTCTTGGATTCTGACTCATTCTATGCTGGTCAACGGCCAGCCATTGATGCCGGGACTTCCGTTTCCCGGGTTGGTGGTGACGCTCAGGTAAAGGCCATGAAGAAGGTTTCTGGGACACTTCGTTTGGATATTGCTTCTTACAATGAATTGGCTTCGTTTGCTCAATTCGGTTCTGACCTGGATGCCGCTACCCAAGCCAAGTTAGCTCGTGGTGAACGGACGGTTGAAGTGTTAAAGCAAGGCTTACACCAACCACAACCGGTAGAACAACAAGTGGTTACTTTGTATGCTTTAGGACACGGTTACTTAGATAGCCTTCCTGTTGACGATATTTTACGTTTCGAAAGTGAATTAGCGGCTTACATGCGTGCTAACCACCAAGATTTGTATGATCAAATTAAGTCTACTGGGAAGTTACCAGAAGGTGACGATTTAGACAAAGCAATTAGTACTTTCAAAGATACTTTTGAAACAAGTGACCAAAAGAAGCAAGCATCAGCAGATGATGAAGCAGATGCAACAGAAGAGGCTGAAAACTAAATACTGACGTTTGAAGAAAGGATGGTGAGATTTAGTGCCAGCATCATTAGCTGCAGTTAAACGGCGGTTGGAATCAACGCGGAGCACGCGGCAGATTACAACGGCGATGCAGATGGTTTCTACGGCAAAGTTGAACCAAGTTCAAAACCATACCAAGACCTATCAAGTTTATGCGGATGAGGTTAAGGCAATTTTGGCAAGCCTGGTCAAATCTCATATTGCCACTCTCAAAAACAAGGAAAGTACAGAAAAAATAGCGGCGGATATTGGCTCGCTATTTGATGAACGCCCGGTAAAAAAGGTCGGTATTTTAGTAATGACATCAGATCGTGGTTTAGTTGGCAGTTACAATAGTAATGTCATTAAATCTACGTTGGATATGATGAAAAAGAATGGCCTCAACAAAGACAACACAGTGTTCTTGACGATTGGGAAAACTGGTACAGAATTTTTCAAAAAGCAAGGCATGAACGTTGTCTTTGAAGACACGGGTGTGAGTGACGTGCCCACATATCGTGAAGTTGAGGGGATTGTTAAGAAGGCCGTTCAAATGTTTGAAGACCATGTTTATGATCAACTCTATATCTCATACAGCCATTTTGTTAATCGAATGGTTTCGCATGACCGAACGGAGTTATTCTTACCAATTTCCGTTAAATCATTAGAAGAACATGAAGATGCGCGAGTTAAGAAAGCAGTTACCAATGATATTGAGTCTGAATACGAACTCGAGCCAGGATTGATTGACATGATTAGCTCATTGGTTCCCCAATATGCTAATAGCTTAGTCTATGGAGCAATCTTAGATGCTAAAACGTCTGAACACGCTTCGAGTGCTAACGCCATGAAGTCCGCTTCTGATAATGCTGATGATATTATTTCAACTTTGCAGTTGCAATATAATCGAGCACGTCAAGCTGCCATTACCACCGAAATCACTGAAATCACTGGTGGGATGACAGCACAAGAATAATTCGTAAATGGGGAGGAAATACATGAGTACTACTGGTAAAGTTGTCCAAGTAATTGGACCAGTTGTCGATGTTGAATTTCCCGCAGACGAAAAACTCCCAGAGATCAATACTGCTTTGAAGATTCAGGAAGCTGATGACAAAACTTTAACAGTCGAAGTTGCCCTGGAATTGGGTGATGGAGTTGTTAGAACAATTGCCATGGACGGTACTGATGGTCTGACACGTGGTATGGATGTCGAAAACACAGGTGCGTCAATTAGTGTACCAGTGGGTGACGATACTCTCGGACGGGTGTTTAACGTCTTAGGTGAACCAATCGATGGAGGTCCTGAATTTGGACCTGATGCACAACGAATGCCAATTCACAGGGATGCACCAAAATATGATGATTTAAACAATGAAACCGAAATCCTTGAAACTGGGATTAAGGTTATTGACTTGTTAGCTCCTTACGTTCGTGGGGGTAAGATTGGTCTGTTTGGTGGTGCCGGAGTTGGGAAAACCGTTTTAATTCAAGAATTAATTCATAATATTGCCCAAGGACACAATGGGATTTCCGTTTTCACCGGTGTTGGTGAACGTAGTCGTGAAGGGAACGACATGTACTACGAAATGAAGGGTTCCGGTGTTCTTGATAAGACGGCCATGGTCTATGGTCAAATGAACGAACCACCTGGTGCCCGGATGCGGGTGGCCTTGACTGGGTTGACAATTGCGGAATACTTCCGTGATGTTAAGGGCCAAGATGTGTTGCTATTTATCGACAACATTTTCCGGTTTACCCAAGCTGGTTCCGAAGTTTCTGCCCTGTTAGGGCGGATTCCATCAGCCGTTGGTTATCAACCAACGTTGGCTACTGAAATGGGTCAGTTGCAGGAACGGATTACATCAACCAAGAAGGGGTCCATTACCTCAATTCAAGCGGTTTATGTTCCGGCCGATGACTACACCGACCCTGCTCCTGCAACCACTTTTGCTCACTTGGATGCCACGACTAACCTGGAACGGCGGTTGACCCAAATTGGGATTTACCCGGCGGTTGACCCATTGGCTTCAACTTCAACTGCTTTAACTCCAGAAATTGTTGGTAAGGAACACTACGAAGTTGCCACGCAAGTTCAACACGTCTTACAACGTTATCGGGAACTCCAAGACATCATCTCAATCTTAGGGATGGATGAATTGTCCGACGAAGAAAAGACAATTGTTGCTCGTGCACGACGGATTCAAAACTTCTTATCACAAAGCTTTAGTGTTGCTGAACAATTTACGGGGACTCCAGGAGCTTATGTTCCTTTGAAGGAAACCGTGAAGGACTTTAAAGAAATTCTTGAAGGAAAGTATGATGACCTTCCTGAAGAAGCCTTCCGTTTGGTTGGTAATATTGACGACGTTAAGGCAAAGGCCAAGAAGATGCAAGAAGACTCAGCAGTTAAGGATTAGGAGGGATGCTCATGGCTGATGCAACTTTCCACGTTAGCATTATCACTCCTGATGGCACCGTTTATGATGCGGAGAGTACGATGTTAATCGTTACCACGCAAACTGGTGAATTAGGATTAATGGCTGATCACCTTCCATTGATTGCTGCGTTAAAGATCGGTGAATTAAAAGTTTTACATGCTGATACGGGTGACCATGATACGTTTGTCGCCGTTAATGGTGGTTATGTAAAATTTAACGGCAAGGATGCCGAAATAATTGCCGATAGTGCTGAATTGCAAGCAAATATTGATGTTCAACGGGCACAGAATGCTAAGGAACGTGCTGAACAATCGATTAAGCATGCACGGGAAGTGAATGACCCCGATGAATTATCTCGGGCGCAGGTTCACCTTGCACGGGCGGTTAATCGGTTGCGTGTTTCCAATGAACGTTAAACAACAGAAGCTGAGAATTATTTCTCAGCTTCTTTTTTTACCTTTAATTTAATCTTAAACTTAGATGCAGATTCAAGATTGAAGGTTAATCATATGTTATGATGAAACGGTTTAGGAGGCGCACAAATGCAATACAACGGAACTCAATCAGTATTCGTCTTAATCTGCCAATTAATGTTTATTTTTATTACATTTCGTGCACTGCAATCTTTTCACATTGATACTTTTTTCCGTCACCCACCGCGTGGTTTACCGGTGATGATCGTTCTATTATCGATTGCCATTGGATGGGCTTGTGGAACGTTTTTTGCAGAATTTTTTGTGGTGTTACGTGGAATGATGAACATGGTTCGCTAGATTAAGGAGGATAGTATGACTAAGTTAGTAGTGAAGGGGCATCAATCGTTAACTGGTGACGTTGAGCTCAGCGGTGATCAGCAGACAATCATGGCAATTCAAGCTGCTAGTCTCTTGTCGACTCAGGGAACTGTAATTATCGATAATGTACCCGCAACTACCAATGTAATTGCGATGAACCAGCTCTTACAATCATTAAATGTTGTCATTAATTATGATCGTCATATGCGGGTTCTGAAAATGGATGCCACGCCGACGATTGAGACAACTAAAATTAGTGGTCAATTGTTATTGGCCGCAGGAGCCATTTTGGCGCGATGCCATCGGGTTCAGTTGGTTGATAACGGCGTTAATCCTGAATACGAAACGCAAATTAATCAACTTTGTACGCTTTTTAAGCAATTCGGTGCAACTGTTGAGTTGGATAATGAGGGAGCCCAAATTAATGCTGAAAGATTAACTGGCACCCAAGTGGACTTAGCTGGCTCCGATTTGATCATCACATTAGCATTGATGATGGCCACAACGATGGCACAAGGAATTTCTGTATTGCAAAATCCGTCCCATGATCCGGCCGTAGTTGAGCTCGCCAAAGTACTTAATAAAATGGGTGCACGGGTTCATGGCGCCGGAACCTCCACAATTCGGGTTCAAGGCGTTACCTTTTTGCACTCAACAGATTATTATGCTTTAGATGATCAAGAAGAAGCAGGAATATACATGATTTCGGCAGCATTGACTGCTGGTGACATCTTGGTTCGCGGTGCTCGTCAGGAACACCAGATAGCGTTAATTCATCACCTTGAGGCCATGGGTAACACAGTCGTGGTTCAGCATAACGGAATCCGGGTAATCGGTACCAAACTATTGTTACCAATTGACATTGCCACAGATTTCTATAGTCAAGTTGATGATTACGTGAAGATGGGGCTTATTGCTCTACAAATGAGCGCGCAAGGCCAAACGACCATTCATGGTTTTACGGCCAATCAACTCAACATGGTGGGCTGTGTCTTCGCTGATCATCATCAACAATTGAATTATGGTGATGATCGATTAACAATTGATGGACCGGTCACGGACTTTCCTCGGGAAATTAACACCAACTCATCAGTTATGGGTTTACTTGCATTGATGAATGCATTGGTCGCCCAACAGGTGACGACCATTAATCCCGCTGAAGTTGCTGGAGGGAGTTTTATGCATTTGATTGATCGGTTAATTGAATTAGGAGCAAAAATGCAATTGAGTTTTGACTGAGTGTTGTGCACGGTAGAGATCGTCACGCACTGGTAAACTGGTTGTGGTATAATATCAAACGATTTATTCAAGACGAAGGAGAAAATTATGGCAAAAGATATCGGAATTGATCTTGGAACAGCGAATGTCCTCATTTATGTTCAGGGCAAGGGGATTGTCTTAAATGAACCATCTGTTGTTGCGATTGATACTAATACCAACAAGGTGTTAGCAGTAGGTTCTGAGGCTTACCGGATGGTTGGCCGAACCCCAAGTAACATTCGCGCCATTCGCCCACTGAAAAATGGTGTCATTTCAGATTTTGACGTTACCCAAGAAATGCTTTCATACTTCATTGGTAAACTGAGTGTAAAAGGGGTCATGTCAAAGCCTAATATCATGATTTGCGCACCAACTAATATTACCGAAATCGAACGCAAGGCGATTATTCAGGCGGCTGAACAATCTGGTGGTGCCAAGGTTTACTTAGAATACGAACCCAAAGTGGCGGCCATTGGGGCAGGTTTAGATATTTTTAAACCCAGCGGTAACATGGTAATCGATATGGGTGGTGGAACTTGTGACATCGCCGTCCTTTCGTTGGGAGACATTGTTACCAGTCAATCAATCCGAATGGCCGGTGATAAGCTCAATGCTGATATTGCCAATTACATTAAAGATAAGCATGGTTTAGTGATTGGTGAACATACAGCTGAACAAATCAAAATTAAGTTAGGAACTGCTTTACCCGTTGACGATCCAAAGAAACTGGATGTTCGTGGCCGCGATGTTACGAGCGGGATGCCACGTCAAATTGAAACGGATGAAAACGAAATTGAAGAGGCCCTTCACGATACTTTACAACAAATTGTGAAAGCGGCAATTTCTGTTTTGGAAACTGTCCCACCTGAACTAGCAAGCGATATTATCGATCGCGGAATTATACTGACTGGTGGTACTTCATTATTGAATGGCATTGACCAATTGTTTAGCGAAAACTTAAGGGTTCCGGTCGTGGTTTCTCAAGATCCACTGGATAACGTTGCGAAAGGTGCCGGAGAAATGCTTGAAAGAATGCAGAAGAATGCCAGTGAAAAGGGTGCGAAAACCAGCTGGTTTTCTCGGCGAAAATAATGGTTGATACATTAATTCAACTGATTCGTTGTTATCAACACAATATATCAATTCGCCGACCATTCAAGGTGTGTCGGTATGAACCGACATGTTCGGAATACATGGTTCAAGCATTGCAACGGTTTGGAATGAAGGGGGCCTTACTGGGGTTTGCGAGAATACTACGCTGCCATCCGTTTGCAAAGGGCGGCTTCGACCCAGTTCCTCTTCACTTTACTTTTAAAAGTTATCTGAATAGGTAAAGGTGAAAAAGTGTCAAAGAAAGAAAAAAATATTGAGGTTAATGTCAAAGATCTCGAAAGAAACAATCAACCACTCCAACAAATTTTTATTGGTAAACGTCTCATTGGCGAAGTGATCGCAGTTGACAGTCGTTTTCAGGCAACCCTGTTCGATGGCAACCAGCGGTTTAACGCTCAATCTCAAGAAGAAGGACTGGAGATCATTCTTCAACAATATCATTTGCACCAACATTAGTTGGTGATTCAGATAGAAAGGAAGTTGTCGCTTTATGCAGCGTTCGCAAAGCGAAGACGTTGAGTCACGGATCGACTGGGGCATTGTTTTTTGTGTCCTCTTGTTAGCGTTAATCGGTCTGGCTTCAATCTATGTTGCCGGGACGCATGATACCCAACAGGTTAGTGTAGTTCGCCAAGTGGTGACTCAATTGGCGTGGTACGTGATTGGGACGATTTTGGTGATCGTGATTATGCAATTTGATTCAGAACAACTATGGAAAATTGCACCAATTATTTATTGGATTGGGATCTTCTTAATGTACGCCATCCTAATTTTCTACAGTCGTTCGTATTATGCCAGCACGGGTGCCAAAAGTTGGTTTGCAATTGGTCCCTTTACTTTTCAGCCTTCTGAAATTATGAAGCCAGCCTACATTTTGATGATGGGAAGGGTGATTACTACTCACAATAGTGAGTATAGTGTCCATTCAGTTCGTAATGACTGGAATTTGATCGGCACTATGATACTGTGGTTGTTACCGATTCTGGTTTCCTTAAAATTCCAAAATGACTTCGGGACCTCGTTGGTCTTCGTCGCCATTTTCGCTGGGATGTTACTGGTTTCAGGGGTTACTTGGCGAATTCTTGCTCCTGTTGCGATTGGTGGTGCAGTTGTTGGTGGTGGTGCATTAGCGATGGTGACAAGTACTGTCGGTCGTCATATTTTAGAGCAAATTGGTTTCCAAGCTTACCAATTTGAACGGGTTGATACCTGGTTAAATCCTTCCAAGGATACTACTAATCAGGGTTATCAATTATGGCAAAGTATTAAGGCCGTCGGTTCAGGGGGCATTACGGGAACTGGTTTTAACAATTCCCACGTTTATGTCCCAGTTCGTGAATCAGATATGATTTTCTCGGTAATTGGTGAAAACTTTGGGTTCTTAGGTAGTATTTTATTAATTTTAATTTACCTGTTGCTCATTTACCTGATGATCAGGGTAACTTTTGATACTAAAAATGAATTTTATGCCTATGTGTCAACGGGGGTTATTATGATGATCCTGTTCCACGTTTTTGAAAATATCGGGATGAATATTGGTTTGTTACCGTTGACTGGGATTCCGTTACCGTTTATCTCTTCCGGGGGATCTTCTTTGATCGGAAACTTGATCGGGATCGGGATGATTATGTCAATGCGCTACCACCATCATTCATATATGTTCAGCAGTAACCAAGAGTTTCACTAGAGGATTAATCAATGGTGCAATTTGAAAATCCCTGGAAAGTAGTTAAAAGTGGTCAGAAGATCATGTTAAAATTACCACAAGAGGAATTAGACAAGTTAGGACCAATTTACTTTTTAGATCTTCCAGATGTTGGCGCACAGCTACAGGCGGGAATGCCGTGTATTAGTATCGAGGCCGCCAAGTGGATTGGTACCAGCAAGGCACCAGTGGACGGTCAGGTGATTGCGGTTAATCAAGCAGTAGCGGGTTTGAATAGCCAGGATCTGACATCCCAGGATTGGATTTTGGAATTAGTAACACATTAATTTCGTTAATAGAGTAACGGGCTAACAAGATAAAAATGGTCCCAAGCATTCGTCTAATTCGATCGCTTGAGGCCATTTTCATTGTTTTGGAGCCTTTAGTTTGGAAAGGGGAGGAAATCGTGAATCAAGATTTTATACCTGTTTATCACCAATTACAAACTCTTCATCAACAGCTTACCCGCGGGGAAATTTATTTAGAAGCCTTTCAACAAGTTCACCAGTTGATCCCATTTCCGGAGTATGATCGTCAGAAGGCGACTCCCGTTACCATTAATAATTTAGATAATCGTCAAGGGGCCCAAATTTTCGATTTTGTAACCAGCGCGGATACTCAAAAGCATCCGGCGTTTACGGATGAATTAGCAAACATGATTATGGATGGACATACCTCAGATGATTTTACGCTTCGGCAGCTGTTAACTTCCTGTTTACAAGTTGCTTGCGAAAACAATTTAATTTCCGATGAGCAATTACAGCAACTCTATCATTATTTTAGTCAACCCGAGGTGTTGTTGGACCATATTGATGAGCCAACTAATCAAGCAGCGTTTGGTCGCTCAGAAGCCCTGGCTTTGTTAACTCTAACCCTAGTTGCAGATCGCTCTGGGTATTTTTATCTGACACGCGAAGACTTAAATCAATTGGTTGATGTTGTGGCATTAATGGCGGTTTTTGAAAAAGATACGCGTGCCTATGTCAATGGGGTTGGCTGGGTCCATTTATTTGATCGCCTAGCAAGGTTATTTTCTGAACTATGTGAACACGAAGAGTTGGTTCGGGGTGATAAAATTTTCTTAATGACGACTCTCGTGGAAAGTTATCGTCAATCAGAAGGTTTACTAGCAATGGGGGAAAATGAAAGTATTGCCCAATTTTTGGTGAAATTATTCAACCAACATGAGATTTATCAAAATTACTTTATTGCAGAAATCAACAATTGGCGGGACCAATTTAACGATTTTGATCTGTTTGCTAAAGAAAAATGGTTTGGGCTCTTTAATTACCGCCACTTAATACAAAGTTTGCTTTTAAATGGTGATTTACCCAAAAAGGTCCGTCAGTCCGTAACACTACATTAAATCTTTCATAAGACATAGCAAAGTTTTATTGAAATATGTTATACTTATGTTTCGGTGTACGTACAGAAATGTACTCGGTTGAAATTAATTAAATTAATAGGTGGTATTTTTTATGACAGCAAAGAAGCTGAACGTGGCATTACTCTTTGGTGGCAATTCATCAGAGCATGATGTTTCAAAGCGCTCCGCCCACAATATTTATGATGGGATGAATAGAGACAAATACAATGTTAAGGTCTTTATGTTCACTAAAGACGGTATTTTGCTCAACAATGAAGATTCTCAGCGCATTTTTGATGGTGAGCCAGAAGACCAAGTGGTCAAAGAAGCTTATGCCAAAATGGATTTAGATTCTCCGTTAGCACCATTAGCAGCGTTGCAGAGTGCTGGACCAATTGACTTTTTCTTCCCCGTTATTCATGGTAATTTGGGTGAAGATGGCACGGTTCAAGGCCTATTCCGGTTGTTAAAAAAACCGTATGTTGGTTCTGGAATCACGGCCAGTGCACTTTCATTTGACAAGGACTATACTAAGCGGATTCTGGATTTAGCAGGGGTTCGGAACACCCCTTACGTCTTGGTAACTCCTGAAAATCAAGCTCAGTATACTTGGGACGCTATTGTGAATGAACTTGGCTCCACTGTCTTTGTTAAACCGGCTAAGCAAGGTTCATCGGTAGGAATTCATAAGGTTACGAATGAGGAAGAGTACCGCGCAGCGCTCAAGGATGCATTTGTTTACGATTATAAAGTCTTGGTTGAACAAGCAATTGTTAACCCCCGGGAAGTAGAGATTTCTATTTTGGGGAATGAAAAGCCAATTGCCTCCAAATTAGGTGGGGTCCGCGTGCCAAAGGGTGACGCCTTTTACGATTATGAAAACAAGTTTGTTGACGCCTCTGGAGTGGTGTTTGACTTACCAGTAATCTTGCCAGAGAAGTTAACTGAGGAAATCACCAACATGGCTCTGAAGGCTTATAAAGCACTTGATATGAAAGGCTTAGCACGGATTGACTTCTTAGTTGATGAAAACGATGTGCCATATCTGGGCGAACCAAATACGTTGCCAGGATTTACTAACATTAGTCTGTACCCACAAATGTGGAGTGTTTCTGGGATCCAATATTCCGAGTTAATTGACAAGTTAATTCAACTAGGGATTGACGAGTTTAACCGGCGTTCTAAGATTAAGTACTCATTTAAAGAGTTAGGTGAGGAACACGTTGGGAAAAAAGAATATCATTAACAGATGATTAAAATTATTAAAAATTAAGACTACGATTATCATTATATATAATCGTAGTCTTAATTTTTAATAATTGTCGGTCGCTAACACTTATCATTTGATTTTTTAATATTAAAAGATTAAATATCAAAAATAGGGTTAACAAATCGCAAGTAAAGTTATAAAATTAAAAATGGTTAATTAAATGGTTCACTATTTCAGGGACTAATATGGCATTTATATGAAATCTACTGATTACAGATTACTTGAAAAGTAATCGCAAGATAATTTAATGTGAGGAAGGGTACTATGAAACTAAAGGGTGAAAAACTACGTAATATTCGACGTAAACGTGGCTTATCGCAAACTGCCTTATCTGTAGGTATTTGTACTCAAGCAACGATTAGTTTGATGGAAAAGCAGGATCGGATTCCTAAAATGAATATTTTGACCGCCATTTGTGCACGGTTGGACATTAACGTTAGTGACATTGTCGAAGACGATGACAATTCGATGACGAATACGTTTGATCAAATTGAGAATGCAATTGTTCATGAGGAGTTTGACACGGCTAAACAGATGCTCGCGAAAATTCGCGTCAAAAACCTTGAAAACGAGTTTGATAAGCAGCGTTATTACTACTTAGTAGGGATGTACCAAGTTAAAACCGACCAGGTTGATGAAGCAATTTTCAATTTTGAATTAATTTTAACGCAGTTCTCCACCATGAGTGCGAATATCTATTGGGCGTTGACGACAGTGGGCATGGCAATGGCTTACGAAAAGTTGCGTAATCGGGCTCGAGCTCTGAAATTTGTTCAACGGGCTGTGGATCTGATTGATGAGAAGCAAATGACTGGTGGCCAACGGCAGTGGCAAGTGATTTACCGTAATATTGCTGAATTGTATATCAATTTGAAGCAATGGAAAGATGCCATTGAAATGGCTAAGCGCGGGATTAAGATCTGCCGTGAAAACGAATCTTTCTTCTTATTAGACAACTACTATTACTTGATTTCCCAGGCCCAAATTGTTGGTGGTCAACGTCAAGCAGCTAGTGAATCCTTGCAAATTGCCCGTGATGTCGCCATTGCAGCGGATGATCGTGAATTAACAGAGAAAATTGGTTAGACTAACTGAACATAAAACGCAAAAGAAGCGCAACCCCAGTAGTTGCGCTTCTTTTGCGTTTGCAGTTTTAGTTATTTTTTCTTGGAAACTGGGACTGGTTGATTGTCAAGATTCGTCCGGATGACCATGACATCACAAACGGCAGTCCGAGTAACAAATTCGGTGACAGAACCAATTAAGATCCGTTCAACGGCATTTAAACCAGTGGCCCCGATCATAATTAGGTCAGCGTTTAATTTTTTCGGAACATCACGAGCAATGATGGTCTTTGGGGCACCATATTCGATCGTGTAGCTGACGTGGTCAACGCCTTGCTTCTTAGCGTAGTCGATGTATTCATCTAACGTTTCCTTAGCAGTTTTAGTAACTTGTTCAACCATTGAACTGTCAAAACTAGAAATGTTTTGGAAAGCCCGGGTATCGATTACGTGGAGTAGGTGTAATTCGGTTTCTGAACCATTTCGCTTGGCAACCGCCACAGACTTTTTAAAAGCTAATTCGGCTTCTTCAGATCCATCAACTGGAACCAGGATCCGCCGGTATTGTTGTACAACCATGATAACAACCTCCTGTACATTGATACTATCATTCTACACCATTTTAGAAGCATCCGTAAAACAAAAAAGGATGCCAGCAACTGACATCCCATTAATAATCAATTAAAAGAAAACTCCGTTTATGCCGTTATTTATCCGACAGTGTTGACCTGTAGTTAAGACAGGTGGGATCTAGCGTATTACTTTCAACTACCGAGTGAAAAGGCATGTTGTCCACAATACTAACATTGATCCCGATACAAATGGTTGTAAGGCAAACCTGCGAGATGGACAAAGCGTACACAACAGAATTTCCCTAAGTAAATCGTAGCATAATGATCACCAATCTGCAATCACTTTGGGTGACGTTGTGCTTTCAAAAGAGCGCGGTATTGCCGACCATAAGCGGCCTCAAATTTACCGTTATCCTTTGGCTGGTAGTAGCGGTCATTTTTGATTGGGTCTGGAAGGTATTGCTGGCGGACCCAATCTTCAGGAAAGTCGTGTGGGTACTGGTAGTTGTTACCATGTCCCAATTGACTAGCGCCCTTATAATGCGCATCCTTCAGGTGGTTGGGGATATTCCCATAATGGCCCTGATGGAGACGATCCAGAGCGGCATCAATTGCTGACATGGCAGAATTTGACTTGGGCGACAGACAAAGTTCAATTACTGCATTTGCCAGGGGAATTCGCCCCTCCGGGAAGCCAAGTCGTTCGGCTGCTTGAATGGCCAAAATCGTCCGAGCACATGCCGGCGGATTTGCGAGACCAACATCTTCATAGGCAATAACGCTGAGCCGCCTAGCGATGCTTGGCAGATCGCCAGCATCGATCAATCGTGCGAGATAATGCAAGGCAGCATCGACGTCGCTGCCACGAATTGATTTCTGAAAGGCAGAAACGGTATCATAATGGCCATCGCCATTTTTGTCAGCGACAAGGTTGCGCTTTTGAACGCTTTCCTCAATAATCGGGAGGGTTAGGTGAATTTTTCCCGCTGCGCTTTGTGGTGTGGATTTAGCCGCTAATTCCAGTCCGTTTAAGGCGCTCCGGAGGTCGCCATTAGTAGCGGTCACCAGTTGGGTTTTTGCGTCATCATCGATTGAAATCGGCAAATTGCCGAGCCCCCGCTCTGGATCAATAATTGCCCGGTCGATAGCGATTTTCATATCGTCAATCGACAAAGGGTGGACCTCAAAGATCTGGGTTCGGCTGCGAATCGCCGGGTTAATATTAATATATGGATTTTCTGTTGTGGCACCAATCAACACGATTTTGCCACTTTCTAGATGGGGTAAAAGGAAATCTTGCTTCGCCTTATCTAAGCGGTGAATTTCGTCTAATAAAAGGATCACGGTGCCACTCATCTTTGCTTCTTCGGCAACCACCTGGAGATCATTCTTTGAATCAGTGGCAGCGTTTAATTTACGAAAGGCATACTTAGTTGAGCCAGCGATGGCACTCGCAATGCTAGTTTTACCAGTTCCTGGTGGCCCATACAAAATCATTGATGAAAGCATTTTTGCCTTGACCATTCGCCAAATGATTTTTCCCTCGCCAACGAGGTGTTGTTGACCAACAACTTCTGCGAGATTTCGAGGCCGCATTCGGTACGCTAGTGGTTCCAAAGTGAATCCTCCTTATTATTTTAAATGAAAAAGTCGTTTGAAAAATGATGGTTGGGTCGGGGTGCTGGTTTCGTCAGAAGCTGGTTGGGAGTGGCCGTATTTTTTGGCGACATCAACTGGTGATTGGTAGACGGCCTTATGGTCAGTCACCACAACCGCGAAGTTGTCATCAGCCGTTTTAGTTTCAGCACCGGTTTTGATTGTAAACTGGGTGCTAGTGGTGTTTGCCACCATTAAGTATGGCCGAGTAAATTGATCACTAATATTGCCGTTAATAATTACTAAACTATCAGGATGAGCCGTTAGTTCTGTTTGCAATTCGTTGGACCAGTCACGTTGTTTTGCTTCGGCGACCGTGATGGTCAGCCAAACTCGTTCACGGAAAGTTCCCATATAGCGCCGCTGTTCATCAGGTTTGATTTTGGGTGTCCCATAAACACTATTTTGAATTCTTTGGTCAATATTTGATTTATTATCTGCCATACAAGCCGACCTCCTTTGAAGTACTAGAACAATTGTAACAAAAAAGATCGGGAAAGGATCCCGATCTTTGGATGTAATATATTTGATATTACAGGGTGTGGTAGAATTCGACGACAAGTGATTCGTCGATGTCAGCGTTCATATCTTCACGTGCTGGAAGACGAACCAACTTACCTTCAAGTTTGTCGGCATCAAAGTCAACGTATGAAGGACGAGCCACAACTGCATCTACAGCGTTCTTGATGATGTCTAAATCCTTGGACTTTTCACGAACACCAATTACTTGGCCAACGGCGACTTCGTATGATGGAATGTCAACACGCTTGCCATCAACAGTGATGTGACCGTGGTTTACTAATTGACGAGCTTGACGACGAGTAGTTGCCAAACCTAAACGGTAAACCATGTTGTCAAGACGACGTTCAAGCAGAACCATGAAGTTAGTACCGTGAGTACCTTCCTTGATCTTACCAGCGCGCTTGAAGAGGTTCCGGAATTGACGCTCAGTCAAACCATACATGAAACGCAGCTTTTGCTTTTCACGAAGTTGCGTACCGTATTCGGATAAGCTGCCACGACGATCATTTCCATGGTCACCAGGAGCGTATGGCCGACGAGCTAATTCCTTACCAGTACCTGAAAGTGAAACACCAAGACGACGTGATAAACGCCAACTTGGACCAGTATAACGAGACATAAATAAATTCCTCCAATATAATTTGTTGGAGTAAAATAAGCCGATTGTAAGGTCACATTCGTGCATAGTAATTGGATCGTTCGCCCTCGCAGCTGGGTTACTAGAAACACCATGATGGCATTACTATGTTGACGAGCTTGCTCCTCACTGCTGCATTATTTTACACAAGAAATATCTTACTATAAATACTAATGCGTAGTCAATGAGAGATTGTGAATTTTTGAAAATGTCGGCAAAATCTTTTTTACCTAGTAATAAAGAACAAACAGTTCCATAATGTCTTTTATGCTATAATAAAATTTGAAAATTCATTCTGAATTAATCTGGGTTGAGGTAGGTTTTTGATATGTTGCAAATTTTAATTGGAATTCTTGTCATTGCTTTGATTGTCCTGGTGGTGATCTTTTTCTATCAGCGGCGGGTGCAGACACTGGTGAAAGGGTTAGACCAGCAAATTAAAACGTTAGAGCAGACTAAATTAGAAGAGGAATTGTCATCTGAACGACTGGAAGGTTTAATGGGTGAATCATTAAAAAAGTTCACCAGTCTTCGCGAGCAGTATGATAAACAGTTTATGCCTGACTATCAAAAGGCTGAAAAATTAGTCAAGCAGATCCAAAGTAATCTTCATAGCAAAAATGTGCTCAATACCAGTTCTGATGTTAATGACTTGCGTCAATTAGTTGATCATTTGCTAACAATTCAACGGCAGTTGGAAGCTAGTATTGATCAACTTAATCAAGCAGTGGAAACACAAACGAACGCAATTAAAGAATTACGACAACAATATAATAAATTTGGCCGAATCTTGGATGAAAAGGCATTTGATTATGGGGAGAGCCAAAAAGAACTACAGCAACGCCTCGTTAACTTAGAAAAAAAGTATGAACATTTTTCCGAAGTTACCCATGAGGGTGATCATGAGGCGGCCCAGGAACTGTTGAATGATTTACAGGAACAAACAAGTGATTTCCAAACCATGATTGATGAAATTCCTGAATTATATCGGCCGCTTTATGCCATCTTTCCGGATCAATTAAAGGAATTGAAGTCTGGTTATGCAGATTTAGTTAAGGCTCATTATCACTTTACTGAAGAGAATTTGGAACAACAGATTGATGATCTAGAGTCAGAACGACAAATGGCTTTAAAAAAATTGGCTAATCTGAATCCCCAACCCGTTAAAGCAGCCAATAAAGAGTTAGCGGCAAAAATTGATCATCTTTACGAGGTCATGCAACAGGAAATTGATGCAAAGCCTTACGTACTTAAGGATCAGCCAAAGATCAGTTCACATCTGGAACATGCTCAAAAGCAAAACATGATTCTAATGACTGAATTACAGCGGTTGAGTAATAGTTATACATTGAATAATGACGAAATTGCAGATACTCGGCAATTAGATGAACAATTGAAAGAAATTGCCAAACAATGTCAGGATGACACTCAATCGATTAAGGAGCAGACGGCAGTTTATAGTGTGATCCGCGCACACTATCAAGAACTAGAAGAGAACCTTACGGAAATAGAGAAGCAACAACAGAGTGTTAATGATGGCGTTGCAGGGTTGCAGACTGATGAGACACGGGCCCGTAAGGCATTGCAAAAATTTATCACAGAAATTCGGACCATTAAACGGCATGTAGAAGCTTTGAATCTTCCCGGTATTCCACAAGATTATTTGGATTATTTCTTTGTTGTAAGTGATGAAATTAGTAAGCTTTCTGAAGCGATGAATCAACCACAAATTAATATGGAAGATATTACTAAACAATTGCTGATTGTTCAGGATGATTTAGAAAATCTGCAGGAGAAAACGGATAACCTGCGCGACAGTGCAGCGTTGACGGAACGGCTGATCCAATATGCCAACCGCTTGAGCACTGATAACGAGACGATTGATAAGGCAATCCAAAAGGCCCAGGATTTGTTTGAAAGGAACGAGTATTCAACGGCTTTGGAAACAATTGGGACAGCCCTGGAAGAGGCTGAAGCAGGTTCGTTCAAACGAATCGAGCAGGACTACTATCAAAGTGTCAAAAATAGTTAGTCACGATTTGCACCATAAAAAACGGTGTAAATCGTTTTTAGTTACCATTAGTAAGCTAAGTCTGTTATAATCGAACGATGATTATTGATTTTTAGAGGAGGACGACAGGTTGATTTATTTTGACAACAGTGCGACGACCCAAGTGAGCCCAGAAGTGTTACAAACGTATGATACTGTGAGCCAAAAAATATGGGGGAATCCATCAAGTTTACATCAACTGGGTGAAACTTCATGGAACCTCCTTCAACAGTCACGTCAACAAATCGCGCAACTTTTCCACGTCAAACCGGGAGAAATTATCTTCACGAGTGGTGGTAGTGAAGGTGATAATTGGGTTATTAAAGGAACTGCACTGGCCAAACGAGAATTTGGTAAGCATATTATTACGAGTTCCGTTGAACATGCGGCGGTTAGAAATTCAATGCACCAATTAGAGCAACTCGGGTTTGAAGTTACTTATCTACCAGTGGATGACGAAGGACGCATTAATCCAGCAGACGTTAAGGCCGCCATTCGTCCTGATACCATTTTGGTTTCCATTATGGCCGTGAATAATGAAATTGGGACAATTCAACCGATTGCTGAGGTCGGAGAAATTCTGAAAGACCATCCCCGGATTCACTTTATGGTGGATGCGGTTCAGGCAATTGGTAAGGGATTGGATGATATTGTCTTCAGCGACCGCGTTGATTTTGCAACCTTTTCTGGTCATAAGTTTCATGCTCCCCGGGGCACTGGCTTTGTTTATAAAAAGAGTAGTCGGCAAATTGCCCCACTAATTGATGGTGGCGGCCAAGAACAAGGGCTGCGGGGTGGTACCGAAAACACTCCTGGTGATGCCGCGATGGCTAAAGCAATTCGCTTAATGAAGGAAAATGAAGCGGCAACGGTACAGCGTGAAAAGACGATTAAAGAAAAGATCATTCAGCACCTGAGCGAATTTCCTCATGTCAAAGTTTTTTCAAAAGCTGATGATGGCTTTGCAGCTCATGTGTTGTGTTTTGCGATCGTTGGGGTTCGTGGGGAAACGGTCGTTCATGCGTTTGAAGAACACGAAATTTACCTCTCCACGACGAGTGCCTGCTCATCAAAGAAGGATACTGAAGCTAGCACACTAGCCGCAATGAAAGTACCACAAAACGTGGCTGAATGTGCTGTCCGGATTAGCTTAGGTGATCAAAATACGCTCGCAGAGGCTGAAAAGTTTAACCAGGTATTTGATGAACTTTATGCTGGTTTTAAGAAAATTATCGATTAGGAGGCTGTTATGCAATACGATGAAATTATGGTCCGTTATGGTGAATTATCCACCAAGGGACATAATAAGCGCCATTTTATTGAGCGCTTAGGGACCAATGTTCGGGATGCCTTGCATCAATTCCCAAACGTTAAGGTTCATCCCAAAGCCGATCGACTGCACGTAATTCTCAACGGTGAGAATAGTGTCCAAGTAATGGATCATTTAAAGATGGTCTTTGGAATTCAAACCTTTTCACCGGTGGTCAAAGTTGCTAAGGATTATTCTGCAGTGGTCAAGGCAGCGACTGCATTAATTGCTGATCAAGTTTCGAAACCAACAACTTTTAAGGTGGAAACTAAACGCAGTGACCATCATTTTGAAATGGATACTTTTCAAATGAACCGTCAGTTGGGGGCTGATTTATTAGAGGCCTTCCCTGAGTTGTTGAAGGTTGATGTTCATCAGCCTGCAGTGACTGTTTGGGTTGAGATTCGTTTGGATGGAATCTACCTCAGTAGTGAAGTGATTAAAGGTGCTGGTGGCCTGCCGGTTGGCACCGCTGGCAAGGGAATGATGATGCTTTCTGGGGGAATTGACTCTCCTGTAGCTGCCTATTTGGCCATGAAACGGGGTGTTTCACTAGAAATGGTTCACTTTTATAGTCCACCCTACACTAGTGAACAAGCGTTGGCAAAGGCAAAAGAGTTGACAGGTAAGTTAGCCAATTATTGTGGAAGCATTAATTTTATCGAAGTGCCATTTACTGAGATTCAAGAAACCGTTAAGGAAAAGGTTCCCGAAGGCTATTTGATGACAGTTCAGCGACGGTTCATGTTGCGTCTAGCGGTGGAACTAGCCAATCGTCGGAAGGGTCTGGCGATCTTTAATGGTGAGTCGTTAGGGCAGGTTGCTTCGCAAACGATGGAAAGTATGCGAACGATTGAAGAGGTCACGAATCTACCTGTTCTCCGTCCGGTCTTGTCTTACGATAAAACGGAAATTATTAAGATCGCTGAAGAAATCGATACTTACGATTTATCGATCCTTCCTTATGAGGATTGTTGTACTGTTTTCACACCGCCTTCACCAAAAACGAAGCCACGCATTGATCGAGCACAAAAGTATGAACAGGTTTTAGACATTGATGGTTTGATGCAACGCGCCTTAGCTGGAATTAAGATTACGAGAATTCATGCAGGGGAAGAGTTTTTGAATCAAAACGAAGATGTCTTTGCTGAACTTCTTTAAATTTAATAATTGGGGTTGTAACATAATCCCTGAAAGATCGCTGTAACACGAACAGCGTAGTACAACAATGGGCTCCAACATTCGGTTTTACCGGATGTTGGAGCCCATTGTTGCTTTCCCGCAAGGGGATCCATTTTAAATCAAGAGACTAACAGCGATGGCTGCTAGAAGGGCCGGTAACATCTGAATTAACCAGATTTTACGTGTGGCGGTACAACCGCCGTATAAGGCGACGATTACAATAATGGCTAGAAATAGTAATTGAACTGTCAGTAAGTAACGGCCATTAAAAGTCAAAAAACTGATCAATAATGCCAAGCCTAACATTCCGTTATAAATCCCTTGGTTTTTAAGCATTACCTGGGTTTCTGCTTGTTCAATAAACTCAAGGTTGAGGTCAAAGGCCCGTGCCTGTTGCGTTGGTCGGCCAAACATTTCCAAAAGCATAATGCCCAGGTGTTCAACCCCAACAATAACTACCAGGCATAGTGCGATAATTTGCATTTTTCATGACTCCTCTCTTTGGCTATCAATTATATATGATTGGTTAGTGAATTCTAATGGAATTTTGGTATACTATTGATAATTCAAGTTAGTTAGCTACAAAGGAGTGAACTTTCATGGAAATTACAATTAATGGTGAAAAACGGCAGTTAGTTGGTAATCCACCAGTCGTTGGTGAAGAATTACCTCACTTTAAGGTGTTTGATCGTGACAACCAAAAGGTCAAGACCCGTTTTCTGTTTGGCAAGCCGACCCTATTAAGCGTTGTTCCGGATATCAATACGTCAGTTTGCAGCTTACAAACGAAAAAGTTTAATCAAAAGATGGATGATTTTTCCGGAGTTAATTTCTTGACCATTTCTACTAATCCAGTTGCCGAACAACAAAATTGGTGTGCGGCTGAGGGTGTGAAAAATATCCAATTAGTTTCGGACCATGAGCAGTCATTTGGCTATGCCATGAATTTGTTAATTCCAGATGAAGGAGTGCTCGCCCGCTCAGTATGGGTTATTGACCAGGATGGTAAAATTGTCTACCGTGAAATTGTCAATGAACTAACGGATGAGCCAGATTATGAGACGGCTTTAGCCGAACTAAAAAAGTTGCGATAAAGGCTTGACGCTTTTTGGCAAAGTAGCGTATGATAACAGCATTAAAGCAGAGACCGAGAAATGAGAGATCGTATTTACAGAGAGGGCTAGTCGGTGAAAGGGTCCAGTGATCTTGATAGTAGCTCGCGAGCAGGTTAATTGAACTTTTGTAGTAGGTTAGCCCGGGTCATTCCCGTTATCTAATGAAGAGTGAAGGTGTTATTTCAACATCTTAATTTAGGTGGTACCGCGAGTAAGCTCGTCCTATTATAGGACGGGCTTTTTGTTTACCATTATGAAAGGGAGTTAGATTATGGCAGATAAGAAAGAAATGTCAACCAAATTTGATCCAGCCGCCGTTGAAAACGGGCGTTATCAATGGTGGGATGAAAATGGCTTCTTTAAGCCAAGTGGCGATAAAAAGGCCCATCCATATTCCATTGTTATTCCACCGCCGAACGTCACTGGTAAGCTTCACCTAGGCCATGCCTGGGATACAACGCTTCAAGACATTATTATTCGTCAGAAGCGGATGCAAGGCTACGATGTTTTGTGGCTGCCAGGGATGGATCACGCCGGGATTGCTACTCAAGCGAAGGTGGAAGCACGGTTACGTGAACAGGGTATTTCCCGATATGACCTTGGACGGGAAAAGTTTGTGCAACAAGTTTGGGACTGGAAGGACGAATATGCTGACATTATTCACAAACAGTGGGCTAAAATGGGCATTTCCGTTGATTACGATCGGGAACGGTTCACCCTGGACGAAGGCTTAAACAAGGCTGTCCGGAAAGTCTTTGTTGACTTGTATAATAAAGGGCTGATTTACCGGGGGACCTACATTATTAATTGGGATCCGCAAGCCCGAACAGCACTTTCGGATATTGAAGTTATCCACAAAGATGATAAAGGTGCCTTTTATCACGTCAAGTACCCATTTACTGACGGAACGACCTTCAATGGCAAGGATTACATTGAAATTGCAACGACGCGGCCAGAAACCATGTTTGGTGATGAAGCCGTTGCAGTTAATCCGCATGATGAACGTTACAAGGACTTGGTCGGTAAGCACGTTCGGGTTCCTCTTGTTGATCGGGAAATCGAAATCATTGCTGATGATTATGTTACCCCTGATTTTGGAACTGGGATGGTGAAGATTACACCAGCTCATGATCCAAACGACTTTAAGGTCGGCAAGCGACATAACTTACCAGAACTCAATACGATGAATGAAGATGCATCGATGAATGAGAATGCTGGTAAATATGAAGGGATGGATCGTTTCGAAGCCCGTAAAGCAATGGTGAAGGATCTCCAAGACCAAGGCTACATGTTGAAGATTGATCCAATTGTTCACTCGGTTGGTCATTCGGAGCGGACTGGTGTGCAAGTGGAAGCACGGCTTTCGACCCAATGGTTTGTTAAGATGAAACCATTAGCAGAAGCAGCTTTGAAAAACCAAGAAACACCTGACCGGGTTAATTTCATCCCTGGGCGGTTCGAACATACTTTCACGCAATGGATGGAAAACATTCATGATTGGGTCATTTCCCGTCAACTATGGTGGGGACACCGGATTCCAGCTTG
Organism: Limosilactobacillus caecicola; assembly: GCF_943192935.1. GTDB lineage: Bacteria > Bacillota > Bacilli > Lactobacillales > Lactobacillaceae > Limosilactobacillus > Limosilactobacillus caecicola. The sequence continues at coordinate 57,445 of NZ_CALPCI010000003.1, read as the reverse complement.
GTATAATAAGCAGACTGGTGAGATGTACGTTGGCATGGAAGCACCAAAGGATGCGGAAAATTGGGAACAAGATAAGGATGTCTTGGATACTTGGTTCTCTAGTGCTTTGTGGCCATTCTCAACGATGGGCTGGCCAGATACGGATGCTCCAGATTACCAACGGTACTTCCCAACCAGTACCTTAGTTACTGGTTATGACATTATCTTTTTCTGGGTTTCAAGAATGATTTTCCAATCACTTGAGTTTACCGGTAAGGCACCATTTAAGAACGTTCTCTTGCATGGGTTAATTCGTGACGAACAAGGTCGCAAGATGAGTAAGTCTCTTGGTAACGGAATTGATCCGATGGATGTTATTCAAAAGTACGGTGTTGATGCCCTGCGGTGGTTCTTAGTTACTGGTTCGACTCCTGGCCAAGATATCCGGTTCTCCTATAAGAAGATGGATGCGGCGTGGAACTTCATTAACAAGATCTGGAATGCCAGCCGGTATGTCATCATGAACTTAGATGGGATGGATAAAGCACCGGTTCTGCCTGATAAGAGCAAGTGGGATTTAGCTGACCGCTGGGTTTTAGCAAAACTTAATGCCACGGTTAAGCAAGTCAATGCTCAATTTGAGAAGTTTGAATTTGGTGAAGCAGGTCGGGCCCTGTACAACTTTATCTGGAACGACTTCTGTGATTGGTACATTGAAATGTCCAAGGAAAAGTTGACGAATGGGACCGTTGAAGAACAGACTGATACCAAGAATATTCTGGGGTACGTTTTGGACCAAACCTTGAAATTAATTCACCCAATCATGCCATTTGTCACTGAACAATTGTGGCAAGCCATGCCGCATGAAGGTAAGTCCATTATGATCAGTGAATATCCAGTAACTCATGCTGAATTGGATGATCCAAGTGCCGTGGAACAAATGGGTGATTTAATTGATCTCATTAAAGCGGTTCGTGCGATCAGAAATGACGCTGGTGCTCCATTATCCAAGCCAGTTAATATGTTAATTAAGGTCGATACAGAAAAATTAGGTGAGATCTTTAAAGACAATGAAGACTACATCGAACGGTTCTGTCACCCAGCTGAATTAACAATTGCGACAGAAATTGAAGTACCCAAGTTAGCAATGAGTGGCATTTTGACTGGGGCCACGGTTTATATTCCAATGGCCGAATTAGTTGACTTAGAAGAAGAAAAGGCCAAGATGCAAAAAGAAATTGCCAAATTGCAAAATGAAGTTACTCGCTCAACTAAGAAGTTAGGGAACGAAAAATTCGTTCAAAACGCTCCCGAACAGGTTGTTGCAGAGGAACGGAAAAAAGCTGCTGAATGGCAACAAAAGCTGACCGCTGCCGAAGAACGGTTGGCATCTTTAAATAATGCATAAATTGATCAATTGAGAGGTGGCGAATCTAAGGGTTCGACACCTCCTTTCTTTTGGGTTAAAATCGGCTTAATAATGACATTAGAAAGGGCACGGCAGTGACAAATGCAAATTAAAAACTACGAAGACGCACTGAAATTTATCCATGGACGGCCGCGGTTCAAAAAGCGCCCCACCCTGGAACGGATGAAACTATTCCTTCGTCGGCTAGGCAATCCGGAAAAAGGGCAACAATTTATCCACATTACTGGTACCAATGGTAAAGGTTCCGTTGTTGCAATGACGAGAGAAATGTTGATGGGGCAGGGATTAACAGTTGGTTCGTTTACTTCTCCCTATATTACGCGGTTTAATGAGCGGATTGCTATTGATGGGCAACCAATCAGTGATGAAGCACTAGTGAAATATACCCAGCGTGTTGCCCAAGTGGTCGTTGATTTAGATGCCGAGTTACCTGAGGGTGGGCCAACCGAGTTTGAAATCAATACGGCGATTATGTTTTGTTATTTTGCAGACCAACCAGTTGATGTTGTCATTTTGGAGGTTGGTATTGGTGGCCTTTATGATTCAACTAATATTATTGAAGCTCCCTTGGTTTCCGCCATTGTTACGGTGGGGTACGACCATATGAAGTATTTAGGTAACACCTTAGCAGAAATTGCTCAACAAAAAGCGGGCATTATTAAAAAGAATTGTCCAGTCGTTACCGGTCCACTGGAGAAGAGTGCACAAGAAGAAATTGCCGCGGTTGCTGAGGAGCAGCATAGTTATTGGTATGCCTGGCAACGTGATTATGAGGCTCATCAAATTGGCCACCAGCTACTCTATCCGTTGATTAGCTATAGCGGAGGTAACTTGCATCGTGAACGGTTCCAATTGTCATTAGCGGGGAATTATCAGGTTGAAAATGCTGGTGTTGCACTGACCATTGTCCAGGTGGCGATGCGGCAATTAAATTTACCCTTGTTAATTGGGACTCTTCGGCAGTCACTTCAGCACACTAATTGGCCGGGAAGAATGGAATTGGTAAATGAAGAACCACTGGTGATTTTAGATGGGGCGCATAACCTACCAGGAGTTCAAGCCCTGGTTAAAACCTGTCGGGATGATTTTGCAGATCGTGAGATTTACTTGCTCGTGGCAATTTTGGCTGACAAACAATATGATTTGATGCTTGGTGAACTAGCGAGTTTACCCAATGTTCACATTACAGTTACTGCTTTTAATGGACCGTATTCCGGTCGTTCGTCAGCCAATTTAAATTCCATTATTAACGACATTCCGAGTCATCACCCAATTCAGGTGGATGAGAATTGGCAGCGAGCATTGGCAAAAATTAGTGGCGAGGTTTCTGCTGATGACGTCATTTTAATTACCGGTTCACTCTATTTTATTTCAGATGTTCGTCATTTGATGTTAGATTGAAAAATTAAAAAGCGGTTTTCCTTCGTCTATTAATGATGAAGGGAGAGATTTGATGTTTTTAGAAGTCACTACACGTAACTATCGCAAACTGGTGCAAGAATATTTTATTGATCAACCAGAATTGGCGGTTTGGTTTTTGAAACATGTGCCGACAGCACATGATTTTCGGCAATTAACGGTGAATGAAAGGCGCCTAATCAAAGGGCGAGCCAAAAAGGAGCTTGGTCAATTCTTTGCTGCTGTTCAATTAGGAGAATTAATTGTGAAAAGTCCTCACGAATTATACGGGCACGCTTATTCGAGTTCTCTAGTAGGCAACTCCTTTGTCGATGAATATGCTGGAGAGGAACAAGAGAGCGTTACAGTTTTGTGTACGGACGTGCATAATGAAATTGTCGCCCGTCACCAATTATTTGTGGGTGGGAGGAGTCAGTGTAGTCTCTATCCCGATCAAATTTTTCGCTATGCTTTGAAAAATTGTGCCGCTGGGGTCATCATTGTCCACAATCATCCGAGCGGTAGCATTGAACCCTCCGACAATGATTTATTAATGTGTCAACGGTTAGAGCGGGCTGGCAATACAATTGGCATCTGCCTTTTAGATTTCATAATTATTGGTCAAGCGCATTATTATAGTTGGCGTGAAAATTCCGCAGACCTTTAAATATTTTTAAATGTGCGCAAAAAAATTGTCCTTTGTCGGCGGGTGTAGTATATTGTGACTGTTAATCTGTGGAACAGCTATGGTATAATATTTCTGTTTTAAGAGAAAACTGAAACCAAATGATGAAGGGACGACATAGATTGCCATTAGGAATTGGAACCAAAAATATTGGTATTGATTTAGGTACTGCCAATACGATTGTTTACATCGAAGGAAAAGGGATTGTTTTACGGGAACCTTCAGTAGTTGCACGGAATAAAAATACTGGCGAAGTAATTTCCGTTGGTGAAGCCGCTCGTGACATGATCGGCCGGACCCCTGCAAGTATTGTCGCAATTCGCCCAATGAAAAACGGGGTAATTGCTGATTATGACACTACTGTTGCCATGATGAAGTACTACATGGATAAGGCTTTGGGCGGTAACGCTGGTAAGCCTTACGTCATGGTTTGTGTACCGAGTGGAATTACTGAAGTTGAAAAACGGGCGGTAATTGATGCTACCCGGGTTGCCGGTGCTCGTGATGCTTACGTCATTGAAGAACCATTTGCTGCAGCGATTGGTGCTGGGTTGCCTGTGATGGACCCAACTGGGAGTATGGTTGTTGACATTGGTGGTGGTACCACTGACGTTGCCACCATTTCACTTGGCGGGATCGTTTCTAGTCGGTCCATTCGAATGGCGGGAGATAAGATGAACGAAGCCATCATTCAGTTTATTCGCCAAGATAAAAACTTGTTAATTGGTGAACGGACTGCTGAAAAATTAAAGTGGGATATTGGTTCAGCTTCCCCAGAAGCTGCCAAGGATATGGAAAGTTCTGAAGTGCGTGGTCGTGACCTGGTTACTGGTTTGCCAAAGACCATGGAAGTATCTGCAGAAGAGCTTTCTGGCGCCTTGCAGGACGTTGTAGCGGAAATTATTGATGCGATTAAATCCACTTTGGAGGAAACGTCGCCTGAAATTGCTGCTGATGTAATTGATCACGGAATTGTTTTAACTGGTGGTGGATCGTTATTAAAGCACTTACCAGACGTGATCGCCGATGCTACTAAAGTTCCAGTCTTTATTGCTAATGATCCATTGGATTGTGTGGCCATTGGGACTGGAGAATCTTTGAAGAGTATCGACGTAATGAAGAAGAAAAAGTAATTCAGAAATAACCAGTTGAGAATGAGTAATTTGGGGCGGAGCGAGTCGCAAAACGATGTGTTTGTTTTGCCAAGCTCCGCTTCACTTTTTCTCAACTGGGAGGGGGTTCAGAAAGGATGCGGAAATTTTTCTCAAACCGACGACTAGTGTTCATTGTGGTCGTTTTAGTGGTTGCATTTGGCTTAATGGGCGGTTCCGTCGCACTTCGTAACCGTCGCCAAACGCCGCCATTAATTCAACAATTTGGCAATGATATTGTCGGGATGGTTGATGGCGTGGTTGCCTATCCAGTCAACGCTGCCCAAAGTGGCGTTAATTCATTTACTGACTTGTTGAATACGTATTCTGAAAATAAAAAGCTAAAGCAACAGGTTTCTGAATTAGCACAGGCGAAGGTTCGTGACCAAACCTTGGCTAAAGAAAATCGGGAATTGAAAAAGGAACTGAAGGTTAATAAATCAATGACCGATTACTCAACGATCAGTGCGGCGGTTTTGTCGCGGACACCATCTTCTTGGCAAAAGCAGCTCATCATCAACAAGGGGCAGACTAGTGGTATTAAAAAGAATATGCCAGTCATGTCCGCCGGTGGTTTAATTGGGCGGATTACCGAAGTAAACAAAACTAATAGTAAAGTCGAATTATTAAGCAATACCAGTGAATCAGCCAACCGGTTTGCCATTCAAATTTCTGGTTCGGGTGGAAAGACGGTAAATGGGATTATTACTGATTATGATTCACAAAGCAACAGTCTTGTGATGGGGCAAGTTACTTCAAAGGCCAAAATCAAGAAGGGAACTAAGGTCACCACAAGTGGAATGGGTGGCGTTACCCCAAAGGGCTTATATGTCGGTCGGGTCACCAAGGTCACCAAAGACGATTATGGTTTGGCACAAAAGGTGTACATTAAGCCCGCGGCAAACTTTAATGACGTTAACATTGTCACTGTTGCAGAGTTAGACTCATAGGAGGGAGCAAATGTATCGTTTATCACGTTTGAGATTTCTCTTTCCCATTGGTTTATTGATCGCCTTTTTCTTGGATGGGTCGTTAAGCAAGGTCCTGGCAAATCAATTTTTCAGTTTTCCGTATTCGATGGTCAGCCAACTAGTTTTGCTGTGGTTAGTTTTAGCATACTTTTTTGAGGGAACAGTGAAAATCCCTCTATATGGTTTTGCGATTGCAGTCGGTGTTTTAAGTGATCTTTATTATTCTGGAATCTGGGGATTATTTATTGTGTTATACCCTTTGATTGTCTGGTTAACTAAATTCTTAGCGCGGTTGTTTACTGACAATTTTTTCAATACGATGTTAATCTTTTTTATTGACGTAGTTGTCTTTGAGTTCTTAAACTATTGGGCGTTTGTGCTGATTGGTGTAACTCATACTAATATCGGCGATTTCTTATTGTATACTTTGGCACCAACGTTAGCGCTTAATTTAGTATATTTTGTCGTTTTGTATTGGCCAATCAATATTCTCTACACTAAGGCTTTAGCCAAAAAGCGTTCCTAGATTATTATGAGAAAATTTTAATTTTAGTGTTGACTTTCATCGGTAAGATGTTTATCATACTAAATAACAAATTAATGACGAAGAGCAGACTAGTAAAGTAATTAGTCTTTTACAGAAAGTTCCGCTAGATGAGAAGGAACATCGATTGATGCTTGAATCACAACTGTGAGTTGACTACTGACCAAAAGGTAGTCCGGGGAAGCCCGTTACAGCACGGAGTTTATTTTGAACTTACTGAGGTTAGGTTCGTGAGAATCTAACGTTAATGAGGTGGAACCGCTGAAAAGCCCTCTAACTACTTTAATAGTTAGAGGGCTTTTTGCTTCCATAAGTGAACTCACTGAGGTAATTAGTGTAAGCTAATTATAAATTGGGGTGGAACCACGGTTGAGCGTCCCCTTGGATTTAGATTATCCAAGGGGACGTTTTTTTGTTCATCGTGAGAAGGAGGTATTTATATGTCGTTGCAATATGTTTTAGAAATTTTGCCATCATTATTCCAAGGGGCTGGCATGACCCTGGAATTATTTTTTCTGACTTTAATTGGTGCATTACCATTAGGAATTATTTTTAGTTTAGGATTAGTTTCAAAAATTAAACCTTTGAAGTGGATTTTGGAATTGTATGTCTGGTTAATGCGGGGGACACCGCTATTACTTCAATTAATCTTTGTTTTTTATGGTTTACCGATCGTGGGGATTGTTTTTCAACGGTTCGATGCTGCACTGATCGCGTTCATTTTAAATTACGCAGCGTACTTCGCAGAAATCTTCCGTGGAGGACTTCAATCTATTGATGAAGGACAATATGAAGGGGCACGAGTATTAGGATTAAGCTACTGGCAAACGGTGCGCAAAATTGTGATTCCTCAAGTTGTTAAAATTGTCATTCCATCAATTGGAAATGAAGTCGTTAACTTGGTTAAGGATTCTTCGTTGGTATACGTCATCGGCCTGGGGGACTTGCTTCGTGCCGGAAACGTTGCAACATCGCGTGACGTAACGTTGGTACCACTCCTATTAGTCGGGGTGATTTATCTCCTGATGGTCGGAATTTGTACTTATATTCTTCACAAAGTTGAACAACGTTACTCTTACTACAAGTAAACAAAGGAGGGTTTGCGTATGTTAAAAGTTGAAAATTTAAAGAAAAGTTTTGGCGGTCGGCAAATTTTAGACGACGTTAACTTTACGGTTGAGGATGGTAATATTTTAACCATTGTTGGTCCATCTGGAGCCGGGAAAACGACCTTGTTGCGGTGCATTACTGGCTTGGAAACCGCTGATTCGGGTACTTTTATTATCGATGGTCAAAAGTTTAATCCCCAAGATTTAGAAAAATCAGATAATGTGATGGGAGTTGTCTTTCAAGACTTTAACTTGTTCCCTCACTTATCAGTTTTGGAGAACTTAACGCTAGCGCCGATTATGGTCACTAAACAATCCAAGGCAGCGGCCCAAGAACGGGGATTACAATTATTAAAACAATTGGGGTTACAGGATAAGGAAAACCTTTATCCATATCAATTATCTGGTGGTCAAAAACAACGGGTCGCGATCGCGCGGGCTTTGGCAATGCAACCCAAGATTTTGTGTTATGATGAGCCTACGAGTGCGTTGGATCCTAATTTACGTGATGAAGTTGCCAATTTAATTTTAGATTTGAAGGCACAAGGGGTGACGCAATTAGTAGTTACTCACGATATGGAATTTGCCAAGAGGATTGCTGACAAGATGCTGACGGTTCAGGCACTCGATTAGCGTGAGCAAAATTAAAGAGAGGAACGAATCTTATGAGGAAAGCGAAAGCTTGGGTCGCACTAGTTTGCTTATTTATCCCACTTTTGATGTTGGGAGGCTGCGAGAGTGTTACACAACGAGCTAATCACGAAGATACCTGGTCACGAATCCAACGCCGTCACAAAGTGATTATTGGAATTGACGATAGTTTTGTGCCAATGGGATTTCGCCAAAAAAATGGTAAATTAGTTGGTTATGACGTCGACTTGGCGCGGGCAGTCTTCAAACAGTACGGGATTAAGGTTGACTTTCAAACGATCGATTGGTCAATGAAAGAAACTGAATTAAAAAATGGCACGATTGACTTATTATGGAATGGTTATTCGGTCACTCCGCAACGGCAAAAGAAAGTCGCGTTTAGTCGGGTCTATCTACTTAACAAACAAGTGTTAGTCACCAAAAAGAAGGATCATATCAATAACTTTAAGGATATGACTGGGAAGACGCTGGGGGTTCAAAATGGTTCTACTGGGATGACCATGTTGGATGAATATCCGAAATTGTTGAAGGACCGGATTAAGAATCATAAGGCAGTTCTTTATGATACTTTCCCGAATGCCTTTATTGACTTAAATGCTAACCGGATTCAAGGAATTTTGATGGATGAAGTGTATGCTAATTACTACATCCAACACCAGGCGAATAAAAATGCTTATTCCACCTACAGTAGTTCGAAAATGCCAGCTGACAAATTTGCGGTTGGGATGCGAAAAGGTGACAAAACTCTTCGCAAGAAAATTAATCAGGGACTAGAACGACTCCAAAAGAATGGTGAGCTTCGTAAGATTAACCACAAATGGTTTGGAACTAACAGTAATTACCTGGGACCGACAAAATAAATATTTCACAAGAGGCTGAGGGAACTCAGCCTCTTGTTATTTCTAAAATTTGAATGTTACAGCGCAGTGGCCATCCCTGCGGAGGTGGAACGACGAACTAGTTAAGCTAGTTCTGGTTCCCACACTCTTTTGTTTCAGTGACTTTGCTTGTTTTTTAGTGAAAAAATGTTTATGATGTTTCTTGCATTGATTTAGACGGGAAGGGGATTAGGATGCAGATTGATTTAAATACAGGGGTTCGATTACATATCATTCCCTCCCAAAAGTATACGACGAATCGCATTTTGGTAAATTTTGCTGCTCATCAAGGGCACGTTAATAACGCGGCCCGGAATTTATTAGTGAATCTGTTAATCAATGGCTCACAAAACTACCCTGATCAAACGGCCGTGGCACGCCAACTATCTTCATTATATGGGGCTGAACTGGACGGCTATGTCGCCCGATTAGGTTTGGCGCATAACGTTCGTCTTAGTCTTACTTACGTTAATGATCAAATTGTGAATGACTCATTAACGAAAAAAGCAGTTAACTTTCTTCATGAGGTCCTTTTTGCACCATTGCGTGAGGGACAGGTCCTTTCGCCCACCAGTTGGCAACTGCAACGTGATAATCTGGCAGCCACATTAACTTCCTGGGATGATGATAAGCAATACCTCGCGGCTAAGCGGTTATTCAATTTATATTTTTCAGCCGATTCAGTCATGCAAAACCCTGGTACTGGAACTGTCCAGGATGTGATTAGCTTATCCAATGCCGAGTTAATGAATGCTTATCAAGCAATGTTACAAGAGGATCAAATTGACATTATTATTGCGGGAAATGTTGATGTTGAACAAGTCCAAAAGTTATTTGCTGACTGGCCATTACAGCCCCGGCAACCCCTCGGTAGTGAAATTTTCTATCGCCAACTGGTGCTATCGAAAATTCGTCAGGGGATCGGTCAAGAGGCCATTCAGCAGGCAAAATTAGACCTGGCTTATAATTTTCCCGTTTATTTTCTCGATGAGGATTATTACTCAGCAGTTGTAATGAATGGGCTATATGGGGCTAGTCCTTATTCATTATTGTTTAACAACGTTCGTGAAAAAGCGAGCCTCGCTTACTATGCTTCCAGTGGTTATCGGCCGTTTGGTGGGTATTTGTTTGTCCAAACGGGAATTAATAGTAATAATCACGATCAAGCAGAACGGTTAATCCAAGAGCAATTAATGGCGATGCAGGACAACGATATTGATGATGTTCAATTGACACGGATCAAAAATGGTTTGGTCAATGGCATTTTGACAAGTCAAGACAATCAAGGACAGTTGATGGAACGAGCGGTGATCAGTAGTTTGACCGGCCTCACAATTCCAGAAAATTCGGTTGACCGGATTTTAGCAGTTAATCGACACCAGGTAAGTGCGGTTGCTCAAAAAGTAAAATTACAAGCAACGTATTTTTTAAAGTGAGGACATGGACATCATGGTTAAGAAAAAGTATTATGCGCAGTTCCAACAAGCTGTCTACCAGCAAACTTTAGAGAATGGTTTAGATGTTGTGTTGATTCCTCAGCAAGGTTTTAAAAAGACTTATGCAATTTTGACAACGAATTATGGTGCCGTTGATAATCGATTTGTGCCAATTCAACAGGATCAGCTGGTGACTGTTCCGGCCGGCATTGCGCATTTTTTGGAACACAAAATGTTTGAAAAAGCTGATCACGATGCCTTTGATTTGTTTGGTCAGTTTGGTGCTGATGCCAATGCATTTACGAGTTATACACAAACTAGTTACCAGTTTTCTACGGCTCAGCAATTCGCCAAAAACCTGTCAATCCTGTTAGATTTCGTTCAGGATCCTTATTTTTCACGAGCTGGAGTGAAAAAAGAACAGGGGATTATTGGCCAAGAGATTAGAATGTATAATGATAATTCTGATTCACGTTTGTATACTGGAACAATTGCTAATTTATATCCGGCTGATCCGATGAAAAATGATATTGCTGGTACCGAAGAGAGTATCAAGAAGATCACTCCAGAATTGTTAATGCAATGTTACCAGACATTTTACCAACCGAGTAATTTGCGTCTGGTAGTGGTTGGTAATTTAGATGTGGAGCAGACTTTGGGAGTGATTGAACAGTGTGAAAAAGATCGTCAACAGGTCGCACGCAAAATTCAACGAGGACCGCTTATTCAAGATGTCCAAGGCAATGATATCATCGCTAATGGCAGCATTCGAATGCCAATTGGTCGCCCCAAAGCAATGGTTGGTATTCGGGGCCTCAGTCAGTATCCTGATGCGCGAAAACGCCTCAAATACAAATTGGCATGTGAATTGATGTTGGAGCTGCTTTTTGATGATACGACTACTAATTATTTGGACCTCTATAATCAGCAAATCATTGATGATTCATTTGGCTTTAGTTTTGAGATGGAACGTGGCTTTCACTTTGCCACAATCAGCTCTGACACAGATGATCCGGCACGGTTTTTTAATGCTATTCAAAAGATTGCCCGTCATGCCAAAGAAAATCTGGCGAAGATGGATGCTGAATTTGAAAAAACTAAACGTGGTGCCATGGGAAGATTAATCATGAGCCTAAATCTTCCCGAAATGATTGCCAATCGGTATGCTTCATCATTGTTTGGTGAATTAAATATTTTTGATGAACTAGAGATTTTACGTCTGTTAACGCTTGGCGATGTCTATGATGCCTGCCAACAATTATTGGGGCCGCACCGGTTCACTAATTTTACTGTCCAACCGGAAAAGATGTAAGAGATTCTTAGAATTTATCAGCGGTGATCTATGCTATACTATGTCTTGGTTTAAATTAAGAAGAGTGAGGGACTTTTTATGAGTGAAGAACAAGAAAAGCAACTCAATATTGGAAAAAAGCTTAAGGATGCCCGGGTGGCACAGGGGTTAACCTTAGATGATTTACAACAAGCCACGAAAATCCAAAAGCGCTATTTAATTGCCATTGAAGACGAAAAGTTCGATGAATTACCTGGGGATTTCTATGTCCGGGCGTTCATTAAGCAATATGCTAATACCGTTGGCCTTGACGGTAATGAATTATTAAAGGAATATGACGATTACCTCCCAAAGGCCAAGACGGAAGACTATTCTGCTCATTTGAATGAAGCAGTTGAAAGTCGTCGGGGAGCTAACCGACCGACTACTGTGGACCGCATTGAAGGCCTGAGAAGGTACCTGCCGACAATCATCATTAGTGTGATTGTGATTGTCATTTTAGCAGCAATTTGGGTAACCGCGATTGCCAGAAATCACAATGAATCTTCTAAAATTGATAGCAGTTCCGTTTCTGTTTCTGGTGAATCTAGCAAGAAGCAATCTTCTTCTGCTAAGAAGTCTTCCAGCAAAAAGAGTAAATCTACCTTGAAGTTGACACAGACTTCCCGGACTTCTAGTACGGTTGCTTATCGTTCTAATAAGTCTTTAAGCAAGGCCACCAAATTAGTGGTTTCTACAAGTGGAACGTCAACGAATAGCGTTGTTGTTGATGGTACGACGCGGCTAAGCAAGACGATGGCTGCCAATGGCAAAGAATCAATCACCATTGCAAAAACAGCACGAACGATTACGATTCGAGTTGGTAATGCTCGGAATACCAAGATTAAGATTGGTAACCAAACGTTAGACTTTACTGATAATAACCGTTACCCATCCACACGGGTAATTACGATTACGCTGGGGAGCACCACCAGCTCGAGCAGTAGTTCTAGCTCACAAAGTACCACCAGTTCCACAACTACTCGTGGTACAACCACCGCTAATACCACCAGCAGTAGCCGGACTACTTCTACCACTGGCACCGTTCAAAATCGTCAGTCAACAACGACTGCTAATAGTACCCAAACTTCTACAACAAGTAGTACTCGGACGACGCAACAATAGTTTATTTACTAGGGAGGATTTGTTTTGAATTTACCAAACAAACTGACGATTGTCAGATTGATCATCATTCCATTTTTCTTAATTTTAATGGTGGTACCATTCGGTTGGGGAAATGTGAGTTTCTTGGGAGCGACGGTTCCGATCGCTCAGTTGATCGCGACTATCTTATTTATCGCGGCAACGATTACCGATAATCTGGATGGGCGGATTGCACGGCGGGATCATCTGGTGACAAATTTTGGTAAATTCACCGATCCGTTAGCAGATAAGTTATTGGTAATGACGGCGTTTATTGTTTTAACGGCTAGTCATGCGGTTCCTGCCTGGGTAACTTGTATAATTATTTGGCGAGAACTTTCCGTTACTGGGTTACGGTTATTGATTGTTGAACAAAATGGACAAGTTCTTGCCGCCAAAATGCCCGGAAAAATTAAAACGACTACTCAGTTTATTGCGATCATCTTTTTACTGTTGCATAATGCAATTTTTGCCCTTTGGAACATTCCATTTGGTCAAATCATGTTATACATTTGCCTCTTCTTTACGGTATATTCCGGGGTTGATTACTTTATCCAAGGTCGGGGTGTTTTTGCCGACGGGTTTAAATAAATATCAAGGCTGTTGAAATAATTAGTTATTTCGCAGCTTTTTTTCGTCTTTAAATACTGGAGGAACTATTAATGGAAGCAGAAATTATCTCAGTTGGTACTGAAATTACTTTAGGCCAAATTACCAATACCAATGCGCGCTTTTTAGCTGATCAATTACGTCAATTGAATATTAAAGATTACTGGCAAACGACGGTTAACGATGATCGGCAACGGATCATCGCAGCAATTCATCAGGCAGCGCAACGGGCGGAGTTAATTTTTATCTGTGGTGGGTTAGGCCCAACCCAAGATGATGTTACAATGGCAAGTGTTGCGGATGCAGTGGGGGCCGACTTGAAACTTGACCAAAAGTATTGGGAACAATTACAAGCTGATTTTAAGCAACGGGAAGTTGCATTGGCCCCTGAAAACATTCGCCAAGCATATTATTTAGGCGGTGGAGAGGCCCTGCCTAATCCAGTAGGGTTGGCATTAGGTTCCCTGATTCAACAAGGCGCGCATACCTATGTCGTTTTGCCTGGACCACCGCGTGAATTTAAGGCGATGGTAGAGAAGAGTCTTCTTCCCCGATTGCACCAATTAGCAGACAACCAAACCATTGCGAGTTTGAATTTGCATTTTGTTGGATATCCCGAATCAACCTTGATGGATGATATCCAGGAAATTATCGGCACTGCTGGTCCTGTGGTGGCCACCTCCTATGTCCAACCGGGTGAAACGCAGGTTCGGTTAACAGTTTTTGATCAGCAATGTGACACCGCCCAACAACTCTTAAAGACGGCAGAAGCAAAAATTATCGCGCAATTAGGTAAGTATTATTATGGAACTGGTAACGAGATCACTTTGGCGGGACAGGTTGTTAAGGAGCTAAAAAAACGTGATTTAACGGTCTCAGCTGCTGAAAGCTTAACCGGGGGATTGTTTCAAGCCACAATTTGTGGCGTTCCAGGCGCATCTAATGTTTTTGCTGGTGGCTTTGTCACCTATGCTACCGAAATGAAAACAAAGTTATTGGGTATTCCAGCTGAAAAAATCGCTCAATACAGTGTTGTCAGTGGAGAAGTTGCTGGTGCTATGGCAGCCCGTAGTCGACAATTGACGGGTGCTGAGATTGGGGTCGGCTTTACGGGAGTAGCAGGGCCAGATGGACTAGATGGTCATCCAGTGGGCGAAGTCTGGATTGGGGTGCAGTTTGGAGAACAAATCATCACTAAACAACTGCATTTGTCCCAACGAATGGGTCGTCAAGCAATTCGTCAGCAAAGTGTTCAACGCGGTTTGTTGATGCTTCACCACTTATTACAATCACAAAAATAGTGCGAACATTGGTTCGACTTTTCCTTGTAATTTGGTTAAAAACTGATATCATTAAATTAGGTTCCTGATTAAAAGGAGGAAAATAATGGCAGATCAAAGAAAAGCGGCATTAGATAATGCCCTCAAGAAAATTGAAAAGAACTTTGGTAAGGGTTCGATTATGCGGATGGGTGATGCCGCCGACACACAAATCGCTACCATTTCAAGTGGTTCATTAGCCATTGATGATGCGCTTGGTGTAGGTGGTTATCCTCGTGGCCGCATTATTGAAATGTATGGTCCAGAAAGTTCTGGTAAGACGACAGTTGCCTTGCATGCAGTTGCTGAAGTGCAAAAGCAAGGTGGGACTGCTGCCTATATCGATGCAGAAAATGCCCTGGATCCACAATATGCCCAAGCTCTTGGGGTTGATATTGATAACTTGTTGCTATCACAACCTGATACTGGTGAACAGGGGCTTGAAATTGCTGATGCACTAATTGCTAGTGGTGCTGTTGACATCGTAGTGGTTGATTCAGTAGCTGCTCTAGTTCCCCGGGCTGAAATTGAAGGTGAAATGGGTGACACTCACGTTGGGTTGCAAGCTCGGTTAATGTCACAGGCTTTGCGAAAGCTTTCTGGTGAAATTAATAAAACCAAGACAATTGCTATCTTTATCAATCAAATTCGTGAAAAAGTTGGTGTCATGTTTGGTAACCCTGAAACGACGCCAGGTGGACGCGCATTGAAATTTTATTCGACAATCCGAATGGAAATTCGTCGTGGTGAACAGTTAAAAAATGGTACGAATGTCATTGGTAACCGTGCCAAAATTAAAATTGTGAAGAACAAGGTTGCGCCGCCATTTAAACGGGCTGAAGTTGACATTATGTATGGTACCGGGATTTCGAAGACCGGTGAATTGCTTGACATGGCTGCTGACAAAGATCTTGTTAAAAAGAGTGGTGCTTGGTATTCATATGGTTCTGAACGGATTGGTCAAGGACGGGAAAACGCGAAGAAGTGGTTGGAAGCTCACCCTGATCAAATGCAGACCCTGATGACCAAAGTTCGCGAAGCATATAATATGCCCGTTAGTGATGAGGAAAAACAACAAGCTGAACAAGACTCTACGGAAAGCAAGCAAGAGACGATTGAAGAGGCAACAGAAGAATAAAGAACTTAAGCAGAATTGGTGACGTCATCAATTCTGTTTTTACAATTATGACGGCATTATTGACACCCCCTAAAACAAAGTTTAAAATTGAGTCTGTGCGTGTTTCTGCACGTAATTTTATAAATTGATTGATGAGATCACAACTCAATAGTTGATTTGGAGGGGTCAAAATGATTATATTGACGGCCATCATCGCTATTGTTGCTTGTTTTTTTGGCTATTTCATTCGCAAGATGATTGTTGAGCGTCAAGTGGAACAAGCTAAAAATAATGCTAAGGAAATTATTTCATCGGCTAAAAAAGAAGCGGCAACTCAAAAAAAAGAGGCCATTTTAGAGGCCAAAGAAGAAAGTCACCGCTATCGTGAAAGCGTAGAACAGGACTTGCAGGATCGCCGTCAGGAAGTTCAAAAACAAGAGGAACGGTTGATTCAGCGGGAAAATACGTTAGATCGGAAGGATAGTGCCTTAGAAGATCGTGAAAATGTAATTAGTTCTCGGGAATCTAAATTAGATGAAAAACGGGAACAAGTTCAAAAAGATCATGAACAAGTAGCAAATTTGATTAAGCAGCAAACCCAAAAATTACAGGAAGTTGCTGGCTTAAGTGAGGATCAAGCCAAAACGATTTTACTGGACAAGTTGAAGGATGAACTGGTAGTAGAACGTGACAAGATGATCCGTGAAAGCGAAGAAGATGCGCAATTAACAGCAGAAAAAAAGGCAAAGAGTTTAATTGTTAGTGCGATCCAGCGGAGTAGTGCTGACATGGTATCTGAAGCAACGGTTTCCGTTGTTAACTTACCAAACGATGACATGAAAGGTCGGATTATTGGTCGTGAAGGTAGAAACATCCGAACTCTTGAAACACTGACGGGGATTGATTTGATTATTGATGATACTCCAGAAGCAGTGGTTTTGAGTGGATTTGATCCAGTCCGGCGTGAAATTGCCAAAATGGTATTGGAACGGTTGATTCAAGATGGGCGGATTCATCCTGCTCGTATCGAGGAAGCGGTGGAAAAAGCCCGCAAGGATATGGATGCACAACTTCGTGAAGTTGGTGAAGAAACGATTTTTGATCTTGGAATTCACCGGATGCATCCAGACTTGATTAAAACGATTGGTCGGATGAAGTATCGTACTAGTTATGGTCAAAATGTTCTTCAACACTCGATTGAAGTCGCAAAATTGACGGAAATTATGGCTGCTGAGCTTGGTGAAGATACGACATTAGCTAAGCGTGCCGGCTTATTGCATGATATTGGTAAAGCAATTGATCATGAGGTTGATGGCTCTCACGTGGAGTTGGGTGTGGAATTAACGCGGAAGTATAAAGAAAATCCAGTTGTGATTAACACTATCGCTTCACATCATGGAGATGTTCCGGCTACCTCAACGATTGCTGTCCTTGTTCAAGCTGCTGATGCTATTTCAGGTGCGCGGCCAGGTGCGCGGAGTGAGTCATTAGATGAATACATTCAACGATTGAAGCAGTTGGAAGAAATTGCTAATCGTCATAAAGGTGTTGACCATAGTTATGCTATTCAAGCGGGGCGTGAAGTACGTGTGATTGTCAAGCCAAAGAAGGTTTCAGATAATCAAGCGGCAGCGTTGTCCCATGATATTAAGCATGAAATTGAAGATCAGCTTGAATACCCAGGACATATTAAAGTGACGGTCATCCGTGAAGTCCGGGCTGTTGATTATGCGAAATAAGAAAAAGCTGGGATATCATCCCCAGCTTTTTTAGTTTAAAATAAGGCGTAAAGAATCTTTTAAAATTAGACGGGGTGAGTAGGTTGGCCAAAAAATTAACACCAATGATGGAACAATATCAAAAGGTCAAGGATCAGTATCCTGATGCTTTTTTATTTTATCGGTTGGGTGACTTTT
This sequence comes from Limosilactobacillus caecicola, assembly GCF_943192935.1. GTDB lineage: Bacteria > Bacillota > Bacilli > Lactobacillales > Lactobacillaceae > Limosilactobacillus > Limosilactobacillus caecicola. The sequence goes on along the minus strand of NZ_CALPCI010000003.1, from coordinate 39,780 downwards.
ATGAACTATTTAATGATGATGCAGTAAAGGGTGCTCAATTGCTTGAATTAACCTTGACTAGTCGTAGTCACAGTGCCAAGAATCCGATTCCCATGTGTGGGGTTCCCCACCGCGCAGTTGACAATTATGTAGATATCCTAATTGATAAGGGCTATAAAGTTGCAATCTGTGAACAAATGGAAGACCCTAAAAAGGCGAAGGGAATGGTCAAACGGGCAGTGACCCGATTAGTGACTCCAGGAACACAAATGGATCTGAAGGGTGATCAGGCACAAAGCAATAATTACTTAACTGCTATCGACTATGATGGTCAGGATTATTGCTTAGCTTATACGGATCTTTCAACTGGTGAATTGAAAACAACAACTTTTCAGCACCAAAGTGAATTAATGAATGAACTGATTAATTTACAAACACGGGAAGTTGTTCACTTGACCGATTTACCTGCCAAGATTGTTGAACAATTAAAGCAACGCAATATTTTAATATCAACCCAGTCAGACATTTCAACACAATCAGAGGTTAACTACCTTACCCAAAACTTGACTGATGAGCATCAACGGCACACCGTTGCTATTTTGGTTTCCTATCTGCTCACCACCCAAAAACGCTCACTTGCGCATATGCAGTTGGCGCAATCTTATCAACCCAGTGCTTATATGAAAATCGATCACTATTCCAAAACTAATTTAGAATTAATGACGAATATGCGCAGTGGCAAACGTCAAGGAACGCTTGTCTGGCTCCTTGATGAGACTAAGACTGCGATGGGAAGTCGGTTGTTAAAACGGTGGCTTGATCGGCCACTAATTAAAGTCGATCAAATTGAAGAGCGACAGGATAAAGTTCAAGTGTTGTTGGATAACTACTTTGAACGTAAAAACTTACAAGAAGAACTGATTAAGGTTTATGACCTGGAACGACTTGCTGGCCGAGTGGCATATGGCAGTGTTAATGGACGCGACTTAATTCAATTAAAGACATCCTTGCAGCAGGTGCCAAAAATTAAATATATTTTGGAGACGATGGATTCACCAGTGTTTGATGAGCTGGTGAATAAAATGGATCCACTGGAAGACATTGCGAATTTAATTGATGAATCAATTATCGATGACCCGCCGATTTCGGTTACTGAAGGTGGGGTTATTAAGGACCATTACAATGATCAATTAGATCGCTATCGCGATGCGATGAGTAATGGGAAGCAATGGATCGCTGATCTTCAGCAACGGGAACGGGAAGCGACCGGGATTAATAACTTGAAAATCGGCTATAATCACGTCTTCGGTTACTATATCGAAGTCACCAAGGTTAACCTGAGCAAGTTGCCTCAAGACCGGTATGAACGAAAACAAACCTTAACCAATGCGGAGCGTTTTTCGACACCTGAACTAAAAGAGAAAGAAGCCTTAATTCTCGGGGCTCAGGAAAAATCAACCGCTCTGGAATATGATCTATTTGTTGAAGTTCGTGAACAAGTCAAAGCGGCGATTGAACGCCTTCAAAAACTCGCTGGTGCATTATCCGAACTGGATGTTCTGCAAAGTTTCGCGGTGGTTTCGGAGGATTATCATTTTGTCCGTCCACAATTAAATCATGATCACCAGTTAATGATTAAGAATGGCCGTCACCCGGTCGTGGAAAAATTTATGGGCCACCAAGAATATGTCCCAAATGACGTGTTGATGGGTAACGATACGGACATTTTATTGATTACGGGACCTAACATGTCAGGGAAAAGTACCTACATGCGTCAACTAGCTTTATCTGCTGTGATGGCGCAGATGGGCTGTTTTATCCCAGCGGACGAGGCCAATTTACCAATTTTTGATCAAATTTTTACGAGAATTGGTGCCGCCGATGATCTAGTTTCAGGAGAGAGTACCTTCATGGTTGAAATGATGGAGGCAAATAATGCCTTACAACATGCGACGGCGAATAGTTTGATTCTGTTTGACGAAATTGGTCGCGGGACGGCAACCTATGATGGAATGGCCTTGGCACAGGCGATTATTGAGTATGTTCATGACAATGTTCATGCTAAAACGCTGTTTTCAACCCACTATCATGAGTTGACGAGTTTAGAAGGCCAGTTAACTAAATTAAAGAATGTGCATGTTGGGGCGACGGAAGAAAATGGTCAATTAATCTTCCTTCATAAGGTCTCAGCAGGCCCGGCGGATAAATCTTATGGGGTTCACGTTGCTAAGTTAGCGGGAATGCCTAGTTCGCTTTTAAAGCGGGCCAACCAGATTTTAGCGGGGTTAGAAAAAGAGCATGAAAATGATTATGCAGACGTGCAGACTGCTCACCAGGCGGCTGACGAACAGGTCCAAACCGTCAATGAGTCATCGTCGTCTAATGTAGATCAGTCACCAGCTAATTTAACCGCAGAAGAAAATGGCCAATTAGAATTGTTCACGCCTGCACCGACTCAGCAACTACCAAAGAAGCAGGCCAAGTTATTATCACAAATTAAGGACTTAGACTTAATGAGCATGACACCGATGGATGTCATGAATCAAGTCTACCAGTGGCAGCAGAAGCTAAAGTAAGGGTGAATTAGATTTGGGGAAAATACATGTCTTAAATACAGTTTTAGCGGATCAAATTGCTGCTGGTGAAGTCATTGAACGCCCGGCATCAATTGTTAAAGAATTGGTCGAAAATTCGTTAGATGCGGGTAGCCAGCGAATTGACGTCCTCGTGACTAAAGCGGGCCTTGGCGAAATTCGGGTCATTGATGATGGTAGTGGGATTGCTAATGATGACGTCAAAGAAGCCTTTAAACGTCATGCAACTAGCAAAATCACCTCCCGTCAAGACCTCTTTCGGGTCCAGACGATGGGATTCCGTGGCGAAGCCCTGCCTAGTATTGCTTCTGTTGCAGATGTAGTTATGAAAACCGCGACCGGTAATGAGCAGTCGGGGACAATGATTCACCTTCATGGTGGTCAGGTTGCCGAATGTACTGCGGCTGCAGCACGTCGGGGGACCGATGTCACCGTCAAAGAACTCTTCTTCAATACTCCCGCCCGGTTGAAATATTTGAAATCACCACATACCGAACTTAGTCGCATGGTGGATATTATTGACCGTTTGGCTTTGTCGCATCCGGACGTGGCAATTACGTTTACTCATGATGGAAAAGAATTGTTTCGTTCCGCAGGTAATGGTAACCTTCAGCAGGTGATTGCGGCCATTTATGGAGTGAAGGTTGGGCGAAAAATGTTGCCAATTCATGGAAAAGATAATGATTTTGAAGTTAGTGGCTACATTTCGTTACCAGAATTAACCAGGGCCAGTCGCCAATATCTGACCATCACAATTAATCATCGTTACATTCGTAATTTTCAGTTAGCAAAAGCAGTGATTGCTGGTTATGGTTCTAAGTTAATGGTTGGGCGGTACCCAGTAGTGGCAATCAATATTGATTTAGATCCTTTATTAGTGGATGTGAACGTTCATCCTGCCAAACGTGAAGTACGGTTAAGCAAGGAACCACAGTTATCAACGCTGATTAGTGAGACCATCCGTCAAGCAATTGGCCGGCAGAATTTAATTCCTGATGTGGGAACACGTGCTGGCGATTTATTAGAAAAACGGCTACCTGCAACTGATTCGGTTCAGGAGATGACAGGCCATTATCATGGAAAATTCGGCGACTCACCAAAACCGGGATCTGCCGTGCAAGCGGCGCTCCAGCCTGCTGAAACAGTATCAAATAACCCCGTTGCGGCAGATGGAGCAGATAGTAATGTTACTGACCCAATCATTATCCATAACCGGGCTGAATTACACCAGCCAGCACTGCAAAAATTCGATGAGCGTTACCAAAATGAAAGTATCCCGACCTTTGAGACTGGCAATCCGACTTTGGAAGAGTCAACAGCAGAATTCCATTCAGAAGAAGTCAGTTTGGCGATTGATGATCAATCTAATGAGGCTGAAGAACGTTTTCCGGACTTGCAATATATTGGCCAACTGCAGGGCACCTTCTTGTTAGCCCAGGCTTCTGATGGCTTGTATATTGTTGATCAACATGCGGCTCAGGAGCGGGTTAACTATGAACGGTTTCGACGGGAAATTGGTGAAGTCTCCGCGGATCAACAAAATTTTCTGCAACCGCTAGTGCTGAATTATTCGGTTCCGGATGCTTTAAAGATTAACGATCACCTTGATGTTTTGTCCCAGGTTGGAATCAAGCTCCAACCATTTGGGCAAAATAGCTTTCTCCTATCAAGCCACCCGGTCTGGTTTATTGATGGCCAAGAAGAGGCGACCGCACGTGAAATGATCGATTGGGTCATTGCCAATGGTGAATTAACGGTTACTGAATTTCGTGCGAAAACGGCCATTATGATGAGTTGTAAGCGGGCAATCAAGGCCAATCACCACCTTGATGATTTGCAAGCCAAGGCGCTTTTAAAGAAGCTGCCTGCTTGTGAGAATCCTTTTAATTGCCCACATGGTCGACCGGTCCTGATCCATTTTACGGACACTGATTTAGAAAAATTGTTTAAACGAATTCAAGAAAGTCATCAACCGTTTGCCAATGACTTTGATGACCATGAGTATTAGAGGTACAAAGATGTATGAGTATTTAATTGGTACAATTACCACTGCACAACCAGATGCAATTATCATCGAAGTGGGTGGGGTTGGATATCGAGTTCAGGTTGCTAACCCGTACAGTTTTGAAATGAATCACCCGAATGTGAAAGTATTTATCTACCAAGCGGTTCGCGATGATGACATTAGTTTGTTTGGCTTTCACAGTAGTGATGAGAAACGATTATTTCAAAAATTATTAAATGTTTCTGGAATTGGTCCCAAAAGTGCCTTAGCAATTTTGGCCAATCCGGATCATGCTGGCTTGGTGGAAGCAATTGCCAACAATAACGTTGGCTATATTACTAAGTTCCCCGGAATTGGCAAGAAAACTGCCTCACGGATTATCATTGAGCTGCAAGATAAGGTTGATTCGCTATTGCCGACCTTTGACCTGCAGCAAGAAACGATGAATGTTCCACAAGCGGATCAGGTGAATACTGAATTGGCGGATGCATTGGCCGCTTTAAAGGCTCTGGGTTATCCTGAAAAAGACGTTAAAAAAGTCAAAAGGGCCCTTCTGAAAGAAAATTCGTTGTCCACGGACCAATACCTGCGTAGGGGGCTCAGTCTCCTAAGTTAATCGAAAGGAGTTGAAAACGCGTGAGTGAAGAACCAAATATCATGTCTGGTCAATCAGCTGGTGATGATGAGAACCTGGTGGAAAAAAGCTTGCGGCCCCAGACATTAACTGATTATATTGGCCAAACCAAAATCAAAAGAGAGCTTCAGGTCTATATCAAAGCTGCTAAATCACGGGAAGAAGCCTTAGATCATGTTTTATTGTATGGTCCGCCTGGCCTGGGGAAGACGACTTTAGCAATGGTAATTGCTCATGAAATGGGTGTGCATATCAAAACAACGAGTGGTCCAGCAATTGAAAAACCTGGTGACTTGGTTGCTTTACTGAATGAGTTGCAACCCGGCGATGTGTTATTTATTGATGAAATTCACCGACTTCCTAAGGTTGTCGAAGAAATGTTGTACTCAGCCATGGAAGATTTTTATATCGATATCGTGGTTGGGGAAGGTCCAACCGCCCATCCGGTTCACTTTCCGTTGCCGCCATTTACGTTGATTGGAGCGACCACGAGAGCTGGAATTCTATCAGCACCATTACGTGATCGGTTTGGGATTGTTGAACACATGGCATACTACAACGCGGATGAATTAAATCAAATTATTATCAGAAGTGCGGGAATTTTCCAAACTAAAATTGATGACTCCGGGGCCCATGAACTGGCCCTTAGATCCCGTGGAACACCGCGAATTGCGAACCGCCTATTAAAACGGGTCCGCGATTTTGCACAGGTCGCTCAAAAACCAGCGATTGATTCCGATATCGTTACTAAGGCCTTGAATTTGTTACAGGTTGACGATCAGGGACTGGACGAAGTGGATCGCAAAATGTTGATGACTATGATTAACTTTTATCATGGTGGTCCGGTTGGGGTAAAAACGATTGCCGCTAATATTGGTGAAGAGGTGGACACCATCGAATCCATGTATGAACCTTATTTATTGCAAATTGGCTATCTTTCGCGAACGCCACGGGGCCGGGTGGTAACTCCCGCAGCTTATCAACATTTAGGAATCGAATACCCGCATGATCAAAGGTAAAGGAATATGCAAACAATCTTTCAAATTCAAAAAGGTTTTGAAAATCAACGCATTCGTTCAGGTGTTTTGACAACTGACCATGGTGTCATTCAGACGCCAACCGTCATACCATATGCCAAATTGGGGACGGTGAGTCCATTAACCAATGCTGAGTTAAAAGAGATTGGTTGCCAAGGTTTGGCCACTGACATTCTGCCACTGACGATTCAACCGGGGGTTGAAGTGCTAAAGGCGAGCGGCTCGCTTGCTAATTTTATTAATTGGCCGGGACCATTAATTTCGTTTGTTGATGAGTTCCCTGTGATGCAAAAGGTTAAAAAGAATGCTGCTGAATTAGGCATTCGTTATCAAGAACCATTTACGAAAGCTAACCGGCGAATGAACGGGACCCAGGCGCAAATGATTCAAAAGCTTGGTCGAGCCGACGTTCAAATGCCACTCTTTCAAACGCCAGATTATTATGCACCCGTGGATGATCTTCAATTGGCTGTTCAGTTAAATCAAACTTGGCAAAAACAGTTTGGTGGTGAATGGGGTGTGGTGACTGGTGCGGGCCTCAAAACGTTACGTGAAGAAAGCATTCATGATCTTGACCAATGCACAGGGTACCTGATTGCCGGTTTACCAACTGAACTTGATGAATGGCAACGAATTGTGACGGTCGTTTGTGACCTCTTACCAGCTGATTGTTTGCGAATGGTGGTCGTTGATAGCTGGTCGAAAGAATTATTGGCATTAGCATTAGGAATTGATGTGGTGATTTCCGTGGCGGAGATTCAGGGTGCGCATCGTGGTGAAGCATTTACCAAGCGAGGCATTTTTAAACTTGGTTATGAAAAATTTGCCACTAGTATGGAGAATTTACCTATTCATGGAGAGGGGAGCGTCAGTTACGCACTGCTCCATTATTTACATCATCAGCAGGATTCGTTGGGTGATCATTTGTTAGGACTTTATAATTGGCAATCAACCAATCAACTGGTTGGTCGTTTCCGTCAGCAAATTGAAAGTGCCCAAGGGGACGCTGTTGCCCGAATTTTTCAACTTGCTGCAAAGGTTGCCGCAGATAATTAGTAGCAATTTGATAGCTTTTTTGTTATTCTTAAGAGTGTATTAATTTTAGAAGGGATGAAGTGTTTTGAATAGCCAAAGTATGTCAAGTATCATCTTGATTTTATTATTGTTGGTGTTTATGTATTTCTTTATGATCCGTCCGCAACAAAAGCAACGGAAAGAACACCAAGCAATGATGAGCAAGTTGCGTCCTGGTGACGAAGTGGTTACAATTGGCCGCCTCCATGGTGTGGTTAGCGAAGTTAACGAAGAAGAGAAGACAGTCACTCTCGACTGTGAAGGTATTTACCTCACGTTCGATTTGGTTGCCATCCAACGGGTGGTTTCTGCTAAGTCTGCTTCACAAACTGCTACTAAAACGACTAATGATCAACCAGAAGCAAGCAAGGAAGATCAAGCTTCCCAAGCTACTCCTGAAAAAGAAGCAGCCGCAGATGATACAGCTACAGATGATAACGATACAGATTCAGCCCACTAACGGTTGCTGTGCAATTAGGTTATCAAATAATCGCAAAGAGAGGCTGGGGTTAACTCAGGCTCTCTTTTATTTCAAATTCATCCTACAAATTAAAGAGGAGAAAAAATGGACATTTTAGACCAAATTTATCAAGAAATCAAAAAATATCCGAAAATTATTATTCACCGTCATCAACGTCCTGATCCGGATGCCTTTGGCTCCCAAGTTGGTCTGGCGGAGATTATTAAGGCTTCTTTTCCGTACAAAGAAGTGTATGTGGTTGGAAAAGACTTTCCTAGTCTGAATTGGATCGGTAAAATGGACGATTTAAATTCAGCAGAATTTCAGGATGCTTTAGTAATTGTGGTTGATACAGCTAATGCTCCACGCATTGACGACCGGCGTTTTGATAATGGTGATCAATTAATTAAGATTGATCACCACCCTAATGATGAGCCATTTGGCGATTTAATGTGGGTTCAACCAGAGGCTTCGAGTTGTTCAGAAATGATTTACGATTTCTACCAACGCTTTGCAGAAGAATTAAAATTACCAAAGAAGGCAGCTAATGCCCTTTATGCGGGCATTATTGGTGATACTGGACGGTTTTTATATCCAGCAACGACTGCCCGCACAATGTTAGTTGCCGGAGCGTTAATTGCCCATGGTGCGGATGCTGCCGCAATCAGTCAACGCGAGAATCAAATTTCAATGTCAGTAGCTCATCTATCTGCGTATGTTTATGACAATTTAACGATTTCATCTAGCGGAGCCGGTTACGTGGTGCTGAGCACAGAAGTTCTCAAGCGGTTTGGCTTGACGGAAGCTGGAACTTCAGCGGTGGTTTCGTTGCCAGGGCGTCTGGAGGAAGTAAAGGCTTGGGCAATTTTTGTCGAACAAGAAGACGGTCATTACAGGGTACGGCTTCGTTCCAAAGGCCCGGCAATTAATGAACTTGCTAAAAATCACGATGGTGGTGGGCATGCACTTGCCAGTGGTGCTAAAGCAAAGGATCTTTCTGAAATTAATCAAATCGTTGAAGAGCTTGAGGCATTAACAAGTCAAAAATAGATTGAGAGGAAGTTAACATGAGTGCAACGTTTGCAGATTTTAATTTAAAGCCATGGTTAGCTCCAGCCTTAAAGGATATTCATTTTGTACAGCCAACTCCGGTCCAAGAGAAAGTCATTCCCGAAATTTTACAAGGGAAAAATGTGGTGGGCCAATCACAAACCGGTTCGGGGAAAACCCATGCATTTCTCCTCCCCATCTTTTCGATGATGGATCCAACGCTCCAGGAAGTACAGGCAGTGATCACTGCCCCCAGTCGTGAGTTGGCATACCAAACCTATCAGGCGGCTAAGCAATTAAATAAATATGCTCCGCAACCATTTACGATTCACAATTACGTTGGTGGTACGGATAAGGAGCATCAAATTGAACAATTAAGTCGGAAACAGCCCCAGTTGGTCATTGGAACCCCGGGAAGAATTCTAGATTTGATTAATTCCAATGCTTTAGATATCCATAAGGCCAATCAATTTGTAATCGATGAAGCGGACATGACACTAGATATGGGATTCTTGGAACAAGTTGACCAGATTGCTAGTCACTTTCCAGAGAAGCTTCAGATGATGGTCTTTTCAGCAACGATCCCCGTCGGCTTGCGACCATTCCTGAAAAAGTATCTTGAAAATCCAGTCGTTGAAGAAATCCCAACTGAAACGGTGATTAACCCCAATGTGGAAAATTGGTTGATGTCGACCAAGGGACGAGACAAAAATCAATTAATTTACCAATTATTGACGCTTGGCGAACCGTTTTTGGCGTTGGTCTTTGCGAATACCCGTGAACGGGCGACGGAAATTTATGATTATTTGACAGAGCAAGGCTTAAAAGTTGCCTTAGTCCATGGTGGATTAGAACCACGCGAACGGAAAAAGATGATGCGGCAGATCCGCAACATGGATTTCCAATACGTTGTGGCAACAGATTTAGCGGCGCGTGGAATTGACATTAATGGGGTTTCCTTAGTAATAAATGATGATATCCCAACTGATCTTGAGTATTTCATTCACCGTGTGGGCAGAACTGGTCGTGGCAATTTAAAGGGGACGGCCATCACACTGTATGCGCCAGCCGAAGATGACCTCATTGAAAAGCTCGAAGATCGGGGCATTAAATTTATCCCGAAAGTTTTAACTAATGGTCGGATTAAGACTACGTATGATCGAAATCGTCGGCAATCGTACAAGCGCCGTAAGCAAGCGCTGGATCCGGTGATGAAGGGCTTTGTCAAGAAGACTAAAAAGAAGGTTAAGCCGGGATACAAGAAACGGATTAAAAATAAGATTAAAGAAGAGGCTCGTCAACAAGCTAAACAAGAGCAACGTCACAAAATGCGGAAAGCCAAGCGGGCGCGCCAACGACAGCACCGCGCTGAACGGCAAAAGCAACAATTTGGTCGTTGATTTTGTGGTGTTGGAAGGTTATAATTATGCCGTCTGGGACATGACCGCACTAGTGCAATGTTCAGAGAGACCCTGGTTGGTGCAAGGGGTTCGGTGCTAGGAGAGGTTGCTCCCCAGGTTAAACAGAATAATAACTCCCAAATGGGAATAAAGAGGTTAACGATCCATCGTTGCAAACAGAGTGGTACCGCGCTTGTTGCGTCTCTGTGTGCAGGGGTGGATTTTCTTTTGGAGGGAAAGTAGCTATGAAAAAACTCAAAAAGCTGAATAGTGCTCAAGTCCGGCGGATGTATTTGGACTTCTTTATTCAGCATGGCCATCAAGAAATGCCTAGTCGTTCGTTAGTACCAGTGAATGATCCGACATTGTTATGGATTAATTCTGGTGTGGCAACGATGAAGAAGTACTTTGATGGCAAAGTGGTTCCAGATAACCCGCGGATGACAAGTTCGCAAAAGAGTATTCGGACGAATGATATTGAAAACGTTGGTAAAACCGCTCGCCACCATACGATGTTTGAAATGTTGGGTAATTTTTCGGTTGGTGATTACTTTAAAAAGGAAGTCATTCCTTGGGCTTGGGAACTGCTAACCAGTGATGAATGGTTCGGCTTTGATCCCGAGAAATTATACATTACTTACTATCCAAAGGATCATGAAGCATACAATTATTGGCGTGAAGCCGGCGTTGCGGAAGACCACCTAATTCAAAATCAGGATAACTTCTGGGATATTGGTCAAGGTCCATCAGGTCCAGATACAGAAATTTTCTATGATCGTGGTCAGGAAATGAATAATGTTCCCGAAGATGATCCAGAAAATTACCCTGGTGGAGAAAATGAACGTTACCTGGAAATTTGGAACATCGTCTTTAGTCAGTTCAACCACACCCCAGAAGACACCTATGAACCATTACCCCATAAGAACATTGATACGGGGATGGGTTTGGAACGGGTGGTTTCCATTTTTGAAAATGCCCCAACCAACTTTGAAACTGACCTCTTTTTGCCACTAATCAAGCAAACCGAATCGTTTAGTGATGGTAAAAAGTATGGCGAAAATGCGGCTGATGATATTCAATTCAAGATCATTGCCGATCATATTCGGACGATTACTTTTGCAATCGGGGATGGTGCATTACCTTCCAATATGGGCCGTGGCTACGTCATTCGGCGACTATTACGGCGTGCGGTTGTCGCTGGTAAGAAACTGGGAATTGACGAACCATTCCTCGCGAAAATGGTGCCAACAGTTGGTGAGATTATGAAGGATTACTATCCTGATGTCTTAGATAATGCCGACTATATTGCTTCGGTTATTAAGTCTGAAGAAGACCGGTTCAGCGCAACGTTGAATGGTGGATTAAATCTGTTAAATAACGTGATTGCGGAAGCCAAGGAAAATGGTACTAACGAAATTGATGGGCGCACCGCATTTAAGTTATATGACACTTATGGGTTCCCAATCGAATTGACCAAAGAATATGCAGCCGATGAGGGCCTGAATGTCGACCAAGCTGGTTTTGAGGCAGCAATGACCGAACAACAGAATCGTGCCCGGAACGCCCGCGATATTGATAATGGGATGGGGGTTCAAACTGATGTCTGGACTGAATTTAAAGAACCAAGTAAGTATGTTGGTTATGATCAATTGACCGTAGATGCTGCGAAGGTAATTGGCCTCGTTCAAGATGGTCAACATGTTGACGAAGCGGATCCTAGTGCAGATGATATTGAAGTGATTTTTGATGTGACGCCATTCTATGCTGAAATGGGTGGCCAAGTTGCTGATACTGGTGACATCATTGATAACTATGGCAAAAAGGTTGGCCGCGTTGTTGATGTCCAACACGCACCAAACCAACAAAACCTCCACCGGGTAAAATTAACCTCACCGTTGAAGAAGGGGGCTAAATACCGTTTAGTCGTCGATCGTGCTCGTCACTTAAAGATCGAGAAAAACCACACGGCCACCCACTTGCTTGACCAAGCTTTGCGGAATGTCTTAGGTGGTCATACACAACAAGCAGGTTCACTAGTCGAAGAACACTACTTACGCTTTGACTTTAACCACTTTGGCCAAGTGACAGCTAAAGACCTGAAAGCCGTGGAAAAGATGGTTAACGAACAAATTTGGCGGGAGATCCCTGTAACAACCGTTGAAACTGACATTGATTCGGCTAAGGAAATGGGTGCAATTGCGTTATTCTCCGACAAATATGGTGATAAAGTGCGGGTTGTTAAAATCGGTGATTTTAATACCGAATTTTGTGGTGGTGACCACGTTAAAAATACCAATGAACTTGGTCTCTTTAAGATTGTCTCTGAAGCTGGTGTGGGTGCTGGCGTTCGGCGAATTGAAGCGGTCACCAGTAGTGATGCTTTCAAATTCTTACAAGATCGCGTTGATCTTTTGAACCAAGTTTCTGGTGATCTCAAGATCAGCCAAGAACAAGAGGTTCCACATCGGGTTCAAGAATTACAGACACAATTGAAGGACCTGCAAAAGGCGAATGAAGATTTACAAGCCAAAATCGCTGCACAACAAGCTGGACAAGTCTTTGACAATGTCCAAGATACTAAGCAGGGAACCTTGATTGCTGCTGAAATTAACGTGGCTGGAATGGGACAATTACGTCAACTTGCTGACCAATGGCGGCAAAAGAACCTTTCAGATATCCTGGTTCTCGGGACTGCTAATGGCGAAAAGGCCAATTTGTTAGTTGCCGTGAGCGATGAAAAATCGCAGACGATCAAGGCAGGAGATTTGATCAAGGCAATTGCTCCAGCAATTAATGGTGGCGGCGGTGGTCGCCCAACGTTGGCCCAAGCGGGTGGTAAGAAACCAGCTGGAATTCAAGATGCGTTAAGCCAAGCCGTTGAATATTTAAATAATTAATAATTTAGAGGGGTGAGATGAAGAAATTATGATCTCATCCCTTCTTTAATAGCCAAATATGTTATACTTTTACTATTAGTAATTCAAAAGGAGGTTAACTTGATGGCAAATGATGAAACAATGTTCTTCAATTTTGATGAACAACACGAAAAAAACGTCAAAGAGACCTTAAAAACTGTATATAATGCCCTTGAAGAAAAGGGATACAACCCGATTAACCAAATTGTTGGATACCTGTTGTCTGGTGATCCTGCCTATATTCCACGGTTAAACAATGCACGGAACTTAATTCGCGAACACGAACGTGACGAAATTATCGAAGAACTAGTTCGTTCGTATCTTGCTAATAACGGAGATAAGTAATGCGGTTATTGGGATTGGATGTTGGTTCAAAAACGGTTGGTGTTGCGGAAAGTGATCCGCTAGGTTGGACAGCGCAGGCTGTTGAAATTATTCCAATTGACGAAGATAATGAGATTTTTGGAATTGACCGGATTGCTGAACTCGTCAAAGATCGTCAAGTTGCGGGCTTCGTGTTGGGATTGCCGAAAAACATGAATAACACGGAGGGACCACGGGTTGAGGCTTCACGACATTATGGTGAATTACTTCAACAGCGATTTCCAAATTTACCAATTGACTTTCAAGATGAACGGCTCACGACAGTGCAGGCACACCGAATGTTGGTAGAAGAAGCCGATGTTTCACGTCGGAAGCAAAAAAAGGTCATTGATGAGTTGGCGGCTAGTTTAATCTTGCAAAACTATTTGGACCGGCATGGTAAATTAGTACAAAAGTTGTGAGGTGCTAAAGATGGCAAAAATTCAACCCGAAGATAAGGGTGAAGTTTTTACCCTGATTGATGAAAAGGGTAATGAGGAGTTATACAAGGAAGCGCTCCGCTTTCAAGCCGATAATTCTGATAAATGGTATATTTGTTTGTACCCGGTTGATCAAGAAAATGCTGAAGAGGTTAATGTTCAAGCATTTGAAATGGTTCCTGGTGCAGATGAGGATGAGGATATCCAATTAATGCCAATCGAAAGTGATGATGAGTGGGACATGGTCCAACAGGTCATTAATACTTTCATTGATGATGATGGTAATTTTAATTTTTAATTACGATTGATAATTTGCAAATAGAAAAGGCTGGGGAAGGTCCCAGTCTTTCTGTTTTTAAAGTTGTTTTGCAAGCTGAATTGCTTTCCTGGTATTGGCAAAGTGTAATTTAGCAAACTGACCAAGGTTTTTACCGTCATGGAGTAACTTGGCGGCAATTTGGTCGACCTTACTACCTGCTCCAATGGGTAAGGTCATGCCGGCAGTTGCCGAAAGCTCATCCATCGTTTGTAGTGACACGTAACGAGCAACGATTGAAGCAGCAGCGACTGCCAGGTGGTATGATTCACCCTTTTCTTTAAAGTAGACATTGTGACTGATAATGGGTGACTGGTCTTTCAGATAGTTAAAGTAAGTTTGGGGCTTGACAAATTGATCAACCAAGAGAGCGTCTGGCGTTTGTGGCGCAATTTTTTGAATCACCTTGCCCAGGACATAATTGTGACAAATTGCTTTCAGTTGTGCTTGGTTGTATTGTTTAATCAACCGGTTATAATCAAGGGGCTTGATGTTCACTACATGGTATGGACAAGTTGCCATTACTTGTTTAGCAATTTTGATGATTGTCGGGTCGGTTAATTTTTTGGAGTCCTCCACTCCTAGTTTTTGTAACGTTGGTTGACGCTCAGCATCGACAAACACCGCTGCAGTCGTGAGGGGGCCAAAGTAGCTTCCTGTCCCCACTTCATCAGAACCAATTACTGCGAGACTGGCGAAATTGGTCGGTAAATTGGATGCTTTCTGTAATTGACGAACATTATTAGTTTGTTGGGTTTTAACTGAATCCAGTGTTTGCCAACGTTCCGCTTCTTGTTGGGCCAATTTTCCTTGAAACATCACCTTGCCAGAATTATATCCGGTAATGGAGACGCCGGGGATTTTGGCCTGAAAATAAGTTCCCTTTGGTAAGTCGGTTTGAGGAATGGTGGTGTAATGCTGAGCAAGTTTCTTGAGCTCCTGTGGTGTGACTTTTAATACAACTGTCATAATGTGGCTCCTTTAAATTATTTAGAATGGATGTGAAACTGTGATTATTAGTATGGCAATCCTGCTAATCCTCCTTGGATGTTGGCTGAATGGTCGTAAAAAAGGCTTAATTGCCATTATGATTTCTTCCGCAACTTATTTACTTGGTTGGGTAGTTGCTCGTCTCGGCGCTAAATCGTTAGGATTAGTACTTAGTAATATCTTACCATCAATCGGTGAACATGAGGCTTCCGCGACGGGGAGTACTTTTTCAAGTATGCTTTCGATCAGTAGTAACCAGTTTTTTTATAATGGGATTGCCTTTTTTATCATTTTTTATGGGATTACCTTTTTTAGCCGCTGGTTATTAAAGCGCGTGAGTTTTTTAAAACGGGTTCCAGTTCTTGGTACCGTGAATGGTTGGGCCGGCGGCATCCTAGATGTCGTGGTTGGTTACCTGATTATTTTTATGGTATTAATGGTTTTTCAACTCTGGCCAGGGAGTTGGTGGCAAGAACAACTTGCTAATTCAGGCTTAGCACAATGGATTATTTTAAAAACTCCTGGATTAGCTGAAAGTGCAATTCATTGGTTTATGTAGGGAGATAAGTCATGAATAAAAAAATTTTTGAAATCTTAGAATATGATAAATTAAAACACCGGGCTGATAAGTATTTAGCAACTGCGGCCGGTAAAGAAGAGTTGGCAGCTTTAGAACCACAAACCGAATTGACAACTGTTCAAAAGATGATTGAGGAAACTACGGATGCAATGGACATTATTCGGTTGGTAAGCCCACTGCCAGTACCAACTTTGGCAAATATTCAACCGCAATTGAAACGATTAAGGATTCAGGCCAGTTTAAATGGGACGGAATTGGCGCAGATTGCTAAAGTATTACAGGCAACGATGGCCATGAATAATTTCTTTGATCGTCTCCGTGATGATGAAGTAGAGTTAAAACAACTGTATGGTGTGGTGGAGCAATTGGTAACGATTCCGGATGTCACGCAACGTCTTTTAAAGTCTGTTGATGAGGACGGCCGCATTAAAGATGAAGCTTCCAGCAAACTACATGGTCTTCGCCAACTGATTACGCAGACAGAAAATGAGGTCCGGCGTGCGCTGGAAAAGTATACTCGCGGGCGAGAAGCAAAGTATTTGAGTGACACAATCATTACAATGCGTAATGACCGCTACGTCATTCCAGTTGAAGCACATTATCGGAGTCGCTTTGGTGGTGTTGTTCATGACCAAAGTGCGAGTGGGCAGACGCTGTATATTGAACCACAAAACGTGGTGGAGATTAACAATCGCTTACGTCAAGCTCAAATCGAAGAACGTCAAGAGGTCCGGCGGGTGTTAGCGGAGTTATCGGGATTGATTGCCCCTCACCGCGAGGAAATCGCTAATAACGAACGTTTATTAGGTCACCTTGATTTTGTCAATGCCAAGGCCCAATTGGCCAATGAAATGGCGGCGACGTTACCGATCATTAATGATACTGGGATCATCAACTTGAAAAAGGCGCGCCACCCGTTAATCGATCCCCAAAAAGTGGTAGCTAATGATATTCAGTTGGGAAAAGATTACCGGACGATAGTCATTACCGGGCCTAACACTGGTGGTAAAACCATTACCCTGAAAACACTGGGGTTAATCCAACTAATGGGGCAATCAGGTTTCTTTATCCCAGCGACAGATGGTAGTCAGATTACGATTTTCGATAATGTTTTTGCCGATATTGGTGATGAACAATCCTTGGAACAAAATCTATCGACATTCTCTGGCCACATGGAAAATGTTAAGCACATTTTGGAACAAATTACCGAACGTTCTCTGGTTCTACTTGATGAATTAGGGGCCGGAACTGATCCAAAAGAGGGGGCCGCACTGGCCATGGCAATCTTGGAGCAACTTCAACGGGTCGGTTGCGAGGTTGTGATTACGACTCACTATCCAGAATTGAAGGTCTATGGGTTTGAACATGACAATACCATTAATGCCAGCATGGAATTTGATCAACAAACACTCCAACCAACCTACCGTTTGATGCTTGGCATTCCAGGGCAATCAAATGGGATCGCAATTGCGCAGCGATTGGGATTAGCGCCAGCAGTAATCAAGGACGCTAGTTCGTTGGTTGAGGACGATAGCCAGGAATTAAATGCCATGATTGGTGAGTTAGTCGAACAAAGCAAGCAGGCGCGACTGAATCGTGAAAAATTGGAAGCCCTGGTGGCTGATAATCAGCAAAAGCAGACTGAATTGAACCAAAAGTTGGAACGTTTTAATGAACGTCGCGATGACCTCTTGGAGAAAGCTCGCGTCCAGGCCAATCATGAGGTGGCAGATGCCAAACGCAAGGCGAATAAGATTATTCATCATTTACGTCAATTAGAGGTTCAAGGCGGACGTCAGGTTAAGGAAAACGAGTTGATTGATGCCCAAGGAGCCTTGAATGCGCTGCACCGGGATCCGCGGCTGAGTAACAATAAAGTCCTTAAGCGGGCCAAACAAAAACACCAACTGAAAGTTGGTGATGCAGTGAAAGTGAAATCTTACGGGCAAGTCGGGACCTTGGTTGGCCAACGTGGTAAGCATAAGTGGGAAGTCCAGTTGGGAATTTTGAAGATGGAAATTGATGATCAGGACCTCGAAAAAGTTTCCAAAAAGGAGCTGGCCAAGAGCGATCAAGAACGGGTTGCTAAACCCCGGCGGGTTCGGACGGTGCAAACTCGCCACACGTCTGCTCGCTTAGATTTGCGTGGGCAACGGTATGAACCAGCAATGGCCAATTTATCTAATTTTATTGACCATGCTTTACTAAATAATCTACCAAGTGTCACAATTATTCATGGTAAAGGGACTGGCGCCATTCGCAAAGGAACCCAGGAATATCTACGTAGCAACACGCGGGTTAAGTTGTTTGAATATGCGTCGCCTTCAAACGGTGGCGATGGTGCCACAATAGTTTACTTTGAATAAGTAAGCATTTTTGATTGTTTTTCCGGGTACTTTTCGGTAAAATAGATCATAATCAATTATTTACAGGAGGTAAGGATCATGGCTGTAGCAGTTACAACTGACAAGACTTTTGAGCAGGATACGGCGTCTGGTGTTAACTTGGTTGACTTTTGGGCAACCTGGTGTGGCCCATGTCGGATGCAATCGCCAGTGGTTGAAAACTTATCTGAAACAATGGGTGACCAAGTTGGTTTTTACAAATTAGATGTGGACCAAAATCCTGATACTGCGAAAAAGTTTCAAATTATGAGTATCCCAACGTTGTTAATAAAGAAAGATGGTGAAGTAGTCGATAAGGTCATCGGTTACCACTCTAAGGAACAATTACAACAAGTCTTACAGCAATACCTGTAAGTTCAGAAAAGGCTGAGCATTGTGAAGTGCTCAGCCTTTTAATTTGTTGCTGGTTTTGCTTGCGAATCTGGTTTTGAATCAGCATCACGGTGAAGTTTAATGAATTCAACGATCTCCGTTTCCTGTTGATTAACGTTTTTTTGTGGATCGTTTTGAGCAAAGATGCGTACTTCTTTATGTTTGATGCCGTCAATTTCCGCTTCAGTGACCGTGCCTAATTGAAACTCTAGTTCTTGAGCAATGAAACCTGCTTCGAGAGTGAATGAGGTGTGCTCCTTGTCGATTGCGAGGCGTTCTTCAACAACGGGACCACTGAGTTTAAAGGTATGCTGAAGTGGAGAATTCTTGATCAATTCAAGCTTACCAAAACCCAGTTGCTTAGTTAATAGTACCAGGTCATCAATAGATTGAACCGGGTATTCGCGGGCCAGGTCCTTACCGATCCAGTACAAAATACCATCAGTTTCTTTGCCTAAAATTGCGGGTAATAACACATCCCTGATTGTGGCCCCAATAAACCCGCGTTTACTGTTAATTAATTGATCATACCGCTTTTGAGTCATCCTAAATGTAATCCTTCCATTTCAAATCAATTAACATTATAACGAAAAAACCAAGAAAAGTGCGACTAATTAGTAATTCTTTTCTAGAAACGATATAATTAAATCAAAAATTAAGTTGATCCCTTTAAAGGAGGTAATTACGATGGATAATCGACCAATTGGTGTAATGGATTCTGGATTAGGTGGTCTTTCTGTGATCAGAATTATGCGGGAGCAATTACCACATGAGTCCATTGTGTTTGTAGGTGATCAAGGACATTTTCCTTATGGAGTACGGACCCAAGAAGATGTTTGTCATTTAGCCTTGAACATTGGTAAGTATTTGTTAACGCATGACATTAAAATGATGGTAATTGCTTGCAATACGGCAACTGCAGCATCATTACCAACTTTGCAAAAAGAACTGCCGATTCCTGTCATTGGGGTAATTAAGCCGGGAGCGACTGCAGCTTTAGAGCAACCCAAGCATGATCGCATTGGGGTAACGGCGACTGAAGGGACGATCAAAGCTGGTGCTTATCCCAAGACAATTCACGAATTAAATCCGGATGTGACGGTGATTGCCAAGGCTGCTCAACCGATGGTCAGCATCGTTGAACATAATGAGGTTGGCACGCCAAAGGCCCAACAGGTGGTTAATGAACAATTAGGCATTTTTAAGGATAAGCATGTTGATGTCCTCATCTTAGGATGTACACACTTTCCATTTTTGTCCAAGGAAATTAGTAATTTACTGCCAGATGTAACGCTAGTTGATCCGGCACTGGAAACTGTTAAGACGGCTCGGCAGATGTTGACGGATACCGATCAACTTCATGATCATGAAACCACCCACACGATGAAGCTTTACAGTACTGGTGATTTTAAAGAATTACAAGTTGGCGCAGAAAAGTGGTTACCAGGAGATCGCTTCACCTGCGAACATGTTAATATTCCAGGAGATTAATTTATGAAAACTATCGTGATTGCGACAAATAATTTAGGAAAAGCGCGTGAGTATGGTGAGATGTTTGCGCCCCTTGGTATTGCAGTCAAAACGCTGCGTGATTTCCCGCCATTTTCCATTGATGAAAGTGGCCAAACTTTCGAAGAAAATGCACTGATCAAAGCACGAACCGCTGTCCAACGTCTTCGGTTACCGGTCCTGGCGGACGATTCTGGTCTGATGGTGGATGCATTAGATGGTGCACCGGGGGTGCATTCGGCACGTTATGCTGGGGACCATGATGACCAGGCAAATAATCGCAAATTATTGCGTGAATTAGCGGGGGTTGATGATTATTATCGGACTGCTCATTTCCACACGACGATTGTTGGCTTGAAACCAAATGGTCGGCAATTAATCACAGAAGGCCAGGTGGATGGCCATATTCTACGGAATCCTCAAGGCGAAAACGGCTTCGGCTATGATCCACTGTTTTATGTTGATGAACTTGGGTGTGCAATGGCAACCTTGACTGATCGGCAAAAAAATGCCGTTAGTCATCGAGGACGCGCCTTGGCCAAGTTCATGGATCAATTTAATAATTGGTGGTTAGGCTAATGAAAGTGCTATTTGTTAGTGATAATCATGGTGATGAGGCAATTTTAGAGCAAATTCGGCAGACTTTTGGTAATCAAGTTTCTGCGCTATTTCATTGCGGTGATTCAAATTTGGCTTCCCACCAACCAGGGATTCAGGGTTACCAGACAGTGATTGGTAATACTGATTGGGGATTAGATTATCCACAGGTCGTTACTGAACAAGTCGATGACCAGGTCGTTACCGTTACTCATGGCCATTTGTATCAAGTAAACATGACGTTGACTCCCCTTTTATTGTTAGGTCAGGAAACCCATGCGGATATTATCGCTTATGGGCACACCCATCAGTTAGCGGTAACGATGGAAGAGCAACGATTGTTTATTAATCCTGGCAGTATTAGTTTTCCGCGGGGAACATATACTGGGATTGGCGGAACCTTTGCAATCGTTGATGCCAATTCCCAACGCTTCATTGTGCAGTATTATGACCGCCAAATGCATGCAGTGCCTGATTTACATTTTAAATTTGAACGGTAGTGAAGAGCCTTCCAATTGTTAGTCAAGATACTAACGATTGTGAGGCTCTTTTTTAATTTTTGTTAATAATGTAATCGCTCGCATGAAAGGCCTTGCATATTTATCAATCGGTGATAGGATAGAATTATCATTTAAGTAAACGCTTACATGAAATTAATTGTTACCGCCGTGTTTCTACTTTAGAGAGAGGTTTTGACTTATGGAGAACAATCATTGGTGGAATAATTCAGTAGTTTATCAAATTTATCCGAAGAGTTTTCAGGACACCAATCATGATGGTGTCGGTGACTTACGAGGGATTATTGAACACCTGGACTACCTTAAAAAGTTAGGGGTCGATATTATTTGGCTCAATCCCATTTATGAATCACCACAGGTTGATAATGGATATGATATTAGCAATTACAAGGCTATTAACCCGACATTAGGGAATATGGACGACTTTCAAGAACTGATTGATGGTATTCATGAACGCGGAATGAAATTAGTAATGGACCTGGTTGTCAACCATACCTCTGATCAACATCACTGGTTCCAAGAATCGCGGAAGGGAAAGGATAATCCTTACCGTGATTACTACATTTGGCGTGACGGAAAAGATGGTCAGGAGCCGAATAACTGGGGTTCTTATTTCTCTGGGGCGGCTTGGAAGTACGATCAACAATCAGGACAGTACTACCTGCACCTCTTTGCTCCTCAACAACCAGACTTGAATTGGGAAAACCCGAAAGTTCGGCACACGGTTTATGACATGATGAATTGGTGGGCTGCTAAGGGGGTTGATGGCTTCCGGATGGATGTGATTAATCTCATCTCCAAACCGGCGGGGCTTCCAGACGCTCCCCAGAGTGGTGATGAAAAATACGGTAATGTTGAACCATTAGTCTCCAATGGTCCACGGATTCACGAATTTCTGCAAGAAATGAACAAGAATGTGATGAGCAAGCACAAGATGGTGACGGTCGGTGAAACTCCGGGAGCGACGCCTGATGACGCAAAAAAATATGCTAACCTGGATAACTCGGAGTTGAATATGGTTTTCCAGTTTGAACACATGGGACTAGATAGCAATCCTAATCCGGCATTGGGAAAGTGGTTTGATCAAAAGGCAAGCTTGAAAGACTTACGGGCTAACCTCACCAAGTGGCAAGAAAAATTATACGGGATTGCTTGGAATTCGCTGTATTGGAATAATCATGATCAACCACGGGTTGTATCACGGTTTGGTAATGATCAAACCGAGGATTACCGGGTTAAATCAGCCAAGATGTTGGCAACGATGATGCATATGATGCAAGGGACCCCATATATTTACGAGGGAGAAGAAATTGGAATGACGAACGCATACTTCCCAAAGCTGGAAGATTACGTTGACCTCGAATCCATCAATGCTTATCACCAATTAGTGGATGACCAGCATTTGCTTGATGGTAAGACGATGATGAAATATATCGCCCTTCATTCACGTGATAATGCACGGACACCAATGCAATGGGATGACAGTGAATATGCTGGCTTTTCTGATCATCTGCCATGGGAAAAAGTAAATCCTAATTATAAGCAAATTAACGTTAAGAAAGCATTAGCAGATCAAAATTCAGTCTTTTATTACTATCAAAAGTTGATTGAGTTGCGCCATACCTTACCAGTGATTACGAATGGAAAATATGCCCTAGTTCCTGGTAATGAAGACGATGATGCAATTTTTGCCTACACGCGGCAAAGTGACGAGACAACCTTGCTTGTCATCCTGAACTATACCGACCAAGTTGTGGAACGCCATTATGATGTTCCGACAAAGGCTAAATTACTAATTAGTAACTATGCGGATGACCAAGGAAATACCATCCGACCATATGAAGCCAAAGTTTACCAATTTTAGAGGGGTGAATTTTTATGGATAAAGCAGCTAAACACACGGCAACCAAGCAGGTTGATCTTGATACGGGGATGCCAGACCTACCTAAGAAGGAATTATTTGCGATCACATTCGCATTTTTGGGGATTAACATGGCGTTCTCTTTACAGAGTTCGCAAATGAGCAGAATTTGTCAAACAATTGGTGCCAACCCAAATAATTTAGGCTTCTTCTTCATCTTCCCACCATTGATGGGGATGATTGTTCAACCACTATTAGGTAAGATGTCAGACCGGACGTGGAATCGTTTTGGCCGGCGGATGCCATACCTTTTATTTGGGACACCGATTGCTGCCCTGGTGTTAATTATGTTGCCATTTTCTGGTTCGATGGGCTTTGGCTATGGTTCGCTAGCAGCAATGATTTACGCCGCCACGGCAGTTTGCTTAATGGACTTATTTAGTAATATTTGTATGCAGCCATCACGAATGGTTGTTGGTGATATGGTCAACAACAAGCAGAAGAACTTTGCTTGGTCGTGGCAACAAGTTTTCTCCAATGGTGGGGGCATTTTGGCAACGATTCTACCATTCATCTTTACAATGTTTGGTATGTCTAATACTGCTAAGCGTGGAGTGGTTCCGAATACAGTTATTTGGTCTTACCTATGTGCAGCGGCGGTTTTACTGATCACTGGTCTCTGGACAGTCTTTAATGTGAAAGAATATGATCCACAAACTTATGCTAAATACCACCACATTGACCCCCAGGAGAAGGATAAGTCAGTCAGTCTCTGGGAATTAGTAAAAAAAGCTCCCCGGGCATTCTGGGAAATTAACCTGGTTCAGCTCTTTAGTTGGTTTGCAATCATGTATGTTTGGACCTACACTACGGGAACCTGTGCCCGGAACATTTGGCATACCTCAGATGTTTCATCAGCAGGGTACCAAGCTGCGGGTAACTGGTACGGAATTTTAACTGCTGTTTACAGTATTGCCGGAATTGTTTGGGGATTGATTTATGCCCATGCGAAAGCTGGCTCACGTAAAAAGTGGTATACTTTTGGGATGATTATTGGAGGCATTGGTCTGATTTGGATGACTTTTGTTACTACCAAGACAACTTCAATTATTGCAATGATTATGTTTGGAATCGGCAACTTTAGTATCAACACCATTCCGTTTACTTTACTGACATCTTCTTTGAACGGTAAAAATGAAGGGGCATACTTAGGCCTCTTCAATGTTGGAATTTGTGTACCACAAATTGTTGCTTCGTTGTGTAGTTTCTTCCTTTTCCCAATGGTTGGGCATAATCAACCAATGATGTTATTAATTGGTGGAATTTCACTTCTGCTTGGTGCCTTTGCGGTTCAAGCAATCCACGAAGGGGTAACTGTCAAGGAAGGCTAAGTGACCGTTCTTGACTAATCGTAGGAAAGAGTCTGTGACATAATCCCTGGAAGATAGCTGTAACACGAACGGCGCAGTACAATAATGGGCTCCAACATCCGGTAAAACCGAATGCTGGAGCCCTATTGTTGCTTTCCCGCAAGGGGACTAGCTACGCGTCGACGGGGGCGTGACTACGAAGTCGTAAACGACTTCTGTCACGCCCCCTCTTTTGGGTTATTGAGCGATTTGCAATGGTAATTTCATATCAAGAATATCCATGATCGTGGCCAGCACGCCATCATCATTATTTGATAACGCAGTGGTATGGTGGGCTGGCAACTTAATATCGTCGGCCGCGTTGCTCATTGCGAAGCTATTTTTTGTCATCGCAAGCATGCCAAGGTCATTTTCGTTGTCACCGAAAGTCACGATCTCGTTGGGATCGTCAATCCCATAAATTGTTTGCAAAGTTTGAATGGCATTCCGTTTAGTAGCCAGGGCATTCCCGATTAATTCACAATTATACCCAGAATTTTCCATTAGCAAGTTGGCTGGTAGGTGTTGGTCAAGCTTGTTATGGATGTCGTTCAAAGTTAATGAATGAGAAAAGCAAATGGTAATTTTAGTAAAAATTTCGTCTGGAAAAGTTTTGAAAACGTTGAGTAACGAAGGAACTCTGGTAATTTTTTCATAGTAAATTTTCATTCGGTCATAATCGTCATTGCTCATCGAAGCATCGACATATGATCCGTGAACTCCAGACACCACTAATTGATCAATGTAATCAGTTAGTGATGTCCGATGGAGAACAAATAAGAGGCTATTCAGGTCATGAGGAGTAAGTGGAATATAGTCGATCAGGCGATTGCCAATGTGGGTAACGGAACCGTTTTGCGAAATAAATCCTAAGTGATCTTTGAATTCATAAAAATCTCGCTTTAAACGTGGGTAGCTGGATCCACTCGCTAGGACAAACTTAATCCCCCGAGCGCGCATTAAAGCGAAGGCGTAAGAAAACAAATTCCGGTTAAAGGTATGGTGATCATTTAAAAAGGTCCCATCCATGTCCGTTACAATCATTTTGACAGTCATGAGGTTCATCTCCTATTCAGTTAGATGAATGCCTCCCCGGGCAAGTGCTTTCAGGTAGACACTCAGTAGTTGTGATGTTAATTTTGCTTGTTGGTTGGTTGGCATGTTTACGGCAACGCGAAAAACTAATTTACCATTGACATCTACTGGTCCAATAATTTCTGGCGTTGCCACCAGCTCGGCTTGCTCGGTCTGCATGATCTGTTGATTCTCCTTTGTAATGATTACTTTCACTTTTTCAAAATTAGCATTCGTTGGAATATTAAGGTCAATGTTGACTAAATGAGAATGGCGCGAAAAATTTTTAATGATGCTGATGGAGCGGTTCGGGATAAAATTAACTGTGCCATCAGGGCTCAATAATCTCGTGGTCCGTAATCCCAACGCAGTGACAGTTCCTTTAATATTGTTGATTTCAACTAAGTCACCAACATCAAGTTGTTCCTCTAAGAGGATAAAGAATCCATTGACGACGTCACTAACGAATCCTTGAGCACCAAGGCCTAACGCAATACTGAAGATTCCTGCTCCAGCAATTAAGGTGCCAACTGGAACGCCAACAATGGAAAGGATGGCATATAAATAGCAAAAATAGGTGATATAGCGAAAGAGATTTAAAGTAATTGTCCGAAAGGTTTCCGCCCGTTTGAAGCCACCAAGAATTTCAATTCGTCGGGTTTGTTTGAAAATGGAATTGATGATCCACTTGCCGACCCATAAAATTATGGCGAAGACAATCGTGGTGAAAATTAAGGTTCCTGACTTATGGATAAAGTTGTCACCAACTTTAAACCAGTTAATGTCAGTAATTGTTTTTTGAAAATGCTTCGAATATGTGCTCAACTGAGAGTTCATTGCAAATAACGGATCCTTATCAAATTAATTTTGTCACTTTTGGAAAAGTGTTTGTATTTGATAGTATAATAGCAAAATTTCCGGGAAATGCCAATGGTTTGCCCGATTTTTATATTCGTGATATTCTGTTTTCAAAGGCTTCAAGGAGGAAAGAATATGACTATTGGACAAATTGCTGGTTTGATCGCAGCCATTGCTTTCGTGGTTTTAGTGCTGTGGATCGGTTGGTTCTTGACTAAATTGGTTAAAAATTTAGCTGATTTATCTCACAATATTAATGATTTAACGAATGAATTAGATAATGTTCTTACTAATACTAATGAATTATTGGAGGACGTTAATGATAAGGCAGAAATGATTACGCCGGCTGTGCAAGCAATCGCCGACGTTGGACAAAGTGTTTCTGATATTAATGATGCCTCACGTAATTTTGTGGATAGAATCAATCAGCGGCGTCAAAATCGTAGCGCAGTTTCCAAAGTGGTAACGAGCTTTGGACAAGCGGCAGCATTAGGGCTGTTTCATCGTTTTAAGACCCGAAAACAAAATGATCGTCAAAATTAATCAAGGAGGAACAATGTCATGGGTAAGAAGTTTTTAGCTGGTGTGACGTTAGGGAGTTTAGCAGGATTGGCAGCCTGGACATCTTTAAAACCGCAACAACAAAGGGAATTAAAAGAAAAAGTCTCTGCAACTGCGTACGAAGCCCTCGATTTTATTACTGATTATTCGCTGAACGCATTAGATATTGCCGATGCGATGATTCATGATTATGGGGTTTCGGAAAAAGTTGCTAATTTAAAGGAAAAGGCTCACGAAAAGAAAACTCAATTGACGGACCACTTTGTTAGCGATGATTTTGATGAACAAACCGCTAACTTACGGGCAGCGTTAAAAAAGGCTAAAGATGACGAAAATGATGATATCATCATTGATCAAACAACTGCAGAATAAAATTATTTTAGAAGAGGTTGATAAAACATCAGCCTCTTTTTTAGTGATGAGAAAGTTTGAACTTTCAATGTTTTTTTGGTATATTCTTCTTTGATGAAAATAAATGAAAACAAATCATATCAATAAAGAAAGGGCTTTTTGTTATGGAAAAACAAACTATTACCATTTATACGGTCGCTAGTGAAGCACACGTTTCAATGGCAACTGTTTCGCGGGTTGTGAATGGCAATCCGAATGTTAAACCTGATACGCGGAAGAAAGTCTTGGAAGTTATCAAGAAATTGAACTATCGCCCCAATGCAGTTGCACGCGGATTAGCAAGTAAGAAAACGACGACCGTTGGTGTTGTGATTCCTGATATCACCAATAACTACTTTGCCAAACTAGCACAGGGAATTGATGACATCGCCACAATGTACAAATACAACATGATTTTGACCAATTCTGATGCTGACGATAAAAAGGCAATCCAAGTTGTGCGGAGTATGTACGCAAAGCAAGTTGATGGGATCATTTTTATGGGCCACGACGTGAGTCAAGAATTACAAGACGAATTTAAGAATTCAACGGTACCAGTTGTTGTGGCCGGTTCTGTCACTAATGATGCAAGTTTACCAGCAGTCCGGATTGATTACGAAAATGCAACTAAGGAAGCGACGGCGCATCTTTTAAAAGGCAATCAAAAGGTTGCTTTAATCATTGGTAGCAAAGACACGACGATCAATGCTAAATACCGGATCCCTGGTTATCAATCAGCCTTAAAAGAGGCAGGAATTCCTTTTGACGAACAAACGATTTTTGAGGCTCATGATTCATATGATGAAGGATATTCATTAGCTGAACAAATCATGCAAAGTGGTGCCACTGCTGCTTTTTCTAGTGATGATGGCATTGCAGCTGGTGTTTTGAACGGGCTGTTTGATCATAGTGTAAAAGTTCCTGATGATTTTGAAATTATTACGGGGAATGATACACAATTGGCCACAGTAACTCGGCCAATGATGTCAAGCATTACTTTACCACTCTATGACATTGGGGCAGTTTCAATGCGGTTGTTAACAAAACTGATGTCTGGTGACGATGCAGATGCTGAAGCGGATGCTGAAAAAGACGAAAATAACGTTATTTTGCAGCATGGTTTTGTTAAGCGTCAATCAACTAAATCGTAGGTGATTCAATGCCATCACGAATGGAATATCGCCAACAAGTGCAACCGGTAGAAACTCCTAAACATCACTGGGGTACCACCATTATCGGTGCACTTGCGGTTGTGTTACTGGTGATCTGCGCGCTGGCTAAGGCAACCGTTCTAAATGAAAAGTTTGTAGAGCAACAGGTTACTAGTTCTGCAGTTAGTGCAGAAGTTAAAAATGATCTCAACGCTAGCTTGGCTAGTTATGGATTGAGTGGTGGGGTGATTACTACTAAGCAAACAAGGCAATTATTAAAACAAGCTACTCGGCAAGTTTATCAGGGGAAACGACTGCATTTAGATATGAGTAGTGTCTCCAATAGCTTAGAAAATAAGGCTGTGGGGGTTCTTTCAAGCTATGGAGTATCTTCGTCAGTGTTAAGTAGTTTGCCAACGGGTTCTGTTAATGACCAAGTTTCAACCATTATTAATAATCGAATTAATAGTGAGGCCATTACCAATTTAGAAAACGGTTTGCGATTAGGACGACTGCTTAACTTAACAGGGTTGATTATTAGTATCATCATTTTGATGTTGATTGTAATGCGGAGCTGGTTTACGAAGACCTTAGTTCGTGATTTTCGTTGGATCACCTTACTTGGTGGCTTGGGAAGTGCCCTGTTGTTAGTATCCGCTCGACCGGTAATCCACAGTTTACAAGTTGATTACGCCTCATTTTCTACGGTGATCAATCAAGTAAGTAACGCGATTTTAAAAGTTGGCTGGCAAATGGTGATCGTTGATTTAGTTTTGGCCATTGTTTTATGGATGGTTAGTTTGTTTTTGCGCGGGCACAGGTCTTGAAATATCTGATTTCATTTGGTAAAATCTTAATGTTTACGTATCAAATAATAGAAAAGAGGAGTTAGTTCATGTCAGGACATTCAAAATGGCATAACATTCAAGGACGTAAAAACGCCCAAGATGCTAAGCGTGGCAAAATCTTTCAAAAAATTTCTCGTGACTTATACCAAGCCGCTAAAGCAGGTGACCCTGATCCCGACAACAACCCTCAATTGCGTCTGGTGATGGATAAGGCACGGGCAGCAAACATGCCTAAGCAAAATATCCAACGGGCCATCGATAAAGCAACTGGTGCTGGTGGCGCCAACTTTGAAGAAACAACTTATGAAGGCTACGGTCCTGGTGGTGTAGCTGTCATGGTCTTTTGCTTGACTGATAACAAAAACCGGACTGCTGCTGCTGTTCGTTCTGCCTTTACTCATTCTGGTGGTTCCCTTGGTGCTAGTGGATCTGTTTCTTACATGTTTAACCGTCAAGGACTCATTGAAATTCTTCGTGATGGTTTAGACACTAGTGAAGATGATATGTTAATGGATGCTTTGGATGCCGGAGCTGATGATATGAAGGCAACGGACGAAAAGTTCCAAATCTTCACTGACCCAAGTTCAATGACCAGTGTACGAGATGCACTTCAAGAAAAGGGTTATGAATTGGACACTGCTGAAGTCACGATGATTCCAGAAAACAAGACTGAGGTTCCTAGTGATAAGGTTGGCCAATACCGTCACTTGATTGAAGAATTACAAAACAACGATGATGTTGCTGATATTTACGAAGCAGGATTTATCGCTGAAGACGAAGAAGATTAATTTAATATTACCCGTCTTAAAACTGTCAAACTTTTAGTTTGGCAGTTTTTTTTTCGTACATTTGAGAATTTTTACCGTCTTTAAAACATGAGGAGGTGAGTTTTAATGAATCCCGAAAAGTTTGTACAACAACAATTTACGGTAATTTGCCAACAACAAGTAACGGATGCCTATTTATTACCGATGGGGAATCGATATCGTTTTTTGTTTAACCATGGTCAGGAGGTAAGTGATGAACAAAGTCTTTCTCCTGATTTGGGTCAGAAAATCATTACGTATTTGAAATATCAGGCTAATATGGCGGTTAGCGAACACCGGCGTCCGCAAGCCGGGGCCTGGCGATGGCAATATCAAAGTCACCAGATCGATATTCGTTTGTCAACCGTCGGTGATTTTCAAGGCCAAGAATCGTTAGTTTTGCGGTTTATTTATCCGCTGAATTTACGAGAGTATCGCATGGTTGAACCAGGTCAGTGGACTAAATTACAACAATTGACGATTGGTCAAGGGCTATTACTATTTGCGGGTCCAATGGGGTCTGGCAAAACCACCACAATGTATCGACTGTTGAGGGAACAAGCAGTAGATAAAGTAATTTTGACAATTGAAGACCCAGTTGAAATTACAGAACCGCGTTTTGTTCAATTACAGGTAAATACAATGGCGGGGATGGATTACCCAGCTCTACTACACCTGGGCTTGCGCCACCGACCGCAAGTATTAATTATTGGCGAAATTCGTGACGCCGCAACCGCTCAGTGTGCAATTGAAGCGGCCTTGAGTGGTCATCTTGTTTTAGCAACAATCCATGCCAAAAGTGCACGGGGAGTTGTACCACGGCTGCGTCAATTAGGGATAGCAGATTATTATATTGATCAAGCACTTTTGGGAGCTTGTTATCAAAGAATTATTCCTGTGCAAGGTCGTCGTCAACGAGCAGTATTTTTTGATCTTCAAAGTGCTGACGAATTATTGAAGGGAAATGGAGGCGGAATTAGTGAAGCATGGCAGACAACATTG
Organism: Limosilactobacillus caecicola; assembly: GCF_943192935.1. Classification (GTDB taxonomy): domain Bacteria; phylum Bacillota; class Bacilli; order Lactobacillales; family Lactobacillaceae; genus Limosilactobacillus; species Limosilactobacillus caecicola. The sequence continues at coordinate 8,582 of NZ_CALPCI010000003.1, read as the reverse complement.
CAAAAGCTCTACACTGAAGGCCAAATTACGGCCGAAGTCAAGAAAGCGTTTTGGAACGGGTAAGTTTAAGTTACAGCACCAACAGGAATGGTTTGGTTTGTTAACAGAGTTGTTAGACACGGGCTTTTCATTAAAGGAAGCCACAGCTTTTTCCAAAGTTTTATTACCACACTCTAAGTTAGTAATTAATCAAGTTAGCCGTTCACTGGAGAAAGGCAATTCATTGGCATTATCATTACAACCGTGGATTTCGGTGGACACATACTATCAACTGTTATTAGCAGAACAACATGGGCAACTGCAACAAACGTTACAGCATTTTGCTTGTTATTTGAAAATGCGCAAAGACCAATTGACGAAATTAAAACACCTATTAGAATACCCAATCATGTTATTAGGATTACTGACGATCATGATTGCAATGATGACGGTTTTTGTCTTTCCGCAGTTAGCTGAAATCCGGCCTGAAGCGACAGGCAATTTTTGGCAACCAGTGTTTAAAATTATGGCGTGGATTAGTGGCGCTGGAGTGACATTTGGCATTTTTAAAATGATTGAATTTTATCGCCTCACTAAACTTGAACAGGTTCGTTCTCTCTGTCGAGCGCCGATTATTGGTGGGATAATTCGAAATTATTATGGCTATTATCTGTGTAGTAATTTCGCAATTTTATTGACGGAAGGAATTTCAACTCAACAGATGATTAAAATTTGTAACTGCTTTGATAAATGTTCATTGCTGTATCAACTGAGTCGGAAAATAGCATCGTTAACTGTCAACGGACAAGATCCCACGCAACTCATTCACCAAGAAATGTTTTTGCCGGATGAGTTGGCAATTATCATTCGGCAAGGCGCTGACAATCAAAAATTAGCTCAACAAGTCCAATCGCTTTCCGAACAATTATTTAAAAGGTTAATTTATAAATGTGAACAACGCTTAATATATGTGCAACCGGTAGTTTATCTAATTATCGCAATCGTAATTATTAGTCTCTACCTTCAAATTTTAATGCCAATTTATCAAACAGTGCAGGTGATTAAATGAGAAAAAGAAAAGGATTTACATTACTAGAAATGACCATTGTTTTATTCATTATTAGTTTATTAATTCTAATTGTGATCCCTAACCTTGCTAAACAAAAGAGTGGCGCTACCAAGGTTCATTCGCGAGCGATGGTCAATGTCATTCAAACTCAAGCAGACTTGTATGAAAATGAAACCGGTCGGGCGCCAAGGACAATCAATGAATTGTACCAGGAACATTATCTAACGGCCGCCCAAGTTAAATCGGCCAAGAAAAATAATATTAAGATCCAAAATGGCCAGGTTAGTCGACAATGAAGCGCCAGGGTTTTACCTTTGTGGAGTTAATAATTGTATTGGGAATTGTTACGCTAATTGGATTATTAGGAACATCACGAATCACGCTAACCTACAGTCGGTGGCAACACGCAAGATTTTGGAATGAATTTAATCAAGAGTGGCAAGCTGCTCAAGCACGAGCACAAAATTGGCAGCAGGCAACGCGGATTGATTATGATCAACAGCGACGAGAATTTGTGTTTGCTTCGAATCATTACCGTGAAAAAATTACGGTTCCATCCCGGTTGAGGGTGGCAGACGTCAATGACACAATTATGAAATCATCTGGATATATTCATCCGGATACTTGGCGATTTGTTGATCAGCTCAGTCAGCAAGAAGTTTTGGTGAAAATCCAATTAGCAGGGGGAGGATATCGGATTGAAAAGCACCGGCTTTATCTTGAGTGAACAAATTGTAGCTCTGGCGATTATTGTCATGGCGGTGATGATCTTTACAATCACGACGCGAGGCTTAATAAGCCAACAACAGCGGATGCAAGATCGGTTAGTGGCTGCTCGCTTAGTGAAAGAATATGTTTACTCACATCATACTTCCACAGTTTCTGGTTATTCTGTTCATCAAGATAGTTCGCGAGTTATTGAAGTGTGGAAAGATCATCAGAAAGTGTTGGAGCTTAAGGCATGAAAAAGAGTTCTGGATTTACGCTACTCGAATGCGTGATTGGCTTATTGGTGGTCCTGATGATGACATATTTGGTTGTACTGACGGTGCCATGTCTTAAAAGAAGTTCGGATACAGCAGCGGGAATTGATACGGACTGGTATTTATGTTTGCAAAGGTTAGAAAGTCCGCAATACGCTTTTAGTGTTCAAAAAGTGACACATCAGCGGTTAATCCTACTGAACCAAGTTAATCATGAGACTTACATAGTTCAGGGAGGAAGGCAGTCGATTTTTTTAAAAACTGCCCAGGGAGGTTATTTGCCGCTGCTAGTTAACTGTTCACCAGGCTCGTTACGTTTTGATCAAATTGATTCACAGAACGTTAGAATCGAGTGTCAATTAAAAAATGGAGAAAGAAAAAATGCACTACTTAATTTCGCAGAGGAAGGGTAGTATGTTGGCTTTATCAATTATATTGTTAGGATTATTTTGTGGAGTGATATGCTATTACCAACGTTATTTAGCACGTCAAGAATTGATTAATGATCAGCTTACTGAACAATGGTTAGCAGAAAGCATGGTAAAATTGGCCGGTGGAAATAATCAAAGATTTAACTTGGGAAATGTTAAAAAGGTAAACATCAACGAGTGGATTGTAACCATGAATTCTGGTACTAAAGTTAGGGTTGTGAAGTGAATCAAACTTGAATTTCATAGTCTGAATGGGTAAACTTAAGATTGTGAATTTATAATGGAGGGAGCGATCGTAGATGGGAAAGACGCCCGAGCAATTATTCGAGCAGTTTGATCACGCAACGGAGTTAATTCAAGCGGATCTCTCTTGCTCGTACTTGGATGCTTTCTTGGAAAATGCCGAGAATATCGTTGATAATGGCAAGGTTCGTGTTGAAGATAGCTTACCAAAACCCGACACGGTCAATGAATTAACTCAGATTTATCAAAATTTGGATTTAATGCAGGAGCCACGTGAAAATGTACGTCGCCTTCTTCAATTAGGTTTACTAAAGGTAATACGAAAGGATGCAATTCAAGCAAACCATCAGATGACTCCTGATACAATTGGGATGTTGATTGCATATTTGATTGAGCACATTGTTTCTTTCAAGCCTGATCAACCATTAAAGATTTTTGATCCAGTAGTTGGTACTGGTAATTTGTTGACTACGGTGATTAATCACTTATCCACCATTTCTAAGCAAAAGATTGAAGCCTTTGGTGTTGATAACGATGATTCGATGTTGGCTGTCGCCAGCGTTAGTGCTGATCTTCAGCGACTCCCCATCCAACTGTATCATCAGGATTCAATTTTGAATCTTGATATTCCTCAATCAGACTTGGCGGTTGCTGATCTGCCAATTGGCTACTATCCGTTAGACCAAAATGTTGCCAACTACGAAACCAAAGCAAGTGAAGGTCATTCGTATGTTCATCATCTACTAATTGAGCAAACGATGAATTATTTAGTTGCGGGGGGCTTCGCCTTCTTTGTTGTGCCAAGCAATTTATTTCAGACAAAGGAATCAGCAACCTTTGTGAAATGGATTCATTCGGTTGCATATCTGCAAGGCTTTATTAATCTGCCAACTGATATGTTTAGTAATCCCGCTTCGCAAAAATCAATTTTAGTGTTGCAAAATCATGGTGCTGAAGCGAAGCAAGCTCAACAAGTATTACTAGGAACGTTTCCTTCTCTCAAAGATCAGAAAGAATTTCGCAAATTTTTGGGAGAGATTAACCAGTGGGTTAAAACGAGTTTGAAGTAGTTAAAGGAGAGACAAAAATGTCAAAAACAATTGCAGTTAATGCTGGTAGTTCAACGGTTAAGTTTAAGCTTTTTGATATGCCAAGTGAGAATGTGGTTGCCGAAGGCTTAATTGAACGGATTGGAATGGATCAAGGTCACGCCAAAATTAAGTTTGGTGATGGACAGGTTCATGAAGATACGCGCAAGTTTGCCGATCACGGAGAAGCCGTCCAATATTTATTGGATCAACTAATCGCTTTGAATATTGTGGAATCATATGATGAAATCACTGCTGTTGGTCACCGGATTGTCGCCGGCGGTGAATTCTTTAAAGATTCTGCTGTCATTGATGATGATGTAATGGAAAAAATTGATGAATTATCTGAATACGCTCCATTACATAACCCGGCAGAATTAGAAGGAATTAAAGCTTTTAAGAAGGTTCTTCCAGATGCCTTTGCAGTTGCTGTTTTTGATACTTCTTTCCACTCTGATATGCCAAAGATGAACGCTTTGTACAGTGTCCCATACGAATGGTATGAAAAGTATGGTGCGCGTCGTTATGGTGCGCACGGTACTAGTCACCGTTACGTTGCTCAACGAGCAGCTAAGATGCTTGGTAAACCAGTTGAAGATCTGAAGTTAATTACTTGCCACTTGGGAGCTGGTGCATCCATTACTGCAATTAAAAATGGCAAGTCATTCGATACCTCAATGGGCTTCTCCCCACTTGCTGGAATTACTATGGCAACTCGTTCTGGTGATGTTGATCCATCACTGGTTAACTTTATGGAACACAAGTTGGACATTTCGAGTGATGAAATGATCGATATTCTTAACCATAAGTCTGGTTTGCTAGGAATTTCAGGTGTGTCTAGTGATATGCGGGATGTTCAAAAGGCAGCAGATGAAGGTAATAAACGGGCACAACTAGCATTGGATATTGATGAAAATACCATCGTTAAGTATATCGGTGCATATTTAGCTGAATTAAATGGTGCGGATGCGATTGTGTTTACTGCCGGAGTTGGTGAAAACGATAAAGAATTCCGTCAAACGATTGGTGACCGGCTTTCATTCTTTGGGGTTGGGGTAGATCCTGAAAAGAATGATGTTCGGGGAGTTGAACGTGACATTTCTTCTGCGGATGCCAAGATCAAAGTATTATTGATCCCAACCGATGAAGAATTAATGATTGTTCATGATATCGAACGGTTAAAGAAGGCCGCTAAATAATGTTTGTAATATTCGGCTTTAATTGATAATCTTTTTATTGGGGGCGAGACTCAAAAGTCATTCAGGCTTTAGTCTCGCTTCTTTGCGTAAGGAAGTGCTCAAAATTGATGTATGTAACCTCTGATACTCATTTTTTTGATGAAAATCTGTTAGGAATGGATCGGTTTGCGCCAAGACCTTTTGAATCCGTTACTGACATGAATACCAAAATTATTAATGATTGGAATCAACGTGTTACGGATTCTGACATTGTTTACCATTTAGGGGATATTGCTGTTAACTATACGAAACCACCACGAGTTGGCGATGAGCAGGTCTTCAAGGTTTTACAACAACTGCACGGCCGGTTAGTATTGATTAAGGGCAACCATGATCGACGAGATTTATTTAAATATTTGGCGCAGCATAACTATTTAGTTCATGGACAACCAAAATTTGAATTTCATGATGTTGGTAAACTGATTAAGTATAATCATCAACAATTATATATGACGCATTACCCAATGATGTTGGGAATTGCTCCACAAATTTTAAATTTACATGGGCACATTCATCACTATATGGTTCCAACGGCAGGAAACATTAACGTCGGTGTTGATGCTCCTGAATTAGATTATTTAACACCGAAGCCGGCCTTCGGAACACCAATCTTACTTCGTGAAGTTGATGAAATTGCTCATCGCAAGGCAAAACTTTTTGATCAACAGAAAAATAGTTAGGTGGCTGATTATGAATAGGGCAAAAATACAAGACTATATTGATCAACGAACAGAGGAACGTCGTGGTGTTTACCATGCCAAAATGGAAGATGAGCAACGTTTTATCATTAATAATCATCCTTATGAAATTGTGAAGGATGATGATCACTCATTTGACCTTGATAAATTTACTGATCGGTTTAGCATGATTTTAAGCAAATTTGATTATTTGGTCGGTGATTGGGGATATGGTCAGTTAAGATTACGGGGGTTTTACAGCTCGGATAATCCGTTATATGTTCCAGGCCGTGGAACCGATACAATTCAAGATTATTTATACGAGCAGTGCAATTTTGGCTGCAAGTATTTTATTATCCATAATCTAGAAGTGAATATTCCCCGTCATTCCAGGCGTCGTCGAACTAAGTCACGGCGTCGGCGCCGTTCGGTAGGGTACCGTGAAAAAAGAGTTCCATTAAAAGAGCCTAATTTAAAACAGCGGCATCATCAGGAAGTTAAGACTGTTGAACGTAATCGACAGCGACGCTTTGTTATTAAAAAACGTGGTGAGTAGGGATGAAGAATTATTTAGCTTATTTTATTGATTTAGATGGCACAATGTATAAGGGAAAAGAACAAATTCCCGCGGCTTCCCGCTTTATTAGTCGTCTCCAGTCACATCATAAAAAGGTGGTGTTTGTGACTAACAATAGTACACGTACTCCTGAGGACGTTGCCGCAAATTTGGCAAATAATCATGATATTAGTGTAGATGCTAGTTGTGTGTACACGACTGCCTTAGCGACAGCTGACTATTTAGATAAGAATGCGGGTGCCCATCGGCGTGTTTATGTTATTGGTGAGTCTGGATTGAAAACTGCCTTACAAAATTGTGGCTTTTTACTTACTGATGATCATCCTGATTATGTAATCGTTGGATTGGATACCCAGGTAACTTATCAAAAATTCGAAACGGCAGTGTTAGCAATTCGTGGTGGCGCTACTTTTATCGGTACGAATGCAGATAGTAACCTGCCCAATGAGCGTGGAATGGTCCCTGGTGCGGGGTCACTAGTTGCACTGGTCCAATATGCCACTCAACAGCGACCGTTGATGATTGGCAAACCCGAAAAAATTATTATGCAAATGGCGTTAGAACGTTATGGATTTAGTGTCGACGATGTGATCATGGTCGGTGATAATTATAAAACTGACATTTCTGCGGGTATCAACGTTGGAATGGACACTTTATTAGTTTATACGGGACTTTCCACTAAAAAACAGGTTGCTAAAGTAAAGACTAAGCCAACTTATGAGGTAGATACGTTAGATGATTGGCAAATTGAGAATATTTAAGGATAATTTGGTGGCTCTGTTAACCATCGTGGCGGGAATGTTAACTACAATTGGTCTTAGCTTTTTTGGTGTTTTGCTAGGATCTGGATGCTTAGTGGAGGTTCCATCACACGGTTTGCTGATCAGCCATCGTGCGTTGTTGCATGATTATTACCGTTTGGTTTGGTATTTAATTGGTTTTTCCAATAGACAGTTTAATTTCAAAGCAATACAAATGAGTGAGGCTGCGCAGGCACATTTTGCAGATGTGCAAGGCTTAATAACGATTGGAGAGATTTTGACAGTATTCGCTGTGGTCATCTTTGTAGCATTGTTTGGTTATGAAAAAGAGAGGTACCAGTTGTGGAGACTGGCACCTCTCTTTATCCAAATGATGATATTTGAATGTGTAATTATAGTGATGGTATTGATTAGCTTTCAGGACAGCTTTTTGTGGTTTCATTATCATGCCTTTCATAACTTAAATTGGATTTTCAGTCCTTATTCTGACCCGATTATCTTAGTATTAACTAATCAGTACTTTTTACACTACTTATTGGGTTGGGCAGCGGCTTGTTTAGCTTTGCAGGTGGCACTGCTTTTATACATTAAACACTTAATCTACGTCTTCCTCAACCGGTGAAAGCTTTGATTTAATTGCCCCGACAACAGCAGGAATCAGAGTGACCACAATAATGGCAATGATGATTAATGAGAAGTGTGCTTGAACGAATGGTAAGTTGCCAAAGAAGTATCCTGCACCACAGCAGATTAGTACCCATGATAAACAGGCTACTAAGTTGTATCGAATGAAATTTTTATAGGGGAATCCAGAACCGGCAGCGGCAAATGGTGCAAACGTTCTAATAATTGGCATATAGCGAGCTAAAATAATTGCTGGAGCACCATGCCGTTCAAAAAATCGCTCAGTCTTACGGAGACTTTTCTGGTCGATTAATTTGTTAAACCACGGATGTTTAGATAGGGATTGGCTAAGCTTGCTTCCAATTAGAAAGTTTAATGAGTCGCCACCAATACAAGCTGCTAAGAAGACGAGAATGAAGATTTCAATGCTCAGGTGGTATCGTGGATTGGCGGATAGCGCCGCCGCCGCAAAGAGCAGTGAGTCACCGGGCAAAAAAGGTAGAATTACTGCCCCGGTTTCGATAAAAATCACCAAAAAAAGTAGCAAGTATGACCAGTTGCCAAAGGTATTTACAATTTGAATGATGTGTGAATCAATGTGTAGGATAAAATCAATTAAAAAACCCATTAATAATCTCCTTCAATATAGTAATAACTAAATTTTAAATCCATCAAGAATTTTAACAGCACTGCGTTCTAAAGTGAAGTTTGACTTATGAACTTAATGAATTGTCAAACTTGTTGTAATCTGGTAAGTATTTCTGAATGTGGACTTTTTTAGATGAGTTGATAGATATAGTACGTGTTTTATTGACTATAAGCTAGCTATAGTTGATGATTGTCCAGCTTTAGAAAAAAGTTCAAAAAGATTGCGAAAGTTTGTTGACAACTGTTAGTAATCACTGGTATATT
>NZ_CALPCI010000002.1 GCF_943192935.1 Limosilactobacillus caecicola | reverse complement strand
AGGATACACCTGTTCCCATGCCGAACACAGAAGTTAAGCTTCAACGCGCCGAAAGTAGTTGGGGGATCGCTCCCTGCGAGGATAGGACGTTGCCACGCAATTTTGGAGGATTAGCTCAGTTGGGAGAGCGTCTGCCTTACAAGCAGAGGGTCACAGGTTCGAGCCCTGTATCCTCCATTGAGTTGTGAAACTCATGAGCCGTTAGCTCAGTCGGTAGAGCATCTGACTTTTAATCAGAGGGTCGGCGGTTCGAACCCGCCACGGCTCATTGGCTAGAAGGCCAATTTGTTTGCCGACTTAGCTCAGTTGGCTAGAGCATCTGTCTTGTAAACAGGGGGTCGGAGGTTCGAGTCCTCTAGTCGGCATTATAGTTTAATATTTATGCGGAAGTAGTTCAGTGGTAGAACATCACCTTGCCATGGTGGGGGTCGCGGGTTCGAATCCCGTCTTCCGCTTTGCCAATTCCATAATATTATGCCGGGGTGGCGGAATTGGCAGACGCACAGGACTTAAAATCCTGCGGTCAGTGATGACCGTACCGGTTCGATCCCGGTCCTCGGCATTTTGCACCCATAGCGCAATTGGATAGAGTGTCTGACTACGAATCAGAAGGTTGCAGGTTCGACTCCTGCTGGGTGCATTGTTCGGAAAGTAGCTCAGCTTGGTAGAGCACCTGGTTTGGGACCAGGGGGTCGCAGGTTCGAATCCTGTCTTTCCGATTTATAGTAAATATTACTATGCTTAATTCGCGGTGTAGCTCAGCTGGCTAGAGCGTCCGGTTCATACCCGGGAGGTCGTGGGTTCGATTCCCTCCGCCGCGATTGGGGTGGTTATTTTGGACCTTTAGCTCAGTTGGTTAGAGCAAGCGGCTCATAACCGCCCGGTCGTAGGTTCGAGTCCTACAAGGTCCATTCGCTGATTAGCGGATGAATTCTTATTTATCATTATGGAGGATTACCCAAGTGGCTGAAGGGGGCGGTCTTGAAAACCGCTAGGCCGGGCAACCGACGCAAGAGTTCGAATCTCTTATCCTCCTTTCTTTTTATTATCGCGGGGTAGAGCAGTCTGGTAGCTCGTCGGGCTCATAACCCGGAGGTCGTTGGTTCAAATCCAGCCCCCGCAATTGGTCCGTTGGTCTAGTTGGTTTAGGACGCATCCCTGTCACGGATGAGATCACGAGTTCGAGTCTCGTACGGACCGTATGGCTCGGTAGCTCAGTTGGTAGAGCAACGGATTGAAGCTCCGTGTGTCGGCGGTTCGATTCCGTCCCGCGCCATTGCTATTGCGGGTATAGTTTAGTGGTAAAACCACAGCCTTCCAAGCTGTTGTCGCGAGTTCGATTCTCGTTACCCGCTTATGCCATTTTTGGTATGGGCCTATAGCTCAGTTGGTTTAGAGCGCACGCCTGATAAGCGTGAGGTCGATGGTTCGAGTCCATTTAGGCCCATTGGGGAAGTACTCAAGTGGCTGAAGAGGCGCCCCTGCTAAGGGTGTAGGTCGCGACAAGCGGCGCGAGGGTTCAAATCCCTCCTTCTCCGTTTTATGCTCGGGTTCAGTTAGGACTGAGTATTCCATTGAATAGCTTGAGATGTTGTTAAATCAACGTTTCGAGCTATTTTTTTATGGTTCTACACCAAATTGTGTTGGTTAGAGATCTTCGATCTCTATACCAATGCCATTTTTGTTTAAAATAAAAAAACAGAGGATAACCTCTGCTACAATGAAATCGACCAAAACTCATTGAAAGAAGGTTTCCTCCATGGATAATGATACTAAAAAACTGCTTGGCATAACAGACCCTAATTTAAAATTTCCCGATCATTGGCTCAAGGCCAAACAAGATCGTAAAGGACATGAAAGGCTTGAGATTGAAGGAACCCTAACTTATTCTCCCGCCGCTTGTCCTAATTGTGGCGTCATTATTTTGTGTGAGCAATCAAAAAGTCCCTTTCAAAAAAATACAGTTGGGTCGACTCAATATCTAAACGTAAAATTCAAAAAGATATTATTGCTTTACCTGTAAAACCAGGCACTACAGATATCGATTTTGATTATATGGAAAAGTACATTAAGGCTATTCAGAAGCTAACTATCAGGAAAGTAGTTAAATTTAAGGATCAGACAATCGCCGCCACTAAAAAAACTGTAGATAATTGATGTTATTAACAAAAAAACCAGCGTTTGCTGTGTTTTTGAATTTATGTTATTAGTTTATACCTAATTTGTGATATTTGCAGAGTCAATTGATGCCAAAAATTCTTTGATATTACCTGATCGGTAATGATAGGTTCGTTCATCACTATCTTCAACAAAACTACGGTCAATTTCTTTAATGATTGTATTGGCATCTGTGTGGTTATTGATGGAGTTAAGGTAAATCAAAATATCCTTAATTTTACGCCGCTCTTGCCGCATTACTTTGATTTTATCAACGACTTTGATTTTCTGCTCATCAGTTAAGTCATTAATTTCAATGTAGTGGAGTAGGTCCATAATCTGGACATAGTCAATATTAGCAAGATGAGTTTTTAGGCTTTTGGCATATTGTTTCACCAAAGTTAGACTATTGACGATTTGTTTGGCATCATTAATGGTAAAGTTTGTCACATCAGGAACGTCATTCAAACTTTTGTTATTAACATTATCGAGCTTTTCAACTAATTGTTCATTAGTTGAAAAGAGAGCAAATTCGGTACTTTGATCACTATATATGGCCACCATGTGATTGATTGCTGACTCACGACTATCAAAGATGGACTTATCGCTAGCATCAAATGGTTTAAACTCGTGATTAGATGTTAAGAAGAGCCAATTATCGTCGGCGTTCAAACGGCGTCCTACGCAATATTTGACTGACTTAGGGTCAATGAGTGGCCAATTTTCAGTGGGGCGATCAAAACTGCTAATATGACAGTTCTTGAGTGGGTGCGTACGAAAAACCGTTGGATATTGTTCGGTCGCTGCCTTGAGGCGTTTCCGGACTTTCTTCAAACTGGTGTAGGTCTTGGCTTTATGTGGGTCTTTACTAAACGATTCTCCTGTCCAATACCAGTTAGTCCCTGATGCTGCTTCGTAAATAACGTATAAATGCATAATCAATAATTCTCCCAAATTTAGTTTAGTGTTATTCTCTAATTATTATAGACCTTGAAACTGTTCAGCAGAAAGAGGGTGAAATTGATGGTTGTGAGCAAATTTGAGCTTAACAAGCTGATTGAAAAACTAAATATCCGTATTGCGGACGCTTACCAGAAGCGTAATGGTAGGCTATCATTTTGGTTTACCTATGCTCCATTTACTGGTAACTATGTCATTAATCTGACATTTGATCATTCAGTAAGACCTGATATTACCCAAGAGATTATTTAGAAATATTGGCTTTACACCATTTAGTTAGTGTTGGTTTGAAATGAACAATGAAATTGATCTAATTGGTATAGTTAATTTGGTCACACACCGAAAGGTGTGTGGCTTTTTTTACACACGGTAATTTTATTTGTCATGATCAAGTATATTCTAGTTTTAAATGTAGTAAAGTTTCGATAGCCAAACGCAATTCGTTTAATTAATTTAATTCGATTATTAAAGTCTTCGGTTTGCCCATTTGAGGCACTCAAAGTTAGTCCTCGTTTAATACCGTTATGATATCTATATAAGGTTTGGCAGCGGTGCTTAGTATAATGTGAGATTTTTTGTGGAGCAGATCAAGAAATTCTTCAATATGGCGTAATTGATATGCACGAAGCAGACTTTGAATGTATTGATAGGTTGCGCTGAGTTCTGAATCAAAATCCAGCATTAGATTTAAGATAGTTTTAGCGGTTACTATTCTTTTAAAATAACGCCCTTTAAAGTAAGGATGTTCACTTAGCTTACCAAATGGTTTTAAGAATAATCGCCAATAGTGTTTTAAACGACGAGCATTTTTTACTCCTCTGTATTACCTCGCCGAAGGCGATTATATACGTGGATGCGGACATGATTCATGGTATCGTTTAAGTGCTTCACAATGTGGAAGCGATCATAAACAATTTTGGTGCAAGGAAAGACTGTCTTAGCTAATTGTTGGTAGGCAGCGTTCATATTCATCACTAAATACTTAACATGACGACGTGCTGACATTGAATAAGCAGAATAGTGCTCAAATAGTTTGTACAACCGACGATCCTCTAGAATTTCAAATAGCTTATGTCGATCTCCATCAACGGCAATAAAGCTCATGGCACCATTAATTACTCGCATGGATTTGAATTCATTAATGCAAAGAGCTTTCGGTAAGTAGTTGTGGTTCGGTATCGTGATTTCATCGGCTAAGCTTTGTAAGGTCCGTTGGACCGTACTGGCGCTAACTCCTAAATCATCAGCTATATCTTTAATTGATTCAACTCTAGTTAACCGTAGAATAATTTCATGCTTTAAGTCTTTCGTGATTGAGGTTTGTGGATCAAATATTGGACTACTAGCTGTAAACGTTGAATGGCATGCATGACAATAAAACCTCTGGGTTTTGATTTTTAGATCTAAAGGTTGACTACGAAATTGTCCAAAAGGATATATCGAGATAATTGATCCATGACGTGTAATTGTTTTAATATTAATGACGCCACAATTAGGACAAGCGGCGGGAGAATAAGTTAGGGTTCCTTCAATCTCAAGCCTTTCATGTCCTTTACGATCTTGTTTGGCCTTGAGCCAATGATCGGGAAACTTTAAATTAGGGTCTGTTATGCCAAGCAGTTTTTTAGTATCATTATCCATGGAGAAAACCTTCTTTCAATGAGTTTTGGTCGATTTCATTGTAGCAGAGGTTATCCTCTGTTTTTTTATTTTAAACAAAAATGGCATTGGTATAGAACCTATTTTTTAATACTATGGTGTTCTTATGGTGCACTTCAGTGTGATAAGATAATAATTGAAATAAACAAAGTGAAGTATATAACTATGTATTTAATTAATGATGGGCTTTAAATTTTGATGGGGGGCGGTAAAGCCCCGCTTCTAATTAGCAAATTAATTATAATTTTAATTTTTGTGTGTTTTTGATTGGTGAGGTCATCGCCTTAAGAAGGGCGGTGGTCAACCATGGATAATTACGATTACGAACTGGCTAAACAGACGGAATTTTACGAAAAGTATTTACCATTAGTTAGTTCTTCATTAACGGCTGATGACGTAAGAATTAGATCTACCGATGGTTTGATATGAGAAGTTAAGGTAACCGTTTTCTAATCTTGAATTAGAAGGTGATCCATGGTGATGAATAAGATAGCTCGTTTACCGATATTTGAACTGTGGCAATATTGTTACTCAATATTATGAGCAGTACAAAGTAAAAAGCTTCTCACTGTTATCGTTAGCGATGTAGATAATGAATTTAGTAACTTAGATGTATTGTTACCATAGCTACTGGAGGAAAAGTTGACTTCGTTGAAATAGAAAATAGCATATCCACAGCATGACCTAAATTAGCAGGTATTATTACAGACAGTTTGAAAATCTAGAAAGATTCATTGAAATGTTAGTGGTTGATAGGAAAAGTTGACTTCTCTTCGTAACCAACACTCTCTTTGTGCTTCCTATTAGCTACGTTTTATTTGTATTTCCGGTTTCAGTGAAATATACTATAAATGTAATGGTTAATTAGGAATTATAACTTTGAGAGGGCGATGAATCATGTCACTTGATAAACGATTTAAACTTTATAAAGTAAAAAAGCAATGGTTCATTGGTTGTGCTGCCACATTGCTGGCGGTGATGGTCGGTACTGTCAGAGGTCATGCTGACACCCAGAAATTAACCAATGATGCCTCAGAAGAAACACAAGTAATCGACCAGCGAGGTACAGGTGCAACTACCAACGATACTGGTGATCAAGCAACTAAGTCATCTACTAATCCAGTTTCAACTAATACGTCAACAACGTCAGCACCAACTTCATCAGTAGATGAAAGCTCAGCAGACAACAAAGTTACAGATAATCAGAACAGTCAATCAGATATTACTGTTGACAATAATTACCAAGAATACCAACCATTTACGGTTGATATTCAGGTGCCAGGGCTGAGCTATACTATTCCAAAATTCAACCCGTCATCTAGCGATCTTCGGCTACTGACTAACGAAGAGGTAAGTCATATTACGAATTGGCATCAACCAGCGCTAATTAACGGGCAAGCAATTAATGTTGGTACCTATCTAGTAGTTCTTAGCCAAACTGGCTATAATCAGCTTTTAGCCTGGATCAACGGAGAATACGTAGATAATGAGTGGGTACCCAATCCGAATGTTGTTAACATTGTTTTACCTCCATATAATCTCTCATCACTGATTTCAATGGGCTTTGGTAAATTAATAATCAAGCCTTTCCCAATCAACGTTACCCTAACAGGAAATAGTGTTTTACCAGTCACTGGTGTGTTGGACCCGGAAAAATATGCCATTAAATTGTCGAGTGCTGACGCTACCCTGCCAATTGATGGTGTTGACGCCGTTACACGTTTCTACAGTGATTTTAAGCTCGTAAATGGCGATATTGAAATTGGTTCAACGCCAGACGCTGATGGTAGCTATCCGGTTACTCTTACGAAGCAAGGCTGGCAAAATGTTTACACTGCACTATTGAAAGCTTTCAATAGCTACGGCAATGTTGACCATGAACCCAATTTTGTTGTTTCTGATCGTAACTCGATCGCTACTGCAATACGTGAAAGTGTCTTGAACAAGACGGTGACCCGGACGATCAAGGTTACCTTTCCAGACGGCAGCACGAAGACGATCACCCAAACTGCCAAGGTTTCCCGGACCGCAACGGAAGTCACGGGTAAAGTAACCTACGGACCATGGCAGGTTGCAGAAAATGGGTGGACTGCATATGATGCACCGGCAGTTGATGGCTGGACACCAACGATTGGTTCAGTTGCTACTGGGAACCCACTAGAAGGCGACCAAACAATTGAAATAAGTTACACGAAGTTGCCATCAAGCATGACGACGCCAACTAACGGTAGTGCTCAAGAGAACACTAACCAAACACCGTCAAATGGTGGAAGAACACCGTCAAATGGTGGAAGTTTTGCGCAAGGTCAGACAACCGCAGCAAGTGACAGCCAAGCTAAGCAATTACCACAAACTGGTAATGACGCTAACCAAGCGGGTGTCGTTGGTTTAGCGTTAGCTTCAATGGCTGGCCTCCTTGGTTTTGGTCTAAAGCGGAAGAAGGAAGACTAAGTTTAAGCCTGTTGCTGTTTAGAAATTAGATTCATTTAGTAGTTATGAAAAGCCCGCCAAGAATGGTGGGTTTTCTTGTGTCGAGCAACATGGTTACAGCATAACCATATGAAATTAATTACATTATTTCTTGTGCAAACTATAGAGTTATGTTAATATAGATAACGTTGATTAAGGGTTAACATTCTTGTGATTCCTTAGTTTAAATCTATTTAATTGTACAGAGTGCTTTTTTCGGTGCTCTTTTATTCGAGAAAAGGCTATGTTATGGGGTTAATGTATGCCTCCTTCTTCGTTATGACCCGTTGGTCAAGTTGGTTAAGACACCAGCCTTTCACGCTGGTAACGTGAGTTCAAATCTCGCACGGGTCACTTTTATTATCGCGGGGTAGAGCAGTCCGGTAGCTCGTCGGGCTCATAACCCGGAGGTCGTTGGTTCAAATCCAGCCCCCGCAATTGGTCCGTTGGTCTAGTTGGTTTAGGACGCATCCCTGTCACGGATGAGATCACGAGTTCGAGTCTCGTACGGACCGTCTTAGGTTGTACATCAGTGTACAACCTTTTTTGTTTGGTCGATTTAATTATTTTTCAAAGTACGTTAAGTTGTCAGAATACAAAAAATAGTCCCACAATGTTTGATTGTGAGGCCATTGATGCTGTAAATTGGATATTTTTGATCATGTTCAAAGTAGATTGAACTAGTATAATTAATCTTCAACAGTCTTGAAAATTTCAGTGAAATTCCGCAACTGCTGGTTAGTATAGTCTTTTAATTCAGCGTATTCTTTACTATTAAGCCAAGCTTCTAGGTCCTCTTTAGTTTTCCACACTGTTAACATAACGTGAGTTTGTGGGTGGTCCATTCTAGTAGAAAAATATCCACCAGTCATTTTGCCAGTATAGTGTTCAAAACTATCGTCTAAAACTTTTGGTGCTACTTTTTTGAGCATTTCTCGTTTTTCCTTGCCAAGGTCAAAAGCTTGAAGGAAGAAGTAACCCTTAAAATCATCAATACCAACATTATAAATGGTTTCCAATTTAATTGACGATCCAAAAATGTTCGCTTTGTCAGATAGATCTAATAAAATATAGTTATCCTCAGTTGTTAAATTTTCAGCCATTACAAAGTGCCGGTCTGTATAATCTTTAATTTCATCTTCAAAATATGTTTTGGAACCTAAAGCATAATTAATTACTTTAATCATTCATCTCACTCCTTTATGTGTTCCATTATACACTAGTTGAGAGGTGTAATAATATAATTGGTTGGAATGATTATGCGGAGATAAAATTGGGGGGCAGAACACAGGACTTGACTACAATTTTAGATTGGGTAAAATTATTATACTGAACGATAGTGACTGGAGGTGTAAAAATGGAGAAAAAAAGACTCGATGAGAATACGATTCAAGTCATTATCGACCAAAATGATCTGGATGAACGGGGAATTACCATGCTGGATCTCATTGGAAACCAAAATCAAATTGAAGACTTTTTCTATAGTATCTTGGCTGAAGTTGATACCGATCATCAATTTAAAAAGAACGATTCAGTGACCTTTCAAGCTTTGCCAATTAAGGATGGCTTGGAATTAATTATTTCCAAGAATGTGCGACCCCAGAGCTCAACATCTGAGGTGAGCCAAATATCCCAACTGATCGCTGACCAATTAAAGGAACACGATCACGATCAGCAAGCAGTTACCAATAATGTAACGAATCCGACGGAATCTGAGGACACCGCGACAGACGCGGCTTCGTTTGTTGTTCGATTTGCTGATTTTGAAGACTTTATTCAGTTATCCGGTGTTTTGAATGACGATGAATTGACCTCTGATTTATACTTGCTTAATGGCCATTATTATCTAATGGTTCAAAGAGTAGACAACGAATTTTACACCGCTGATTCGACACTTAATGAACGAGCAATTGCAGCAGAATATGGCGATCTCGTAGAAATGGCTCCTGCAGTCTTGCAAGAGCATGCTAAATTGATTATGAGTCAATCTGCATTAGACACTGCTAAATACTATTTCAAGTAACATTGTTTCCTAGCCCGTCATCTCTTTATTTGCAAGAGGTGACGTTTTTTTGATATTTTTGCTAATTTTATCCGTCCTTAGTAGTGAGGGGGGATAAAATGAAAATTGCAGTTAACGAATCTGGACAGTTAGTTAATGCCCATAATTTGCAAACCGGAGAGAAATATTATTGTCCACAATGTCATGCCCAAATGATTGTGAGAACGCGTGGTGGCAAAAACTTCTTTGCACATTATCAAACTCTAAGTAATTTGCATGGTCAAACGGATGAACATTTAATCGGGAAAAGACAAATTTTTCAGTGGGCACGCCAAAATGGCTGGGCACCGCAAATGGAACCGTATCTGTCGGATATTAAACAGCGTCCCGATATCTTAATTACAGTGAGTCACCAATTAATTGCATTAGAATTCCAATGTAGTCCTTTGACATTACAGCAAATTCGGTCACGCAATAATGGTTACAGAAGTTTAGGAATTGGTGTGATTTGGTTCTTAGGTAGCCCCTATCGGCGTCGGCTTCAATCGGCGAAAATAGCCGAATTCACTCAGAACTATCATGGGAAACCAGTCCTTTATTTTTGGAACGTCATGCAAAACCAACTTGAAAAGATGTCTCTTTACCAGTGCTCGTTTAATAGTCAACGGTTCACCCAGCAAGAACGTTTGATTAAACAAACCATACGTTTATTTCGCGAGCGTAATTCTCAACGAGAACTCACAGAATTAGCTTACCAACATGGGCATGTGGCCAGCTGTTGCCCACTATTTGTCCACGATATCATTCCCCGTTGGCCTGTTATGCAAAGGCCAGTGATCGAATGGCGAATTAGAACGTTATTAGTTTTGGAAGATTTTCCTCTGGGAACAATTGTTAGTCAACAACAGTGGGAGCAAATGTTGATCAACCAAGCAAAATGGCTAGAAATGCCATGCTTATCATCCCAAAATGTTCAGAAATTAAGGGATCTGTTAGTGTTTGATTGGCAGCAACAACTAATTTTGGTGTCAATCATTAAGTTGCAAGCCAATGGAGTTAAATATTTGCAGCAACCAAAATGGTTTCGAACAGTTGATGAAAAAATTAATTACATTTGTCGGTCTTCGAAGAGCAATGGTCAGATCTGATAAACGTATGATAAAATGATGGGGTGGATCATAGAAGGAGGAAATGTCATGGTTGATGATTGGCAACATTTTTTACTACCATATCAGCAAGCGGTGAATGAATTAAAGGTCAAGCTTCGTGGAATGCGAAAGCAATATCAAGATCAGGCTCAACATTCACCAATTGAATTTGTCACTGGGCGGGTTAAGCCGGTCGACAGTATTAAGGAAAAAATGGTTCGGCGGCATGTTGCCGAAGACCGCTTGGAGCAAGATATGCAAGATATCGCTGGTGTGCGGATCATGTGCCAATTTGTTGAGGATATTTATGAAGTGGTGGACTTGCTTCGTGAACGTAGTGATATGAACATTTTAGAAGAACGTGACTACATCAGTAACGTTAAGCCAAGTGGGTATCGTTCATATCATATTGTGATCGAATATCCCGTTCAATTAATTACCGGTGAAAAGCGTATTTTAGCGGAGATTCAGATTCGGACATTAGCCATGAACTTTTGGGCCACGATTGAGCATTCACTGAATTATAAATATCAAGGTGAATTTCCTAGTGACTTGTCGGCACGTTTGAAACGCGCTGCCGAGGCAGCATTCAAACTTGATAATGAAATGTCGGAAATTCGTGAAGAAATTCAAGAAGCCCAGAATTTATTTTCCTATAGTAAGAATTCTGATTGGTCAGACAAATCTACAAATCCGATCGACAATAATGAAAAATAGCTGGTGATTTTATGAAAGTTGCAATTTACACGTATTCCTCTCCAGAGTCTTTGAGGATTAAAGAGCTAATTATCCAAGGACTAAAGCAGTACCGGATTCAGTATGACGAACAAACCCCTGATATCGTTATCTCAATTGGTGGTGATGGAACGCTACTATCAGCGTTTAGTAAATATCAAGATCAATTGGACACGATTAGGTTTGTGGGGATTCACACCGGGCATCTTGGCTTTTATACTGACTGGCGTAAATTCGAAGTGAATGATTTGGTTGCTAGCTTACGAAATGGCACCGGGCAGTCAATTAGCTATCCATTACTTGATATGACGGCCAAATTTTCTGATGGACAAGTGTTGCATAAAATTGCTCTGAACGAATCAACCATCAAAAACATCACGAAAACAATGGTATGTGATGTTTATATCAATCACGAATTGTTTGAGCGATTTCGTGGTGATGGCCTGTGTGTTTCTACACCGACTGGGTCAACTGCCTATAACAAAGCGGTTGGTGGTGCAGTCATGGATCCCCATATTATTGGTTTTCAATTAGCTGAAATGGCGTCACTCAATAACCGGGTATTTAGAACGTTAGGTTCGCCCACTATTTTTGGTTCAGAAAATGTTTTAACCTTGCGGTTAGCGGATGAGTCAAGCGTCGTTTTGACTTGTGATCGGGATAAGTGGGTTTTAGATTCACCTAGTCATCATCTGGTCGAACTTACTTTTAAGGTTTCCGATAAGAAAATACGGTTTGCCAAATATCGACATACTAATTTCTGGCAACGGGTTCGTGAATCATTCATAGGTGACCTGTAAAATGAAATTTACATGGCATTATCAAGGAACAACTCCGCGAAAACTACGTAGTGTTCTAAAATCTTGTGGCGTCACTAGCTCGCTAATTAAGGTCGCCATTTTTCACGGTGGTGCACTTTTGATTGGTGACCATCCGGCATGGGCGGTTGAAAAAGTCCAACCTGGGCAAACAGTGGGGATTGTTTTACCAGATGAACTAGCCAATCCGAAGGTTGTCGCTTGTGATAAGCAATTTATGATTGCCTATGAAGATGACGATTTTCTCATTATTAATAAGGCTGCTGGGGTGGCAACTGTTCCAGCACATAATGTGCCTGTCCAGGATAGTTTAGTTAACCGAGTCAAATATTATTATGTTGCTAACCACTATCCAAATCAGGTTACTCATGTAGCAACGCGCTTAGATAAAGATACGAGTGGCTTAGTGATTTTTCCCAAGCATCGTTTTGCTCATGCGGTTTTAGATAGTCAATTGAAGCGGCATGAGGTCAAGAAAGACTACCTTGCGGTGGTTGGTGGACATTTGGCCATTGAACATGGCTATATCTATGCTCCCATTGAGCGTGATCCGGCTTCGTTTGTTAAACGGCGGGTTAGTCCTTCAGGAAAGCCGTCAGTGACGGAGTTTTGGACAAAACAAGCTGGGAAATGTGCCACAATCGTGCAGGTCCGCCTTCATACAGGAAGAACCCACCAAATCAGGGTTCATTTTAGTTTTTTAGGTCATCCCCTCGAGGGCGATGAAATGTATGGTGGCGATTGTGAGTTAGTTCAACGCCAGGCTTTACATTGTGAACGAGTTAGTTTCTTTAGTCCTTTTAAGCAACGTCAGATCACTTGCCAAGCACCATTGCCAAATGATCTTCAACAGCTAATTCATCAATTACAAATAACAAAAGAGTGTGGTTAAAGAAAAGTTTTCTATAACCACACTCTTAGTAATTTTGGTTTACGTTAGTTCCACTTTTTAACACAAATTCCTTGAGGACTATCTACGTCTTTTTGCAACATTGTTAATTTTCCGGTTTCAGGATCACGGCGGTAAAGGGTTAGATTATCTGTATTTTGATTAGCCGCTACCAGATAATTTTCATCTGTGCTTAATTCAAAGTCACGTGGGAAATCCCCCTCGGTTGAAATCGATTGAAGATGTTCAAGTGTGCCATCGTCCTTTACAGCAAAGACAGCAATGGTATTTTCGCCACGGTTAGTAGTGTAAATAAAGCGCCCATCCTTTGTAATATGAATTGCTGCGGCACCGTTATGCGCTGTCCAATCGTCAGGAATTGTTTTAAGCTTCTGGACTTCGGTAAAGGAAGCATTGGAAGGATTGTACTTGAAGGTTGTCAACAGACTGCTTAATTCACCGAGTACGTAAGCATACTTGCCATTTGGATGAAAGACAAAGTGACGAGGCCCATAACCGGGTTCAAATTTGAATTGGGAAACGGCGGTGAGCTTACCGTCGTCACTAATGTTGTACACGACGAGCAGGTCTAAACCGAGGTCACAAACAGCTAAGCGACCATCGGGAGTTAAGTCTGCAATATGCGGGTGGGGGCCATCGACTTGTTCAGGCCGTGGGCCAGTTACACCTTTATGTGTAACCGTGTCTGTTAAGGTAAAGGTCCCATCATCATTGAGCTTGTATACTTTAACGTCCGCGGTATGATAATTAGCGGTGAACATCAGGTGATCCTTTTCATCTAAACCTAGGTAGGCTGGAGTAGAACCAGGTTGCAGATCCTTATCAATTAAAGTGGCCTGACCATCGACAATTTTGTACGATGCGACACCACCCAGGTCGCCTTCTTTACGAATGGCATATACAAGATCGTTTTTGCCAACCTGCAAATATGCGGGTTTCTCTGTTTTGACAACTAAACGATCGTTGATTAATTGCTCTTGATCTGTATCAAGGGTGATCGCATATAGACCCTGACTATCCTTATCAGTGTAAGTTCCAATTAAAAAGTTTTCAGTCATGAGAATGCCTCCTATATCGATTGACTATATGATAGCAGTTTCACAAGCAATCTACCAGCAGGAGAGAACAATCAGAATAAATTTTACGAGGAAAAAATCAAATGAAAAAAATTGATAAAACGACCCAATGGCTTCAAAATCATTTAACATTATTAGAATGCCCAGTCTGTCATGATAAATTTCAACGGGTAATTGATCAGCAACTAGTATGTGTTAATGGACATTCGATCAATATTAATAAACATGGTTACGTTTATTTTCTTCGTCACGGGGTGCGAAGTGAATATGATCGTCCCATGTTGCTTGCACGGCGAGCGATTCTTGAAGCTGGCTTTTTCCGGGGTATTTTGACAAAAATTAACCAGTACTTATCAAAGCAAGCAATGACCATTCTAGATGTTGGCACGGGGGAAGGAACACCAATTGTTCAATTAGAAAAAGCGCGGTCTGATGTCAGCGATACCTATGTAGGTTTTGATATCTCACGAGCGGGAGTTCAATTGGCCACTCAATTAGACACTCACGCGTTTTTCTGCTTGGCCGATTTACGACAACTGCCCTTCGCTGACCATTCTTTTGATGCCATTATGGAATTATTTTCACCATCCGATTATCAGGAATTTCGGCGGATCTTAAAAAAGCAAGGGAAGGTCTTTAAGGTTATTCCAACTGCTAATTATCTGCATGAGATGCGTGAATTACTTTATGCTAATAATGATCAACACCAACAGTATGACAATTCAGCAGTTCGTGAATTATTTGCGCAAAATTTTCCCCAACACGAAATTGTTAATATTAACTATCAATTTGCAGTCCCTCAAAACTTACGTAGCAGCATGATTGAGATGTCACCACTCCATTGGGGGAAAAATGTGCGAAAATTAACGGATGCAGAAATTCAACAGTTAACGAGCGTCACGGTTGATGTTGATTTGCTCATCGGAACAGTAAATTAAAGCTTGTATCACTCTTTAATTGTGATATAATATTTTTTAGAAATCGTTTAGCAAGCGACATCGATCAGTTGGGTTCGTTGGTACTTGCTAAGGTGTACTTCATTAAAGCAGCGTTTCGCCGTGCCCACACCGAGACTCTGCTTTTTTTATTTGCCAAAAAGGGGATTAACTAGTCATGACCAATCACATTGTACTCTTTGAACCACTATTTCCTGCTAATACAGGAAACATTGCGCGCACTTGTGCGGGAACAAATACGATTCTGCATTTAATTAAGCCGTTAGGTTTTTCTACGGATGATAAACACATGAAACGAGCTGGTTTAGATTACTGGGATAAGGTCAAAGTAGTCTACCACGATGATTTACTTGACTTTATGGATTCGGTTGACAATTTACAGCACTTATACTTGGTTTCAAAGTTTGCCACTCGTGATTATACTGACGTCGATTACACGGCTGCTGGTGATCACTACTTTTTGTTTGGTAAAGAGACGACGGGGTTGCCGGAGCCCTTTATGCGTCGCTACCCAGATTTAGCGATTCGCATTCCACAAAATGATCAAAATATTCGTGCACTAAACCTTTCTAATAGCGCTGCAATTGTGATCTATGAAGCATTACGACAACAACAATTTCCTAATTTGGCACGAACTCACAAATATACATTTGATAAATTAAAGTAAGGAAGAATTCAAATGGCGAGAAAAGCATCTTCAAAACGACGTTCACAAACCAAAAGAACCCGTTCAACCAAAAATCGGAAGGGTAATCACCTCGCCGGTAGTTTGTTGGGTGTGCTCATTATTTTGCTAACCTTAACGGGAATGTTCCAGTTAGGCGCGATTGGGACTTTAGTCCTTGGCGTTTACAAGATGTTGGTTGGACAAAGTTACCTATTATTGATGTTGATTGTTGTGCTGTATTCGATTGGCCTGATTATTTACAATCAACTTGTTCGTTTTCGTCAAAATTGGGTTTGGGGAATGCTCATCTTTTACGTTGGGTTATTGCTATTACTCCATGCGCAAATGGTTGGGGAAATCAATCAACATAGTCATTTTTTCCAAATCACTTGGAACAACGTTGGGCAAAATGTGATTAATTCTGACAGCACCATGCCAATTGGTGGTGGCTTGTTAGGCGCCGGATTTTACACTTTGAGTAGTTTCTTACTCGGTCAAGTGGGCTCAATTGCGCTAGCTTGGTTATTGATGTTGGTGGGAATTATTGTCTTCTTTCAAATTCCTTGGCAAAAAATTCTCGTGTGGTGTCATCACGCTATAATCAATTTGATTCAACAGGTCCGTAATCAACAATTTAAATTGCCTGAACCCAAGAATGATCAATCCAGCAGTGCTCAATCTACCCAGAAACAGCAAACTAGTGCTCCTGAGGCTAAAAAAGCGATCAGTGCACAGCAGCAAACACCGGCACCAGAGCCCAAAATTACAGTTGCCGCTCAACCGGAGAGTCAGGCTAGTTCACCAGCAACCCCTAAACCTGTTTCAACTAATCAAAAAGCGGCAGAGTCTGATCAAGTGGGGGACTTTGCTGAGGCAACGGGCAATGACGATGCCAATTATCAATTACCATCAACTTCATTATTGACGAAAGTGGATGCGACGGACCAGAGTGCCGACTTAAATTCAATTAAGGCCAATACACAAAAGTTACAATCAACGCTGAAATCATTTGGCGTGGAAGCAACAGTCGAAAATGTTAACCTCGGTCCATCTGTCACCAAATATGAACTACGTCCCGCTGTTGGGGTAAAGGTGAGTCGGATTACCCATTTGGCCGATGATTTAGCACTCGCTTTAGCTGCTAAGGATATTCGGATTGAGGCGCCTATTCCTGGTAAATCGTTGATAGGGATTGAGGTGCCCAACAAGAAAATTGCGACAGTTGGCTTTCGAAATATGGTTGAATCTACTCCTGCTCACCTTGATCGGCCGCTAGAAGTTCCTTTAGGAAGAACCGTGACTGGTGATGTGATGACAGCTGACTTGACGAAAATGCCCCACTTATTAATTGCCGGAGCGACCGGGAGTGGTAAATCAGTGGCAATTAATGTCATTATTACCAGTATCTTGTTGAAGGCTAAGCCGCACCAAGTGAAATTCCTCATGATTGACCCTAAAAAAGTCGAACTGAGTGTTTATAACGGGATTCCACATTTGTTGTCACCAGTGGTGTCTGATCCCAAAAAGGCGGCGCGAGCTTTAGCTAAGGTCGTCGCTGAGATGGAACGGCGTTACGAATTATTCGCTAATTTTGGGATTCGGAATATTAATGGTTACAACGAACTTCTGCAAAAAAATCATGATCAGGACACCACTCATCCTTACTTGCCATTGATTTTAGTCGTAGTTGATGAATTGGCCGATTTGATGATGACTGTTTCAAAAGAGGTCGAAGATTCAATTGTGCGGATTGCTCAAATGGGGCGGGCCGCTGGGATCCACATGATTTTGGCAACCCAACGCCCATCCGTTGACGTGATTACCGGTCTGATTAAGGCGAATGTGCCATCCCGGATCGCCTTCGCCGTTTCCAGTGGTGTTGATTCGCGAACGATCATTGATACGAACGGGGCTGAAAAACTATTGGGTCGTGGTGATATGCTTTTTGAACCAATTGATCAAAATAAACCAACCCGTGTTCAAGGAGCCTTCATTTCAGATACAGATGTTGAAAATGTGGTCAAGTTTATTAAAGAAGAGCAACCAGCTGATTATGATGAAAGCATGGTTGTTAGTGATGAAGAAATTAAACAAGAAGAGGAGTCTGCGGATCAAGATGAGCTTTTTCCTGAAGCTTTAGACTTCGTTGTTGATCAGCAAAAGGCTTCTACGTCGTTGATTCAGCGCCGGTTTAGGATTGGCTATAACCGGGCTGCTCGAATTATCGATGACTTAGAGCAACGTGGTTACATTGGTCCAGCGAATGGTTCTAAGCCGCGTGAAGTTTATAAACAAAAAGAAGAATAGACAGCAATAGGGTCCCAGCATTCGGTTTTCCGGACGCTGGGACCCCTATCTATTAATTACGAACTAGGTCTGATAGTTTATATTTCTTTACATCAGGTTTAATGATGATACAGCCCCAAGAATTAATGAGCCTAACATGGCAATTAACATTAACCAAACGGCAACCATCGTGATTTTTTGAAAAGTAGATTTTTTCTTTTTTTGCATAGAACCCATTCCTTATTTCAAAATTACTACGTACCAGTTTAATCAATCTGGTGATGAAATTCAAATTATCTTCGCAGAGATATGATAGTATAAGGTAGTATTGTTACGGATTGAAAGGATTAGAAAAATTGAATTATCAGCGCTTATTGATAGAATTACTAATTATTGTATGCTATTGGTTTATTGAAAAAATGTTTTTCGTCGTTTTTAAGAAGGGCCACCCCCACCATTCCCCACGAATTCATCATCCAGGTGCTTGGCTAATTATTATGTACATCTTAACCTGGTGGAATTTAGGTTACTACTATATTGCCTATCCGTTAATTATCCTGGCTGCGTTAGCGGTCTTCTTGGTTATTAAACAATTAGTTACTCAGCACGAGTTTTTATACCGTCGTTTTTGGGTGAAATTTTGCTCATTTGGCTGTTTATTGATCATTATTTCATATGTTGTCTCAATTTTTTGTTATCATCTCCCCACCCCTTAAAAGCTTATTATTCCTATGGTTAAAGGCGTCATCCAGTTTGGATGACGCCTTTTTTTGCTATTAAGTGGTGGATAATAATAACAGTGTGGTGGGAAGTGGGGGATTGTGGTAAACTATTCTTGTAATCAAGGAAAGGGGGGATTAGTCCATGTTCATGGGTGAATTTAATCACACAATTGACAATAAAGGTCGACTAATCATCCCCGCAAAGTTTCGCTCACAGTTGGGTGAGCGATTTGTTATTACTCGAGGCATGGATCAGTGTTTATCCGGCTATTCAATGGCTGAATGGGATAAATTGAAACAGCAATTAGAAAAATTGCCGATGACTAAAAAGAATGTTCGACAATTTGTGCGGTTAATTTATTCCGCAGCCATCGAATGTGAGTTTGATCGTCAAGGTCGGGTCAACTTATCCAAGACCTTAATTGATTACGCTAAGATTTCCAAGAAATGCATGATTGTGGGTGTTTCGTCCCACTTTGAAATTTGGGATGAAACCGCTTGGCAGGAATATAGCGAACAGGCCGCTGAAGATTTTACTGACGTTGCTGAAGATATCGATTTTGATTTTTAGAGGAGGAGAACGCAATTCATGGAATTTGATCACGTTACAGTTCTCCTACATGAAGCAGTTGATGGTTTGAACATCAATCCTGATGGCATTTATGTGGATGCCACGTTAGGTGGCGGTGGCCATAGTGGGTTGATCCTTTCCAAGCTCCGTGATGGCCATCTATATGCGTTTGATCAAGATCAAACCGCAATTGATTACAATCAAGAGCATCTTGCTCAATATGTTCAAAATCAACACTTAACCTTCATCAAAAGTAATTTTAAAAATCTTCGTTCTACTTTAGCTGAACATGGTGTTACACATATTGATGGTATTGTTTATGACCTGGGTGTTTCTTCTCCCCAGTTTGATGATGCCAAACGCGGCTTCAGCTATCAGCATGATGCCAAATTGGATATGCGGATGAATCAGCAGCAAAAATTATCTGCTTATGAGGTTGTCAATGAGTGGCCATACGAACGGTTAGTAAAAATTCTTTACCGATATGGTGAGGAACGTTTTGCCAAATCGATTGCCCGGTCGATTGAAAAACACCGGCAAGAAGCGCCGATTGTCACAACTTTTCAATTGGTGGATGTGATTAAGGAAGCAATTCCTGCTCGAGCAAGGCGTCACGGTGGTCATCCAGCCAAACGAACTTTCCAGGCAATTCGGATTGCTGTCAACGATGAACTAGGTGTGCTAGAGACATCTCTTGAGCAAGCACTTGATTTATTGGAAGTTGGTGGTCGAATTAGTGTGATCACTTTTCAATCACTGGAAGACCGTCTCGTTAAAACCATGTTTCGGGAAAAAACAACTTTGCAAGATGTTCCTGCAGGGTTGCCGGTGGTTCCCGTTGAAATGCAACCTGATTTTAAGTTGGTTAATAAAAAACCGATTGAACCGACGCAAGCGGAACTTACTCATAATCACCGGGCACATAGCGCCCATCTAAGAATTATTGAAAGAATTAAATAGAATCATCAAAGGATAGTGGACATCATGGATTACAATAGTAACGTTGCGAGAAAATTAACTGAACCTCAACAGGTGGAACGACAAGATCACCAGTCACAGTCAAAGTTTCGGCCAGTGGCAATTTCAAAATTTGAATATGTAATCACGATTTTTTGTGCTGCCATTGTTTGCATTATGATGGTCAGCTTAATTTCGGCCAAGATTGGTGTTACTAACTCGCAACGTCATCTCCAGAATGTCCAAACTAAAATTAGTAAAGTTAATAATTCCAACATTAGTCAGCAACAAGAGATTAGTGAGATCACCAGTCAACCTAACTTGCAAAAAGTTGCAAAGAAGTATAACCTTAAAGATTCAAATACTAATGTAAGGAACGTTAATAAATAATGAAATTTCCTGAACACAAAAAACGAACGCTGAATAATCCAGGCTTGCGAAACCATAAACAATTCGGTAAATGGTTGTGTGTGGTTGCTGCCGGCCTTTTTTTGTTATTCATCGTTCGTTTTGCTTATATTTCAATATTTAAGGACGTTAAAAATCATAACTTAGTTACGGCCGCTCAACAACGTTATACGCAATCACGAGTGATTACGGCTGAGCGGGGAAAAATATATGATGCCAATGGCAACGTGCTTGCTCAGGATACCAGTAAATATACTGTTTATGCCGTCTTAGATAAAAATCAAAAAACGGTTAGTGGAAAGCCACTATATGTTACTAACAAAAAACGGACTGCCAAAATATTAGCGGAATACCTCAATATTTCAGAAAAGAAGATTTATAAAGCATTGAACCCCAAGAAGAAGCTTTACCAGGTTCAATTTGGTACGGCGGGGGCCAATATTTCTGTTAGCAAGATGGAGGAGATTAAGGCTCGGCACTTAACGGGAATTCATTTTACGAAAACACCTGCCCGTCAATACCCAGAAGGCGAGTTTGCTCGGCAATTACTTGGTTCGACCAGTGTGAAAACCAATAGCAAAACTGGTCAGTCAAAACTAGTCGGTCAAATTGGGCTCGAACAATACTTTAATAAACAATTACAAGGTCAAGACGGATTAAAGAAATCCAAAAATGATGTTTATGGTTATCAGCTGTCTGATTCTAGTTCAAAAGGGAAGTCAGCAAAGAATGGTAATAATATTACCTTAACCCTGAATAATACCGTTCAACATCAGCTCGAAAATCTAGTCACGAGCGCTAATAAGAGTGCTAAGCCAGAGGCAATGACTGCAGTTGTTATGGAAGCTAAAACTGGCAAAATTGTTGCAGCAACTCAGCGGCCAACGATGAATTCCAAAAGCCCTTCCTGGACCAATGCATTAATTCAGGATACCTATGAGCCGGGTTCTACCATGAAAGTCATTGCGTTAGCGTCCGCAATTGATTCTGGCAATTTTAACCCTAACGCTACCTATGACTCTGGTACTTGGCAAATGGGTGGTGGCAAAATTACTGACTGGAATACCAGCGGTTGGGGAAATATTACCTATAAGGAAGCCTTTTATCGTTCCAGTAATGTTGGCTTTGCCCACATTGAACAAAATATGGGTTCGAAGACCTGGATGAAGTACCTGAAGAAATTTGGCTTTTTAAGGGCAACGAAGGTTTACGGAATGTCTGGTGAATCATCTGGTACTACCACTTTCAAAGGAGCCTTAGAACAAGCGAATACCGCGTATGGTCAAGGAATTACGGTTAATACCATGCAAATGATGCAGGCATTTTCAGCAGTGGCCAATAATGGTAAGATGATGCGCCCTTACATCGTCAGCAAAATTACCAACAGTAACAATAAAGTTATTAAACGGATTAAGCCGAAGGTAGTTGGGCACCCAATTAGTAGTTCAGCAGCAAAGCAAACCCGTAAATATATGGAAGGTGTCATTTATAATAAGGTTGGGACCGGACAGTTATACAAAGTCAAAGGGTATCGGATTGCTGGTAAAACTGGGACTGCTCAAATTGGGAGTGCTCATGGATATGAGCAGGGTTCCAACAGCTACATCTATTCGTTTGTTGGTTTTGCCCCGGCAAAAAATCCTAAGTATATTATCTACATTACGATGCGGAAACCAACTTCTCTGAATGGCGCTGCGGAAAAAACAATTTCGTCGATTACCACACCACTAATCAAAACGCTTTTAGCTAAGCAAAAGAGCACAAACGCGAAAAAACAAGGGGTCGTTAAGGTGCCGAACGTTATTGGTCAAGATGTCCAAAGTGCTCAGGAACAACTTACTAAAAAGCACCTACAAGTGACGGTCGTTGGTAATGGTAAAAAGGTTCGTCAACAATCAATCGCGGCTGACTCCAGCTTGGTTATCAATAATCGAATTATTTTAGTCACCAACGGGAAATTGACGATGCCTGATATCACTGGCTGGAGCCAGGCGGACGTTAGCCAATTGGCCCAAATGATGAAATTACAAGTTAATTACTCTGGTAATGGTTACGTGACAAAGCAGAGCATTAAGGCGAACACGGTCTTAAAAAAGAATCAAAAATTGTCGGTTAAATTTAAAGAGAAATGATTTAGGAGGATGCTTATGTCTAGTAAAATCTTAGTCAGTGGTCTGATTTCAGGGGTGATCGCTGCCTTACTTACTTATTTTTTGATGCCTTATTTGATCCACTACTTCCGTGCAAAAAAAGAGGGGCAACAAATTCGCGAAATTGGTCCTACCTGGCATGCTAAGAAGGCGGGAACTCCGACGATGGGTGGCTTGTTGTTCATTGTGGCCGCGGCTGTCGCAATTTTAGTCACGAGTATTTTCGATGGCTTATTAAATAACACAATGTGGGCATTATTGTTCACATTGGTGGTTTATGGCTTAATTGGAATGTGGGACGACAGCATTAAGATTTTTCATCATCAGAATGAAGGCTTTAAACCTTGGCAAAAGTTTCTTTGTCAAGTCGTTGCTGCCATGATTTTTACGGTCATTTATCAACACGAAGGCTTTCAAATGGGCTTTGGTGAATCGCAAATTGGTTGGCTTTATGGTTTGTTCATTATTTTCTGGATGGTTGGCTTTTCCAACGCGGTTAATCTGACAGATGGGCTTGATGGCCTGGTAACCGGTCTGGCAACAATTTCGTTTTTAGCTTACCTGGTGATTGCAATTTACCAAAAGCAGCTGGAAGTTGCTGTCTTCTGTTTAACCATGATTGGGGCCTTGATTGGCTTTTTCCCGTTCAACCACAAACCTGCCAAGATTTTTATGGGTGATATGGGTTCATTAGCATTGGGTGCTAGTTTAGCTGCCGTAGCTCTATTACTCCATCATGAGTGGTCCTTATTAATGGTTGGATTAGTCTACGTTGTTGAAACGGCCAGTGTCATTTTACAGGTTGCTTCCTTTAAAACCACGGGGAAGCGGATCTTTAAGATGACACCAATTCACCACACCTTTGAGATGATTGGGTGGAGTGAATGGAAGATTGACATTACTTTTTGGCTTTTCCAATTAGTATGTGCCATCATTGCTGTAGTTACTGTGATTGCTTTTGGATAAAGGAAAGGTGATATTATGAAGAATGTTACAAAATATGAAGGTAAAAAAGTTTTAGTAATGGGGTTTGGCCTGAGTGGAATTAACGCGGCACATTTATTAGTTAAGTTAGGTGCCGATGTCGTAGCTAACGATCAAAAAACACCTAAAGACCCTTCGATCGTTGAAGATCTTGAAAAAGACGGCATCAAGGTTATCACTGGAGATAATCCTTTGAGCTTGGCCGATGAAGACTTTGACTACTTAGTTAAGAATCCAGGAATTCCTTATGATGTTCCGTTGGTGGCGGCGTTTGTTAAAAAGGGGACGCCGATCATTACTGAAGCAGAATTAGGATACGAAATTTTCCCTGGTCACCTCATCAGTGTTACTGGTTCAAATGGTAAAACAACGACCACAACTTTAATTCAAAAGATGCTAGATGCTGGATTACCACATACAACTAAATATGCTGGTAATATTGGTGTTTCCTTTACAAAAACAGCCCAAGAATTAACGGCTGATGATTACCTAGTCACTGAATTATCGAGCTTCCAATTATTAGGAGCTCCCGAAATTCATCCACATATTGCCGTTATTACTAACATCTTTTCTAATCACCTTGACTACCACAAGACTCGTGAAAATTACATTAATGCTAAATTAAACATTACGCGGAACCAAACGAAAGATGATTATCTGATTATGAATTGGGACCGCGATGAATGGCAAGAAATTGCTCGGCGCTCTTCGGCAACCATCGTTCCATTTTCACGGCTAGATAAGAGTGAAGATGGTGCCTATGTTAAAGATGGGACAATCTTCTGGCGTGGTGAACGCATCATGGAAGCCAAAGATATTCGTTTGATTGGACCACAAAACGTTGAAAACGCATTAGCAGCAATCGCTGCAGCAAAATTGAGTGGTGTTGGCAATGAAGCCATTGTTAAAGTATTGACCACCTTTGGTGGGGTTCGTCACCGACTTCAATATGTTATGGAATACCAAGACCGGCTTTTCTACAACGATTCTAAGTCAACAGATATTGAAGCGACTGAAGTGGCCTTACAAGGATTTGACAAGCCAGTCATCCTTTTAGCTGGTGGTTTAGATCGGGGCTACACCTTTGAACGGTTAGTACCGTACTTTAAGAAGCATGTGAAAGCTTTAATTGTGTTTGGTGAATGTAAGGATAAAATGAAGGATGCTGGCCAGCAAGCTGATATTCCGGTTTACGAAAGTGACAATGCCGTCACTGCGGTACCGCAAGCATGGGACTTAAGTGAACCTGGTGATGTTATTTTGCTGTCACCTGCGAATGCTAGTTGGGACCAATTCCCAAGCTTTGAAGTTCGTGGTGACAAATTCGTAGAAGCCGTTGAAAAATTAACGGGCCAAAAGGAGCAAAATTAATGAGATTACTAGTATCTGGCGGTGGTACGGGTGGACATATCTATCCGGCGTTAGCCCTCATTGAGCGTTTGAAACAGGTTGAACCTGAGACAGAAGTCCTCTATGTCGGAACCACCCGGGGGTTGGAAAATAAAATTGTTCCAGCTGCTGGTTTAGAATTAAAAACTTTGCACACGCAGGGCTTTAAACGCTCGTTGTCTCTTGAAAACCTTAAGACACTATATTTATTTTTGAAATCGGTTCATGATGCGAAAAAGATTATCCGTGATTTCAAACCGGATGTTGTTTTAGGAACCGGTGGTTATGTCAGTGGGGCCGTCTTGTATGCCGCTGCCAAAATGCACATTCCAACGGTCATTCATGAACAAAATAGTGTAGTTGGGATTACCAATAAGTTTTTAAGCCGTTACGTTGATGAAATTGCCATTGCTTTTGAGGCTGCCCGTTCCCAATTTCCTGAAGGAAAAGTTCATATGACGGGTAATCCCCGGGCACAACAGGTGGCCGCCAATATGAATTCAGATTACTCATGGACTGCTGATGGATTACGGGATGACTTGCCAACAATGATGATCTTTGGTGGTAGTCAGGGTGCGCCGAAAATTAACCAAAGTGTGGTTGACGCGATTCCAGAATTTAATCAACGGGACTATCAAGTGATTTTTGCAACGGGGCAGAAGCGATATCAGCACGTTATGGAACAACTGAAAAATGTTGAGATCGGCGATAACGTTAAAGTGGTCCCTTACATTCCTGATATGCCTCACAAGTTACCAAAAGTAGCGGCCTTAGTATCAAGGGCCGGAGCTACGACAATTGCTGAAATTACAGCACTGGGCATTCCAACAATCTTGATCCCGAGTCCATACGTTACTGCCAACCATCAGGTTAAAAATGCCCAAGCGTTAGTTAAAAAAGGTGCCGCTGCAATGATTTTAGAAGACCAATTAGACGCTCGCACGTTGTTATTACAGGCTGATAAGATCATGACCAATCCGGAGGTCCGGGAAAAGATGGCACAAGCGTCTCGTGAAATTGGCAAGCCCGACGCTGCTGACCGACTCATTAAAGTACTGAAGAAGGCGGAAGAAGACCACCGTTAAGGAGGAAAGACAGATTGGCGAACCATTATGATAATAATGACGACCACAAACGATATCGTGGTCGACTAGAAAAGCTGGAACAGCGAGGGCTGGGTGCTTTAAAAAAGATTAGTGAACGTGAAGCTTCATTAAATCAAAAGGTCCCAGCAGTTGGCTATCATCAGCGATTGGGTAATGGTAAGCGTGCTGCCAGCGTCTTGATTCCTTTTGTCGTTTTACTTTTGCTGGGGATCTATACAATTTCACCACTGAGTAAGGTGGCGAAAGTTAAGGTAGTTGGTAATCAGAATCTGACGAGCCAACAGGTTCAGACGGCAACCGATATTCGGCCGGGTCGTTATCTTTGGTGGTTTATTCGCCACCAATCCGCCACTTTGCATGCGGCACAAAAGAAAAATCCGCAAATTAAAGGATTAAAGGTCCAATTAACTGGTCTCCGAAGTGTGAAAGTACGGGTTTCTGAATATCCGATCATTGGTGTGATTAACCATCATGGACGACAAGAACTGTTATTATCGAACGGTAAGTATCGTCCCATTTCAGGTAAGGTTGATAATTTTTTAAGGTATTCAAATTTCACTTACCACTATACGCATTTGAAAATTGCTGCACGTGAGATTGGTAAATTACCGGCTTCCATTCGTCAAGGGATTTCTGAAGTAATTTATTCGCCAACTAAAATCAATCCTGATCGCTTAAAACTGATTATGGATGATGGAAATACGGTCCTGGTACGGGCTGATTCGCTTGGTGAAAAAATGAAGTACTACCCGTCGATCGTCTCTAAAATGAAAAATAATGGGGTGATCGATTTACAATACGGAGCTTACTCTTATAATTATTCAGCAACGAAATGATTTTCGTGTAAGCTTTTATGAAATTCGCGGGTGTTCGTCAAAAAACTGTGTTAAAATTGACCTGGAAGTCATTTTATAATTAATAAAATTTTAGGAGGGTTCCTTATATAATGAATAACTCACAAATCTATGTTGGTTTAGATATTGGAACCACTTCGATCAAAGTACTTGTATGTGAGAACGTAAAGGGCAAGCTGAAATTGATCGGTGTTGGTAAACAACCATCTGGCGGCCTTAATCGCGGCGTGATTGTTGATATCGATCGCACTGCAACAGCTATTAAGCAAGCGGTTGCTCAGGCTACTGAAAAGTCCGGGGTCAAAATTAGTAAGGTGATAATTGGGTTACCGGCCAATTATCTTCAAATGAGTCAAGTTCATGGGTTAATTAACCTCTCGGATCAGGGACAACCACGGGAAATTGTTAATCAAGATGTAATTGATGTTGCTCATTCAACATTGTCACAAGGGTTACCACCTGAACGAGAAGTTATTGACCTTGTTCCACGCGATTTTGCGGTTGACCAGTTCCGCGGTATTAAAGATCCACGTGGAATGTCCGGGATTCGGTTAGAGCTTTGGGCAACCCTCTATAGTGGCCCAAAGACGATTGTTTACAATACGAAGAAAGCTGTTGAACAGGCAGGGTTACAGATTGAAGACATGGTTGTCGACTCAATTGCTACCGGTTCAAATGTTTTAAGTGATGGTGAACAAGATTTTGGTACGATTATCATGGATTTGGGTGCTGGGCAAACAACTACTAGCATCATTCATGATCACCAACTGAAATTTGCTTATGTTGATCCTGAGGGTGGTAACTATATCACCAAAGACATTTCAGCAGTCCTCAATACGTCACAAAAGAATGCCGAACAACTTAAACGCGACCATGGTTATGCAGACAGTAAACAAGCTGCTGATGATGTCCAATTAGCAGTTGACGTTGTTGGTAAGGCCCAACCCGTTAACTATACTGAGCAATACTTGTCCGAAGTTATTGAAGCACGATTACGGCAAATCTTTAGACGGGCGAAGGATAAACTAAATTCAATTAACGCTCCACAATTACCAGGTGGCTTAGTTCTTTATGGTGGGGTTGCTGCAATGCCAGGAATTAAAGAACTGGCTGCGGAATACTTCCCTGGAAATGTGCGGGTATTTGTTCCAAACGAAATGGGAATTCGCCAACCGAGTTATGCGACGGCATTATCACTTTGTCAGTATGAAAGTGGTTTAAGTGATGTTGACCGTTTGATTAAGGAAACAGTGCATGATGGAGACCTGATTGCTAGTCCACATCAGGCTCATGAAAATGACCGGATTATTGAAAAGCCACAACCGCGTCGGCCACATAAAAGTCGTCGCCAACAACGGGTCAATACTGAACATCAAGAAGCACCTAAGGATAGTTCTAATAAAAAGAACTCTGGCGAGAGTCGGTTTAAGAGCTTTTTTAGCAACTTTTTTGATTAAGCAATCATGGAGGATTTTTTATGGATAATGTAACGAATACGAATGACCAAACTGAAATGGAAGGCGCTCGCATCAAAGTTATTGGTGTTGGTGGTGGTGGCGGTAACGCTGTTAATCAAATGATCAATGAAAAGGTTAAGGGTGTTGATTTTATTGTTGCCAATACCGATTTACAGGCATTAGATGGCTCTGCAGCTCCTACCAAAATTCAGTTAGGGCCCAAGTTGACTCGTGGACTTGGTGCAGGTTCCAATCCTGAAGTTGGTGCTAAAGCGGCCCAAGAAAGTGAATCTGAGATTACCAAGATTCTGGAAGGTGCGGACATGGTTTTTGTAACCGCCGGAATGGGTGGTGGAACCGGTACTGGTGCTGCACCAGTTATTGCCAAGATCGCTAAGGATTCAGGTGCCCTTACCGTTGGTGTGGTTACGCGACCATTCAGTTTTGAAGGAACTCGGCGGGCCAAGTTGGCTTCCCAAGGTTTAGCTAATTTAAAGAAAAACGTTGATACTTTAATCATTGTTGCTAACAATCAACTTCTTGAAATGATTGATAAGAAGACGCCAATGATGGAAGCCTTTAAAGAAGCTGATGATGTGTTACGTCAAGGTGTTGAAGGAATTTCTGACTTAATTACTAACCCTGGTTACATCAACTTGGACTTTGCTGATATTCGCCACACCATGACTAACCAAGGATCTGCCTTAATGGGTATCGGGTCTTCAACTGGTGAAAATCGAGCTGCGGAAGCAACTAAGAAGGCCATTTCATCACCGTTACTGGAAGTTTCCATTGATGGTGCAGAACACGTTTTGGTTAACGTCACCGGTGGAAAAGACCTTTCTATGTTTGAGGCCCAAGAAGCTTCAAGCGTGATCCGTGAAGCCGCTAATACTAACGTTGATATTACCTTCGGGATGTCGGTTGATGACAATCTTAACGATGAAGTCCGCGTGACCGTGATTGCCACTGGAATTGATAAGAGAAAGCAACAAAATGGCAATTCCCGTTCGAATGTTGCTAGTTCAGATGACCAACCAGCACCATTGAATGTTAACGCTAGTCAGTCCGTTACTGATTCTCGTGATAATGATGGTCAAGAAGCAACGAATGGTAACGATCCCCAGAATGATCCATTCAGTGGTTGGAACGATCCTGGTGAAGGATTGAATTCGCAATTCAACCGTACGAATAATTTTGATGATGTCAAAAAGCCTGACTTTAGTGTTCAGGATGATGATTTGACCGATGTGGATGATGGAGGAGAAGACCTTTCCACTCCAGCATTTTTCAAGAATCGTCGGCAATAATGAGGTCGTAAATAAGCCTTCAAATCCTTCGATTTGAGGGCTTATTTGCCAACAATTAGGTAAAATGATAGAAAGAGGTGTTTTAAGATGGCAGGTAAGTTTTTGAATAATTTCTTTGGGATGAATGATGATGCAACTGCGACGGATTATTATGATGATCAACTAGTGAAGGAAAGTGTTAATAACGATCATAAAGTAGTCTCAATTAAGAGTGCCCGGTCGTTGCGTACCACCGGTAAGATTGCGCTTTTTGAACCACGCATCTACGGTGATGCTCGTGACATTACTAACCAACTCTTAAATGGTCAAGCGACGATCATCAATTTTAGCCAAATGGATCCCAAGGTTGCTGTTAAGACAGTTGACTTTCTAAACGGTGCCGTTTTTGCGATGGATGGGGAAATTCAACGGATTGGTGAACAAATCTTCTTGTGCACTCCAAAGAATTTTGAAGTTACTGGGCAAACAATGGCCGATTTGACGAATGAAAATCATTCATTTGATAATTAGTTGGTGAGCGATTAGTGATAAATTTTCTTGTTTGGGCGCTTAATAGCCTCATTAATTTATACGTTTTTTTAATTGTAATTTGGTGTTTGTTATCTTGGTTCCCCGGAGCAAGTCAAAGTGGTTTAGGGCGCTTTTTGGATCGGATAGTACGACCCTATCTTGAAATTTTTGAGCGGATCATTCCACCTTTGGGTGGGATTAGCTTTGCACCGGTTGTTGCGGTCTTTGTGCTGTGGCTTGCTCAGTATGGTGTTCGGATGCTTGGTGCACTTTTGGGGTGATGAGCTTGGTTAATGAAAATATTAGTCAACACTTTCGTCCTGATGAACAGGATATCATTAATCAAATTTTAGATATGATTGCGATAGCACAGAATCAATACCGGCCGGTATTATCTAATTTTTTGAATCCACGGCAAATCTATATCGCTCAAACGTTGATTCACCGTACTGATGATCTAGCTTTTCAAGTGTGTGGTGGTTTTTCTGCTGCTGAAATGCAACGTTTGTTAGTTTATCCTGACTATTACCAGCCGCAAGCAGAGGACTTTAACCTGACATATTTCCAAATCGATTATCCTGCTAAGTTTACAGAACTTTATCATCGGCAGATTCTTGGCAGCTTGATCGGTAGTGGACTAAAACGAGATAGTTTTGGTGATATTCTTAATCATCAAATGGTTTGGCAACTAGTGGTTAGTACTGAGATTAAAGAATTTATTAGTCGCCAAGTTGATCGAATTGGTCGCGTTCACGTCCGTATGAAAGAAATTTCTGCTGATCAGCTTGTTGTTCCATCATCTGATTGGGAAGAGAATCACATTACAGTTTCATCACTTCGCCTGGATGCGGTGGTGGCTAATGCTTTTAATTATTCACGAAATCGTGCGAAAGAGACAATTGAGCATGGTTTAGTACGGGTAAATTGGGAGCCACTCGAACGACCAGACTATTCACTGGCCGTTCATGACCTAATTTCTGTTCGTCATGGAGGTCGGGTGAAACTGACGCAAATTACTGGTAAAAACAGGAAAAACAACATTGGATTGAATATACAAATGATTAAAGCATAATATTTGGAGGAATAATCATGACTTTAAGTGCAGATGAAATTAACAATAAGAGCTTTGATACTAAAATGCGTGGTTTTAACCAGGCTGAAGTCCGTGAATATTTAAAACAGGTTGCCGACACCGTTCAAGAATTGACGGAACAAAATCGTGAACTTTCTGAATCAGTAAAGGCTAATCAGGAAAAACTAAAGTACTTTACTGACCTTAAGGATTCATTAAATAAGTCAATTTTAGTGGCGCAAGAGGCCGCTGATAAGGTCAAGAACAATGCCAAGAAGGAAGCTGAAATTATGGTCCGGGAGGCTCAAAAGCAAGCTACCGATATCGTTTCCGAAGCCAACGAGAAGGCCAATGCAGTGATTGAAGAATGTACGAATTCCACCCGGAAGTTAACGACGGAAACAAATGATTTGAAGAAACAAACGCGGATTTTCCGTCAACGGCTTCAGGTAATGTTGGAATCTCAACTGGAAGTAGTCAAGAGCAGTGATTGGGATGAATTGCTAGCTAATACCGACATGTCAGATTTTACAGAAATCCAAAAGATTCTGGGAAGCAAGGTTGACAATCCACAAGAAAGCAGTGTAAACTCTGTTTCAACATCAGATGTTCCTACTAGTGAAGATTCAGGTAGTCAACAGCCTGCTCAAGATACTGGCCAAACTGTCGTGATTTTCCCAGATAGTGACAAATCTGATCATTAATGAATAATTCTAAAATGAAGATGAGACCAGGAACCTTTTTTGTGTGGTCCCAGAGAGTCGGTGGTTGGTGTGAACCGATGACTAGCAAAGAGGTTTATCAGCTCAGAATGTGGTCCTGAATTAGTAAGGATCACCGGGCCATTCCCGTTATGTAATGCCTAAGGAAGTAGTCAAGTCATTGGATTACTTTAAACTAGGGTGGTACCACGAACAGCTTCGTCCCTTTCGGATGAGGCTGTTTTTTATTTTAGAATTAATTATGTTTAAGGGGGAAGTAGGATGCGAGTTAAAGAGACGCTTAACTTGGGTAAAACTAAGTTCCCAATGCGTGGCCATTTACCAGAAACTGAAGGCCAACGTGAAAAAGTTTGGGAAGAAAATAAAGTTTATGAGCAACGACAAAAATTAAATGAGGGGAAACCAACGTTTGT
Source organism: Limosilactobacillus caecicola (assembly GCF_943192935.1). Taxonomy (GTDB): domain Bacteria; phylum Bacillota; class Bacilli; order Lactobacillales; family Lactobacillaceae; genus Limosilactobacillus; species Limosilactobacillus caecicola. The sequence continues at coordinate 463,613 of NZ_CALPCI010000002.1, read as the reverse complement.
CCTTCACGATGGTCCTCCATACGCCAATGGTAATATTCACATTGGTCACGCGATGAACAAAATTAGTAAGGATTTCATCGTTCGTTATAAGTCGATGACGGGTTACCGGGCGCCATATGTTCCTGGATGGGATACCCATGGGTTGCCAATTGAGCACCAATTAACCAAGTCTGGTTATGACCGCAAGAAAATGACGACCACCGAATTTCGGGACCTCTGTCGTCAATATGCCTTAGAGCAGGTTCAAAAACAAATGGCCGGTTTTAAACGATTGGGAGTCAGTGGTGATTGGGATCACCCTTATCTGACTTTGGATAAAGAATTTGAAGCGGCACAAATCCAGGTTTTTGGTGAGTTTGCGAAAAAGGGCCTTCTGTACCAGGCCCAAAAGCCAGTTTACTGGTCATGGTCATCTGAATCAGCTCTGGCAGAAGCAGAAGTTGAATATCACGATGTGGTTGCCAAAACGGCTTTCTTTGCAGAACAAATTAAAGATGGCAAGGGCATTTTAGATGATAATACCTACCTTGTTGTTTGGACTACCACGCCATGGACCATTCCAGCTTCTGAAGCGGTGGCAGTAAACCCAACTTTTGAATATTCAGTCATTAAGCCTGCTGACGATGATCGTCAATTTGTAGTTGCCAACAGTCGGCTTGCTGAAGTCGTTGAAAAATTAGGTTGGGAAAATTACGAGGTCGTTAAAACATTGAAGGGTCAAGACTTGGAAATGATGACTACCCAACATCCATACCTTGATCGTGAATTGTTAGTCGGTGTTGCTGATTATGTTACTGATGATGCCGGGACCGGCTTGGTTCACACGGCTCCTGGTTATGGGGACGATGACTACCGCTTCGGGAAGAAATATGACCTACCAATTTTTGCCCCAATGAATGATCAAGGGGTCCTGACCAAAGAAAATGGTCCGGAATTTGATGGCGTCTTTTATCAAAAAGCCGACGATATTTCGTTGAAACTGCTTGAAAACCATCAGGCTTTGTTGCTGGAGGAACCTCTCAAACACAGTTATCCATTTGATTGGCGGACCAAGCAGCCGATTGTTTTCCGGGCCACTGATCAATGGTTTGTTTCGATTGAGAAAATGCGTGATGAAATCCTTAAGGCTGTTGATGAAGTCCAATACTTCCCAGAATGGGGAAAGGTTCGTCTGCGCAACATGTTGAAAGATCGTGGTGACTGGGTAATTTCTCGTCAACGGGTTTGGGGTGTTCCATTGCCAATCTTCTATGCTGAAGATGGGACGCCAATTATGACCGAAGAAACGATTCATCACGTTGCCGATCTCTTCCGTGAATATGGCTCAAATGTTTGGTTTGAACGGGATGCCAAGGACCTCTTACCTGAAGGCTTCACTAGCCCTCATTCACCAAATGGCCAATTCAAGAAGGAAACTGACATCATGGATGTTTGGTTTGATTCTGGTTCATCTCACCAAGGGGTATTGAACGAACGTAGCTACCTTACCTACCCAGCAGACCTTTATCTGGAAGGTTCTGACCAATACCGTGGTTGGTTTAATTCTAGTATGATCACTAGCGTAGTTGTTTCCGGTCATGCTCCCTACAAGGCCGTCCTTTCTCAAGGGTTTACCTTAGATAAAAAAGGTAAGAAAATGTCAAAATCACTGGGGAATGTCATTGACCCAGCCAAGGTCGTTCAACAAATGGGTGCCGAAATTATTCGTTTGTGGGTCATGAGTGCGGATACTTCTGCTGATGTCCGGGTTTCAATGGGAACCTTCCAACAAATTTCTGAAGCATATCGGAAGTTACGGAACACGTTCCGGTTCTTGTTAGCCAATACGAATGATTTCGATGCGGAAGAGAATACCGTTTCTTACGAAAAGTTAACCAGTGTTGACCAGTACATGCTGATTAATTTCAATCAATTCTTGGCGCGAATGCGGCAAAAGTTTGATAGTTATGATTTCTTGGATGGTTACAAATTGTTAATTAACTTTGTCAATAATGATTTGTCTGCCTTCTATATGAATGTTGCTAAGGATGTTTTATACATTCAACCCGCTGATTCATTAGAACGCCGGTCAATGCAAACCGTCTTCTATGACATTTTGGTGGGCCTGGTGAAGTTATTAACCCCAATCTTGCCACACACGACTGAAGAAGTTTGGAGTTACATGAATGAACCAGAAGAGTTTGTTCAATTAACGGAAATTCCTGAAGCGCGCCACTTTGCTAATGAAGAAGAGTTACTAAATCAATGGCAACAGTTCATGGAAATTCGTTCTCACGTTCTTAAGGTTCTGGAAGAGGCTCGGAATGATAAATTGATTGGTCGTTCCTTGGAAGCCCGTGCTGATTTATACTTGAAGCCGAGCCAGATTGCGCTCCTCGATTCCTTAGATTACGATATTGCATTGCTGGTTGGTGTTTCCGCCTTAGAAATTCATTCGGTAGATGATGCACCAGCGGATGTGGAACAATTTGAGGATGGTTCAGCTGTCAAAGTCACAAAGGCTGCTGGTGAGGTCTGTGCGCGTTGCCGGATGACCAAAGAAGATGTTGGTACGGACGATGCTTACCCACAATTATGTGCTCGGTGTGCACAGATTGTTCGTGACAACTTCCCTGAAACAGTTGCAACTGGATTGGAAAAATAAGAAAACCTCAAGCTTGGTGGTCAGTTCATGACAAGCCATAGCTGGTGGTGTAAAATGAGGCATAGCAGAAATGCGATGACTCATTTTTATTTTGGAGGAATTTACGGATGATCATTGGAACTGTTAAAAGCTACGAATCTGACAAAGGTTGGGGGTTTATCACATCACCCCACGATGGAGAAATCTTTGTCCACTCCCGTGGGATTGAAAAATCGTCACGGCCATTGATGCGTAGCGGTGCTAAGGTCGGCTTCGTAATTATTCCTAGCAAACAAGGCTTTCAAGCGGCACATGTTCGCGTAATTAGTTAGGGTGGTGCAAATGGTGAAGCAGACTGAAAAAACGATTTCAAAGCAAACCCTGTATAATGGCCACATTTTAGAATTAGAAAAGCAACGGGTGGTCACTTCGAATGGTCATGAAACCAGTCGTGAAATTGTTCGTCATGCTGCGGCTGTGGCATTGCTAATGATTACTGATGACCAGCAAATGATTTTGGTTGAACAGTGGCGGACACCGGTTAATAAGATGACCTTAGAAATTCCGGCGGGGAAAGTCGATGCTCGTGATCACGACGATTTGGAACATGCTGCCCGGCGTGAAATGAATGAAGAGACCCGGTTGGCCGCTGATCACTTATCTCGCGTTAATGCCAGTTTCACGTCACCTGGTTTTACGGATGAACAAATTACCCTTTATTTGGCGACCGGCTTAAGTCCAGTGACAACTAAGCTGCCTCAGGATCTGGATGAAGATCTTCACTTGGTGAAGGTCACTTTATCAGAAGCACTTCAGATGGTTCGTCAAGGAAAAATCGATGACATGAAAACGGTCATGGCGATTTATTACTGGGCAAGTATGGGGGAACATATTTAATGAATGAAGATCAAGGGCGTCCATTAACACGAAAAGCTTACCGTGAGCAGCAGTCAAAAAATCAGGGCTGGCGGAAACTTGCGGAATGGAAAGCGGACCGGTCAAATGAACAGGATTCACAGATTGATTTACACAGTCACGATACTAATTTAGACCAGGAACCATTAATTTCCCGAAGCCGGAAGCGGAATGTGGAAGAAGCGCCACAAGATGAGTTGGTGGAAGGCCAGCCTTTGACGCGGGAACAAAGCTTGGCTAACGACAAAATGACGTTGGCTGAGGAAAAAACGCAACGATTAAAAACCAAACTAAATCGAGTTATTCTCGGATTAGTGGTTTTAATCGTGATTGTTTATTTAATATTATTTTTTATCGGATAGGAGAAGAACATGAAATTCGGAATTATTTGCGCAATGCCAGAGGAACTCAAGGAGCTATTGGATCATTTGGTCAATGAACAGGTAACCACGATTGGTGGGAAAAAATACTACCAGGGCACGATTAGTGGGCAAGATGTCGTCCTAGTTGAATCTGGAATTGGTAAGGTAGAAGCTGGGATTACAACTGAACATCTGATTACCGATTTTAACGTTGACGTGGTGATTAACTCAGGTTCTGCTGGTGGAATTGGTGAAAACCAACATGTTGGCGATATCGTGATCTCAACAGAAACTGCTTATCATGATGCAGATGCTCGGGCCTTTGATTACGTTTATGGACAATTACCTGGCAAACCGGCCCGTTTCAAAGCTTCAGCCAAGTGGGGCGATGCATTAGCCCAAGCTGGTCAAAAAACTGGTTTGAAGATCGAACGGGGATTAATTGTTTCCGGTGATCAATTTGTGGCTAGCAAAGACGCAATTGCTAAAATTAAGCATTATTTTCCAGAAGCGCTTTCTGCTGAAATGGAAGGGGCCGCAGTTGGCCAAGTAGCAACTGACCACGACATTCCTTATGTTGTGGTGCGGGCGATGTCTGACACGGGTGATGAAGAAGCCGGGGTCAGCTTTGATGAATTTATCATTCAGGCTGGGCAACGCTCGGCTAAGATGTTGTTAGAACTGTTTTCTGAATTAAAGAAGGCTTAATAATGGAATTTCAACAATCTGTTCAATTACCTGGTGATGTTGATACCTACCAAATTAGTCCGCAGATTAAGGAATACACATTGCTTGATTTAGGATTTGAAAAGACTAACCGGGGCAATTTTCGGTATCTCGGGTCACTTGATCGCAAGTCACCGTTCAAACCATTTGCTCGTTTACAGATTACCGTTAATGGCGATTTAACTGGTTTTAAGATGGATACGGTTAATACTAATGGCTTCGCGAAGGTCAATATTTTTAAGCAACAACGCAAAGATGAATTTGTTACTCAGTTGCATTTCATTCTGAACGAAATGGTGGAACGGGGTATCTTTAACAAAAAGTAAGTGAAACCAGTGACCGACAGTTGTGGATTTGTTATAATGAAACTTACTGGACATGCGACCTTCAATCGTAGATGGATCCAGAATCTATTTAGAAATGATGGTGATTTGCATGACTGATAATAGTCATACACGTGTCGTTGTCGGGATGAGCGGCGGCGTTGATTCTTCAGTAACGGCCCTTTTATTAAAGCGTCAAGGATATGATGTTGTTGGCGTTTTCATGAAAAATTGGGACGATACTGATGAAAACGGCGTTTGTACCGCTACCGAGGACTATAAGGATGTTGCCAAAGTAGCAACACAAATTGGGATCCCATACTATTCCGTTAATTTTGAAAAGGAATATTGGGACCGGGTTTTCAAGTACTTTATTGCTGAATATAAGAAGGGGCGGACGCCAAACCCAGATGTGATTTGCAATAAGGAAATTAAGTTTAAGGCTTTCATTGAGTACGCTAACCAGCTGGGGGCAGATTATGTTGCCACTGGTCACTATGCTGACTTGAAGCGTGATGCTGATGGCAATATGCACTTAATGCGGGCTAAGGATCAACACAAGGATCAGACCTACTTTTTAAGTCAGTTGGATCATGCCCAATTGGATCACGTGATGTTCCCATTGGCTAACTATACTAAGCCGGAAATTCGTCAAATTGCGAAGGAAGCTGGATTGGCGGTCGCTGATAAAAAGGACTCTGTAGGGATCTGTTTTATTGGTGAAGATGGTCACTTTCGTGAATTTTTGAGTCAGTATCTGCCGGCTCAACCAGGTAATATGGAAACGATTGATGGCAAGGTCGTCGGCCAACACGCCGGTTTGATGTATTACACCATTGGTCAACGACGCGGGCTCGGTCTTGGCGGCAATAAAGAGAGTAATGAACCGTGGTTTGTCATTGGCAAGGACATTCAGCGAAATGTCTTGATTGTCGGTCAGGGGTATCATAATCCTCACTTATATGCAACACACCTTGAGGCAAGTGATATTCACTGGGTCGATGATGTTGTGAGTCGCTATGGACACCATTTCCACTGTACGGCTAAGTTCCGTTACCGCCAAGTTGACGAAGGTGTGACTGTCGACATTAGTGATGACGAGCAAACCGTTACGGTGACCTTTGATGAACCAGCTCGTGCGATCACTCCTGGACAAGCGGTGGTCTTTTACGATGGTGAAGAATGCTTGGGAAGTGCAATTATCGACCGGGCTTTCAGTCATGAACGTCAATTACAATACATTTAATTACAAGCTAACGGCTTTCTACATGTTAAATGACGAAGGCCGTTTTTTGCTGGCGTTAGTTGAAAAATTTAACATCAGGTCTTAATTAAATTTATTGCGTGAATCTTAAGATTAAGCTTTCTTGGAAATTATTTGGATAAAAAAGCGCCATCGTCACTGTTTTTTTGGTATTATAAGGCTAAGTTAGATTTTAAATGGCATGGTGGGAAAATGAGTAGAATATTATTTATTAGACATGGTAAAACGGAATGGAACTTGGATTCTAAATACCAGGGAGCCCATGGCGATTCACCATTATTACCACAAAGTTATCATGAAATTAAATGTTTGGCACAATCATTAGCTTCGGTGAAGATTGCCCACGTGTTTGCTAGTCCGCTTCCCCGCGCTAAAACCACGGCTGAAAAATTAATTGAAGCTTTAGGGCGGCCAATTCCTTTAACCATTGATGAACGTTTAATTGAATTTAACCTTGGCAAAATGGAAGGTATGAAATTTTCCGCAGTGGCTGACAAATGGCCTGATGTTATAAACAATTTCCGCCATCATCCGGACCAATATGACCCAACGATTGTGGGAAGTGAAAGCTTTGAGTCAGTAATCAAACGGGTCAGTGCTGCTGTTCAAGATTACGTTCACGAATTTCCCCGCCAAAACGTTGTGGTGGTTTCACATGGGGCGGCATTGAATGCTGCAATTAATGGTCTTTTAAAAACGCCAATGGCACATTTAAAGGACCGCGGTGGCCTGAGTAATACTTCGACAACAATTTTGCAAACTGATGATGGTCAAAATTATCATTTGGAGAAGTGGAATGATACCTCGTATCTCCACAAGACGAGGGTTGACCCAACTGATACGATTTAATGAGGTGACTAAATATGGCCGATGAAAAGCTCGAATCACAAAAAAACCAAAGTGAGCAATTGGTTCACCGCTTAGTAAAAGCAATTGATGAAGAACCAAACAAATTTAATAATTATTATGACCTTGGATCATTACTAACTCGCTTGAATGATTATGTGCAAGCTGAGGAGTTATTCCAAAAAGCGTTGGGAATTTTTGAACAACGTGGCGATCAACGAGCCATCAATTTTTTGAAGTATGGCTTAGGAAACCTTTACTACACCGTTGGTAAAGTAGATGAAGCCATTAAACTTTATAATCAAATTGATGATGAAAAACTCAAGGCAGATTCATACTTAATGCTTGCGCAAAGCTATATGAAGAAGAAACAATACAAGCAAGCAGTTGCATATGGATTAACGGCGTATGAATTGTCAGCGGATGATCCGGAAATCAATCAGGTTCTTGGTGATTCAATGCTGGCGCTTGGTGAATTCAAGAAAGCCAAACAATACTATGATCAAATTCTTTTGCACCACCCTGGGCGGGCAGATACACAATTTAATCGAGGGTTAGTTGCAATGGCGCTGGATGAGCCATACCAAAAATACCTGGATCAAGCTCAACAACTGGACCTTGATTACTATCAAAAGAGTGAAAAGAAAATTGCGGAGATTGAGCATGCACTCCAAAAGCTCAAGCAGCAGTGATTAATTTGCAAAAGCCATTGGTAGAGGATATCACAACCTTTGTTAATGGCTTTTTTATGTTGGAGAAAGGAGGATTATTGTGGCAGAATACCGACAAATTGTTCAACATCGGGAAGGGGTGACCACGACTGGGCCGACCTCGTTTGTTGGCACGGTTAAGGTAGTCATTTTTGAGCGGAGTCTTTTTCGGATTATCTCCGTAGCCGTGGAAGACGCTAATTTTGAATGGGATCAGGAAACGATTACTGTCAAAGGGCAACTTGGTGAAGTGGTTGAAGGTGATCGTTACGAATTTGAAGGCCGGGTAGTGGATGACCAACGGTACGGGCTGCAATTCTCCAGCACTGGTTGCCACGTTGTATTACCACAGACCAGTAGCCAACTATTACGTTATTTCAAATTTCATCACGTGAATTTAAATTATCCCCGAAAAAGTACCAAGTTAGTGTTTGATGCGTTTGGTGGTCAGGCGATGAACATTGTTTTGGACAACCCTGATAGTCTCGATGAGATTATTGAAATTGACGCAGCAGACCGTAAAACCATGATCGATTTTTTTGCCCAACTTGATATTGGCAACTCGACTGGCCAAATTATTAAAAAGTTGCAACAGTATGGCTTTACGGAACGCCAGGTTAACCTGATTTTTGACCAGTACGGGGTGAAAACATTAGCAACCATTCAAAAGAATCCGTACCAATTGGCCATTGATTTATTTGATAGTGGGTTGCGTTTTTCAGTGATTGATCAAATTGCCCAACGCTATTATTCCATCACTGCGCTAGACAAACGTCGGCTGCAGGGTGCCTTGCTATACGCACTTAAATTGCTGATTAATGGTCAGGGGGGGGCGTTTGCCCAACGTCAGGTTCTGTTGTCATTAACCAACCGGTTATTAAATTACCAAGTTGATCAATCAAATGTGGAGCGGCAGTTAAGTCCCCTTGTGAAACAAGACCAGTTGGAAATTGAAAATGATCAGCATGTCTATGAGAGTGCATACTACAATGCCGAATGGAAAGTTGCTCAAAAATTGTTTGAATTGCTACAGACTGATGATGAGATTGAACATGTCGAAGAGTCAGAATTTCAGGAAGCAATCCAGCAAATTGAAAAACAAAATGGTTATGATTATGACCAAGTCCAAATCGATGCCATTCAAGAAGCCTTAAACCATTCCGTGATGTTATTAACTGGTGGACCAGGAACCGGGAAAACGACGATTGTGAATGGAATTGTAGCAAGCTTTTTGGCTTTACATCCAAAACTTAGTCGGGAAGATGTTATGCTGGTTGCTCCTACTGGGCGGGCTGCGAAGCAAATTAATTCGGTCACCGGAATTGAAGCAAGTACGATTCACCGTCTGCTCGGTTTAACGGCCGATATTAGTGATCGGCAATTGATGGAAATGGATTTTGACCCACTCGACGCACAATTGCTGATTGTTGATGAAATGTCAATGACGAGTATGGCTTTGTTTACAGCTTTGATGGATGCTGTGACCCCGGGGACTCATGTTGTGTTAGTCGGGGATTGTGACCAATTACCATCAGTTGGCCCTGGACAGGTATTCCATGATCTCTTAGCCACCGATGCCTTACCGCAGCGGCGGTTAACTCATATTTACCGCCAGGCGAAAACTTCATCAATTATTCCTTTAGCCAATCGAATTAATCAGGGCAAAGTGGACGCTAACTTGTTTGCCCCAGCAAAGGCCAATCAATATCCACACCGTCAGTTCATTCGGGCCCACTTGCAGGCGATTCCTAGCTTAATTGCTCGGGCTGTCCAATTGTACCGTGACCAGCACAGAGTATCTTTGATGGACCTGCAAATTTTAGCGCCAATTCATGGCGGCGTCGCCGGTACAAAAAATCTGAACCAAGTTTTGCAGGACGCCCTGAACCCACCGGAGGATACTAAGCCAGCAATTAAGTTAGCGGGTCATGAACTTCGGGTGGGGGACAAGGTTATGCAGACGGTCAACGATCCAGACCGTAATGTCTTTAATGGTGATATTGGGATTATCAAGTCGATTGAAGGGCAAAATGTGCTACATGGTCAAACCAATTCGACCGCAAAGCAAAAGGTGATTGTTGATTTTGATGGTGAAGAAGTTGAATACTTGCGGATTAACGAACTGAATGCCTTACAATTAGCATACTGTACAACCATTCATAAGGCTCAGGGGAGCCAATCGGCGGTCGTCATTATCGTGATGGCAGATGAGTTTTTTCCATCGAATCCCAACGCCCCGACAATTATGCAGCGCAACTTACTTTATACAGCCGTAACTAGGTCTTCTCAAGCACTGTTGATGGTAGGAAGCCCCGCAGCTTTTGTGCGTTGTGCTAATGCTGCTACTCAGTACCGGCAGACTACTTTAACCAAGCGAATTCAGCTGGTGTTCGATCATCAGGAACAGTTGCAGGACCATGAAACAAAAACTGCAGACCCCAAGCACCATTCACACCCTTCTGAAGAAATAACGAGCACGAAGACTCAGCAACTAACTGCGGAGATGATTGAAAACAACCTCATTGATCCCCTCATTGGTATGGATGGGATGACTCCTGAAGATTTTTAAATTGAGGTAATGAATGACGTTGCTTTAATCAAGGGACAAATTGTGATCAGGTGATTGCATTCTCAGATAATCCTTGTAATAATAGTGGTGAAGATATTCAAACTGATTCTCATCCAGGGAAGGATACGTGACAATGACAGAGATTAAAAATGCTCAAGATGTCAAACTATTTGCACTCAATTCGAACCAACCACTAGCCAAAAAGATTTCCGCAAAAATTGGGATCCCTTTAAGTGACTGTACAATTAGTCATTTTGCGGATGGGGAAATTTCCGTTGAGATTAACGAAAGTGTTCGTGGACAAGAGGTATACGTAATTCAATCAGTTTCTGATCCGGTTAACACTAATCTAATGGAGTTATTGATAATGATTGATGCGCTCCGCCGGGCTAGTGCCAAGGTCATCAACGTTGTCATGCCGTATTATGGTTACGCTCGTCAGGACCGCAAGGCTCGTTCACGGGAACCCATTACTGCCAAGTTAGTAGCAAACCTTCTTCAGGATGCTCGGGTCGATCGTTTAATTACGGTTGATTTGCATGCTCCACAGGTACAAGGCTTTTTTGATATTCCGGTTGACCATTTACGGGCAGCGATGACATTCGTGGATTACCTGAATGCCCATGATTTAAATCATGATGTCGTGATCGTTGCTCCAGATCATGCTGGTGTTTCACTTGTACGCCGCTTTGCAGAACACTTAGGTGGGGTACCAATTGCAATTGTTGATAAACGGGACAATTCAAATCGCGAACATCGTCATGAGGCCGCTCCTGAATTTTTAATTGGTGATGTGACAGGCAAAACGGCAATTATCGTGGACGATATTGTTGATACTGGAACGCGGATTGCGAATTCCGCAGAACTGTTAAAGAAAAAAGGGGCGAAGGCAATTTATGGGGTCGCTACGCATCCAGTCCTTTCCAATGGTGCGGTAGAAAAGATTGAACATTCGCCAATCGAGAAAATGTTAGTAAGTGATTCAATTGTGATCCCAGATCGCAAAAAATCTCCGAAAATTATCGAGCTGTCACTGTCGACGTTGATTAAAGAAGCCATTGCCAGGGTTCACAATCAACAATCATTACGAACGCTTTTCCACTAATTGATGTAACTAAAAAAACCAGGAACAAGTTTTTTCAGTAAAACTTGTTCCTGGTTTTTAATTAAGCGAGTTTAATATGTCCTTGAGGGTGGGTAAATCTATTCATCAGTTGGATGAGTTCATTCCGCCGTTGAGATTGCGGAATGAAAATGCCCATTTTTTCTTGGTCAAAACCAGTAATTAATTTGTTAGTATCAAAGATAATGGGGTTTTTTAAAATCCGCGGGCTTTTTTGAACTGCGGATGTAAACTCATTGATGGTGACACTCGGTCGATCCATGCCGAGTGCTTTAGTGTCTCGAGAGCGCAATGAAATCAGGTCATCAGTTCCATTTAATGAGATACTGAGTAAATGAAGAACTTCCTCTGCTGTCAGAGGTTGTTTTTCAATATTACGCTGGGTAATGGGAATTTGGTGGTCATTAAACCAGCGAATTGCCTTTCTTTTCGAAGGATCATTCGTATGAAAATATAGATAGACCAAAACTTACACCTCGAAACTAGTTTGTTTAGTTTCATTCTAACAATTTAAAGTTAGTAAACGGGGTTCTTATCAATTGTTTAATAAAACCTTATAAACAAGTTTTGTTTTGATTAAGTTAGTAACCAAAAATAGGATTAAAAAAATTGAGCGAGGCTCGATTAAACCAGGCTTCGACTCGATTTTTAATTAAAAACTGATATTAATTTTATAATCGAACCTTAGCTTAAAATTTTGTTAAGGTCTTAAACGTTTTTAACTATTTTCAGAAGAAAAGGTACTTTGTTGCCAGCAATTACATGGCACGCTATCAATTGTGACATCGATAAAGCGGTTACCAAGTTCAATTCCATCCTTCTGGACAAATTCCAACGAAGTGGTGGTGTAATGAAAATGTTGACTGTGATAATAATGGGCCCACCGTGACTTCTGGACATTTCCCAGCACCATTTTCAGGAGTAGCAAAAAGGTGATGAACCAGTTGTGACGTTCAATTACTAATAAATTGAGCTCTTTGGCAAACAGCTCTTGATGCTTTTGTTGTGGCGAACTGTGAATCAGATGGTTAAAACAGGTTGCCAAAAAGGTATTGGGGAAAATAGTATGGTGGTGATTTTCTTGGAGCATTAACGAAAATGGTTGTTGATTATAGAGTACCGCTAAAGCATTTCGCAAAAAAGAGATCATATGCATATGCTGATTTTTACCTAAACTTTGGCGATGACTCATAAGTGCTGCATCAAAACCAACACCCCAAGTATTAATAAAGTAACCATCTTCGTCCTTAATGCTTTCATGGTAATGACCAATATAGATTTTCTGAGTAGCTGTGGCAGCCTGGATTTGTTGAAACGCCTTGACTGGATTGGCATCAATACCATAGGCTTTAGCAAAGTGGTTGCTTTGTCCCGCAGGAATCACCGCCAGTGGCAGGCGATTAGCGGTGTTCCTAGAGTAAGTGTTATGGTTATAAAGTCCATTAATAACTTCGTCAACGGTAGCATCACCGCCAACGGCAATTACTATTGATTGTGAGTCAGCGACGTCTTGACTCCAGCGTTGGGTAATTTCCGTGGCATCTCCAGGGTAGCGGGTCACTTCGTTAATGTATTCAATGTTGTTTTCGTTGAGATATTTTTGGAGCATTGCCCAAGTTTGTTTTGCTTTACCATGATTTGCTGTGGGGTTAATGATAAATGAGTACTTCATTATAAGCGCACCTCTATGTCTCAAAAAAGCCAGGGCGAGCAACGCGTCCTGGCTTTTATCAAGCAACAATACTAGAACTTGGTAATCTTAAAATCGGCGTTTTGCTTTTCGTATTCTAAAGATTTTTCATCCAGTAGTTCAATGTATTCAATATTGTATTCGGTATTATTTTCAACTAGTTGGCGAGCTTCAGCTTCAGAAGTTGCTTCAATGTAGATAGATTGAGTGTTCTCGCGACGAGGAGTAGTTTTTTGACTAGGTTGAAAGTACACTTTAAAAGTCATAATAGATTAATAAATCTCCTTTAAAATATTTTAATATCGTTTAAATACCTATCTATTTTAGCACAAAACCAGGATGCTGTCGCCCGGGTGTGGTATCCTAATATTAAATTAGTGAAGGGAAGAAAATGAATGTCTTTAATCTGGCTAGTTGTGGTTGCATTAATCATTGTCATAGTAATCTATGAGGCGGTTCACCGCTCCTTATTAAGACGGGCCACTATGATTGTAAGGCAGCGGGCCCAAACGGTGACTGATCAAATTGTATTGCCGGTGCTTGACGAACATGTCGGACTCGATAATTGTGATCGGCAGTCACAGTTGGTGTCTGATATTTGGGGAAAGGGTGTGCTTTCCTTTGAATATAATATTAACGTTACCACGGCTAATCAAGCACTTGTTCAAGAACTTTCTCGACACCAGCTCGAGAATGAGTTTAATCAACGAGCAAGTCAAGCTCAGGTTAGCTATTATCATGAAGCTGCAGTGCCATTTCGCATTACAGATTGGTGGCAAGGCAAAAAACAATTTCATTTGGACGTTACTTATTTAACAAATGAAGCTTCGTTTGAATATGTCCATGATTTACAAAAGCTTCAGGAATCGTCGACAGAACAAAAAAGGTGAGGGTAACATAACCCTCACCTTTTTTATCCCTTAACCAAATAAGACAGTATCTTTTGGTGCTTCAAATGGATTTTCCTTATTAATATGGTCGTAAAACAGCACTCCGTGAAGATGATCGATTTCGTGTTGACACACAATTGCAGGATAATGCTTTAACCGCACCTTGTGAGTTTCGCCGTTCACATCTTGGTATTTTAAGGTAATTCGGTCGTGACGTGGAACGTAGCCGGGAATATCTTCATCCACTGACAAGCAACCTTCACCTTCTGTAAGTGCCCCATACTGGACAGATTCGCTAACAATGACGGGGTTAATAATAACGTCTTTAAATTGGGGTTCACCACCCTCTTCGTCAGAGGGCACCAGAACGGATGCCATTTGCTTGGAAACGCCTACTTGTGGAGCGGCTAACCCCACTCCTGCCCGCAAACCATATTTTTTACATAATTCGGGGTCCTGGCTTACTTCGAGATATTCCATTAACTTGCGCGCAAATTCCCGGTCTTCATCAGAAAGTGGGAAGGTGACTTTGTCTGCCCGTTTCCGGAGGACTGGATCACCGTCACGGACAATATCTTTCATTAAAAACATGTTGCAACCTCCATTTATATTTAAATACCAGTCTATCACAAAATAATTTTTGATTGTATAAAAACTGAGTGCTACGGAATTGAGGAAGAATGTTAAAATATAAAAAGCGAGGTGGAGAGTTAATGGACGGAAATTATTCTTATCCAATTGATCCTAGTTGGACAACGGGTGAAATAGTGATGGTGGTTCACATGTTTAATCTTGTCGAAAAGGCCTATGAACAAGGCGCCATGCGCGATGAGCTTTTAAAGGCCTATCATGACTTTAAACACGTTGTGCCAGCGAAATCGGAAGAAAAACGTTTAGGGCGCGACTTTTATCAAAAGAGCGGCTACCAATTATATGATGTTATTCAAGCTACGCATCAATCGCAGAACAAAATAATTAGGTTAGGTCGGGGGTAGCATTAAATGTTAGAAGAAATTGACGCACAAGTTCAACAGTTAATGTGGGATGTTCGAGAACGAACTCTGCAGAGAATGAAGAAATCATATGATGTGGATCTGAAAACTAGTTATAAAGATCTAGTTACCACGGTAGATAAAGAAAATGAACAATTTTTGAATCAACGATTACGGCAAATAGATCCGTCTGCACGGATTATCAGTGAAGAAGGCTATGGCGACCGGGTTGATAATCTTGATGGCCATGTGTTTATTGTTGATCCGATTGATGGCACAATGAATTTTGTGATGCAACACCGTAATTTTGCGATCATGGTGGCGCTCTATGTTGATGGTCGGCCAACTTATGGTTACATTATGGATGTCATGAATAATGAACTTTATCACGGTGGCAATGGCCATGGGGTCTACGTTAATGATCAGCGGCTGAATACTCCAGCTAACAATGGTCTCCATGATAGTCTAATCGTCGTGAATGCGGGTTTGACACTTGATGGCGGTCATAACATTCGTGAAATCGAAAAACAGGCTCGGGGATTACGCATGTATGGTAGTGCTGGGATTGAAATGATCTATGTGATTACTGGACGAATTGGCGGCTATTTATCCTATTTAAAGCCCTGGGATTTAGCGGCGGGGATGGCCCTTGCCGATGAGATGGGGTTAGTTGCGAAAGGAATTGACGGACGCCGCGTCAATGTGCTATCATCTAATCTTGTATTGGTAGCGACAAAGCAGGTTACAGATGATATTTTGGAACTTGTCGATTAGCCGTTAATACTGTGACCACGGTCACAGTTTTTTTATGAAAAAGATCAATTAATTTAAATGTGAAAGGAAGTTAATTCATGAAATCACGTGATGATATTCGTAATATCGCGATCATTGCCCACGTTGACCATGGTAAGACCACTTTGCTGAATGAAATGTTAAAGCAATCTGATACTCTGCCAGAGCACTTTGATATTCAAGACCGGGCGATGGATACTAATGCTATCGAACGGGAACGGGGAATCACGATTCTCTCCAAGAACACTGCTGTTAAATACGGTAAGTACCAATTCAACATTTTGGATACGCCAGGCCACGCTGACTTCGGTGGTGAAGTTGAACGGGTTATGAAGATGGTTGACGGTGTTTTGCTGGTTGTTGACGCTTTCGAAGGGACGATGCCACAAACACGGTTTGTTTTAAAGAAGGCTTTGGAACAACACTTAACTCCAATCGTTGTGATTAACAAGGTTGACCGGAAGGGTGCTCGTCCTGAAGAAGTTGTGGATGAAGTATTGGATCTGTTCATTGAACTAGGTGCTGATGAAGACCAACTAGACTTCCCAGTTATCTACACTTCTGCAATGAACGGGACTTCTAGTTACGATTCTGATGTATCAACTCAGGAACACACGATGAAGCCATTGTTTGACACTATCGTTAAGACCATTCCGGCACCAATTGATAATTCTGATGAACCACTTCAATTCCAAGTGGCGATCCTTGATTACAATGATTTCGTTGGCCGGATTGGGATCGGTCGTGTTTTCCGCGGTAAGATCAAGATCGGTGATAACGTTACACTGATGAAATTAGACGGTTCTAAGAAGAACTTCCGGGTTACTAAACTGTTCGGTTTCTTCGGTTTGAAACGTGAAGAAATTCAAGAAGCTGAAGCCGGTGACCTAATTGCCGTCTCTGGGATGGAAGACATTAATGTTGGTGAAACGGTTACTGATCCAAACCACCCAGAAGCAATTACGCCATTACGGATTGATCCACCGACATTGCGGATGACTTTCCGGACGAACGATTCTCCATTTGCTGGCCGGGAAGGTAAGTTCGTTACTGCTCGTCAACTGGAAGATCGTCTAAAGCGTGAAATGCAAACCGACGTTTCCTTGAAGGTTGAAAATACCGATGATCCAGGTGCTTGGACCGTTTCTGGCCGTGGTGAGCTACACCTTTCAATCCTGATCGAAACGCTTCGTCGTGAAGGTTACGAATTATCCGTATCTCGTCCAGAAGTTATTTACCGTGAAATTGATGGTGTGATGTGTGAACCATTCGAAGAGGTCATTGTAGATACCCCTGATGAATATAGTGGTTCCATCATTGATAGTTTGAACAAGCGTAAGGGGGAAATGACCAACATGGAACCTGATAACAATGGTCAAACGCGGTTAACTTACTTGGTACCTTCACGTGGTTTAATCGGTTATTCTACTGAATTTATGTCAATTACCCGTGGTTATGGGATCATGAGCCATACTTTTGAAAAGTACGCTCCAGTAATTAAGAACTGGAATCCTGGTCGTCAAAAGGGAACTCTGGTTTCGATGAATGCCGGAAAGGCTACTACTTACGCAATGATGGGGATCGAAAGTCGTGGGACGTTATTAATCGACCCCGGTACCGAAGTGTATGAAGGAATGATTGTTGGTGAGAATAGTCGTGAAAACGATATTACCGTCAACATCACCAAGGGTAAGAACTTGACTAACGTGCGGGCTGCCGGATCCGATGAAATGGCACGGATTAAGACGCCAACCCACTTTACGTTGGAAGAATCACTTGAATTCTTAAACGAAGATGAATACTGTGAAGTTACTCCAGAAAACATTCGTTTACGGAAGCAAATCTTAGATACTAACACTCGTGAAAAGGCTGCTAAGCGGCGTAAGGCAGCTTCACGGAAGTAATTACTTTATAAGGAGCTGATTTTCGGCTCCTTATTTTGTTTTATAATGAAAGTCAAAGATAATAAAAGTGTTAAGAACAGCATTCTGCTTTCGAGATGGTGTATAATTATTTTTGATTTTTAAATTGAGTGGGGATAAGCATGCAAAGCGTTTTAAGGAAATTTAAACAACTTGACCCGTGGGTTGGGTTACCATATTTAGTATTATGCATTATCGGTGTCATTATGGTTTATTCGGCTAGTGCAGGCATCGAAATGCAAAATGGAGGGTCGCCAACTGGTTACCTAATTCGTCAAACAATCTTTGCAGTTTTGGGCATCATCGTTGCCTTAGTAGTCGCGTCAATGCGTCTCAAAGCTTTGCGGAGTCCAAAGTTATTAGGAATCTTCTTTTTGATTTTGCTGGGCATGCTCTTTTTTGTTAAATTATTTGGAGCGGCAGTGAATGGGGCTCAGGGATGGATTAACCTTGGCTTCTTCAGTATCCAACCAGCTGAAATTGCTAAATTATTTATCATTATGTACTTAGCCAATCAGTTTGCCCACTATAATGAGGTTTCCGGAACGCATAGCCTGGGTGACGTTCGCTATCCCTTCTTAATTATCGTGGCTTTATTGATTTTAATCTTAATCCAGCCTGATTTTGGCGGCTTTGCGATTAATAGCGCCATCGTTATTGTTTTATTTTTGGGTAGTGAAATTAATTGGCGTAAAAGTGTTTGGATCTTATTATCGTTTCTTGGGATTATCATCGTCGGGTTACCATTAATTGCGCGCTTTGTCGTTAATCATTTCCATGGTTATCAAGTTAACCGGTTCGTTGCCTATATTAACCCATTTGCTAATAACAGTGGGGTTGGTAGTCAGTTAGTTAATTCTTACTATGCTATTTCAAACGGTGGCATCTTTGGGGTTGGACTGGGCAATAGTATTCAAAAAATGGGCTACCTCCCTGAACCGAATACGGACTTCATTTTAGCAATTATTAGTGAAGAACTAGGTTGGGTCATGGTTACGGTCATTTTACTTTTAATTATGGTGATCGTTTGTCGAACCATTCAGTTGGGCGTCAAAGTCAACTCACTTTACCAGGCATTACTCTGTTACGGAGTCGCCACGTTTATTGCTGTGGAAACGTTCTTTAATATTGGCGGGGTATGTGGTTTACTGCCAATTACCGGGGTCACGTTGCCATTTATTTCGTATGGTGGTTCTAGTATGTTGGTGTTAAGTGCAGCGGTTGGCTTAGTTTTGAATGTCGGTCGTCAATATCGTAAACAACAGGCGGCTAGTCAGAAAGGAGTCATTCGTTAGTGTTTGAGTTAACAAAACGCCAAGGGTTAATTGTCTATATTAATAATAAGCATGTTCTCCGTCGACTAGGACGTTACGGTAATATTATGTATGTTTCTCGCCGAATGCATTACGTTGTCCTGTACGTTGATCAAGCAGAAGTTGAGGAAGTAGAACCAGCCATCGCCAAACTCCATAATGTAACCAGTGTGGAGATTTCTCAGTGGCCAGCGATTGATCCAACAGTTTTTCATCCGGCGGGGACCGGCACGTACAAAAAGAATGATGAGGATGATTAAAGAATGCGCGTTATTTCAGGAAAATTCCGGGGGCGTCGCTTAAATGCCGTTCCTGGCATGGCTACGCGGCCAACTACGGATAAGGTAAAAGAATCTTTATTTAATATTATCGGTCCCTATTTTGAAGGCGGAACGAGTTTAGATCTCTATGGAGGTAGTGGTGGACTGAGTATTGAGGCTGTTTCAAGGGGGATTGACCAGGCAATAATTGTGGACCGCCAATATGCTGCGATCAAAACGATCAAGCAAAATGTGGCTCTCACACGGGTTCCCGAACAGTTCACGATCATTAAACAAGATGCGCATAAAGCGCTGAGTGTTTTAAGTCACCAGCAATTCCAATTTAATCTTGTTTTTTTGGATCCACCTTACGCAAAACAGCAGATTGTTAAAGACATTGAAACGATGGTGGAGAAAAAATTACTAAAGCCGGGAGCAATTGTGGTGTGTGAGACTAATCAGGAAGCTAATCTTCCTGATGATTTACCGGGATTTGAATTATCCCGGCGCAATGAATACGGTATTACAGTACTTACAATTTACCAATATCAAGGAGGAAATTAACGATGAAAGTTGCAGTTTTTCCAGGTAGTTTTGACCCATTAACACTGGGCCACCTTGATTTAATTAAACGGGGTAGCGCTCTATTTGATCAGTTAGCCGTCGCTGTCATGGACAATGCTAGCAAACACCCGCTCTTTTCCGTTGATGAGCGGGTCGCTCAAATTAAGGAGGCTGTTGCTGGGTTGGACAATGTATCAGTGATTACTAGTCACGGGTTAACTGTTGATTTGATGAACAAAATTGGCGCTGACTATCTCATGCGGGGATTACGTAATTCACGCGACTTTGAATATGAACGGGATATCGCAGCGATGAACCAATTTTTGGATCACCAAGTGGAGACGATTTTTTTGCTTGCGGATCCTAAGTATCAGCACTTATCTAGTAGTATGTTGAAAGAGGTCACAATGGCCGGTGGAGATATTTCTGCATACTTACCAGCAAATATTAATGCGGCTCTCGAAAAACGGCTCGATGAGCGGCAAATGAGACAGGTGAAGAAGCATAATGAAAAATGAAGATAAAAAAATTCTCCGCCGGGTTCTTTCCGTTGCTTTTTTAGTAGTATTTCTTGGGTGGTTTTTCTTTTGGCCACTGAATCAATACATTGAGAGTCCTGGAACTGCTGATGATTTGCGCTCTTACGTCACCATCAAGGGACATCCAGACAAACAAAAGGGTAGTTTCATGATTACTTCGGTTTATTTACAGCAGGCGCGCCCAGTTACGTATGTCTGGGCCAAGTTGACCCCCAATACTTCCATTGAAAGCGCTAGTGAAGTAACAGGGGGCCAAAGCGGAAAGACCTTTGATCGTGTTCAGAACTTTTATATGCAAAGTGCCATTAACCAGGCCATCACGGTTGCTTTTAAAGCTGCTCATCGGACGGTGAAAACAGACTATTTAGGAATTTACGTTTTGCAGGTTCAAAATAATTCTAAATTTAAAGGCATCATCAAAGTTGGAGACACGATCACGAAAGTTAATGGCCATCATTTTAATACTGCACAAGGTTACCAAAAATATATAGGAAAGCAGAAGGTTGGTTCGCCATTGACGGTTACTTATATTCACAATGGCAAACAGAAGACCGTCACGAAACCATTGGTTAAAATCACTAGTTCTCGTGCTGGGATCGGCATTATCTTAACCGATAATACCAAGGTTCATACAAATCCAACTGTCAAAGTTAATCCAGGGCAGCTTGGCGGACCATCAGGTGGTTTGATGTTTGCTTTGCAAATTTATCAACAAATTACCGGCCAAGATCTTCGTCATGGTAAAAAGATCGCCGGCACAGGTACCATCAGTGCTGATGGCACAGTTGGTGAAATTGGTGGGATTGATAAAAAGGTGGTAGCTGCTCACCGGGCGGGTGCCAAAATCTTTTTTGCGCCGTATGTTAAGCCAACCAAGCAGCTATTGAAATACGAAGAAGGCCACCAGACTAATTATCAAATGGCAAAGGCCACGGCTAAAAAATACGCACCGGGAATGAAAGTGGTCCCGGTAAAAACGTTTAAGGATGCAGTGAAATATCTTCAAACACATTAACAATTTAGGGTGATGAATAAATTTTCATCACCTTTTTTAGTGTAAAGATTACATTTTTACGTCCCTTTATATTAGGGAGGTGAAAATTATCGAAAAAATTAAAGAATACTGTTTAATGCACATTCACCAGGTCATTATCGGCGGAGTAGCAGCACTGGTTTTATTATTTGCTGGATATACTCATTGGCATACTAATCAACAGCCGACTGATCGCTTGCCCACTTCGCGAGAAGTCGCCAAAAAGACTCAGGGAGTTAGTGCCCAAAGTGGTGATAGCAGTAAAATTTGTATCGATATCAAAGGCGCGGTTAATCGACCAGGAGTCTACCATTTATTAAAGGGCTCGCGAGTTGAGGAAGCAATTCGGGCAGCAGGAGGTAGCACCGATCAGTCAGATTTAAATCAGGTGAATTTGGCCAAGGAATTAATGGACCAACAAATTGTCCAAATTCCCAAATTAGGCGAGCAATTAACCAGTAATGTGGCTGCTGGCGGAGCTGATGCAGGTAGTACTGATGGTGAAAAAATTAATTTGAACAATGCCACCAAGGAAGACCTGATGAAAATTGATGGGGTCGGTGAGAAAAAGGCAGAAAAAATATTGGAATATCGAAATCAACATGGCGGATTTAAATCTCCAGATGATTTAAAAAACATTAGTGGTTTCGGCGATAAAACTGTTGCAAAATTAAAAGATCGACTGGCAGTTTAGTCTGTTTAAATTGGCATAATTTGCTATACTTAACAACGAAAAAGGGGTGATTCTAGATGAAAAAAAGAATTGATTGGGACCAGTATTTTATGGTCCAAGCGGGGCTAGTTGCTTCACGGGGAACCTGTCAGCGACTCTCTGTGGGTGCTATTTTAGTACGTGACAAACGAATTATTGGTAGTGGCTATAATGGGGCCGTTGCTGGAGATGATCATTGCATTGATGTCGGCTGTTATATGCGCGATGGTCATTGTGTTCGAACCATTCATGCTGAAATGAACGCCTTATTACAATGTGCAAAATTCGGTACGCCGACTGATGGCGCGGTTTTGTATGTTACCGATTTTCCTTGCCTTCAGTGCACGAAGAGTCTTTTACAGGCCGGAATTAAGCAAATTAATTATCTACGGAATTACCACAATGATGAATATGCCAAAAAATTAATTCGTCTCAAGAATGTGAAATTAAAACAGATTAAACTTGATTCAGATATTTTGGATGAAGTTGATCTTGATCAATATATTCATCCAGGAATGAATAAATAATTAAAGAACACAGTACGATTATCGCCTTAACTGCTGCGCTAGTTCCTGGGGTGATTCTTGCTCGCCAATTTTGGCTAATTCTGCCTTTGTTTTGGATGGTTATCCGCCTGATTTGCTTACATAATGCAAAAGTGATTTGGCTGACGATTGCGATTGTCGGAAGCATTTTTGCTCATTGTGTCTTTTTGAATAGTGAGGCTAAACGTTACACCATTAAGCGTGAGCAAACGGTTCAGCGCCTTTATCGCGTTGAACCAGATGGAATTAAAACTAACGGTAATTTAGTTAGCGTGATTGGGCGTGGCGAAGATCAAAAAAGGTACTTATTAAGCTTTCAGGTTACCTCACGATCAGAATTGGCTAGCTTCACTGATGTTCAACAACCCGTGTGGATTCGAGTTGAAGGAAAATTAAGCCCCTTAAACCCAGCCACTAATCAGAATCAGTTTGATGCACAGCGGTATTATCGATACCTAAGAGTGTATAACTGCGTCCGCGGAACCGGTGAATTGACTAGTCGTAGTCAACCGCATGGTTTAGAATACTTACATTGTTGGCGGGCGCAATTAAGTTATCGTTTTTCAAACCTGCCTGCTCCAATCAATCTGTTTTGCAAGCGATTGTTGTTAGGAATTAGTGATCAAGAACTGGGTGAAACGATTCAAAATGCCCAAGCTTTAGGGATTATTCATTTGTTCTGTTTATCTGGTCTACACGTGACTGTGATTTGTCAGTTAATGCGTCGCGGACTAAGTTTAATTAATCTCACACGAGAAGTGATTAATGTGGTGACAATAACGACTTTGCCGCTGTTTTGGATAATCGGTGGGGCCTCAGGAAGTCTGACCCGGGCAATTCTGATGACTGGTGTGGCGCTCTTAGGCGAAATAATCGGCTCGAAAATATTTGATAGTTGGTCGTGGAGCTTAATTATCCATTTATGCTTCTTACCAGCTGTCCTTTTAAGTTTGGGTGGTCAGCTTAGTTACCTCCTTTCTTTTACGCTTTGCAAAATAAATTGGAAAACCACTTGGCAACAAGCCGTTGTCCTTAATGTCGTTAGCATTCCGCTACTCTTAAATGCTACTTACCAAGTGCACCTGTTAACAGTAATTTTGAATTACTGCATGATTCCATTTTTTTCAAAAGTCATTTTACCTTTGACCATCATTGCTGGCAGTTTGGGCCACTGTTTGCCACAAGTAATCGCAGTTGTTAACCGGAGCTTACAAGAATATCAAGCGCTGATTAGTTGGCTGGCAAAATTACCGGGGCTGTTTGTATTTGGTAAGTTACCGAATTGGTTGGCGTTAGGGATGATCATTCTAACCTTACTTGCTTGTGATCAGTGGTCATGGAAAAAGCGATTGTGGCGGGGTTTGATTTGTGTATACCTGGCGGCCTTTTGTTGGATTCATTTTCCACTATCAGGGGAGGTTACTTTTTTTGATATTGGCCAGGGTGATTCAATTTTGCTTCGGACACCTTTTAATCGACAAGTAATGTTGATTGATACCGGTGGACGCTTGCAATTTCCAGCCCCAGCTTGGAAAAAGTATCATTCTAATGGTGATGATGCACAAAGAATTAGCGTTAATTATTTGAAAAGTAAGGGAATTAACCATTTAGATGCAGTATTGTTAAGCCATAGTGATGCAGATCACATTGGTTATCTCCAAACCATTTGCCAGCAGTTAAAGGTTAAGGCCGTTTTTGTACCGTCAGGCATGGAAAAAATGACGAAATTTACCAAGCGGATTCCCAATAAGATCCAGATAGTTCCAGTGACTAATCAAACAGACCTTTCGGCACTGCAGCTGCAAGTGTTACACCCCTTCAGTAGGGGACAAGGCCGCAACGAAGATTCAATGGTGTTGTATGGTCAGTTTGGTGGCAAAACGTTTATTTTTAGTGGTGACTTAGATCAAGCTGGGGAGTTGGCGGTAATAAAAAAATATCCGCAATTGACGGCTAATGTTGTTAAACTGGGGCACCACGGTAGTAAAACTTCTAGTGCCATTCAGTATTTAAATCACTTACAGCCGGAATTGGCGGTGATTTCTGCTGGACGACAGAATCGGTATGGACATCCGAACCAAGAAACAATTCGTAAATTAAAACAACAACAAATCCCGTTTTGGTCGACTCAAAATCGTGGGATGATACAATATCAGTACTATCCAAATACTGGTCATTTTGTGACAACTCTGAAAGGAGATGAATTTAATTGGATGCAGTGACTTTACAAAGCCAGTTAAAGAATGCGCCAGCGGCTCCGGTCTACTTAGTCATTGGCCCGCAACAAATGATTATTCAAAAAGTCCGGGAGACTTTTTTAAAGTTAATTCCGCAGGAAGAACAGGTAATGAATGTTGGGAGTTATGATCTGGAAGAAGAGGGACTAGGCCAAGCATTGGATGATGCAATGTCAGCACCTTTTTTTGGTGAAAAACGATTGGTTTTTCTTAACAAGCCAAACTTTCTAACCACCAATGGTGGAAAAACTAAGATCAAGCAAGACCCAGAATTATTAGCACAATACTTAAATCATCCCCAACCTTCAACTATCTTAGTGATTATTGCCCCATATGAAAAACTGGATGGTCGCAAAAAGGTTGTCAAGCAACTCAAGAAGAATGCGGTTGAGGTGACTGCACAGCCACTCACAGAACAAGCTGCCCGAGCTGCTGTAGAACAAAATGTGCTGAATTCTGGATATCAATTCGCTGACGGCGCATTAACGGAGCTAGTGAAGCGAACGAATGCGGATTATAGTTCTATGATTGCCAATATCCAAAAATTAATGCTATTAGAATATGAAAATAAAATTATTTCTGTTGAAGATATCCAATCTCTAGTACCCCAAACACTGGATAGTAATGTTTTTGATTTGGTTAATGCAGTGTTGCAGCATCAACAGGAGCGTTCTATTAGCTTGTATCGTCAATTATTAGAAAGCCAGCAACAACCATTACAAATTAATGCTGTTCTGGTGAGTCAGTTTCGTTTGCTGTTGCAAGTTAAGATCCTTAGTGCTCGCGGCTTGAGTCAGGGAACCCTCGCTAATAAATTACAGGTGCACCCGTATCGAGTTAAACTGGGCTTGCAAACGGTCCGGAATTTTTCCTTAACGGACTTGATTAATGCCTATTTGGGATTAATTCGGGTGGAGAAGGCATTAAAAACCACCAGCCGTTCTCCAGAACTGTTATTTCAACTTTTTATGTTACAGTACTCACAGCAAGTGAAGGCAAGCAAAAAGGCCGATTAGGAATTTTCCTAACCGACCTTTATTTATAATGTTAATTCATTACTTAGCGTAACGAGCTGAAAGACGTGACTTGTCACGAGCAGCCTTGTTAGCCTTGATAAGGCCCTTAGCATGAGCATGGTCAATAGCTGAAATAGCATCCTTGTAAAGCTTGTCAAGGTCACCTTCACCAGCTAACTTAGCCTTATCGAACTTCTTGATAGCAGTCCGCATTGCGCTCATTTGTGAAGCGTTCCGAGCAGCTGCCTTTTCATTAACACGAACACGTTCAATTGCTGACTTAATAATTGGCATGAAATTTCACCTCCGTCCACCTCAAATTATTGGTTGACCAGAATTTTCAACATTTGTCATTATACAGAATCCTTATCAGCATTGCAAGATGATCACCGAAAAGCCTGCAATAAATTTTCGGGAAAACTTGCGTTTAACGCGAAGATCAGTTATATTAACAAAGGTTATTAAAACCAAACCCTTTCTCAGTCTAACGATCCTCACCGACGTTTTACTTAGAATCGGGCAATTTAAATATTGAAAGGTGGGAAAATAGCATGGCTATTTCAAAGGAAAAGAAGGACGCATTAATTAAGCAATACGCTACTCATGAAGGAGACACTGGTTCTACTCAAGTACAAGTTGCTGTATTAACTGCTGAAATTAACGAATTAAACGCACACTTAAAGGAACACAAACATGATTACAGTTCCCAACGTGGTTTGATGAAGAAGATTGGTCACCGTCGTAACTTATTAGCATACTTACGGCGGACTGATTTACCAGCTTACCGTGAATTAATCAAGAGCTTGGGCCTTCGTCGTTAATTCAATTTTCAGAGCGAGCATTTGCTCGTTCTTTTTTTATGCGCTGGTTTGCTGATTATTTCTCTTTCTTTTAATCTATGTTATGATATTCTTTAGTGTTTAGAGAGTTTAATACCTTTACGATTGACATCCAGTTAGTCGATTTAAAATCAATATTATAATGAATGAAGGAGAACGAAGTGAACGATATTAAAGTAATTCCATTTGGCGGCGTTCGTGAAAATGGTAAAAATATGTATGCCGTAGAAATTAATGAACAAATCTTTATTTTAGATTGTGGGTTAAAATATCCCGAAAATGAATTAATGGGTATTGATGTAGTGATTCCCGACTGGTCGTATCTCAAAGAACACGCCGACCAAATTGCTGGTGTTTTTTTAACGCAGGGACACGCAGATGCGATTGGTGCTTTGCCATACTTTTTGATGGACTTTCAAGTTCCTGTTTTTGGGAGTAAGTTGACCATTGAACTTGCTAAGCTTACTGTGAAAAACAACAAACAGGTTAAGAAATTCAATGACTTTCACGTTGTGGATCCAAACACTGAAATCGATTTTAACGACGTTACAATCACTTTCTTTAGTACTACTCATACTATTCCTCAAACCTTAGGGATTGTCTTACACACTGCGGAAGGTAACATTGTATATACCGGTGATTTCAAATTTGATCAAACTGCGCGTGGGGATTATAAAACAAACCTTTCACTGCTTGCACAAATTGGTGACGAAGGCGTCTTACTGTTATTGAGTGATTCGGCTGGTGCAGCGATTACTGGCGCCAACACTCGTGAAAAAGATATTGCTGAATACATTCGCGATACGTTTGAAAACCATGATGGGCGGATTGTAGTCGGTAGTGTTGCATCTAATATTATGCGGGTTCAACAAATTTTGAATGCTGCTGTGGCCACCGGACGGAAAGTGGTCCTTTCTGGCCGCGATTTAGAACAGATTATTGATACTGCCATCAAACTTGGTGAAATTCAAGTTCCAGAAGACACATTAATTAAGATGCAAGATGCAGCTGAATTAGATCCAAATGAGGTGGTCATTCTGGTTACTGGCCGAATGGGTGAACCACTAAAGGCCTTAAATTCAATTGCCAACGGTGAAGATCAAGATATTCAACTTGGCGAAGGTGACTTGGTATTTGTTACAACGACTCCATCATACGCAATGGAAACAATGGAACAAAAAGTTACGGATGCACTCTATCGTGCTGGAGCCGCAGTGAAGTTTATCGGGCAGGATTTGAATCCTTCGGGGCATGCCAATCAAAATGACGAACAGTTGATGCTGAACTTCATGAAGCCAAAATATTTGATGCCAATCCAAGGGGAATACCGCCTCTTAGATCAGCATGCCGTACTAGCTGAAGAAGTTGGGATTCCAAAAGAAAATGTTTTCTTGATGAATAAGGGCGATGTCCTAACATTCAAGGACGGTGAATTCTACATTGGTGACCACGTTGAAGTCGGCAACACGATGATTGACGGGATTGGTGTCGGTGATATTGGCAATATTGTCCTTAGAGACCGGCGAATCCTGTCTGAGGATGGCATTTTTGTTGTAGTGGCTACTATTGACCGGAAAAACAAAAAGATTGTTGCGCGTCCACAAATTACCTCGCGAGGGTTTGTTTTCGTCAAAACTAATCGTCAACTAATGAAACAAAGCGCCGATTTAGTTGAAAAAGTGATCCAGGAAGATCTTGATCAAAAGGAATTTGATTGGAGCCATTTAAAGCAAAACGTTCGTGATAAGCTAAACCGGTTCCTGTTTAATCAAACTAAGCGTCATCCGGTGATCCTTCCAGTTATCATGGAAATCAATCAACACCCGAAGCACAAAAACCGCTCCAAAAAAGATCAAGATAATGCGAAAAGTTCTGTAAAGAGCAAGAAACAGCATAGTAGTCGTGGTCGGGGAGCTAAACGTCATCGTGCCGAAAATAAGTAAGCTTTTAGTGCACAAGCTTAAATAAGGGTTGTCGAGACAACTATCTTAATAGTATGAGAGACTGAGTGTGTCCCAGTCTCTTTTTATTTAAAAATGTTCAATCATGGAGGGAGAAATAGCCATGGATGGGAAATATGCTGATCTAATACAAATCACCACAAAGCTGTTAGAACAGGGCGAGAGTCAAAAAGTTATTGAAAAAATCGCTGCAGTTGCTGATCACGAATTACCCTTTGAGTTACAACGCAATTATGTCCAAGCACTCATGGACAAACAGCAGTACGTTCAGGCGCATGAAGAGGCCCGAAATTATGAACAAGAATATTTACAGCGGGCCCCCACTTTGTGGATTGATATCTTGCTGCATAATCACTTGTTTATCCCGGCACGGTTAACGCTGAACAATCTTGCCACTCAAGAAGTTATGAAGAATAATATGATTGCACAAATTGCTGAGGCGGAGCAGGGGGCTGAGCAAAAACAAGCAGCAACTTTGCAAAAAAAGCTGAAAAACTTTATTCATACAGGTGATTTACCAGAATGGTCGCAATATTCTGCAATTACAGATGCGGATACACTCCCATTACGTGAATATGCTAGCGGAGCACAATTTGTTTTGCGGGATTCGTTTGTAAAGCCAATCTTTAGGGTAGCAATTTTGCGGACGTTGGTTGACTTACACTACGCAGAGCTAGTTAAATTTATCTGGATTGATCAGGAGGAGCATTTAATTGTTCCGGCTGAGGCGGATTTGGCACAAGAAAAAGCGGTCGAACAAAGTTTGATGCAGATTATCCAAGAGCGTTACAAAAATGATAATCCGATTGAATATCAAAACGCGATTCAACAAATTAAATTGCATATGGCCTTATTATTTCCATACGCAGGTCAGGTTATTAAAAATCCTACAGCGTGGGTCGAAGTAATGGTTGGGACGGTTCCCGACCAACTAGATGCGGACCAGCAATACGCTAAAGAATGGCAACAAAAAATCCAACAAAGTATTGGCTAAATGGATTTATTTATAAAAAAAACGGCAAAGTCGTTTACAAAACAATGATGAGCTGATATTATGGTTAAGAATTCTTCTAGGGCTGAATTTAATGCTTTAAATAAAATCCTAGAAGTAGTACAATTACATCAAGGGTGTGTCGGAATTGTTCCGGCACTATACTTGTATATTATTTCAGGAGGGTTTCATTAATGGCAGAAAAAGAACATTATGAACGTACTAAACCCCATGTAAACATTGGTACTATTGGCCACGTTGACCATGGGAAGACTACTTTAACGGCCGCTATCACCAAGGTATTGGCTGAAAAGGGTCTGGCTAAGCAAGAAAAGTTTGAAGATATCGATGCTGCGCCAGAAGAAAAGGAACGTGGTATCACTATCAACACAGCCCACGTTGAATACGAAACTGAAAAGCGTCACTACGCACACATTGATGCGCCAGGACACGCCGACTACGTTAAGAACATGATCACTGGTGCTGCACAAATGGATGGTGCTATCTTGGTTGTTGCTGCGGATGATGGTCCTATGCCACAAACCCGTGAACACATCCTTCTTGCTCGTCAGGTTGGTGTTGAATACATCGTTGTATTCCTTAACAAGGTTGACCTTGTTGACGACGACGAATTAGTTGACTTAGTTGAAATGGAAGTTCGTGACTTATTGTCCGAATACGATTTCCCTGGTGACGATATTCCTGTTGTTCGTGGTTCTGCCCTCAAGGCTCTTGAAGGTGACCCAGAACAAGAAAAGGTTATCCTTCACTTGATGGATGTTATTGATGACTACATTCCAACTCCAAAGCGTCCTACTGACAAGCCATTCATGATGCCTGTCGAAGATGTCTTCACTATTACTGGTCGTGGTACTGTTGCTTCTGGTCGTATCGACCGTGGTACTGTTAAGATCGGTGACGAAGTTGAAATCGTTGGTTTGAAGGACGATGTTCTTAAGTCAACCGTTACTGGTGTTGAAATGTTCCACAAGACTCTTGATCTTGGTGAAGCTGGGGACAACGTTGGTGTCCTTCTTCGTGGTATTTCACACGACCAAGTTGAACGTGGTCAAGTTTTGGCTGAACCTGGTTCAATTCAAACTCACAAGAAGTTCAAGGGTGAAGTTTATGTTATGACCAAGGAAGAAGGGGGCCGTCACACTCCATTCTTCTCAGACTACCAACCACAATTCTACTTCCACACTACTGACGTTACTGGTAAGATTGAATTACCAGATGGTGTAGAAATGGTTATGCCTGGTGATAACGTAACATTCACTGTTGAATTACAAAAGCCAGTTGCTCTTGAAAAGGGTCTTAAGTTCACTATTCGTGAAGGTGGACACACTGTTGGTGCCGGTGTGGTATCAGAAGTGCTTGACTAATTTTCATTAGTTGCTAACCGAAAGGCTCTAGTTTTACTAGGGCCTTTTTTGTACCCTTTAATAATCATTGGGAAGGCTTGAAATTCCACCTTTCCTACGGTAAAATTATAAGGTATGTTACGGTTTAAGAGATTAAACTGAAAATTGTATGTTATTGGAGGAAATGAAATGTCAGCAAAATGGGAACGCGACAGCGAAGCCAGCAAAGGGACATTAACGTTCGATATTGATGTAGAAACGATTCAAAAGGGTATTGATGACGCTTTTAAGAAAACTCAAAAGCGGATTACGGTGCCTGGATTCCGGAAGGGTCACGTTCCACGGGCAATCTTCAACCAAATGTACGGTGAAGAATCTTTATACCAAGATGCTCTGAACGATGTTCTTCCTGATGCCTATGAAGCAGCTGTTAAGGAAGCTGATATTGAACCAGTTGATCAACCACAAATCAGCATTGATAGTATGGAGAAGGGTGAACCTTGGACAATCAAGGCTGAAGTTGCTGTTAAGCCTGAAGTTAAATTAGGTGAATACAAGGGAATGTCAGTACCTAAGCAAGATACTGAAGTTTCCGATGCCGATGTTGATGCCGAATTAGAAAACAAGCGTCAACAACAAGCTGAATTGGTTCTAAAAGAAGATGAAGCAGCTGCTAACGGTGACACGGTTGTCATTGACTACGTTGGTACTGTTGATGGTGAAAAGTTTGATGGTGGTTCTGCTGATAACTACTCACTTGAACTTGGTTCTGGATCATTCATTCCTGGTTTTGAAGACCAATTAGTAGGTCATAAGGCTGACGAAGATGTTGATGTTAAGGTTACCTTCCCAGAAGATTACCACGCTAAGAACCTTGCTGGTAAGGAAGCTGTCTTCAATGTAAAAATTCACGAAGTTAAGGAAAAGCAACTCCCAGACCTAGATGATGAATTTGCCAAGGATGTTGACGAAGATGTTGATACTCTTGATGAATTAAAAGATAAGACTAAGAAGCAACTTCAAGAACAAAAAGAAGAAGCTGCCAAGTCTGCCATTGAAGACGCCGCTATTGAAGCAGCGGTTAATAATGCTGAAATTGAAGACATTCCACAAGCAATGTTGGACCAAGATACTGATCGTCAGGTTCAACAATACTTGGCTGGAATGCAACAACAAGGGATTAACCCTCAAATGTACTTCCAAATTACTGGGACTTCAGAAGATGCATTAAAGAAGCAATTTGCAACTGATGCTGACAAGCGGGTTAAGACCAACTTGGTTCTTGAAGCAATTGTTAAGGATGCTAAATTGACCGCATCTGATGATGATATCAAGAAGGAAATTAGTGACTTAGCTAAGCAATTCGGCATGGAAGAAGATGCGATTGAAAAGAGCTTGACTAAGGACATGTTAGCTCATGATATTGAAATCAAGAAGGCTGTTGACTTAGTTGCTGATTCTGCTAAGCAAGACTTACCTGCTGAAAAGGATAGCGATAAATAGTCTCATTCTTTGATGATAAATATCGAATTTTAGAAGGGAGTTGTAACGATGCTTGAGTTGCAACCCCTTTTTGTGTGGTAAATAAACATTATATTTCAGGAGGAAAGTAGATGTTTGAAGATACAACCGAACAAAACGTTCATTGTTCATTTTGTGGTAAATCACAAGATGAAGTGAAAAAGATCGTTGCTGGACCTGGTGTCTACATTTGCAATGAATGTGTTGAACTCTGCTCTGAAATCATTAAACAAGAATTAGCTGAAGATCAAATTAATAATGGCACGTTTAAAGTACCTACTCCAGCTGAAATTATGAGTCAATTAAATGACTACGTAATTGGCCAAAATGAAGCCAAGAAAACACTGTCGGTAGCTGTTTATAACCACTATAAGCGGGTTAATGCAATGGTTACTGGTGATAATAATGACACTGAATTGCAAAAGTCAAATATCGCTGTAATCGGACCCACTGGTTCTGGTAAAACCTATTTAGCGCAATCGTTAGCCCGTATTTTGAACGTTCCATTTGCAATCGCGGACGCAACGACGTTGACTGAAGCTGGTTACGTTGGTGAAGATGTTGAAAATATCATTTTAAAGCTTCTTCAAGCTGCGGATTATGATGTCGAACGGGCGGAAAAAGGGATCATTTACATTGATGAAATTGATAAGATCGCAAAGAAGAGCGAAAATGTTTCGATCACCCGTGATGTTTCGGGTGAAGGTGTTCAACAAGCACTGTTAAAAATTCTTGAAGGGACGATTGCTAACGTACCACCTCAGGGGGGCCGGAAACATCCTCAACAAGAATTTATTCAGGTTGACACCAAGAATATCCTCTTTATTGTTGGGGGAGCGTTCGATGGGATCGAATCAATTGTTAAGGAACGTCTTGGTGACAAAACGATTGGTTTTGGTACAGATTCTAAAGAGGCTGACCAGGTTAACGAGAAAAATATTTTGCAACACGTTATTCCAGAAGACTTGCTTAAATTTGGGCTAATTCCCGAATTTATTGGTCGTTTGCCAGTGATGACTGCCTTAGAAAAACTGGACGAAGATGATCTTGTCCGGATTTTGACAGAACCGAAGAATGCGTTAGTTAAGCAGTATCAGGAATTAATCCGCCTAGACGGAAGCAATTTACGGTTCACGGATGGTGCATTGCGTGAAATGGCTCGCTTGGCAATTGCCCGAAATACTGGTGCTCGTGGCCTTCGTTCTATTATTGAAGAAGTAATGCGTGACGTGATGTTTGATTTACCGAGTCGCCAGGATGTTAAAGAAGTGG
Source organism: Limosilactobacillus caecicola (assembly GCF_943192935.1). Lineage (GTDB taxonomy): Bacteria > Bacillota > Bacilli > Lactobacillales > Lactobacillaceae > Limosilactobacillus > Limosilactobacillus caecicola. The sequence goes on along the minus strand of NZ_CALPCI010000002.1, from coordinate 429,699 downwards.
TTATTGATAAGAATTGTGTTCAAAATCACACTGAACCACGCTACATCATGAATGACACGAAGGCGTCATAGGAAAAGATGAGGTTTAAAAATGGATGTTAATCATGTTGATTTGACAATTAGTGCCGTCCGTCCTGATCAATATCCGAAGACGGATTATCCAGAAATTGCATTAGTTGGCCGTTCAAATGTTGGTAAATCGTCGTTAACCAATACGCTGATTAATCGAAAAAATTTTGCCCATACTTCAAGCCAGCCTGGGAAAACCCAGACGTTAAATTTTTACGATGTTGAGGATCAACTTTATTTTGTTGACGTACCAGGGTATGGATATGCCAAAGTCTCCAAAAAGCAACGCGAAAATTTTGGTCAAATGATTGAAAATTACCTCACCCAACGTCGACAATTGCGGGGAGTGATTCTCCTGGTTGATGGACGACATGCGCCAACTGCTGACGATGTTCAAATGTATCAATGGCTCAGCTATTATAATTTACCAATTTTGGTAGTGGCGACTAAAATTGATAAAGTCAAGCCAAGTCAATACACGAAAGTGGTTAAGGAAGTCAAAACATCAATGGATTTTCAGGACCACCAACCATTGATATTATTTTCAGCGACTAATAAACGTGGTAAAGATGAAGTTTGGCACTGGATTGAAAAGCAAACAGGGGTAAAGTAATGGATTTTAATGAATATCAATCTGCCGCAAAGCGGACACTTTATGGGAATGAACAGGTTTTAACCAATTGTGCCTTAGGCCTTGCGGGCGAAACCGGACAGGTCGTCGATTTAGTAAAAAATTACACTTTTAAGGGGCACCCCTTAGATCGTGATGAACTAATTCACGAAATGGGTGATGTTCTCTGGTATTTATCACAAGTTGCCGAATGGGCTGATATCCCATTTGACGAGGTGGCCAAGACCAATATCGAAACCTTGAATAAACGTTACCCACACGGTTTTACAATTGAAAATTAACATTATCAATAATGAGCAAAGGTCCAGCGCAATGGTTTCGCCATTGTGCTGGACCTTGTTGATCATTATGGTCAATCCTAATCCTTGTCTTTTTGTTTGCTATCTTTGTCAGGATGTTTCTTATCTTTTTTGTGAGCCTTTTTGGGATCAACTGCAAAGTTATCAAAGAGCTTGTCCAGTTGGTCACTCCGTCGTGTTACTAATCCCATGTGATCACTCCTTTGTAGTTTCATTGCTTTAAGTATACCATAACTAACTTTTGCATAATAACTGAATATCGCCTGTTGATAGCGAAAAATTATTCAAAAACATTGCATATTAGTTTAGGATTCAGTATAATATCACCATAAATAAGACTGACGGGGGAAAGATTATGACAGAAGAAGTAATGATTGATATTCAAAACTTAACGAAGAAATTTGGTAAGAACACCATTTTGAAAGATATTAATGGTCAAGTAAAAAAGGGCCAGGTGATTTGCATTATTGGCCCATCTGGGGCTGGGAAATCAACCTTCTTACGTTGCCTTAATCAGCTGGAAAAACCAACTAGTGGGAAAGTCTTTGTTGAAGGGACTGATTTGACGTCACTGAATGAAAAAGGGGTCCAAGCAATCCGTGAAAAAATGGGAATGGTCTTCCAAAGCTTCAATCTGTTTCCAAACAAGACGGTGCTGGAAAATGTTAAATTAGCACCAAAAAAGGTTAAAAACATGGCAGATGATGATGCCACCGCCGTTGCGAAGCAATTGCTGACTGAAGTCGGCATGGGGGCGAAGGCGGATGCTTACCCAGCGAGCTTGTCCGGCGGTCAGCAACAACGGGTGGCCATTGCACGGGCATTAGCAATGAAACCGGATGTGATGCTTTTTGATGAACCAACGAGTGCCCTGGATCCAGAAATGGTTGGAGAAGTACTCAAGGTTATGCAAGAACTTGCCAACGATGGCATGACGATGGTGGTGGTTACTCACGAAATGGGCTTTGCCAAAAATGTTGCTGATCAAATTTGGTTTATGGCCGACGCGGGGATTCAAGAAAAGGCCACGCCTGATGAGTTTTTTGCTCATCCGAAGACGGATCGGGCCAAGGAATTTCTTCAAAAAATTCTTGAAGCATAGTAAAACTATAATTTTTATATCAGAGGTCGTTAATTAGCGGCCTCTTTTTTATAAAAAATTGGAGATGTTTTTGCGTTCATATGTTCGATTGGTATAAAATATTAATTAAGTATCTTAAGGGAAAGGAGGTAGCTCATGGCAACCGAATATTTAGAACATAAATTAGCATTGCTGCCAGACCGGCCCGGTTGTTATATTATGAAAAATATCAATGGCCAAATTATTTACGTTGGTAAGGCCAAAAATTTGAAAAATCGGGTCCGCTCCTATTTCAAAAGTAGCCATACGGGAAAGGTTGCGGCAATGGTTTCGGAAGTTGCTGATTTTGAAACCATCGTTACTTCGACTAATAAGGAGTCCTTTTTACTTGAAATTACGTTGATTCAAAAGCATCAACCATACTACAACATCAAACTTAAGCGTGGTACCGGGTACCCATACATTAAGATTACGCATGAGCGGGATCCACGAATTATGATTACTGGTCAAATTAAAAATGATCAAGCTTATTACTTCGGTCCGTATCCTAATGTTTACGCGGCTGAAGAAACGGTTCACTTTATTCAGAAGGTCTTTCCATTACGTCGGTGTAATGGTTATCAAGGTCGCCCGTGTCTCTATTACCACCTTGGCCAATGTCTTGGGGCGTGTTTTAAAGAAGTTCCTCAGGAAGAGTATGATCGTCAAATTCAAAGAATTAAATCATTCCTCAATGGTAATACGAAGCGAGTTAAGCAGCGCTTAACTAAACAAATGGAAGAAGCGGCTTCCCAAATGGAATATGAGCGGGCGGCAGAGATTCGCGACCAAATTCATTACATTGAAGTTACCGTTGAAAAGCAAAAGATCATTTCTCAAGATGAGACCCCCCGGGATCTCTTTAATTTCTATATTGATAAAGGATGGTTGTCAATTCAAGTCTTCTTTATTCGGCAAGCGCGATTAATGAAGCGTGAAAAACGCTTATTCCCGATTGTTGATACCGCAGATGAAGAAATGACTAGTTTTATTCTGCAATTTTATAACCGGCGCAACAAATTGTTGCCAAAGGAAATTTTGCTACCGGCCGGCTTACCAAATCAGGAAATAAGTGAAATTTTAGGGGTTCCGGTACGGACTCCACAGCGGGGTGAAAAAGCGGATCTCATGGCGATGGCCAAAGAGAATGCGCAACTGTCATTGGATGAAAAATTTCGTTTGTTAGAAATGGATCGTCAAAAGACTACTGGCGCGATGAAGGAAATTACTGATGCGTTAGGCTTACCAACTGGTCACAAAATTGAAGCATTTGATCACTCTCATATTCAGGGGGCTGATCCAGTTTCAGCGATGGTGGTCTTCATCGATGGCGAACCAGCAAAGAAATTGTACCGTAAATACAAATTAAAAACGGTCATTAATCACGCTGATGAAACAGCAAGCACGAAAGAAGTCATTCGGCGGCGTTATTCGCGACTATTAAAGGAAAACAAACCAATGCCAGACATGATTTTCATGGATGGTGGTGAAATACAAATGAATGCGGTTAAGGATGTTTTAGAAAATGAGCTAGGGTTAGATATTCCAGTTGTGGGCATGGTGAAAAATGATAAGCACCGGACTGCAGACTTGCTCTTTGGTGATCATGACGAACACGTCGATCTTGATCCACGTAGTCAGGCATTTTACCTTGTCCAGCGGATTCAAGATGAAGTTCACCGCTTTGCGATTACTTTTCACCGGAAGGTCCATACTAAGCACTCGTTGAGCTCGCGTTTAGATGAAATCAAAGGGGTTGGGCCACGAACCCGCAATAAACTCTTAAAGGAGTTTGGTTCCATTAATAAGATTGCCGCAGCTTCTGTTGATGATATTCATGCTTTGGGGATTAACCGGCCAACTGCCCAGTTAATCAAAGTTTCATTACAAAAAAACGCGGAAGTTGCCAAGGGTAGTAGCCATGATTAATTTTGACGCCCCAGCGAATTTCAAATATACTTATTTTATTAGCTAATAGAACGGAGAAATACTATGTCAACATTTGTCGATCAAGTCAAAATTGAAGCACATGCCGGTAAAGGTGGCAACGGAATGGTTGCCTTTCGACGGGAAAAGTACGTTCCAAACGGTGGTCCTGCCGGTGGCGACGGGGGCCGTGGCGGCAGCATTATTTTGAAAGTTGATGAAGGACTGCGGACCCTTATGGATTTCCGTTATCACCGAATTTTTAAAGCCAAAAATGGTGGCAACGGAATGAGTAAGCAGATGACCGGGGCAGATGCCCAAGATACGGTTGTCCCGGTCCCACAAGGCACTACGGTTCGTGATTTAGATACTGGCGAGATTATCGGTGACCTTGTCAAAAATGGTGATGAGTTGGTAATTGCTAAGGGCGGCCGTGGTGGCCGTGGTAACATGCGGTTTGCCTCTGCTAAAAATCCAGCACCAGAAATTGCGGAAAATGGTGAACCGGGTGAAGATCATTACCTTGAATTAGAATTGAAAATGCTGGCGGATGTTGGTTTAATTGGTTATCCTTCTGTCGGTAAGTCAACTCTTTTATCGGTTGTGACGGGAGCTAAGCCTAAAGTTGCCGCTTATGAATTTACGACGCTCGTGCCTAACTTAGGAATGGTGATGCTGCCAGATGGTCGCGATTTCGCCATGGCGGATATGCCTGGATTAATTGAAGGAGCCTCCAAAGGGGTTGGCTTGGGCTTACAATTTCTGCGTCATATTGAACGCACCCGAGTTTTACTACACCTCATTGATATGAGTTCGGCTGATCCAGATCAAGCATTCGAACGTTACCAATCAATTAATCATGAATTGGCCAGTTATGATCCGGAATTATTAAAGCGCCCCCAAATTATTGTGCCAACCAAAATGGACATGCCCAATGCACATGAAAATCTGGCACGTTTTAAAAAGGCGTTATTGAATGATGAGACATTGCCAACCACACCAGAAATTATGCCAATTTCCGCCATTACTCATGCTGGAATTGATGATTTGATGAAGGAAACGGCGGCAGTTCTAGATAAGACGCCAGCCTTTGATAGTGAAAGCCACGACAAGCAAGAAAGCGTTCATTACGGCATCAAGCAACAAGATGCGGATGAACCAGAATTCACGATTTCCCGTGATGATGATGGCACTTGGGTTCTTTCTGGTGCCAAGCTAGAAAAATTGTTTGCGATGACTAATATGGATCACGAAGAGAGTCAACTTCGTTTTGCTCGTCAACTACGTCACATGGGAGTTGACGAAGCATTACGGGCTAAAGGAATTCAGGATGGCGATCAAGTCAGAATTGATGATTTTGTATTTGAATTTATTCAGTAAAATTTAGAAAGTTGGAAACAGAATGCAGATTGAGTTTTTAGGCACCGGAGCCGGCTCACCAAGCAAGTCACGCAACGTTTCAAGCTTAGCATTAAGGTTACTTGAGGAACGGAATGCTATTTGGCTCTTTGATGTCGGCGAAGCTACTCAACACCAGATTTTAAACACTACAATTCGCCCGCGCAAAATTGAAAAGATTTTTATCACTCATTTGCATGGGGACCACATCTTTGGCCTGCCAGGACTACTCAGTTCACGCTCTTTTCAGGGTGGCACCGAGCCACTGACGATTTATGGCCCCGTAGGGATTAAAGAATACGTACAGACTTCATTACGCATTAGCGAATCAAGGTTAAGTTACCCAATTAAATTTGTGGAAATCACTGATGATGGAGAGCTCTTTAGTGATCAAACCTTTACGGTATATGCCAAGCACCTGGATCATAAAATTGCTTGTTTTGGGTATCGGGTTGTCGAACATGATCACCCTGGGGAACTACGAGTTGACAAGTTACGGGCGCTAGGCATTCCTTCTGGACCAATCTATGGTCAAATTAAGCAAGGTAAAATAGTTACGCTTGATGATGGAACCGTGTTAAACGGTCAAGATTTTATCGGCCAACCACAGAAGGGACGGATTGTGGCGATCCTTGGTGACACCCGTAAAACCAAAAACGCGGTTGAGTTGGCTCAGGACGCAGATGTTCTCGTTCATGAAAGCACCTTTGGTAAAGGTGAAGCCAAATTAGCCCATAATTACTACCATTCAACAAGCGTCCAGGCGGCTAATATCGCAAAAAAAGCGCACGTACACCTATTATTACTGAATCATATTTCGGCGCGCTATGTTGGCAAAACTGCCAATGATCTTGCATATCAAGTGCGAGATATTTTTCCGAATACTAAAGTAGTTAGGGATTTTTCAATTTATGATATTCCTTTTAAAAATAAAGGGGGAGAATGATCATGATGAAACGGTTAAAGGCGTTACGCCTTTTAAGAAACAAAATTGTCTTAATTACTGGTGGGTCGAGTGGCATCGGCGAACAGTTAGCGTTAGAAGCTGCCCACCGCGGCGCAATTGTGGTCGTTTGTTCACGTGACCAAGCTAAATTGGAGGAAGTGGCCCACAAGTGTTTGATTCTCTCCGGTCGGCCGTCCTTTGCCTATCAACTTGATGTTACTGATCCAGACCAAATTGATGAGGTACTAGATAAAGTTCAGCATGAAGTTGGCGAAATTGATGTGTTAGTTAATGCGGCAGGGCTTGGTGACATGGTACCAGTTGCTCAACAGAGTCGGCAGTCCATGCAACAGATGGTCGATGTTAACTTATTGGCAACTATGTACCTCAGCCGGTGTGTTGCTAAACAAATGATGGACCAGGGGTATGGCGCAATTATCAACGTGGCCTCTTTGGCGGGAAAAGTTCCAACACCCAATAGTGCAGCCTATTCTGCCACCAAAGCCGGTGTGATCCAATTTGATAATATTTTACGAATGGAAGTAGCTGACTATGGTGTTCAGGTGTTGACTGTCAATCCAGGACCTGTGGCAACGCACTTCTTTGCACAGGCTGATCCTGATGGTAGCTACTTGTCGCACATTCCTTCATGGATGGTCATTGAACCGGAAGATTTGGCGAAGACGGTTTGGAAGAATGTTGGCTATAAAACCCGTGAAATAAACGTTCCTGGGTACACGACCGCGATTAGCTGGTTGTATCAAGTCATGCCAGGGATTGGTGATTGGGCAATTAAGCGTTTCTTTGATTTTCAACAAAACAAGGATGCCCTGTAATTCGGGAACTGCGCTAAATTTACATCAAAGGTCCAGCTTGTTGATGTTTCAACATTCTGGACCTTCCTTGGTTTTGCGTTTGGAGCTTGGCAGCAGACCAGCTAGATATTGAGGAGAAAATTAATGTTAAAGGCAAAATATGATTGGCAACTTGTTCCCCAACAAGACGAGCAACTAGTTCAGACGATTCAGGAACAGTGCCAACTGCCACGAGCGTTAGCCAACTTATTGGTTGCTCGTGGTTTCAAATCGCTTGCAGATGTCCAATTGTTCCTAAAACCACAATTACAGCAAATTCAACCTCCAGAAAAATTACATGATCTGGATAAAGCGGTTCAACGCATTCGTCAGGCTATTAACGTTGGTGAAAAGATCACTATTTATGGGGATTATGATGCAGATGGCATGACGTCGACTGCCCTCTTGTATGAAACGTTGGAAACCATGGGGGCCAATGTTGATTACTACGTTCCTGACCGTTTTAAAGATGGCTATGGACCTAATCAGGAGGCTTACCAAAGAATCATTGATTCCGGAACGAAGCTTATTGTGACGGTCGATAATGGGGTGACGGGAAAGGATGAGGTGGCCTTTGCTAAGGATCACGATGTGGATGTCGTGATTACTGACCACCATAGCCTGCCTGAGCAACTACCTGACGCTGTTGCAATCGTCCATCCACAATTTCCGGGTGCGGAGTATCCCTACGGTGACCTGTCAGGAGTTGGGGTGGCCTTTAAAGCCGCGTGGGGTTTACTTGAAGAATTTCCAACTGAACTACTCGACCTGGTAGCGATTGGTGAAATTGCTGACCTGGTTTCGATGGCTAAAGAAAATCATGCTTTGGTAAAACTAGGCATTCAACAATTGCAGCAGGGGCTTCGTCCAGGTTTACATGCTTTGTTAAAATTGACCAACGTCGCTGAAGAGGAATTAACAGGCCAGGATGTTGCTTTCCAACTAGCGCCACGGTTAAATGCGCTTGGACGGATTGCGAATGGCAATGACGGAGTAAAATTATTAACCACGGTTGATGCAGATGAGGCCCAACGGTTAGCTAAACAGGTAGATGAGTGTAATCAAGAACGTCAACAGTTAGTGGCACAAATTGCGCAAGAAGCGTTGGCTAAGGCTCAAACTCCTGATAATTTGCAACGAAAGACACTCTTAATCGTAGGCCACGGTTGGCATCAAGGGGTGTTAGGGATTGTGGCCAGTAAAGTGGTTGAACAAACTGGCAAACCAACAATTGTTGCCAGCGTTAATCAGGGGGAGTTAGTAGCGAAAGGATCCGGGCGAAGTATTGACGGCTATGACCTCTTTGCCGCCTTGGATGGCCATCGTGATTTAATGAAAGCCTTTGGTGGTCACGTAATGGCCTGCGGAATGTCATTTTTGATTACTCAGGTGCCGGCGATTGCGAAAGTTCTCGAACAGGCAGCGGATGATCAGCAATTAGATTTACACAGGCAACCGCAAATTGAGGTGACTGCTCAATTGACAACTAGTGATCTTTCGCTTGACTTATATTCTCAAGTTCAGCGGCTAGCACCGTTTGGCCCCGATAATGAGGAACCGCTTTTTGAAATAGATCAGCCAGTGATTCAAAAGGTTCAACAAATGGGGAAGACAAATCAGCATTTGAAGTTTACCATTGGTGATGCTCAACCTGTGGACATTCTGGTGTTTAATCAAGGCCAATTAGCTGATCAATTTTCTCCGGGTTCCCAGATATCTTTTATTGGGCAACTATCGGTAAATTCTTGGCGCGGTAATAAAAAAATCCAGATGATGCTGAAGGACCAAACGGCCCAAGGACCAGTCGTTATGGATGCCCGAACTCATCAACTTCAGGCCAAAATGTTTGCCGATCAAGCGGTCTATGTAGTATTTAACGACCGGCTACGGCGAAATATTGAGGGCCATGTGAAGGGGATTGTTGTAGATGGAACCCATGCGGAAAATGTTGGACAGGATGGTCACGAATTAATTATTGTTGATACCCCGGCAAGGATTACAGATTTAGTGCGTGTTTTAGAACAACTGACGGGGGTTCAAACCGTTAAATTATGGTTATTTGATCACCAACAGTTACATCAAGATCCGCTGCCCACTCGTCAACAATTTGTTAACTTATACCGAACCATTCGACAGAGTAAGGCAATCAATTTGTCACAACAAGGTAGCGCCCTGAGCGATTATTTAAAAGTGACAAGGAACCAACTTGTTTTGATGATAAAAGTGTTTTTAGAACTGAGATTTGTTACAATGAATAATGGCTTGTTAAAATTAGCAGCGCAGATTCAAAATGGTCAATTAGAAGCGACCCGGGTATATCAAAATTATGCAGCGCGCTTACAAGTCGAACAAGTTTTATTAAAGAGTGATACAAATACTTTGAACGCGTGGGTTCGAAAACACCTCGCTTCAAATTAAAGGAGAATTTTTTATGGCTTTAGACCTCCACAAGTATGTTGTTAGTATTCCAGATTATCCAGAAAAGGGGATTATCTTTCGTGATATCTTACCCTTGATGGCTGATGGGCAGGCGTTCAAGCAGGCAACTGACGAGATTGTTGATTACGCGAAAAATAAGCATGTTGATATGGTTGTTGGTCCAGAAGCACGGGGCTTCATTGTCGGTTGTCCAGTGGCTTATGAACTAGGCGTGGGCTTTGCCCCAGCTCGTAAGAAGGGTAAGCTACCTCGCAAGGCGATCTCTTCTTCATATGATTTAGAATATGGGGAAGCAACTTTGCAAATGGAAGATGATTCAATCAAGCCAGGTCAACGAGTACTGGTGGTCGATGATTTATTAGCCACTGGTGGTACCATTTCGGCTACCATTGATATGGTAGAACGGATGGGTGGCGTTGTCGTCGGCACTGCATTTATCATTGAACTGAAAGATTTGAAGGGTCGCGAAAAAATCGCTGATTACGATGTGAAGGCATTGATGGAATATTAAGAAATCGTAGGTTTAAGATAATGATTTTACTAGTAGTTTTTGGTGGCTTAATGCTGATTTTGGGACTGTTTTACCTGGTTAATTCTTGGCAGCAGTATCGCCAATGGAAGTGGGCGACCTTTATTGTGGTGGTAAGTTTGGCGGCGACTGTTTATGGTGTCATTAACCTTCCAGTTTGGCACCACCAGTCGAGCAATTCTAGCTCCCAAACCACAAATAGTAGTAGTCTTTCATCGTTTTCGAATAGTGGTTTGCAAACCCAAACTACCCAATCGCAAAACGCCAAAGAAATGGCAATCTTGCGACAAATGCAAAAGTCATATACAAAATTGGGTTCAGTATCCTATGATAGTGACTCTAAGACTTATAAAATTCAACCCAATGACGGTGATGAAAGTAAAGCAATTACTTACATTATTCAAAATCCAGACCAAGCTGACCAGGTAGGTTGGTCTAATCTTTCCAAGTCGATTGTTTCGACTTCCAAGCAACTGAAAAAGGTCTTAGGTGATGGTTATTCAGTTAGCCTTATGAATCCTGATGATAGTAATTCAGCAGTCTACACTGCTAAAGATGGTCAGCAGACCTACACGGCGATTAAATAATTGAAGGTTAATCAAGTAACAATAATTGGCAGTTCTTGATCATTATTGTAAATCTTGATATAATAGCCTTTGTTATGGAGAGTTGGCAGAGTGGTAATGCACCGGACTCGAAATCCGGCGAACCCATGTTGAATGGGCGCGCAGGTTCAAATCCTGTACTCTCCTTTTTATGCTAGGGCACAGCTAGGGCTGAGTGTTCCATTAAATAGCTTGAGATGTTGTTAGATCAACGTTTCAGGCTGTTTTTTTATTTATTCTGTTAGGGCTGAGTTTGGCCAACTCTGGTGCTCTTTTGGTGCTCCTAGTTCTGTTTGTTCTGTTATAATAAAGGTGTGATTAAAAATTATTATTTCTGTTGTTAACTAATCAATTACTTTATTTAGGAGTTGTAGTTAATTTATGAGTCTAAATAATAAGAAAAAAGATAGAATACTCCATCGGTGATGGAGTATTTTTTTCTATAATTGCTCTTATTGCGATTACCTGGCTACAATTATGGACTTTTATTTTTATGATTTTAGGAGGCATTGTTTTACCCATATGGTTGCTCTCTAAATTTATGGATTGGATGTCTGGTACGGACTTAGATCGAAAACAACTTGAAGAAATTCGGAACAGACGTCATATCAAAGATACTTCTGATCCCATAACACCGCCTCATAGCAGTATAGAAGATACGATGTGGGACATCCTTGTTCTACCGCTTCATGCGGCCGATGAGTTGTCGGGTTCCTATTTATGGAATTTGGTTACCGGTTCACTAAAGAACGGGTGGTGGCAAAAAAACGGAAAAACTGACTGCTCACGACATTTGGACCAACGTCAAGGCAAACAAGTACATGTTAATTATTTTGATTCTGTTTTTCTTGAAAGTCGCCATGGAAACGGTTGAATATAGTGAAGTAAAAACTGGTAATCGGTGTGAAGCCGTCGTCCTCGGCGGCCAAACCTTTGCTTCTAAATTGGCAATTGCCGTTGCTGGTGCCACGACTGGATTAACGCTATCATTAATCGGTTATCAACCCAACGTCACACAAAGTTCAACCACGCTCACCGGGATTTTTGTCATTATTTCCATTATCCCAGCGGTTGCTTCATTGCTACGGTTGTTAGTTTTAATGAAATATGACTACACTGAAGACGAATTTTATCAATGTCAAAAGATTTTTGGAACAGCGGTCTAACGATGCCAAAGCTAACTAGACTGAAGAACCGATGACTATCAACAACATATGAAAAATGCAACAATTAACCAGCGTCGGCACTAACCGGCTGAGGTTAATTGTTGCATTGTTATTTACCTGATCGGTATAATATGGTGGTTAAGCAAATTTAAGAATTACTAATTGGAGCGAGAAAAATGAGAATTGGGATTGATGAAATGGCCTTTGCAACGACGCCATTTTATTTTGAAATGGATGATTTAGCTGCAGCGCGGGGCGAAGATCCGAATAAATATAAGATCGGCATTGGCCAAGACCGCCAAGCTGTGGTTCCACCAACTCAGGATATTGTCACGCTAGGAGCACAAGCAGCCGTTAAGTTATCGGCTACGGCATTAAAGCGGGTTTCAACATTAATTGTGGCGACGGAATCAGGTATCGACCACTCCAAGGCGAGTGGGATCTATATCAAGCACTTATTAGGATTGAATGATTACATTCGGGTGGTTGAAACCAAAGAGGCCTGTTATTCCGCAACGGCGGCTTTACAATTTGCCCGAGGAATTGTGGCCCTTAATCCGCAGGAGGTTGTGCTAATTATTGCCGCAGATATTGCCCGCTATGGGCTCAACACTCCGGGAGAGGTGACCCAAGGAGCAGGGGCGGTGGCAATGTTGATTAGTGCTGATCCACACGTGTTAGCGGTTGAACCAGTCAGTGTGCCATACACACAAGATTTAATGGATTTTTGGCGCCCGTTGTATGCCGAAAATGCCCATGTTGACGGCAAATATTCTAATCAGGTATACGTTGATTTCTTTTTAAAAACCTATCACCGCTACCAACAAATTACCGGTCGGACCTTGGCAGATTTTGCTGCGTTGATTTTTCACTTACCATATACCAAAATGGGTAAGAAGGGGCTTGAAGGCTTACTCGGTGATGATCACAGTAACATTGCCCAGCGCTTACGTAGCAACCTGCAGGCGGAGCAAACACTCTCTCGCCAGGTCGGTAATTTGTATACCGGTTCTTTATATCTTGGACTATTGTCATTATTACAAAATGGTGATGTTCAACCTGGTGAACGAATTGGGTTATTTAGTTATGGTTCCGGGGCCGAAGGGGAATTTTATTCAGGAATTCTGCAACCAGGTTATCGCGATCGCATTGGTGAAGACCAGTTAACCGCGTTAACTGGTCGGCAACGGGTTTCTATTGAAGAATATGAACGTTTATTTAATGGTCAATTAGGGATGTCAGCAGCGGATATTGAATTTGATGTTTCAAATGACCCATCGCCGTTTGTCCTGACAGGTCAGAAAAACTTTAAGCGACTTTACCGGATTCAGTAAAAAAGCAGCGCCTCGAGCGCTGCTTTTGCTTTGTTAGTAAATGTTATCCCGGAATAAGCCGACAACCTTGCCCAAAATGGTAACATGGTCAAGGAGGATTGGATCCATCGTATCATTTTCTGGTTGCAGACGATAATAACTTTCTTCTTTGAAGAATCGTTTGCAAGTTGCCTCGTTTTCGCTCGTCATCGCAATAACGACGTCACCATTATTAGCGGTACTTTGCCGACGAACAATCACTTTGTCACCATCGAGGATTCCCATATTAATCATGCTGGTACCCTGAATTTGAAGCATGAACAAGTCGTCACTATCATTAATCGTTGGTGGAATTGGGAAAAAGTCAGTTGCGTCCTGTTCGGCGAGAATTGGTTCACCAGCGGCAACGATGCCAAGGAGCGGGATTTTATCTTGCTTGGGCTTGATGCCTAAAAATGCTAACCCATCCGGGGTGATTTCAAGTGCCCGCGGCTTAGCAGGGTCCTTTTTTAGGTAGCCCTTTTTGATCAGTCGGTTGATGTGCCCGTGAACTGTGGAAGTTGAGGAAAGCCCGACGGCAGCACAAATTTCCCGGACTGTCGGCGGGTATCCTTGGGCAGCGACCTGCTTATGGATGTAATTTAAAACGGCTGTTTGCTTATCAATTGCGTTCCTTGGCATAATTCCACCTCAATCTAGTAATTAAGAACATTTTAGCATAGGATTTAGAGAGTGTAAACGTACGTTCGTAATCTTTCAGAGTTCGATCTTGCATTCGGGAAGGGACTTGGTTAGACTAGTATTTGCAAGAACAAGGAGGGCAATCATGGCTGAAGAAAACGTACAAGATGAATTATTAAAGCGGATTAACGAACTCGCTCATAAAAACAAGGCAGAAGGGTTAACGGAAGAAGAAAAAGCGGAACGGAAGAAATTACGCGATGAATATTTAAAGAACTTCCGGGAAGCCTTCCGTAGTAAAATTGAAATGACGCAGGTTTTCAATAAAGAAGGTAAAGAAGTCACCCCTGAAAAGATCAAGGAGATCCAACGTAAGAAGGGTCTACGGGACGATTAATCTTTTTTATTGTAAAAATGCTTTGCAAGTATGTCATAATTTTGTATTATTAATAGTATTGAATTTAAAGGGGGAAGCAAAGCGTGGTAGTTACTATTTTACTAATGATCTTGGCATTGTTAGTTGGTTTGGTAATTGGATTCTTTGGTGCACGGAAGTACATGGAAAATTACTTACGTAATAATCCACCAATTTCTGAAGACATGATGCGGACAATGATGCTGCAAATGGGTCAAAAACCATCTGATCGTAAATTACACATGATGATGCAGACCATGAAGAATCAAGCTAAAAAAGCTAATCGTAAGTAAAAAAGATCGACAGTATATGTCGATCTTTTTTTTGATATTCAATTAAAAATGGTCATCGGCCGGTTTTTCAGGCATTTGGTAGTGGAAATTTGGATCTAGTTGATGATCCAAATCATCAAAAGCGGTTTGCATTTCTAGTTCGTATTTCTTTTGGACATCATCTGTTAAGCGTTCTTTACGATTAACATAAATTGGCTTACCAAAGGCGATTTTACGATGATGACGTGAAAAAAGCCCGCCAAATGATAACGGACCCTGGTAAACAGCTGGCACTAGTGGAACGTCGGCTAGTTTAGCAATCATCAAGGCCCCACCTTTGAGCTTTGATGAGTAACGGGAACCAGATGGAAAAATAATTGTCGAAAGGTTGGATTTGCGAAGCTCTTTAACCGGAACTTTAATCGCTGACGGACCAGGGTGCAGGCGGTCAACTGGATAGGCGTTTAACTTGCGGAGAAACCAGTTGGCAAACCGGCCCTTGAACAGTTCTTCCTTGGCCATAAAACTAAATTTTTTTGGATAAATGGCCAGGGCTAACAATACTGGGTCCATCCAAGTCCGATGTGGAGCAACAATAATATAGTTGCCGTCTGGTAAGTTCTCCTTATTTTTAATGACGGGCCGACCATTAATCAAATTCAGGAACGGGCCAACCACGTGGACTAAAAAGTCATACATTTTTACTACCTCAACGTTATTTATGTATAATATGATTATTATGAGCAATGTGTCCGCAAGTTGCAAGCTGAAATTCTAAATAGTCAGGAGAGAAATAGAAATGGTAGAACTTAAACCCAGCGAAAGAATTGACCAACTTAGTAGTCAAGGTATTCAAATTATCCAAAGTAGTGAAGTCTTCGCTTTTTCGCTGGATGCGGTGCTCTTGGCTGATTTTGTCCGCCCTAATCATCGTCATAAGTTACAAACGATTGATTTATGTGCGGGTAATGGGGCAATTGCCTTATTTTTAAACCGTAAGCTTGGGGGCCAAATTACTGCTGTTGAATTGCAACCACGATTGGCAGATATGGCTGAGCGTAGTGTCGAATTAAATCAATTAACGGATCGTTACCACGTTATCAATGCGGATGTGAAAGAACTTTTTAACTATGTTAAAAAAGATCATTTTGATATTGTCACATGTAACCCGCCTTATTTCAAAAGTTTACCGAATAGCCAAAAAAATCCCAATCAATATTTAGCACTAGCACGGCATGAACTAACCATTGATTTGCCGACCGTTGCTGACCGGATGAGTGGCTTGCTCAAAATGAACGGGAAGGGCTACCTCGTTCACCGGCCGGAAAGGTTACCGGAAATCATCCAAGTGTTGGAGGCGCATCGTTTGATTGTAAAACGAATTCGGTTTGCATACCCGAAGCCTGGGAAGCCTGCTAATATTGTCTTGATTGAAACAATAAAAGATGGTCGGCCGGATGGAATGATTGTTGACCCGCCATTGATCATTGGCGATCAAAACGGTGATTATACACCAGCAGTAGAGGCGATGTTGCATGAGCAATAAACCGTACTACATGTATGTTTTGCTGTGTGCTGATGACTCGTTATATTGTGGGTTTACTGACAACGTTGCCCGTCGATTCCACACTCACCAAGCTTACAAGGGGGCAAAGTATACGCGGGTCAAAAGTCGCCATCCCCTGAAGCTGATTTATCAGGAAAAATTTGCTGACAAACATGCGGCGTTAAGTGCCGAGTATCATTTTAAACACCAAAGCCGCCAACGAAAAGTTGCTTATTTACACGCGCACGGAATTAAAATTAAGAATTGATATTTTTTCCTTGCGGTTCGCCAAGTTTTTATGTACAATATTTTCTGGTGCTGATTGCACAATTCACACCTATCGTGATGCCCTAAATGGTGCCGTCTGGTTTTTAGGGTAGTTGATCGGTAGGGAGGAAAAAACTATTTGGAGGTATTATTTCATGTCTGTTGTAAGTATGAAACAATTGCTTGAAGCTGGTGTCCACTTCGGTCACCAAACTCGTCGTTGGAACCCTAAGATGGAACCATACATCTTTACTGAACGGAACGGTATTTACATTATCGATCTGCAAAAGACTGTTAAGATGATTGATTCCGCTTATGACTACGTTAAGAACGTTGCTGCTGATGGTGGGATTGTTCTCTTCGTCGGTACTAAGAAGCAAGCGCAAGATTCAATCGAAGAAGAAGCTACGCGTGCAGGTCAATACTACGTTAACCACCGTTGGTTAGGTGGTACTTTGACCAACTGGAAGACGATTCAATCACGGATTAACCGTTTGAAGGAATTGAAGAAGATGTCAGAAGATGGCACTTTCGATGTTCTTCCAAAGAAGGAAGTTTCCGTTTTAACTAAGCAACGTGAAAAGCTCGAACGTTTCTTAGGTGGTATTGAAGATATGCCACGGATCCCAGATGTTATTTACATCGTTGATCCTCACAAGGAACAAATTGCTGTTCGTGAAGCGCAAAAGCTTCATATTCCAATCGTGGCCATGGTTGATACCAACACTGACCCAGATGACATTGACGTGATCATCCCATCAAACGATGACGCTATTCGTGCCGTTCGTTTGATCACTTCAAAGATGGCTGACGCTGTCATTGAAGGTAAGCAAGGTCAAGACGATCAACAAGCAGCTGATGATGACAAGACTGCTGACAACGAAGAAGTTTCTGAAGATTCCCTCAAGGATCTTAAGAAGAACGTTGAAAGCAAATAATTAAATAGTTAAAACTTAGGCTGTTTTGCAGTTGGACCGTGATGGCCTGAGTGCAAAACAGTTTTTTATTGAAAAGATTTTATTAAACAAGGAGAGGTTTAATTATGGCTATCAAAGCTTCACAAGTTATGGAATTACGTAAGAAGTCCGGTGCCGGAATCATGGATGCCAAGAAGGCATTAGTTGAAACTGACGGTGACATGGACAAGGCAATGGATTACCTTCGTGAAAAGGGAATTGCCAAAGCTGCTAAGAAGAGCGATAAGATTGCTGCCGAAGGTTTAACTAACATCGTTGTTGACGGCAACACCGCTGCCATTCTTGAATTGAACTCCGAAACAGACTTTGTGGCTGCTTCTGACCCATTCAAGGCTGCTTTAAAAGACGTTGCTAAGAAGTTAGTGGATAACAAACCAGCTGATGTCGATGCTGCCTTAGAAATCAAGACCGACAACGGTACTTTGGGTGATGACTTAACTGAAACTACCCGGAAGACTGGTGAAAAGGTTAGCCTTCGTCGTTTTGAAATCGTTGAAAAAGATGATGGTGATAGTTTTGGTGCTTACTTGCACCAAGGTGGTCGGATCGCAGCTTTAGTGGTTCTTGAAGGTGCTGATGATGCAACTGCTAAGGACGTTGCAATGCACGTTGCTGCTGTTAATCCAGAATTCATGACTAGAGACGATGTGTCTGCTGACCGTTTGGAACACGAACGGAAGGTCTTTAAAGAAGAAACCTTGAACGAAGGTAAGCCTGAAAAGATCGTGGACAAGATTGTTGAAGGCCGTTTAAACAAATTCTTGTCTGAAATTTGTCTTGCAGACCAACCATTTGTTAAGGATAGCGACAAGACCGTTGCTGAATACGTGGCATCTAAGGGTGGTAAGCTGAAGTCATTCATTCGCTACGAAGTTGGTGAAGGAATCGAAAAGAAGCAAACTAACATTGCCGACGAAGTTCAACAAGAACTGAACCGTTAATTTAGTTGTAGTTGAAGGGACTGGGGAGTGACTCAGTCTCTTTTTCATAGCCAAACCAATCGATTTCCCGAGGAGGACATATTAATGGCGAATGATGTTAAATATCAACGGGTTGTTCTGAAGTTAAGCGGTGAAGCGCTCGCCGGCGACCAAGGCTTTGGAATTAATCCGCCAGAATTAAAGACGGTCGCAAAAGAGATCAAAGAGGTGCATGGCCTGGGTGTCCAGGTATGTATTGTTGTTGGTGGTGGTAATATGTGGCGCGGGGTTACCGGTGAAAAATTGGGAATGGAAAGGTCCCAAGCCGATTACATCGGGATGCTGGCAACGATTATGAATGCACTTTCGCTTCAAGACGCGCTCGAAGGTCTTGGTGTTGAAACGCGGGTCCAAACTTCAATTGAGATGCGCCAAATTGCGGAACCTTATATTCGGCGTAAAGCGATTCGTCACCTTGAAAAGGGTCGGGTAGTAATCTTTGCCGGTGGGACCGGTAGCCCATACTTCTCCACCGATACCACCGCTGCACTGCGCGCTGCCGAAATGAATGCGGATGCCATTTTGATGGCGAAAAATGGTGTTGACGGTGTTTACTCTGCGGATCCTAACAAGGACACTTCAGCGGTGAAGTTTGATCACCTAACACATATGGATATCATTGATAAGCACCTACATGTCATGGATTCCACTGCTAGTTCAATGTCGATGGACAATGATATTCCTTTGGTTGTCTTTAACCTCAATACTCCAGGAAATATTTTGAAAGTGGTTCGTGGTGAAAAAATTGGGACCACAATTGAAGGAGATAAGTAAAAATGGATGGAAAACAAATTTTAGCAAGTGCTAAAGAAAAAATGAGTAAGTCCGGTGATGCTTTAAAACGGACTTTGGCTGATATTCGGGCTGGCCGTGCTAACGCCAGCATTCTGAACCCCGTGAAGGTGGATTACTATGGTGCCCCAACACCATTAAACCAAATGGCTTCAATTACGATTCCAGAAGCTCGGCAACTGTTAATTTCCCCGTATGACAAGAGTACGTTAAAGGATATTGAACGCGCCATTTACGAAGCTGATTTAGGGTTGACTCCTCAAAACGATGGGGAAGCTATTCGCATCATCATTCCTCAATTAACGGAAGACCGGCGGAAGGAACTGGTCAAGGATGTGAAGGCTGAACTTGAAAAGGCGAAGGTTGCGGTTCGGAACGTTCGTCGCGAAGCCATGGACGACCTTAAAAAAGGTAATAAGGATGGAGACTTCAATGATGACGAATTCCATCATCTTGAAGATGAGGTTCAAAAAGAAACCGATAATGGAATTAAAAATTTGGAATCCATTGCCAAGGACAAAGAAGACGAATTGATGGGTAAGTAATTTCTAAGGGTGTCGCACATCGGGTGGGGCACCCTTTGTGGTTTAAATTGTAGAGAAATTACCCCAAATCTGGTAAAATGGAGTATTGTAAAATTCGTTTAGTGGAGGCTCAATTTGTTTTCTCAAAATCAAGAAACTCACCAAACAGGATATGAATTAGACGAACAAAATATTCCCCATCACATTGCGATTATTATGGATGGTAATGGTCGGTGGGCCCAGGCACGGCATTTGCCACGGGTGGCAGGACACCAGCAAGGAATGGAGACCGTTAAGAAGGTCACAATTGCAGCGAGTGATCTTGGTGTCAAAGTTCTATCGCTGTACGCTTTTTCAACTGAAAATTGGAAGCGGCCGACGAAGGAAGTTAAATTTTTAATGGATCTGCCAATTCGTTTTTTCAATAAATTTGTCCCCGATTTGGTGAAACATAATGTTCGGGTGACCGTCATGGGAGACATTAGTAAGTTACCAGATAAGACGCAGGCGGCTGTCCAAGATGCGATTGCGGATACTGCGGAATGCACTGGGATGGTGTTAAATTTCGCACTTAATTATGGTGGTCGTGATGAAATTGTGCGCGCCACTCGTGAACTTGCCCAAAAGGTAGCCACAGGAGAATTAGCTGCGGAAGATATCACTGAGGACGCAGTGGCGGCCCATATGATGACGGCCCCGTTATCTCCTGATGATGATCCGGAATTATTAATCCGGACTAGTGGTGAGGAACGTTTGAGCAATTTTATGCTCTGGCAAATCGCATATAGTGAATTTGTATTTATGAATGAACATTGGCCAGACTTCGATGGCGAATCTTTAAAAAAGGCCATTAGTATTTTTCAACATCGTCACCGTCGATTTGGTGGACTGAAATAAGTAGTAAGGATGAGTATCTATTTTGAAAACTAGAGTTATTACAGCGGTTGTCGGTTTGGCAATCTTTATTCCATTAATTTTAATTGGTCACTTACCCCTAGAAATTGCGGCAATCGTGTTAGCGATTGTTGCGATGAGTGAAATCCTCATTATGAAGAAGATGTTTCTAACTTCTTTTGGGGCCATTATGTCTTATCTTGGTGTTGCAGTCATTACAATGCCGAAAACTTGGTTGAACTGGTTACCAAGTCATTTTGACCGGTTAACCACTTTTTATTTAATTGTCATTTTGCTTTTGTTGCATACGGTGATCCACAAGGGACGGTTCAGCTTTGATGATGCAGGTGTCCTAGTGTTAGGAATGCTGTATATCGGAATGGGCTTTAATGCGTTTGTCCAGGCGCGGGCGGTTAGCTTTGCGACCCTTTTGTACGGAATGTTAATTGTTTGGCTGACTGATAGTGGTGCTTATATTTTTGGTCGCCAGTTTGGTAAGCATAAGTTGGCGCCAAAGGTGAGTCCCCACAAGACGATTGAGGGCTCTGTGCTTGGTACGATCTTTGCAACAGTCGTTTTAGCGATCTACCTAATTTTCTTCCATGTTGGTTACGACAATTATGCCTTGATGGTTCTGGCCACATTCCTACTGTCGATTTTCGGTCAGTTTGGTGATCTGATTGAATCAGCACTCAAACGTTATTACGGCGTGAAAGATTCTGGTAAAATTCTTCCCGGACACGGTGGAATTTTAGATCGCTTTGACAGCATGTTAATGGTCATGCCAGCACTGTACCTGTTGGGGATTATTTAACGAGGTGGTTCTTTGTTAATCACAATTATAACTTTCATTATCGTGTTTGGTGTCTTGGTATTGGTTCATGAATTTGGTCACTACTACTTCGCCAAACGCGCTGGGATCCTAGTTCGTGAATTTTCGATTGGGATGGGCCCTAAGATTTGGTGGAGCCGTCACAACGGCACAACGTATACCATTCGTTTATTACCCCTTGGCGGGTACGTTCGTTTAGCAGGGGCTGATGAGGATGATGACGAGACCCTGCGTCCAGGAACGCCGGTCACGCTACAGTTAAATGATCAAAACGAAGTGATTACCATTAATGCAAGTGATAAGACAACGTTATTTCAGGGCCTGCCAATGCAAATTGTCGACAAAGACTTAGTTGATGGCTTATGGATCAGCGGCTATGTGAATGGCGACGAGAGTGAAGTCAAAAAATATTCTGTTAACCACGATGCAAACGTGATTGAACGAGACGGGACCGAGATCCGGATTGCGCCCCGTGATGTGCAAATTAATTCTGCAAGTTTGCCGCACCGGATGATGACCAATTTTGCAGGACCGATGAATAATTTCATCCTTGCCCTGGTTGTGTTTGTGATTTTAGGATTCACGCTTCCAGGAATTCCGACCAACAGTAACGTGATCGGAAAAGTTCAATCATCTTCTGTTGCTGCGAAAGCCGGAATTAAGAGTGGTGACCGGATTACCAAAGTGGCTGGCCATCAGACCAAAAATTGGACAGCATTGACGACACAAATTTCTAGCAAACCTGGTCAACGACTGACGGTGCAATATGTTCGAAATGGTCGTCATTATTCGACTAAATTGACTCCTAAGAAGGTGCGCCGTAACAAGCAAACGATGGGCCAAATTGGGATCGTCGAACAGCAAAAGACTGATGCACGGTCACGAATCCAGTATGGTTGGCACCAATTCATTTTGTCCGGGACCCTTATTTTTAGTGTCCTCGGTCATATGTTCACCCACGGTTTTAGTTTGAATGACCTTGGTGGACCAGTAGCAATCTATGCCGGAACTTCTCAGGCGACTTCATTAGGGATCAATGGGGTGCTAGCCTTTTTGGCAATGCTTTCCATTAACCTGGGAATTGTTAACCTGTTGCCAATTCCCGCACTAGACGGGGGTAAATTAGTTCTGAACATTATTGAAGGAATCATTCGCCGGCCAATTCCAGAAAAGGCGGAGGGCATTGTTACCTTTATCGGTTTCGCATTTTTAATGTTATTAATGATTTTAGTGACCTGGAATGATATTCAGCGCTACTTCATTAAATAAAAGGAGTAATCTTAATTATGAAACAATCAAAAATTTTAATTCCAACGAAAAAGGAAGCACCAAGTGACGCTGAAGCGTTAAGCCATAAGATGATGGCGCGTGCTGGATATATTTACCAAATTTCCTCGGGGGTATGGTCATTCCTGCCGTTAGGTTACCGGGTAATTCGAAAAATTGAAGGCATTATTCGCGATGAAATGGAGAAGGCCGATGCTGTTGAAATGATTATGCCGGCATTGTTGCCAGCTGATCTTTGGCGAGAAACTGGTCGGTATGAAGCGTATGGCGATAACCTGTTTAAACTGACTGACCGGAGTGATCGGGAATACGTCTTAGGGCCGACACACGAAGAATCTTTCACGGAAGTTCTACGCGACAGTATTAAGTCCTACAAGAAATTGCCGTTGGTCGTTTACCAACTTCAAGATAAGTTCCGTGATGAAACCCGCCCACGGTTTGGGGTCTTACGGAGCAAGGAATTTGAAATGTTGGATGCCTATTCATTTGCCGCTGATCAAGCGGGCCTTGATGAAGCGTACAATAAACAGGCTCAGGCTTACCGCAACATTTTTGACCGGATTGGGCTCGATTACAAGATTATTCTGGCAGATTCAGGTACGATTGGTGGGGATAATTCCCAAGAATTCTCTGCACCTGCCGAAATCGGTGAAGATGTGATTGTTTATACCGATGGCGATTATGCTGCTAACCTTGAAAAGGCCACTTCGAAGTTCACCGGTGTGCAGCAAACTGCTGCACCTGCTGAGCTGGAAAAGAAGGCGACTACCGGTGCACATACCGTTGATGAAGCGGCGGCGAGCTTAGGAATCGACGCTGATCAAATTATCAAATCAATGCTCTTCATGGCCAAGATGGGTGAGGATGAATACCAACCAGTGATGGTTTTGATGCGCGGTAATGATGAAGTAAACGAAACCAAGGTTGCCAATGCTGTTGATGCGGAAGAACTCACCTTGGCAACTGAGGAACAAGCACAAAAATACTTAGGTGCGCACCCTGGTTCCCTTGGCCCAGTCGGCGTTGGTGAAGAGGTTAAGATTCTTGCTGACCATTACGTGAAAGTTCTGGTCAACATGGCTTGTGGCGCCAATGATGATGGCTATCACTACGTCAATGCAAATATTGATCGGGACTTCCGGGTTGACCAATTTGGTGATTTCCGGACGGTTCAGGAAGGCGAAATTGCTCCTGATGGTAATCCAATCAAGTTTACTAACGGAATTGAAATTGGTCACATCTTTAAGTTGGGTACTGGCTATTCAGAAAAGTTGGGTGCCCAAGTGCTGGACCAAAATGGTCGCTTAGTTGACATGATCATGGGCTGTTATGGACTGGGGGTTTCCCGGGTTCTGTCTGCAGTGGCTGAACAAAATGCCGATGAATACGGTTTGGTTTGGCCAGACAGTATTGCTCCTTATGATGTTCATGTAATTCCAGTCAATGCCAAGAAGGCAGAACAAATGGAAATGGCCGAACAAATTACCAAGCAACTTGAAGAGGCTGGCTTAGAAGTTCTCCTTGATGATCGGAAGGAACGCGCGGGGGTTAAGTTTGCTGATTCTGATCTGATTGGTTTACCAATCCGGGTTACCGTTGGTAAGAAGGCCGGTGAAGGAATTGTCGAAATTAAGATCCGGAAGACTGGCGAAACGGTTGAAGTGAAGGCCGAAGAAGTCAGCAACACCGTTAAAATCTTATTAAAGCAATTGGTTGACCAAACAGCTGAATAATATGATGGTGAAAAAATGTGATTAATGAAACAGCGTGGATTTAATCACATTTTTAATTTGAGGAGGAAGTTTAGTGGCCTTAAATGCACAAGAAAAATTTAATCAGTTACTGAAACAAATTGACTATCAAGATCCGTCACTGTCTGATGGCCAGGTCGAACAAGTAATTGTCCATCAAAAATCGCGGATTTGGGAAATCCACCTGTTAGTTTCCCACACGCTATCGGCGGATGTTTACCGCCACTTGCTCCACAGTTTGCAGATGTCCTTTCAGTCATTAGCAAATGCCCAGGTCAAATTAGTTTTGCGGACGAATGACGAAGAGAACAACCCCCAATTAATTACTGACTATTGGCGGTTTATTGTCCAGCAAGAAGTTGGCGATCGGGGAATGGGATACGAAATCGCCGAGCAGACATTGCCCACCGTCAATAATGGACGGGTTGAGCTGGCTTTAGAAAATGATCAAGTCAAAGATTTTGTGGTGAACAAATTTTTGGGCAAGATTGAACAAGCTTATCAGCAGGCTGGCTTTGTGCCGTTCCGTATTCATGCCGTGGTTGATCAGACAGCGTCTGCAGAAAACGTGAAGGAACTCAAGGCGAAACAAGAAGCTGCTGATGCCGCCCTGGTTAAGAAGGCCTTGGCAAAAATCAAAAGTGATCAAGCCAAAAAGCAACAGACGGGGGCGACGCCAACGGTGGATGGTCCTGCCCAAATTGGTAAAGAGATTAATCCAAAGGCGGAAGTCACGTCAATGGCGGAGATTACCGAAGAAGAGCGCAACGTTGTCGTTGAAGGGTATGTCTTTTCTAAAGAAATCAAGGAACTCCGGTCTGGCCGGCAACTGATGATTTTAGAAATTACTGACTACACGTCTTCGTTTGCGGTCAAAAAGTTCTCCCGTGATAAGAAGGACGAAGCCCAATTTGGTGCCATTAATGAGGGCCAATGGGTCAAAGTACGTGGCTCGGTCCAAGAAGATAACTTTATGCGTGATTTGACGTTGAATGCCTATGACATTAACGTTGTTTCTCACCCGGTTCGCCAGGATACGGCCCCGGAAGGCGATAAGCGAATTGAACTTCACTTGCACACTAACATGTCTACGATGGACGCAACCAACTCCATCTCCGATTACGTCAACCAGGCAATTAAGTGGGGACAACCAGCCATTGCGATTACTGACCATGCGGGTGTCCAAGGCTTCCCAGAAGCTTACAAGGCCGCCTATGATGGAAAAAAGAAGGAACACCGGATTAAGATGTTGTATGGTGTCGAAGCTAACGTCGTTGATGACGGAATTCCGTTGGTCTACAACGAAAATCACGACCACTTGCTGAATAGCACCTACGTCATTTTTGACGTAGAAACAACTGGGTTGTCAGCGATTTATGATAAAGTGATCGAACTTTCCGCAACGAAAATGAAAGATGGTAAGGTTTTAGATCGGTTTGATGAATTCATTGATCCCGGGTTCCCGTTGTCAGAACAGACAACCGAGTTAACGAGTATTACCGATGACATGGTTCGCGGTTCCAAATCAGAAGAAGAAGTTTTCCAAATGTTCCGTGACTTCTGTGAAGGCTCGATCATTGCTGGGCATAACGTTTCCTTTGATATGGGCTTTATGAATACTGGTTATCGTCGTCATGGCATGCCAGAAATTGAGCGACCGGTAATTGATACCTTGCCATTAGCCCGTTTCCTTTACCCGAATTTGCGAGGGTACCGGCTCAATACCTTGAGTAAGAAGTTCAAGGTTTCCCTCGAACACCACCACCGGGCAAACTATGATGCCGAGGCGACTGGTCACTTATTGCACATTTTCTTGAAGGATGCGGAGAAGCGCTACCAGGTGGTTTATGTTGATGACCTTAATAAGCACATGACTGATAATGGCGCTTACCGCCACGCACGGCCATTCCACGTCACGTTACTTGCCAAGAATCAAGCGGGCCTCAAAAATCTCTATCGGCTCGTTTCTGAATCCAACGTCAAGTACTTCTACAGGGTTCCACGGATTCCGCGGAGTGTTCTTAAACGTTACCGGGAAGGATTACTGGTCGGCTCTGCTTGTGCGAGTGGGGAAGTGTTCACCGCCATGATGCAAAAGGGATATGAGGAAGCCAAGGCGAAGGCTGACTTTTATGATTATTTAGAAGTTCAACCAAAGCCGAACTACAGTCCCTTGCTCGAACAAAAGGTGATTTCTGGGGACCAGCAACTCGAAGCAATCATCAAGAACATGATCAAACTAGGTGACGAACTCAATAAACCGGTTGTGGCTACTGGTGACGTTCACTACCTGAATCCCGAAGATGCCATTTACCGGAAAATCCTGATTAATTCCCAAGGTGGCGCCAACCCGCTGAACCGGACCCAACGACCAGAGGTCCATTTCCGGACGACTGATGAAATGCTCCAGTTGTTTGATTTCTTGCCGGATGAGGTGGCTCACCAAATCGTGGTGGACAATCCTCACCAGGTAGCCGATGCGGTGGACGAAGACATTAGTCCGGTCGAAGATCGTTTGTACACTCCTCATATGAAGGGGGCAGAGCAAGAAATTCAGGACCGGACCTGGGCGACTGCCAAAAAGTGGTATGGTGATCCGCTACCAAAACTTGTCTATGACCGGGTGAAGCTGGA
Organism: Limosilactobacillus caecicola; assembly: GCF_943192935.1. Classification (GTDB taxonomy): domain Bacteria; phylum Bacillota; class Bacilli; order Lactobacillales; family Lactobacillaceae; genus Limosilactobacillus; species Limosilactobacillus caecicola. Next base: position 402,553 of record NZ_CALPCI010000002.1, on the reverse strand, counting down.
ACTGGATAGTATCGTTAAGAACGGGTTCTCCGTTATTTATCTAATTGCCCAACGGCTGGTGGCGAAGTCTAATAAGGACGGTTACCTGGTTGGTTCACGTGGTTCGGTGGGTTCAAGTGTGGTCGCCACACTTTCAGGAATTACCGAAGTTAACCCGCTTCCGCCACATTATCGTTGCCCAAATTGTCAATACAATCATTTTTATACTAAAGGTGAATATAGCTCTGGTTATGACTTACCGGATAAAAAGTGTCCAAAGTGTGGGACCTTGATGATTAAAGATGGTCATGATATTCCGTTCCAAACCTTCCTTGGTTTTAAGGGGAATAAGGTTCCGGATATTGATTTGAACTTTTCAGGTGACTATCAGCCAATTGCCCACAACTACATGAAGGTTTTGTTCGGTGAAAAGAACGTGTTCCGGGCCGGGACGATCGGTACGGTTGCTGATAAGACGGCGTATGGTTATGTCAAAGCCTATGAACGGGATACCGACCAAGAATTCCGTGGTGCCGAAGAAGACCGCTTGGCCAAGGGAGCCACCGGTGTAAAGCGGACCACTGGTCAGCACCCGGCGGGGATTATTATCGTTCCTGATGATATGGATATTTACGACTTTACGCCGGTGCAGTACCCAGCCGACGATCAAAATGCCGCTTGGGAAACCACTCACTTTGATTTCCATTCCATTCACGATAATATCTTGAAGATGGATATTCTGGGTCATGATGATCCAACGATGATTCGGGCCTTGCAAGATTTGTCTGGGATTAATCCGCAAACCATCCCAATGGACGATCCCGGGGTGATGAGCCTGTTCTCCAGTCCAGAAGTATTGGGCGTGACGGAAGAACAGATTAATTCGGAAACGGGGACCCTTGGCTTACCAGAATTCGGAACCCGGTTTGTTCGTGGTATGTTGGAAGATACTCACCCCAAGAATTACTCACAATTGCTCCAGATTTCTGGACTGTCCCACGGGACTGGGGTGTGGCTTGATAACGCTCAAGAACTGATTAAGGATGGGGTCGCCACCATCGCCAACGTGATTGGTTGTCGTGATAACATCATGACCGACTTGATTCACTACGGCCTTGATTCTGAAACTTCTTTCCAAGTCATGGAATCAGTTCGTCACGGTCGGGGAATTCCAGATGAGTGGCAGGAAAAAATGCATGAAGCCAACGTTCCGCAATGGTATATTGACTCATGTTTGAAGATTAAGTACATGTTCCCCCGGGCCCACGCGGCGGCCTATGTGCTGATGGCGCTCCGGATTGCGTACTTTAAAGTTTACTTCCCACTGATTTATTACGCGGCCTTCTTCTCGGTTCGGGCAGATGACTTTGATGTTGTTGCCATGGCCCACGGTAAGAATGCCGTAAAGGCAGCGATCAAGGAAATCAATGATAAGGGGAATGACGCCTCGGCCAAGGAAAAGAGCCTGATGACAATCCTGGAATTAGCGAATGAAATGCTAGAACGAGGTTATAAATTCAAGATGGTTGACCTTGAACGGTCCGACGCGTCCGCCTGGTTAGTTGATGGCGATACCCTCATTGCACCTTTCCGGGCCATTCCGGGTCTTGGAATGAACGTGGCTAAGCAAATCGTGGCCGCCCGGGAAGAAAAACCATTCTTATCCAAAGAAGACCTTGCAGAGCGGGGGAAGGTCTCACAAACCATCATTCAATTTATGGATGACCAGCATGTTCTCGACGGTCTGCCGGACGAGAACCAGTTGAGCCTCTTTGACCAACTCTAATGCTTGTGTTTTTAGAAGATTAATGGTATGATAATAACGTTAATAACTTCGGAAAGGAGTGAGCAGGGATGCTCGCTCTTTTTATTGCCATTAATTGGAGGTGACAATTTGAGCACGAAAGATGTTATTCAGGCTGTGACCGGCCTTGTTCAACCGATTCTTGATCAATACAACTTTTACCTCTTTGATATTGAATTTGTCAAAGAGGGTCATAGCTGGTACTTGCGCGTTTACATTGATAAAGATGGCGGCATTACCTTGGAAGATTGTGTGACCGTCAGTGATCAATTAAGCGAAGCGCTAGATAACTGTGATCCCGATCCAATTCCCCAAGCCTACTTTTTAGAGGTTTCTTCCCCTGGTGCGGAGCGTCCTTTAAAACGGGAAGAGGACTATCAACGAGCGATTGGTCAGTATGTTCATATTTCGCTCTACCAAGCGATTGATGGTAAAAAGGCCTATGAGGGGGACCTACAATCTGTCACTCCCGATGAGCTGACCATCGACTATTTAGATAAGACCCGTCATAAGACTTTGACGGTTCAACGAAAACTAATTGCAAAGGCCCGTTTGGCTGTGAAAATTTAAAAAGGAGTAAATTCGATCAATGAGCACAAAAAAACAAAAAGCAGAATTGCTTGGTGCAATGGATGTTTTGGAAAAGGAAAAGGGCATTAAAAAAGAAGTCATCATTAACGCACTGACGGACGCCTTAGCGAATGCTTATCAAAAGAATTACGATGATAACAACGCCAACGTTGAAGTTAAGATTGATGAAAACAGTGGTGACTTTAAGGTTTTTGCCAGCAAAAAAGTAGTTGATGAAGTCACTAACCCGGTTGAACAGATTAGTTTGCGGGATGCAATGCATGTCAGTCATGGTTATGAAATTGGTGATGACTTCAAGGAAGAAGTCACTCCAAAGGACTTCGGTCGAATTGCTGCCCAGACTGCCAAGAACGTTGTCTTGCAACAACTCCGTGAAGAAGAACGGCGGATTATTTACGAAAAGTACAACCGGCTGAAGGATGACCTGGTTGATGGTGAAGTGGCTCGTGAAGATAACCGGTACATTTACATCACCTTAACCGGTGGGGTTGAAGCCGCCATGAACAAACACGACCAAATGCCAAACGAACATTACCGGACCCACGACCATGTTCAAGTCTACGTGACCCGGGTACTGAAGGACACCAAGGGACCACAAGTCTTCGTTAGTCGGACTGCCCCAGACCTTTTGAAGCGGCTCTTTGAAAAGGAAGTTCCTGAAATTAGTCAAGGAATTGTCGAAATCAAGGGCATCGTTCGTGAAGCGGGTGATCGTGCCAAGGTCGCTGTCTTTTCACGTGATAGCAATGTCGATGCCGTTGGGACCTGCGTTGGTCCTCGTGGTTCACGGGTTCAAACTATTGTTAACCAACTGGGTGGCGAAAACATTGATATTGTGAAGTACGAAGAAGAACCTGAAGACTTTATCCGGAACGCCCTCAATCCAGCGGATGTTAAGGCGGTGATCTTTGACGCTAATAATGGTGAAGTTGAAGAAAGCCAACCAAAAACGGACGACGAAGATGCTGAACCACGGGTTCACCGTGGTTGCACGGTCGTCGTCCCTGATGATCAGCTTTCCTTAGCCATTGGGAAGCGCGGGCAAAACGTCCGCTTAGCTGCCCAACTGACTGGTTATAAGATTGACATTAAGCCGTTATCCGAAGTTGATCCGGAAGACGATGGTGATGATGACTTTGATGATGTAGAATTAGATAGTGAAGAATAATTAAGCAGCGGGGTGAAAATAATGAAAAAGAGAAAAATACCGATGCGTAAAGATATTGTGACTGGTGAAATGATGCCCAAACGGCAATTAATCCGGGTGGTTCGCAACAAGGAAAATGAAGTTTCACTAGATCCTACTGGCAAAAAGCCCGGTCGTGGTGCTTACGTTGCCGTCGATGTCAAAATTGCTGAACGGGCGAAAAAGCAACGGACCTTTGACAAAGTCTTTAATGTGACATTGGATGATGCATTCTATGATGAATTAATCAAGTATGCTGACCATGAACAGGCTCGTCAAGAACTGTTTGGCAATGACAAATAAACAACCAATTATCCAATTACTCGGGTTAGCGCAACGAGCACGGGAACTAACGACTGGTGAAAACCTCGCTTTGAAGCAAATTCGCCAAGGAAAGGCGAAATTTGTTTTCATTGCTCGTGATGCTGGAGCGGCTAGTGCTAAAAAACTGACTGATAAGTGTCATTTTTATCACGTCCCAGTCAGCCAATCGCTAACTCGTCAAGAAATTAGTCAAGCCATTGGTCAAACCCGCACCGTTGTGGTTGTTAACCAAACTGGCTTTGCAAAGAAATTTCAGCAATTAATCACAAATTTAAATGAAGGAGAGTGAGCATATGGCCAAAGAACGGATCTACGAACTAGCTAAAGAGCTCAAAATGCCAAGCAAACAACTGGTTAAATTGGCAAATGAACAAGGGATGAGTATCAAGAGCCACATGTCTTCAGTGACCCCTGATCAAGCGGCTCAATTACGCCAAGCTGCGAAGGGCGGTAACCAAAAGCCCGCACCACAAGCAAAAAAGGCGGCCCCTGCGCCAAAGAAGCCGGCGGCAAAGCAGACAGCTAAACCGGCTTCAAATAAGCAGAATCAGAACCACCAGGATCATCACGCGTCACAAAGTCAGAAGTTACGTGACCACCGTGATCATGGTAATGGTCAACAACACCAAACTAACCAGAACCGTTCCCAAAACAAGCCTGACAACAATAACCAACGGAACAATCGTCACGACAACAATAATAATCGGGGCAACAAGCAGTCCGGTGGTAACAACCAAAACCGGGCGCACTGGTTTGGTAACAAGAACAACAAGAAAAATAAAAAGCGGAACAAGAAGAACCGTAATCAACGGATGAAGAACGTAGCGCCAAAACAAGCACCACAACGGAAGGATCGTCCGCTGCCAGAGGTTTTGGAATACACTGAGGGCATGAACGCTCAAGACCTTGCAAAGATTTTGCACCGTTCAGCGGCCGAAATCGTCAAGAAGTTATTCATGCTGGGGGTCATGGTCAACCAAAACCAATCCTTAGACAAGGATACGATTGAAATTCTGGCGGCCGATTATGGCATTGACGCTAAGGAAAAGGTTCAAGAAGATATCGCGGACTTGGACAAGTTCTTTGATGATGAACAAAAGAATCAGGAACACATGGTGCCACGGCCACCAGTTGTTACCGTCATGGGGCACGTTGACCATGGGAAGACGACCTTGCTTGACAAGATTCGTCATTCCCACGTCACTGAACATGAAGCCGGGGGAATCACTCAGGCCATTGGTGCCTACCAAGTTCGTTACAATGACCAAGTCATTACCTTCTTGGATACTCCTGGACACGCGGCCTTTTCTGAAATGCGGGCCCGTGGTGCTAACATTACCGATATCACTGTCCTTGTGGTAGCAGCGGATGATGGTGTTATGCCACAAACTATTGAAGCAATCAACCACGCTAAGGCAGCGAAGACCCCAATCATTGTTGCGGTTAACAAGATTGATAAGCCAGGTGCCAACCCTGATCACGTTACCGAACAACTAACTGAATACGGTTTGGTCCCAGAAGACTGGGGTGGGGACACGATTTTCGTCCAAATTTCCGCCAAGTTTGATAAGAACATCGATGAATTGTTAGACATGATCTTACTACAAGCTGAAATGATGGAATTGAAGGCGAACCCTGATCAACGGGCGGCCGGTTCCGTTGTCGAAGCGCGGCTTGATCACGGTCGTGGTGCCGTTGCGACCTTGCTGGTTCAACAAGGGACTATGCATGTTGGGGACCCAATCGTTGTCGGTAACACCTTTGGTCGAGTGCGGACGATGAACAATGAAAATGGTCGGCGGATCAAAGAAGCTGGCCCATCAACTCCAGTGGAAATTACCGGTTTGAATGATGTTCCGCAAGCTGGGGACCGCTTCGTTGTCTTTGAAGACGAAAAGACGGCCCGGGCTGCTGGTGAAGAACGGGCTAAGCGGGCACAAGACGAAGAACGGGCACGGACTTCGCACGTGACGCTGGATAACCTCTTTGATACGATGAAGAAGGGCCAAATGAAGACCCTGCCAATCATCATCAAGGCGGATGTTCAAGGTTCTGTTGAAGCCTTAGCACAAAGTTTGCAAAAGATTAATGTTGATGGTGTCCGGGTTGATATTATCCACAAGGCTGTTGGTGCCATTAGTGAATCTGATGTCACCCTTGCCGAGGCATCGAACGCCGTTATTATCGGTTTCAACGTTCGGCCAACACCACTGGCTAAGTCCATGTCTGATTCTAACAACATCGATATTCGGCTCTACCAAGTTATCTACAAGGCGATCGAAGAAGTTGAAGACGCCATGAAAGGGATGCTGGAACCTGAATATGAAGAAGAGACGATTGGTGAAGTCGAAGTTAAGCAAATTTACAAGGCTTCTAAAGTTGGGACAATCGCCGGTGGTCTGGTTACTACTGGTAAGATTACCAGTGACTCCAAGGTTCGGCTCATTCGTGATGGGGTGGTCCTCTACGATGGTGAATTAGGAAGCCTCAAGCGGTTCCAAGACGATGCTAAGGAAGTTAAGGCCGGTTTCGAATGTGGTTTGACCATTCAAAACTACAATGACATCAAGGAAAATGATGTGATCGAAGCCTACCGGATGAAGGAAGTTCCTGTTAAGTAAAGGAGAAGGGCATGCCTAATAAACGATACCGACCAGAACGACTGGCCCAAGAAATTCAACGCGAAGTCGATGATATTTTATTGAAGCGGGTCCGGGATCCCCGGGTTCAAGACATCACCATTACTGGAGTGGATGTCACTGGGGACCTTCAGCAAGCAACGATTTACTACAGTTTGTTATCTGATAAAGCATCTGACGGTGAAAAGGCGCAAGCCGGCTTGGATAAAGCCACCGGTTTGATTCGCAAAGAGTTAGGTGCCCGCCTCAATATTTTTAAAACACCAGCGATTAAGTTTGAACGGGACCCATCGATTCAATATGGGAACCGGATTGATGAATTACTCAAGAAACTTCATCAAGAAAATCAACTTTAAACTGTTCAAAGAGGTTGTGGAACAAACCGCAACCTCTTTTTACGTTGCGCTTAAAGGAGGCAAATTTAATGGATGGAGTATTACCTTTATATAAAGAACGTGGGATGACTAGCTTTGACTGCATTCGGCGCTTACGGCAATTACTGCATACCAAAAAGATTGGTCATTCGGGCACCCTCGACCCGAACGTGAGTGGTGTTTTACCAATCTGTGTGGGGAATGCTACCAAGTTAGTCCCTTACCTAATGGCGTCGGGAAAAGTCTATGCTGGTGAGCTACTGATTGGTCAGGCGACCACCACTGAAGACTTAGATGGCGAGGTGGTGGACACGAAGGCGGTTGCCGCCGCGATTCCTGAAGAACAAATTCAAGCGGCCATGGCAAAGCTAACCGGTGATATCACCCAAATTCCCCCGATGTATTCGGCGGTGAAGGTCAATGGTAAGCGCCTTTACGAGTATGCCCGGGCCGGCGAGACAGTGGAGCGGCCACAACGCCAGGTCACGATTAGCAAATTTAAGATGACTTCATCACAATACGACCCGGACAAGCAAGTGCAACGGGTGCGCTTTGAAGTCCATTGTTCCAAGGGGACCTATGTGCGGACCCTAGCGGTGGACCTTGCGAAGGAGCTGGGTTATCCGGGAACGATGTCCTCATTAACCCGGTTAAAAAGTGGTGGCTTTGAATTAGATCAAACCTTGAGTCTGGCGGATGTCGAAGAAGAGGTTAACAACGGCACGATTACCAACTATATTTTTCCGGCCCGCTTTGTTTTACAAGATTACCCACAAGTTGAATTGACGGCTGACCAGTGGAAACTAGTGCAAAACGGTGGCTGGTTGAAGGCTACGGCACTCAACCATGATGAAAAAGAAATTGTGTTGCTGTATGACGGTGAGGCCAAGGCCGTCTACAAAAAGGTTGGCGCCAATTACAAACCGGCAACCATGATTTCAGTGAAGTAGGTGGCAAAATGAAAACTATTCAATTGAGTTATCCAATTGATCCAGCAAAGGTGGCGAAGGGTCCAGTGGTTCTCGCGATGGGTTTCTTTGATGGGGTCCACCGTGGTCACCAGCAAGTGATTGGTCAGGCTCGTGAAATCGCGGCGGCTCGTCAGCAGCCATTGGCCGTTTTGACTTACGACAAATTACCGGCAATTGTCTTTCGCCAGCTCCCACAACCGGTTCGTTACCTCACGCCATTGCCGCTCAAACTGCAATTGTTTGCAAAATTGGGTGTTGACGTGACTTACGTAATGGATTTTACTTCCACTGTTGGCCACCTCAGTCCACAAAACTTTGTTGACGAAGTACTGATGCAACTGCAGGTCAGTGCGGTGGTGGCTGGTTACGACCACACCTATGGGCCAAGGGAGATCGCCAATATGCAACGCTTGCCTGATTATGTTCGGGACCGGTTCACAATTCGGACGGTGGGCAAACTGGCGGCTAACGATGGTGACATGAAAGTCAGCTCGACCGCAATTCGGCAACTGATTGATGAAGGTCAGGTGGGGGCAGCCAACGAGCAACTGGGGTATGAATACTTGACCACTGGAATTGTGGTTCACGGTTTTGCCCGGGGTCGCACGATTGGTTTTCCCACTGCGAATGTGCAATGGACTGAAAATGAACGAATTCCGGCCATTGGAGTTTACGTTGTCCAATTAAAAGTCCAAGGCCACTGGTACGATGGCATGGCCAGTGTGGGCTATAATGTGACCTTTGGCGAACAAAAAAACAAGACGATTGAGGTTAACCTTTTTAATTTTGCCCGGGAAATCTATGGCGAACATGTGGTAGTTCGTTGGGTGCAACGACTGCGTGGTGAAGTCAAATTTGCCAGTGCCACAGAATTGGTTAACCAACTCAAAAAGGACCGTCAGCTGTCAAAAGAAATTTTAGGCCAGCACGCTTAAAATAAATGCAAAGATCTGTGCTATAATATTGATTTCTAGGACGTTTTTATCTACTATTAAGACTGATCTGTAAAATAAACAATCATTGAAAAAGAGAATTAAGGAGTGGATTACCTGTGTGTGGTTTTGCCGGAGTAGTATCCGATAAAAAATTATATTCTCCAGAACGGTTGAGTGATGCCGTTCACACCATGAATAACATGATTATTCACCGGGGACCTGATGACTCAGGTTATTTTCAAGATGACAACATCACAATGGGCTTTCGGCGATTAAGTATTATCGATTTGTCGGCAGCTGGTCACCAACCAATGCCGTATGACAACGAACGGTACATGTTGACTTTCAATGGTGAAATTTATAACTACATTGAATTACGGGACCAATTAAAAGCTGAGGGCTACACTTTCAATAGCGACTCTGATTCAGAAGTGATCTTAGCTGGTTATGATAAATGGGGAGTTGATGCGCCCAAGCACTTCCGAGGAATGTTTGCCTTTGTCATTTGGGATAGTCAAGAAAAGACGGTTTTCGCTGCGCGCGACCAGTTTGGTATTAAGCCTTTTTACTATGCCGAAGTCGGTGACCAACTCTTCTATGGTTCTGAGGAAAAGGCCCTCTACCCAGTTCTACGGGAACAAGCCTTTAATCACGATGCTTTGCAAGATTATATGACTTTCCAATACGTCCCAGAACCAGAAACGATGTCTAAGAACATTAAAGCGCTTTTGCCTGGAATGTCACTACTTAAAAAGGTTGGGGAACCAATTCAACTCCAGCGTTACTATGACACGACCTTCCATCCAGTAGAAAAGTCTGAAGACGAATACGCTAAAGAAGTGCGGGACGTGCTCTTTGATTCTGTGAAGATCCACATGCGGTCGGATGTTCCGGTTGGAGCCTTTCTCTCTGGCGGGATTGATTCAACGATTGTTGTTTCGATTGCTAAACAGTTTAATGACAACCTCAAGACCTTTTCCGTCGGTTTTGAACGTGAAGGCTATAGTGAACTGGACGTTTCCCAAGAAACGGCAGACATCTTAGGGGTAGAAAATTACAGTCATATCATTACCCCACAAGAGTTTATGAAGGCCTTCCCATACTTTGTCTGGTCCATGGACGATCCACTGGCTGACCCAGCGGCTGTGCCACAGTTCTTCTTGACCAAGACCGCGCGGGAACAAGTCAAGGTTGCGTTGACCGGTGAAGGGGCGGATGAATTATTTGGTGGTTACACAATTTACCACGAACCCATTTCGCTGCGGCCATTCAAGTACACGAAGCCAATTAATGGTGCTTTGCACGCCATTAGTAAGATGATGCCTGAAGGAATGCGCGGTAAATCCTTCCTGATGCGGGGAACTGTCCCACTGGAACAACGTTACGTCGGGAATGCCTTCATCTTTAACGAAGACGAAAAGAAGCGGTTCTTTAAGGATTATGATCCAAGTCATTCATATGCAAAGACAATGGAACGCTGGTATGACGAAGCCAAGCAATATGATCCCATTACCAAGATGCAATTCATTGATATCCATGCCTGGTTAAATGGTGACCTTTTGCGGAACGCGGACCGGACTTCACTGGCCCACAGTTTGGAATTGCGGACGCCATTCCTGGATAAAGAAGTCTTTGAAGTGGCTTCCAAGATCCCAAGTCACCTGCGGATCAAGGATGGGACGACTAAGCAAATCTTGCGGGAGGCGGTGGCCGATGTTATTCCGAGTCACGTGCTGCACCGGAAGAAGTTAGGCTTCCCAGTACCAATTCGTTTCTGGCTCAAGGATGAAATGTATGACTGGGCCAAGGACATTATCAATGAATCGCAGACCGACCAGTTCTTCAACAAGTACTACTTCCTTCAACTGCTGGAAGATCACCGGAAGGGTGTTCGGGACAATTCACGGAAGATTTGGACGATTTTGACCTTCATGACTTGGTACAAGCAATATATTGAAGATGCAGGATCAAGCTTTGCATCACCATTCTAATTACAATAACTAGATAGGATTGAGGATCACAAATGGGAAAAGTGATTGTGCAAAAATTTGGTGGAACGTCGGTTCAGAACCGGGCCTCACGCGAGCTCGCACTTGACCATGTGCAAAAAGCGATCGAGGCGGGTAATAAGGTCGTGATGGTCGTTTCCGCAATGGGCCGGAAAGGGGCACCTTACGCCACTGATTCCTTATTTGCTCTGGTGGATACTGACCACCAAACGAATTTAACCGCTCGGGAACTTGATCAACTGTTAGCTACCGGCGAATTGATTTCAATGTCGGTCATGGTTGACCAGTCCCGGCAACGTGGTCTCAAGACCATTGGTTTAACTGGAGCGCAAGCCGGGATCATTACTAATGACGATTACCAAAATGCGCGGGTGCAAAAGGTGGTTCCCGATGCCATTTTACGGGGCTTTCGGCAAGCCGATGTGATCGTGGTAACCGGCTTTCAAGGGGTGACCACCGACGGTCACGTCACGACGCTCGGCCGTGGTGGTTCCGATACCTCTGCGACAGCGATTGGGGCGGCGCTGGATGCTCAGTACGTCGATATTTTTACCGATGTTGCTGGGGTTATGGATCACGATCCTAAACTAGATCCCCACGCGAAATTGATCCCGTTTTTGACCTACCAGGAGATGCAACGGATGGCGGATGCTGGTGCCAAGGTGGTCCACCCCCGGGCCGTCAAAATTGCCATGCGGGCCGGCATTCCATTTCGGGTGCGGTCGACTTATCGGACAGCTGAAGATGGCTGTACGATTATTGGTAGCGAAAATTTTATGCAACAATGATTGCAGGAAGGAAGAACCACTGTGTTAGCTAGTGATTTAATTCAAGCATTAAAGTACAAACATCTTTCGGATGAGCATTACGAGGACTTTGAGGTAACGGTACTGACCCAAGACACCCGCCAAGTCGTTCCTGGTGCGATTTTTATTGCGATTGTCGGAAGCAACGTTGACGGCCACCAATTTGTTCCCCAAGCAGTTGCTAGTGGGGCGCAGATGATTATTGCCCAGGAGCCGGTTGACGTGGACGTTCCAGTTGTCTACGTTAAGGACACTCACCGGGCGATGGCGTTCTTGGCGGACAAGTACTATGGTTCACCAAGCCAAGCGATGAAGATGATTGGGGTTACCGGGACGAATGGTAAAACGACCGTGACCCACCTGATCGAGGAAGTCTTTCATGATCTGGGAGAAGGCACTGGCCTGATCGGGACCTTGTATCGGAAGGTGAATGAGCAGGTTTATCCAACAACTAACACGACACCGGACGTGCTGACTAATCAAAAGACCCTGGCCGAGATGCGTGATGAGGGCGTCAAGACGGTTTCCATGGAAGTGTCTTCGATTGCCCTGGTTCAAGGCCGGGTTTGGGGGATTGACTACGACATTGCCGTCTTTACCAACTTTACGGAAGACCACCTGGCTTATCACAAAACAATGAGTCAGTATAAGTTGGCCAAGAGCTTGTTATTTGCTCAATTAGGGAACACCTTCACGGGGAAAACGGCCGTCATGAATATCGACGATCCTGTGGGTCGCGAATTTATTGACTACACCACGAGTCACATTCTGACTTATGGGATTAAGCATGACGCGGACATTTCGGCTGACCACATTGACATCAGCATTCACGGTACCGAATTCGACCTCCACGTCTTTAATGAAACCCGCCACGTCAAAACCCACCTGATTGGTGAATTCAACGTCTATAATGCTTTGGCGGCGGTGGGGGCGGCTTACGCGGCTGGCGCCAATTTAGATGAAATCGTGGATTCACTTAGCCGGGTCAAAGGGGTCAGGGGCCGGTTCCAACTGGTTCCGTCTGATACCGGGATTAGTGTGATCGTGGACTATGCTCACACTCCTGATGGTTTGCTGAATGTTTTACAGACATTGAACGATTTCGCAGAACAGGAGACCTACTGTATTGTGGGTTGTGGTGGAGACCGTGATGCGCAGAAACGGCCACAAATGGCCAAAATTGCCGTCGATAACAGTACGCATGCGATCTTGACTGAGGATAATCCACGGACAGAAGATCCGCAAAAGATTATGGACGACATGTTAGCAGGCATTGATCCTGATCAAGCCACGGTGATTTTAAACCGTCGTGAAGCCATTCAATATGCCGTCAACCATGCCAAACCCGGCGACGCAATCATCATTGCGGGGAAGGGTCACGAAGATTACCAAATCATCGGTAAAACTAAACATCATTTTGACGACTATGAAGAAGCTGAAAAAGCGTTGAAGAATCGTCAATAAATATGAAAGGGAGCGTGACAGAAGTCGTTTACGACTTCGTAGTCACGCCCCGCAAGCAACAATAGGGCTCCAGCATTCGGTTTTACCGGATGTTGGAGCCCATTGTTGTACTGCGCTGTTCGTGTTACAGCTATCTTCCAGGGATTCAGCCCCTTTTGTTTGCTATTCGATTAGTTCTTAATAGTGGTGTATCTCAGCCAAACGGCGCCGTCATCAAACGTTTGCACGTCTTTCAATTTCAACGGAACCGGGTGGTTACTAGTTCGACCATCAAAGAGGGCCGGTTGACCAGTGCGACCGTCAGCACCGCTCCCGATCAGGATGCTGAGCTCATCAATTAACCCAGCATTGAGAAAAGCACCGTTAATCCGACCGCCACCGACCACTGCCAGTCGTTTGACATCGAATTCATCATGCAGGATTTCCATGGCGCGGGCTAAATCAATCTGATCTTTACCCGTAGCAATCCACGAAATCTCTTGCTGGTTGAGGTAGGTCAGGTAGGCGGGGCTAACTTGTTCACTCATGATGATTAGGTGTGGAAAGTTGGTACTAGATTCCGTAGCCCATTCCAGGGTTCCCTTAGTATCCATGACGATGTTGTAACTTGGTGCCGCCACATTTTGCTTGAAAGCTTCGTGCCCCAACTGTTGACCATCAGCTTGAGTGAAGGTCCCATCAGTTAATTCGGTTGCAGCCGTGACCTTACCACTGATCCGCGTTGGTGCCGCCAGCTGATCTAGGGTGGTGTAGTATTCCGGTTCTCCGGTTAATTGAGCCGTCATGCCGCAGTCAATCCGCCCATCCACTGAGGTCATCATGTGACAAATAATGTATGGTTTACTCATGTTATCTTCCTCCATTTATTAACTATTCTCATCATACAGTCGAAAATAATAAATGGGAAATACTTATTTAGTAGCTAATTCCATGCTTAAATCGTATGAAATGGTTGAGTTTGATCAACGGCATGAGCGCACATGCGGAAACGGTGGCGCCGGCTCCTGCACCGCATTCAGAACAGGTAAAATCTGAACCAGGGACATCACAAGTATCTGCAGATCAAGCATCGACAACCCAAGAGAAGCCAACGACTACTGAACAATCGGTGGCTGATTCAGCTCAGAAACAAGCAAAGAGTAGTAATCCAGCTAATGAGGATGATGTTCAAATTGTCAACGTTTATCAACATTCTCAATTTGTGCAAATATTAGGGCGACTCAAAGCTTATGACGGTAAGTTACAACCAACTCAGGAATCGCTACTTGATATCCAAAACAACGGTGAGGGCGATTACTACATCAACGATGAAGATATTGATGGCTATTTTGGTGACGGAGAATACGAAAGCCTCCCTTGTCCAATCCAGAACAGGGGAGGCTTTTCAATTTTAATGGCGACTGGCGCGGTGGCTAATGCCACCACCAATTTTATGGACCTGGGTCTTAAATTTTGGTCGGCGGTTAGTGACCCATTTGAAGTTCTTCATTTTACCGTCGAACGGCTGATTGTTCAGGCGGAGCTTGGTCCAGCTTTCCATCACTTTGATCATATTATCGAGGTCGTGGAGTTGGCTGGGATTATTTTCTTGCACGGCCGCGTCATAGATGTCCGAGCGGAGCCGGTCAATCAAATTATTGTGATACTTTAAGAGGACGTCCGTGAGGGGAGCATGGCGATATTCATTAAATAATTTTTGAATCAAAGTCATGGCTTCGTGCGCGTTTTTGGGTTGAATATAGCGATGTTCTTCTGACATAATTTCTCCTAGAAAAAGGTTTGACTATTGTTGACTTTTAAAGTGATGATTGGTATATTATAAAGTGTGTTTAGCACTTAGGTGTTAAGAGTGCTAAAAGGAAGTGATCAAAAATGTTAACACAACGTCAAGAGGCAATCTTGCAAGCGATTGTACGCCAATACACTAGCACTGGTCAACCGGTTGGCTCCAAAGTCCTGGTTGATCGCTTGCCGATGAAGGTCAGTTCAGCGACAATTCGCAATGAAATGGCAGCTTTAGAGCGTGCGGGCTTGGTGACCAAGGAGCATTCGTCTTCTGGCCGGGTGCCTTCCAAAAAGGGTTACCGTTACTATGTCGATCACTTGCTGGATCTGAATAGCGTTTCGGATAATGATTTAGTTGTTATCCAAAATTCACTTGGCACTAATTTTGCCAAGCTGGATGAGATCATTTCGCACTCTGCTGATATTTTATCACAGTTGACTTCGTTGACCGCTTTCACGATCAAGCCGGAGCAAAAAGATGCGCGGCTGAGTGGTTTTCAACTGGTGCCGTTGGGCAACCAGAAGGTGATCGGGATTTTAGTCACCGATACCGGTGAGGTTGAAAATCAAACGTTCCGCATTCCACGGGATATGGACACGGAGGCTTTGGAAGCCGTCGTCCGGATGATCAATGACCAGTTAATTGGTAAGACCTTAGTCGAGGTGGTTCACCACTTACAGACCGATCTGCCAAGTCAGGTCCATCGTTATCTGGAAAGTCCCGAGGGCTTCCTCGAGGTGTTCGATAGTATCTTGTCACAAGCGGAACGCGAACGGTTCTTCGTTGGTGGTCGATTGAATCTGATGGGCATTGCTAGCAAGCAAAGTCCAAGTGAAATGAAGGCTCTGTATGAATTATTGGATACTAATGATCGCATTTCCCGGATTATCGATGCTGATACGGATAGTTCGGGAATCAACGTCCGCATTGGCAAGGAAATTGCCAATAGTGATGTTTTAAATAACTATTCGTTAATCACGGCGAAATACGACGTTGACCAGTATGGTCAAGGGATGATCGCCGTCCTCGGGCCGACGGCAATGCCATATTCCCGCACCATCGGCATTGTCGATGCCTTTCGGCGCGAACTAGCAAAGCGGTTATTAGACTACTATCATCATTATTACGGCTCTTAGGAGGGATTAAATGGCAAAGGAAGCTCAAGATAAGCAGTCCACTGCTCAAGAAAAAGCAGATGACAAGGCCCAAAAGACCACATCTGAAAAGAAACAACCAACATCTGCCGTAGATGAACTGAAAAAGCAAGTGGCAGACCTGAAAGATCAACTTGAAGAAAAAGACAATCAGTTTTTACGGGCCGAAGCCGAAATTCAAAACATGTCCAAGCGGTTTGAAAAGGAACGCAGCCAGATGGCCAAGTATGATGGCCAAGATTTGGCTACCAGCATTTTGCCGGTCTTAGATAACTTGAAGCGGGCTTTGGCAATCGAAGTGACTGATGACAATGGTAAGCAACTCAAAAAGGGCATTCAAATGGTCCATGATCATTTGGAAAAGGCCCTGCAAGACCATGGCATTACGGAAGTCGATGCCTTAGGCAAGCCGTTTGATCCGAACACTCAACAAGCGGTCCAAACTGTGGACGCTAGTGGTGATCAAAAGGCCGACACCGTGGTCCAGGTTCTCCAAGCCGGTTACGTTTTGAAAGACCGGGTTCTGCGACCAGCCATGGTAGTTGTTGCTCAATAGGAAAATTAATTAATAAAAGAGGGATATAAGATATGGCAAGTAACAAGATTATTGGTATTGACTTAGGTACCACCAACTCTGCCGTTGCCGTAATGGAAGGTAATGAACCAAAGATCATTACGAACCCAGAAGGTGGCCGGACAACTCCATCAGTTGTCTCCTTTAAGAATGGTGAAACCCAAGTCGGTGAAGTCGCTAAGCGGCAAGCAATTACGAATCCAAACACCGTGAAGTCCATCAAGAGTCACATGGGTGAAAAGGATTACACCGTCGACATCGAAGGCAAGAAGTACACACCACAAGAAATTTCCGCAATGATTCTTCAATACTTGAAGAAATATGCTGAAGATTACATTGGTGACACGGTTGACAAGGCCGTCATCACCGTTCCTGCTTACTTCAACGATGCCCAACGGCAAGCAACCAAGGACGCTGGTAAGATCGCTGGCTTGGACGTTAAGCGGATTATTAACGAACCAACTGCTTCATCCTTAGCATACGGTCTGGACAAGGCTGACAAGGACGAAAAGATTTTGGTTTACGACCTTGGTGGTGGGACCTTTGACGTTTCCATCCTTGAATTAGGTGACGGGGTCTTCCAAGTCCTTTCTACTAACGGTGATACGCACCTTGGTGGTGACGACTTTGACCAAAAGATCATGGATTGGTTGATTGATGGTTTCAAGCAAGAACATGGGATCGACCTTTCACAAGACAAGATGGCTCTGCAACGGCTCAAGGATGCTGCTGAAAAGGCCAAGAAGGACCTTTCTGGTGTTCAAGAAGCGCAAATCAGCTTACCATTCATCACTTCTGGTGAAAATGGCCCATTACACTTGGAAAAGACCTTGACCCGTGCTCAATTCAATCAATTGACGAACGACCTGGTTGAAAAGACCAAGCAACCAGTTTTGAACGCCATGAAGGATGCCGACTTGTCATTTAGTGACATCGACCAAGTCATCTTAAACGGTGGTTCCACCCGGATTCCTGCCGTTCAAGACATGGTCAAGGAATTAACTGGTAAGGAACCAAACCACTCCATCAACCCTGACGAAGCTGTTGCCTTAGGTGCCGCTATCCAAGGTGGGGTTCTGACCGGTGATGTGAAGGACGTTGTTCTTCTTGACGTTACGCCACTGTCACTTGGGATTGAAACCATGGGTGGTGTCTTCACGAAGTTGATTGACCGGAACACGACCATCCCAACTTCCAAGAGCCAAGTCTTCTCAACCGCGGCCGATAACCAACCAGCCGTTGATATTCACGTGCTCCAAGGTGAACGGCCAATGGCTGCCGACAACAAGACGCTTGGTAACTTCCAATTGACGGACATTCCGCCTGCACCACGTGGTGTGCCTCAAATCAAGGTAACCTTCGATATCGACAAGAACGGGATCGTTAATGTTTCCGCTGAAGATCAAGGGACCCACAAGAAGCAAAACATCACGATCAAGTCCAGTTCTGGTTTGTCCGACGAAGAAATTGAACGGATGAAGAAGGACGCTGAAGAACACGCCGATGCCGACAAGAAGAAGAAGGAAGAAGCCGATGTGCGGAACGAAACTGACCAATTATTATTCCAAACTGACAAGACCCTGAAGGAATTGAAGGGCAAGGTTTCTGACGACGAAATCAAGAAGGCTGAAGACGCAAAGGCTGCTTTGCAAAAGGCTAAGGACGACAATAACATCGAAGAAATGAAGTCCAAGAAGGATGACTTGAACAAGATCGTTCAAGACCTGACTGTCAAGCTCTACCAACAAGCTCAACAACAAAATGGTGGGGCTCAAGGAAACCCAACTGGTGGTCAACCAAACAACGGTGGCAACCAAGATAACAATAAGGGCGACGATGGTAACACTGTCGATGGTGACTTCCAAGAAGTCGACCCTGACGACAAGAAGTAATTGTCGGCCATAGTAAAAAGCCAAAGGCCGGGAAACCGGACTTTGGCTTTTACTTATGATATACTAACCACAATTATTAAAGAATGAGGGAAGATTAGATGGCTGAAGAAAATTATTACGATATTTTAGGTGTGGACAAGAATGCTTCCGAAAAGGAAATTAATCGTGCATACCGTAAGTTAGCTGCTAAATATCACCCTGACGTTAACCACGAACCTGGTGCTGAAGAAAAGTTTAAAAAGATTAACGAAGCCCACGAAGTATTGACTGATCCGCAAAAGCGGGCCCAGTATGACCAATTTGGTTCTGCTGGTCCCAATGCTGGCCAAGGGTTTGGCGGCTTTGGTGGTCAAGGATTCGGTGGTGGCCAAGGCTTTGGCGGGGCCCAGGGCTTTGGTGACTTCAGCGATATCTTTGGTGACATCTTTGGTGGTGGCCGGGCCCGTCGTGACCCGAGTGCACCACAACAAGGTCGTGACTTGCAATACACCATGACGCTGGACTTCATGGATGCCATTAATGGTAAGGAAACCGAGATTAAGTACAACCGGCAAGCCGAATGTGACGTTTGTCATGGCACCGGTGCTAAGCCAGGGACTTCTCCAGTGACCTGTCATGAATGTCAGGGTCGTGGTTACATTGTTCGGCAACGGCAAACGATGATGGGCATGATGCAATCGCAAGAAACCTGTCCAGTTTGTCACGGCACCGGGAAAGAAATCAAGCCTGAAGACCAATGTACCAAGTGTCACGGTAGTGGTCACATCGCAGAACGGCATGCCTTGAAGGTCAAGGTCCCTGCAGGGGTTGATGATGGTCAACAAATGCGCCTGCAAGGACAAGGTGAAGCTGGTAAGAATGGTGGGCCTTATGGTGACCTGTACATCGTCTTCCGGGTTACCCCAAGTCGTGAATTTAAACGCGACGGGTCTAATATTTTCGTTGATCGTGACATCTCGTTTGCCCAAGCGGCCCTTGGTGACAAAATTAAAGTCAAGACCGTTCATGGCGATGTCGACCTAAAGATTCCGGCCGGCACGCAATCAGAAACGAGCTTTAGGCTTCGTGGTCAAGGGGTTCCGCACCTCAACGGGAAGGGCAATGGTGATGAACATGTCCGGATCCACGTTAAGACGCCAAAGAATTTGAATAAGCGCCAAAAGGAAGCCATGATGGCCTTTGCCGCTGCTTCTGGTGAAGACGTCAAGGGCGTGAAGAGCGGCTTTTTCGATAAACTAAAAGACGCATTTGATGAAAAATAATTGATTGAAAGTGTAGGACGCAATGCTTGCCCCTACGCTTTCTTTGTTTTCTTTGCTATAATTACTAGTAATACGCATTGGAAAGCGAGTAGTGACGAAATGAATTTAGAAGAAATGAAAGAACGGCAAAAGCGGATCCGGAATTTCTCAATTGTGGCTCACATTGATCACGGTAAATCAACGTTGGCCGACCGGATTTTGGAAATGACGGATTCTATTTCCAAACGGGAAATGAAAAACCAAATTTTGGATGATATGCCATTGGAACGTGAGCGGGGAATCACGATTAAGTTGAATGCGGTGGCGCTGACCTACCATGCCAAGGACGGTCAGGACTACATTTTCCACTTAATTGATACCCCGGGACACGTGGACTTTTCTTATGAAGTGTCGCGTTCCTTAGCAGCCTGTGAAGGGGCCGTCTTGGTGGTGGACGCCACGCAAGGGGTGGAAGCCCAGACACTCGCCAACGTCTACTTGGCGTTAGATAACGACCTGACAATCCTTCCCGTGATTAACAAAATTGACCTGCCTTCAGCGGATCCGGAAGGGACGAAGGAACAAATCGAGGACGAAATCGGTCTAGAAACCGATGAAGCCGTTGATATTAGTGCCAAAACCGGTTTAGGCGTTGATGAGGTACTCGAAAAAATCGTCAAAGATGTGCCAGCACCGACGGGCGATTTAACCGCCCCGTTAAAGGCCTTGATTTTCGACTCGAAATACGATGACTACCGCGGGGTGGTTTTGAGTGTCCGGGTCTTTGAAGGCACGGTCAAGAAGGGTGACCGCATTCGGTTGATGAACAGCGGGACCGAGTATGAAGTTGCGGAAGTCGGCATTAACTCTCCGAAACCATTAGAGCGGGATGTGCTGATGGCCGGTGATGTTGGTTACATTACGGCTGCCATTAAGGACATCAAAGATACCCGGGTTGGTGATACGGTGACGAGTGCGACGAACCCAACCGAAAAGCCATTGGAAGGGTATCGGCAGATGACGCCGATGGTCTATGCCGGACTCTACCCAACTGACAATGCTAAGTTTAACGACTTGCGGGATGCTTTAGAGAAGTTACAATTGAACGATGCTGCGTTGACCTTTGAACCGGAATCGTCACAAGCCCTTGGCTTCGGGTTCCGGTGTGGCTTCCTGGGCTTGCTCCACATGGACGTTATCCAGGAACGATTGGAACGCGAATTTGACCTTGATTTGATTACAACCGCGCCATCGGTTACCTATCATGTTGACCTCCATGATGGGACGATGAAGGAGGTCGAAAATCCGGCTGATATGCCGGACGTGACTGAAATCAAGGACATTAAAGAACCGTTTGTCAAGGCTTCAATCATGGTGCCGAACGATTATGTGGGTGCCGTCATGGAATTATGCCAACGCAAGCGGGGCCAGTTCGACACCATGGAATACCTCAGTGATACGCGGGTCAACGTGATTTACCATATTCCGTTGGCAGAAATTATCTTTGACTTCTTTGACAAGTTGAAGTCCAGCACTCGTGGCTACGCCTCCCTCGATTACGAAATTGACGATTACCGGGCTTCTGACCTGGTCAAGATTGATATCCTGTTGAATGGGGATAAGGTCGACGCCTTGAGCTTCATTACTCACCGTGACTTTGCGGCTGAACGGGGTCGGGATATCGCGGCCAAATTAAAGAAGATCATTCCACGGCAAAACTTCGAAATTCCAATTCAAGCGGCAATTGGTTCCAAGATTATTGCCCGGACCAACATTAAGGCCTACCGGAAGGACGTTACGGCACGGATTCACACTGGTGATCCGGACCGGCGGGCGAAGTTGTTGGAAAAGCAAAAGCGGGGTAAGAAGCGGATGAAGGCCGTCGGCAAGGTCGATATTCCGCAGGAAGCCTTTATGGCCGTTTTGCAAACTGATGAAGAAATTGATGATAAATAATCGTTGATATATCAATGATTCGATCTGATACAGTCACAAGTGAAAAGTAAAATTAGACCAATTTTTAGTGGTTTTGCCTATATTTTGCCCACATAAATCAAATTTGTGGGCAAGCAAAAGGGGCTAGACAGATTTTTTAATCTTGTCTAGCCCCTTTAAATTAGGATTTACGATATCAGTTAAACTCTGAATTAGCTCATTATGGTATGATCCAGTTCCATCGTTTTGAAGAGATAAGTTTCATCTTCTGGATAATTTTTTAAATGTTCATTCAGTCTAACATTTATCCAGGCTCGCAAATTATTAAATGGATCTTCATTTGCCATCATTGCTAAGCAAGCAAGTAATGTTCGAATGCTACTTCTGTATTCTCCCCGTTGAAAGGAAGAATGAGAAGCAGTTAATGAGTAGTTATTATAAATAAATGGTGAGTAGATAGTAATTTGATGTTTGTGTGATCTGTAATTATATATTCTGCCACCATGTGCCGATAGGTTTCGATAAGCAAGAATTAGATTTAGTGAATCACCAAAAGCTTGTTTAAGAAATAAACTTTCATCTAAAATTCTTATTGTATTGATATTTTGTCCTGTCATTCGTGCAATAATTTTCTCTTTTATTGATTTGTTCTTTAGAAGGTTAAAGAAATACATAGTTTGTCCAAAAATGACGCAATCACGTAAATTAGCGTCAAATTGGTACAATCCAAATATGTGTTCAAATGTTGCTTCCTTTTTGTATCCTTCATCGTCATCCGTTTTATCCTTCAAGAAAGGATATTTGTAACCGTTAATTACTTCATAATAGCCATAATCAGTTAGCAATTTGGCAGTGGCGTTTTCATTTAATATTCGTAGATTACGACGTTTTAAAATTGCTATTTGTTCTGCGATATTTTTGAAAGGTTTAGCTGTAGACATTTGATCACTTCCTTAAAAATAAAAAAGCAGGTGTATGTACACCCGCTTAGTCGGTCTTAAGCTGACCATTTCAATTGATTAGCTTAATTATCACAGAAAATAACAGTAAAGTCAATACTTGAGCTCGTAATAGAGCGAATTAACCATCAATTACGAGGTAATTTACTGCTTTTGTTGTTCTTCCAACATCTTGACGATCTTTGCTAAAGATTCTTCGGCAGTCGGTTGGGCTGGCTTTTCCTCTTCCTTAGGCTTTTTTGGCATTAGCTTATTCAATGCTTTGACGATTAAAAAGACAACGAAGGCGATAATCAAGAAGTTAATGATTGCATTGATGAATGAACCATACTTAAAGGTGGTGCCACCGACTTTTAAAACCAAGTTGGAAAGGTCGATCCGACCCACGAAAAGACCAATCAAGGGGTTAATCAGGTTATTGACCAGGGAAGTTACGATGGCAGTAAAAGCAGCCCCGATGATGACCCCGACGGCCATGTCGACAACGTTGCCGCGGCTAATAAATTCTTTAAATTCCTTAATCATTGGTGATTATCCTTTTTTGGTTTGGAAGGGGTCGATCTCATTGTCCAAAACTCCCAGGATGTACTTGTAGTTTTGGCCCACGGCGACAGCGCTGGTTAGTTTTTTCACAGTTGGGTCTTCGCTATGGTTCTTGACGCTCGCGTTGTGTTCTAACATCGCGATTGTTAATTCAACGGCTAATTCTTGATTTGACTTGCTCATGAGTAATTGCTCCTTTATCACTAATGTATTGATTATACTAATATGCTACCATTAAATTACTAATTATGGAAAGTGAAATTCATGAATTACGCCTTGGTGGCCGTTTGTGAGCGATCCCCCGGATAGTTTGAAATTAAGGTTAAAAAATAATTAGAAAAACTGTTGACATCTTTTAAGCATCTGTTAATCTATAACCATACTATTACAAAAACGAAGGGAGCTGAAACCATGAATAAGTTTACGATGTGTAACTGTATGCAAAAGCAGAACCGAACTGACATGGTTTCAGTTGGGGATTTTTGTGTTGCATACTAGTTAAAACACATTAAATCACCACCACATTTATCACTGGCTGACCATGAATCCATGGTCGGTCTTTTTTGTTTTAGTTAACAATTTAAATTTAGAGAGGACATAGCGAAATGAAAAGAAGAAAACACCGGGGCATTATTTGGACAATTGTGATTCTAGTAATTCTGTTATTGGGCGGGGGTACCTATTCTTTTGCTCACCGTCAATCTGAACAGACGATTACGTTGGGTTCCCAAGGGACGGACACCCAAGTTTGGCAATATATCGCCAAAAGTAAGGCTGCGAAAAAGGCTGGCTTAAAAATTGAGGTGAAGGATTTTACCGATTCGGCCTCACTAGATAAGGCGACTGCCGAAGGCAAGGTCGACGTGAACGCCTTTCAGTCCTACGCATATTACACGACCTTTAATAAATCGAGCAAGGAAAAGCTGGCCGCGTTGGGGACAACCTATATCCAACCAATGGGTCTGTACTCTGGCCAATATAAGTCGGTCAAGAGTATTCCCAACGGATCTACGATCGCCATTGCGAACGATGCAGCGGCGGAAAGTCGAGGCCTCAAACTCTTAGAGTCTGCTGGGTTGATCAAGCTGAAGAAGCACAATGCTAACACATTAGTTACCCCAAACGATATTACGTCGAACCCGAAGAACCTGCATATCAAGACCATCACGTCGACCCAAACCCCAAGTTTACTAAAAGATAATGGGGTGGCTGCCGTGGTCATTGACAATAACACTGCTCAATCAGCTGGTTTAAACGTCTTTAAGCAATCAATTTACCATGAAAAGTTAAACCAAAACACGAAGGCAAATGTGAATGTCATCGCAACGGCGAAGAAAAACGCTAATAACAAGACTTACAAGAAATTGGTTAAGCTTTATCACAACCGGCAAATTCAAAAGTACATTCAAAAGAAGTTTCCTGGAAAGGTCGAAGTCAACAAACCATTGAGCTATTTAAAGTAGGAGGGCTGCTGAATGAAAATTACATTAACCGGCGATAGTCTGTTTTCGAGTACAAATCTGAACCAACGGTTGGATCCCGCAATCATTACAATATTGGATGCAGCCCAGATCAATTTTACGAACGCTGAGTTTACTACTCCGCGCAGTACGACGGCGCCAGCAGCCGGTCGTGGTTATACCACTGCCGTAGCACCCAACCGCATCGCTGAGCTAACCAATTTAGGTTTTAACCTCATTAACTTCGCCAATAACCATTCGGGAGATTTCGGCATTCAAGGAATCCTGGATACCTACCGAGCGGCTACCAACGCTGGGATTGAGCCGTTAGGAATTGGCCGGTCTTATGATGAGGCAATTAAGCCACGTTTTATCGACTTACCAAATCTCAGGGTTGCCATTGTGTCGGCAACCACGACCCGGTCAGAAGTGTTCTTGGCAAGCAACGCAGGTAATGGTGTCGCGGCTCGTCCGGGGGTGAATCCGTTACGTTGGCAGCGTACCTACGTGGTTGACCCAGAAAAATTCACGCAACTGCAACGCATTAACCAGGAATTGGGCACGGCAAGAAGCCAATCCATTGGGACGGCAATCGAACGTTGGGACAAGCTTCCCAACAACCAGTTGTACCTGGGTTCGATGTACCAAGAAAAACTCCTCATTGAAAAGGGAAACCAGAATTACGTTAAAACCACGGTTAACCAGCATGATTTAACAGTGATTAAAAAGCAACTAGCAGATGCACGGCGGCGGGCTGATTATGTCATTTTTGATTTGCATACTCACGAGGGGGTGGCGGAAAACTGGTACGCTGATGAACCGGCTCAGTTTGTTAAAACGGCGGCTCACGAAATTATTGACGCGGGGGCGGATGTTTTTGTTGGGCACGGTGCACATTTTCTCCGGGGGATCGAGCATTATCATGGTAAGCCCATTTTCTATAATTTAGGCAGTTTTCTAATGGAATTTGAGGCTGGCGAATCATTGATTCCCCCGGAGATGTATGCAGAATACCATCTGCCGACCAATTCAGTTCCATCAGCGTTACATGGTTCCAGAGCCCAGGATCAAGCAGGTCACTTTGTTGGTTTTAATGGGGATCCGGTCTTTTCACAAGGCGCCTTAGTCCAGATTGAGCTTAAAACAGATGGGCCACACTATTACCTGTACCCGACCGATTTGCGGATGCAGGATCAGCGGAATTTGAACCGCGGGATTCCAGTTTTAGCTGATGAGCAACAGGCTCAGCTGGTAATTGAACGTTTGCAGAAACTTAGTAGCCAATTTACGTATGATGGGACGACGCATGAATTAAAATTTAAAAATTAACTCGCTTTCTCATCAATTTTTGAATAGCAACTCTCTTTAGCTACCAACTTAAACAATGGTTGGTAGCTTTTTTCTGCATATTCACGCGCATTGTAAAGTTCGTAGACCACCCATGTTTCCATCAGGGTAATGATACAAATAAGAATCGCGGTGTACATATCGGGTAATAAGAGAAGCAATTTGCTTCTTTAGTTAATTGAACAAGCAGCTTTTAATTGTAAATTTTATTAGTCATTTTATAGTTGAATTGCTTAACATCATGCTTTGAACATACTTTGATAATTATGTGACTAAACTTTGAAATTTAGTTTATTATTTATTATAATATGTAACGTTAAATGAATAAATTTATTTGAGATATTAAGGGGGAAGCTCAATGTCTAGAAATAATGCACAAGAAATTCAAAAAAAGATGACACCACAACGACAACGGTTCGCAATTCGCAAACTCTCGGTCGGTGTGGCGTCCGTGCTTTTAGGGACAACCTTTTTAGTCGGGGGGAGCCACCGTCGTTCACGCTGATAGTGATGTCAATTCAACTGATAACTCAGTAGAAGCAACAACTAATAATCAACTAGCTGTTACTCAACCAACTGAAGCGCAAAACGATTCATCAACGGAAAAGCAAGCGGTTGCTACTGCTCAGGCAGGAACGACTGCTGCATCAAGTTCGCAGTCTCAAGAACCAGCCGCTAGTTCAGCTTCGGCTAGTGAGAGCAGTCAGCAAGTTCAAGTAACTTATCATACGGCGGATATTAAAAAGGATAATGGTGAAATCGTTTTATCTGGCAAGACTTGGGAAGCTAGCCTTGATTTAGCAGATGGCCAGACTGTTCAAGCGGCCGTTCAAGCAGAAATTGATAAAGATAATGCGATTCAAGATAAAATTGATGAAAACACAGGGGCATATGTTAACCAATCACCCCTTCTTCTCCAATATTCTGCTGATCAAGATGCTAGAACCGATGCAGACGGAACAGGCGCTTTAAAAGATCAATATGAGGCTTGGCTTGCTAAAAAAGCAAAAGAATTTCCGTTAGCCGGATATACTTTAGGTGAGATTCAACAAGACAATGATAATTACATTGTTAATTTAATTGATCCCGGTTATAGCAAGATGATTGCGCTTAATGACTGGGAAACATTTAAGCGTCAAATTGAATTTAAGAAGTATTATGGCGATGGCGACACTGCTACTTTTAAGCAAGAAGACAAGATTGGTTATGCCGTGGATTCTACTAGTAAGCTTAGTGCTCGTACCTCCTTATCAATCGTTTATGATGGTTTGGATGGCAACCCTAAGAATGAGGCGGCCACGCAAGTATCAATTGAAGAAGTTAACAGTAAAACCTCAACGATTCCCGGTGCACCAAAAAGTGATGTAAATAAAATTGCTTGGCGCTATGTAACTCCAAGAATATATAATCCCGTCACTGGTCAAATTTATGGTATGAACTCACAGGGTACTGCTACTAATAATGCCTTTCCAATTCAATTTGATGGTGAAAAGGTCGACACAGCTGTTGAAGATGGGGCATGGACCACTACTGAAGGCGATGTTGCTAAAACTGGGACTGCTTTTGGCGAAGTAGGTACTTATGGAATAAGTACGGTATACGGATTTGTAAATGGTCGAAAAGCCACCCATAATCCACCAACAGTTTATATCACTTACTATCACAACCAACCAGTTGTAGTAACTTTTGAAGATGTTACTGATGGTGAAGATAAGGCGATTAACTTATCAAACTTTAATGCGCCCGAACTTACTTGGCAAAGTTCTAATAATGACTTTGTAACACGTCAAGAATCTGATAATGATGTTGACACGTTGCAATTAAAGACCACTGATACTTATCAGGGAACTGACACTAAGTATAGCTACCAAGCAGGTGACTACACTAAGCAAGGCGCTTTGACCACTGATTCACATGCAACAAAGGCTAACAATGCAATTAATGGCTTAACTACCTTAAACTATCAAGATGTATTAAACGCATATCTTGCCAATGGTTACGCTTTTGTAAGCGCAGATGATGATGACCTATCCTACGATAAGGACAAGGTTTGGACTAAAGATTCTAGTACTACGGAAAACGATGGTCACAAGTTAAATGTTTTACACCGTGTTATTAAGTTAGTTCGTACTGCAACTCTGCAGACAGCTACCCAAACGGTAACAAGAAATATTAATTTTGTTGCAGATCGTGAAGGCACACCAACTTTAGCTGATCCGATTAAGCAAACGGTAACTTACACTAGTAGTGAATTTTATGGTGATATTGATGGTAATCCTGTTGCAGTAAAAGGTGAAGCCAAAGACGCTAACGGCAATGTGATGAAGGATGCTAATGGTAACATTCTTTACATTGTAGATGGTACGCAGGCTGCCGCTCCAATTACTTGGACAGCTAAAGATGGCGCTAAATTTAACGCAGTATTAGAGCCAACCGACAGCACCAATCAGATTACCGGTCAAGATACGATTGAAGTTACCGACGGCGCTTTAAAGGGTGATTGGATTAAGTTTGATACTGCTTCGGAAAGTTTAGTTCCAGCGCCAACAACTATCAATGGTGAGTGGAATGGTTATACTCAAAGCAGCCAAGATAAGACCCAATACACGGCACCTGATGTAACTTTGGTTTACTACCAAGAAGCACATGAAAACTCTAATAGCAAGACAGTGAACCGTGTTGTTCACTTTAAGACAGTTGATGGTCAAATTTTGCTTAAAGACATTCCAGTCGAAAGTGTAACTTTTGTTCAAAACTACTATACTGATGGCAACGGTAATGTTGTTAGCGTTAAGACGGTAAAGAATAGTAATGGCCAAGATGTTACCGTCGTTAAGGATGTTTTAACAGGTCAAGATGCCGAAAATGCTAAGGCTTGGAAAGTATCAGATGGCAGCACTGATTTTGCTCAAGTCAATGTACCAGAAATTACTGATGGACTTTTGCCTGGTGACTGGGTTCGAGTAAGTGCTGAAAGAAATAGTGAAAATGGACCAGCAGTTGATGGAGAAATAGTTCCTGCGGAGGAAATTCAAGATACAGTACAGAATGGTGCTGATCAAGAATACACGATCTACTACGCACAAAAGTCGACCCCACAGGGAAACCCAATGCCAGATCAACCAACAACTCCTGATCATCCGGTTGACCCTACAGCTCCGGGTCAACCTACTCAACCAGGGGCACCAGTCGAAACGGTAACGTCAAACCAGCAGGCTACAACTCCAGCGCAACCAGCTAAGGCTGGCAAGTTACCACAAACTGGTAATACTGACAATAAGGATGCTTCATTCGGTGCTTTAGGTTTATTAGGAGCCCTTCTAACTGGGCTTGGCCTCGGTAAGAAGCGTCGTCGTAACTAATTAGCTTCTTAAAAGGGGCTCGGCAATATTCAGGACTGATAGGCAAAAACTATCGGTTCTGTTTTTGTTTTCAGCGGAGCGCTTATGGATTCCGTAATTTTGCCCATTTTCGAATCAGGATGTTACTATCAATACGCCACTTAAATTTGTTAACAAAACGAAAAGTCAGCTACCAGTCCTGATTGACAAAGAGCCAACTAAAAAAGACGATGAATCATTTGATTCATCGTCTTTTTTAGTTGGTCAGAAGTCGTAAAACTTAGGCGTTGCCTTGTAACTTAGCCATGCCGTTCTTAGCAACTTCTTCCAAGGTCTTAGCTGAATCAGCCATGGCCTTCTTTTCACGGTCGTCCAAAGGAACTTCCAATACTTGGGCAACACCGTTGGCGTTAACCACAGCAGGAGTACCAATGTAGATATCCTTCAAACCGTATTCGCCGTTCAATGGCGCACCGATTGGCAAAACGGCATTTTCATCATGCAAGATGGCCCGTGAAATCCGGGTGAGGGCAGTAGCAACACCGTAGAAAGTGGCCCCCTTCAAGTTGATGATTTGGTAGGCCTTCTTCCGAACGTCGTCTTCGATCTTGAGTAATTCGTCCATGGAAACGCCCTTTTCCTTGGCAAGGTCCAGAACAGGAACACCACCAATGTTGGCGCTA
The DNA here is from genome assembly GCF_943192935.1 of Limosilactobacillus caecicola. GTDB lineage: Bacteria > Bacillota > Bacilli > Lactobacillales > Lactobacillaceae > Limosilactobacillus > Limosilactobacillus caecicola. The sequence continues at coordinate 372,556 of NZ_CALPCI010000002.1, read as the reverse complement.
GAGTAAGCAGCAAATTCGGAGTCACCGTGTTCAGCCATCATGTTAGCTTCCACGTCGACTGGACTAACATCAAAGAGCTTTGCCAAAGCAACACGCAAACGAGCTGAGTCCAGTGAAGTACCAGAACCAACAACCTTGTTCCGTGGGAAGCCAGAAAGCTTTTGAACCGCGTAGGTCAACACGTCAACTGGGTTAGCAGCAACCAAGAAGACACCGTCGAAGCCGGACTTCATAATTGGTTCAACACAAGACTTGATGATCTTCAGGTTCTTGTCAACCAGTTGCAAACGGGTTTCACCTGGCTTTTGTGGGGCACCAGCTGTCAAAACGACCAAGTCGGCGTCCTTGCAAGTGTCGTAATCAGCAGAGTAGAAAATCTTTGGAGCCGTAAATGGGGTCGCATCTTCAAGGTCTAATGCGTCACCCTTCGTCCGATCCTTGACGATATCGACAATTGCAAATTCTTCAGCAATTCCTTGTTGAGCCATGGCGAAAGCGTAGCTTGAACCTACGGCACCGTCACCAACAAGAACAACTTTTTGATGATTCTTTGACATAGAAACACTCTCTTTCATTCAAAAAATTAGGCTGATCAAAATGACCAACCGTTTACATCTTTGAATTATAACATTAAATGACAATTACCGTCATTAGCGAATTAGGGTTTTAGTGAAAAATCGAGCCGAAGCCGACTGCTAAGCCACCAACAATTAACACGATGGCGGGAATTAAGAGGGCCTTGATGAAGAAGCCAACGAGGGCTACGATAATGAGAAAGCTGAGGAGCCAGAGGGAAAATTTGAATAGTTTCCAGAGGATCCAAAGGGCAATCAGCCCAATCAATAAACTCATTGCATCTCTTCCTTTCTATATTTGCTAAATATTATATCAATATGAATTGAAAAGGAGATTTGTTTTTGAATAGTTTTAAGAGATCTTTAGTTTCTCTACCTTTTGTCAATGGGGACCCTGTGGTAGAATATAGTTTAATTAGCAATGGTCAAATCAAAAAAGTTGGGAGGTGGTTACCATTTTAAATCGGACCAAGCAATTCATGCGCGATAATGATTTAACTTATAAGAAAGAATATATCCGGCCAATGATGACGCCGGAACACGTTTATGTCTTTCGATTTGGCAAACACAAGCTCAACAACCGGGTAATTATCCGTTATTCTCATACCTGGACGGGCCGCCTAAAAATCAACGAAATTGATGTGCGGCTTCATCACCAGCACCACCCCCGGATTTTTAAAACGGAAAACGATCTGATCCTTTACCTCACGGAACACCTCGAAAAAAAGAAGGCCCGCAAGCGTGAAGCCAAGAAAATGGATAAAAAATGTTCCACAAAGGAAAATGTTGAACATGCAAAGGGCGACGATTAAGGTCGCCTTTTTTATAACAAAAAGGAGCGTGAAAAAATGGATTGGACAGCCATTACGGTGGAAACGTCAAACGAAGCCGTTGAAGCCGTTAGTTATATTTTAACGGACCTGGGTTCAACAGGGGTTAAAATCGACGATGCCGCTGATTTTGCGAAACTCAAACCGGGTAAGTATGGCCTTTATGGTGAGATTGTTGACCCGGCAACTTTGCCACACCGAAAAGAGGGGGCCGCTGTGACCGGCTACTTTCCACCCAAAGTATTTGTGCCGGAGCTAGTGGATGAAATTCAGCAACGCGTCAACCAATTAAGTCTTTTTGACCTCGATCCTGCACCAGCGCGGGTGACTAGTGCCACGATTGACAACCAGGAATGGGCAACGGCCTGGCAGAAATATTACCACCCGGTCCGGGTCACGAGTCATTTGACGGTTGTACCGGAATGGGAAGAATATCAACCAACCCACCCGCATGAACAATTATTGGTCCTAGACCCGGGAATGGCCTTTGGTACGGGAACACACCCGACGACTCAGTTAATGTTGCAAGCCTTAGAGATTGTGATCATGGGCGGTGAATCAATGATTGACGTTGGGACGGGTTCTGGTGTCTTGGCCATTGCTGCCAAGTTGCTGGGCGCTGGCGATGTGGCGGGTTACGATGTTGACCATGTGGCAGTTGAATCTGCCAAAAAGAACGTGGCGCTCAATCCCGCAGCCAAGGAAGTCCAGTTGGGTGTGAATAGTTTGTTAGACGGCATTCATACCCCAAAGGACGTGATTGTGGCCAATATTTTGGCAGAAATCATCTTGCCCCTGATTCCCCAAGCGTTTGAGAACCTGCGGCCTGGTGGCAACTTTTTGACTTCCGGAATTATCAAGGACAAGTTTGAACAGGTCCGTGATGCTGAACAACAACAGGGCTTTATTATTGACGAAACCCTACGAATGAAGGATTGGTATGGCATTATCGCACACAAACCAGCGGAGGACGAATAATGCAACGGTATTTAATTGACCAACCGACGCCAGCTAATCACCAATTAGTGCTGCCGGATGATGTGGCGCACCACTTTGTGACGGTGCTGCGTGCTCAAGGTGGTGAAGAGTGTGAAATCGTCCTGAATGACCAACGGGTTTATCGGAGCAAACTAACTCAACTTGAACCCGCTACGGTGGAATTAATCGAGCAGTTAGATCAGGACGCTGAATTGCCAATCCACGTTACCCTAGCTTGTGGTTTGCCGAAGACGAAGGATAAGCCGGAACTGATTGTGCAAAAGGGGACGGAAATGGGGGCGGATGCCATTATCTTCTTTGAATCCGCACGCTCAGTGAGCCATTGGAATAGTCAGAAGCAGGCTAAAAAGGTTGCCCGTTTGCAAAAAATTGCTGACGGTGCAGCAGAACAGTCGCACCGGAACCGGGTTCCATCAGTGAGTTATTTACCGGATTTAAAAACGCTTCTTGAGCGGGTTCCTACTGATCAACGGGTTGTGGCCTGGGAAGAGTCTGCCAAACAGGGCGAAGAAAGCCGCTTGGCTCAATTGCTGCGACAGGCACAGTCGGGAGATCGGTGGTTAGCTATTTTTGGCCCTGAGGGCGGGCTAACGACTGAAGAAATTGCTGTGATGGAACAGTCTGATACCGTGCCGGTAGGACTTGGACCCCGAATTTTACGGACCGAAACAGCTCCGCTATATTTCATGGCGGCAGTTTCTTTTGCTTTAGAGTTAAGTTAACTGCTCGGTCAAGTTAAGATGTGATAAAATTAATCCATTAAATTGAGAAGAATGAAGGAATGTGCATGAAAGCAGTTGGACGAAAAATTGATTGGAAGTTTTTATTGGCCTGCCTGGTAATTGGGGTGGTCCTCACCGCCTTATTTGCTAAGCTACCATTTATCTCACGGGTTACAATGATGTGGCTCGACCTGATTATTATCAATGGCGGCTTTAGTATTTGGCTCGGCCGGCATTACAGCGAGGAAGCGGGAGCATGGAAGAAGCTCTTTGTGTTCCCAATCCTTTACCTGATTGGCGGTTACTTCTTTACGCCCCATTACATGTGGTACTTTGCATTAATTTACTTAGGAGTGAGCTATTTAGCCTGGTCAATGAAACGCAACGCCTAGTGAGGAGGGGTGAAAATGTCAAAAGTCAAAGAACTTACTCACGAAGATGTCAAGAAAATGATTTCTTCGTATATGAATGAAGAGCATGTCGCACTTGTTGAACGAGCCTACCACTTTGCGGAAGTGGCGCACCATGATCAAGTGCGCAAATCAGGGGAACCATACATTATTCACCCAATTCAAGTTGCCGGGATTTTAGCTGAATTGCGGATGGATCCAGAAACGGTTTGTGCTGGCTATATGCACGATATTGTGGAGGATACTGGCGCCACTCTGGATGATATTCGGGAAATTTTTGGGCCGACGATTGCCCTGATCGTAGATGGTGACACCAAAATTAGCAAGATCCACTATAAATCCAATAAGGAACAAATGGCGGAAACTCACCGGAAATTACTGCTCGCCATGAGCAAGGATATTCGGGTGATGATCGTTAAATTGGCGGACCGCTTACATAATATGCGGACACTGAGTCATTTGCGTCCGGACAAGCAACGCCGCATTTCCAACGAAACGCTGGAAATATATGCACCAATTGCTGATCGCCTTGGGATTAGTACGATCAAGTGGGAACTAGAAGATCTCTCTTTGCGGTACCTTAACCCGCAACAATACTACCGGATTGTCCATTTGATGCATTCCCGACGTGACCAACGGGTCGCTTACATTGATGAAGCCATTAAAGAAGTCCAAAAGGCCATGGCGGACCTTGACTTAGGCCCTAATGTGGAGATTTATGGACGGCCTAAGCATATTTACTCCGTTTACCGTAAAATGGTGACCCAACACAAGCAATTCAGTGAAATTTATGATCTGCTGGCGGTTCGGGTGGTGGTTGACTCCATTCGTGATTGCTATGCCGTGTTGGGGGCGATTCACACCACCTGGACACCAATGCCGGGACGGTTTAAGGACTATATCGCGATGCCGAAGGCCAATGGCTATCAATCACTGCACACGACGGTAATTGGTCCGGAAGGCCGTCCTTTGGAAATTCAAATTCGGACGCATCATATGCACGAAGTGGCTGAATACGGGATTGCAGCTCACTGGGCTTACAAAGAAGGTAAGACCAACGGCGTTCAAGCCACCCGCGACAGTCAGAAATTGAATGTCGTGAAGGAAATTTTGGAAATGCGCAGTGAGAGTCACGGCACCGATGAATTTATGCAGGGTGTGCAAAGTGACGTTTTTACTGACAAGGTGTATGCCTTTACTCCGAAAGGCGACGTTATTGAAATGCCCAAAGGGGCCGGACCGTTGGATATGGCTTACCAGATTCACACGGAAATTGGTAATCACACGACCGGGGCGAAGGTCAATGGGCGAATTGTGCCATTAAACTATGAAATTAAAAACGGTGATATCGTTGATATTCTGACTTCCTCCTCTTCTGCGGGACCAAGTCGTGATTGGGTCGACCTTGTCTCGACGCGGCGGGCCCGGAATAAAATCCGGCAGTTTTTCCGCGCGCATGATCGTGAAAAGAACATCGTGGAAGGCCAACGGATCATTGAAGAACAACTGCGTGAAGATGGCCTTGAACCATCAGAATTTATTACCCCCAGCCAAACCGCCAAGGTTGCTAGCGAAATGCATTTTAAGGATGCGGACGACCTCTTTGCAGCCGTTGGTTTTGGTGATGTGACTCCTGTTGGGGTAAAAAATCGCTTTACAGCGGACCTCCGTGAAAAAGTCAAAAATGACAAACAACGAGAAGAAGAAAAGGCCCTTTTGGAGGACCATAAGACTCTGGAAAGTTCGGAGAGTGATAAAAAGAAGATCACGAAGGGGCACGATGGCGTAATCGTTGAAGGGGTTGACAACCTCTTAACTCGTTTGAGCCATTGCTGCAGTCCAGTGCCAGGGGACGAGATCGTTGGTTATATCACGAGGGGTCGCGGGGTTTCCGTTCATCGAGTTGATTGTCCCAACATTAAGGCTGCAGAAAAGAGTGGTCAGCGGATCGTTAATGTTTACTGGAGCAATCCAGATGGTGATAAGACCAATTACAATGCTGACATTGAAGTCCAGGGGTATAACCGGAACGGAATGTTAAATGATGTCCTCCATTCGATTAACAACAACACCCGTTTCCTGACTTCCGTTAACGGGAAGGTTGATCACGATCGGCTGGCAACGATCTCCGCTTCCGTGGGTGTTCGCAATCGCCAGCAGTTAGAAATCATCATGGACGCGCTCAAGAATATTCCAGACGTTTACGTGGTGAAACGAGTAATTCACTAGGAGGATGACGACAGTATGCGGGTAGTATTGCAACGGGTAAACCATGCCCAAGTCAGCGTTGATCACCAGGTGATTGGTAAGATCAATCGTGGATACATGCTTTTGGTTGGGTTTGGTCCTGATGATGATGAAGCAACCCTTGATTATATGGTCCACAAGATTACTAACTTGCGAGTTTTTGAAAGTGAACCAGGTAAGATGAACCTGGGCTTGAAGGACGTTGATGGGGCGATTTTGTCGATCTCACAATTTACGTTATATGCAGATGTGAAGCATAGTAACCGTCCAGGATTTTCCAAGGCGGCTAAGCCATCATTGGCGGAACCACTGTACCAGCAATTTAATCAAAAACTGGCGGCGACCGGGATTCATGTCGAAACGGGCCAATTTGGCGCTGACATGAAAGTCGATTTAGAAAACGATGGTCCGGTCACAATTCTGTACGAAAAATAAGGATTCTAAAAAAGAATGAGATTTTTTTAATTTTCGCTATTGACATTTAGTAAGTCTGAAATTATAGTATAAGCATACTTTATCAAGAGAGGAGATTTCACCATGTTTGGTTCACAAAAATTTGCTTGTTGCATGTGTACTCAAATGAATAGTCGAACTGACATGGTGGCAGTTGGACGCTTTTTGAGTGTACGTTAAAGAGCAGTCCATATCTCCAATGAATGAGGTCGCTAGCCATGTTTGGCTAGCGGCTTTTTTTGTTTTGGTAAATGAGAAAGGAATGATGATTCGTATGAGTTGGGATGTTATCCAACAAAGCCTGCCAGAATTTGCTAAGGGATTTCGGCTAACCCTTTGGTTATCATTAATCGGCATTATTGGTTCGGTAATTGTTGGAATTATCACTAGTTTGGTTCGGTATTTCCGAGTTCCGGTGATTAGTAAAATTTTGGGTGCGTATGTCGAAATTGGTCGGAATACCCCGTTACTAATCCAATTGTTTTTCCTCTACTATGGTTTTCCTGTGATGGGGTTGAAATTATCAGCAGAGGCGAGTGGAATTATTGGTTTGATCTTTCTTGGTGGTGCCTACATGGCCGAGGGCTTTTCAGGAGGATTTAATGGCATTAGCCAAGCGCAGATTAATGCTGGTGAAGCCTTGGGAATGAACCGTTGGCAATTGGCGCGGTATGTTGTTCTGCCACAAGGGCTCACCTTGAGTGTCCCGGCATTTTCTGCGAACGTCATTTTCTTAATTAAAGAAACATCAATTTTTTCGGTGATTGCAATTCCTGAACTCACGAACACGGCACTTGACTTGATCGGGATGTACTACCGTTCCAACGAATACTTATTGGTTTTGGTGATCGCGTATGCAATTATCTTGATTCCATTAATTCTACTGTTAGATTGGCTAGAAAGGAGGGTTCGTTATGGCTCATTCGGGGATTAGTGTTCTGTTTGAAGGAACTAACTTTGTACGACTCCTTGGTGGCTTGTGGACTGCCGTTTGGATCGCTGCATTATCGTTAGTTTTTGGTTTAATTTTAGGTACGATCTTCGGTTTATTAAGAACCATGCGTAACCGCCTGATTAGGTTCATTCTCTTGCTATATCTAGAGTTTTTCAGAATTGTCCCAACGATCGTGTTGTTGTTCCTGGTTTATTACATTTTGCCACGGCAATTTAATATCAATATGCCAGCAACTTGGATGGCGGTTCTAGCGTTTACGTTGTGGGTAGCTGCTGAATTTAGTGACATTGTGCGGGGAGCAATTGAATCAGTTCCCCAACACCAGCGTGAGTCAGGGTTGGCGCTAGGTTTAACACAGTGGCAACTTTTCCGTTATGTACTCTTGCCACAAGCATTTCGCCTTGAACTACCGGCCACGATTAATCTTGCAACCCGGGTAATCAAGACGACATCTTTGTTGATGACCATTAGTATTATGGACGTCATTAACGTTGGTCAACAAATTGTGGAAGCAAATAATCAATCGCATCCTACTGGAGTCTTTTGGGTGTATGGTTTGATCTTTATTTTGTACTTCATTGTTGACTATCCATTATCGGTGTGGGCAAAACACCTGACTGCTAAGCAAAAGGAAATTTAAGTAGGTGAAAACATGGCAGATGAAATTTTAAAAGTTGAACATCTGAATAAATTCTATGGTGATTGGCAAGCTCTTCATGACATCAGTTTCGATTTAAAGAAGGGTGAAGTGGTAACGCTACTTGGTCCATCAGGATCTGGAAAGAGTACGTTGATCCGTACCTTAAATGGATTGGAACCATTTAAAGATGGCACCATTTCGTTTAAAGGACAGGCCATTGATCCAACAATCAAGAACTGGCAAGCATTACGTCAAGAGATCGGAATGGTTTTTCAAAGTTATGATTTATTTCCGAATTTAACAGTGCTGGATAATATTTTACTTGCACCAACGAAGGTCCAAAAACGACCGCGAGAGGAGGTGAAAAAGGAAGCCTTAGAGTTGTTGGAGCGGGTTCACTTGGCAGACCAAGTTGATTCTTATCCGCGCCAGCTATCTGGTGGACAAAAGCAGCGGATTGCAATTGTACGGGCGTTGGCAATGCATCCTGAAGTGATGTTATTTGATGAAGTGACTGCCTCATTAGACCCTGAAATGGTTCGGGGAGTTCTAGAAATTATTAAAGAGTTATCAGATCGAGATCATATGACAATGATTATTGTGACGCACGAAATGAATTTTGCCGCTAAAATTGCTGATAAGGTTCTCTTTTTGGAGGACGGGCGTATTTTGGAACAGACCCCGGGTAAACAATTCTTTGCGCATCCTCAAACAGAACGTGCTCAAGAATTCTTATCAAGTATGGATTTTTAATCAAGGGAGAGAAAGAAAATGAAATTTAATTGGAAAAAAATAATCAAGACCGCGATTGCGACAGTTAGCGTTGCATCATTAGTGGCAACTTCTGTGGTTCAAACGACAACAACCACGACGGCAAATGCCGCAACTAATTCTAGTTCAGTGCAAGCCATTAAGAAGCGTGGTGTTCTGAAGGTAGCCGTTTTTGGTGACTTGCCACCATACGGTTGGGTAAACAAGAATGGTAAGCGTGTTGGTTATGACGTTGCTTTAGCGCGACGGATGGCCAAGGACTTGGGCGTTAAGATCAAGTTTGTTCAAGTTAACGCTAATAACCGTGTTGATACTCTGAATTCAAACAAAGCGGACATTGTTCTGGCTAACTTCACCGTTACTTCTGCACGGAAGAAAGTAGTTGACTTTGCTAAGCCATACATGAAGGTTTCCGTTGGGGTTGTTTCTCCAAAGAAGAAGGCAATCACCAAGGTGAGTCAATTAAAGGGTAAGAAAGTCATCGTTACGAAGGGAACCACTGCTGAAAACTACTTCACGCAACACCAAAAGAGTGTTACACTCCTGAAGTTTGATTCTAAGACACAACAATTTAATGCTCTGAAGAACAACCGGGCGGCTGCTTTAGCTGATGACAACTCCTACTTGTACGCATGGGTTAAGAAGAACCCGAAGTATACTGTTGGCATCAAGAGCATTGGACCAAAGCAATACATTTCACCAGCTGTAAAGAAGGGTAACAAGTCCTTGCTGAAGTGGACCAATCAAGAAATCACTAAGTTGAACAAGGAAGACTTCTTTACTAAGGATTACAATAAAGAATTGAAGCCATACTTCGGTAGTGAAGTTAAGCCTTCTGACATTGTTATCACATCTAACAAGTAAATAATTATGTAAAATTGGCGTCTCCTATCAAAAGGAGACGCCAATTTTTTAGTGTGGAATTTTAGTAACGATCCAGAATATTGTCGACGGCAGCACCATACGTTTCGCCAAAGAGGATTAGGTGCATGCACAGGTAGTAGAATTGATACCAAGGTAAACGGTCTTGGTAACCAGGGGTTAACGGGTAGACATCGTTGTAAGCTTGGTAGAAGGCGGGCGAGAAGCCACCAAAGATGGTCGTCATCGCAAGGTCGTATTCGCGATCACCATAGAGGGCATCCGGATCAATCAAGGTGGGGGTGCCGTCTTGGGCAAACATGTAATTACCTGACCACAGGTCACCATGTAAGAGGCTGGGGGTGACTTGGTGGTTCGAGTAGTATTGATCAAAAGCTTGCGTCATTTTTTGGTAATGCTGGTCACGCCAGTCATTCCAACGCCCCGCCTCTTTGGCAGCTTCGATCTCTGGAGCTAATCGTTGGTTAAGGTAAAAATCACGCCAACTATCGTTCCAAGAATTATCCTTTACTAATGCTTTGGTACGGTGATTGGTGTAGAAGCCAAATTGATCATGAGTCTGTTGGTGCATTTTAGCAACCGTTTGACCTAAGGCAGCCTGATTTTCCAGCCCCTCATCAATCCAATTTAAAATTAGATAGGCGTCACCATCAATTTCACCTGAGGCAATCGGTGTCGGGGTATTAACGACCTTACCAAGTTCCTGTAAGCCACGCTCCTCGTGAGCAAAGTATTCCTTGGGGTGGTGTGGCTGCACCTTAACAAAGTAGGGGATTCCTTCCGAAATGACGCGGTAGGCTTCATTGATGTCACCACCACTGACGGGGTCCCACGAAGAGATTGGTGCAATTGGCAATGAACCAAACCAAACTGTATTTTCCATTCTTTAAACTTCCTTTCTTTATTGGATTTGCTTTAAATAATCATTGATTCCAGCACGAATATCTTGAGCGACCCTTCTTTGAAAACTGGGCCGGCGGATTTGGCGAAAGTCTTTTTTACTATTGACGTAGCCGGTTTCACACAGGATCGAAGGAATAGACGTGTCCCGGATGACGAGAAAGTCACCAAAATCGATTCCCCGGTTGCTCAAGGGGAGATTGCTGAAATGCCGACTAACGGCCCGTGCCAGGACCTTCGAGCGATTCTGGTGGTAATAATAGGTTGTCACTCCGGAGGCCTCATTGCGGTTCGGCGAAGAATTGAGGTGGAGACTGATAAAACAGTCGACCTGCTGGTTTTCGGCGATTTTGACCCGTTCTTTTAAACCAACTGCCCGATCCTTGGACCGGGTCATGACCACCCGGGCACCAGCCTTCTCTAATTGGCGCGCGAGCCGCTTAGCGATGGCGAGGGTATAAGTCTTTTCCTGGTACCGGCTTTTTGAAGAATCAGTGAAGTAGGCTGCCCCGCTGTCACTACCACCGTGTCCCGGATCAATCGCAATTGTCGCGCCGGCCAGATAATTGCTTTTTTTGAGTGGCGTATGCGAGTGAATTAACCAACTTGGCACCCAGGCACTCTGGTGGTCATTAAGACGCACCCGGTACCAACTATGTCGTTCGCCGGTGATGAGAACCCGGTGGGTTTTGCTGACCTTGACGGTTGAATAGGAAATGCCGGGGCCGCTTTTGACTGGCATGGTTTCTGGATTGACCATCACGGTACCGCGGTAGATCAAGGCGATGATGAGTAAGATACTGACAATGATGAACCCGCAGGCCACCAATTGTGATTTATTAAGGGGTTGTTTTTTAATCTCCGCCACCTCCTGGAATAGCTTTCATGTTCAAGTTTAAAAATCCGCAAAATGAAAAGCAAGGATTTCGGTTGGATTTACTGAAAAAGATTGACTAATGGGTAGATGACGAGTAACCTTATGAACGTAGATTAATAATTAATGACCGATGAAAAAGAGTGATTGATCAGCACGCAAGCCAGCGAGTGGGTGAGAGTGAAAGGCCCATTGTGGTGCGATTGAGTGACACTTTTGAGGCCCGGCAATGCCCGTCGTATTGACGACGTTATCAATGAGTGATACCAAGGTGGTACCGTGCTTTTTGCACCCTTGTTTTTGCAAGGGTGCTTTTTTATTTATTGGTTAATGAGGAGGATGCATAATGCGTTATCAACGACCAAAAGGAACAGCGGATATCTTACCAGGCGCTTCTGCCAAGTGGGATTACGTTGAACAACTGGCCCGGCAAATTTTTCAAAAATATGGTTACCGGGGCATTCGGACACCAATGTTCGAAAGTTATGACATTTTCGCGCGCTCTGCGGGTGATACTTCCGATGTCGTAACCAAGGAAATGTATGATTTTAAGGATAAGGGTGACCGTCACATTGCCCTGCGTCCCGAAGGAACTGCCGGCGTTGTGCGGGCTTTCAATGAAAATAAATTGTATGGACCAGAATACCAAAAGCCATACAAGGTTTATTACATGGGACCCATGTTTCGTTATGAACGCCCCCAATCTGGTCGGCAACGTGAGTTCCACCAAATTGGGGTGGAAGCATTTGGCAGCGACAATCCAGCGGTTGATGTCGAAGTCATCGCGATGGCATTGCAGCTCTTTACCCAACTTGGGTTGAAGGACTTGCGGGTTGCCGTCAACACCCTTGGGGACCAAAAGAGTCGGAATGATTACCGGACGGCTCTGATTGACTATTTGAAGCCCCACTATGATGAACTCAGTGAAGATTCTCAGGAACGGCTGGAAAAGAACCCATTACGGGTCCTTGATAGTAAGGATCCACGGGACCAAAAGTTTGTGGCGGATGCTCCATCCATCCTGGATTACTTAACTCCGGAAGCCCATGACCGGTTTGAACAGGTTAAAAAGATGTTAGATGCTTTGGAAATTGACTATGTCGTTGATCCTGACATGGTCCGGGGCTTAGATTATTACAACCACACGATCTTTGAAGTGATGGTGAAGGCCAAGTCACTCGGCAATGGTTACACGACCATCTGTGGTGGTGGCCGCTACAGTGGCCTCGTTGAACAACTTGGGGGCCCAGACCTGTCTGGAGTCGGCTTCGGAATTGGTGAAGAACGGTTATTGCTGTTGCTAAATGATGAAGGGGTTCAGCTGCCGGTTGAAGACCAACTTGATATTTATGTCGTTGGTATTGGTGATGAAACCAACCTCGAAAGCCTCCAATTAGTGGAGGCTGCTCGTCATGCGGGATTATCCGCTGACCGTGATTACCTTGGTCGGAAGCCTAAGGCCCAATTCAGAACTGCCGACCGCTTAAACGCCCGCGTGGTTCTGACGGTTGGTAAGCGTGAATTAGAGGAAGGCAATGTCCATTTCAAAGTGATGGCCACTGGTCAAGAAGTCACTGTGCAAGTAGCAGACTTATTAAGCAACTTTGGACAAGTGTTCAAAGCACATGTTGAGGGGTAATTAATATGAAGAGAACAAATTACGCTGGGCGGACCAGCGAAAGCCAAATTGGTGAAGAAGTTGTTTTAAAGGGCTGGGTCGCTAAGCGGCGCAACCTCGGTGGTTTGATCTTTATCGACCTTCGTGACCGTGAAGGAATCGTGCAGCTGGTTTTTGATGAAAAGCAGGATCCCGAAGCGTTTCAAGTAGCTAACGAATGCCGGAGTGAATACATTATTGAAGTGCGGGGGCTGGTTCGTGAACGGGCAGAGATCAATCCGGATTTACCAACAGGTAAGATTGAAGTTGAAGTGAAAGAAGCCCACATTTTAGCTAAGTCCCAAACACCACCGTTTGAAGTCAAGGACGATGTCGACGCAAGTGAAGACCTGCGGTTGCAATACCGTTATATTGACTTGCGGCGTCCAGAAATGATGAAGAACATGAAGCTCCGGAGTAAGGTGGCTTCCATTATTCACAATTATTACGACAACCATGACTTTATGGACGTTGAGACCCCTGACTTGACCCGGTCAACTCCTGAAGGGGCCCGGGACTTCTTAGTTCCATCACGGGTCTATCCAGGCCACTTTTACGCTTTGCCACAATCACCCCAGCTCTTTAAACAATTATTAATGGCCGCGGGTGTCGACCGGTACTATCAAATGGCCCGTTGTTTCCGTGACGAAGACTTACGTGGGGACCGTCAACCGGAATTTACCCAAGTCGATACGGAGATGAGTTTTGCTACTGCCGAAGATATTCAAGACATGACCGAAGGCTTGATTAAGCGGGTCATGAAGGAAGCGTTAGGGGTCGATGTGCAAACTCCATTCCCGCGCATGGAATGGCAAGAAGCCATGGATAAGTATGGCTCTGACAAGCCTGATACCCGGTTTGGGATGTTGATTCATGACCTTTCCGACATTGTCAAGGACAGCAGCTTCAAGGTCTTCTCCGGCACAGTTGCTGACGGTAATTACGTCCGAGCAATCTGTGTTCCGGGTGGGGCAGACCACTACTCACGGAAGGCCATTTCTAAGAAGGAAGAATACATTAAGCGTTATGGTGCCAAGGGATTGGCCTGGGTCAAGGTTACTGCTGATGGGTACAATGGCCCAATTGCCAAATTTATTAACGACTTGGCGGACCCAATTAACGAACGGCTGGGTGCGAATGAAGGTGACTTGATCCTGTTCGTGGCGGATAGTTTCCACGTGGTTGCTGACTCATTGGGTTACTTACGGAAAGACATTGCCAAAGAAATGGACATGATCAAACCAGGCCAATGGAACTACCTTTGGGTGGTTAACTGGCCAATGTTTGAATACGATGAAGGATTTGGTAAGTGGATTGCGGCCCACCACCCATTCACAATGCTAAATGAAGAGGACCTGCATTACCTGGAAGATGGCGAAGATCCTCACAAGGCTCACGCTCAAAGCTATGATATTATCCTGAACGGGAACGAAATTGGTGGGGGCTCAATCCGGATCCACGATCCAAAGGTTCAAGAAAAGGTCTTTAAGGCCCTTGGTTACACTAAGGAAGAAGCCCGGGCACGTTTTAACTTCCTCATTAAGGGGTTGGAAAATGGGATGCCGCCTGAAGGTGGACTTGCCTTTGGCTTTGACCGGTGGGTCATGTTATTAGCGGGAGCGGACAACATTCGTGACGTCATTCCATTCCCGAAGAACTCCAAGGGAGTCGAACCAATGACCGCTGCTCCAGGAACGGTTGACCAGGAACAGCTGGATGAATTACACATTGCTGTCAAGGATGACGAAGCAGATAAAAATAATTAAAAAAAGCGCACTTTTATGTTGACGATGAAACAAGGGTTGTCTATAATTAGTTGCGTAGTGTAAAGACAGTAATTAATTAGTCGAAACACAGTACGATTTTAAGCTCGGAGGGAGGGAATTTAATATGTCAAAGACAATCGTTCGTAAGAATGAATCTTTAGATGATGCTCTTCGGCGCTTTAAGCGTACGGTTTCACGGAACGGAACTCTTCAAGAATACCGTAAGCGTGAGTTCTATGAAAAGCCAAGCGTACGGCGTAAGTTAAAATCTGAAGCGGCACGTAAGCGTAAGAATAAGCGTCGTCACTAAAATGATGCAAAGCTCCCAGTCATGTTGACGGGAGCTTTTTCTTCAGGGAGGTTATCATTATGAGTCTATTAGATGATTTGAAAAAAGACATGATTAGTGCAATGAAGGCTAAGGATAAGGACACCTTGAGCGTTGTGCGGATGTTAAAGGCGTCGGTTCAAAACGAACAAATCAATTTGGGTCATGACTTGACGCCAGATGAAGAAAATGCCTTGATGGCCAAGGAATACAAGCAACGGAAGGACTCCCTCGCTGAATTTGAAAAGGGTGGTCGTCAGGACCTCGTCGATGCCACCAAGAAGGAAATGGCCGTGGTGGCTAAGTACATGCCTGAACAAATGAGTGCTGATGAGATTCAAAAGGTGGTCGAAGAAACGATTGACCAAGTTGGCGCCACCAGCATGAAGGACTTTGGTAAGGTCATGGGTGCCATTATGCCAAAGGTCAAGGGCAAGGCTGATGGCCAAGTGGTTAACGCTACAGTTAAAAAGGTTCTGCAAAGCAAGTAATGCAATTTACAGTGACTTGTCGCATAGATTGCGAAAAAATGATGAGGGCCCAGATGGTTGTTTGCAAACCATTCTGGGCCTTCATTAGTTGGGACAACGTTCCTGATTCGTAGGACGCTCAAACTATGATATAATAACAAAAAACAGTAAAGGAGCAATGTTTTTGGCAGCTGATGCAAAAGAAATGACCATGAGTTTTCAAATTGATGACCCACAAGTCGAAGTGGGGTTATTAGGAACTCAGGATAAGTACGTTTCCTTAATTGAAGAAGGAATGAACGTCACGGTTAACCCCTTTGGTAATGAACTGAAGATTTCTGGTGAACAAGAGGCCGTTCACTTGACAATCGATGTGTTACAAGAGTTGGTTAACCTGATTACTCAGGGAATCATGATCAGTAGCGCTGATATTGTGAGTGCAATGAAAATGGCTCACCGGGGAACGCTTCAATATTTTGGTGATTTATACAGTGAAAAAATCATTAATGACCGCCGAGGACGGCCAATTCGGGTCAAAACCTTTGGCCAACGTCAATATGTTCATGCCATGAAGGATAATGACATTACCTTCGGCATTGGACCTGCTGGGACGGGGAAAACCTACCTTGCCGTTGCAATGGCCGTGGCTGCATTGAAACGGGGCGAGGTTGAACGGATCGTTTTAACTCGTCCAGCGGTGGAAGCCGGGGAAAGTCTCGGGTTCTTACCTGGCGACCTTAAGGAAAAGGTTGACCCTTACTTGCGCCCAATTTATGATGCCTTGAACAATATTTTTGGCGCTGACCATACAGAACGGTTGATGGAACGGGACGTTATTGAAATTGCCCCATTAGCCTACATGCGGGGACGGACCCTTGATAATGCTTTTGTGATTCTCGACGAAGCACAAAATACCACGAATGCACAAATGAAAATGTTCCTGACCCGGCTCGGTTTTGGTTCCAAAATGGTCGTTAACGGCGATGTCTCCCAAATTGACCTGCCGCATGGTTCACGAAGTGGCTTGATCAGTGCGCAAAAGATCTTAGCTGGGGTTTCATCCATTGAGTTCGTGCACTTTGGGGCCGCGGATGTCGTTCGTCACCCAGTCGTTGCGAAGATTATTACCGCCTATGAAGAACACGCTGACCAGGAGAAAAAGTAATGGATCTTGAATTGTATGACCATACTGATGGGGTGCTGACTGACCATCAACGGCAGTTAGCCACGGATTTGATTCAGTTTGCGGCTGAGGAGTTGTCACTGAAGGACAGTGATGAAGTGTCGTTAACCTTTGTTCGTAACCCCGAAATCAAAAAAATCAATGCCCAATACCGGGGGGTTGATCGCGCTACGGACGTGATTTCCTTTGCAATCAATGACGATGATGAAGACATTGTAATGGATCCGGAGATGGCAGCCATGATTCCGAAGGATTTGGGCGACCTCTTTATTTCAATTGATAAGGTGAAGGAGCAGGCGCTTTTCTTAGGCCATTCCGCAGATCGTGAACTGGGCTTTTTAGTGGTGCACGGCTTTTTGCACCTGAACGGTTATGATCATGAACAACCGGCTGATGAAAAAGAAATGTTTAGTTTACAGGAGAAAATTTTAGATGCCTATGGACTCACAAGATAGACAGACAACTAAAAACCACCGCTTACTGCAGGCAATGCGCCATTCTGTTAGTGGCATTTGGCTGGTGGTGTCTCGCGAGCGCAACATGCGTTACCACATTGCGGCGAGTATTATTGTCATAATTCTCGGCCTGTGGCTGAAGCTTTTGCCGTGGGAATGGCTCTGGTTATTCCTGGCCATTTTTACGGTTTTTTCTGCTGAATTTATGAATACCGTGGTGGAGTCCTTTTGCGACCTGATCGTTGGCCATCAGTTTAACATTAATGTCAAAAAAATTAAGGACGTTTCAGCCGGCACCGTCATGATTGCGGCCATTTTTGCGGTGATCGTGGGGTTGATTATTTTCGGACCACGGTTAATCGCAGTATTAGGAGGATAATAATTTGGAAAATCAAGAATTTCATTCGGGTTTTGTGGCCCTGATTGGGCGCCCAAATGTTGGTAAATCAACACTATTGAATTACATCGTTGGTCAAAAGGTTGCCATTATGAGTAACGTGGCCCAAACAACGCGGAATAAGATCCAAGGAATTTACACCACTGATGATGCTCAAATCGTTTTTATTGATACCCCAGGAGTGCACAAACCGAAGACCAAGTTAGGCGACTTCATGGAACGGTCGACGATGTCTGCCCTGGCAGAGATTGACGCGGTCCTCTTTGTCGTGGCCGCGGACGAAAAACGGGGCCCGGGCGATGATTACATTATTAACCATCTCAAAGACGTCCAAAAACCAATTTACCTGGTTATCAATAAAATTGATAAGGTTCATCCGAATGAATTACCGGACATTGTTGCTCAATACAAGGATGCCCTGCCGTTTAAAGATGTCATTCCAGTTTCGGCCTTGGAAGGTAACAACGTTAATGCTTTGATGGACGAACTTGTCAAGGAATTACCAGTTGGTCCACAATATTACCCGGCTGATCAAATTTCCGACCACCCAGAACGTTTTGTAATTGCTGAAATGATTCGGGAAAAGGTCTTCCAACTGACGCGGGAAGAAGTACCGCATTCAGTGGCAATTGATGTCACTTCGATTAAGCGGGAAGATAACGAAACGGTCCATATCAGTGCCAACATTATTGTGGAGCGGCCTGGGCAAAAGGGAATCATCATTGGCAAAAAGGGGCAAATGCTCAAAAAGATCGGCCAAATGGCCCGTCAGGATATCGAACACCTGCTGGGCGACCATGTTTACTTGCAATTGTGGGTCAAGGTTGTTCCTGGTTGGCGTGATAAATCGGCCATGCTTAAGGATTACGGTTACCGCAATAAGGACTATTAAGGAGTGAACGGCTGGGTGGTACTCAGCCGTCATTTTATTAAGGAGGTGGGCGCATGGCACGGACAAATGAGCCGTTTGAAGGGATCATTATGAACGTCCGTAATTATCGCGAACGGGATCAACTCGTTAAGATCCTCACTGATAAAATTGGTCCGGCCATGTTTTTGGTGCTGGGTGCCCGGCGCAAAAACTTCAAACTAGCGGCGGATATTTTACCGTTTACCCATGGTCGTTATGTCGGCTGGCTATCCCCGGATAAACTAAATTACATCGTCACAGCTCAGGAAACTCACCAGTTTCGCCACCTTGGCGATGATATTGATGCCAACGCGTACGCTACCTATCTGCTGGAATTGGTGGACCGGGCATTTGATGATGGGCATGCCATTGGGGCCTGGTTCGATCAGGTCATGGCGGCCTTGCAGCTTATTGATGACGGTCAGGACCCCCAAATTGTGGTCAATGTGTTGGAAGTCCAACTGTTAATCAGATTTGGGGTCATGCCAGAGTGGCGGCATTGTGTGATTTGCGGTGAAAATACCAAATTGATGGACTATTCCGAAGCATATGGTGGTTTGCTGTGTGTCAATCATTGGGACCAGGATCCTCATCGACTTCATTTAGATGCGAAAACGGTGAACTACTTGCGTTTTTTTGCGACCCTTAACTTGCAACAGGTTAATCAAATTCAGGTCGCCCCGCTGGTGAAGCGTAACCTTCGTTGGGCCCTCGATAAAATCTATGGTGATCAGGTCGGTTTGCGACTGAAAAGCAAACGGTTCATTGACCAGATGGCTGAATGGGATCAGGCCCTCAAAAATGGTCCAGAAAAATAAAATTTTTGGCGAATCAAATTGACTTTTCGTCCCAGGGTTGTATTATTAAACAGTATAAAAATTAAATGAATCTTTGACGATGACGGGGAAACTAGCGGGTTACGTTGCCCAGCGAGTGGAGAAGAGTGTGAGCTCCACCAACTTACCTGTGTAGTGGCGCCCCAACAGTCATGCTGAATTAAGCTGTTTCGTAGTGATACGAAAAAGCAGGGTGGAACCGCGATTTATTCGTCCCTGTAATGGTAGTGATGCCATTGCAGGGCTTTTTTAGTGAAAGGTGGATGTCAGATGACAAAGAAATTAACGGTTCAAGAGATTATCTTTACTCTTGAAAAATATTGGACAGACCAGGGATGCATGTTAATGCAGGCCTACGATAATGAAAAAGGTGCCGGAACGATGAGTCCCTACACCTTCTTGCGGGCGATTGGTCCAGAACCTTGGAATGTAGCCTATGTTGAACCATCGCGGCGGCCAGCGGACGGCCGGTATGGTGAAAACCCCAACCGGTTGTACCAACACCACCAATTCCAAGTTTTAATGAAGCCATCGCCGGATAACATTCAAGAATTATACTTAGGCAGTTTAAAACAACTAGGGATTGAACCCCTCGAGCATGATATCCGGTTTGTGGAAGATAATTGGGAAAACCCATCCATGGGGTGTGCCGGTGTCGGTTGGGAAGTTTGGCTCGACGGAATGGAAGTTACCCAATTTACTTACTTCCAAGTTGTTGGTGAATTGACGATGAATCCGGTCGCTGCCGAAGTCACTTATGGACTGGAACGGTTAGCTGAATACATTCAAAATGTTGATTCCGTTTATGATTTGGAATGGGCGGACGGCGTTTTGTACGGCGACATTTTCAAAGAACCAGAATACGAACACTCGAAGTACTCCTTTGAAGAAAGCAACCAAGAAATGTTGCTAAAGGCTTTTAACGATTACGAAAGTGAAGCGAAGCGATTGATCAAACTCGGCTTGGTTCACCCGGCCTACGATTATGTGCTGAAGTGTAGCCATACCTTTAATCTTTTGGATGCCCGGGGTGCAGTTTCCGTTACGGAACGGGCCGGTTATTTACACCGGATTCGGATTATGGCGAAATCGATTGCTAAGGCCTTTGTCGAAGAACGGCGCAAGCTTGGTTTCCCATTGATTCATGATGAAAAGCTCCGTCAACAAACGGTTGCTGAATACACGAAGAAGGCAGAAAAGGCGAAGGAACGGGCAGCTAAGCAAGCCGCTAAAAAGGCCAAGAAAGTACAAAAGGGGGACAAGTAGGATGGCTCATTCATACTTACTAGAAGTCGGCGTTGAAGAAATGCCTGCGCACGTGGTCACACCTAGCATTAAACAACTTCACCAACGGGTGGCCAAGTATCTTAAAGACCAACGAATTGATTTTGAAAGTATCCAAGAATTTGCGACACCACGTCGGTTAGCCCTGTTGATTCATGGCTTGAGTGATCAACAACCGGACATTGACGAAACCGTGAAGGGACCGGCCAAAAAAATTGCTCAAGATGAAGATGGTAACTGGACCAAGGCAGCGATTGGCTTTACCCGTGGTCAGGGAGCAACGGTGGACGACATTGAATTCAAAGATGTTAAGGGAACCGAATACGTCTTTGTTGAAAAGCACATCGCTGGGAAGGCGGTTGCAGAAGTGTTGCAAGGCTTGCCTGAGGTAATTACGTCGATGACGTTCCCAACTTTAATGAAGTGGGGCTACAATAACCTGCAATTTATTCGGCCCATTCGCTGGTTAGTATCCTTGTTGGACGATGAAGTGGTGTCATTTAAGATCTTAGATGTCGAGGCCGGTCGGCAAACCGAAGGCCATCGTTTTCTGGGACACCCAGTTGAAATCGCCACTGCGGATGATTATGAAGCCACTTTGCATGATGATTTTGTGATCGCTGACCAAGCCAAGCGGAAGCAATTGATTCAGGACCAGATCAACAAAATTGTCGAAGCACACAATTGGCAAGTGGACTGGGACGCCGATCTCTTAGAAGAGGTTAACAACCTGGTGGAATGGCCAACCGCCTTTGCGGGTTCCTTTGACGAAAAGTACCTCGCGCTACCAGAAGCGGTTCTGATCACCTCAATGAAGGACAACCAACGTTTCTTCTGTGTTCGGGACCATGACGGTAAATTGTTGCCACACTTTATTTCCGTCCGGAACGGGAATACCGAATTCTTAGACAACGTGATTAAAGGAAATGAACGGGTCTTGGTTCCACGGTTGGAAGACGCCCAATTCTTCTACCAAGAGGATCAAAAGGTTACCATTGATGAATACGTGGAACGGTTAAAGAAGGTTAGCTTCCATGACCAAATCAGTTCCATGTATGACAAGATGGCACGGACTGCAGTGATTGCTAACATGTTAGGCCAAAAGCTCGGCTTATCTGATGCCGAATTAGCGGATCTGGCCCGGGCAGCACAAATCTACAAATTTGATTTGACGACCCAAATGGTCGGCGAGTTTGCCGAATTACAAGGGGTCATGGGCGAAATTTATGCCAAACTCTTTGGTGAAAAACCAGCTGTGGCGACGGCCATTCGTGAACACTACATGCCGGTATCAGCAGATGGTGATTTGCCAGCGACTAAGCTTGGGACGATCTTGGCGATCGCAGACAAGCTAGACAGCATTATGAGCTTCTTTGCTACCGACATGATCCCGTCTGGTTCCAATGACCCATATGCATTACGGCGGCAGGCCTACGGAATTGTGCGGATGGTCGCAGAACAAGGCTGGCACTTGCCATTGCTGGAAATGCAAGGTGAATTTGCTGAAGCAATCCACAATGCCGGCATTGAAACCAAATTTGACTACACCAAGAACGCAGATCAAGTCCAAGCATTCTTTATGGATCGGCTCAAGCAGTACTTCAGTGGTGAAAAGCTTCGTCATGATATCGTGGATACCGTTACTGATACCAGGCAAACTGATATCGTGAATGTCTTGGACGCCGCTAGTGTTCTGGATGATCAAAAGGACAGTGACCACTTTAAAGACGATGTTGAAGCCTTGACGCGGGTTCTGCGGATTGCCAAAAAGGGCCAACAAAACGATGTTACTATCAACCCATCCTTATTCCAAAATTCTTCCGAAACGAAGTTGCACGAGGCGGTTGATCAATTGCAGGGACAGTTTGCTGAATTGACGATGGCCGACCGTTTCCAACAATTACGGAGTCTGGCCCCAATTATTACCGAATACTTTGATGAAAACATGATTATGGATAAGGATGAACAGGTTAAGAACAACCGGCTCGCTCAATTAAACCAAATCGCGCAAATGGCTGGCGAATTTGGTAATCTAGATCACTTAATCGTGAAATAAAGCATTGGCATTTTAAATGCTTTGTGCTAAAATGTTATTTGGTTAAATTACGTGGTTTTAAGTAACAGAAAGGTCGCAATCCAGTTTTTGGAAAGCGACCTTTCGTAACTATTATCAGAGTTGTGAGGGGGCATTCGATGGCAAAAATTCCAAACGAATTAATTGACCAAATTCGGGATGCGGTCAATATTGTTGACGTCATCAGTCAAGATGTCCAATTAAAGCGCCAAGGAAAAAATTTGATGGGGCACTGCCCATTCCACCGTGATGATACCCCGTCATTTGCGGTCAATGAGCAAAAGCAATTTTTCTACTGCTTCAGTTGTCACCGAAGCGGCAATGTCTTTGGCTTTTTGCAGCAACTTCATAACTTATCATTTCCGGAAGCGGTCCAGCAGGTTGCTGAAATGGCAAATATTTCCTTGCCCCAGCAGTATACAAACCGTGCGGAACAGTCAGTCGAAAATAGTCCGAAAGGGCAATTAATCAAGTTGCACGATCAGGCGGCGCGGTTGTATCACCATATCTTGGTAAACACCGAGGCTGGTCAGCAGGCCCTCCATTACCTGACGAAACGGGGAATGAGCCGGGAGATGATTGAGCAATTTTCTTTGGGGTTTGCCCCAGAGCAAAGTGATACCGAAGAGGTACTCTTAGAATACGCGACTGGTCAACAGCTCGATTATCAGTTACTCCGAAAATCTGGTTTGTTCACGGAAGACCACCAGGGGAAACTCCATGATCGTTTTCATGGACGGGTGATGTACCCGATTAAAAACGAAAGCGGTCATGTGATTGCCTTTTCTGGCCGGATTCTGGCCCCCAAAGCAACGGCTAACGAACCGAAATACATGAATAGTCCAGAGACGCCGATTTTTAATAAACGGCGGGTTTTGTTTAACCTCGATTTAGCCAAACAGGCGGCGCGGGAAAATGGTTCTTTAACCCTCTTTGAAGGGTTCATGGATGTCATTTCGGCTTATGACGCGGGAGTCAAAACCGGGATTGCCTCAATGGGGACGAACCTGACTGAAGAGCAGATTCGAATCATCCAACGCCTTGTTCAGCAAGTTAACGTCTGTTATGACGGTGATGATCCCGGACAAAACGCGATCAACCGCGCTTTGCAGATGTTTGAAGACAATGCGCCTCAACTAACTGTCAAGATTATTCAATTACCTGGCGGCTTAGATCCGGACGAATATGTCCAAAAATATGGCGCAATCAAGTTTAAGGACTATCTTCAGCATTCGCAAGAAAACGCCATTGAATTTCATCTCCGCTATTTACAACGGGGGCTGAACTTGCAAAATCAGGATGAATTAATGGGGTACTTAAATGCAGCTTTACGGGTGATTGCTGGAGTGGCAGAACCGGTAGCTCAGGATTTGTACCTTCAAAAGCTGGCTGAACAATTTAATTTAGACAAACAGAGCTTGGCCAAGCAATTGGGAGCGATCCAGCCAACTGTCCAACCAGCTCGTCAGCGATCACACCCTTCCCCGGCTCGTCGTACACAGTGGTGTAATCGTCCGGCACCACAACCGGCTGCGGAACCAAGCGCACCAACCCAGCACCTGGCTTCCAAATTGGAAAATGCGGAGCAGATGTTACTAAAATACTACCTCGATGATGAGGGGATCCGGACAATGGTCCGCGGAATTGATGACTTTGCCTTTCCTGATCAAGCCTATCAGCAACTGCAACGGGAAATTGACAATTGCCTGAGTGAGCATGACGAAATTTCAACGGCGGCCTTGATTGACCGGTTGGACGACCCGCAAGCAAAGCAATTACTAGCTCAAATTGAAGCTCAGTCATTAAACGAAAATGTTAGTGACGAGGCGGTGAATGACCTAATTCGTGTTATCATGGATGAGGCGCCATTAACACAACAGATTAATGCGAAGCGGGCGGCTTTGAACGAAGCAGCAATGATGAATGACCAGGAACTGACGACCAAGCTGGCAACTGAGCTGGTAAACCTCTACCAACGACAACAACAAATGAAAACGGAGGAATTAAATTAACTATGGCAAAAGCTAAAAAACAACTTGTAATTTCAAACGATGAAAACTTTGATCAAAAGAAGTACGACCAAGCGGTCGGCAAGCTGATTCGTGAATACAAAAAAGCCAAGAACATCCATTATGATGAATTAAGCAAGCAGATTGCCGCTCCGTTTGACTTGAATGCGGATGGGTTGGATAACCTGATGCAAAATATTGAAGATGCCGGTATTAGCGTGGTGGACGAAAATGGTGACCCAGATCCACGGGCATTAAAGGCCACGGAAAAGTTGTCCCAAACGGCGGTTAACGACCGTGACACCTCTGCACCAACGGGCGTGAAGATTAATGACCCTGTGCGGATGTACTTGAAGGAAATTGGTCGGGTTAACTTGTTAACTGCTGACCAAGAAGTGGAATTGGCATTGCGCATTGAACAAGGTGATGAAACTGCCAAGCAAGAGTTGGCAGAAGCTAACTTACGGCTGGTGGTTTCAATTGCCAAGCGGTACGTTGGCCGGGGAATGCAGTTCCTGGACCTAATCCAAGAAGGTAACATGGGACTGATGAAGGCCGTCGAAAAATTCGACTACCGGAAAGGGTTCAAGTTCTCGACCTACGCGACCTGGTGGATTCGGCAAGCCATTACGCGGGCAATTGCGGACCAGGCGCGGACAATCCGGATTCCGGTTCACATGGTTGAAACCATCAACAAGTTGATCCGGATCCAACGGCAATTGCTCCAGGACTTGGGTCGTGAACCACTACCAGAAGAAATCGGGGCCGAAATGGACATGCCAACCAAGAAGGTCCGTGATATTCTCAAGATTGCTCAGGAACCAGTATCTCTGGAAACTCCAATTGGTGAAGAGGATGATTCCCACTTGGGCGACTTTATCGAAGATCATGACGCAACGAGTCCTGCAGACCACGCGGCCTATGAAATGATGAAGAAGCAACTAGAAAATGTGCTGGATACGTTAACTGACCGTGAAGAAAACGTCCTCCGCCTTCGGTTTGGCCTTGATGATGGCCGGACCCGGACGCTGGAAGAAGTTGGGAAGGTCTTCGGAGTCACGCGGGAACGGATTCGGCAAATCGAAGCCAAGGCCTTACGGAAGCTTCGTCACCCATCTCGTTCTAAGCAATTGAAGGACTTCTTAGAATAAATGCTAGCAATAATTAAGCCGTGGAGGATGCTAGATGGATCCGCCACGGCTTTTATGCTAGGATGTTGGAAAAAGGAGAGAGGGGAATTGCCATGAAAATGTACATCGCTGACGCGTTTACTGATCAGCTTTTTAAGGGGAACCCGGCGGCGGTCTGCTTTGTTAAACATTGGCCCAGTGAGCAATTGATGAAAAACATTGCCATGGAAAACCGCTTTTCCGAAACCGCCTTTGCAATCAAAACAACGCCCGATCATTATTTGTTACGCTGGTTCACCCCTGGTGGGGAGATTGATCTCTGTGGACATGCTACTTTGGCAACAGCATTTATCATTTTCCAAAACGATCCACCCAAGGGTGACATAATTACTTTTACAACTAGCCGAAGCGGTGATTTAACGGTCACCAAACAGGGCGATCGTTATGCGATGGCTTTTCCTGCTTACCGGCTGACTCCATTAACGGTTACAGATGAAATGACAGCAGTATTTGGGGTGCAGCCACGCGAAGCATACCTAGGTCGTGATCTGCTATGTGTTTTCAATGATGTTCAAGACGTGATTGATATGAAACCAGATCAGGAAAAACTTGCTAAATTACCGGGACTACTTCAAAATGTGACGGCGGCAGGAAATCAATACGACTGTGTATCGCGGTCCTTTGCGCCAAAGTTAAACGTCGCTGAAGATCCAGTCTGTGGGAGCGGCCATTGTCATATCATTCCGTATTGGTCAAAACGACTAGGCAAAAATGAACTGGCTGCTTACCAGGCTTCGGCCCGAGGTGGCATTCTATATTGTCGAGACGAGGGTGATACGATTAGCTTAGCTGGAAACGCGGTGCTCTATTCGAGTGGCGAATTACAGATTAATTAACAACAAAAGCCGTAGAAGGTTTCCTTTGGAAAACCTTCTACGGCTTTTGTAAGTGATAGGTTACTTTAAATTGACATCAACGGTCTTTGGTAGTTCGTTGACAAACTTTTCGTAGCTGGCTTGTTCACCAGTTTCTGTCACGGTGGTGTTGTCAGCAGTGACGTTGGCGTTGTGCAAAGCCCCTTCATCAACTTCCAATTCATGGGTAACCGTGGCGTTACCAATCAGTTCAATCCAGTACCGGTGATCAGCAAAGTGAACAATTGTCTTGACCATCCCACCTGGGTTGTAAACCGTGATTGGTTGATCGAAGTCAGCTTGATCAGGATGAGTAATCGCAAAGGCGAGGGTCGTTGCCGACATTCCTGTACCGCAGGCGTTGGTAAAGCCAACTCCCCGTTCAAAGGTGCGGACGAACAGTTCGTTGTGACCAAGGATCTTGGCAAAGTTAACGTTGACGCCATCAGTAAAGTACGGATTATCGCCATTGAGGTAGCGACCAAGCTCACCCAACAGGGGACCAGCAATGGTTGCTTCATCCATAAAGGCGATCAAATGCGGATTTGGCACTGCCACAGAAGTAAACTTTAGCTTTGGTGCTAATTCTGGGACGTATTCGTCAATGATTCGGTCACGACCGAGATTATCAAAAGGTAGGGCTTCCTTATTGAACTTTACTGGCGAAATTTCTGCGGCAAAGGCAGGAACACCATCTGCGAAGGGGGCATGCTCAGCAACTTGCAGGTCCGCCTTCATTGTTTCAATCTTGAATTCCTTTTGACCGGTCTTTTCGGCGACGTAGCGGGCGACCGTTCGGATCCCATTGCCGCACATTGAGGCTTCACTACCGTCAGCGTTGATGACGCGCATTTGGGCAATGACACCGTCGTGTGATGAGTCATTGACCACCAGTAAGCCATCAGCTCCGTTGAGCATTCCAGTATCAGGATTAGTTAGTTGCTTGGTGAGGGCGACCAATTCAGGATCAGTTAACTGCTTGTCAAGTGTGGTTTGGTCTAAAATGAAAAATTGGTTTTGTGAACCATGAACCTTTAATAATTGGGCCATATGACCGCCTCCTGTTTATTTATTAGGGAAGAAGTGCTGGTAGATGGCGCGGATGGCGTCATCAGCGTCTTTCTTATAGGTCCCAATCATGATGGAGATCCGGGACGCTCCCTGGTTGATCATTGAAATTCGAATGTTGTGGGCTGCTAATTCATCGAAGATCCCGGCAGCCACGCCGACCTTATTAAACATGCCTTCGCCGACTACCATGATGACGGCATAATCGTCGATCCATTCCAGACTATCCGGGTTAACGGTGGCCTTGACTTCGTCGCAAATAGTTTGCACCATGTCGTCTGAGATCAGTTTCCGGTCAAAGATGATCGTGATGTCATCAATTCCGGATGGCATGTGTTCATATGGTACGCCATACTTATTCAGAATTTCGAGAATCTTTAGTGTAAACCCGGCTTCACGATTTAGCAAGTACTTGTGCAGATAAAGAGCCGCATAGTGCTTGCCACCGGCGATCCCAGTGACAATCTGTTCTGGTTTGAAGCCTTGGTTTGGTACAATTAAGGTGCCGGGCTTTTCTGGCGCGTGGGTGTTTTTAACGTTAACCACAATGTTACCCTGAATTGCCGGGATCAACGCTTCATCGTGGAAAACGGAGAAACCGGCGTAGGACAGTTCCCGCATTTCCCGGTAGGTCATCCGCCGGATTGGTTGAGGGTCCTTCACAATGGCGGGGTTGGCAGAGAAAATTGCGTCAACGTCCGTGAAGTTTTCGTATAAATCAGCATCGAAGCCCCGCGCCAAGATTGCTCCCGTAATATCGGAACCGCCTCGGGAGAAAGTAGCAATGTTCCCATCAATGGTGAAGCCAAAGAATCCCGGAAAGATTAACTTCTCGTCATTTGAATACTTGATATGACTCAGGTTAACGTAGGTTTGTGGATCGACAATGGCGTTATTTGGTTCACCATCAACGATAATGCCAGCGTCCTTGGGATCGACAAAGCGGGCATTAACACCTAATTTTTGGAGGACGGCGGCCATCAAACGGGCGTTGAGGCGTTCACCATGTGCCTTAAAAGCGGCCATCAGGTAGTCATCGTTGGGATAATCCCGACTTGGCAGCTCCACGATAATTTGATGAATTGTGGAGAGCGCTGCCTTCGCCACCCCAAAGTGGGCCCCAATTTCTTCATAGCGGGAGAAAATTTCGTTTTGCACGGCACTATAGTCGGCCTTTTTAATGACGGCATTCGCATAGTTGATTAATAGGTCGGTCACTTTGATGTCGTCTTGAAATCGTTTGCCGGGAGCGGAAGTTACCACTACTTGGCGGTCAGGTTCGGCATTAATGATTTGAATGGCTTGTTCAAAGGCGTCCCCATTGGCGAGGGAACTGCCACCAAATTTTACAACTTTCATTTGACAACCTCTTTTTAATTTAAAGTTTATTATCTAGAATTTTACCATTTATGTCAGAGCTTGCAAACTCTACGAAATTGGATTTGTTGGACAAATGCGAAAAAATGTGAAAATGATGAGAAAGCTATTGACGTTGATCGCCCAAGGACGTATAGTATAAACAAATCGAAGAGGAGCAACTTACATTAGTAGTGATGAGGAGCTTGAACCAAGCAATGATTCATCGTGAAAGGGGCGGTTGCCGAAGCGGTGACGATGGTTCTGAATCACTGAGCTGGGGCGTGGTTAAATAAATCACGGACTGTCGCAAGACAATATCAGCTTGCGGTGCGCTATCGACTATCGGATAAATATGAGTGACGAATCCCGGTACGCGCATTGTGCACCGGGATTTTTTCTCTTTAAAAATGTGAGGAGAGTTGGGTGAAAGAGAATGAATGACCAAATTAAGGCTTCAGATTTGAACGCTGCCGGACATCTACAAATTGGTGGGGTTGACACCCTAGAATTAGCTCAGCAATTTGGAACGCCGTTGATCGTTTACGATGTGGCACAGATTCGCCAACAGATTCAGCGATTTCGTGATGTCTTTCAAGAAGAACAGGTTCAATATGAAGTCAGTTACGCTAGCAAGGCTTTTTCATCGGTTGCAATTTACCAGGTGATGAATCAAGAACACGCGCATATCGATGTGGTTTCGGGTGGTGAACTGGCCACGGCACAAAAAGCTGGCTTCCCGATGGCCCGAGTGAGCTTTCATGGTAATAATAAGTCATTAGCGGAATTAGAAATGGCTGTCGAAGCTGGTGTTGGCACGATTATCGTGGATAACTTTCACGAAATTGACTTGCTGAAGCAAGTGTTGAACGATCACCCAGCCAGTCACGTAGACGTGCAGATTCGAATTACACCGGGAATTGCGGCGCATACGAATTCATATATTGCGACTGGTCAGGTCGATAGTAAATTTGGTTTCGACCTTGATTCTGGACAAGCGGATGAAGCTCTTAAACAGTTGTTGGCAATTCCGGCAATTCACGTTACCGGGATTCACGCCCACATTGGTTCACAAATTTTTGATGTACAAGGCTTTGAAGGGGTGGCTAAAAAGCTCGTTCAGGTGGCTGCTGATTGGCAACGCCAATACGACTTTACTACCCACATCTTGAACGTCGGTGGTGGTTTTGGAATTAAATATTCTTCTGAAGACCACCCAATTCACCCTGAGGACTTTGTCCGGGCGATCGTCGACATGGTTAAAAAATCCATTCATGAGCAAAAGCTTGAGATGCCGGCAATCTGGATCGAACCTGGCCGTTCAATAGTTGGCCCGGCAGGTTATACGTTATATACTATAGGTTCAAGGAAGAATATTCCGGGATTACTGCCGTACGTGAGTGTCGACGGTGGGATGGGTGATAATATCCGTCCCGCATTGTATGATGCCAAGTACGAAACGGTCCTTGCTAAAGATCCGCAAGCGCCAATCGTGGAAAATGTACGGTTGGCTGGTAAATACTGTGAGTCTGGGGATATCCTCAGTGATCACCAACCCTTACCACGAACACAACCGGGCGATATTCTGGTGATGTTAGATACCGGGGCGTATGGTTATGCAATGGCTTCTAATTATAACCGGAACCCACGGCCAGCAGTTGTCTTTGCGGAAAATGGGCAGGCCCATTTGGTAATCAAACGGGAAAGTTATGCTGACTTGACGTACTTAGACTTAGATTATCAACAAGATTAACAGAAAGAGGTATGAAAATGGCACAATTAGACGCACAAAGCATTATTAACTACATTGGTAACGCTCCAAAGAAGACGCCAGTTAAGGTTTATTTACGGGGGGACAATTTAAGTAACTTGCAATTCCCTGAAGGCACTGACCCGTACGTCGAAGAAAAGACGGCGACTGTTTTTGGTGACTGGGAAGTCCTGAAGCCATTTTTAGATGCGCACAAGGCCGACTTTGACGGCATGCATGTGGAAAATGATGCCCGGAATTCAGCTGTGCCATTGCTCGATTTGAAGAACATTAATGCCCGGATCGAACCTGGTGCCACCATTCGTGACCAAGTGGTGATTGGTGACAATGCCGTTGTGATGATGGGTGCTACCATCAACATTGGGGCTGAAATTGGTGAAGGCACGATGATCGACATGGGAACGATCCTTGGTGGTCGGGCCATCGTTGGTAAGCATTGTCACATCGGTGCCGGGACAGTCTTGGCCGGGGTGATCGAACCCGCTTCTGCTGAACCAGTCCGGGTTGATGACAATGTTTTAATTGGCGCCAACGCCGTGGTTCTGGAAGGGGTCCACATTGGTGAAGGGGCTGTGGTCGCTGCTGGAGCTGTTGTGACCCACGACGTTGAACCACACACGGTGGTTGCCGGAGTCCCAGCCAAGTTCGTCAAGAAAGTTGATGAACAAACTGACAGCAAGACCGGTTTGGAAGACGATTTAAGAAAGCTTTAATTATGACAGTATTAAATGAAGAACAGTTAATTCAAATTCGCCGGCACCTTCACCAAATTCCAGAACTGGCATTACAGGAAACGGAAACCCACGCTTACTTAATGGACGTGATTGGCAAGATGAACCAGGATCACCTGGAAGTCAAGGAATTTCCAGAATTACCGACTGCGATCATGGTGCTCGTTCAGGGTTCCGCGCCAGTACGGACGATTGGTTACCGGACCGATATTGATGCTTTACCGGTAGAAGAACAAACGGGTTTGCCATATAAGTCCACCCATTCTGGAGTAATGCACGCTTGTGGTCACGATATTCACATGACCGTGGCCCTCGGGGTTTTGAGTTACTTTAGCGAATATCAACCAAAGGATAACCTTCTCTTCTTCTTCCAACCAGCCGAGGAAAGTGAGGCCGGTGGAAAGCGGGCTTATGAACTGGGTCTCTTCCAAGGACAATGGAAACCGGATGAGTTTTACGGTCTCCATGACAATCCCGAATTACCTGCCGGCGCGATTGGCTGCCGGATGGGGACCCTCTTTGCGGGAACGACCGAAGTCAACATCGATATCGAAGGCAAGGGGGGCCACGCGGCCTTTCCACAGGACGCCAATGATGCAGTCGTGGCGGCGGCAAGTCTGATCATGCAGGTGCAAACGATCATTTCCCGGAGTATTGACCCGATTGACAGTGGGGTCATTACCCTCGGAAAGATTGAAGCTGGCACGATCCGGAACGTGATTGCTGGTCATGCGCGGATTGAAGGTACCATCCGGGGCCTGACTCAGGATATGATTCTGTTGATTGACCAACGCCTGAAAGATATTTGCCACGGGATTGAGGCCAGCTTTGGTGTTAAAGTAACCTTAGGCCTTAATCAGGGTGGCTACTGGCCGGTTGAAAATAATCCGGCATTGACCAAACGCTTCATTAATTACATGGCAACGGCACCGGACGTCAACTTTATTGAAACCAAGCCGGCGATGACCGGGGAAGACTTTGGCTACTTATTAGCTAAGTTCCCGGGAACGATGTTCTGGTTAGGGGTCGAAGACGATTCACAACTGCACTCGGCGACGCTTACCCCAAACGAAGCTGCCATCCAGCGGGGTGTTGATGCAATTACCGGATTTTTGGAATTTCGAATGAATGCTGAGGAGGAACAAGCATGAAGTTAGCAGATGCGGACTTATTAACCGCGATTATCACACCATTTAATGATCAAAACGAAATTGATTATGCAGCTCTGGAAAAGCTGACGAACTATTTAATTAGTAAGGGCAGCAATGGCTTTGTGATTGGGGGAACCACTGGTGAAACTCCAGAACTCACCCATGATGAAAAGATCGAACTGTATACTAAATTCGGTCAAATTGTCGATGGCCGGGTTCCAGTGATCGCTGGGACCGGGAGCAATAACACCGTCGAAACAATTGCTTTTACCAACGAAGTCGCTAAAATTCCGGGTATTGATTATGCTTTGGTGGTTGTTCCACCGTACAATAAGCCAAACCAACGTGGGATGAAGGCCCACTTCACGACGGTTGCCAACAATGTCAACATTCCAATTGTGATGTACAACATTCCGGGCCGGACGGGTTCCAAGATGTTACAAGAAACGATTTGTGAATTGTCCCACCACGACAACATTGCGGCCGTTAAGCAATGTGCTTCTCTTGAAGAAATGGAATACATCATTGACCACAAGGATGATGATTTTGCGGTCTTCTCCGGTGAAGATGCCCAAGCGTTGACTGCTCGCGTGCTCGGCGCTAACGGGGTCATTTCCGTTGCTTCCCATAGCTATACCCCACAAATGCGGGCCATGTATGACGCCCTTTACGATGGTGATTACCAAACTGCTGCCAAGTTGCAACGCTGGTTGACACCAAAGATGGCAGCCCTCTTCATGTTCCCATCACCATCACCAGTCAAGGCGGTATTGAATGCACAGGGGTTCGCTGTCGGTGGCTGCCGGTTGCCAATTATGACCTTGAATGATGATGAAAAGGCCCAATTGGCAGTTGCTCTGGACTTGCCAAAAGACGCTTTGAACCATGACTTACCATTAGATTTGGGGGCTGAATAAAATGCAAAAAGTATTAGTTGCTGGAATTAGTGGCGCAATGGGGCAATACGCTACCAAGATGATTAATGACCTCGACGGTTTTACCGTTGCTGCCGGTTTAGGTTTAGGGATCCAAGATGGTGATCAAGCTAAGCTTAACGTCACTGATGATACGAAACTGTACAGTTCACTGGATCAGGTCGAACCAGGCGTGGCTGATATCTGGTTGGACTTTACCGCGCCTGCGGCAGTCTTTCCTGACGTCAAGTTCGCATTAAACAACGGTTTCCGGCCAGTTGTCGGCACCACTGGTTTGACGGATGATCAGGAAGCAGAGTTGAAACAATTAGCAAAGGATAAGGGCCTGGGGGGCCTCATCGCTCCCAACTTTGGGATGTCAGCGGTTTTGTTGATGAAATTTGCTAAGGAAGCGGCCGAATATTTCCCAGACGTGGAAATTATTGAAATGCACCACGAAGACAAGAAGGACGCGCCATCTGGGACAGCCCTGAGTACCGCTAAATTAATTGCGGAAAATCGAGAACCCCATCAAACTGCACCGGACACACTAGAAACCTTGGATAATGTCCGCGGTGGTGACTACCAGGGAATCAAGATTCACTCTGTTCGCCTGCCTGGATACGTGGCCCACGAACAAGTCCTCTTTGGGGGTAAGGGTGAAGCTTTGACAATCCGTCAAGATTCCTTTGACCGCAGCTCCTTTATGAGTGGGGTCAAAGTGGCTTTACAAAAGGTCGCCAGTCTCGACGAATTAGTAGTTGGTTTGGAAAACATTTTGTAGTGATATCGGGAAGGATGATGGATTATGCCAGAACTTGCAAAGGGAATGGAAAATTATGTAAACAAGGACGTCAAGGAAATTCGCCCGTCCGCAATTCGGGACTTTGATATGCAAATTTCGTCAATTCCGGATTTGGTAAAGTTAACTTTGGGGGAACCGGACTTTAACGTTCCAGAACACGTTAAGGAAGCGGCGATTCAAGGAATCAAGAACAATGACTCCCACTATGGTCCCGCTGCCGGTAAGCTAGAATTACGGAAGGCGGTTGCCAGCTATCTCAAGGATACCCGTGGCGTTAACTACAACCCGGAAGACGAAATTCTGATCACTAACGGGGGGACTGAAGCTTTGACGGCGATCACGTTCAGTTTGCTCAATCCTGGTGACAAGGTGTTGGTCCCAACGCCAGTCTTCTCCCTATACTTCCCAATCATCACTTTGACGGGTGCTGAATGTATTCAAGTCGATACTTCTGACGATGGCTTTGTCCTGACTCCAGAACGCCTCCAAAGCGAAATTGATAAGCATGGTGATATCAAGATGATCCTCTTGAACTACCCATGTAACCCAACTGGCCGGGCTTACTCTGAGGATTTACTTCGGAAGCTCGGTAAGATCCTTCATGATAATAATATTTTGATCGTGGCGGACGAAATGTACAGCGAATTGACTTACGACCAAGAACACTTCTCCTTGGCAACGATTTACCCTGAACAAACCCTGATTGTTTCTGGCTTATCCAAGTCCCACGCAATGACTGGTTGGCGGCTTGGTTACATTGCGGCACCGGCCCCATTGATCACTCAGATCTACAAGATGCACGGTTTCTTCGTTACCTGTGTCAATGACATCGCTCAAGACGCGGCAATTGAAGCCTTGAACAACGGTCGTAAGGATCCTGACGCCTTCCGCGAAGAATACAAGAAGCGTCGTGACTTCGTTGTTGACCGGATGCAAAAGATGGGCTTTAATATTGCAACGCCAGAAGGTGCCTTTTACGTCTTTGCTAAGATCCCAGCCCAATTCGGTGATGATGACTTTAACTTTGCCCTTGACTTGGCCAAGAAGGCGAAGGTTGGGGTGATCCCTGGTAGTGCCTTTGGTGCCGGTGGTGAAGGTTACATCCGGATTTCTTACGCTGCTTCTGATGAAAAGTTACAAAAGGCCATGGACCGGATCGAAAACTACCTCGATAACTTAGACTAATTCACCAAAGCACGGATTATCTCCGTGCTTTTTTTGGTATCATCCCCTACAATGGGAATAGTGAATTAATTTAGAGAAGGGGAAATCAAGATGGATGCACAACATCTTTCGGACCGGCTCGCGGCAGTGGCGGCCTTCGTACCCAAGGGCGCTCGTCTAGCGGACATTGGTTCGGATCACGCCTACCTGCCCGCAGCATTGTTGATCAATGGTCAAATTGACTTTGCGGTGGCTGGTGAGGTCGTCAAGGGACCTTACGAAAATGAAAAAAAGGAAATTGCGAAGCTGAATCTTCAGGATTCCTTAATCCCGCGGTTAGCAGACGGTTTAGCGGCGATTCATGATGAAGATGCGATTGATACAATTACGATTGCTGGCATGGGTGGGTCCTTGATTGCCAAAATTTTAGAAGCGGGTCAGGATCATTTACGCGGCGTGAAGCGCCTGGTTCTCCAACCCAATGTTGGTGAAAACCGGGTTCGGGAATGGTTGATGAACCACCAGTACCAAATTCAGGCGGAGCAAATGTTGGCCGAGGATGGCCACATTTACGAAATCATTGTTGCCGAACCGACCACTTGTCCAGTCCGGTACAGTGAAAAAGAATTATTGTTTGGGCCATTTTTACTTGAAAAGCCATCAGCGACCTTTCAGGAAAAGTGGCAAGGAGAACTGCAACGGTGTCAGTATGCCGTTCAGCAAATGCAAAAGGCCACGAATACGCCAGCAGAACGCTTGGCGGCTATGCAACACAAGATCGCGCTGATTCAGGAGGTTTTAGAAAATGACTACGGGAACGGACATCATTAATCGTTTTGAAAAATTTTGTGACCCCGATTTGGCGGAGTCGTGGGATCACGTTGGCTTGCAAATTGGTGATCCAGACCGTCCAGTGAAGCGGTTGATGACGACGCTCGACGTTCGTCCAGAGACAGTGGATGAAGCGATCGAAAAGGACGTTGATTTCATCTTTGCCCACCATCCGGTAATGTTTAAGCCGGCCAGGGACCTTGATCTGCGGAATCCGCAAAATGCGATGTATGCCAAAATTTTGGCACATGGCATCACGGTCTATGCGGCGCATACTAATTTGGATACAGTTAATGGGGGAATGAACGATTGGTTAGCTAACCAATTGCAATTATCCAATACGGTTCCCTTGGTCGACCATGACTTGGATCCGAAAACTGGGATTCCTCGGGGAATGGGCCGGATTGGTCAATTGCCTCGGGCAATGACGGTGGACAAGTTTGCCCAGTATTGTTTACAAGTCTTCCAGATTCCTGGTGAACGCCTAATTGTTGATCCAGCTCATCACAAGACAATTCGGCGGGTCGCCGTCCTCGGCGGTTCCGGTGGGAGCTTTTATCAGGCAGCAGTGGATAAGAAGGCGGATGCGTACGTCACGGGTGACGTGAGCTATCACACGGCCCATGATATGAAGGCCGCCGGGCTGGCCGTCGTCGACGCCGGTCACCATATCGAAAGTGTTGCCATTCATGGACTGAGCCAATTACTGAACCAATGGAAACAACAACATGACTGGTCGGTTGAAATTTTGGAAACGGCAGTTAATACTGAACCATTCCAGTTTGTTACAAAGAAATAAATAAAAAATCGTGTGAAAGAGTACCGGATTGACTACTAGCACCTTTTTTATCAGTAATTTCTAATCTAAGAAGAGAAAACATATGAATATGTTAAGGTCTCTAGGACCGATGTTGCATACACCACAAGCAAAGAAGACTAAGGGTTATAAATACCAACTTTAGGAATTAAGACCAATGCCAGAAAGGATTTTCTATGGTGATTGGAAATGCTTGACGATTGGTACGAAAGGAATGGTCAATGATGAAGACATGGGGGAGATATCGATAAAAATCAAACCGCAGTCTCAAAAGAGGAATTGTCACTTGTTGATACACTGTCTTTTCTTGAAACTCAACGGATAAAGCAGGGGATTAGTCAAACGGACTTCGCAAAAAGAATTGGAATGACTCAGCCACAGTTAGCAAAAATTGAAAATTTGGATTCAACCCCGACTTTAGCTACTTTAAATAAATATGCTGCAGGTCTTGGACTACAGATTAGACTATCAATTTCTCCACTGAAAACAGTAGTTTAAGTTTCATCAGGAAAAATTTCGTCCAAGGCAAACTTATGGTATGATGTGTTATAACTAGCGAATATCATTGCAATCCAACAGATGAGGTGTAAAAATGGCAAGTTTAAAATATGAACATTTGTTACTACGGTTTTTAAAGTACGTGAAGGTGGAAACTCGTTCCAACCCAAACAGCAAGACGGTTCCTTCTGATCCGAAGGAAGTGGCCTTTTTAAAGGACTTGGAAAAGGAACTCAAGGAAATCGGTTTGTCCAACGTTCGTTATAACAAAGCTAAGACCTACTTGTTAGCAACGTTGCCAAGCAATGTTGACTATGATGTCCCAGCCATGGGGTTGATCGCACACGTTGATACTGCCGACTTCAATGCAGAAAACGTTAATCCACAAATCGTTGAAGACTACGATGGCAAGTCCGACATTAAATTAGACGACGCTGGTGATTACGTTCTGAGTCAAAAGGAATTTCCGTCATTAAAGAAGTACAGGGGTGATACCTTAGTCACGACCGATGGTTCGACCTTGCTCGGTGCTGACGACAAGTCTGGGGTGGCTGAAGTCATTACTTTCTGCGAATACTTGATTAACCACCCAGAAATCAAACACGGGACGATTCAAATTGGACTGGGAACCGACGAAGAAATCGGCATTGGTGCGGATCACTTTGAACCAGACGAATTTGGTGCCGACTTTGCCTACACCATTGACGGTGGCCCACTGGGTGAATTGGAATACGAAACTTTCAATGCTGCTCATGCCGTCATCGAAATTAGCGGGAAGAACGTCCACACTGGGACTGCGAAGGGCACAATGATCAATGCCCTCCAATTAGGGATTGACCTGCACAACAGTCTGCCAGACCATGATCGGGCTGAACGGACGGAAGGTCGTGAAGGCTTCTTCCACTTGTACAAGTTCAGTGGGGAAGTTGATAGTGCCCACATGGAATACTTAATTCGGGATCACGACAAGGACTTATTCCAAGCGCGGAAGCATGCGCTTCAAGCTGCGGCTGATGACATTAATGCCCAACTTGGTGAAGACCGGATCAAGGTGGACATCAATGACCAATACTATAACTTGGGTGACGCTTTGAAGGATCACATGGAAGTTGTTGACCTGGCTAAACGGGCCATGGAAGACTTGGATATCAAACCCGACATTTACCCAGTCCGTGGTGGAACTGATGGGTCAACCATTTCATACAAGGGCTTACCAACACCAAACTTGTTCGCTGGTGGTGAAAATATGCACAGCCGGTTCGAATACGTTTCTGCACAAACAATGGACCGCGTTATCGACGTCTTGCTTGAAATGAATAAGCTCAACGTTGAAGATCACAAGTAATGAATGAAAAAGCGAGAACCCCTTTCATGAGGTGGGTCTCGCTTTTTGGGTTGGCAACCAGAAAGAAGATGCATCTATGACACAAAATAAATTAGTGGTCATTTCCTTAGATTCAATGGGCTTTCGCGATTTAAATGAGTTACGGGAGCTAGTCCCTCATTTCGACCAGCTAATCAACCGGGGGACGTGGGTCAAAAAGGTGCGGGGGATTTTTCCCACGCTAACTTACCCGTCCCACACCTCGATCATTACCGGTCAATATCCTGCGGTACATGGGATCGTTAATAACACGAAACTCCAACCCCGCCGGTTATCGCCAGACTGGTATTGGTATCGTAAGGATGTTAGAGCAATGCCGCTTTATGATGTTGCCCAGCAAGCCGGGATGACCACGGCGGCCTTTTTATGGCCAGTGACAGCGGGAAGCAAGATTGATTACAACCTGGCGGAAATTTTTCCTAACCGGATATGGACCAACCAGGTCTTAGTATCACTCAAAGCAAGTTCGCCACTGTTCCTGTACGAAATGAATAAAAAATACGGTAAATTACGGCATGGGATTAAGCAACCGTGGCTGGATGACTTTGTGACGGCTTGTGCGGTCGATACGCTGAAAAATAAACGGCCTGACTTAACTTTAATTCACTTAGTTGACATGGATAGTATGCGCCACCGCAATGGAGTGCGGTCTGAAGAGGCCAAAGCGGCCCTGCATCGTCTTGATGAACGGGTCGCCCAAATTATTCAGACGACCAAGGACGCGGGAACCTATGAGCACACTAATTTTGTGGTGTTGGGGGACCACTATCAAATCAATGTTGACCAGATGATTCACTTAAATATGGCCTTTGAACAACATGGCTGGTTGCAAAGCTTGCCAGGTAAGACCACTTACCGCAATAATTGGCAGGTCACGGCGAAGACCTGTGATGGGGAAACCTACGTTTATACGCGTGGAAATGTCGATCCTGCGGAAGTGAAGCAAGTAATTGCCGGAGTTGAAGGAATTCAGCGCATTTATGACGGTGCCGAAGCGATTAAGTTAGGGGCCGATCCACGGTGCACTTTCCTGGTGGAAGCGCAGCCGGGTTACTATTTTACCGATGAGGTGAATCGACCAGCGATTGTGGAACCCGTTGATCCGCAATCCATCGGGGAACACGACCGGTACCGTGGGGTCCATGGCTATGGACCGACACAGGCTAATTACTACACGACGGCAATTTTTGCTGGCCCGCAAATTAAAATCAACGCCACGGTTGAAACGGCTCACCTGGTCGACGAAGGACCAACCTTTGCTAAAATATTAGGTCTCCATTATCCAGAGCCGACTGCGGGACAAGTGATTGAAGACGTGTTTAGGTAGGTGACAGTGTGAAATTTACGAAACAACAGTGGCAGTGGATCTTCTACGACTGGGCCAATTCTGGTTACGGGATCATCGTGGTCACGGCGGTGCTGCCAGTTTACTTTAAGGCGGTGGCCAGTGGGGCGGGA
This sequence comes from Limosilactobacillus caecicola, assembly GCF_943192935.1. Lineage (GTDB taxonomy): Bacteria > Bacillota > Bacilli > Lactobacillales > Lactobacillaceae > Limosilactobacillus > Limosilactobacillus caecicola. Next base: position 331,937 of record NZ_CALPCI010000002.1, on the reverse strand, counting down.
GTCAGTGCCGCCAATTCGACTGCTTATTGGGGCTATGCGAACGGCTTTGGAACCCTGATTATCTCGCTGCTGGCACCATTACTAGGCGCCATGGCGGACTACCCACATGCGAAGCGCCGGTGGCTTAATCTCTTTACTTGGTTAGGGATCTTGCTAACGTTGGGATTAGCGCTCGTGCCTAGTAAGGCGTGGCAGTGGTTACTAATTGTTTACATTGGTACTGCGATTGGATACTCTGGCGGAAATTTGTTTTACGATGGCTTTCTCACGGATGTGGCCACTAATCAAGAGATGGACCGGGTGTCTTCGACTGGTTATGGCATGGGTTACCTCGGTGGCGTTTTAGCGTTTATTATTTTTCTAGTGGTCCAGTTAAGCAATGGCTTTGGTGGCCGGCTATCCAGTTACGGAGTTGCCAAGTTTAGCTTTTGGCTGGCGGCCATTTGGTGGGTACTGTTTGCTTGGCCGCTCTTGCGTCATGGCCATCAACGGTATAGTGTTCCCGCCGTGCAAAATTCGTTGCTGGATAGTTTACGGCGCCTGAAACAGACGGTGCTCCACCTTAGAAAGTACCGTCAATTAACGTGGTTTTTAATTGCCTATTTCTTTTATATTGATGGGGTTGATACCATTTTTACCATGGCGACTGCAATTGGTAAGGATCTTGGTGTGCAGACGACAACGCTGATGATCGTATTACTGGTGGTGCAATTAATTGCTTTCCCATGTTCCATTTTGTATGGGTGGTTAGCGGACCGCTATTCGCCACGGAAGATTCTGATTGTGGGCATTTGTATTTACCTCTTTATTGCCGTGTATGCGTTACGCTTACAGACGTTACGGGATTTTTGGATCCTCGCGATTTTGGTAGGCACGAGCCAGGGTGGGGTGCAGGCGCTGAGTCGATCTTACTTTGGCCGGTTGGTGCCTAAAAACGCCAGCAGTGAATTTTTTGGCTTTTATAATATTCTTGGTAAGTTTTCTGCCATTCTTGGCCCCGTCCTGGTTGGTGTCGTTACCCAATGGACTGGTAAATCTACGATTGGCGCGGCCTCATTGAGTATCCTCTTTATTGTTGGCCTAGTGATTTTTGCGCGGCTTCCTAAAATTAAGTAAACAAAAAAGCGGATAGTTCGTTCAACTATGAATGAGCTATCCGCTTTGTAAATCAGGTTCAATTATTTTTGAGCGTTATTCGGGTTGGCTTTGGTGGTGATTGCGTAGACGCAGTTAACGGCGATTACAGCAAAAACGGCGCCGATGATGGCGGCGTGACCAAAGTTCACAGTGGAGGTTTCCAGTTGGCCACCAATGTAGCCCAAGATCATGCCCAAAATGGCACCCCAAACGATTGCCATGATACTGCCAACTAATTTTTTCATCTTTGATTCACCCCTTTGTCACACTGTCATTTTAGCATACTTGCGCTGAAATGACGACCGGGGTTCAGAAAATTTGGTATAATTTGATTTTGAAAGAAGGGGTGAGATGAATGGCAGTCGTACCATTAGAGACCATCAGTACGTACAGTTTATTACAAAGTACCATTCGACCAACAGAGTTGGTGCAAGCTGCCAAAGAGCGGGGGTATTCAGCCATTGCGCTCACCGATCGAGATGTCTTATATGGGGTCGTTGATTTTTACAATGCAGCGCGTCAGGCCGGAATCCGACCGTTAATTGGAGTGCAACTAACGATCCAGGTGAGCAAATTAGCGGGTCAGCAAGTTGCAATTACCGTTTTTGCCAAGGACCAGCAGGGATATGAACAACTGATGAAGTTGTCTACCCAGCGGATGACCACCGGCGCGGATTTGTCAAAACAGGATTTACAGGATCATCTCGATCATTATGCGGTTGTTGTGCGGCCGACCCCGTCAATTTTACAAGCACAAGGCTTCCCAGAAATTACTGCCTTTCTCCAGTGGCTTGGTCACCAGGCCACGGCGGCTTATCTGGGGATTAATTTAACCCTGGACACAACTGCCCGGCAAGTGCTCCAGGATTTGAGTCAGCAGGTGCACTTACCATTGATTGCTGATGAACAGGTGGAATATTTAGACGCTAACCAGTACTTTCCTACGCAGGTGCTGCGGGCAATTGGCGATGGTCGGCAAATTGAATCACCGCTGCAAGTGGCGTCAACGACTGGCCAGCACTATTTACGCAACGCGCCTGAATTACAAACTGCTTACCAGCAGGCAGGCCTTGCCGATGCCATTAATAATAATGAGCAGTTAGTGCGGACGAGCAATTTTGAAATTAAGTTTCAAAAGCCCCAGTTGCCACATTTTCCCGTTCCAACCGGGAAGTCGACTGCTGAGTACCTGCGTGAACTGTGTGTTGCTGGTCTCCGCCAGCGACAACTCGCGCCGGGGACGACAGTTGACCAATACTGGAACCGGCTCAACCGCGAGCTAAAAGTAATTCATGAAATGGGCTTTGATGATTACTTTCTGATCGTGTGGGATATTATGGCCTTTGCTCACCGTCAACACATTACGACTGGTCCTGGACGGGGATCGGCCGCTGGATCATTAGTTGCCTATGCTTTAGCAATCACTGATGTCGATCCGCTCGAATACGGGTTATTATTTGAACGGTTTTTAAATCCAGAACGGGCCCAAATGCCGGACATCGACCTAGATATTCCAGACAATCGCCGGCAGGAGGTCCTTGACTATGTTCATCAACGATATGGCCATCAACGGGTGGCACAAATCATCACCTTTGGCACACTGGCTGCTCGTCAGGTGATCCGTGACGTTGGCCGGGTTTTTGGTGTACCCAAGTATCAAATTGAAGCAATTGTTGATATTTTTCGCGTTTTGGGTCGTCACCGAAGTGTTACCCTGGCCGCAGCCATTCAGGAATCCCAACCGTTACGGAACCTAATGACCGATGATGAGTTGACACGCCTTGTTGTCACGGTTGCCCAGCAACTCGAGGGGTTACCGCGTCATTATTCGACCCACGCTGCTGGGGTTGTGTTGTCCGCGCGTCCACTAGAAGAGGTGGTGCCATTACAGGCCGGAAACGATGAAGTCGGCATGGACATGACCCAGTTTCCTAAAGAAATTGTTGAATCCGTCGGCCTGTTGAAAATGGACTTTTTAGGTCTCCGGAACCTCTCAATTATGGACCGGACCCTCCAGTTGATTCACCAGCGGGAGCCGCATTTTGATGTGACGAAGGTGTCTTTAGAAGACCAACCCACTTTAGAATTATTCCGTCAGGGACTGACCGACGGGATCTTTCAATTTGAATCCAGCGGGATTCGCCAAACGCTCCAGAAACTAGTGCCCAACCAGTTCGAAGATATTGTGGCGGTTAACGCCCTGTACCGACCGGGTCCGATGGAAAACATTGCTCACTTTATTGCTCGTAAGCATGGCCAAGAGCCAATTAACCTGCCAGATGATAGTCTTCAACCAATTTTAGGCCCAACTTATGGGATCTTGGTCTACCAAGAACAGGTTATGCAAGTGGCCTCGACCATGGCTGGCTTTAGTTTGGGGCAAGCCGACTTACTGCGGCGGGCAATGAGTAAGAAAAAAGCGGCGACGATGGAGAGCATGCGGAGCCGTTTTATCGACGGTGCCGTGGCCAACGGATATGACCGCCAAGTTGCTCAGCAAGTCTTTGACTATATCGACCAGTTTGCCAACTATGGTTTTAACCGTTCGCACGCTGTGGCATATTCCAAGATGGCTTACGAAATGGCCTACTTGAAACGCCATTACACTACGGAATTTTTTACTGCCTTGCTCTCGATTGAACCCAACGCCGCAAAGCAACGGCGTCACTTTGCGGACGCTAAACGTTTTGGGGTTACAATTTTGCCGCCGGATATCAACAATAGTCATGGTGATTTTATCTTGCAGAATGGGAAAATTTTGATGGGCCTTTCAATGATCAAGGGCATGCGGCAGGACTTCATGAAGGCCATTTTTGAAGAACGACAAAAGGGGGCTTTCGCGAGTTTGCCTGACTTCGTTCAGCGGATGGATGAAAAATGGCAAAAGGCGGTTTTAATTGAACCATTAATTTATGTAGGGGCGTTTGATCATCTGGGCTATAATCGGGCCGAAATGATTGACGGACTCGCGGGATTGTTTGCCGGGAATGAATTTACCTTCCAAAGTAAAACTTTACAGCCAGTCATGAACCGTCGCCCAGAGTACTCGCTCTCTTTTCGACTGATGAAGGAAAATGAATACCTCGGAGTGTATTTGTCTGGTCACCCCGTGAGCCAGTATGATCAACTGCGGCGACAACGACAAACCCAACGGGTGATTGATCTCAAGCGTCATGGTCAGGTGCAGACATTAGTCATGCTGAACCGAATTCACCGCATTAATACGAAAAAAACTCACCAACCGATGGCGTTTGCGACCGCCTCTGATGAAACGGGCAGCATTGACGTCACAATTTTCCCGCGGCAATATCAACAATATTTAGACCTGATTCAGCCATCAAAAATAGTGCTGATTCAAGGTAATGTCGAATACCGGAACGACCACTTTCAACTCATTGTCAACCAAGTGATCCCGGTTGACGAGTTGGTAGCCAGTCATTCTTCAGCAAACATTCATCAGCGGTGGGTGATTCGGCTTGAGGACCAGCAATTGGCTTCCAAACAGCTGCAGCGACTGCGAGAATTGGCAGCGGACGATCATGGCCACACGCCGGTGGTGATTTTCGACGTTGCTTCTCAACAAGCACGTCAGTTGCCAGTTGACCGGTGGTTAGCGGGAACCACGAAAGTTGGTGAAACATTGAACAAAATCTTTGGCAGCGATAATGTTGTTTTGCAAGCGATTAACAAGTAAGCGCTATCATTTTGTGAGGAGATAATGAGCTTTTTCACGAGAAAAAATGGGCCAAAGCTACAGACACTCATATGAAATCGTGTTATGATATCACTGTAATCAAAATTCCAAGATCAAGATTTGATTGAGGTAGTATTGCAAAAGGAGAGATTTCTGTTATGAAGAAAACCAAGATTGTAAGTACCTTGGGTCCTGCAAGTACGGACGTAGATACGATTGTTAAGTTGATTAATGCGGGTGCTAACATTTTCCGTTTTAACTTCTCACATGGTGATCACCCTGAACACCTTGGTCGTTTAAACAACGTCCACAAGGCCGAAGAAATCACTGGTAAGAAGGTCGGCATTATGCTCGACACCAAGGGTGCTGAAATTCGGACGACCGTTCAAAAGGATGGTAAGATCGAATACAACATTGGTGATGAAGTTCGTATTTCTATGGACGACAGCATCGAAGGTACTCACGACAAGATCGCGGTTACTTACGAAGGCCTTTACGACGACGTTCACGAAGGTGGCCACGTTCTTTTTGATGACGGTTTGATCGACATGGTTGTTGAAAAGAAGGACGAAGCCAACAAGGAATTAGTATGTAAGGTTATGAACCACGGGATCCTTGGTTCACGCAAAGGGGTTAACGCTCCGGGCGTTTCCATCAACTTACCAGGGATTACCGAAAAGGACTCCAGCGATATTCGCTTTGGTCTGGACAATGGTATTAACTACATTTCAGCTTCCTTTGTTCGGAAGGCCCAAGACGTCTTGGACATTCGTGAACTTTTGAAGGAAAAGAACATGGAAGACGTTCAAATCTTCCCAAAGATCGAATCCCAAGAAGGGATCGACAACTTTGAAGAAATCATCGCTGTTGCTGATGGTTTGATGGTTCCTCGTGGTGACATGGGGGTTGAAATTCCTGCTGAAAACGTTCCGTTGGTTCAAAAGCGCATGATTCGTCGTTGCAACGTTTTAGGTAAGCCAGTAATTACTGCTACCCAAATGTTGGACTCCATGCAAGAAAACCCACGGCCAACACGTGCCGAAGTATCTGACGTTGCCAACGCCGTCTTTGATGGTACTGATGCAACCATGCTTTCTGGTGAAAGTGCTAACGGTGACTACCCAGTTGAATCTGTTGCTACGATGGCGCGGATCGACGTTAAGGCTGAAAACAACCTGGACCAATTTGGTACCGAAACTTTCAACTTTGACAAATCAGACGTTACTGAAACCATTGGTTCTGCGGTTTCTAACGCTGCGCGTGACTTAGGAATCAAGACCATCGTTGCTGCCACTGCTTCTGGTTACACTGCCCGGATGATTTCCAAGTACCGTCCAAACGCCGACATCGTTGCTTTGACCTTTGACGAACGGACTCAAAAGGGCTTGATGATCAACTGGGGTGTTCAACCTTACGTGGTTGAAAAGCCAGCTAACACTGATGAAATGTTCAAATTAGCTAACGATGAAGTTAAGAAGTTAGGTTTCGCTAACGAAGGCGACAAGATTATTGTGATTGCCGGTTTGCCAGTTGGTAAGAAGGGGACCACGAATATGATGCGGATCCAAACTGTTAAGTAAACAGCTTGACCGTGACAAATAAAAGAGGTTGGGATTTAGTTCCAACCTCTTTTACTTTACATAAAATCAAGGTAAAATAGAGTGGTTACGAAAAATTCGATGAAATGAAACGAGGATCAGCAAGATGAATCAGGACCTGGGAAAAGTTGTTAGTGCCGTCATGATTGACGAAAATGACCAGTATTATTTTGTTCAACCGGCACGGAATGGGCAAACTTATCGACTGCCCAAAGATGAATCGCCGCAAGTACTTCACATTGGTGGTTCAGTGCAAGGCTTTGTCTATGAAAATGAAGACCACCAGTTACAAATGACGTGTCAACACATTCCGACCGTTCAAGTCGACCACTATGATTTTGGTGAAGTGGTCAGTGTCCGGCGCGACTTGGGAGTGTTTGTTGATATTGGATTGCCCAACAAGGATATCGCGGTGTCATTGGATGATTTGCCAACCATGAAAAATCTCTGGCCACAACCGGGTGACCGCCTCTTGATTAGCCTACGAGTTGATGATCACGACCGGATTTGGGGACAATTAGCTGATGAACAAATCTATGAAACGATGGCCACGCGACCATCGAAAAAAATGCTGAATTGGAATGTCAATGCGACTGTTTACCGGGTCAAACTCGCCGGAACGCTAGCATTAACTGATAATTTCCAACTAGGTTTCATCCATCCGTCCGAGCGGGATCGTGAACCCCGCTTGGGTGAACGGGTCCACGCACGGGTAATTGGACTTTCCGGTCATGGTAGCCTCAACCTTTCGTTAAAGCCCCGGGCCTTTGAGGCGATTGGCGATGACGCTACCCAAATTTACCAAATGCTCGTTCACGCGCCTAACAAGCAATTACCGTATACGGATAAGAGTTCGCCAGCCACGCTTAAAGAGGTCTTTGGGATGTCGAAGGGCCAATTCAAACGGGCAATTGGTCACTTGCTACGGGAACGACTCGTCAGTCAGGTCAACGGACAATTGATTCTTTTAAAGGAAGCACCAGGCAATGAGTAAGGAACAAATGCAGCAGGTCATTACCGATTTTAGCCAGTTTCTGCTGGTGGAACGGGGACTCAGTAATAATACCATTCAGAGTTACCAAAATGACTTGAAAAAGGCTGCCCAATATTTACAAAGTCAGCAAATTAATGATTGGAACGACGTTGACCGTTATACGATATTGAACTTCCTGGCCCACCTGACTAACTTAGGACAAAGTCGGACTACAATTGGCCGTCAGGTATCCTGTCTCCGCCAGTTTTACCAATATCTATTACGTCAGCACCGGGTTGACGATGATCCGATGGCCTTAGTGACGATTCCAAAGGGCCCCCGTCATTTACCTACCGTGCTGACTCAAGAGGAGGTTCGCGCCATGTTGGCAGTCCCGGACGTCAACAAAAAAATGGGGATCCGGGACCGCGCCATCCTAGAAGTCATGTATGCAACTGGTATGCGGGTGAGTGAATTGACGGGGCTCCGCCTCAATGATCTTCACCTCGACGTCCACCTGGTTCAACCCCGTGGGAAGGGTGACAAAGAGCGGATTATCCCAATTGGTGAGGTGGCAGAAGAATGGCTCAAACGATACCTAACTGAGGTCCGCGCTCCACAATTGGCGAATCATCCGGAGACGGATTACGTGTTTTTGAATGCACGGGCACACCCACTAACTCGGCAGGGCATTTGGCAATTGATCAAAAAAACTACCCAGGCGGCGCACATCAAAAAGGACGTCACCCCGCATACTTTGCGACATAGTTTTGCGACCCACCTACTCGAAAACGGGGCTGACCTACGGGTAGTGCAGGAATTACTTGGCCACAGTGATATCACCACCACTCAAATTTATACTCACGTTTCGCAAAAGCGGCTACTGAGTGTTTACAAGGATACCCATCCGCGAGCTTAATGGAGGACAATCATGATTGTAAAGTACCGAAAAGATTATCAAAAAATTGTGATGGGGTTACTTTCATTTATCCCGGACCTCCGCGAATATGATCGCTTAGACGAAGAACTCGCGTGGGGAACGGAGGCGCCCTGGCAGATTTTACTGTGGAAAAATTCGAATACGGACCAGTTCGCAGGCGTCGCGATAATTGAAGAAAGGGCTGATTACCTCCTGATTCGGCGGATGTCCTTTACGCCTAGTGAACGGTCAGGACGTAACATGTACCTTTTTTTGTCCGCGATTGCCGAATTAGCGCCCGCCAAACGGGTACTAGGAACGCTCAAGACCCAGTCATTAGTGACTAACTGGCGGCGTAGTAACCAGTATGATCAATAATTTTAAAGGGAGGTTTGTCGAATGGCCGACTCATCGATGGCCAAATTGCCCTATCAACCAACATTGAAATTAAACCAATTCGAGGGCCCATTAGACTTGCTTCTGCATTTGATTCGCCAGTCGAAAATGGATATTTACGATATTCAAATCGCGGAAATTACAGATCAATATATGAAATACCTCGCGGCTAATCAACGCCACCAACTAGAAATTGCGGGGGAGTACTTTGTGATGGCGGCGACGTTAATGGCGATTAAAAGTCAAATGCTGTTGCCAACACCACCGCAAGAAGAGGATGAAGAACCAGAAGAGGAAGAAGATCCCCGTGAAGAACTGGTGCAACAGCTTCTCGAGTACCAGCGCTATAAGCAGGCTGCCGAAGACTTGAAAGGCAAAGAGGAACACCGGCAAATGGAATATACCAGGGAGGCCATGGCGGTTCCCCGCGACCTCGTCCAAGAGCGGGTGGCACCAGGAGTGACGATTGACCAACTGCAAGCTGCCTTTGGTAAGATTTTGGAACGTTACCAGTTTAAGGAGCCAGAAATAAAAAATGTCCGTCCGGAACGGGTTACAGTGGCCGAACGGATTGCGGCGGTGGTTAAACAGGTGACCCATCCCGTCCGCTTTGTGGACTTGTTTGCTGACGACCAGAGTCGGGATAATTTAGTGACCACCTTTATGGCGGTCTTAGAGTTAACCCGCCATAAGGTCGTACGGATTAATCAATCAGTGATGTTTGGCCCGTTGATCGTTGTCCCGGGACCCAAAAATGAGGAGTATCGAAATGAACAATCTAGCAAAAATTGAGGGGCTGTTATTCATTAGTGGTGATGAGGGCATCACCCTCGCCGATCTCAGTAGCCTCACGGGATTTATGAAACCGGCGGTCAGTGGATTATTGGGCCGGTTGAAGGAGCGGTATGCACAAGATGATGATTGTGCACTGACCCTTTTGCAAAGTGGTGAAACCTACCGGTTAGCGACGAAAGCAAGTTTGGCACCCATTATGAAGGCCTATTTTGAAAAGCCCCTGACATCGCCATTAACCCAGGCCCTGTTAGAGGTACTAGCGATTGTAGCTTACCGGCAACCAATTACCCGGATTGAAATTGATGATCTCCGGGGGGTGCAAAGTTCTGGATCCTTACAAAAACTGGTTGCCCGGGGGTTAATTGAAACCCATGGTCGCCTTGATGTCCCTGGCCGACCATTTAAGTACGTCACCACGGATGCCTTCTTAGATTATTTCGGGTTGGAAACGTTGGATGATTTGCCGCCACTGACGGCTCAAATGTCTTTGGAAGACATGGATAGTGATATTTTCTTACGAGCGTTACAATCTCGGCAGGAGAAGTTGGCAAAAAAGGAGGAAGCTAATCATGGAACGACTACAAAAGGTAATGGCTGAGGCTGGCGTGGCCTCCCGACGCGCTTCTGAAAAATTGATTGCGGCCGGTCGGGTCACCGTCAACGGTAAAACCGTGACGCAACAAGGAGTGAAGGTCACCAAAAATGATCAGGTCGCCGTCGATGGCGTACCAATTAAGCATGAACCGCTCAAATACTTCCTATTAAATAAACCGCGGGGAGTGATTTCCTCAGCCCACGACGATAAGGGACGCCGGACCGTGGTGGATATCCTCAAAGAGGATGGGGTTGAAGAACGGATTTATCCCGTTGGACGGTTGGATTATGATACTACCGGAATTTTATTGTTGACCAACGACGGGGACCTAGCAAATAAATTAATGCACCCGAAGTTTGAGGTTGAAAAAACATATATTGCGAAGGTTCGAGGAGTGTTAACTAACCGTGAGATGAAGCAGCTCCGCCAGGGGGTCATGGTTGACGGACGGAAAACGAAACCAGCGAAAACCAAACTCCTCGAAGCGGCGGATGACTGGCAGTCTTCCCGGGTACGGCTGACGATTCACGAAGGGCGCTACCATCAGGTGAAGCGGATGCTTAAAGCGGTCGGCCACCCAGTCATGAAACTTCACCGGGAAACATACGACACCCTTAATTTAGTTGGTTTACCAAGTGGCGGTCAGTGGCGTGAATTGCGACCACAAGAAGTCAAAAAATTAAAAAACTTGGTTTAGGGCTGTACTCTTGAGAAGATGTTGTTTATAATGTAAATTGTACAGAATATTAACAAGGTTTGTCTTCAAGGCAGGGTGTGATTCCCGACCGGCGGTAGAGCCCGCAACCCGCGAAAGCGGTGGAATCCGGTGTAATTCCGGGTGCCGACAGTATAGTCTGGTAGATAGAAGATAATTCCTACCTTTGTGGTGGGAAGAATGAGGGGACAAATTGGTTTGTTCCCTTTTTTCATACCTACATCGAGAAGATGACCCCAATTTTTGGAGGTTAGTTTTATGGATAAAACTTATTCACGTACACAACGTTTTACGGTCATGGCCTGTCTTTCCGCGGTTGCATTTCTTTTAATGTTTATCGAATTTCCGCTGATTCCGGTGGCGTCATACCTCAAGTTAGACTTCTCTGACGTGCCGATCTTAATTGGAACGGTGATTTATGGCCCCTGGTCTGGAATTATTATCGCCGTGGTCAAATGTCTGTTGCATGGCATTGCCCGAGGAATGTCACCGGTGGAACTGTTAGGGTTGTTTGCCAACCTTTGTACATCGATTGCGATGATTCTGCCGGTCAGCTGGAGCTTTCACCATGAAAAGTGGTCGCTCAAAAAGCGCCTCGTGATTAGCGGCCTGTTAGCCACCATCATCATGACGGTGGTGATGACCTTGTTCAACTACTATGTCTTAACACCAGCTTACATGCAAATGTTTAACTGGCACCCATCACTTCCAATCAAGCAATTGATGTTAGTGGGCGTGGTTCCATTTAACCTAATTAAGGGAATTCTGGTAAGCCTGATCTTTGGGATTATTGTGATTCACTTGCAGTGGTGGTTGAAACGGCAAACAGCAAAAAATAATCAATGAATCTTATGCAGCGGTTGGCTTCGGATTGCGAAGCGGCCGCTCTTTTGTTTAGTTTGGCTTATTTGGTTAGCACCTTTATAATTAAAATTGATTGGAGGGAAACAGATGGATCGCTACTTATTAACCATGTTTAGTCAACATCCCCGCCGCTTTCGGGTGATTGAAAATACGGTGCGAAATAAGCGGACCCAAGCAACCCTCTTTTGGGCACTGAATTATCAGATCTTGCCATGGCTAGGGAGTGCGCCACGGATGTCACGGGCCCAGTTTGACAGCTGGCTCGACCAACAACAACGGCAGGGCATGTTGCAAATCAAAGACCAGCTGGCTTGGCTAACCCCAGCGGGTGTTGAGCAAAAAACAGTCGTGGGGCGGGATTATTATCAGTCACACAATAATCAGTGGGCATGGTTGACTAATTACCACTGGTACGCGGCCCGGTTTTTATTAGCGGTTCAGGCTGTGTCAGAATTAGCGCACCATAATCGTCACTACATTCCGTTAAATTTATCCAGTAGTGAAATGGCCAAAGTTCGCTCCTGGCTGACCTGGCCACACCTGATCACTGATGTAGAGCAAGAACTGTTCCAGCTGGGGACACAGCTAGCAAAGCAAGACTTGCGGTTAGCGGAATTCTTTAGTCACCGGTTAATTGGCCACCAGCAGTTAGGCTGGACGAGTGATGAAGCTCAGCGTCACCTCCAGTTAAACGCCGAAGAAATCGAAATTTTGAACCGTGATGTTTGGCTTGGGGTTGCCAGCCAGTTACGTCGTCAACCAATGAGTAAGCTGGGCCAGTTAATGAATTCGCTGACGGTCGCAAATCCGATTAGCCAGAGCGCAATGCGCACCGTGAATGATTTTCAGAAGGGGAAGACTCTGAAACAAATTGCTAACATGCGCCACCTGAAATTAAGTACGGTCCGGGAACACCTCTTAGAAGCCGCAATCATTATCCCGCAGGGGCTAGATTGGAATCGGCTATTACCGGAGAACCAGGAACAAGTAATTCGCCAGGCGCAACCGGCGCCGGTGACAGATTGGAAGTTTTCGCCAACTAATGATCGCCGGGCACCCGAAGAATTCTTTTGGTTTCGTCTCTGTCAGATAAAGGAGCTCCACCAGCAAAATGGCTGATTTGAAAAATACTTTACATAACATTTTACAAGACAAATATGGTTTTGGGGATTTTCGCCCGGGACAAGAAGCAGCATTATTAAAAGCCATCAGTGGTCAACCAACTTTGGCAATTTTGCCCACTGGAGCAGGAAAAAGCTTGTTGTATCAGTTGCCCGCGTATTTGACGAACGGCTTAATTTTGGTTGTGTCACCATTAATTTCATTAATGCAGGACCAGGTCGACCGCATTCGTTATCGGGGGGATTTTAAGGTAGCAATGTTGAATTCCCAACTCAATTACCAGGAGCAACGGGCAGTTTTGAATTCATTGGCTCAGTACCGGTTCCTATTCACTTCTCCAGAAACACTAGTCAAGAAAAATATGTTGACGGCACTAATGCGTCAGCATGTTCAAATGATGGTGATTGATGAGGCTCACTGTATCTCCCAGTGGGGACCGAGCTTTCGTCCCGAATACTTATTACTGAAAAATGTTTGGCAACAAATCAGGCCGGCTTGGTTCTTGATGCTAACGGCCACGGCCACACCAGCGGTGGCTAATGATATCTTGCAAAAGTTAGGCCTGAATCCTCAGCAGACCGCCATGGTTCGTCAACCAGTTGATCGGTCCAATATCTTTTTGGCTGTTCAACAGCTTGAGAATGAGCAAACTAAACAACGATACCTAATGCGGATGGTCAAGCAACTGGGTAGTAGTGGTGTGATCTACTTTTCGAGCAAAAAAGTTGCTAACCAGCTCGCCCGGCAATTGCAGCATGACACCGGCTTGCGGGTAGCAGCCTACCATGCTGACCTAGATAGTTTGGAACGGTTCAAAATTCAGCAGCATTTTATGGCCAACCAACTCGACGTGATTTGTGCCACTAGCGCTTTTGGCATGGGGATTAATAAGAATGATATTCGCTATGTCATTCATTACCATCTACCTGGTAGTATAGAAAGTTATGTCCAAGAATATGGGCGTGCGGGTCGTGATGGTCAACCAGCACTGGCTTTGCTGTTGTATTGTCCGGGGGATGAGTACCTTCAGGAAGTGTTGGGGCAAACCCCAATTCCCGAAGCCCGAGTGATTAACCAGGTGCAAACTAACGAGTTGCCAAGGGCAGTATTAGGTGAACAACAGGAATTGATTACCTTTTATCTTGGACATGGCTATTCGATTCCAGAATTACAGAAGGTTTTACAACAACAAAACCAACTTAGTCAGCAACGGTTGGCGCGGATGATTGACTATGTCAGAGCAACAAGTTGTTATCGTGAAATAATTAACCATTACTTTGGTCACCAACAGACGGTTCATCCTGCTAATTGTTGCTCGGTGGACGAGCCAGATTGGCAAGTCAGTGAGTTAGGCCTACCAGCAGTAAAACGAACCTGTACCACTGAACAAGGCGGGGATTGGGAGACGACGATTGAGCAATTATTTGATTAGACTAGATTGTAGACAGTTGTGGACTGAATGCGCTAAAATAATAATTATGTAATCAAGGAGGGGCATTTCATGAGTGAAAAGCGTGAAGATCAACGACCAGAAAATGAGAAACTATGGGATAAGACCTTCGAAGATGATGAAAATAAGGACTCCCAAGGAAATTTGTCTCGTGTTCAACGACGCAAGCAGGATTCGAACAATTCGCGCATTACCACCATTTTAGTGGCACTGATCATTATCCTGGCCGCGGTACCAATCTTCTTTTGGGCACGTCATAAACAGGCCTTTGATCACCCGGTCCGGACTGAACAAACCAGTCAGACGAGTAGCAAAAAAGTAGCTAGTAGCAAGAAAACGGCAACCAAACACAGTAAGAGTCATAAAAAAGTTGCTAGTTCAGCGAGTACTAGTTCCGCAACGTCATCAGAATCAGCGGCTTCATCTGTAAGCACTTCTTCAACCAGTGAAAGCTCGACGAGTTCCGATAGCAAATACACGACTGTTGAGGCTGGCCAGGGGATTTACCGGGTCGCTACTAATAATGGTTTAACGGTGAGTGAACTGGCACGGTTAAACAATATTTCACCTAATACGCCCCTTCAACCTGGGCAACGACTCCGCGTCAAGTAGTGGGTATCAAAGGAGAGAACATTAAAGATGACGACAAATGGACTTCAAGTAGCAATTGATGGACCGGCTTCAGCAGGTAAAAGTACCGTTGCCAAGTTAGTGGCAAAACGGTTTGGCTATGTTTATTGCGATACTGGGGCGATGTATCGTTCAGTCACCCTGGCAGCTTTGCGGGAGAATGTCGCAATGGATGATACCGCGGCGATCATTAAAATTGCTCAAGAGATTCACATCAGTTTTGAAGCTGGTGATCCTGAGCAGAGAGTATTTATCAACGATCAAGAAGTGACGAAGGCAATCCGATCGAATGAAGTTGCTGCTAACGTTTCGGCGGTGGCGGCGATTCCTGAAGTACGCCAAGAGATGGTTAAAGAGCAACGGCAAATCGCTGCGCAGGGTGGAATTGTGATGGATGGCCGCGATATTGGTACCACAGTTTTACCTAATGCCTCAGTGAAGATTTTCCTAGTGGCGAGTGCTCATGAACGGGCCCGGCGACGGTTTGAAGAGAATCAAGCCAAGGGCATTGCCACTACAACGATTGAAGAACTACAAAAGGCGATTGAATTACGGGACCAGAAGGATTCGACCCGGAAGGTGTCACCGTTGACGAAGGCTGCGGATGCCGTTGAAATTGATAGTACTCACCTGTCAATCGATGAGGTAGTTGACGAAATCTCAAAAATTATTGAAAAAAAACGCAACAATTAAAGTTAATACTGGTAAATTACGGTCGGATCTAGTAAAATAGTAGCCAGAGTTGATTGTTGCAAGGAGGATTTTTTTAGATGGCTGAAAATGAAAACAATAACGCTATGTTAGAAGCGCTTGACAGCATTAAGCAAGTTAAGGTTGGAGATGTTGTTAAGGGTAAGGTACTGCAAATCGATGACGATCGCCAAGCAATCGTTGGGATCGAAGACGCTGGTGTTGAAGGGGTGGTTCCTGCAAACCAACTTTCTACCAAGCCAGTTGACGATATCAATGACGTTGTTAAAGTTGGTGACGTTTTAGACTTAGTTGTAATTTCTAAGATCGGGTCCGACAAGGAAAACGGCAGTTACTTACTTTCACATCGGCGTTTAGAAGCCATGAAGGTATGGGACGATATTCAAAAGAAGTTCGATGCCGGCGAAACGATTACTGCAAAGGTTACCCAATCTGTTAAGGGTGGTTTAGTAGTAGATGCTGGTGTTCGTGGATTCGTTCCTGCATCAATGATCACTGATCATTATGTTGAAGACCTCAACCAATTCAAGGGTCAAGAACTTGAATTTAAGATTATTGAAATTGAACCTAGTGAAAACCGTCTGATCCTTTCCCACAAGGAAATTGTCAAGAAGGAACACGAAGAAGCTGCCAAGAAGATTTTCTCCGAATTGGCTGCTGGTGATGTCGTAGAAGGCAAGGTTGCCCGGATGACAAACTTTGGTGCCTTTGTGGACCTCGGTGGTGTGGATGGATTAGTTCACGTTTCCGAAATTTCATACGATCACGTTGACAAGCCTTCTGATGTCTTAGAAGTTGGTCAAACTGTGAAGGTTAAGGTTTTGAACGTTGATCCAGAACGTGAACGAATTTCACTTTCCATCAAGCAGACCTTACCTGGACCATGGGATGATATCGAAGAAAAGGCTGCCGTTGACACTGTCTTAACTGGTACGGTTAAGCGTTTGACGAGTTTTGGTGCCTTTGTTGAAGTATTCCCTGGTGTTGAAGGGTTAGTTCATATTTCACAAATTTCACACAAGCACATTGCTACACCTGCTGACGTTTTGAAGCCAGGTGAAGAAGTTAAGGTTAAGGTTATTAATGTTGACCCTGAACGTCAACGTCTTGGTCTTTCCATCAAGGCTCTGGAAGAAAAGCCAGCTGACAGCGATGACAACAACCACAAGCGTAACAACCGTGGTAACCGTCGTCCTCGTCGGAACAACTTTGTGGCTGATGCTCCGGAAGAAGAAAACGGCTTTACGCTTGGTGATTTGATCGGTGATGAACTGAAGAACGCTGGTAAATAAGCTTTCATTTTAGATTAATAGGGCTGGGAAGGTTGACTTCGCAGCCTTATTTTTGTCGCTAACCATGAAAGGAGGAAGGTAAAATGGCAAACCCAACCGTGGCAATCGTTGGTCGACCGAACGTTGGTAAGTCAACCCTATTTAACCGGATTGCGGGAGAACGAATTTCGATTGTTGAAGATACTCCGGGAGTTACCCGCGATCGAATCTATACGCATGCAGAATGGCTTGGAAAAAACTTTAATTTAATTGATACTGGTGGAATTGACATGTCTGACCAGCCATTGGCAACACAAATTCGTGAGCAAGCCGAGGTGGCGATTGATGAAGCTGACGTAATTATTCTGGTTGTCGATGTGGAAAGCGGCATTACTGATGCTGACGAAAAAGTTGCCCAGATTCTTTACCGCTCTGATAAGCCGGTTGTCTTAGCCGTGAATAAGGTTGATAATCCCGAACGTCGGGCTGATGTTTATGATTTTTATTCCCTTGGTTTAGGAGAGCCATACCCGGTGTCAAGTGTCCATGGGGTTGGGCTCGGTGACTTATTAGACGCGGTCATTAAGAACTTCCCTGACTCGGCTGCAAACGAAACTGATGACAGTATTCGCTTTAGTTTGATTGGACGGCCAAATGTCGGTAAGTCGTCCTTAGTGAACGCAATTCTTGGTCAACAGCGGGTCATTGTCTCTGATATTGCCGGGACCACTCGCGATGCAATTAATACTCAGTTTGTCGCTGATCACCGTAAATTCACAATGGTCGATACTGCCGGAATTAAGAAAAAGGGTAAACTGTATGAAAATACGGAACGTTACGCTCTGATGCGGTCAATGAAGGCGATTGACGATAGTGATGTGGTCTTGGTCGTGTTGAACGCTGATGAGGGAATTCGGGACCTTGATAAGCATATTGCCGGGTACGCTCACGAAGCCGGTAAAGGAGTCATCATTGTTGTTAACAAGTGGGATTTAATTAAAAACCGTGACCAACGAACGATGACTGACTTTACCAACCTAATTCGAAATGAATTCCAATACTTGAGTTATGCACCAATTATTTTTGTGTCCGCGTTGACGAAACAACGGTTAATTAAGCTCCCCCAATTAATCGAACAAGTTTATGACCACGCACGCCGACGGATTAAATCATCAACCCTTAATGATGTCTTAATGGATGCCATTGCGGCGAACCCAACCCCAAGCACTAATGGGAAACGGCTGCGGGTTTACTACGGGACGCAAGTGGCAGTGGAACCACCAACTTTTGTAATTTTTGTGAATGATCCAGATTTAATGCATTTTTCTTATGAACGGTACTTGGAAAATAAAATTCGCGAAGCCTTTGACTTTACGGGGACACCGATTCACTTAATAAAACGACGTCGGAAATAACGGTTTTAGTCAAAAATCACGGAATTTATTAAATAATCGCAACATAATTGCATTTTATCGTTGCAACGCCTTGCCATTGGCGTTTCTGTATGCTAATCTAAGTTTGAAATGATACGTTGTTGCGTTATTATTTCGTTAATTTTGGACCACTCAAAATTAACAACGCTTGGCGCAGACTTATTTTGTGTCAAAAGTGGAGGTGAAAACGATATGGCAAACAAAGCTGAATTAGTAAGCAACGTTGCTAGTGCAACCGGCTTAACTAAGAAAGATGCTACTGCTGCTGTTGATGCAGTATTTAGCTCAATCCAAGCATCCTTGGCCAAGGGTGAAAAAGTTCAATTGATTGGTTTCGGTAACTTCGAAGTACGTCAACGTGCTGCTCGGAAGGGACGTAACCCACAAACCGGTCAAGAAATCCAAATTCCTGCAAGCAAGGTACCTGCATTCAAGCCAGGTAAAGCTTTAAAGGACGCCGTTAAGTAATTCATCAGATTACTAACGAAAAAGGGGTTGAGTATTTGCTCAACCTTTTTTATTACGCTAATTTAACGCAACAATGAGAGGAAGAAAATAATGAGCTTTGCGGAAAAAATGTTAGACCAATTAGAAGCTGGCCAACTGGAGGAAGCTAAGAAGTCGTTCGCCTGGGCCCTCCGGAAGGATGACGATAATACCCTTTTTAATTTAGCGGAACAGCTGTATGGCTTGGGATTTCTTCACCAAGCCCAGCGGATTTACTTAAAACTGCTGGAAAAGTATCCAGATGAGGATGAATTAAAGACCTCACTCGCAGAAATTGCGATTGACGGCGGCCATAACGATGAGGCTTTGGCTTACCTAGCGCAGGTTTCCCCCTCCTCACCCGCCTACGTTCAATCGCTCTTAGTCGCGGCTGATTTGTACCAAACTGAGGGGCAATTTGAAGTAACTGAGGCAAAGTTGGAGGAGGCCTTGGAGCTGGCTCCTGATGAACCAGCGGTCCTCTTCGCTTTAAGTGAGTATTATTACATGGTCGGCAAGTATGAAAAGGCGATTCCATTGTACATTGCTTTAATCCGTCAGGGATACACTGAGTTTGCTAAGGTGGACATTGCGGCCCGGTTAGGGATGTCTTACGCCCAAAGTGGTAAATTTGACCAGGCGCTGGGATATTTAAAGCAGGTGGATCCTCAATACCAAACCAGCGATGTTCGTTTTCAGACCGGCTTAACTCAGTTGCATTTAGGACAAACTAAAGAAGCCATTCAGACGTTGCAGGAGTTAATTAAGTACGATGATCAGTACGCTTCAGCATACGTTACTTTGGCAAATGCTTATCAGCAACTAGGTGAGTATGAAAAAGCGCTGAAAACTGCCCAAGAAGGACTCGGGGTTGATCAATATAATGAGCAACTCTTTTCACTTGCTGCGGAAATTGCTAGTCACCTCGGTGACTATGAATTAATGGCCAAGTACCTCAAAACGGCTCACGAATTAGACCCGGATAATTTAACGATTACTTTGCAGTACAGTAACTTGTTACTTCAGCAGCATGAGTACCAAGCCAACGTTGATTTATTGGCACCGCTTGAAGAAGAACACGAGGTCGACCCGCAAGTGGAATGGAACCTCGCGCAATCCTACCTGGCTCTTGAAAAATTGGCTGAGGCGGGAAAAGCATTTGAACTGGCGCGTCCAGCCTATCAAGATAACCCGACCTTTTTACGGCAGTTAATCAGCTATTACCAAGAAACGGGGCAACATGATCAGCTACTTGATGAACTGGAACGGTATGTCGAACTAGAACCCACGGATACCGAAATGGCTGAGTTACTAGACTCTTATCGCGAATTCTAATTCAGCAAGAGACTCTGGTAATAATTCAATGAAGCGGGGCTAATCCGCAACCGTTGACACAATTCACTCTGACTAAGTTCAGGGTGTTTTTTTATTTCGGTCAAAATGTAGGCTTGGTGCATTTTTTGTGGGCTCAGGGGAAACGCGACAAATTGCTGATCAGCCCGTAAATATTTGTGCAACGCCGGCAGGGAGAGGCGCGGAGAGCGCCGGTCAATTCGTTGTTTGAGGAATAGTTGCTGTTCGCCCTGCAATTTTTGGAGGGGAGCCAGCCATTCCTTAAAGTGGGCGAGAAAAGTTGTTTCCACTTGATTAACTGGTTGGAGGTCATTAAAAATTGCCCAGAAATCTGGCGAGAGGATTTCGCTGATTTCAAAACCACGGGCGAGTAAAAAGATGGTGACCCGGCCGTACATACTTAGTTGTTCATTGCTGAGGAGGTTTGGATAGTAGTCCAGCCAATTAGTAGTGGTGGATTGCTTGGTGATTGCCTGGCCGTGAAGGGCGAGTGTGGGAAAGCTGTTGATGACCCCATGGTCAACTAAGAAGAGGAAATATTGGTTTAAATGGGACAGCTTTTTGTTGAACGTTCCAGTAGTAATGGTTTGTTGATCGAAAAAAGCACGGAGGTCGCTTTCCTGAATTTGGGGAAGATTGTCAACACCGCCGAGTTGCCGGTCATTTTCTAAAAATGTGAAAAATTGATTGATCGTGGTGTCATAATTTTTGATGGTTGCCGGTTGGGTCCCGTTTTGCTGGAGGGCGAGGTGGAATGCAGTTGATAGTGGATAGGCCATAAGTTCGCTCCTTTGGTTAATAGTAGATATTTACTTTAACTAAATTATAAAACAAGTCCCCAAAAAGAAACACAGCCAACAGAAAATTTGTTAAAATTAATGCAGTAATTTCTAAATAAAGAGTGATTGAAATGCAAATTAAAAAGTTACCAGCCCTTTTTGAGCCCGCCCGGCCGATTTTACAAAAAATCGAACAAGCGGGGTTTGAGGCTTATTTTGTTGGGGGCAGCGTTCGTGATACAATTTTGGATGATCCAATTCACGATATTGATATTGCCACGAGTGCGTACCCGAGCGAAATCAAGAAGATTTTTCGGAAAACGGTGGATACCGGGATTCAACACGGGACAGTCATGATTTTGGATCACGGCACTGGGTACGAAACGACGACTTTTCGAACCGAAAGTGGTTACCAAGATTACCGGCGTCCCGATCAAGTGACCTTTGTGCGGTCATTACGTGATGACCTCAAGCGGCGTGACTTTACCATCAACGCCTTGGCGATGAAGGAAGACGGGACAGTGATCGACCTCTTTGATGGCCTCGGAGATCTTGATCGGCACCTCATTCGCGCTGTAGGTAACCCAGAAGAGCGTTTTAATGAGGATGCACTTCGGATGATGCGGGCGGTGCGCTTTGCTGCTAAATTAGACTTTACGATTGATTCGCCAACCTTGGAGGGAATCCGGAATCATGGTGCCTTGTTGCAAAAAATTGCGGTTGAACGAATTGAAGTTGAATTTACGAAGTTATTACAAGGTTTAAATCCTCAGCGGGGGCTCGCAGATTTGATTGAGACTGGTTTGTACCAGTATTGCCCGGGATTAACGGACTATCGGGAGGCATTGCAGGCTTTTAGTCGACAGGATCAATGGCAATTGATTACTAATGATCAGTTAGCTTGGTTGTCATTTATCAACGCATTAGGAATCACTTCGCGTGACCAGGTCCGCCAATTCATGAAATCGTGGAAACTGTCGAATGAATTAATTGATCGTGTCCAAAAGAGTTTGCAGCTTTTGTTGGCCATCCACACTGGTCAAGTCACTAAGCAGCAACTGTTTGCTGCAGGACGAGGTGCCGTTCAAGATGCGCTCACGATCGCTGATTTTAATGGTTGGCAACATACAGACCTATTACGGACTTTTGACGAATTGCCCATTAAGGACAGTCATGAACTGGCAATTAATGGTGGTCAACTGATTAAGGACGGCATCTTGAAACCTGGACCAATGATGGGCCGAGTCCTTAAGCAACTTCAGCAACTGGTAATTAATGGTGAAGTCCCAAACGATCGTGATCAATTATTACGCGCTACCAAAAAATTAATTGAGAAGGAATAAGAATCGTTATGCAAACATTTCGTGCAGATAATTTAACCAGTATTTATGGCGAAAAGACGCTGTTTAAGGATATCTCATTTATTATTAACGAAGGCGATCGCATTGGCTTAATCGGAACCAACGGGAGCGGGAAAACTAGTCTCCTCAACGTTATCGCCGGGGTAACCCACGCGGATAGTGGGGAGATCACTAAACCAAATAACTATACGATTGGTTATTTAGAACAAAAGCCGGTGTTGGACCATGAGAAAACAGTCATGGACGCAATTTTTGCGGGCAACCAGCGGATTTTTCATACCATTCGTTTGTATGAAGAAGCACTGAATAATTACAGCCAACATCCAGAAGATTCCCAAGCGATTGACCGGTTTACAAAAATGCAGTCCACAATGGACCAGGAGGATCTTTGGGAAGCAGAAAGCCAAGTTAAAACAATCTTGACCCAGTTAAAAATTACGGATCTTGAACAACAAGTTGGTCAACTTTCCGGAGGTCAACAAAAGCGGGTCGGGTTAGCCCAGATTTTGATTCAATATCCGGACCTCTTAATGTTGGATGAACCAACCAACCAGTTGGATATTCCGTCAATTGTGTGGTTACAAGACTTTTTAGCAAGTTATAAGGGAGCAGTTTTGGTTGTCACCCATGATCGCTACTTTTTAGACCAGGTCACTAATCACATTTGGGAGTTATCCTTTGGGGAGTTGTACCATTACGACGGTAATTATCAAGATTTTGTTCGGCAAAAAGCAGAACGGGTCGAATTAGCGGAAGAAAGCGAACGGAAGCGGCAGTCACTTTATAAAAGGGAATTGGCGTGGATGCGTCACGGCGCTAAGGCCCGGAGCACCAAACAAAAGGGGCGGATTAACCGTTTCAATGACCTTAAAAATTCAATTGGTAAATTGCAGGAAGACCAAGATGTCGAGATTAACCTAGGATCGCAGCGTCTCGGCAAGGACGTTATTAAAATGGAGCATGCGTCCCTGAATTTTGGTGACCGAACCATCCTCAAGGATTTTGATTGGTTGGTACAACCGGGCGACCGCATCGGAATTTCTGGAGCCAATGGGGCCGGTAAGTCCACACTCTTGAACGTGATTGCGGGGAAACAACCGCTTGATGGGGGTACGATCAAAATTGGTGAGACCGTCAAACTTGGCTACTATACCCAGCAGACGGAACCAATTGACAAGGACAAGCGAGTTATTAATTACTTGTCTGAAGTGGCGGAGTCCGTGAAAAATGCCAATGGTGAACGAGTCAGTGTGACGAACCTGCTTGAAGAGTTCCTCTTCCCCCGCTTTATGCATGGGACGTTGATTCGTAAATTGTCAGGTGGTGAGCAACGGCGGCTTTACCTGTTAAAAATCTTGATGCAGCAACCCAATGTTTTACTACTGGATGAACCGACGAATGACCTGGATATTTCGACGTTAACGGTGTTGGAAAACTACCTCGATGATTTTGATGGTACGGTGATTACCGTTTCACACGACCGGTACTTCCTAGACCGGGTTGCCGACCAGTTATTGATTTTTAAAGGGGCCGGTCAAATCCAGCCGTACACCGGTAACTTTACGGATTACTTGGCTGCCCAACAATCAGCTGGTGGCAGTCAGAACCAAAAACCGGCAAAGGCGGCCAAAAAGAAGCCGACTAAGCAGGAATCCGATAAAGATCAACCAAAGCAGAAGACTAAGTTAACCTATGCAGAAAAATTAGAATGGGATCAGATTGATGATGATCTTGACCAATTAGACCAACAGTCGAAGCAAATCCAGGATGAGATGAACGCCAGCGGTGATGATTATGAAAAGCTGGCGAAATTACAAAAGCAGCTTAACGATGTGCAAAAACAAATTGATCAGAAAACAGCCCGTTGGGAGTACCTCAGTAATTATGTGGATTAAGGAGAACGAAAATGGTAATCAATGAGAATGAACAACAATACCTCGATTTAGCACGCTTTGTGTTAGAAAATGGTCATGTGAAGGGCGACCGTACGGGAACAGGTACGCATTCAGTATTTGGCTATCAAATGCGGTTTGATCTCCAAAAAGGTTTCCCAATTTTAACCACCAAAAAGGTTGCTTTTGGTTTGATCAAAAGCGAATTGTTGTGGTTTTTACGTGGTGATACCAATATCCGGTTTTTACTACAACATAAAAACCATATTTGGGATGAATGGGCCTTTAAAAAATGGGTCACGAGTGATGAATACCAGGGTCCTGATATGACTGATTTTGGTCACCGGTGGTTGGTTGATCCTGAATTTAAGGAACAGTATTTGGCAGAAAAGAAAAAGTTTTGTCAACGGGTCTTAGACGATGATGACTTTGCCAAGCGCTATGGTGATTTAGGCCTTGTTTATGGAAGTCAATGGCGCCAATGGAAGACCTCACGTGGCGAGACCATTGATCAAATTCAAAACGTCATTGATGAAATTAAGCGCAACCCGAATTCACGACGGCTGATTGTATCGGCTTGGAATCCTGAGGACGTTCCTTCAATGGCCTTACCACCATGTCATACAATGTTTCAATTCTACGTCAACGACGGTCAATTAAGTTGTCAACTCTATCAACGGTCAGCCGACATTTTCCTTGGTGTCCCATTTAACATCGCTAGTTATGCCTTGCTCACGCACTTGATTGCGCGGGAATGTAATTTGGAAGTTGGCGAATTTGTCCATACTTTAGGGGACGCCCATATTTATAATAACCACATTGATCAAGTCAAGGAGCAGTTAATGCGTCAAGTCCATCCTGCTCCCGAATTAATCTTTCCGAACGGGACGAAATCATTAGCTGAATATACCGTTGATGATATTAAATTGAAAGATTATCAACACGAACCAGCAATTAAGGCCCCAGTTGCTGTTTAGGAGATTGATTATGAAAGTATCATTCGTATGGGCAGAAGATGAAGCTGGTTGGATTGGGAAAAATGGCCAACTTCCGTGGCATCTGCCAGCTGACTTAAAACACTTCAAAGCGGTAACCATGCACCATCCGGTGGTGATGGGCGCTAAAACCTATTATTCAATTGGTCGCCCACTACCTCACCGTGACAATATCGTTGTTAGCCACCAGCAGATTGATCAAGCTGGAGTGGAGACGGTGACTTCTATTCAGGACCTCAAACGACTCTTAGCTAAGCGATATGGTGATCAAGAGGTTTGCATTATTGGTGGAGCCGGCTTATTTTCACAAACCGCGGATATCGTCAAGATTCTTCATCGAACTGTAGTTGAAGGTGATCACCAGGGCGACGTTAAAATGGTGCCGATTGATTACCATCAGTGGCATTTAGACAAAAAAACAGTGGTTCCCGCTACGAAAACCACTGTCCCTAATTGTCGATTTGAAGAATGGTCATTAAACAAAGAAAAGTACTGAGAAGTAAATTAATGCAGAACCGGCGAGGACAAAGAAGTGCCAGACTAAGTGGGCAGTCCGCCGGGGAAAACTGTAGATGATGGCCCCGATGGTATAGGTCAGTCCACCCGCCAGCAGGAGTGAAAAGCCGACTGGCCCAAGGTGATTCCATAATGGGCCAAAGGCCACAATGCACAACCAGCCCATGATGACATAGATTAATGTGGAGAGGTTGCTTTTGTGTTCGAGCCAAATACTTTTGTAGATAATGCCCAGAATGACCATTCCCCATTCAATTCCAAATAGTGTCCAGCCTAACCAGCCACGAATGGCGACTAAGCAAAATGGTGTGTAGCTGGCGGCGATTAATACATAAATAAAACAGTGATCTAGCCGTTGAAAGACCGCCTTAGCACGAGTATAAATTAAACTGTGGAAGAGGGTCGAACTGAGATAAAAGAGAATCATCACGCTGCCCATAATGGTAAAACTGACAATTCGCAGGGCGCCACCACGGTGGACACCCATGATGATTAGTAAAACAAGACCGGCGATTGATAAGAGAGCGCCGATTCCGTGGGTGATGGCATTCATGACTTCAATGAAAATATCTTTGTGCTCATCTGTTGGTTGTTTCATGTGGGAATAGACTCCTTTCGTGTTGGATCGAGCAATAATGCATTGTAAATAAAGTTTTGGTATACTAAGATGGTATAGCCAATCAACAATCATTTAATTTTGTTCTCTTGAAGAACAGATCATTGAGTATTAATATGATTTGATCTAGTTTTGATTACTAGATCCATTATAACAAATTATTTAGAAAGTGTGGCAAAACCATGTCAAAAATAAAAATTGTTTGTGATTCTTCAGCGGGGTTAACTGAAGAAGAAATTAAAAAATACGACATTACAATTATCCCGCTAACGGTGATGATTGATGGGACTGTCTATACTGAACGTGAGACAATTACTAACGACCAATTTCCAGATTTGATGAAGGCGGCGAAGAGTTTGCCAAAAACCTCTCAACCACCAATTGGTAAGTTTGTGGAAGCCTTTGACAAATTAGGTGAAGATGGCAGTGAAGTTTTGTGTGTTTGCATGATGGAATCCATCAGTGGAACGGTGCACGCTGCTGAACAAGCCGCTAACATGACAAATACCAAAGTGACGGTCGTGGATTGCCACACTACTGATCGGTGTATGGCTTTTCAAATTATTGAAGCTGCTAAAGTGATCGAAAATGGTGGTAGTGTTGATGACGCCATTGCTAAGATGCGTGAAGTTTTCTCTAAGTCAAAACTTTTCTTGGCAATTGACAAATTAGATAACTTAGTTGCTGGTGGCCGGGTGAACCGTTTTGCGGGGACCCTTTCCAAGTTACTGAACATTAAGGTCATGTTGGAAATTAAGGACGGCGAAATCACCATTGACAGTAAGGGTCGGGGAACCAAGTATGTGCATAAGACTTGGGAACGGATCCTCAAGCAAATGACGGAAGGTCCAAAGATTAAGGCCATTGGGATTTCTGATGTTCAGGCTACTAAGGAAGTAGCTTGGTTAACCGAACGGCTGCATCAACTGTTCCCAGACATCGACATTGTTGTTCGTGAAACTGTGCCGATTATTGCTACGCATACGGGAATTGGCGCAAATAGTTTGCACTATTACACTGAATAACAAAGAGGCTGGGTCTACTCAGTCTCTTTGCTGTTTTTGAAGGAGTTTGAGGATAATTATGAAAAAAGCGGTTCGCTGGTTACTAGTTTTAATCGTGATCCTGTGTTGTGCTGGTGGGGCTTGGTATGGCTACCAACACTGGGGTGGTTCCAGTTCGACAGCTAACCATCAGCCAACGCGGGTACTAAAGAAGAAGGTTAGGCTTGTCGCCATTGGTGATTCTTTGACGTATGGTCAAGGAGATGAGGATAAAAAGGGTGGTTATGTTAGTCTGATTAAAAGCCGCTTACAAAATAAATTTCATAATCAAGTTACCACCGTTAATTATGGGGTCAGTGGTGACCGTTCAGACCAAATTTTAAAGCGAATTAATCAACAATCCCAAATCCGTAAAGACTTGAAACATGCTGATGTCATTGTCATGACGGTTGGTGGGAATGACTTGATGCAGACCTTTCAAAAAGACCTCACTACTAATTCTACAAAGACGTTAAGTAAGGACATTAACCGCGCGGGTAAGACTTATCAAACTAAACTAAAAAAATTGTTTAAGACGATTCGTCAAGAAAACTCAACGGCTCCAATTTTTGTAATGAGTATTTATAATCCTGTGTACACGTATTTCCCGCAGGTTGAAAATATCAATAATTCGATTAGTAAATGGAATCAGTTAACTAAGCAGACGTTGGCTAGTTATGGACCGTCTTACTTTGTGGACATCAATCATTTAATGTCCTATGGTCAGTACAAAACTGCCGCGCAACGGCGAAAGCTGATCAGGTCTTCTGAAAAGGCGAACGATGGCCAAACTAGTCAAAAAGAGTTGATTTCGATTATGAACCAACGGAATAAGAACCTTAATAAATACATTTCAACCGATGATAACTTTCATCCCAATCATTTAGGGTATCAGCAAATGACACGAAAGTTATACCGGGTTATGCTGAAACACGATAGCTTTGAATATCAAAAGCGGTAGGGAGTACTATGACAAAAGAAAAACAACAACGTAACTATTGGAAGTGGGCTTTTTGGGCCTTAATTATTATCATTTTAGGAAGCGGCATCTTTCTCTATAGTCGCGTGACTGCCCCGACAACGGTTCCCACAGAATCATCCGCTCCAGCACGGACGGCTAGTTCTTTTGAAATTAATTTAAATCGCAAACAAGTGAATGCACTGTCCAGTAATTACTTGGATCGTTTACTCAAGGGAAATAACATCAAATACCGGTTTGTGGTGGGAACTCAATATGCCACGGTGATTGGCTCAACCAAGTTTTTAGGTGCGAAGGTCCAATTTGCAATTAACTTTATTCCAGAACGACAGTCAAACGGTAATGTATTATTGAAAGCAAAAGGATTATCGGTTGGCCGTTTAAACCTGCCAATTAAATATGTCATGGGATATATTAAAAAACAGTACAAATTGCCAAATTGGGTGTATGTCAACCAAAAGAAGCGGACCATTTTGCTTGATCTCAACAAATACAGTAAGCAACATTCATTACATTATGCGGCCGAAAAGATTGATATCAAAAATGGTGAGTTTCGTTTCTTAATTTCAATTCCAAAGAATGGGGGCCTTTAAGATGTATCGGACCAGTTTTTACCATTTTTTGATGACATTACGGCAACCTGACTCACCAACTGAGATCGAGCAGTTTGCTAACAATGCTTTTTTAGATACGACTTTCCCGAAACAATCCCAAAATTTTGATGAAATTTCTAAGTATTTAGAAGAGAACGCTAATTATTTGCCATCAATGACGATCTTTGATGAAGCTTGGCAACTTTACGAAAGCAAAATGCAATAGGAGGGACTTTATGGCAACAATTCAATGGTTTCCTGGACACATGGCGAAGGCCTTACGGCAAATTCGTGAGCAAATGTCTTTGGTAGATATCGTTTTCGAATTAGTAGATGCACGGATTCCTTATTCGAGCCAAAATCCAGAAGTGGCACGTGCAGCCGGCGATAAGCCACGGCTATTGATCCTCACCAAAACCGATTTAGCTGATCCACAAGTGACAAAAGAATGGTTGAATTATTTTGCTACCAATGACCAACCGGCATTAGCTTTGGATTCCCGAGCCCAGAATGTTGCCAAAGTGGTAACCAAGAAGGCCCAGGAAATATTAAAGGATAAAATGGCCCAGGAACAAGCCAAGGGCCTGCAAAAACGAGCCATTCGCGCCATGTGTGTGGGGGTACCAAACGTTGGTAAATCAACCCTACTAAACCACTTGGTTAAGAAAAATGTAGCGGCGACAGGGAACCGTCCTGGAGTGACGACTGGTCAACAATGGTTACGGTCATCAGCAGCCTTGGAGTTACTCGATACTCCAGGTGTTTTATGGCCCAAATTTGATACAGAACGGCAAGGGATTTTACTGGCGCTGACCGGAGCAATCAAGGATAGTTTGTATCCCAAAGATGATGTGGCGCTTTTTGGTCTCCATTATCTCCGCCAACACCGCTTGCCGGAGTTAAAAAAGCGTTATCGCTTGTCTGATGCGGACGTCGCTGAAGACGTGAGTGATCCCGATTTGTTGTTAATTATTACCCAGAAGATGGGCTTTCGTGATGATTATGACCGGGCCAGTGAACGTTTAATATTTGATTTACGAAAAGGTAAATTGGGGCCGACTTCTTTCGAAGAGCCTAGTGACCTTGAGGAGAATGTTGATGAGTGACCGCTTAAGCATTAAGGAAATTCGCACAAAGCTAAAAACAGTTGAGTCAATGGATGACCCCTGGGTACGTTCATTACACGACGACCCACGGAAGGGTGTCCAGACTGCCCTACAGCAATTGGCAAAACAACTAACTAAACGAGCGCAAGCACAACAAGCGTTTCAACAGCGATTCCGTTATGAGAATCAATTATGGGCTGCTGGAAATAAGTATGTTGCAGGCATGGATGAAGTGGGCCGCGGTCCCCTGGCTGGACCGGTGGTAACTTGTGCAGTCATCTTGGATCGTGACTTTGACTTGATTGAAGTGACTGATTCTAAATTATTATCCCGCCATGAGCGAGAACAGCTATATTTACGAATTGTCGATGAGGCTGTCGAAGTAAGTATTGCGGTCAACCCGTCGACGGTGATCGACCAACTTAATATTTATGCCGCCACCCAACAAGCGATGATTCGGGCCGTGAATAGCCTCGAACATCGGCCAACGCACTTGATTGTTGATGCGGTTCCCTTGGATATTGAGATCCCCCAAACGACGTTAATTAAGGGTGACCAAAAAAGCATTAGTGTGGCCGCGGCAAGCATTGTGGCAAAAGAATATCGGGACCACTTAATGGCCGAATACGCGCGCTTATATCCCGGATATGGGTTTGAAGAGAATATGGGTTATGGTACCAAACAACATTTAGCAGGATTAAAGCAATCTGGCGTGACCCCAATTCATCGTCGGACATTTTCACCAGTGCCCAAATATTTAAAATAAAATAATACAAAAGCAACTTCCTTGCGTCTTTAAATGATGGAGGGAGTTTTTCTTATGCAACCGAAAGAATTTTTATTAAGATTAAATGTCTGTCCGGGGCTGGGACTAGTCTCGAAACAAAGAATTTGGCAAGTAGCAGCGGAACGGTATGAATTTGATGACATTGCCGCACTAACGCAGTTAGCAAATCTAAGTGCGCGTTCCCGGGCGAAATTTTTAACTAATTGGTCTAGCCCAGAGACAGAAATGACCTTTCAACGTAATTGGCAAATGCCGTTCATCACGATTATTGATGCTGCCTACCCGGAGTTATTAAAGAGTATTTATTGTCCACCATTAGTAATGTATTTTATGGGTGACCTAACACTGCTCACAACCACTTGTTTAGCGGTTGTGGGAGCTCGCAAGATGACGCAGTATGCTCGTGAAAGTCTTACTCAGTTATTACCAACGATTATTCAGCACCGCATTACCGTGGTGAGTGGACTTGCCCGGGGAGTAGATGGACTAAGCCATCAGATTACATTGGCTAATCATGGTAAGACGATTGCGGTGATCGGCAGCGGTTTAAACCGGGTGTACCCACCTGAACATGACCACTTACAACGCCAAATTAAACGCCATGGTTTGTTGTTATCCGAGTATCCGTTAGATTCGGCCCCGTTGCCACACCACTTTGTAGAGCGTAACCGCATTATCGCCGGATTAGCCCAGGCATGTTTGGTAGTGGAGGCGCGACGAAAAAGCGGTAGTTTAATCACTGCTAACCTGGCTTTACAGGAAAACCGGAATGTGCTGGCAATTCCTGGACCGATTAATAGTGATTTATCAACTGGTTGTAATGAATTAATCGCAGTGGGGGCCCGGCCAGTGATGAGTGCCCAAGATATATTAGGGGAGTTGAATAATCGGTTCTACCAACCCAGCAAAATCACTTCAATTTCTTCATTAAATTAATTTTTTATTTGACATGGACGTACTTCTGCCTTAATAATGAAGATTAAAGTAAAAAATTATTTAAAGAGGAGCCACTATTTTGGCAACTAAAACAACCAGTAAAACTAAAACAACAACCACCAAACGCCGGAAACGGACTACGAGTCGTAATAAAAAGAAGCTCGTCATTGTCGAATCCCCATCGAAGGCGAAGACCATTGGTAAATATCTTGGCCGGACCTATAAGGTTGTGGCCAGTTTAGGTCACGTGCGGGATTTACCAAAGAGTCGGATGGGGGTTGAAATTGATAATGATTACAAGCCCGACTATATTTCCATTCGCGGGAAAGGTGATTTGATCAAAGAATTGCGGCGTGATGCAAAGAATGCTAAGGCCGTTTATTTGGCGTCTGACCCTGACCGTGAAGGGGAAGCGATTGCCTGGCACGTCTCCAACCTTCTAAAAATGGACGATAACGAGAAGAACCGGGTCACCTTTAACGAAATCACGAAGGATGCGGTTAAAGAAGCATTTAAGGAACCGCGTCAAATCAATATGGATTTAGTAGATGCTCAACAGGCTCGGCGAGTTCTAGACCGTTTAGTGGGGTATTCCATTAGTCCAATATTGTGGAAAAAGGTCAAGAAGGGCCTGAGTGCCGGACGGGTGCAATCTGTGGCACTCAACCTCATTATTCAACGAGAAAAGGAAATTCGTAACTTTAAGCCAGAGGAGTACTGGACCATTGATGCCGAATTTGCCAAGGGCAAGGAGCGTTTCCAAGCCAGTTTCTATGGTGAGAATGGCAAGAAGATGAACCTGGCAAATAATGATGCTGTCCAAAAAGTCTTACAAAAGCTTGATAAAAAGCAGGCTTTCAATATTGATAACGTTGACCGTAAAGAGCGTCGTCGCCAACCCCAACCACCGTTCACGACTTCGACTATGCAACAAGATGCTAACCGACGGCTGAAGTTCCGGACCCGGAAGACGATGATGGCTGCCCAACAATTATATGAAGGGATTAATATCGGTGAAGGAGCCGCAGTTGGTTTAATCACCTATATGCGGACCGATTCAACACGGATTGCGGGAATTGCCAAGCATGAAGCCTCCCAATTTATCCATGAAAATTACGGGGGTGAATATGCGGCTACTAAACCGATCAAGGGCAAACTTCCTGAAGGGGCCCAAGACGCGCACGAAGCGATTCGACCAACGTCAGTATTCCGGACCCCTGCAGCAATGAAAAAATACCTGACTCCGGACCAATATAAACTCTACAATTTAATCTGGTGCCGGTTTGTGGCGAGCCAAATGACCCCAGAAGTGATTGATACGATGACGGTTACCATTACGCAAAACAACGTCAACTTCCGCGCTAACGGGTCGAAAGTAAAGTTCCCTGGTTTTACCAAAGTTTATAAGCGGGGTGTTGAAAAGGACAACTTGCTGCCTAATTTAGAAGTTGGGGATCAGGTTAAAATGGTTAGTGATGATCCTGCCCAACACTTTACCCAACCACCAGCTCGGTATACTGAAGCAGCGTTGGTTAAAACACTAGAAGAAAATGGGGTGGGACGGCCGTCAACCTATGCTCCGACATTGGATACGATCCAACGCCGTTACTACGTTCGCCTCGTTTCCCGTCATTTTGAACCAACTGAACTGGGGGAAATTGTCAATGATTTAATTGAAAAGAACTTCCCAGAAATTGTGAATGCTAAATTTACTGCGGACGTTGAAGCGGACCTTGATAAGGTTGAAGAAGGTAAAAAAGAGTGGGTCCAAGTCGTTGATTCTTTCTACAAACCGTTTGCTAAAGAAGTCACGACGGCTGAAGAAAAAGTCCAAAAGATTGAGATGAAGGACGAACTGGCTAATGAAAACTGTGACGTTTGTGGTGCGCCGATGGTGATTCGGATGGGCCATTACGGAAAGTTTATTGCTTGTTCACGTTTTCCAGCTTGTCGGAATACAAAAGCGATTGTTAAGGATACGGGAATTACTTGTCCAAAGTGTGGTAAGGGAACCGTTGTGGAACGTAAATCCAAACGAAACCGGGTCTTCTATGGTTGCTCACGTTATCCGGATTGTGACTTTGTTTCTTGGGATAAGCCAGTTGGCCGGAATTGTCCAAAGGATGGTCACTTCCTTGTTGAAAAGAAGGTTAAGGGGGGCAAACAAGTAGTTTGTCCGAATGGTGACTATAAAGAAGAAGTCCAGAAATAAGTGGCGGGTGATGATTGATGGAAGCAAAATTACGAAAGCAGTTGGTCCAGCAATCACGCCAAACGACGTTAAGCCTTCCGTTAACGACGGTTTTGGCAGCTGGTGATCAATTTGAAAGCTACTTCGCGGAGACTGGCTTTCCCGGTTGGCAGGAGGTTCGCTCGGCCGATTTTTCTGCATACCTCAGCACTTTGAACCAAAATCAAGTTAAACCAAAGCAACTAACCATTACCGTGACGGCGTTGGATGAACTTGGTGCCTTATTGCAGGATTCCCAAATTGTGGTGAATAATCCGTTTGACCTGGCGGGAGTTTTTGCAATTTATTTGTCGGCTGAACGACAACTCTCGGCCGCTACCGTGACTGCCTATGAAAATGATTTAAAAATGGTTCGCCAATTTTTAAATCAACACCATCGGTGGTCTGGCTGGTTAAAACTTGGTCAATTGGATATTCAGGCCTATTTGACCCACCTGAATGATTTACATCGCCAATGGACCACAGTTAACCGCGAATTAGCGAGTTTACGGACGTTTTATAATTTCTTATTGACGAATGGTTTAGTCAAACAAAACCCATTTGAAGAAATCAAAATGAAATCCCATGTCCGGAACCTGCCACGTTATTTTTATGAGCCAGAAATGAATGCACTCTTTAAAGCAGCTGATGGCGAAGGAAAACCACTTGATTTTCGCAATCGGGCCTTATTAGAACTGCTGTATGCCACGGGGATGCGGGTCAGTGAGTGTGCTGATTTGACCCTTACGCAAATTGATTGGGATACTCAGATGATCCTGGTCCGGGGGAAAGGTGACAAAGAGCGGTACGTGCCGTTTGGTCAGTATGCGAAGGATGCCCTCCAGAAGTACCTGAATAAATGTCGGGAGCCCATTATGGCTAAATACCATACTCAACATGAGCGAGTCTTTATCAATCACTATGGTAAACCAATTACTAGCGAGGGGATTGAGTATGTTTTAAACCAGGTTGTTAAAAAGAGTTCTTTGAATATGCATATCCATCCGCACATGCTTCGGCATACCTTTGCAACTGCAATGTTGAACAATGGTGCGGATATTCGTTCGGTGCAAGAGCTGCTGGGTCATTCCAGTCTCTCCACCACCCAAATTTATACCCATGTGACGCGAGAAAACCTGCAAAAAACGTATATGAAACTATTCCCGCGGGCTAAAGCAGAGCATGATAATCAAGAATAAGAGAATTTGATAGTGAAATGGAATGATTAGATGTTAACAATTAGTGATGATGATTTAATAGTCCAAATTGATGAATTAGGGGCACAACCACACAGTATTAAATTGCACCAAGTAGAATATCTATGGCAAGGTGATCCGGCATCTTGGAAGCGTCAAGCCCCCATTCTTTTTCCATTTGTTGGTCGACTAAAGGACGACCAGTATGAATACCAGGGAAAAAACTATCACCAAACACAACATGGTTTTGCGCGTGATGAACCCTTTACCGTAATCGATCAAGCAACCAATCAAGTGACACTTCAATTACGGGACAATGAGCGGACACGAGCCGCCTATCCGTTTCATTTTGTTTTACGGGTAACTTATCAAATTACAAATGGCAAGCTGAATGTGACTTATCAAGTTACAAACGCCGGCCAGGAACAGACGTTGATTTACGCGATTGGAGCCCATCCCGGGTTCAATGTTCCGCTCAATCAAGAACGGCGTTTTACAGACGTGATTGTCAAAACCTCACCAGCACAGGAATTCGCAAGGATACCGTTGGTTGGTGAAGGGCCTTATAATGATCTCGAACATCCGCAAATGATTGACTTGACCCACCCATTGCGTCTTACCCATCAACTATTTGCCCACGATGCGCTAGTCGTTAAGACGGCTGGTCAGCCGGCAGTATTTACCATTACTGATGACGATACTGAACATGGGGTTCGTGTTAAGACTCAGAATAATCCAGTGGTTGGGATTTGGTCGCCATATCCAGCTGAGGCAAACCTCTTATGTATCGAACCATGGTGGGGAATTGCTGACGGCATTGCTAGTGATGGTCATTTGACTCACAAACAGTTAATGAATCGTTTGCAACCAGGTAAAAGCGAAAATTACCATTTTCAAATTCAACCATTTTAAACAGAAAGCCTGTCAGGAAGTTCCTGACAGGCTTTGTAATTATTGATGATTTTTACGTTCGCGGAGGTAATGACCAAGTCCAAAGGAAACCATTGACTCATTACCGTGGATAATTCGTTGAATATTGCTACGGTGTCGCCAGATGATTAATACCGTGATGAGCCCGGCAATGACCGAAAGAATGTGGTCATGTATACACAAGGCGATGATGAAAATCGTGGTGACACCAACGATACTGGCACAACTGACCATGCTGGTCAAAAGAATCATTCCGACAAACATGCTGGCAGCGACTACGAAGAGTAAGGGGTTGTATGCCAAGAGAATCCCTGCGCTGGTGGCCACAGCTTTGCCGCCATGAAAATGATCAAAAATCGAACAAGTATGCCCAAGTGAGGCGAACAAACCAATTAATAATGGATTGACGTGAACATGAAATAGGTAGGGTTGGCTGGCAGCTAAGGTTCCCTTGAATATGTCTAACACCAGGACGACAACGCCAGCTTTGGCACCAAGTACCCGAAAGGTATTAGTGGTACCAATATTACCACTTCCTTCTGTGCGGATATCCTGGTGATAAAAGTATTTTCCAATCCACAAGCCAGAAGGGATTGAACCTAATAGATAGGCGATGACAATCATAATAATATAGATCATTTTTAAGCTCCTTCATAAAGTAACTTAGTTATCATAGCATGGTTTACTAGTGAGTGGCTACTCTAATCTTGTTTGCACCATTTAAATAATTCGAGTAGACTGGATATGCTATACAGTTTTGAAAAAAGTGAGGAGGACCCGTTAGTGGCAAAAGAAGAATATAAATATGATTCATCCTCAATTAAAATCCTGAAGGGATTAGAGGCCGTGCGGAAACGGCCGGGGATGTATATCGGGTCGACCGATACATATGGCCTTCATCATTTAGTATACGAAATTGTCGATAATTCCGTGGATGAAGCCCTATCAGGATTCGGTGATGAAATCAATGTCACCATCGGTGCTGACAATTCAATTACCGTGCAAGATCACGGTCGGGGGATGCCCGTTGGCATGCACGCCAGTGGGAAACCAACCCCTGAAGTCATTATGACGGTGTTACACGCCGGTGGGAAATTTGGCCAGGCCGATGGTTACAAAACTTCCGGTGGACTGCACGGGGTTGGTGCTTCAGTAGTCAATGCTCTATCAACTAACCTAACGTTAACAATTGTGCGGGATCACGTTCGCTATCAAGAAAAGTTTGAAAATGGTGGTCAACCAATTGGCACCTTAAAAAAATTAGGGAAAACTCGTGATTCGAGTGGGACAACGGTCTCGTTTAAACCGGATCCCCAAATTTTTTCGACAACGGTTTACGACTACAATACCCTTGCGCGACGGTTACGCGAATCAGCCTTTCTGTTGAAGGGCTTGAAAATTACTTTAACTGATCAACGTCCTGGTCAGGAACAAACGCAAACCTTCCAATACGAAAACGGTATTCAAGATTTCGTGGAATACTTAAATGAGGATAAGGACACCCTAGGCAAAATTTTGTCATTTGCGGGAAAACAAGACGGGGTCGAAGTGGAGGTTGCCGCCCAATATAACGATGGTTACTCTGAAAACATCTTGTCGTTCGTTAATAACGTTCGAACCCCAGACGGAGGGACTCATGAAGCTGGTTTCCGTAGCGCTTGGACCAAGAGTTTTAATGATTATGCTCGTAAAACTGGGTTGCTAAAAGATCGTGATAAGAATTTGGAAGGTAGCGATGTTCGCGAAGGATTGACAGCAGTGGTTTCTGTCCGTATTCCGGAACGAATTTTGCAATTTGAAGGCCAAACGAAGGATAAATTGGGAACTCCGGAAGCCCGCAAGATTGTGGATAGTATCGTCAGTGAACAGCTTAATTATGCGTTAATGGAAAACGGCGACTTTGCACAAACGCTGATCCGTAAAGCAGTGAAGGCTCGTCAAGCGCGCGAAGCTGCTCGTAAAGCTCGTGACCTATCGCGGAATGGCAAAAAGCGGAGCCGGAAGGAACGGAACCTATCTGGTAAGTTAACGCCGGCCCAATCCAAAAATGCTCAAAAGAATGAACTCTTCCTGGTCGAAGGTGATTCAGCAGGTGGTTCAGCTAAGCAAGGCCGAGACCGGAAATTCCAGGCAATTTTGCCATTACGTGGGAAGGTGTTGAACACCGAAAAGGCAAAACTTGATGACGTTTTGAAAAACGAAGAACTGAACACCATTATTTACACAGTGGGTGCTGGGGTTGGCTCTGAATTTAATGTGGAAGATTCAAATTATGACAAGATCATTATCATGACTGATGCCGACGATGATGGTGCCCATATTCAAATCCTCCTGTTAACGTTCTTCTACAAGTACATGCGACCAATGATTGAAGCTGGCAAGATCTACATTGCTTTACCGCCGTTGTACCGTTTGCAACAGGGGCGGGGTGCGAAAACCAAGATTACCTATGCTTGGACAAACGATGAATTAACTAAATTAACGAAGAAAATGGGTAAATCAGCCTCGCTCCAACGTTTTAAGGGACTTGGTGAAATGAATGCTGACCAGTTATGGGAAACCACGATGAACCCAGAAACGCGGACGCTGATCCGGGTCCAAATTAAAGATGCCCAACTAGCTGAAAAACGAGTTACCACTTTAATGGGGAACAAGGTTGAGCCGCGTCGGGAATGGATTGAAGAAAATGTTCAATTTACGATGACTGATGATAAAGAATCAGATGAATTGGTTGAAAATAAAGGGCGGACAACAAAGCAATCTAATCCCACGCCAACCATTCAAACTTGGAATCAACAATAGCTTTAGAAAGGATAGTGCCAAGTGAGCGATAAAATCGAAGAACTGACTTTGGAACAACTAATGGGCGATCGCTTTGGTCGTTATTCCAAATCAATTATTCAAGAACGGGCCTTGCCGGATATTCGCGATGGCTTGAAGCCGGTCCAACGCCGGATTCTGTTTGCAATGAACAAGGACGGTAACACCTATGATAAGGGCTTCCGGAAGTCAGCCAAGTCTGTCGGAAACGTCATGGGTAACTTTCACCCCCATGGTGATAGTTCCATTTACGAAGCGCTCGTTCGGTTAAGCCAGGATTGGAAATTACGCGAGCCGCTAGTAGAGATGCACGGTAATAACGGTTCCATGGATGGTGATCCACCGGCTGCCATGCGCTACACCGAAGCTCGGTTAAGCAAGATTGCGGGGCTAATGTTACGGGATATTGATAAGGACACCGTCGAAATGACGTTGAACTTTGACGATACCGAAAAGGAACCAACCGTTCTGCCAGCACGGATCCCAAACCTGTTCGTCAATGGAGCCACTGGGATTTCAGCAGGTTATGCAACGGAAATTCCGCCACACAACCTGCGGGAATTGATTCAGGCGTTGATCTACCTGATGAAACATCCGGAAGCCAGTCTTGACGAACTGATGAAATTTGTCCCAGGCCCTGATTTTCCAACTGGTGGAATTATTCAGGGGGTTGAAGGGATTAAGAAAGCCTACGAAACAGGCCGTGGACGGGTAATTTTGCGTGCGAAAACGACGATCGAAGACCTTCGTGGTGGTCGTCAACAAATTACGGTCACCGAAATTCCGTATGAAGTTAATAAGGCCCAATTAGTGAAGCGGATTAACGACTTGCGGTTAAACAAGAAGGTTGAAGGAATCTCTGAAGCGCGTGATGAAACTGACCGGAGTGGTTTGAGAATTGCGATTGAGTTGAAGCGCAATGCTGATGCGAAGGGGATCCTTAATTACCTGCTCAAAAACACCGATTTGCAAATTAATTATAACTTCAACATGGTGGCCATTGACCAGCAACGGCCAATGCGAGTCGGCTTAAAACATTACCTGAAATCCTATCTGGCATTCCAACAGGAAATTATTACCCGGCGGACCGAGTTTGATCTCAATAAGGCCCAGACCCGTCTGCACATTGTCGAAGGGCTAATTAAGGCCCTTTCGATTTTGGATCAAGTTATCAAAACAATTCGGGCAAGTAAGAACCGTAAGGACGCTACTCAAAACTTGATGACTGAATACCAATTTACTCAGCCTCAAGCCGAGGCAATTGTCGCCTTGCAACTGTACCGGTTAACTAATACCGATGTGACCGACTTAGAAGACGAGCAAAAACGGTTAAACGAGGCCATTGATGGTTATCATAAGATTTTAAATAATCGGCAAGAACTCAATCGGGTATTAGTTAAAGAGCTGAAGGCCATTGATAAGGAATTTGGATCTGATCGGTTAACCCAAATTGAACAACACATTCAAAAGTTAACGGTGGACACTAAGGTTACTGTTCCGGATGAAGAAGTGATTGTGATGGTTTCCCATGCCGGTTATATCAAACGGACCAGTTTACGGAGTTTCAAGGCCTCCACATTTGACGATAATGGACTCCGGGAAGACGATTACCCATTATTGGTTCAGCAGTCTTCAACGCTTAGTCACCTGTTCATGTTTACCAACCTTGGTCACGTCATTTACCGCCCAATCCATGAACTGGCCGATGTGAAGTGGAAAGAAACTGGTGAACACATTTCACAATCAATTGGTTTAGCTGATGATGAAGAGATCATTTCGGCATTGATTTTTGATAAATTGGACTTGCCAGGAACAGTCATTATGGCTACCAGTGATGGCCAGGTTAAGCAGACGACTTTAGCTGACTTAAAGCCGGGCTCTCGCTACAAGAGTCGGGCCAGCGTGGCAATGAAACTTAAAGATGACAATGTCACTGTCGTGAACGTCGAATATTACGAACCCCAAGATCAAAATGTTAGTCTGACGGCGATTAGCAAACAGGGTTACGGTTTACGTTTTGATGTTGCTGAAGTGCCAACCCAAGGGACCCGGACTGCAGGGGTGCGGGCGATTAATCTCAAGGATGATGATGAACTTGTTAACCTCGTTCTGACTCATGATGATGATCGGTTGGCGCTCATCACACAACGGGGAGCCTTTAAGGAAATGGCTGCAGAAGAATTAGAAGTCGGTAGCCGGGCCCGGCGTGGTGTCCTTGTTTTGCATAAGCTCAAGAAAAATCCCCATGAAATTGTGGACTTCTTATCTTATCCAGCAGATTTCCATGGCGCCTTTGAAGTGATTACTGATCGTCCCGAATTCCAGGACATTCTAGTTGACGACCATCATTTGGGAACAGCAAAGTCGAATGGGACCTTCGTGATTGATACCGATACTCAGGGGACGCCGGTAAAATTGCGCCGTAAGATTGTCAATGTTGAGGGACCGGTCGATGATGACAGTGCTGATACCCCAGCAAATAAATCAATGTCCCAGGAAACAGGCGCAGGACATGGAGCTGAACAAGAGAGTCTGGACATTGATTAAGTAATTTGTCCAAAAAAACTCTGAAGAATTGATCAAGACGTGATATGATTATTTGTGATGAGATGTGAAAGCATCACTATTTTGAGGAGGAATCCAGCATTATGAGTAAAGAATTAGTATTTGGTCACCAAAACCCCGACACCGATGCAATTACTGCAGCGATGGCGTTTTCTTATTTACAAAACCAACTTGGTTATGAGACCGAAGCGGTTGCTTTGGGTGAACCAAACGACGAAACTAAGTATGCCTTAGACCACTTTAATATGACGGCTCCACGGGTTGTAAAGACGGTCGCTAACGAAGTTGATCAGGTAATGCTTGTTGACCACAACGAACCTCAACAAAGTGTCGAAGATATTGACAAAGTTCAAGTTACTCACCTTGTTGACCACCACCGGATCGCTAACTTCAACACTGCCCAACCACTATGGGCAACTGTGCGTCCCTATGGTTGTGTCAGCACTGTGATCTACGAATTATTTGAAGATAAGCATATCGACATTCCAGCTGACTTAGCAGGGATGATGTTATCTGCAATTATTTCTGACACCTTATTACTTAAGTCACCAACTACGACTGACCATGATCGTGAAGCAGTGAAGGCGCTGGCTAAGATTGCTGACGTTGATTACGAAGACTATGGTATTAAGATGTTGAAGGCTGGTACTAACCTGGACGCTAAGTCTGATAACGACATTGTGGACGGCGATGCCAAGTCCTTTGAATTGAATGGCTCAAC
Organism: Limosilactobacillus caecicola; assembly: GCF_943192935.1. Classification (GTDB taxonomy): domain Bacteria; phylum Bacillota; class Bacilli; order Lactobacillales; family Lactobacillaceae; genus Limosilactobacillus; species Limosilactobacillus caecicola. The sequence continues at coordinate 289,730 of NZ_CALPCI010000002.1, read as the reverse complement.
CGTTCGTATTGGCCAAGTCAACACGGTAGATTTGGATGATGTATTTGCTCGTCAAGCAGACCTTGAAAAGGAAATGCAATCGTTGATGGATGCTAATGGTTACGATACCTTTATCCTAATTGCTACCAACATTTTGAACAGTGATTCCGACCTGTTAGTGGTTGGTGCCAACACTGACAAAGTTGAAAAGGCCTTTGGCAAGAAGTTGAATGATGCACACCGGATGAACCTCCCTGGTGTGGTTTCCCGGAAGAAGCAAGTGGTCCCACCATTGACCGACGCTTTTGAAGGCTAACAATGGTCTTGAATCCTTCCACCTAACTGGAAGGATTTTTTATTTTATCTACACTTACATTTTGTAAGCTAAAGCGAAATTGTGTATAATAATAGTCATTAAAGGAGGGATTACAATGTACCTAACATTCACTGATGAAGCTAATCAGCGGCTTGCCCGCTACTTAGCCCCATACAAGAAGATGCTTTTGGACTACGATGATGGGGTAGGACCTTTTTCCGCCCTCGGTAATTGCTCACTCGATGATAATTTTAAGTTGATTTTTGTGGACAAAGATAAGGACTTTAAAGATTTTGACGCCAATTTTAATTCAAACTTGGGAACCATCTTTTATAAGGGCTATACAAAACCGCAGTTTGATGATGAAATGACAGTCACCTTTAATCAAAGCTCATTTACAATGCCTTTAAAGTCACCTCATGGTTTTCTGACTGATGACCTCGAAATTCTTGACGTAAGTGCCGATGGGCTTGACCAGCCGCAAATGATGAAAGCTCACGATTGTTAAGTCGTCTTGGTATTTGTTCAAACGAAAAAATGTAGTAGAATAAGAACCCGTAAGAATGTTTGAGATGAAGGGGGAATTGGCCTTGGTAACGCAAGCTGCCATTTTACTGTTCGTCGGCATTTTTGCGGGTTCTTTAGGTGCCTTATTGGGCATTGGTGGCGGAATGATTATTATTCCGATCCTCAGCGTCTTGATGGGATTACCAATGCGGTATGCAATTGGGGCGAGTGTGATTGCAGTGATTGCAACGAGTTCCGGATCCACGATTGCGTACCTGAAAGATGACTTATTGAACCTGCGTGTCGCTATGTTTTTAGAAATTGCCACCACCGTTGGGGCAATTACGGGAGCAATTTTAACCGGAGTGATTAAGGGGAAATGGCTCGAAGTTATTTTTGGTCTCTTTTTGATTTACTCCACTTACAATATGGTTCAAAAGCTCCGTGGCAAGATTAAACAAGACGCTACAAATGTCGATGATGACCGCTGGGCCACTAAACTTAAATTACAGGGCTCTTATTATGACCAATTAGCACAAGAAGAGAAATATTACCAGGTGACGCACGTTCCAGGTGGTTTTGCAATGATGTACGCTGCCGGCTTAGCGAGTGGTTTATTGGGAATTGGTAGCGGTGTTTTCAAAGTTATTGCGATGGATACCATTATGAAAATGCCGTTGAAACCATCTAGTGCCACTAGTAATTTAATGATGGGGGTCACCGCTGCTGCCAGTGCGACGGTTTACTTTTTTAACGGGTCAATTCATCCGCACATTGCGGCACCGTTAGCAATCGGTATTTTGATCGGGGCCGCAATTGGCACCCGGTTAATGCAGCGCATTCAGCCCCGGCTATTACGAATGATCTTTGTACCAATTCTTTTTATCATGGGGATTCAGATGATTCTCAAAGGTTGTGGGGTGATTAACTAATGGCTAGTAAAGAAAGCGCGCAAACTCGCGCGGAAATGGCTCGGGTTGAAAAAGTGATTGCAGTCATTATGCAAATTGGGGTCATTATCTCAGCAATTGTGATCGTTTGCGGTCTGGTAATGTTTTTCGTCAGTGGTCAATCAGGTTATGCTGGTAATAGTTTTCCCCATTCCTTCGCTGCAATTGGCCGTGGTTTGGTATCGTTCAAGCCATATGCTGTGATTATGACCGGATTATTTTTGTTAATTTTGACACCAGCACTCCGGGTGTTGGTATCGATCTATGCTTTTGCGGTCATGAAGGATCACTTGTATGTTTGGATTACCACAATCGTGATGATTATCTTGGTGATTGCGATGGTGATTGGAATGTATGGAATTTAAATGGAAAGTGCCGAGGTAAAATTCGGCTTTTTTATTGGCCGGGTCCGATAGTTGCTGTATACTTAACAGTATAGTTAAACTATTGAGAGGGAATGAAGGTGGACATGATTAGCGGTCAAGAGGTCTTAGTAATTGAAGATTTTTCAGCACTGGGACAGATTTCAACAGTCGCTGCGGTAACTATTCTGCAGGCGCTGGATTATACGACCGCCATGCTGCCAACAGCCTTGTTATCCACTCAAACAGAAGGTTTCGGTACTCCAGAGCGATTAGCAACCAACGATTGGTTGCAAAAAACGATTCGCCACTGGCAACGTGTCCAAGGGCTCAACTTTAAAGGAATTCTGGTTGGCTATTTGGGCCAAGACGAACTCGTGGCATCGATTAACCGGCTGTTGAAAATGACTGAAACAACTGGACCAATCTTTGTTGATCCCGTAATGGGGGATGAAGGAAAATTGTACCCAGGACTTTCTAGTGATTATGTTGGTGAAATCCGGCAACTGTGCCAGCAGGCCACGCTCATTACGCCTAATTGGACCGAGTTGTGTTTACTGGCTGGTGAAGAGCCTTCCTTACCAGCGACACAAGAGAAAGCTCAGCAACTACTGAGGCGGTTAATCGAATTTGAAATTAAGTCTCAGGTAATCATTACGGGAGTTAAAATTGGTCGGCAGGTTGGTTGTGTGGTTCCTCAAAGAGGGGATCAATTCCAGTTTATTGGTAATCCTGCTGTTGCAGGTCATTTTTTTGGGACTGGAGATACGTTTGCGGCCCTTTTATTGGGATTGTTAATGAGTGGCAACTCCACAGAAGCCGCTGTTAAAAAAGCAACGCAGCTTATTTACACGGCCATCCAAAGTACTGCTCAGGAACCAATTACAGACCGTAAATATGGTTTAAAGCTAGGTCACCTCATTCAGCAACTCACCAAGACAGAATTGAACTAAGGAGAAGTGCTATGAATAATTCCGTCCGCCAATTAAAAAGATTAATCTTTGGGGCATTATTGCTGGCTATTTCCATTGTGTTTGGCCGCATTTTTATCATTCCAATTCCGTGGACCCACGGTAATATTAACCTTTGCGATGCGGGAATTTTAATTGCCGCAATGCTATTGGGGCCAGTCTATGGATTGGCAGTTGGTGGTCTAGGCGGCCTATTTTTGGACCTGATTTCGGGTTTTACTCAATATGCACCATTCTCACTATTGGCACATGGCCTAGAAGGGCTGATTGCTGGTTGGCTGTACCGTAAAGCAGGAAACCATAAAGGGGCCCAATGGCTGGCCCTGATGATATCAGCACTGGTAATGGTAATTTGTTACTTCTTTGCTGATTCGTTATTATATACCTGGACTGCGGGACTACTAGGGATTGGTACTAACTTATTGCAGGGAATTGTCGGCGTGATCATTGCCCAGTTAGTGGTCCCGGCAATCAACAAACGCATTAAATTATAACCCTCGAAAAGTGATTGACATTGGTAGAGCGATTCAATACAATTGCATTCAACTGAAACCGTTGAATGCTTTTTTATTTTTTATTTCGGGAGGTTAGAGAGATGAAGAAAGATTTAGATAAATTAACTCCGGAACAATTTGAGGTCACCCAACACGCCGCTACCGAACGACCGTTTACTGGAAAGTATGATAATTTCTTTGAACGGGGTATCTATGTCGACATTGTGTCCGGTGAACCACTATTTTCGAGTCAGGATAAATATGACTCTGGTTGTGGTTGGCCAGCGTTTACGAAACCAATTACCAAGTTAACCATGCATCGTGATCAGTCGCTCGGGATGGAAAGGACGGAAGTTCGCAGCCCTGACGCGGACTCGCATTTAGGTCACGTTTTCACTGACGGACCGGTTGATCAGGGCGGACTACGTTATTGCATTAATTCTGCAGCACTGGATTTTATTCCCTATGACCAATTAGAAGCCCGTGGCTATGGTGAATACCGTCAGCTATTTGACTAAGGGAGGGAAGCAATCATGGCAGAACAATCTGCACAGTTAAAGACAGCAATTTTTGCTGGTGGGTGTTTTTGGTGCATGGTCCAGCCATTCGATTCCTTACCAGGCATTGAAAAGGTTGTGAGTGGTTATACAGGTGGTCATGTTCCTCACCCGACCTATGAAGAGGTGTGTTCTGGTACAACTGGCCATACTGAAGCCGTTGAGATTACCTACGATCCGACTATCATGCCGTACTCTAAGTTACTCGGATATTATTGGCAGGTCACAGACCCGACTGACGCAATGGGACAGTTTCAAGATCGCGGGGATCAGTACCGTCCTGTAATCTATTATCAAGATGAAAAACAAAAGCAGTTAGCTGAAAAATCCAAAGCAGCGCTAGCGGCTAGTGAACGATTTGATCAGCCAATCGTTACTAAAATTGAGCCAGCTCAACCATTTTACCCAGCTGAAGAATATCACCAGGACTTCTATAAAAAAGATCAGTTACACTATGCGATTGAAGAAGCAGGGGGACGGGAGCAGTTTATCAAAGAGCATTGGCAAAAGTGAGTGTTGATTGATTAACACGAATGATAAAAACCACCTTTGGGGGTGGTTTTTATTTGTCTTTGCTAGTTAACGGTGTTAACATAGTCTCAAAAGATATGGTTAACACTGTTAACTAGGAGGAACACATGCCGTCTACGAAGCAAAAAATTATGACAATGACGATTCAACAGATTCGCGAGGTAGGGTATCAACAATTTTCAATGCGGAAATTAGCAAAAGCCTTAGGCTTATCCGCCACAGCGATTTATAAACACTTTGAAGGTAAAGATGCCTTATTTAAACAGGCCACCATTGAACTATCTGCACAATTTGTTCAAGGTTTATCACTAAACCGGAATCGATCACCTGAGGATCAATTGTTACAAATTGCTCAACAATTGTGTGATCAATTTCAATTGGAGCCAAATTTAATGAGTTTTTTATTCTTCAATCCACAGGCGATTAATATTATGCGTCACCCGGTCCAAGATTTTTCATTTTTGAATTTAGTTCGTCAAATTGTCCACGAAGCTAATCATGGCAATTGCAGTGATGAACATTTGTTGATTAAGTTGTGGTCGTTTATTCAGGGATATACTTCGTTGATCATCAATCACATCATCGAATACGATCCCGTACTAGTTGCAGCAGCGTTGACCGAATTAAACTAACGGAAGGAATTACCAATGAACGAACAAATTTTAATTATCTATTGTCATCCGTATGATCATAGCTTTAACCACGCCGTTCTGACGACCGTGGAACATAATTTACAGGAACATCAGCAAAGCTTTCGGACCATTGATTTGTATACCGACAATTTTGATCCACGTTATTCAACCCATGAATTGAGCCTTTATCAGGCTGGTCAAACTGTTGATCCATTAGTCAAGGATTATTTGACGTCCATTCAACGGGCGTCAGCAATTATCTTTATTACACCCGTTTGGTGGAATAGTATCCCGGGAATGTTGAAAGGATTCATTGATAAAGTGATGAAGGAAGGCCCAGGTTTATCCCATACTGTGACGAGGACTGGCATTCACGGTGAGCTTTCCAACATCAAACATTGCTATGTTCTGACAACTTCAACTTCACCAACCTGGTATTTACGGTTGTGGATGGGAAATGCTGTTCAAAAGATTTTTGTTAACAAAACCTTGAGGCAACTTGGCTTTCGCGATCGTCATTGGCAAAACTTTGGTGGCATTACGCATTCAACTGCTCAACGCCGGCAACGTTATTTAAACCGGCTCGTTCACCAACAATTCAAATCTTAATGAGGGGACCACTGATTTAAATTATAACTACTTTGCTTAATATATATTATGTAAAGTAAAATAATTATTTTGACAGGGGCCACTAATCCACGGTATTGTTTAAGCAACGAATTAATTAACTACCGGAGGTAATTTTTATGGCACTTAATACGGTTAATGATCCCCACTTGCAATTAGTGACTGACGATCCAATGGATTTGGAACGGTTGCAAAAGATTGCTAAACAAACCTTTACTGAAACATTTGGTGCTGACAATGACCCAGCCGACCTCAAGGAATTTTTAGATACTAACTATTCAATCAACCAATTACGGGATGAAATCAATGCTGTAGACAGTCGGACGTACTTTTATAACCTCAACGGTCAGATTGCTGGATATTTGAAGCTTAACTGGGATTCATCGCAAACTGAGCCTGATTATCCTGAGGCAATGGAGATTCAACGCATCTATGTTTTACAACGGTTTCAGAAGCTACATATCGGTGGTCGTTTAATGAAAACGGCTTTAGAAGTTGCTGATGAGTTGCATAAGCCGGCTGTTTGGCTGGGCGTTTGGGAAAATAATGACAATGCGCAGGGCTTTTACCACCATTATGGTTTTGAACGCGTTGGTGAACATACTTTTGTCGTCGGGACTGATCGTCAAACGGATTATTTGTTAATGAAAAAGTTAGCTTAATTTATAATAATTTCATATGACCAACATGTCATATGAAATAATAGCCAAGGATCATTACTGATTCTTGGCTATTATTAGTCTCATCTTTTTACTTGCTTTCGTTCCACCACAGTTTGATTAACGCCTGCGTACCATCGTTACCCAATTGCTGATCATCAACCAGTACTTCGTATAACTGTTTGGCTTCTTTGCTTGCTGGCAAGTCAATCTGCATTTCCTCAGCGGTTTCCAAGGCAATGCGGAGGTCCTTGAGAAAGTGCTTGGCGAAGAAGCCTGGTGTGTAGTCTCCTTTAAGAATCCGTGGGCCATATGAATCCAGACTAAAGTTTTCAGCGGCCCCAGCTTGTAGAGTCGCGATGACTTCTGCTAAGTTTAAATCGGCTGCTTTAGCATAAACTAGTGCTTCACACATTCCCGTCATGGTCCCCGCAATCATTATTTGGTTAGCCATTTTAGCATTTTGACCGCTACCGGCGGGGCCAAAGAGCTTGACGGAAGCGGAAAATTCGGCAAAGAGCCCCTTCAGTTGATCCAATACCGCTTGTTGACCACCAACCATCACGGTGAGGGTTCCCTTTTGTGCACCGACATCCCCACCGGAAACTGGTGTATCCAAAACGTGGGCGCCCTTTTGTTGGCCAGCCTTTGCAATCCGTTGGGCTAAGGCTGGTTTACTAGTGGTCATGTCGACCAAGTATTGGCCCGCATGGGCATTTGCAATAATTCCCTGGTCACCAAAGTAGATTTCTTCCACGTCCGTTGGAAAACCAACCATGGTGAAGACCGCATCCGCTTGCTGGGTTAATGCCGCAACAGAGTCGGCCCACCGGGCGCCGTTATCCAGCACTACTTGGGCGTGTGCTTTCGTCCGGTTATAGACTGTGACTTCTTCACCATGGTTGAGGAGATTATTGATAATTCCGGTCCCCATGACCCCGGTACCAATAAAGCCAATTTTCATTTTAACCATCACCTTCATATTATTTGCTGTCTCTATTATATAATAATCTAAAAACTGATGATGCTGGAGGACTCAAATTATGAAACCAGACGTTTACATTAGCAAAAAGCTTTCCTATGCTTTGCGGCACAATCCAGATAAGTACGGACTGCAATTAGACCAGTACGGCTATACCGACCTTTCGCAATTATTGGCTGCTTTTAACCGGGTCCATCACTTTAATCCACCATTGACACAAGCACGGATTGAGCAAGTCATGGCACATGCGAATAAGGAACGGTTCCGAATTAAGGATGGCAAAATCTGTGCACTTTATGGTCATTCCATTCCTGGCATTATCAGTCATCATCAGGCAACACCACCAGCGGTCCTTTATCATGGGACGGCCCGTCGCTTCATGCCAAGCATTAAGAAGTTAGGCCTATTGCCAATGAAACGTCAGTACGTCCACCTTTCCACAGATGTGCCAATGGCCACCGAGGTGGGGCGTCGGCACGATAATCGACCGGTGATTCTTCAAATTAACACGAAGCAGGCTGTTGCGGATGGCATCAAATTCTACGTCGGCAACGGCCGCGTTTGGCTATGTGATGAGCTCCCGCCCCGCTACATTCAATTTCCAAACTAAAATCCGCCAGGAATGTGTTTCCTGACGGATTTTCTCGTTATTCGATTTTATTTAATCCTGCCTTTTGCCGACCGTGGTTGAACCAAGGACTAACCGTAAAGGCGAGAATATCATTAATCACGTAGATTAAACTGTTGATGGCCATTGCCAGGGTGGCGTCACCCTGGGCGTAGGTCACTCCCCACAAAATTAATTGGAAGATCCCTGATGCTAGCCACCAGAAGTACTGGTTGTTGTATCGCATGAAGCACATGATCCCAGCTGTTAAGCTAATGGAGAAACTGATGGCATCAATCCAAGGCCGTGGGTCATTCGTAAACTTGCCAATTAGGTAGCCGGAAATGACGTACACTAACAACGTCCCGATAATTGCAATTGCCCATTGTTTGGCCCCAAATTTCCGCAGGTGGTTCTTGGTATCATCGTTCCACGAATTGATTGCCAAAATTACGGGCAGGTCCAAGGTCGCAATATATGCGACCTGTTCAAAAATTGATAAGTAATTTTTGGCAGCCCAGCCAGCATAAATGAAACATGCGGCACTGATCAAACCCAGCCAACCATTAATGGCTTTGGTGGCATTGATCGCTAAGACACAGAGGGTCCCAAGCAGAGTTCCAATAAAGGTGATAACAGTTACGGTTGTCACCTTAGCCTCAATTAATAGTGCTAATTGGAAGCCAAAGGCGAAAAACCACAACATGTAGTTTTGAATTGGCCACCCCTTTAATTGTCTAAACAACCAAACAAAATAGTTTTCATGAGAATTTCCCATTGATACAAACTCCTTTAATAATTTAGGTTCACGGTCGTTTCAACCGTGCCTTATCCGCCCGCAGGCATCTTGGACAATTCTGTCACTGGTTAACCAGTATAGCATGGATAACTTTAAAAAAGTAACGGAATGTGGTTCATTGATCAATGAGTATGGTTCACGTTATTAAACTTGCTGCCGTTTTTAAAAATTTTTTACTCACGAAAAAATAAACAGCGGACTGATTGACCATTAAATTAATCATGTTGATTTAGCCAAGATATTAATAATTGTTGATATTCTTTCAGGCGTTCGGTAAATACCATGTGCCGACATCCCTGAAAGAGCTGCCACTTGGCGTTTGGAATGTGATCGTACATCGTCTTGGCAACGAGTGGCGTACACAGGTCGTTTGTCCCATCAGTAATCAGGGCCGGGACCGTTAATTGTTCTAATTGATCTGTGTATTCGTAATCCCGTAGATTCCCGATCGGTGTATATTCGTTTGGCCCCCAGGCGGTTTCGTAAGCTACCGTTCCAACCCTCTTCGGCCGGCGGAGGCATTCAGGACTGCTTGATGTCGGGTCTGCTTGAGCATGGAGCTGCATGTAATGATGGTTGGCTGCTAAGTAATCCTTCGTATGGTAATCACCAGTTTGTTCAGCACGGGCGATTGCCGCCTGTTCAGCGGCCGGTAGTTGTTTAATCAAGCGATGTTGTTCACTGCTCCATAACCGGGCCGAAGACAGAGTACTAGCTAAAATCACACTTTTAAGGCCCTGTGGATGATAATCACAACAATAGATGATCGCCAGCATGCCACCCCACGATTGTCCTAACAAATGGAGTTGATCGAGGTGCAGGTACTCACGGAGGTTGATCAATTCTTTGACCCACGTCTCCTGATTGTAATCATTCGGATCAGCAAGGTCAGATGACTTGCCGCACCCCACCTGGTCATACATGATGATTTGTCGCTGATCCTGGGCTGCTAAATCATCAAGGACTTCAAAGTAGTTATGAGTCGATCCAGGCCCACCATGGAGTAATAATAAGGGCGGCTTCTTGCTTTCGTTACCAACGATCCGGTAATAAGTTTGGTATTTACCGAATGGTACATAGCCTTCTTGTATTTGCATATTTGAATCCTTTCGCAGAAAAAACGCCCAGCTCCCGTTCACTGGAGCTAGACGTTGCCGATTAACTTTATTTATTCATTACCGTAGTTCAAATTCAGCTTGAGGGCCCCATTTTCAACCATTTCACCAAGGCACTTCATGGCGAACTTGTAAGCAGCTTGGGCAGTTTTGGCGTTAGCGTCTTGCAATGCCTTTTGTAATTCTGCCCCATCAAGCTTGGCAGCAGCCGGATCAGTTTCCCGCAGAACACGCCGGCCAGCAGCCATGACATTTTGAACCATGTTTTCCAACGTTTGTTGGTAACGCCGTGGGTGACCATCCGCAATCGTTGCCAATAGTTGGTTAACCCAGTAGATATTTTGGATATCAAAGTGCGTTTGCGTATTTTTGTATTCGGCTGGCGTGTCTAACACATTGGTATAGAATGGGGCAACGGCGTTAAAGGCGTTTGGACCAAACGATAACCAGCAAATACCGGCCTCTTTAGCGGGTACATCACTCCGTACTTGTAAGATGTGGACTTCCGCATTCCGTTGGAAGCCAACTGGCCGAAAGGCATTTCGTTGCGCAGCGGTTCCTTTTTCATCGTAAGGGTCATAAGGCGTCCGTTGATAACGAGAACTCAGCGCATACTTGACGTCTTCAACGGTCAATAAGCGTTCTGGCTTTTTCATGAATGGCAGGTCTGGATTGTCTGGTTCTTCGACATCGCTTGGGTTAAAGAGCCGTTGGATGTACCATTCCCGTGGCACGTTGTAACGGAAATCAGAGTCCTTGTGGCTACCAAAAATATGACGGAGGTTATACTTGCCGGTTGGGTCCGTGTTTAAATGATTGTCGTCGATCATTGATTGGAGGTCGGCGGAAGCCATTGTATCTTCAGAATCAAAATCAAAGTTGGTAATACTGAACCAGTTTGGTGCAACCACGTAGGAATCGTCAGGGATTCGTTGAGCAGCCCAATGGTGGCCACCAATCGTTTCCATGTACCAAACTTCGTCCTTATCGCTAAAGGCCACCCCGTTTGATTCATAGGTACCATATTTTTCGAGGTATTGTCCTAATAGTTGGACCCCTTCACGAGCTGAATGAATATATGGCAAAACGATGGTGACGATATCCTCTTCACCAATTCCTTTCTTGACTAAGGGATCAATTCCTAAGACACGGGAATTAGTGGTGATAGTTTCAGTTGCTGACATGGCGGTATTGGCGTCATTAATGCCGGCTTCGCCCCAGATTCCCATCTTCTTTTGTTGGGAAGCAATCCCTGGGACAGCAGAATACCGCATCGGGTTGTCCGGTAACTTAATTTGAACCTTGGAGGTCACGGACGTATAATCCGTTGGTTGATCTTCAGGCTTTACAATGACAAAGTGTTTTTGATTAAAAGTAAAACCGCAGTCTTCGTTCCGCGAAATTAATGTGGAACCATCTGCAGTGGCTTTCTTACCTGCTAAAATCGTTGTACAAGGCATTCAAATTTCCCCTTTCAATATTGTCAACATTTTAACATCTACCCTTATTTTACCCCTTTCATGGCTCAAACGAACAGCAAAATCATTAGTTTTGTCGTTTATTCCGATAATAGTAAACAAATATCCCACAAGTTTTAACTGTTATCAATGACTTTACATAATGCAATATGGTTAAACCAAAACAAAACTATCCCCACTACCCTAATAATGGTAAAATAAACCCATTACGCAACTGAATGGAGGAATCTTACTAATGTTGTACAATGCGGCTTTGGTTCTTGAAGGTGGCGCAATGCGTGGGCAATACTCCACTGGCATTACGGATGCGTTCTTGGCCCACCACATCGAATTTCGCAGTGTCATCGGGGTTTCTGCGGGTGCGCTCTGTGGTGTTCAATACGTAGCAAAACAGTACGGGCGGATGGTCCACGTGAACACTCATTATCGGAAAGATAAGGATTACATTTCTTTTCGTCACCTCTTTAAACACCAGGATATCTTAAACCTGGATTTCCTATTTCAAGACCATGGTTGGGACTGGCATAATCTCGACGAGCGTGCTTATCAACGGTCTGCCTCTAATTTTACGATCGTGGCTACGCAAGTTTCCTCTGGACGAACAGTGACCTTTGAGAAGCCAACTGGCCAAGAACTAGAAGATGACCTCAAGGCTTCGTGTTCTATGCCCTTTATTATGGAACCACAAATGACTTCCAAGGGGGCCTGTTTAGATGGTGGGGTCGCTGATTCGATTCCTTACGATGTGGCCCAGGCTCAAGGTTATGACAAGATTGTGATCGTGCGGACGCGCCCCCGTGATTATCGAAAGAAACCAAGCTCGCGGTTAGTTAGACAGGTTTATCATCGTACTTTCAAGGACGCGCCCCGCTTTGCTGAAGTGGGTATTCAACGTCCTGAGATGTACAATCGGCAGGTTGAAATGGTTAATAAAATGACTGATCAAGGAAAGTGGTTTACTTTCTCGCCAGAAAATATGGTCAAAGTGGGCCGGCTCGAAAATAATACTGATAAATTAGCTGAACTATACCATCAGGGTCAACAGCAAGCTGAAGAATTATTGCCACTTTTGACAGATTATTTAGCAAAGTGAGGAATGCAGCATGAATAAAGTAGTCTTCGTGGGTGCGAAGCGAACCGCCATCGGTAAACTGGGTGGTCAATTGGCGACCAAGACTGCTGTTGAGCTGGGAGCAGCAGTCATTAAAGCGAGTCTAGAGCAATCTCAGGTGTCAGTGCAGGACGTTGAGGAAATCTTCATGGGCAACGTGCTAACGGCTGGGGAAGGTCAAAACCCGGCACGCCAAGCCGCTCTAAAGGCCGGAATTGACCAAATCGTTCCCGCCACAACGATCAATGATGTTTGTGGTTCTGGAATGCAAGCGATTCGGTTTGCAGCCCAACAGATTCTGTTAGGAGAAGCGCAGGTTGTCGTGGCTGGCGGGATGGAAAGTATGTCGAACGCCCCCTATTTGATACCGAAAGGCCGGTTTGGTTACCGCTTTGGTGATGGTCAATTGATTGATTCATTGCTGGAAGATGGGCTTAAGGATGCCTATGGTGGTTATCCAATGGGTGAAACGACGGAAAAGCTGCTCGACTGCTACCCAGAAAGCCGTAAAGCCATTGACCAATTTGCCTTGCGAAGTCAGGAAAAGGCCCTGACCGCGCGTGCTGCGGGTCGGTTTGAAGACGAAATTGCCCCGGTTCGAGTGACTGATCGCCATCACCAGGCGACCCTGGTTAAGGACGATGAGCCGATTCGGGAGACTTCCATGGAACTGTTGAGCAAGCTAAAGCCAGTCTTTCGCTCAGATGGTCGGGTCACGGCTGGTAATGCGTCAGGAATTAATGATGGTGCAGCGGCCGTGGTGATGACTTCTGAGCAGTATGCCCAAGATCATCATTTACCAATCATTGGTTATTGGGGCGGGAACACCACGGTTGGGGTTGATCCATCCATTATGGGAATTGGTCCCTATTACGCGATGCAAAAGCTGTTTGCCAAGTACGAAATCACCCAGGATGATGTTGACCTGTTTGAACTGAACGAAGCTTTTGCGGCCCAATCATTGATTGTGATTCATCGTCTGGGGTTGGACATGGCAAAAGTGAACGTGAATGGTGGTGCGGTGGCCCTTGGCCATCCACTAGGTGCTTCGGGTGCGCGGATTATTGTCACCCTGTTATATGAGATGCAACGGCGTCATGTTCAAACCGGCGTGGCTAGTTTATGTATTGGCGGTGGCATGGGTGCCGCAACGTTAATTACCCGGAAATAATCATTCAATAACGAATAAACGGTGGCTAACCCCTTTCTTACTTGGTTTAGTCACCGTTTTAATTATAGAATTTTGCTAATTTGTGCTAAGTTTTGAATTTCCTGGTATGGTTGTTCCCGTGGATTGCCTAGGTATCCCTCGCGATGCACCCAAATTTTTCGCCAGCCCAGCTTGGTGCAAGGAACAATGTCCCACCAGTAACCATTAGCAATGTAGATATGATTGGAGTTGTCAAAACCATATTTTTGTTGAGCGGCTTTGAAGGAATGCAAATCCAGTTTATAGCAATGCACATCATCTGCCAGGATAACGTCATCGATCAAACCAGCGAATTGTTCAAGGCTTTTTCGCATCAGATTGTGACTGGTATTGGACATCAACACTAATTGCCAGCCCTGATCTTTGAGGTAACGGAGGCAAGGTAAATTTGTCGCGCATGCGCTCCTGACAAACCATGCTTTTCAGCATAATTTTCAATAAAGTCGTACACTCCGTTGGTATTCAGTAAGGTGCCCATAACAATCGAAAGTTAATATTTTGTCAGCCATTTGACTTTCTCCAGATTAGTTCTTAAAGCTGTGAACGGGTGCTGGAATGGTCCCGCCACGTTCAATTAGCCGTTTACTTTCAGCAGGATTGACAGCCATAATTGGCGCGTGGCCGAGCAGCCCCCCAAACTCGACGGTGTCCCCAACAGTTTTGCCAGGAACAGGGATCACCCGGACGGCGGTGGTCTTGCTGTTGATCATCCCAATGGCAGCCTCATCAGCGATCATTGCACTAATAGTCTCTTTTGGTGTGTTACCAGGGACAGCAATCATGTCTAGCCCCACTGAACAAACCGCCGTCATTGCTTCTAATTTAGCAATATTGAGGGTACCGTCTTCGACACTCTTGATCATTCCAGCGTCTTCAGAAACGGGGATGAAGGCCCCTGACAATCCACCAACGTGACTGCAGGCCATCAGGCCACCTTTTTTGACCGCATCATTTAACATGGCCAAAGCAGCGGTAGTCCCATGAGTACCGACTTGGGAAACCCCAATTTCTTCTAACACTTCAGCAACGGAGTCACCAGCGGCTGCAGTCGGTGCTAACGATAAGTCGACAATCCCAAAGGGAGTCTTTAATGCATCGGCAGCTAAGCTACCGACTAATTGGCCCATCCGCGTGACCTTAAAGGCGGTTTTCTTGATGGTTTCAGCAACCACGTCCATTGGTTGTCCCTTCACCTTTTCCAGAGCGTTCTTAACTACTCCAGGACCAGAAACCCCCACATTGATAACAGTGTCGGGCTCGCTGACCCCGTGGAAGCCCCCGGCCATGAAAGGATTATCTTCGACCGCGTTACAGAAAATCACCAATTTGGCATTATTCATGTAATCCCGGTTGGCAGCATCCACCACGACCGCCCCCATTTGGGCCACGGCGTCCATATTAATGCCGCTCTTGGTCGAACCGACATTCACGGAGGCACACACATAGTCCGTTTCCGTTAAGGCTTCCGGTAAGGAATTAATGAGGATTCGGTCACCTTCCTGGTAGCCTTTTTGCGCTAAAGCGGTAAACCCACCAATGAAGTCGATTCCGATGGCCTTGGCAGCCCGATCCAAAGTTTGCGCATACTTTACATAATTATTATCATGTGAAGCAGCGGCAATTAACGAAATTGGGGTCACCGTCACCCGTTTGTTGGCAATGGGAATTCCATATTCAGCTTCAATCTGTTGACCTACTTGGACTAGTTTGCCAGCTTTTTGGGTAATTTTATCGTAAATCTTTTGGCAGGCCCGGTCACTATCACTGTCAATGCAGTCAAGTAACGAAATTCCCATCGTGATGGTTCGCACATCCAAGTTTTCGTTACTAATCATTTGCAGAGTTTCATAAATCTGTTCTGAATTCATGACGGTCTGGCCCTCCTAGTCTAGATTGTGCATGGCGTCATAGATTTTGGCATTCCGTACTGTAATTTCAACCCCTAGTTTCTTGCCGAGTGAACTAAAGGCCTCATTTAATTCACGGTTATTCATGCCAGTTGGGACGTTTATCGCCATCATCATGACGAAATTACCCTGCATAATGGTCTGGGAAACGTCCAGGATATTAATGTTGTTCTTGGCTAAGAGCGCACTAACTTCTGCGATAATCCCAACCTTGTCTTCACCGAGTACAGTTAAAATGGACTTCATCTTTCATTCTCCTCGCTTTCAATTTTGTTTCATTCTATCATATCTCAGCCGTGCGGGAGCTTAAAAAAGCCCTAAATTAATAAAACCACTGCAGCCCTGAGCTGGGGAACTGCAGTGGTTCATTAATTACTTAAAATCTAAGCACAATTCTTGGTCATGTAAGACCTGCACAATTTGATCCCGATCAATACTGCGCTTGGCTAATTTCTGACCATCGATTTGGTTAGTAAAGGAGTCAATACGCTTGCTGGTGTCACGAAGGTCATAATAGTTGGTGACAATTTGATCATATTTAGCAAGTTGTTCAAAATTAACCTGAGTTGCATACTGATTTTCAAAGCTCATCATCTCGAGTGGCAGACGTGGTTTTAACTGTGGCTTTTGATCCGGAACCCCCACCTGCAAGCCAAGGACCGGGAACGTTAACTTTGGCAGCTGTAATACCTTGACCAATTCTGCCGGATGATCGTTAATCGAGCCTAAAATGGTGACCCCCAGGCCCATGCTTTCTGCTGCAATGGCCATATTTTGCAACATGAGGACAGTATCCTCCATTCCCTGGAAAAAGATATCGGTGGTGTGTAAACGACCATCATCGAAGCCGTTGTGGTGCCGAATTTGCTGATTTCGGTACAGGTCGACAATAAAAATGAAGAGGTCTCCATTGGCGCCAACGTATGGCTGACCACTGATTTGACGGATTTTTGCCCGCAAATTATCATCGGTAATATGCATGATGGAGGCTTGTTGCATAAACATACTGGTGGATGTTTGACTCGCGACCCGATATAGAGTTTGGAGCTGGTCCGCAGTGAGCGTTTGGTCCTTGAACTTTCGAATTGTCCGGTGTTCTAATTGGTGGTTAATTGTAAAATTACTAGTCATTGTAAACCCCTTCTTTTTTTATGAATTGTTGCTTACTATTATATAGTTAAAATAACCTAATTACCAATTAATCTGCCAAAAATTTAAAAAGCATAACAGTGGTCAACACCATTGCCATGCTTTATTAGGTTATTTAAGCGTCTTGGTGGGCTAATTTACCACAGGCGGCCGCAACGATCGCGCCCAAGAGGTCGTCAATAAAGGTATTGACGTGGTCCCCATCAGTGTCAAATTCTTTGATAATCCCGGATTTCACGCGATCAAGGTACCCAAAATTTGTTACCCCGATGGTACCGTATAATTCAGCAATTTGCAGTGCCAAGGCTTCATCAACGCCGAAAACGCCAGCATCATTACGGATAATTGACGCGAGTGGTTCTGCCACTTGTCCCGTCTCCGTAAGACGGTCAAGTTCGAGCCCCACCATGGCATTATTGAGAAATTCTCGCTTGTGCATGACGTCAATGACCGCATTTCGACAATCATCGTTGGTCAATTCAGGAATAAACTCAGCCTGCATTTTATAGACCAAGTTAGCAAGGTCATCGATCGTTACTCCCCGCCTTTTAAGTGAATCCACAACAAAATCATAGGCTTTTGTATCTGGGTATTTGAAATGGCTATTTTGCATATGCCCCTCCTAATTATTTGTACCAAAGTACGTGCATAATATCGTTTAAAATGACTTTCTTTTGGTGAAGTTGGACGTGATTGGTGTTTGAATAGACGTGCTCACGGTAGTGGACCTTTTGATTTTTGATGAGGATTCGTAACATTTCTGATTGAATATGCGGGACTTCGCCATCTGTGCGGTCACCGGTGGACCCCATCCAATTGTAGATGGTTCCAATGTGGATCAGTGATGTAACTTTCACCAGCTTTTCAAGACGCAAAAAGTTGGTATCCGTCGACTTTTTAAAGAGCCATTTTGTAAATTTAGTTCGTTCACCGAAGGTTTCATCAACTGGAACTCCTAACAAAATCACCTTCGGAAACCGGATGTGTTTTTGAAGGTAACGGGATCCAATGTAAGCGTGGAGCCATTCGGTGCCACCGTATGAATGGGCAACCACATTCATGCTCTTGATATGATACTGCTGGTGAAGAACCTTTAAAGCTCGGGTGAGCTCACGGGTTTGCTGGTGATAGGTCGGTGTGTAGTTCCAATCATACAACAATTGAATAATTGGGTTATGGTTGTTCAAATGGCCTTTGACCCGGACATGGCCGCTTGGAGAAACCCAGACGGTCATTGTTTTTTCGGCAACATTTTGTTGTTGAGCGGTCTGAATCAGTTTTTGATAGGTCCACGAATTACCGCCCCAACCGGGAATGACGAGTGTCGGGGTTGATTGGTACCTCACCCGTTGATTACTGGTCGTAATGGTTTGGCACTTGGTACCCCGTAACAGATAGAGTTGGACAAAGACTGCTAGTAAGATTAAACCAATGAGAATTTGCAAAGAAATGCGACCGATTTTCGTCAGCATTTCCCTCACCTTCCATCACGTAAATTTTAACCGAATAACCGGGCCCAGAAGCCTTTCTTTCTCTTCTTTGGTGTTTCGTCATCCAAGCTCTCCTCGACTGGATTTTCGTCATTCGTGGTTTCTTCAGGATGCAATTGCGGATTTTCAACCCCAATCCAATTGTAAAAGGCTGGTGCCTTGAGCTCAACGAATTTACCGTTTTTACCGTTAACCCCATCGACACAGATTTCAACTGGTAAGGCGTTTCGATATTCCTCAATCGAATCCTTTTCAAAACCATTAAACGTGGTTAACCGCGTAATGTCAAATAACAAACTGTTTTTTTCTTCGTGGAAGATAAAGTCCTTCTTTTGGGTGATGTACAACTTCGCCCACTTGCTCCGGGCATTTTCGCCAAAGTCATCCCTTAAGCCATCTGAGAAGTATTCGGGAACCTCCTCGTCAATCAACTTGTAGTAGTCCCGGAAAATTTTCCGTGTTGTCGCTAGGAAGTCTAATTGGCCAGTGGTGTGATCAAAGAGCCGCCATGGCGTACTGTCATCTTCGAGATAATTGGCCATCCGGACCACAAAATCCTTAAATAAGGTGTTATTAAGGTTTTGCCGAACACCAAAGATGTATTTCGAAGCGACCCCCTTCTTTTCATTGTCAATGACCTTATCTAATTGGAGGTAGTAAGTGCGCCGCGCTGTTTCGCGCCGCATGGTAAAGCCAGAATTATAGTTGGTCGTCCCGATTAATGGCGCATACGGTTTCGGACTATTAACCAACTGGTTCATCGTATCGACAATCAACCGCCGACTATATTGGGGTTGTTGGAAGAAGTACGGTTCAATTTCGTCTACGAGGACTGGGTATGAACTTCCCTGTTTCATATAGGCTTCCAGTGCTTGCATTGTTTTAGCCTTACGCTGACTCGTTCCCGTTGGATAAATAGTCCCAAAGTCAATTAATGAATTGTCCGTATTCCAGGTAAACTGATTAATAATCCGCAGTAGCGTGGTTTTTCCCGAACCAGCACTCGCTCCCAAAATGAGGAAGTTTGGAATATCATTCCCATCTTCCGGATTGAGACTCGCCTTTTGACGAATTTCCCACAGGAAGGGCGCTGTAAAAGCATACATGATCGCTTCATAGTAGCGTTTTCCGTATTCCGGAGTAAAGTCGACAACAAATTGCTGATAGCCCTTAATGACGTCCTGAATTTGGTGGATCCCGTCCCGAATCTGAGTGATGGTTGCTAATTTACCAAAAGCAATTGGGAAGGTTCCAGCGTCATTTGGGGTGTACAACCCAGTTTTATTGTGCGCAATGTTTCGTTCCAACGGCCGATCATAGAGGAAGGTCGTGTACTTTTTCTCAACAGCAAGGTCCTGTGGAGAGACAGAGGCATTCATGGCATCCTTGATATTTTCCGCAATAACTTCACGCTTTTTAATTTTTGGCCGGGCTGCCCGCGGTGACACAGATTCCTTTTCAAGCATAAGAACGGTATCCCGCTGTTTAATCGCCCGTTCTTCGCGGTCTTGGTCCTGCGTCCGATTATCAGTCACGTTTCTCATTGCCAGGGTAACGCCGGCGCTGAGGTGTTGCTTATCAATTTGGTGTTGAACATCATCCGCAATCAGGTTCGTCATTTCGCGTTGGGAGATTTCATCAGTGTCATCATTGGAAAGGATAATCACGTTGTCATTCTCGCCTTTTGCCGCCTTGAGGGCTTTGAGTTGCTTTTCGGCAACCGTCAATAACTCGTTTGTAAAGTATGGCTGTAAGACTGGCCGGAGGTCCTCCTTGAAGTGCTTTAATAACTGGTCATACAATGGTTGGTCATCAAAGATCATGATCTCTTCAAAACGGTTGGCATTACTGTCGAACGACGGTTCCGTGAGATCAACCGAGCCCAGAACCACCCGTGTTTGCTTAGTTACGGGGTTCCCCAGTAGGAAAAAGCGCGAGTGGATCACCTGGGTTGGTGCCGTTTCGAGTTTTAAAACTCCCGCGATGGCGGCCATTTGCAGCTGGGAGCTCATATTTTGAAAAAGACGGATGGATTCCTTATTCGCAGTCTGCAATAAAGCGGTGGCTAAAGCGTCTTTAGTGACGTTTTCCATCGAGGTATAGTGGTGGCGAGTTGGTAAATTACCAATGGCGATTTCTACTTGGACGAAGTCAGCCAAGTACTTATTTAAAAATTCGGGACTAATTTGCCCAGTCACCCCGACAATTTGGGGGTAGGTTTTGCTATCGAAAATGTTTTCGATTCGCATCTGCTCTGGTTGGTTATTATGCAGAATATTGATCCGGTTCGTATTAATATCGTTGCCGGTTGTTTTATTATCATTTACCATGGTTAAATTTTATCTCCAATATTAGGAATACAGTTTTATTTTCCGCTATTTATTCACAGATTTCAAGTGATCTCCCTATTAGAACGTTATTGACTTGAAAATTTCTTTAATGTTTTGAGATTGCCACCCACGATGGTTGCTCCTAAACTAGCGACGGCAATTTCAGTAAGTGGGACTGCTGCCCAGACAGCAATCCGTAAATAAGTCACCGTTAACTGACGGGTGGCTTGATCGGCACCGAGAAAGTCAACAACTGGGACCGGGAAGATGGTGATTAATAAGGCGATGATCATGCCTAATCCGCCAGCAAGAATCATTAATTGGCTGTAGAGGTTGGTAATGCGTTCGGGATGTTGGATTTTATTTAAGGAAAAGAGCGTTGCCCCACCCACTCCTAGTAAGAGTCCGGTTGCATTAAAGAGATTGAATACCGGTAACGCCAGGTTCAAAGTTGTTAAACCTAGTGGGCCAGCAGCCACCGAGATGAAGAGCGTATCAATAATGACGTACAGTGAGGTACCGAGCATCGCAATGATATTGCGTAAGATGTAATGACCAACTTCTTTTGAAATCGCGGATGTTTGCATGCCTTTTCCTCCCTGATTAAGTTATTCAATATTATACGTTTTATATGAATATTTATCCATAACAAATAATAAAAAAGCCGCAAGAACATTACGATTCCGCGGGGAGTGTACTATGTGTGTTGATGACGTTGCCACAACCATTCGGCGACGAAACTGATAATGAGCATCACGATTACGGAAGCCCAGGTCATGGTTTCACCTTTGAAAATAGTTTGAATGAACAGAAATGCGAAGAGAATTAGGTTCAGAATGATGGCAACCCATAAGATACAGCGGCGCGCACCAGTTTGTTTGTACACTTTGAGGTGGCCAATATTAACTGTGGCGTAGACTAGCAGAAATGCTAGGCTCGCCATTTCACCAACGGCCGAAAGTGGGAATGCAACGACGAAACAGCAAGTTAGCAAGGCCGTTACAAATAATCCCCATGGTCCACCAACCTTGGTCATGACCCCGAATTGGTGAGGCAATTCACCGACTTTGGCAATTCGCAGCCCTAAGTTTTCGTCACCAAACATCGTGGAATTGACAGCCGATGCAGTTGCCACAAGCGCTGCTAAGCCAACGCCAATGTGGCCGACGGGCCCTAAAACACTTCGCCCAGCGGCCGCTAGGGCGTGCCCTTGATTAGCGATCGCTCCATTCGTGCCAATAGTGGCGATGACCAACGTGCTGATAATGACATAAAGGATGAGCACGAGGCCAAGTGACAGATACATGGCGCGTGGTAATTCATGTTGCGGATCTTTCATACTGCCGGCGGCATTGGTAACTACACCAAAGCCTTCATAGGTAACATAAAGCAATCCAGCAGCGGAAATAATTCCCAAACCACTATCAGAACTTCCTGACGTAGTTGTTGGAACGTGAGCTTTTAACAAGCCACCGATGATAAAAATTAGAAGGATCAGGAGTTCAAAGGAGACGATCAACGTTTGGGCACGTGCCACTTGTTTGGAACCTAGCAGGTTGATCACCACGATTACTAAGATAATACCAACACTGATCCCTTTACTGATCCAGCTATTTTGGGGCAAACCGGTCAGGTCACAAGCATACTCTGCAAAACCAGCAGCATACAAGGCCATTGCCACAATCCAACCAAAGTATTGAAAGACATTCAGACCACCCGCGATCATTCCGTCACCAAAGCAGGTTAATAGAAATTGTGCCGCTCCACCCTTACTCGGATATTTTGCGCCTAATTTAGAGTAGGAATAAACCGAAAATGAGGCAACCAACCCACCAATGATAAAGGCAATTGGTAGCCATTTTCCAGCAGAGGCAGTGGCTAACCCCACCAAGGTATAGAGGCCAGCCCCCATCATTCCACCAATCCCGATTGCGGTGGCGCCAACAACACCGACAGTTTTTTGAACAGTTGCTCGCGGTTTAGTCATTCAATCATCTCCCAAAATTCACTCAACCTTATTAAAGCACCAAATCAAACGTAATTCAATCGCACGATAAAGGGGCCACCCAGTTCATGAGTGGCCCCCTTTTACGGAGAAATAATTATTAAAAGTAGTAGTACAGCCGAAAAATTAATCTTCGTGCCGTTTCTTTTCCAAGCCTAACAAGGTCATCAGAACTCCAGTGGATAAGCCGAGTAAGCCAAGACTAGCTAATTCATTATTCTTGTTCCCAGTTTGCGGCAATGCCGTTGGTTGTTTAGCATTTGACAGCGGGTTAGTTCCGTCAGGAGTCAAAGGTATCGGAACGGTTGTCGGTGCATCCTTATCTTGACTTGAATAATACTTCTTAAATTCAACCGTTCGTGATGCAGTTTGCCAGAAACTAATGTTGAAACACCGATTTTTTTACCATTTTCATCATACATAAAGTCATCCATAGTAACTTTCTTGCAAAGAAAGAACCATTCAGAATTTCAACCGAAATTCCGAATGGTTCTTTAATATTATGGGGTTTCTGATAGAAGATTATTTTATGTGCAATTTGTGTAATTAAATTAGGTGAACACCCTTGTCTACGTAAATAACGTCGCCGGTAACCCCAGTGGCGAGATCACTCATTAAGAAGGCACAAGTGCCCCCAATTTCGTCGATGGTGACGTCTTGCCCATCCACGGTCCGGTCACGAGACATCTTGAGTAGTTCATTATGATCGTTGATCCCGGTAACGGCGAGGGTCTTGACGGCCCCAGCAGAAATAGCATTAACTCGGACATGTGATTCACCGAGGTCACGGGCAAGGTAACGAACGTTGGCTTCCAAAGCAGCCTTCGCGACGCCCATCACGTTATAATTCGGGATGGCCCGCTCGGACCCGAAGTAAGTTAGAGTGACAATGCTTGCTGGATCTTTCAACAGTTGAAGGTCCGTGGCAGCTTTGGCAACGGCTAACAGTGAATATGCTGAGACATCTTGTGCTAAAGCATACCCTTCCCGACTAGAATTTAAAATTGACCCTTCCAGTTCGTCCTTCTTAGCATAAGCAATGGCGTGTACCAGGCCATCGACCTGGCCGAAGCGTTGCTTAATTTCGTTAAAGGCAGTTGTAATACTTTCATCACTGGAAACATCGCATTCGATTAAATGATTACCGTTCTTTACCAATCGACTGACACTTTTTTTCAAGCGTTCGTTTTGGTAGGTGTAAATCACTTCGGCACCTTGTTCAGTCATCACCTTGGCACAGCCCCAGGCAATGGAACGCTTATTGGCAACCCCCATGATGACGATTTTCTTTCCTGATAATAAATTTCCCATTGTTATCCTCCAAATTAAAATTTACGGTACCGCGCTTGACGTTGTTGCAATAATTGTGCGGTACTCAACGTATTTAATTTTGTTAATTCGCGGGTCAACATTCGTGCAACTTGTTGACCGGTGATTAAATGGTCTTGATTTTCTGGAATAATACCATCAATAATTTGTTGTTTTAAAAGTGCTTCCGGGGTCATTTGCATCACCTCCGCTGCCTCAGCAGCCCGGGAACTATCCTTCCAGAGGATCGATGCAAAGCCTTCCGGTGACAGCACTGAATAAGTGCTATGTTCGAGCATCCAGACCTCATCACCAGCAGCGAGCGCTAGCGCACCTCCACTACCGCCTTCTCCATAAATAATGGTGATAATTGGGACCGGAGTTTGCCCCATTTCAATAATACTCTGGGCAATTGCCGCTCCCTGCCCTTGCTCTTCGGCCTCTTGACTCGGAAAGGCTCCGGGAGTGTTGACTAGACAGATGACTGGGCGCTTGAATTTGCCAGCCTGTTGAATCAACCGCAGTGCTTTGCGGTAACCGCCGGGCATTGGTGATCCAAAGTGTTTGGCCACCTTCTCACTAGCAGTTTTTCCCCGGTCGGTGGTGATGACCGTGACCGGGTGACCGTTAAAGGTTGCAATGCCACCCACAATTGCGGGGTCATCACTGCCAAGACGGTCACCATGCAGTTCCATGAAGTCAGGCATGATTTGGTGGATGATTTCTAATCCGGTAATTTTATTATCGCGGCGGGACCGCTGAACGATTTGCATTGCCGATAAATCACTCACGCTGCTCACCTCCTACTTTTAAGAGCCACTCGATAGTGTGCTTTTCGTCCTGACGCTTCACAATTTGGTCGATGAAACCATGTTTTAAAATATTTTCCGCGGATTGCAGATCGTCAGGGACCCGTTGGTGAATGGTTTGTTCAATGACCCGCCGCCCCGCAAAGCCAACTAATGAATGGGGCTCGGCTAAGGTAACATCACCATCCATCGCAAAACTAGCGGTGACCCCACCGGTGGTCGGATCGGTCAGGACAACGATGTAAAGAAGCCTGGCAGCGGCGTGCTCCGCAATTGCTTGCGAAATTTTAGCCATCTGCATGAGTGAATGAATTCCTTCCTGCATTCGCGCACCACCAGAGGCTGTGAATAGCACCACGGCTTCTTGATGTTTCGTAGCGTATTCAAACAGCCTGGTGATCTTTTCACCAGTGATGGTCCCTAACGATCCCATGATAAAAGTTGGATCCATGATTCCAAGAGCAAATTTTTCGGCACCAATGGTTGCTTCACCAGTCCAGACCGAATCATTTAATTTAGTCTTGGCCTGTAAGCGGGTAATTTTTTCTGGATAGCCAGGAAAATTGAGTGGATCGGTAGTTTGCAAATCCGTATCAAATTCCTGAAAATCATCAACCAGCCATTCTAATCGCCGGTGCGCAGAGATCCGAAATCCATAATCACAGTTTGGACAAGAAGTGAAACTGGTCAATTGTTTAGCTAGAAACGTCTTTTGACAATGTGGACACTCCACCCACATGCGATCAGGGACCTGACGATCAGCCTGCCGGTTGGCCTTGATATGGCGTTCACTCAGGGTATTATTGTGATCATATAGCTTCATTCTGTTTATCCCTCCACTTTGGCAAGAATTCGTTTTCCAAATAGGTGGTTGAAAAATCGGCGTTCACGAAGGCGGGGTCGTTCAAAATGGCGAGGTGGAATTGTTGGTTCGTTGTCACCCCTAAAATAACCATTTCACTCAATAACCGCTTTAATTTCTGGATGGCTTCTTTGCGGTCGTGACCGAGCGCGATCACTTTGGCAATCATTGAATCATAGTACGGGGTGATTTGGGCCCCTGGATAGAGGGCGGTGTCAATCCGCATCCCCAAGTTACCGACCGGTAGGTACAAATAGTTAACTGTCCCGGTCATTGGCATAAAGTTCCGTTGCGGGTCTTCGGCGTTAATCCGCCCTTCGATGGCGTGACCCCGAATTTGAATGTCATCCTGATGGAATGGTAAGGGTTCCCCCGCCGCGACTAATACTTGGGCCTTGACGAGGTCAATGCCCGTCACCATTTCTGTAACGGTGTGTTCCACCTGAATCCGCGTATTCATTTCCATAAAGTAGAAATGGTGGTCTTGATCCATCAAGAATTCAATAGTTCCGGTATTGTGATAGCCTAATTGGTCGATGGCCCGTAAAGCAATTTTTCCCAGTTCTTGACGTTGGTCTGGAGTGACCAGCGAACACGGACTTTCTTCAATCACCTTTTGCTTATTCCGTTGCAAAGAGCAATCCCGTTCCGGGAAGTAGACACTGTTACCAAAATTGTCACGAAAGACTTGAACCTCAATGTGCTTGACATTTTCCATAATCTTTTCGAGGTACATCCGGTCGTCACCAAAAGCGGCCTTTGCTTCCTGTTGGGCTTCGACAAAGGCGTCCGCAATTGCCTCCCGATTTTCAATCCGGCGAATTCCTTTACCGCCACCACCAGCAGCGGCTTTCAATAATACGGGATACCCAATTTCTTCGGCAACCCGGGCAGCCTCCAGTGGTTCAGTAATGTAACCGTCACTGCCGGGAATAACCGGGACGCCGGCCTTTTTCATTTGTTCCCGGGCATTTTCCTTATTCCCCATCAGGTTGATGACTTTTGGCTGGGGACCAATAAAGGTTAAACCACATTCTTCACACATTTGGGCAAATTCGGCATTTTCGGACAAAAAGCCAAACCCGGGATGAATTGCCTGGGCACCGGTCCCAATCGCAGCAGCGAGGATATTTTTTTCATTTAAATACGAATCCTGGGCCCGGGCACCACCAACGCAAACAGCCTCATCTGCTAATTGAACATGCAGGCTTCCCCGGTCGGCAGTCGAATAGATTGCGACAGATTTAATCCCGAGTTCCCGTAATGAACGAATGATTCTTACGGCGATTTCTCCCCGATTAGCAACTAAGACTTTTGTAAACATCCGCATCACCTAGCCAATCACAAAGGTTAATTCAGCGGTGCAGGCCTTCTTACCATCAACGGTGGCAATTCCCTTACCAACACCGATGTTACGACGAATTTTTTCTAAGTGGACTTCCAACCGCATGGAATCACCGGGGCGGACGACCTTGCGGAATTCAGCGGATTTAATTCCACCAAAGTAAGCGGTTTTTCCTTTGAATTCTGGCTTTGATAAGAGGGCCATTGCGCCCGTTTGAGCCAGTGACTCGACGATCAATGCACCAGGGAGTACCGGATTGTTTGGGAAATGACCATTAAAGACCTCTTCATGAATCGTCACGTTTCGCCGGGCGACGGCCATTTCACCAGGCACCAGTTCTTCTACCCGGTCAATTAATAACATTGGGTAGCGGTGCGGAATAATTTTTTGAATTACTGCAGAATCTAAAACTTCAGACATACAATCTATCCCTCCTTGCTAACGGTAAACAGTGGTTGTTCAACTTCGACTAGTTCTTCATTTTCAACGTTGATCTTGGTGATGACTCCCGCAACGTCACTCTTAATTTCGGTGATCATCTTCATCGCTTCAATTACACAAACAACCTGACCAGGCTCAACATGGTCGCCAGTTTGTACGTATGGCTTGGCGTCCGGCTTTGGTTGCAGGTAGACTGTCCCGACTAATGGGGCGGTAATTGTTTGTGATTGAGGATCCTCTGCTACCGGTCCACTTGCCTGATTATCGCTCGTCACTTGGTTAGAGGTCGCCGCGGTGGAAGCTACTGGCTTGGTGTCATGATTAGTTGTGTTTTTGCTAAGATAGAGGTGAAAATCACCATCATCAATCTTGAGTTCACGGGTGGCGGAATTTTCAAAATCATGCATTAACGCTTGAATTTCTTTTAATTCCATTCCTAGTCACTCCATTTCTTAAAGGCTAGAACAGCGTTGTGGCCACCAAAGCCAAATGAATTGCTAATTGCGTAAGTGGCTTCAGGAGCATCCTGGTCCCCTAATTGAACGAGGTTAACGTCGCAGGCCGGATCTTGGTTAAAACAACCAATGTTGGCTGGTAATTGACCATCATGTAAAGCGGCAACAGTTAACACCGCTTCAATAGCCCCAGCAGCACCAAGTAAGTGCCCAGTCATCCCCTTTGTGGAGCTAACCCGCACTTGACTGTCTTGCCCAAAGACTTGGTTAATGGCCTTACTTTCGCCTTCATCGTTGGCGTGGGTCGCTGTACCGTGAGCATTGATGTAGTTAACGTCGGCTGGGTGGATGCCAGCTTCATTGATGGCTTGTTGCATTGCTCGCGCCGCCCCCTTTCCTTCTGGATCGGGTGAAGTAATGTGGAAGGCGTCAGAGGTGGCACCATAACCGATCACTTCACCTAGAATCTTGGCCCCACGAGCTTTGGCGTGGTCAAGATCTTCTAAGACTAAAGTGGCACTTCCTTCACCAAGCACGAAGCCATTGCGATCAATATCGAATGGCAATGACGCCTTTTCTGGATCGGTTGCGGTACTGAGGGCCGTCAATGCGGCAAAGCCCGCAATCCCAATTTCGTTAACCGAAGCTTCGGCCCCACCGGTCAACATAGCCTTCGCTCGACCAGCTTTGATTTGACGGAAAGCTTCACCAATTGCATTAGTTGCACTTGCACAGGCAGTCACAATTGTGGTGCTGATATTTTGCGCGTTAAAACGAATTGACAGGTTCCCAGAAGCCATGTTAGCAATCGCCATTGGGACAAACATTGGGGAAACCCGCTTTGGTCCCTTATCGTGCATCTTAATGATTTGCTCTTGAATGGTGGTTAAACCACCAATCCCGGAACCGTAAATGACCCCCAAATCTTCTGGATTAGTGTTTTCTTCGGTAATGCCGGCCATCTCCATGGCTTCCGTCGCGGTTTGAATCGCGTATTGAGAATAAAGATCCATCCGCTTGGCGGCTTTTTTACCAACTACTGCCTGCGGATCAAAATCATCAATTTCACCGGCCACGGTAATGCCGGTTTCACTTGCATCAAATTTACTGATTGGTTTAATTCCAATCTTGCCGGCCATACTGTTATCAATAAAGGTTTGCACACCGTTACCGTTGGCGGCCACGGCGCCCATTCCCGTAATTACAACTCTTGCCATTTGCTCTCCTCCTACATTGTCATCCCGCCATCGACTACAATTGTTTGTCCGGTAATGTAGTCATTTTGGGCGAGAAATTTAATGGTTTCTGCAACTTCAATTGGTTGCCCGAGACGTTTAAGAGGGATCCTGCTAATGATTTGCTTTTGAACGTGGTCAGACAAGGCCGCGGTCATATTACTGGCAATCATGCCGGGGGCAACAGCATTGCACCGAATTCCCCGCAGGGCCCCTTCTTGGGCAATCGTTTTAGTTAGGCCAATTAAGGCAGCTTTGCTAGCGGCGTAGTTTGCTTGACCCGCATTACCATGCAGGCCGACGACGCTTGCTAAGTTAATAATGGCGCCCGAACGCTGCTTAAACATCTTCTTCAAAATCCGTTGGGTCAGCATGTAGGTTCCCCGCAGGTTAACGTTGATGACTGCATCAAAGTCTGCTTGCTTCATTCCAATCAATAATTGGTCGCGGGTAATTCCGGCGTTGTTAACGAGCACGTCAATTTGACCGTAAGCAGCCCAGGCTGCCTTCGCTAAACTTTTGACCTGGTCTTCGTCAGCAATGTCACCATTGATGAAACGGTAATCAGCGTTTAAGTCATCCAGTTGCTGCTTTAATTCAGCTGGTAATTCGTGGCGACCGTTGAGAATCACTCGTGCCCCTGCTTGGGCAAACGTCAACGCGGTTTGGGCACCAATTCCCCGGGTACTTCCGGTCACTAAAACAACTTTATCCTTGAGTTCCATCTTGGTACTCCTTTACAAATTTTTGATAGTCATCCAAATTTCCAATATGGTGAGTAGATAGTCCAGGAGCAACTTGCTGAGCAAAACGGGACAGGGTTTTCCCTGGACCAATTTCCAATGTTGCGTTGACTTGGTATTGATCAACCAGGACCTTAACATCATCGCCAAAGTGCGTCGGCACTGCCAACTGACGTTCCAAAATGGCCCCGATTTTGTTTCCCTGAAATGGTTCCATAGTCGTATTACTGATGACTGGAACGAGTGGGTCCTTAAATTGGACACTTGCTAAACGGGTCTTCATTTTCGCCCGCGCCCCATTAAAAAGTGGCGTGTGGAAAGCACCATTCACTTTGAGAACGATTGCCCGTTTGGCCAACCCGTGTTCCTTAATTTGTTTAGCTGCAGCTTTCACATCTGCTACGGGTCCACCAATCACCAATTGTTGTGGTGAATTGTAATTAGCAATGTAAACTTGCTGGCCTGAAGACTGCAAGTTTGCGCACAGTTGTTCAATGGCTTGAACATCAGGATTCAAGATCGCTGCCATCGTGCTGACGACCTTGTCGGCGTCAGCTTGCATGTACTTTGCCCGGTCAACCAGTAACTGCAGACCAGTCGAAAAGTCGACCGCTTCACCGGCAAAAAGGGCAGCGTATTCCCCTAATGACAAACCAGCCATTCCGGCAATGGGCAGTTCTGGCAAATCTCGTTGGAGCATTTTATAAATCCCGTAACTGACAGTCACTAATGCCGGTTGAACGTATTCCGTTTTATCAAGCTCATCATTTTCATCACGCATGATTTTTTCGAGATCAAGGTGAATAATTTCACTAGCTTGCTGAACAATGTTTAAAAAAAGAGAGTCAGCCATTAGCTCGACTCCCATGCCCGCACGTTGGGCTCCTTGACCACTAAATAAAATTCCGTATTGCATTTTACTTAGCCGCTAATTGCTTTTCCACGAAATCAACAACGTCACCCACTGTTTGAACACTGTCGTCAGCGTCCAATTCAATATCAAACTTATCTTCCAGTTCGTTCATGATTTCGAAAACGTCTAAGCTATCTGCTTCCAAATCGTTCTTGATGTTGGCATCTAACGTCACTTTGCTTTCGTCAACGTCTAATTCTTCAACAGCAATGCTCTTAACAGCTTCAAAAATTTCATCTTTACTCATAATTAAAATTCCTCTTTCTGATTTATGATTAGTTTTAAAAGTTCAAAATTAGTGTTCCAACACTGAGGCCCCCACCAAAACCACTCATGGCGACGGTCATTCCCGGTTTAAGTTTGCCAGCATTGACGACGTCATTTAAAAGGATTGGTTCACTTGCCGCTGCAGTATTTCCATATTCATCAATGTTCAGCGGAAATTTGGCCAGTGGTTGCGCCAAGCGTTTAGCAATTTGCTTGATAATCCGTGCGTTTGCTTGGTGAAGCAGGAAGTAGTCAATTTGTTCGACTTCGATCCCAGCTTTTTGGGCAGCTCTATGAATCGATTTTGGCACTTCATTCGTTGCAAATTTGTAAACATCACGCCCCGCCATCGTAAAACTGGTAAGCCCAGTAACTTGTTTGGGAAAGGAAGTTCCACTTGTCGTCGCACCAGCAACAATTTTGTCATTGAGCTGGCCCATCGTGCGGAGATCGCTGCCCGCTACTAAAGGAGTCGCACGTTCTTCCGTGGTCAGTAAGACGCCACCAGCGCCATCACCGAACAAAACAGCGGTACTTCGGTCATGCCAATCGACCAGTTTGGATAGCACTTCCGCACCAATAACTAATGCAGTCGTTCCTGCCGAAGCCTTGAGAATGTTTTTAGCAGTCTCAAGGGCAAACACAAAGCCAGAACAAGCGGCTGAAAGATCAAAGGCGACCGCATTAGCGGCTCCTAATTTTCCCTGAACAATTGCAGCCGTCGATGGCGTGTATGCGTCTGGTGACATTGTCGCAACTATGATTAGGTCAATCTGGTCAGCAGAATAGCCGGTTTGCGCCAGTAGTTTTTGGCCGACCTTAACGGCGAGCTCTGAGGTGTTCTCGCCCTGGCTAATATGGCGTTGGCGAATCCCCGTTCGACTGGTGATCCACTCGTCTGAAGTGTCCATCAACGTGGTGAGATCATCATTGGAGACCGTGAGTGGTGGAACATAGGCAGCGGTGCCGACAATTTTGAGGTCTTGCACTTTTTCCACCTCGTTAGTTATGCATGTTCTTCAACAAAGCCTTCCAGGTTCTTTAAAGCCTTTTTCACGATCTTTAATTCATCGGGATTGATGTCTTTTAAGAAACGTTCCACCATCATGTTGTGGAAAGCCCGGTGGGCACGGTATAGGAGCCGTCCCCGCTTGGTCAACATGAGTCGGACAACGCGCCGATCATCTTTATCGCGAATTCTTTCGACGTATCCTTTCCGGATGAGCCGGTCGGTCATTGAAGTCATCGTGCCGGGAGTAAGGTGTAACTTCTCTGCCACTTTTGAAATCGTTTGGTGATCATACATTGAGATTGCATCGATCGCGTGCATTTCTTTAATGGTGATGTCGCTGAACCGACTCTTTTTGAGTTCGTGTTCTTCAATGTAGACAATCCCTGAATATACCTTGATCAGGGCTTTATTGATAATTTGATAGTCGTGGTTCTGATTCATAATATATTTCTCCCTGAATATAAACTATTTAGATAAGTTAAACTATTTGATGTTCAAAATACATTATATACAAAACCGATTACTATGTTAAATTTTCTCTGTTCGTTCAGCAACGATGAAGACTAGTTCAGCCTTACATGCTAACTTGCCGTTGACCGTTGCTTGGGCATCGACAATTCCCATTTGAGAACGAACCTTTTTCATTTGAATATTTAATTTAAGAATGTCCCCAGGTTTAACCATTTCCCGGAACTTGGCGTTATGAACCGCGCCAAGGTATGCCGTCTTTTTGTAAAAACGTGGTGATTTTAAAATCAAGATGGACGCTGCTTGCGCAAGTGTTTCGATAATCAACACGCCTGGCATAACTGGATTATGCGGAAAGTGGCCGCGAAAGAACGATTCGTTAATGGTCACGTTTTTCGTTGCGGTAATCGATTCTTCAGGGACCAGCTCATCAACATAATCGATGTAGCAAATCGGATAGCGGTTCGGGATGAGGTCCATAATTTCTTGGGCCGCCATAATTGCCACGGACGTCACCTCCCAACAAAAGTATTTCGAATATCAAACTATTCGATACTCGAATTATATCAAGCTTATTTTGATTGTCAAACTATTTGGGAATAAAAATAAATTCTGATAATTAAAACCGCTATTTTTCAACGTTCAAGATTAATAAAAATTGTCATTCATAAACTTGTTTATATTACTAGTTCGTGCTGTTGAATCAAAATTACTAATTTAATCATAATCTTCTACAATCCTCATTTTCCTTTCCTGAGTTATGGTATGCTATTAATTAACCAATTTTAGTCACCCGAGTGAAGTCAGGAGGATGAAGATGACAAAACTGACAGAATTACAAACTTACGTTGCCCAGCACCAATTGGACGCTGCCTACATTAGTGATCCGATGACCATTAACTACTTAACTGGTTTCTATAGTGACCCGGTTGAACGAGTATTGGCATTATTGGTCTTCCCTGACCACGCCCCATTTATTTTTGCACCTGCGCTCGAAGTCGAGGCAATTAAGGAAACTGGTTGGTCTGATCCAGTCTATGGTTACTTAGATCATGAAGATCCCTTTGCCCTCATTGCCCAACACGTCAAAGAGAGCGTTACCTCCCCTCTTCACTGGGGAATTGAAGCTGGCTCCTTAACGGTGGATCGTTTACATAGTCTCCAGCAAGTCTTTCCTGATGGTCAGTTCACGACGAATTTGACGCCAGTAATTGAACAAATGCGGATGATCAAAAGTCCGGATGAAATTGCCAAATTGAATGAAGCTGGTAAATGGGCCGACTTTGCTCTGAAAGTTGGTTTCGAAGCGGTTCAAGTTGGTAAAAGCGAACAAGAAGTGGCAGCTGAACTGGAATTTGCCTTAAAGCAACATGGTGTTAATCAAATGAGTTTTGATACCCTAATTCAAGCGGGTGCCCATGCGGCGGAACCACATGGGGCAACCTCCGCCACAAAAATTGAAAATAATGAGTTAGTGCTATTTGATCTGGGGACAGTGAACGAAGGATACATTAGTGATGTTTCCAGAACAATCGCTGTCGGCCAGCTTAATGACCGTCAAAAAGAGATTTATCGAGTCTGTTTAGAAGCCCAATTAACCGCCCAAGATGCCGCTAAACCAGGAATTACGGCTGCTGAACTGGATGCAGCGGCCCGGAAGATCATTGATCATGCTGGCTATGGTGAGTACTTTATTCATCGGCTCGGTCACGGGATGGGCAGTAGCGAACATGAATTTCCTTCCATCATGGAGGGTAATGATCTGGTCCTTGAACCGGGAATGTGCTTCTCGATTGAACCGGGAATTTACATTCCGGGCTTTGCGGGAGTTCGAATTGAGGATTGTGTTCACATCACAGAAGAAGGTTGTGAACCATTTACACATACTAGCAAGGAGTTGCAGACCTTCCCTAAATAGGCAAGATCTAACAATAGTACACACAGATGGCCACCAACGGTTTAATTAGACCGCTGGTGGCCATCTTGCTATTATTGATATTACTTGGTTAATGCTGTTACTGCGCCCGTTAAATAGTTAATGGAAATATTATTCTGGACGTTTGGCACAAAGACGTTAAAGCTTAGGGATCCATCCTTTGATAATGCCTCGATATGGGCGCCTGATGGTACTTTATTATTACCATCGTAGATGTCAGTTACCCGGTAGCGAACTTGCTTATTTTGATCCAATGCCTTGCGCACCAATCCTTCGTAATAATTTTGTCCCGTGGAATTTTCCGAACGTGCTTCGTTAGCCCAAGCCGTTTGAGTGGCGATGTTTTGTGGATTTGATTCAGAGGCGTTAAAGCTCTTGATACCCCCTACCAATGCATAGCCTAGTAAATGGCCGCGGTCATAAGCATGGCTGGGTCCATTACTGAGGTTAGTAGCTTGCAAAAATCCCGCAGGTTTCCAACTAGTAGCTCCATTATTAGTTTGTTCGCGGCTTTGGTACTGGCGGGTACTGCGGTTTAACCAAGCGTCACCACGCCAGGCGCGACCTTGTTGGTCGACCTTATTGACTGCATACGGAGCACTTGAGATATTCGCGTTCAGTTGCGGACGATTATTGTTAACAATAAATGCTCCGTGGCCGTTCCATTGGACACTTCCTCCTAACTGCTTTTTAACACTCGTAGTCAGAACAGCTTCAGCCTGTTGCTTGCTTGGCGCAGGTAAGCTGCTATTACTCGAGTGACTACTACTGGTAGAATATCGGGTAAACTGACGAAGAATATTGGTAATCGTTCCAGACGATGCTTGACCAGTTTGATTCGTATGCTGGAAGCCAGTAGCAATGGCAAAGAGAATGGCTAAAATTGCTAGCCAGTGCCAAAATTTATTAAAACGTTTTTTCACGGTGTTCATAATCCCTTCTGAGTTCTTGATAGACTTATTTTACACTAATTTGGGATGAATGAACACTAGTTCGGTCGCATTTGATTAAACCATTATTTAATTCAGGAAAATAAGATAATAATACGTAATCGGCCCCTAGTACCGTTTGTTAACCGGTATTGGAGGCCGATTGGCTAAGCACGTCAAATTTTAACATGCTTAGATTTGCTTATTTATCTCTGTCTCTT
The DNA here is from genome assembly GCF_943192935.1 of Limosilactobacillus caecicola. Taxonomy (GTDB): domain Bacteria; phylum Bacillota; class Bacilli; order Lactobacillales; family Lactobacillaceae; genus Limosilactobacillus; species Limosilactobacillus caecicola. The sequence continues at coordinate 254,018 of NZ_CALPCI010000002.1, read as the reverse complement.
CCTTGCCATGACGAGCTCGATAAAAGTAGATACAAGTCATGATGACTAGAAAAATTACCCCAATTGATACTGATACTTGAGTATCAGGATTAACAAACATAAACAGCACAATTAAAGCTAGCATGATTAAGGAGAAGTAATTATAAAATGGATAAAGTGGCATTTTAAATGGGTGCTCTTCTAGTTGTTCGGGGTGTACTTGCCGGAATTTTAGTTCGGACATCAAGATCACAAACCAGGGTACCATCCCGGGTAAGACACTTGAACTATAAACGATTACGAAGAGGTTCTTGGAAGCAGAGTTCACCGCAGTTAGTACAAAGTTAACTACAAAACCTAGAAAAATCCAAAATGCAATCGTAACAATTGCAACGTTTGGTACGATTCGTTTAGATAACTTTGCAAAAAATGATGGCACCTCTTTGTCTACCGCCAATTTAAACAGCATACGGCTAGCGGAATAAATTCCCGAGTTAGCTCCTGACAAGGCGGCCGTCAAAACGACGAAGTTGATAATTCCGGCGGCACCAGTGATTCCCACTTTCGTAAAGGTTTCAACGAATGGTGAACCGACCGCTTTAAGCTGGTTCCATGGGTAAATTGATACAATCACAAAGATAGCACCAATGTAGAAAATCAAGATCCGCCATAAGACGGATTTAACCGATTTTACAATCGCGTGCCGTGGTGAAGCAGATTCACCTGCTGTAATTCCCAACAGTTCAATTCCCTGATAAGAACCAGCGATTACAGCCATTGAAAATACAAATCCTTTCAAACCGTTAGGAAAGAAACCACCATGAGCCCATAGATTAGAGATACCAACTGGATGCCAATGGTTACCTAACCCGAGTACAATGACCATCAATCCAACAATAATCATGACAATAATTGTGACAACTTTAATCATCGCAAACCAAAATTCGAGGCGTCCATATGCTTTGGCAGAAGCCAGATTAGCAAGGGTTAGGAAAATAATCATGACAACCCCTGACAACCAATCTGGCAAATTTGGCCACCAGTAATTTAAGTACTGAGTCATCGCAATAATATCTGAAATACCGACGATAATGTATTGGAAGACATTACTCCACTTGACCAGGTAGCCAGAAAGTGGACGAATGTACTTTGAACCGTAGTCTGCAAAAGATCCAGTTCCCGGGCTAATATAAATCATTTCGCCAAGTGCACGCATAACTCCATAGAGAATCAAGCCGACAAAAGCATACGCCAGCAGCACTGACGGCCCGGCCCATTTAATTGTTGAAGTGGCCCCCATGAACAGTCCAGAACCAATCGTGCCACCAATGGCAATCATTTCCATCTGGCCAGGAGTCATTGACCGCTTTAATTGCGGTTGCTTTTCTTCTTGCATGAAAATCCCTCATTTTCTGAAAAACGGGTCCAGATCACAAATATCGTGATTGAAAGACCCGTTTAGTTAATTCTTCTAAAATCTCTCAACCGAATTCAGGTTAAATTAGTTGAGTGTGGGAGAAATTGGTCTCCTCCCACAAGGCTCTTATTAGAATATCATTAGAAAAATGAGAATGCAAGTAATCTTTTAATGTTTGGAACGGTTCCTAAACAATCCAAGTAAGGCGAGCAAGGCAACCCCACAGGCTACTAATAGCTGACCGGTATGGTTACCAGTTTGTGGCAATTGTTGATTAGCTGTCATTTTTTTATCTTCAGATGGTCGATTATATTTTGCTAATTCCGTTAAAGCTGTAGCAGACGGTTGCTTTACCTCTTCGTCCTTGGCTTCATTTATTCGCTCTATTTTCATCATTTCAGTTGGTTCCTTAGCAATAGCCAGTTGAACTGACGGACGGCTTGGGTAATCCTGGTTTATCAATGCCGAATTTTGCTCATCCGCATGAGTACTTCCATTATTGAGATCTTCAGTACTCGTTACAGTTTCGACAGTATTAGTAACTAAATCATCTTCTTCAATCGTTGTTTGAGCCTCATGATCCACTAATTCAGGTCGTTGGATGACTTCACCACCTGGATGTTTTGGTGGACTAATTTGACCACTTTGCTCATCCAGATCTGGCTTTTCAAGCGTTGGTTCGGGGTCCGTTTGGCTACCGTGATCCACTAGTTCTGAATTATTATCATCAGTATTCGTGCTTTCGGTAACCTGATCAATGGGATCTGTATTCGTTCCTTCATTTACTAACGTTGTAGAAGAAGTGTCCGGTTGAGTTGGATCAGTTTGCACTTCCTTGTCGGATCCTGATGGCATGGTCTCCTCTGTATTCTTCCCTTGATCTACCTGTTGATTGACCTCCTGATTATCTACTTGTTCATTACTGTCCGAGACCCCAGGGACATTTTTATCAGGAGTATCAGGTTTTGCCCCATCTGCAGTATTATTTTTTTCGGCATTAGGTTGCCCAGCTGTTTCTGAGTCCACATCATCATCTTTTTTGTCTGCTTGCGTGGCTGGCTTAATCATCACAGTAAATTGACCGCGATTTTCACCCGTAATTTTATATGCTTGATCACTTGGATTAACAAATTCCATTCCTTCAGGTAATTCAAGGTTCACTTGTCGCTGAACGCCATTCGGGACGCAATAAATATGGCTGATGTAGACCTTACCACTTTCATCTTTGAGGTCAATTCGACAACAAGCGGTAAAGGGGTTGATTTGTTCTTCATTTGGATAGTAATCAAGATGGAAAACATTCAATGGGGCAGCTGGATTTTCCATCATTGAACTTCGAATTAAACCACCAGTATTGATGTAACCATCAATGGTTGGTGGAGTAAACCGGACATCCGGAACTAAAGCTGAAGCACTATCTTTTACCCAATTTACCATCGTTTGTTTTTGTTGCAACACTGTTCCATTGACTAATTTGGCAATCACTAATCGAGTGGTTTGGTGTGTTGTTAATTCCGTTGCCGCATTGGTATGTGCTATTAACGTACCAACATTAACATCCGCCTTAACCGAATACGGTGTCGTGATTACTAAGACGCCACCAATGGCACAGATATACAGCACTTGACGTTGCCACTTTGAAATTTTCATTGAAAAATCCTCCTTTATTGTCCTCAATATTTAAGGACGAAAAAAACGCCAATATTTAGCATTTTTCTTAAAAAGAATTAAAATTAATAAGAGGAACCCATAATTGGAGATGACAGTGTGCCAAAACATAATGAACAGCACGTCCGTGGTGACATTGGCGACTATTTGAAGGTTTTTGCCTGTACTGCAGTCATTGGCCAACCAATCATCAGTTTGATTATTCAAGGACAACCCGCTCACCTACAAACCAATCTCGGTAGTGTCTACGATTTGATCAAATACACTGCCCCCGCATTTATCTTTGGAATCCTGTATTCAACGATTCGCCAAAGTAGTCAAGGGGGACGGTTTGTTCCCAAAAAGTATTACCGTGGAATGGTTATTTCTTTGATTGTGCCAACAGTGATCTGGACCTTAATTTATTTATTATTAATGCCAAACTTGCAACAAGGACATCCCTATCAAAACTGGCACCAATTTATTTGGCAATTTATCAATGGGAACGCCGCACCCCACTTGTGGTACAACACCATGATGCTCCAGTTTGCGCTTTTGATCCCTTTCTTCTGGATCCTTCATTGTTGGCTGGGCACTACTCGATGGAAAGGCTGGCTAACGTTGATTGGCACTGCTATCTTCTACTGCGGTTGGCTGATCTTTTATGATTACTATGTCTTTCATGGACCGCGAGAGCACGCATGGTACCTTCTCGACCGTGTGTTTGTAAGTTTCATCATTTACGGAGTTTATGGTGTCTTGGCCTGGAATTATCGTCGTCGGTTTAACCACTGGTTACTTCGCTATTGGCCATTGATCTTGATTGGCCTGGCTATGGCTTTTGTCAAAACTAATCATGAATTACGCGCGTTTGGGTGGCCAATTGACTTAGCTAATGCAACATACTATAAGCCTTCGATGACCTTTTATAGTTTAATGGTTATCTGCTTGGTGGCGGTTTTCTCTTTAAATAATCAGTACCATCACTATCGTAAAATTCAACAACTGTTTCATTATTTAGCCACCTTAGCTTATCCGGCGTACCTCGGCAATGTGTTTTGGGAGCAGCTCTTGTGGCGTGGGTTTGCTTTGCAAAACATGGCTATGTCTCACCCATACCTAATTTTATCGTTTCTTTGGGTAGGTACCTGGCTCCTTTCATTTGCTTGTGCCGCCGGCGTCCAAATTTTTCAGCAACATTTTATAAGGAGATGATAATGATGAATCGTACTTTCATGCTTGGTTACTTACAAGGAGTCATTGAGGCGGCCCCAGCGGCTCTTTCGGTTGCCAAGACGGATGCGTTTGCTGCTGCCATGGTTATTCAACACCTTCGCCATGCTGGGCTTGATGCCATGAGCATTCATGACTTTTTAATTGATGATGCTCACTTTAGCCCCCGTCTAGCAGCACGGTATATTAATTTCACTGCCGACCAACTTGAAACGGTACAGGCACAGATTTTACAGCAAGCTCAATGAAAAGAAGCAGACCGAGATTCTCGATCTGCTTCTTTTCATTAGACTAAAGATTAAATTTGATGCACAACTTTTTCAATATCATCAACGATCAATTCAGGTGTTAAGTGGTACCATTCGGCAAGCACATCATATGGAATATTATCGGAAAACTCACGTGGGGCTCCAAAGTTAAGAACCTTCATTTCGCTAGCGCTGTAGTAACGGTCAATTGTTTCACCAAACCCTCCGGACAGGTTGCCATCTTCAAGAGTAACGACAATGTCATGATCTTCCTGGAGGTGGTGTAAATCGTCGGGGTCGATATTAGTCACTGATTTGGGATTAATCAATGTCGCATCAATATTCAACTTCTTTTGGAGTTCCTCGCGCACTTCTTCACCCAGTTTCCAGAAATCGCCAACAGCAAAGATCGCAACTTCACTGCCCTGGTGGGCAATTTCATAATCGATGTTACTGTAATCATTCTGCGTTGCTGGCCGGTGCAAGAGCGTCCGTTCCGGTTGGCGAATAACTACTGGGGTGTCAGTTTGCTTAATGGCCCAGCGCAACATTGAGATCATTTCCTCAACACTGGTGGGTGTTAAGTATTCGATATTTGGTAAGGAACTGATGTAAGAAATATCAAAAGTTCCCTGGTGGGTAGCAGACTCACTCGAAATCGTGCCGCCACGCACAATCATGACAATTGGCACGTCATTTAAGGCTACATCATGAATCAACTGGTCATAAGCCCGTTGTAAAAAGGTACTACTTTCAAAAACTACTGGACGGGTACCCTCTTGAGCCATAGCAACAGCCGAAGAAACGGACATTTGTTCAGCAATACCAACATCAAAATACCGATCTGGATGGGCTTTTTCAAAGCGCTTTAGGTCAAACATTCCTGGGATGGCTGCATTGATGGCCGCAATATCAACACCCGCATCAATTTCTTTAAGAAGTTCGTCAATCACAGCACTACTGTAAGATTCTTGGGGAGCTGGCGTCGTGCTGTGACCGGTTTTGCCATCGAAGGGGCCCCGCCAGTGGTAGGCCATTTCATTATCAATGGCTAGTTGATAGCCGGCACCCTTTAAGGTATGCACGTGAAGGACAATTGGATGGTCAATATCCTTTACCTCTTGGAAGACCTTAATCATGTCCGCAAGATTATTCCCATCTTCGACGTAGCGGTAGTCGAGACCCATGAACTTGAAGATATTATTGGCAGAGTCCCCATGGGTATCACGCAGTTCTTTAAGTCCCTGATATAATCCTCCTTGGTTGTGGTCGATGGACATGTTATTATCGTTAACCACGATAATTAAATTAGAATGTAATTTAGCGGCATTGTTGAGCCCTTCAAAGGCTAATCCACCACTCAAGGAACCATCACCAATCACCGCGACAATGTTTTCATGTTTCTTTTGTAAGTCGCGGGATTCAGCCATTCCCACTGCCAAGGCGATCGAAGTCGAAGTGTGGCCAATCTGGAAAAAGTCATGATCACTCTCTTCTGGAGAGGTGAACCCGGAAACATCCTCGTAATGGTCAGGGTCTAAGAAACCTTGTTTTCGTCCCGTTAACATTTTGTGTGGGTATGATTGGTGAGAAACATCCCAAATCACCTTGTCATGTGGTGAATCAAAAACAAAGTGGTACGCTAAAGCTGTTTCAACAATTCCTAAGTTGGGGCCCACATGACCACCGATTTTTTCGTCCCGTTCCAGGATCAATTGACGCATTTCGTCTGCTAATTCGTGAAGTTGGTCCAGCGACATGTCCTTGATGTCTGCTGGTTCGTTCACTTCATTTAATAGATAATCTGGATGAAGATTCATGTGACTTTTTCTCCTTACCATCTGTAACTACAAAACTAATTCTTAACCATTTTACACCAAGTCAGACAGATGGGAAACCGTTGCCATCACTAATTGACAGTTATTTTAACATTGTTGTTTAAGATTGACGATTCGAACAAAGCTCAGTAGCATAATAGACAAGATTGAATAGAAAGGATAGAGAAAAGATGGCTAACAATTCAGCAATTGAAAAATTATCACCACTCAAGCAGCTAACGTCTGAACAGGAAGCGTTGGTCGAAGAAATTTTAGACTTTACGAACAAACACATTGCTGAACGATCAACGCCGGCTATTTTCACCATTTTTGGCGATGCAGGGACGGGAAAAAGCGTGGTTTTGTCCCAGCTCTTTAATCGACTCCAGATTGCCGCGCGCACTGATGAGCAAAGCAGTTTGTATGGGACCCGCAATAAGTTTACCGTGAACCATCCTGAAATTTTGAAAGTTTACCGAGAAATTGCGGGTCATCAGCCGCATCTTTTAAAAAAGGACTTCATGCGACCAACTTCATTAATTAACCAATTATCAAAAGCGGCTAGCAAATTAGATGTCACGGTTGTAGATGAAGCGCACCTACTTTTGTCTAAACCTGATCACTATAATAATTTTTACCACGACAATCAGCTTGTCGAATTAATCAAGCGTTCTAAAGTCGTCATTCTCGTTTTTGACCAATACCAGGTTCTGCGCATGAAAAGTTTGTGGACGCCTGAGCGACTACGGCAAATTACGAATCAATACCCGCACGCGGAATACCATTTAAAACACCAATTCCGTATGACAGCGAGTGATGAACTTATCCAGTGGATGAATAATCTTACCGCCGGGCAGATCACCCCCTTGCCCGCTAATAGCCGACAACACTATGACTTTCGTGTCTATGATGATGCTGAAAAAATGCGGCAAGCGATCGTCAAGCGCAACCGTGAAGTTGGACTGTCACGAATTCTGTCAACATCTGGCTATCCCTCCACGCTCGATGGTGGAAAGCATTATATCAAGGAAGGTCGCTTCAAAATGCCTTGGGATCAATACAACTTTACCTCCATTCCCTGGGCCGAAATTCCAGAAACCATTAACGAGGTTGGATCGATTTATACTTGTCAAGGCTTTGATTTAAATTATGCTGGGATCATCATTGGGCCAATTTTTAGTCAAGCTCCTGATAGTTACCACATGCAAGTTAATCTAGACAAATTCACAGACGTGGAAGCTTTTAAAAAGCGGGCCGACCTTACTGATCCCGCAGAAATTAAACAGCTTGAGGAATTAATGTTATACAATGCCTTGAATGTGATTATGAAACGTGGAGTCCGCGGCACTTACCTTTACGCCCACGATCCAAGCTTGCGTCAAACCTTAGTGGAGTTGTATCATCATATATTAAGAGACTAACAAAGGAACGAACGTTAATGAAGCAAACAAATCCAGAATCCCACAGGACTTACTTCAATAAAGCATTATTAATTACCATTGCCGTAATCTTGATCATTTGTGCTGCTGCGGTCATTTATCATGATTTCAAACCAGAATTAAACCTGATTTTGCATTATAACCATGCCAATGAAGCCAAACTCATGCACCTCATTCGTGCTCACTCTTACCGTGATATGGGAATGTTAATTATTATCATTGCCATGATGAACGCCATTCCCGGTTTATCCAATTCCGTGATCTGTATTTTTTCTGGGGTCTGCTACGGACCAATCCTAGGTTTAATTATTAATTGGCTTGGCAATGTCATTGGTAATTGTTTAGTTGCTGGTTTAATCACCCACATCCACTTTTCAGACAAGTTTAAACACAATAAATCCATGCAACGCTTAACGGATTCGAAACACCCATTAATTGGCTTAACGATTGGGTATATGATTCCAATCGTCCCTAGTGCACTGGTTAACTACGCGGTTGTCCAAATGGGAGCCAGCCGGCAACGTTTCTTGGCAATGGTCACAATTGGGATGTTTCCAACCTCTTTTCTCTACGCCTTTGGTGGAGACGCCATCATGAAGGGCAATATCAAACGAATTATTTCAGCAGTGATTATTATCGTTGTCCTAATAGTAATTTATAAAGTGTTTGATAAATTACGTGCCCGTCACCTTGCCAATAAAGCTACTGAATAACTTAAAAATCCCATTCTTAAGTTTGACACTCGAGAATGGGATTTGATTTTACCTGATATTTTGATTATTTGGCACTTTAACCGTAAGCCTCAGCTAATGGAATGGTTGGCTCTTGCAAGTATTTGACATACTCCCTTGCTCGCTCAGCCAGTTCATCATCACTCATATTAGAAGCATTATAACTAATAAATGGTGTTAAGAACTTAGTCTTAATTAGTACACTAGTAGCCTGATAAGGACGCAACAACTCTGGCATCGTATAATGAACCCGACCATCCTTTTGGTAGGCGTCCTGGTCGGCACCAGGAGAAACTGCTAAAAGCCATTCGTGGTCCAAAAGGGCTTTCCCACCAGAATAGGCCCAATTCCCAGTAAAGACGTCGTCCTCGTATTGCTTTACTAAAGCGGGGCTAGAATACCAATATACAGGAAACTGGAAAACAATCCGGTCAGATTTTTCCAAAATGGCCCGTTCTTTTGGAACGTCAATCTTGAAGTCTGGGTACAAAGCATACATGTCGCGGACTTCAAAACCGGCCTTTTCAGCAGCAACTGCTAAGGCTTTATTAACTCGTGATTGGTCCATATGTGGGTGAAATAATAAAATAGTCGTTTTCATTGTCTTTAGTCACTCCTTGCTTACATTTCGTTAGTATAATTGTGACCCCAAAATTCAAAAAATGCAACTCCAAACCCGGCCAAACGTTTGTTCTTTTTGACGTATTTCGGTATAATATTATTACTGTTTAACGAAAGGAGCACGGTTATGAGTGAGCGAACTTATTTGGCAATTGATCTCAAGTCTTTTTTTGCCTCGGCTGAGTGTGTGGCGCAAAATCTGAATCCTTTAAATACCAACCTCGTTGTGGCAGATGCATCACGGACTGACAAAACAATTTGCTTAGCGGTCTCGCCCGCCCTGAAGCAATTTGGCGTGCCAGGTCGGCCGCGCCTGTTTGAGGTTTTCCAACGCGTTCGGCAAATTAATCAGGAACGCTACCGTAAACACCCTACTAAAATGCGGCGTTCCAATGCCCGTGCGTCAATCTACAGAGATCAATTGCTTCGTTCGCCAAATTTGCAAGTGCACTTTAAAATTGCTAAGCCGCGAATGGAATACTACATGCGTGTGTCAGCACAAATTTATGAAATCTATCTTCGTTACCTCCCACCTTCGAAAATCGACGTTTACTCAATTGACGAAGTCTTTATGGACGTTACAGATTATCTAAATGAGTATCATGTTTCTGCCCATAACCTTGCTAAGACAATCATTCAGCAGATCCAAGCAGAAACTGGCATTACCGCCACTGCCGGAATTGGGACTAACCTTTATCTAGCTAAAGTGGCCATGGACATTGTTGCTAAACGGATTCCTGGCGATCAAGATGGCGTGCGAATTGCCGAAATGAATGAAATGCAATACCGTCGTTATCTTTGGGCCCACACACCGTTGACTGATTTTTGGCGACTTGGGAAGGGATACGCAGCGCGCTTGAAAAAACTTGGTTTGAACACCATGGGTGATATTGCCCGCTGTTCACTTGGCAAGCTCTCCGATTCACTCAATGAAGAAGTGCTGTACCGTGAGTTTGGTAAGAATGCAGAGTTATTGATTGACCATTCCTGGGGTTACGAATCAACCACAATTGAGGATATCAAATCATACAGTACTGATGAGCATGGTATCTATTCTGGTCAGGTGCTAATGCGGCCATATAAGCCACAAGAAGCATTAACTGTTGTCAGTGGAATGGCCGATGACCTGGCACTGACCCTTGTTAAGCGTGGCATGGTAACGGATTCCATTGGCATTGTGATTCAGTATGATAGTCAAAGTTTGAACAACAATCACAATTATCAAGGACCAGTGAGTGAAGATTTTTATGGGCGTAAAATACCAAAACCTGATCATGCTAATCATCAGTTACGCGCCCTTACCGATTCTGCACAGGAATTACGGGAAGTTTATGAAACAATTTTTAACCAAGTAGTGAATCAATATCTGTTAATCCGTAAATTGACCTTAACGGCTCATCATTTGGTTCCAGCCAAGCTTGGCGAACAACGATCTCGCTATGAACAAACAGATCTCTTTTCCAATGTCGATCAAGCTGTGCATGCTGATAAAGTTGCTAAGGCCAAGCGCCAGCAAAATCACCAAATTCAAAAGTTAATTCTTCACCTCCAAAAGACAACTGGTGATAAAAATATCATCATGCATGGCTCGGATCTTCTCCCCGAGTCAACGACTAAAGAACGCAATAATCAAATTGGAGGCCACCATATCTAATGGACGAAAAAGTAATTATCGAAAAGCATTTATTTTCGGATACATCCAAGTATAACGACATTATTGAGCAACCCCACCACGTCTCGAACGCCCATTTACCAATGAGTCAACACGACCGCGCCGCTCAATTCGCCCCCTTCTCAGCATTAACTGGTTACCATCAGTTGATTGATCAAACTGCCAAAAACTACCAAAAGAAAGAATATTTGTCTGCAGCTCAAGCAGCTCAATTAAATCGGCAACTTCACCACTTACACCGCCACAACACGGTTGAAATTAACTACTTCAACGCTGAATCAGGATTCTATGAAACGATTCAAGCTGCAAATCTAATGACTGTGGACTGGCAAAAGCACCGTGCGACCTTTACTGATCAACACGATCATCACAAACAATATTCGATTCCATTGGCAAATATTAGAACAATTTGTCAACGTTAGTCGCAAACGAAAAAGCCTGGTCATAAAAGACCAGGCTTTTTGTGAAGCAAATTTTTAATTAATCTTTGTTAATTGAGTTTGTGTTCTTAACATTGTGCTTCTTAGCTTCGTAGTTGTAGAAGAGTAAAGCGACAATGCCAAAGAAGACTGGACCAAAGATCGTCCAGAAGGCAGTTTGGTAATCACCAGTCAGGATTGGATCAAGACAAGTGAAGATAATCCCAAAGGCAACAACACAGAACACAAAGACGGAAACTGCAGTTGCAGCTGCTTGAGTCTTGAAGAAGACGAATGGACGCTTAATGCCTTGACGCTTCTTAAAGAATGGGAAGGCACCAACGATGAACAAGTAAGGTGCTGACGAAGCAACGTTAGCCATGTTCGTAAGGATTTGGTAGAATTTTTGTGCACCGGCACCACCAAATGAGATTGCAAAGATCAAAACTGCAATGATGCAGAATTGAACCCACATTGCGAAGGAAGGCATACCATGCTTGTTCAACTTAGTCATCTTTTCAGGCCATAACCGTTTGTCTGAACCTAAAACAAGGGCCTTCAATGGTGAGTAAACCATAACAAAGAAGGAACCAACGTAGGCACAGAACATTCCTAAACCAGCAAACCGTGTTAAGAAATTCCCAATAATCAGCGAAGTGCTATGAGAAAGCCCCAGCGCATCACCCATTACTACCCCAGCATTATTCATCATAACGTAGGTAATATTACCAAGGGTAACATCCTTACCACTCAAAACTTGTTGCCAGTTTGTGCAGACACCCCAGAAGAAGATCATAAATGAGTACAAAATAGTAATCACGATCATGGAAATAACCATCCCTTTAGGGAAAGTCTTAGCAGGATCCTTCATTGAGTCGGTTAAAGTCCCCATGGATTCAATCCCACCATACGCAAAGATGGCATAAACGATGAATGAAAGTAAGGCAATTGGTGATTGGAAGTTAGGGTTTGGTGAGATAAAGAAACTCTTTACACCGTGGATTGGTTGCAAAACCATTCCCTTTTGTGCAATCCAGATCACAATTGCAATGACAAAGAAGAGTGCTGACATGATGGAAACCATTGTTCCACCAAAAGAACCAATCTTCTGGATTTTATCAACACCATGGGTCGCGGTAAACGTACATACAACCATCCATAAAATCGCTAAAATTCCGACAAACTGCGTAGCACTCAAACCGAAGAATGCCCACGTAGTCGTCTTATCCGATCCAAAAATCAGCGATGACATTGGAATCCAGATCTTGGATGAGGTTGACACCATCCAGATCAGCCAGTTGGCTAACCAAATGAAGGTCCCAACAAAGGCAAACCGTTCACTAACAGAAAATTCCAACCAGGAGAAAATTCCCCCTTCGGCATTTGGCATTGCTGAACCATATTCGGCAATCATTAATGCTGCAGGCAGGAAGAAAAAGATCGCTGCCACAACGTACCAGAAAATGGAAGCATAGCCCATTTGATAAAAGGCAACTGGGGAGTTGGCGAACCCGAACACGGTCGTAAAGACCATCAGGACCAAACTGGCCAGGCCAATTTGTTTTTTATTTGACATTAATTTTCGCTCCTCTGAATAAAATGTCTTATAAATGCTTCAGATCATATTATACGACTGAAATCGCGAAGTGTCGTCATATATTCGTAAAAAATCAAATCAACAATCATATTTTGTCTCATTTTCTTATAATTTTCCGTTGGAAACGATTTCTGGTTTAATATTATTAATATATCCTGTTAATTCTTTCGATTACACAAGATTAGTCCAGAAAACTTGTGAGCTTTCCTTCACACACTCTCATATCTGCCGTAAAATAATGAGCGGACTCTAATTAAGCGAGGTAATAAATTATGAAAATGCGGCGAATTGATCATATTGTTTTAACTGTAAGTGATATAGAGGCTTCCCGGCGTTTTTATCATGAAGTCTTTGACATGCCTATTATTGACGACCAAACCACGGACGATGTTGTAACACTCCGGTGTGGGCATCAGTTGATCCGGCTGCAAACAACCGACCGCCCAGCTGACCAATTACAGGCCAACCACCCAACCGTTGGTGCTGCCGATCTTTGCTTAGTTTCCGGAGACGATCCAGAGGAAGCGTTACACCATTTTAAATCCTACTATGTTGATGTCGTGGCTGGTCCCGTAACCAAACATGGTTCGGAGGGTGAAATGACTTCGCTTTACTTGCATGACCCCGACAAAAACCTGATCGAAGTCAGTTTTTACAAAAATAAGTAATTAATTGTTGAATTGTACACTTGTGACAGTATAATTTAATTGAAGATTGTAAATTGACAGGAGGAACTATAAATGGGAGAACCTATTTACATGCGAAAAGCAACCCTGGACGATTTGGATGCCGTTTATGCCATCATTGAAAACGCCCGGCAATTATTAAAGGAAGATGGCAGTGACCAATGGCAAAAGGGGTATCCTTCCAAGCTGAGTATGCAACAAGATATCGAAGCTAATTCTTGTTACTTATTGATGTATGGGCATGAAATTGTTGGTACTGGTACCTTAATGCTTCAAGGTGACACCCATTACGCATACATTGTTGATGGTAAGTGGAACCATGCTGGACACCCGTTTGGGACCATTAACCGGATCGCGATTTCCAGTGGTTACCGTGGCAAGCACTTTGCCCGTTATATCATGTCCACCTTGATCACCATCGCTTATCACGAAGGCGTTCGTGACTTGCGGATTTCTACTCATGAAAAAAACGCGCGGGTTCATAACTTAGTTTTGGACTTTGGCTTTGTTCAACGTGGGAAAGTTTATACTGGTCCATCAGACGATGACTTACGAGTTGCCTATGAACTCAACATGGAATAATCAATGTTGAGGTTAGTCGATACAGGGGCGTGACGATGAAGTTTTCTTTGACTTCCGTCACGTTTTTTCATTAAGGAGTAATTATTATGACCGAAGAAATCTCTCAACCCCAACGCATTAAGGAAATTATGCGGATTCTCCGGGAACATTCATTCATTAGTAACTTTTACCATCAAACCAACCCAGACCAAATTCTAGCGACTTTTCAAGAGCTAGGACCAACCTTCATTAAACTTGGCCAACTCTTGTCAACCAGGCCAGACCTAGTCTCACCTGAATATATTCGCGCGTTACGAACGTTGCAGGATAAAGTGCCCGCAGATAGTTACTCAACGGTTGCGAAGATTTTTCAGGAAGTAACTGGCCAGACAATTGAACAGACCTTTACCACCTTTGATCAAGAACCATTTGCGTCGGCTTCTGTTGGTCAATGTCACTACGCAACATTGCAAGATGGGACGAAGGTTGTTGTTAAAATTCAACACCCAAGCGTAAACCGGCTTATCAAAGTTGATTTAGCGCTATTTAAAAAAGCAATCCGGCTCTTAAAGTATGTGCCAGGTGACTTAAGTATTGTGGATCTTGATGCTGTAATGGATCAGCTGTCCACTTCGCTTTTGAATGAAGTCAACACAATGCGGGAGGCACAAAACGGCGTTAAATTCTACCGGCTTAACAATGGTGATGGTATTATTGAGGTTCCCCATGTTTATTTGCAGTATTGCCACCCCAAAATTCTGGTTAATGAAGCCATGCCGGGAAAAAGTATCAAGTACCTACTAGAGAAAAAGGCACCAAAGACTTCCACTGCACAAAAGCAATTACAAGCTACCAAGAAGAATGTGGCTCAGATCCTAGTCCAGAACTTTATTAAGCAAGTCTTTGTTGACCATTTTTTTCAGGCTGATCCCCATCCTGGCAACATCTTATTCTACGAACCCGCAGCTGGTGACAAGCAAGCTTATTCAACTACCCACGATTTTAAACGCCAATTTGGTGACATCACTGTTCACTTCAGCACAGAGCAGGAACTCCCACCCTATCGCTTGGTCTTTCTAGATTTTGGAATGATGGGTACCCTTAGCAGTGCAATGGCAGATGGAATTGCACAGATCATTATTGCCATCACTAGTAAGGACACCTACCGGATTAGTCGCGCTGTCTTAAACGTTTGCAACCGGACTGGTGAGGTTGATGAAACTAAATTCAACCGCGAATTTGGCAACTTCTTACAGCCCTACTTAAACGCTGAGTTAGCAAACATCAATATTCCCCAGCTGATTTTTTCGATTAGTCAATTGTGTCATGATAACCATCTCCAACTTCGCCCTGAAGTAACCATGCTTTTTAAAGCTTTTGGAACCCTTGAGGGTACTGTGGCACGCTTAGACCCGAAAATGTCAATGATTGAGGTTGCCCGTCCATTTGCTCAGGGCTACTTCAAACGCCACTTTAATCTTAAACAAGCTCTTAGCGAACACGCGACAACTCTCTATAATAATTTAGAAGCCGCTTCACGTCTTCCTGAAAAAATCGAGCGCACCCTTGACCAAGTTTCAACAGGTGACGCCCGGGTTAACCTTCATTATGTTGGTCAAAAGCAGGTTTTGAAACAACTAGATAAGCTGCTGAATCGCTTGTTAATTGTCATTATGCTGGCATCATTGGTGCTTTCATCTTCAATTCTTGTCGTCGGTAGTCGTGACCGGTTTATTTATCGTTTGGGTGTGATTGGCTGGTTATTAGCAATCATTGTTGCCATTGTGCTTGTAATTTCAACCCTGCGCAAACGCTGGAAACACTAAAAATATCCCCGCAGTTAGAGAATCGTCTAACTGCGGGGATACTTACTTATTTGACGGAATCCTTATTCGGCACACCGTGCCTCACCAGGCACACAATTACAATCAACCGTTTCCGGCGCTGTAATGGCTTTTACTTTTAATAATTGTTGGAGTGTTTTGATATCTTGCTGACTCAATTGATGGTTTTCAAGGACGTGGGCAAGCGTTGAACCAACGTGCATTTCGCAAATACTGGAAAAAAGTTGATCGGCCGCAATGTCCATCGTCGGTTGTTCCTGAACAATTGGTTCGTAGATAAACGAGCGCCCTTGTTTGGTCGTCTTCAGTACTTTTTTCTGCACGAGGCGCCGCAACAAGGTTTTGATAGTTGCTGGTTTCCAATCAACCTTGCGTTGTAAAATTTCAATCACTTGTGAACTAGTTACCCTTTGTAGTGTCCAGGCAATTCGCATTACTTGCCATTCGGCCGGACTAATTTCTAATTTATCAGTCATCTACTCACCTCTTAATTTTAGTTTACGATTGTAAACATGGAAAGTCAATTCCAATCTAAAAATTAGATTAAGTCACCCACTAATTTTCAGATTTTAAGCTGTTAGACCCTTCTAACATAGATTCCGCGGCTTTCGGCACTTTAATTTAGTAAGTTGCCACCATTTTAACGCAATTTAGTAGACAGTCACAATTAATATAATTTAGTTCTGATGAAATTCTACAAAAAAGTTTAACTTATTCTAAATTTTGACTTTATTTTAAAAATGTATGGTTGTATGATATCTATCGTGGTAACGATAAAGCCACCTAATGAGGCTCTCCCCGATCCTTATTAGTAGAATAATATTAGCCACTGAATAGTAATATTCAGTTTTTTCACCAATAATACTTGTACAATTAGCCACGTATTAGTATTAATTGGTTTTTTGTCTCTGCCTAAGATGGCGGAGCTTTTTTGTTTCAATACATTTTTTAATTTAGCGTTGTTTTGTAAACGCTATCATGTTAGTATAAACGATAGTTGACATACTACTTTTGTAAAGAGGCCTTGGGGACTGTTCTATCCCATGACAAGGTCTCTTTATTTTTACACCAAAAAAGCGGCCCGCGTGGGTCGCTTTCTCTTTTTAGCCTTGATATTCCAAAACGTTTTTGTTCGTTCCCGTAGTAAAGGTTTCGTGGAAGTTCTCAAAACTAATTGAAATCATATCTTCCAAAGCTGGTTCAGTAAATGAACCCATATGAGGAGTCAAAATAACTTTTGGATATAGCTTAGCTAATGCACGAACATCTGCATTCGGAATGTCGTCAACGGAGTCAAACTGGTGCCCCATGATTTCTTTTTCATCAATCACCACGTCACCGGCATAACCAGCAATTTCACCATCCTGAATTGCTTTGATGATGGCCTTAGTATCCGCGATTTCGCCCCGGGCAGTGTTCACTAAGATTGCAGAACTTTTCATCTTCTTCAAGAACTGCTCATCAATAAAGTTTTCATTTTCACCTGGGAAGTAAGGGATGTGGATGGAGACAATGTCACTTTCCGCTAAAACATCGTCGAGTGGCATAAAGTCAACGTACTTGCCAGCTTGTTCAGAAGGATGCGCATCTGAAGCAATAACTTTGGTGCCCATTCCGTCATACAAACGCGCCTCAGCCGTCCCAATCTTACCAGCACCAATAATGCCGACAGTAGATGAATGGATTTCCTTGCTAAACAGGTTTGGGGTCACTGTAAAGTTGCCCGCAGCACTATCGGTAGTTGCAATATTTGTGTGACGGAACATTTGCATTCCCAAAGTCATCGCTAATTCTGCCACTGCGTATGGTGAATAGTTTGGTACTCGCGCAATCTGAATGCCTAATTCCTTAGCGGCTTTCAAATCAATGTGGTTGTATCCCACTGACCGTGTGAAAACGTACTTAATTCCATAATCTTCAGCAAAGATCTTGAGATTTTGGGCAGAGGCTGCACAGTTACCGCGGATTAAAACAGCATCCATTCCAGCGGCCTCATCAACATTATCATCTGTCAAAAAATCTTCAACAAGTTTAAGGTCAAAATCGTATTTGTTCAATTTTGCAAAGTAAGCTTTTTCAATCGGCCGTACTCCGTAGCAAACAATTTTCATAATAATGCGTCCTTTCTGATGAAATTAGTGGAAAATACCAGCAGATTGTAAAATACCGAGAATCGCAATCCAAATCGGCATTAATATCACGGCAGTAACCGTAGAAAGTAGCGATGCATTTGAGGTCAGAACCGCCTCCCGATCATAACTAATCGCATAAGCTGCAGCGACAGTTGCTGTTGGCGTAGCCATCATAATAATGACGGTCGCGATTGCAACGTAGTTTAGTGGTAAAATGTGCAAAGCATTCAAGATTAATAAAACAATCAAGTTGAATAATGGCACAATGATCACCTTGTTAAAGGAGTAGTACCAAGAAAGCTTGTTCGTAACAGCATCTTTGATGGAGATTGAACCCAACGTACAACCGATGGCTAACCAAGCTAATGGAGATGCTAATGAAGCCAAGTAATTTAATGGACGCCAAAGCCAAACCGCCGTCTGATCAATCCGGTAGAATGCCACATGAGTCATCCCACCAGTTGCAACCCCATTATTCATTGCTGGAACCGTCACGGTCGGCATCACAGGCTGAAGTAACCAAAGAACAAAACCTAAAATGGTGGCGATCACAATCGTATTCAGGAACATCTTCTTGATGTTATCCTTTTCCATCTTTAAGCCAGACATTTTAATGTAGGCGTATGAATACAGGAAAATTCGGTACCCGATGTTAAAAATGGAACTGTAAAGCACCCCTTCAGCACCATAGATTGCACCAACGATTGGAATTCCAAAGAATGTCGTGGACCCGAAAGTGGTTAAGATCCCCATTACTTCTTTCTTATCGCGCGACTGACCAGAGTACAGCAATGGTGCTAAGAAAATTAATAAGATGTAAATGATGAATCCCCAGACGAGAACCCCAATCCCTTGATGCATTGATTTTTCATTGATTGGTTGCATAAAGGAATTAAATGACAGTGCTGCAATTGCAACTGATAAGACTACCTTGGTCAAGACCTTACCGAAATTAGGGCCAAATACGCCACGTTTTCGTAAGAAGAAACCAAGTAAAATAATAAAGATTGTTGATGTGATTGCGCTGACGATCGACTGGTTAGTGAACGTCTTAACAATGGCATTGCCAATACTCATAATTTATCCTCCCTGAGCTAATTGAATAATAGATAATGGCTAATTGTTCGTTTATCAATATTTGAAAGCCTAAATACAGTTTGTCGACAACTTGTATACAAGCAATATACTAACAAACTTTTTCCAAAAATCAACCCTCTGCGCCAATATTTGTACTAGCTTTCACAAACTTTAGTGTCAATCCCCTACTCCATTGCTTTTGCTTTGCTAATTTCACTAATTAAAAGAAAAAAACATGATGCAAAGCCAGTGACGACTTCGATCATGTTCTTCTACTATGCATTTAAATAATTCAAATATGTTCTGACTGAATCGTAAACACGTTGCAAATGGTATGCCAACGCTTTCTCTGCCTCATCCAGATTTCGTTGGCGAATCCATTTAATAATCTCTTTATGCTCTTCTAACGATCGGCTCATCCGGTTGGGATTATACGAACTAACGTGCCGCGTCCGCGCCGTTTGGGCTTTCAAGATTCCCAAAAACTGTGATAGTCTTGGGTGACCAGCTAAGTGCGTAATTAATTCATGAAAGTCCGTATCGACTTTCAAATAGGCATCCCAATTATTTTGCGCAGCCGTACTCTCAAATTGTTCTTCAATTTCATTTAATTTTACGATGGGAATGATATTAATCGTCTTCTTCAGAGCAAATGTCTCCAAAAGGCTCCGTAATTCATATACTTCTTGAACGGCATTTTCAGTTAGTGGAGCAACAACATTTTCACGTCCACGCATTTCGATCAGGCCATCCGCCTCCAACTGCTTTAATGCTTCACGTACTGGCGTCCGACTCATATTCAATTTTTCGGTAATTTGGTTTTCAGAGATCACTTCATTCGGGCGAAAGTGGTTATGAACGATTTCACCGCGAATGTAATTATATGCTTCTTCTTTTCTTGTCATGGTTTCTATTTAATTGGGTGTCGCTGTGTAAGTTCCTGAACACCCCTTTGAACTTCATTAATTACCACATCATCTTCAGGATTGTTCAATAATTTAGCAATCAAATCTGCAACTCGCCGGGTATCCTCTTCATTGAATCCTCGACTGGTAATGGCCGGTGTCCCGATTCTCAGCCCACTAGTAATAAAAGGACTACGGGGGTCATTAGGAATTGATTCTTTATTGGTGGTAATGTGGACTTGGTCTAAGAAATTTTGGGCATCCTTACCGGTCAAACCAGTTTTAGTTAAATCTAAAACCAGTAGATGGTTTTCTGTTCCGCCAGAAACAACCCTTAAATTTGGTTGATGACTAAATTCATCTGCCATTGCGGCTGCATTCTTAACCACGTGTTGGATATAGTCCTTAAAGTTTGGTTGAAGATCTTCGTAAAAGGCCTGCGCTTTCCCTGCAATGACGTGTTCGAGCGGACCACCTTGAATCCCTGGAAAAAGTGCCGAATTAATCTTTTTGCCAATTTCTGGAGACTTGCTCAAGATCATCCCACCGCGGGGCCCACGCAAGGTTTTGTGAGTAGTCGTAGTCACAACATCGGCGATTGGAACTGGGTTGGGATGAAGGCCAGCAGCGACTAAGCCAGCAATATGGGCCATATCAACCATTAGATAAGCGCCGACTTCGTCAGCAATTTCACGGAACTTTTGCCAATCAATAATTTTGCTGTAAGCTGAAGCACCCGCCACAATCAATTGTGGCTGAACATTGATCGCCAATTCGCGAATCGCCGCAAAATCTAATTCTTCGGTATCGGGATTTAAACCATAACCATATGATTGATAAATTTTACCGGAGAAGTTAACCTTCGCACCATGAGTAAGGTGACCACCTGCGTCCATCCCCATGCCGAGAATTGTATCACCTGGTTGGAGCAACGCCTGATAGACTGCCATGTTGGCTTGTGAGCCGGAGTGTGGTTGGACGTTGGCAAATTCTGCGCCAAATAGCTTCTTAGCATAATCAATCGCCAATTGTTCAACTTGATCAATGTATTGGCAGCCACCATAATATCGCTTGTTGGGATACCCTTCTGCGTACTTATTAGTGAGAACCGAACCCTGGGCCTCTCTTACAGCATCGGAAACGATGTTTTCAGACGCGATTAATTCAATGGTGTCCTGTTGACGCTCTTCTTCATGGTGAATTGCTTCCCAAAGCGCGGGAGATTTCTGAGCATATTGCATAATGACGCCCTCCTTGATTCTTTATGTCATACAACATCACCATTATACATAAAAAAGACGCCCCAGGTGTGGTCGTCTTTTAAAACTAATAAAATTTTAGTCTTCTTTTTTCTTCCGGGAACCAGCCAAACCAAGCATCATCAAGAGTGAAGCAAATCCCACATAAATGAATGCTGACTGATGATTATTTCCAGTTTGTGGTAAGACATGCTCAGTCGATTTACGATCATTAGTCGATGCGGTACTGGTCGTCAATGTAACACTTTGATCTGCAACCGAGTTCGTAACCTGATCAGTTACCGAAGCATTTTGATCGGATGATGTTGAATCGTCAACTGTAGATGGTGTAGTAGAATTTTCCGGAGTAGTTGGATCAGTCGGTTCCCCTGGTGTCGTTGGTTCTTCTGGAGTGGTTGGATCGGTTGGTTCCTCTGGCGTGGTAGGCGTTGTCTCCTTAGCTCTCAGCGTGACGGTTGCCGTATTAGAAATTAACATGTTTGGATTATCAGAACCGTCCAAGGCATATTCATAGGTTAAGGTGTAAACCCCGGCTGGAGTATCTGCATTAATCGTGGAAATCGTATTGCCATCTTCATCAGTAATGCTTACCAACTTAGCATTAGATGGGTCAACAGCAGTAGTCGTGTAATAGTTTCCTGAACCATCGCTGCTATCATATTCCAAGTCATTGAGGGTGGTGATATTTTCAGTTTCACTCCAGTTATTAAGTGCTGGATCCCCAGCCTCATATTCAGTATCCTTAGTAAGTAATACGGGGTGAACTTCAATATAGAACGAGTACTGAGGGTTTGAATTGACAGAGCCATCAGCATTCAAGGACGTCTTGCCACCTTTTGCAATGTAAGAATAATAAGGGACGATATCGGTATTACTTTGGTTGATATTAACTACATAACCGTACTTGCCAAGTACCTGTTGGATTGCGGCAGTACTAATGTAGTATCGGCCACCCTGCCAGAGGATCGGATCACTACTTGAAGTGGAATCCTGAACGTTCAAATAATTTTGAATATATTGTGACAACAGGACTTGACCAGCACGTGGCAATGCTTTCAATAGTTCACTCGTGACGTCTGCGGGCAATTCCTGATAACCGTCGGCTGTCCGAAGCATTGGCATCAGAGTGTCATTAGTCACATCACTCAACTGCCACAACGGCGAAGAAAGCCGTAGGTGAATTTGACCACTATAATTAGTGTTCCAAAGGCTAATTACATTTTCTAATGGTTCTCCGTCGACTAGTTCTGCAGCGACTTGATCACGATCAAAAGTCAAAGGAACAATTACATAAGCGGTCGTATTTGCCGGTAAAGTTCCAGATACCTGAATCTTGTCAGCGTTACTCAAGGAAAGGCCAGCAGTTTCCGCTTCTTCAGCGGTGTACCATTGATTATCGATATCATATTGAATAGTCAAAGAATCGATCGTGTTACCATCTTGGTCAACCACCTTACCACCGTTCGTGATTCGCAGCCAAGTGTTGTCGGTCCCTTGTTGAGTTTTACCAAGCGGATTGGAAATGGAAACTTGGGTTCCACCAATCGTCATGTCAGTGTCAGTAGGGTTAACTAATTCATAATTGATTTGAACATTAGATGCAGTTTGGTAATTCAGCAAACCGTAGTTATGGCCATCATCATCTGGAAGATAAATTGATGAAGTCTGACCGGATTCTGAACCACCAGTTGTATCATTGGTTGCGGAAATCGATAAATTATATTGCGCTCCATCAGGCAAGTTGACAATTTGATGTTGATCACCATTCGTCTTCAATGATGAGCCGCTATCTGCACTATTTTTGGTAACAATTGATGGCAGATTTTGGTTGAGTTTATCATGCTCAGCCTGCGATGTTGCTTGACTAACCAATTGACTATCATTTACAGTCGTCGTAGCGGTTTGATTATCCTGATTAGTGGTAGCTGGTTCTACAGCAGTAGTCGCTGCGGTAGTGTCAGTTGTGTCAGCAGAAGCAACTTGGGTTTGTGATCCATAAATTGCTAAACCAACCAATACGGATGCAACCCCGACAGTCAACTTTTTGATTGTGAAACGCTGCTTCTTAGCATCCTGCTTTTTTTGCATTTCTGAATGATTATTGCTTGATAACATAATAATCAGGTCCCCCATATGCTTTTATCATCATTATTATATGGTACTAATTACATGTTTCAAGCGATAACGGGGATGTTTTTTAGACGCTTAGCATTTATATTTTTTTATATAGGCAAAGGTATCCCCTTATTTCACTGATAGAAACGGTTCTTAGAATTGAGTTGCCGACTCCAATACTGAAAAAATTTAGAAAACTAATGATAATATATGATTATTTAATCATATTAAAAAGCACCGATTAATTTATCGGTGCTTTACGCTTTTTGCAATTCTTTAATTTTAGTGGTAAAGATCAAAACGGCCCTTGGCCATCAATTCTTTGACGCCTCCGGTTTCGAACAGGGACTTGTTCATGATCATCTTTTTAATAAAGGATGCTGGATAACCACGATAGTGACCGCCCATTGCGACTCCAAAGGCACGGGTATTCCCCACTGAAGCAACGGTTCCAAGTGACTTGTACGTGTACTTGCCAGGTCGTTGGCCTCCTTTGACCCGGGCAGCGATGTCTTTAGCGGCATAATTAGCCATCGACAAAGCAATTTGAGCAGTAGTTGGGTATGGACGTTTCCCATCAGGAGGCATCACGGCAGCCACATCCCCCACCATATAAAGGTCATCATCATCTGGTGCTGTTAAGTGGTCTGTATCCATTACCCGGCCACGTCGTGCTGGCAAATCAGAATCGCTAACAACGGGACTACCACTAACTCCCGTTGTCCAGATGATCGTATTGGCAGCAACATCGTGTAATTGAGCATCATCGTCCTCGCCCTTCTTCTTGTAGAGAACAAGTCCAGGTTGAATTTCACTAATCAAGGCTTCCGACACGATCTTGATATCTAACTTCTTTAACAGATTTACGCCATAGTTGGCCAGTTTATCGTCAAACATCGGTAACAGACGCGATGCAGCATCAACTAACGTAATGCTAATTTGCGATGGATCAACACCGGCAATCTTGGCTAAACGCCTCTTTGCATCCGCTAATGCTCCAGCTAATTCAATTCCAGTAAATCCAGCTCCACAGATGATAATCTTCAGATCATTCTTGTCCTGGGTCCGTTGATAATCCTTCATCTTATTCACAAGATGTTCATGAATTGCTTTGGCTTCTTCTACACTTGCCATTGGCAAACTATTTTCTGTGGCTCCTTTAATCCCAAAGTTTTCAGATACGAAGCCAAGTGCCATGACACAGTAGTCATAAGTTAAGTCATCATGATGAGTTAGCTTGACAGTCTTTGTTGCAGGATCAACTTTAACCACTCGATCTTGAATGAACGTAGTAGTTTCTGAATTTAAAACATCTTGAATGGGATAGGTAATCTTACTTGCCGGCAAATTGCCAGAAGCAACTTCATGGAGGTCGGTTGCTTCATAATGATAGTCGTTTTGGTCAACTAATGTGATTTGTGCTTGACCCCGCACCTTTTTTTGTAATGCAACAACAGTCTTTAAGCCGGCATAACCAGCTCCTAAAACAACAATTTTTTTCATCGTCAAATCCTCCTTTGACTAAAATAGCATTCCTAACAGATAGGTAATCAAATAAACGCCAGAACCAACGAGCAGGATGCGAACTCCACTTGAGAAGGTTTCTTTCTTGACCTGCTTTTGCATCAAGCGCTTGTTCTGTTGATAAACAAAAGGTACAATTAACAATGTTAGCCAAACTGTAAAGGGGGCAAGCTTTAGAAATGGCGCTACGAGAATCACCACAAAAGCTAGCACGTTTTTTAAACTAAATGCCCGTAAACCATTTGGCACTCCAATATAATGGATAATCGTCGTACGTTGATTTCGTTCATCTTCTTCAGCATCACAAAGATTGTTGGCGAGCATTAAATTGGAAATCCAAAGTTCATCTGGCAACGCCACCCAAAATGTTCGCCAAAGATTCGCCCAGGTCCATCCAAATGTCTGGTAAGTATTCAGATAAACACTGATCAAAAAGATCATAAAGCCCATCGTGAATCCTGAGAATAATTCACCAAATGGTAAGTTAGAAATCGGGTGCGGACCTGATGAATAAAGCACGCCAACCGCGAAGCAAAAGATTCCCATCCATAATACTGGTAAACCAGCAATCTTTACTAGCCATAATCCCATTAATGCTGCAATCACGGAGAAGATGATAATTAATGTTAAGACCAAACGGGGGGATAGATTTTCCCGCCCAATAATGTTGGTTTTTTGCTTGTATTCGACCTTATCAATGGCATGATGGTAATCGTTATAATTATCTAGCATGTCCACTGCCATGTTAAACAATAACATGGCAATGAAGAAAACAATTGCAAGGCAAGCATTGACGCTATGAAAATAATAAGCACTAAAGCAGATTCCCAATAAAAAAGGAATTACACTTGCAGTTTTAGCTTTAATTTCAACTAGTTCTAAAAAGACATCTAAAGACAAATTTTCAACCCTTTCTCTGATACACTTTTACAAAGGAAATTAATATGGAAAAATCACAAACTTGGCACCAGTATCCGATTATTAAACAGGAACTTCAAGCCGTTAACCACCAACTTCATGAACAAATTCACGCTGCTAATCCCCGACTTCAATCCGCCTTGCTTAGCATGGCGGATAATGGTGGCAAGTACCTACGACCAGCCATGGTGTTGCTAATTGCTAAAACCGTTCAACCTCATCATCACCTAAGCGATCAGTTGATTCAGATTGCGACGTCAATTGAAGTGTTACATATGGCTTCTTTAATCCATGATGACATCATTGACGACTCACCAACCCGCCGGGGACAGCTGAGCATCCAATCACGGTTTGGAAAGGATACCGCCGTGTACGCTGGTGATTATTTGTTCACCGTGTTTTTCGAGTTATTAGTACAAAACATCACTGATGATCACTACCTCCAAGTCAATGCTCATATTATGCAGCGTCTTTTGAATGGTGAGCTCGGTCAAATGGCCCTGCGTTTTGATACCCAGGAAAGTTTGCATCAATATTTACGCAATATCAACGGCAAAACGGCCGCCCTTTTCGAGTTAGCAGCGCGCGAAGGTGCTTATTTTTCGGGTGGTAATCATTCTGCTGTGGTCCATGCTGCTAAATTCGGCCAAAACATTGGCATTGCCTTCCAAATGTTAGATGATATCTTGGATTACACCGGAACGAGCCAATTGACCAAGCCCGTTTTAGAGGACCTCGGTACTGGAGTTTATTCTTTACCCCTTTTAATGGCCTTACAAAATCCCGGATGTGCTGCCAGACTACGTCCATTACTTAACAAACGATATAACCTCACGATGCAAGATGCGAAGTTGATCCAAAAAGTAGTGGTGACCTCCGATGCATTAGACAAAAGTCGTCAGTTGGCTGCCCGGTTTACCAACTGCGCCCTTGACCACCTACGCATGTTACCTTCATGTCGCGCTCGCCAGACTCTCGAACAATTAGCTCATCAATTATTGCAACGCACCAGCTAATCATTAACTATTCGGCTGATCGGAAATTATTCCCTGATCGGCCTTTTTTAGTTCCCGATAGCGCTGGTTCGTTGCCCATAATTCACTGGGTGTCCCCTGCATTACTAGATGGCCGTCCTCGAGAAAGACTACTTGATCCATCTGTTCAACGCCTTGCAAATGGTGGGTAATCCAGAGCAAAGTTTTACCTTGTAATTGTTGCATAAATGTTTTAATGATTGCTTGCTCCGTAATCGGGTCAAGCCCAACCGTTGGTTCATCCAAAAGGACGATTGGCGTATTTTTCAGCAAAATTCGTGCGAGTGCTAAGCGGTGACGTTCACCACCAGAGAACCGAAGACCAGCCTCATCGACCATCGTATCCAGGCCATGAGGCAAAGATTTGACCATTTCCGCTAAGCCAACCCGGTCTAAGACCGACCAGATTTGGTCATCACTCGCCTCCTCATCGCCAAGGCGAATATTATTAGCAATCGTCGTACTAAAAAGGTAAGGGTTCTGGTTAATCACACCAATATAATCAGCGATTTGATCACCAAATTCATCAGTCGCCACCCCGTTTAACGTTACAGTACCTTCAGTCGGTTTGAGATCACCACGAAGCAGTGAAGCCAAGGTGCTCTTTCCTGAACCACTTCGTCCCAGAATCGCTAATTTCTCACCAGGTTGAATCAGCAGATTAATACCTGCTAGAACTTCACGATCTGTATTTGGATAAGTGTAGTGAACATCTTGAGCAACTAATCTCAAGGGTGAAGTAATCAATGCTTGGTCCGCTTGTTGGTTTTCTGCACGCTTACTGAGCTGGTTTAACCGGACTAATGAATTGGTATAAACGTTAGTTTCTTGCGCAGCAGTCGGGAGCTGAATAAAGGCATCAACAATGGGGAACAAGGCCAAGACAAAGGCCGCAATCCAGTTGGCACTCCCACCGAAGTGGCCGCCAAACTTACCTGCTCCCCACATAATGACACTAACAATCATTAATAAGTACAACATTTGCAGAAGAAAATCTCGTAAGTGTTCAAAATGATGCATTTCACGGGCGGTGTGCCGGTCCACCTGTTGATCATTCACATATTCGTCCAAATATTCTTGGTTCCTGCCAGCCAGAATCCAATCGGTTACTCCCATAACATTATCTGTCAAGTCAACATATAGGCGATCCTTTGATTCCTTTTCTCGTTCCTGACGAGCCCCGTTCACCAAAATGGACCACACAGGAATGGCGATAATGATGAGACCAAAAACGATCAACATCCAAAGTCCCATGAGCGGGGAAATGACACCAAAGGCAATTACAATCACCGCGTACAAGCCCCACGCAACAAACATTGGGAACAGAGTGCGGAGATACAGGTTTTGAATATGGAAAATATCATCGGACAAGAGGCCAAGAATATCGCCTAACTGATACTTACTATTGAAGAAGACGGCATCGTGTTCCAAGACATCATACAATTTCTTCCGTAGTTGCGAGGTCATCTTCAAAACCCAGTTGTGAGAAACAAGTCGTTCAGCATAGCGGAACGCTGGCCGACCGATCCCAAAGGCCCGGGTTAAGACGATTGGCACATAAACCAAGAGAATGTTCTCTGGTCGAGTCGCTGACTTACTGATCAAAAAGCCAGCTGAAAACATCAGCCCCGCACCACAGATAAAGGTAATAATGCCGACCGCAATGGCAAGGCACAGTGTCCAACGATACCGTTTGAGAAATGGTTTGACCCATTGATCGTGCTTGAAAGCGCGTAAAAATGGTATTTTTTTAAACATTGTCCTCACCTCGCATTCGTTGAATTAATTCAGTAAAGTAACCATTTTTGTGAAGAAGATCTTGGTAGGTCCCCTGCTCAACTAATTTTCCATGATCCATCACGAGAATATAATCCATTTGTGCCATCCAATGCAGCCGGTGGGTTGCAAAGAACACCAAATGGTCCTTCATTAAAGGTAACATCCGCGCTTTCAAATCAAGCTCAGTTTCGATATCCAGGTGGGCAGTTGGTTCATCAAAGAACATTACTTTCCGCGATTGGTCGAGAAAAGCTCGAGCTAACGCGATTCGTTGGGCTTGGCCACCAGATAATGCTCGTTTCCCAGACCCGATAATGGTGTCGAGCCCGTCAGGTAAATCTTCCAAAAGGTCATCGAGCCCAACTACATGAATGGCTTCCCTGATTTGATCATCATTCACCTTTGGGGTGTAGAAGGCGATATTGTCACGAAGACTAGCCGTAAAGACATACGGTGTTTGGGGGATATACGTTAATTGACCCTGCCAACCAGGAATATGCATTGTCGACGCTGTTTGGCCTTGAATAGTCACCTTACCGCTATCCGGTTTCAAAAAACCACTCAAGAGATTAATTAGTGTTGTTTTCCCAGAACCACTCATCCCGATAATACCGATTTTTTGGTAACCATGAACCCGAAGTGATAGTGGCATCATGTGCATGCCATTTTGATAATGAAAAGCCAAATCATCTATCTGCAATTCATCACTATCCGTCCATTGGTGAACTGGCACAGCAGCTACTTCTGGATCCGGAGTAGCAATTAGCTGGCGAATTTTACCAAAGGCATTTTTGCCGTTCAAGGTCGCATGAAAGTCACCCGCGAAGTTTCGAATGGGAAGAAAATATTCTGGAGCCAGAATCAAAATTCCGAGAGCCGGGAAAAGATTCATTTTCCCATCAATCAGATCAAAACCCAGGAAAACCGCAATGACGGCAATTGAAAGGGTCGTGAAAAAATCAAGTGCAAAGGTGGACAACATCGCAATCCGTAACACACGCATCGTCCGGTGGCGGAACAATTCACTAGAATTGTAAATACTCTTCGAATACCGTTTGCTCAGGCCAAAATACTTGAGCGTGCCAATCCCCCGTAACGAATCAATAAAGTTATTAGAGAGCTTTTGAAAGTTACCAAATTGCTTAATTGCTTTGGCCTGAGCGGCCTTACCCAAAATAATCATAAACAGGACAATTAATGGGTACATTACAAGTAAAATTAATGCCGAACGCCAATCAAGGACGGCCATCGCAATCAAAACCAAAACTGGGACAATCATCATCGTCATCACTTTGGTGAAGGTCAACTTAATATAGTCGCGAACCTCGTTGATACCATCTAGCACCATCGTGATCGTACTACCGGTCCCCTGCTTTTGAACAAGTGCAGGGCCAAGGTCAAAGATCTTCTTCAACAATTGCTGACGGAGGTTCTGGCTGGTGCGTCCAGCATAATCATCGAGCCAGTGTTCACTAAGCCAATTGAGAGCCTGACGACCAGCAAAGCAACCAACAAAAACGATTAACACCAACCAGTCAAGCTGGTGTCCCTCCCATAAGGTCGTCAAAACCCAATCAAGGGACAGCGCCTGGCCAATAATCAAAAAGGCTTGCAGAACATCTAGTCCCGCAAGCCTTTTCGCAATTGATTTGGCACCCGCGAGTTGAAATAGGTGTTGATCAATCATGCATCGGTCCTCCCGATTGCGGGCATTTCAATTCGTTTCCGGAAAATCCAATATGCCCAAATCGTGTACACAAGAACACAAGGCACTAAGATTACGGTTGCGATCGTCATGACAATCAATGTGTAATGAGATGATGAAGCACTTTGAATTACCAAATCATACTTACTGCTGATTGATGAAATCATGACCCGTGGGAATAACCCGCAGAAAATCAGTGCTACCAGAGAAATAAGCGTTAAACCACTAGCAGTAAATGCATGACCTTGCTTGTTTGCAAAGGTAGCCGCGTGTGCCCAAATTGAGAAGCCCACGATTAATACTAAGCACAACAAAGTTAGGATTGGGTGAACTTTGATGAAGTCGGTTTGGAACAAGAGTAACAATGCAAAGACAATTTCACCGAGGTAGAGAACCCAGTAGAGTGCATGAGCGTAATTTTGTGCCCGTTCAGAAACTGGACCCGTTGTCTTCAAAGTAATGTAGTTTAAACCATGCAGATAAGTCAACAATGCTAAGGCAATGCCACCCACGATTGAGAACCAGTTAAAGTAGTCAAAGAAGTGAGCAGAGATATTACCATTGGCATCAATTGGCATCCCTTTGATCATAGAAATGAACATTACCCCAAACAAGAATGGAACCAATAATGAAGAAATTGACATAATGCAATCCCAAATTGGTTTCTTTTCTAGTGAGCTTTTAGAGCGGAATTCGAAAGAAACACCACGCAAAATCAACCCCACGAGGATAAAGAGCAAAATCAGATAGTAGCCGGAAAACAGGGTTGCATACCAATATGGGAAGGAAGCAAAGAGCGCCCCACCAGCGGTGATAAGCCAAACTTCATTACCATCCCAAACTGGCCCAATTGTCCGAATAATCTGTGACTTTTCGGCCTCATTGTGTCCTAAGGTTTCCACTGCCATGCCGACTCCATAATCGAAGCCATCAAGGAAGAAGAAACCACTAAAGAGAACACCAATTAACAAAAACCATAAACCTTGTAAAAATGACATTTAGAAGGCCCCCTTTGCAAATGGATCTGTGGCCTTCTTGTCAGCTTGAGCAGCCACGTATTCAACAGGGTCGTTACGTAAGAAGCGAACAATCAAACTGATCAAGATAATTGCTAAGGTCGTAAAGAGTACAAAGTAGATGATGTTAGAAGTTAATAATGAAGCAACCGAAACATTTGGCGAAACACTTTGTTGGATTGTAAAGAGTCCATAAACTGTCCATGGTGCCCGACCAAGTTCGGTAATCAACCACCCTGCAGTATTAGCAAGGAATGGTGCAAAGGTCATCAATGCCATGACCCACAGACACCAACGATGTTCGTATAGTGTCTGCTTCTTGCGACGCGTCATAATCAGACCAACGATAGAGACTAAGCACATTAAAGCACCAAAACCGGCCATCACACGGAAACTCCAAAACAAGGTGTTCACTGGAACATAGTAATTCATCTTGTGGTTAGCAATCTTAGTCCCGTACTTCTTTTCAAGTTGGGCATTAACTTCTTCCATCCCTTTAACTGAGCCAGTCGTCTTATGGTAGGACAGCACACTCAGCATCACTGGAATGTCAAGGTTACCGTAAACTTTGTGAGTCTTCGGATTGGCTACCCCAACAACCGTCCATGGAGCTTGCTTGCCGGTGGTCTTGTAAACCATTTCGGTAGCCGCAAACTTCATTGGTTGTTCTTTGATTAAGTATTGCATCTGCAAATCACCAGCAGTGATACTACCAAGTGAGAAGATCAGCATTAACCAAAGTCCAACCCGCATGGTCTTGTGGTAAATATTCTTGTTTTCGTCAGATAATGACCGCTTCTTCAGTAATTGGAAAGCAGCTAACCCTGTAATGATGGTAGCACCAGTAAGAAGAGCGCCCATCAAAACGTGACTGAGTTCGTACATTACTTGTGGATTAGTCAATAAAGCACCAAAATTAGCCATTTCCGCGCGTCCATTGCGGAGCGTGTAACCAACTGGGTGTTGCATAAAGGCATTAGCTGTTAAAATCCACAGCGCAGAAGTCATTGTCCCGAAGACAATCATCCAAATAAAGAATAAGTGCAAACCTTTCTTGACTTTGTCCCAGGTAAAGACCCAGAGACCAATAAATGTCGATTCAATAAAGAATGACAGCAAAGCTTCAAATGCTAATGGAGCACCAAAAATGTCCCCCATAAACCGGGCGTAATCAGACCAGTTCATCCCAAATTGGAATTCTTGGATTAAACCGGTGACTACCCCGACGGCGAAGCTTAACATGAAAATATTACCCCAGAATTTAGCCATCTTTTTATAGGCTTCATTCTTGGTGTGGACATACATCGATTCCATAACCGCAACAACAAAGACCGTTCCAATTGAGAAAGGTACAAAGAAAAAGTGAAAAACCGTTGTCATCGCGAACTGGAAACGAGCTAAACTAACAATATTCATTGTTAATTCCTCCCTCGATTACAGTGAGTTACAACGAAATTATCAACCGCTTAATAAGTATTAATAATTTCATCTAAAGTGTAGCCCTTCCACCTCAATCATTCAAGTTTAAAAGCAAAGCTTTTATAGAAAAAATCCTGTGTTATGTTTACTAGACCCGATAGTTTTACATAATTAATGTTATCCGTCGTACTTATCAGCAGTTAATAAAGTGGCTAAACACAACCATTCTTTACAAACATATGAACATTTGATCAATGTTTGAACGATCATTGGCCGCCTAATACAAATTTTGATATGATTAAATCGTTAGCATAAGGAGATGGAATTATGAAATTACGCAACCTAATTGGTGTTGCTATTTTTGGCTTTTGCGGCGGAATTTGTCGTTATTTGCTGAGTAAGTGGTTCAATAATTCTGGGATCATCCTGGCCAACTTATTGGGCTGCTTCCTACTCGCTTTTTTAACCTACTACGTGATTGAACGGGGCCTTTTTGCAGAATGGATAACTG
The DNA here is from genome assembly GCF_943192935.1 of Limosilactobacillus caecicola. Taxonomy (GTDB): domain Bacteria; phylum Bacillota; class Bacilli; order Lactobacillales; family Lactobacillaceae; genus Limosilactobacillus; species Limosilactobacillus caecicola. The sequence continues at coordinate 220,713 of NZ_CALPCI010000002.1, read as the reverse complement.
TCGGTATAGGAACTGGTTTCATTGGCGCCTTTACGACTTTTTCGACCTTTGCCAGTACGACAGCAAAACTAGCCACCCAACAATTCAGCAGTGCAATCACCTATTTCGTAATTAGCGCTGGTGGTGGTCTGCTGATGGCCAGCTTGGGCTTTTGGCTTGCTCGACAAATCGGAAGGAGGAATCGGCATTGATCATCGCTGGTTGTGGTGCCGCAATTGGCGCCCTGTTGAGGTATCTAACCACCTCACTTTGGAAACTCTTCAGGATTGATTGGCCGTTCGCTACCTTGATAATTAACTTAAGTGGGTCATTCATTCTGAGCCTCCTCATTCACCAATTACAGCCGGTTGATCCGCGGATGACCTTCTGGGGAGTGGGCGTCCTGGGTGGTTTCACCACTTTTTCAACATTTAATACTGAACTGATTTCGTTAATTGATGAAAGAAAATGGTTCACACTGATCACGTACTTCTGTTTATCGTACGGTGGTGGAATTAGCTTAGCGTTTTTCGGATTCTTGTTATAAAGTCAAAATGACCGATACAAACCAGTCTATTGACTGGTTTGTATCGGTCATTCAACATTTAAATTAATCTTCGTAATCGCGAATGGCATAATCCCAGGCTTCCTGGAGTCGCACACCATTAGAACTCAGTCCCTTTTCGCCAAGTTCTGAAGTAGTAGCATGGGCAATCGCATATGAAAGCATATCATATGTTTTCGGGTCATCAACAGTCACATACTCTTCATTATTGACAGATTTGGACCGATCCCAAAGTAGATCGTATAAATCAGGAAAAGTCTTTCGGATAAAGTTATAGTCATTGGCTTTGAATTTCAAATGATGAGTCACGCAATTACCTCCCATCTCTAATTATCATTTTCTATACTTATTGTAGATCAAATGTAAAATAAATAAAATCTTTTTTAGCAAAAAATCGCAAAATCTATAAATATTTAACAATTTAAATCAAAAAGAAAATTATACCCGAGTGTTTGTGAAATCGCGTAAAGTCATGTGAGAGAAACGAATTCGCGTTTGATGAATCTCATTCATTTGTCCCGCGATAATGTCTAGACGGCCTAATTTTATAAACTAGTTAAAGGTATTAAGTGAAATTTCCTTCATATAATGTACTGTTAAAAAGCGGTTCATAGGTAACTCAAACAATGCTGATAGCTCATTTACAAAATCCCCCATTTCCCCAAATTCTCTTTTACATTAACATCCAATAATCAGCCGTTCAATATTTTTAAAATGGTTGACGATTGAAGCTCTGGTTTTGAGGGATTAACAGGGGTTTAAAAAATTATCATATGATTGTAATGTCAGTTAAGAACCTTCTTAACTAAAAAATCTCGCCTATCCGTGAAGGAAGGACGAGTTAATAAATCATTAATTTAGAAGTAAGCCTGTTTGAAATAAATGATTGCTTGGATGACGGCCAAAATGGCGATAACCCAGCGAATTAGTGTTGCGGAAACATGGCGAACGATAATCGGACCAATGTACCCACCAATGAACATCCCCACTGCCATTGGAATTGCATCAAACCAGTAAATTGTCGAGGTCAACGCGTAGATAATCAGAGCTACCAAATTGGTGAATGCTCCAACAGCATTTTTGACTGCATTGGTAACCATAAAGTTTTCGTTCATTACGTACGTTAATAGCACCAAAACCACAATCCCACTGGCTGCGCCAAAGTATCCCGCATAAATCCCTACAAGGACGAGCCCAATTGGCGACCAGATTTTCATCATCACCGAAGGCGTCCGTTCATGCAACGTAGGCTGGTGGTGTCCTGAAATAATAATCATCGCGGCAGCGAGCAAGATAAAAAACGGCACCACCCGTTCAAACACTTTCCCAGGAAAACGTAGCAGTAAGAAACAACCAATTACAGACCCAATCACTGTATAGAAGGCATAATAGAAGACTTCACGCCAATGGCCATTTAATTCTTTTAGTGAGGACAAGATCGACCCTAAACTATTCCAAATCAGGGCTCCATCATTTGTCACGTTGGCAAAAACCGGCGGAATACCAACACTTAACAACAGTGGATAGGAAATCAAAGAAGCAAAGGAAGCCGCAGAAGCCGAAATTCCCGCTAAAATTCCACCTAAAATTAGGTAAATAATTACCCAAAACGAAGGTAATGACATCATCGAAAAACTCTTTTCTAACAAAAATTAACCTGATTATTATAGCACCGCCTGCAGTTAAAGTGGTAGGGCCATCCCTGTGGCTATAATAGCGGTTGCTGCCAGCCCTTATAACTTAAAGTTGTTATTAATAACTTTAAGTTATATAATGATTTAAAGAGGATCATCATGATTGAAAATTCGATTGATACACAAATTAAAAAATTACGTTGCCAGCGCGGGTGGACCCAGGAACAGTTAGCCAACAAAATGGGCGTTTCCCCACAAACAGTTTCAAATTGGGAAACTGGCATGAAAGTTCCCCGCATGAAGGCTTTCGAAAAATTGGCAGAAATCTTTAACGTTAAAATTGGGGAGATTATGAATCATTCGTTATCTGGACAGTCTCCTGCTTATCACCAGGGAAAGACCGTCGATTTGAACGATGACCGCATCACCTTTACTTTTAACGGTCAACCAATCTCAGCTGAAGACCTTAAGTATATCAAGCGGCTTTTGAATAGCCGCTCGTAATTTTAGTGTGCCTTCAATCGTAATTTTCGCACCTCAAAAACTTGCGATGGAGGTAATGAAATGAAAATTGTTGATTTTGATGAAGTTAAAGAAGTTGCTGAAGGAATGTCTCCATTAACTTGGTATAACTGGGTTGATGAAACCATGCGTAATAAGGGTAATTACGATATGCCCGCCAAACTCCACATTAGTCAAGCCAACGATGGTTATTTTAATATCATGCCTGCCTTGTCGGATAAGTTCAATTTGGCAACGGTGAAAATGATTGGTCGCCACTTGTTAAAAGAAAATGAACACCGTCCAGTCATGATGAGTGAAATGCTCCTTTACGACGCTAGTACCGGAATGCTTAAAGGTGTAATTGATGGTGAATACTTAACGACTCTCCGCACTGGTGCGGCGGCTGCCCACTCTGCCCTCTTGTTCACCAAAAAAGACTTCCAGGTTATTAGCTTGATGGGACTGGGTAACATTATGACAGTCTTTCTCGACACCTTTATGGCCAAGTTGCATGATAATGGTGACGACCGCCAGCTAATAATCAAACTCTTCAAACACCACAACCAAGAAAAACGTTTCGCGAAGCGTTTTGCCCACTTATCTAATGTCAACTTCGTTTACTGTGATACATATGATGAAACTGTTGATGACGCAGATTTGGTCGTTTCTGCCGTTACCCGCGCCGATGAAGATTTTGTGGATGACCAATACTTCAAGGAAGGAGTTACCGTCATTCCAATTTGTACAACTGGTTTTAATAATTGTGACCTCTTCTTTGACAAAGTGTTTACTGATGAAATTAAACAAATCCGTGGCTTTAAAAACTTTGATAAGTTCAAGTCCTTAACCAACGTCAGTGATGTCTTGAAGGGGCAAAATCCTGGTCGTCAAAACGATCAAGAACGCATTCTCGTCTACAATTATGGTTTAGGGGTTCTTGACCTCTTCTTTGCACACAATTTCTTTAATCTGGCTAAGGGTCAACAATTTAAATACAATTACCCAACCGAAAAATACTTTATGTAATGATCACCCACACGGACTGCTTAACATAGCGCATGGCTCTTTATTTTTAATGGGCTTATTTAATCTAGGTATTGTCAAACGATTAACATTCCGGTACAATACCAGAAATGTTATTCATTGACGTACTAGATTTAACCAAATCCAAATCCTACTAGTATTATTTGTAACCCTTTCTGTGGACTAAAATCACGAGCGCACCGATTTTAGCAATTAACCAGAATAACATTTGGCCCGGGATCGCCAATTCCCGGGTTTTTGTTTACGATTAAATTAGATTTTACTCATCTTTTTCTAATCTTAGGGTTGCTTTTTCAAAATGCACCTGTTATTCTACTAGACAATCAATAACACAAATTGAACACGTTGATCGAGAACAGAGATTAATACTGAATTGCAGAGAGCTGGTGGTTGGTGCAAACCAGTAATCAGGATTGATTCTCTTATCACTCGTGAGTGATATGTCGAACGAATTCCAGTAGAGCATATTGGTAGCACCCATTACAGTGCCGGATAATTTCTCATTGGTGAGAAGTTATTTAAGGCGACTTCGGTCGTGAAAAAAGGTGGTACCACGTGCACAGCGTCCTTTTAGTTTCCCATATGGAGACTGAAAGGACGCTTTTTTTAGTTATTTAAAGGTGGTGGTGGTCATGGCAGACAGTGACATTAGCGAGATTAACAATTTAACGCAGCTCAGTAATTATCAATAAATTCCTAGTTGTCAGTATTTCTTCGTAATCCTTTTGATTTACGATTTTTGACAATTGGGATCAAGGAGGAATTTACAATGACCGAAACACATTTAACTGACCAACAACTTGCCTTTGCCAAAGCACTCGCACATGCATACGAAAGCAAACAACCACTCTTAATGGATGACTGGCAAGGCGTCGTCATTGATGACGACACCGCCTACGCAGTGCAAGATAAATTTGCTGAACTCAAACGGTTGCCCACCGGTGGTTACAAGGTCTCTTTAACGAGCAAAGAAACCCAAGACATGTTTGATTCTGATAGTCCACTTTATGGTCAACAAGTCGATGCCCACTTCTTACCAGCACCAGCACAACTATCACTTGCCAAGCAAACGATGGCGCCACTCCTAGAGGTTGAATTAGGGTTCCGAGCAACCGAAGATTTACTGCCTAGCGATTCATTGGATGATTTGATGAAGAAAACTACCGTTTGTGGCACCGTCGAAGTGCCCGATAGCCGGTTTGCCGACTGGTTTCCAGATTTAAACAAGTACAACGTCATGAGTGACTGTGCGGTCGGTGGCTTCGTGGTGTACGGAACTGAACGGCCGACTGACGAGGTCTTCTCCAACGCCGATGAACTGGCTGATGTCAATGTCACTTTATATCATGACGACAAAAAAGTACTAACGGGTAAATCCAGCGAGGTCTTGGGCAACCCACTCAATTCCCTCGCTTGGCTAGTCAAGAAACTTCACGAACAAGGTAAGTCATTTGCCAAGGGTCAATTGGTCTCCTCGGGAACCTTTTTACTACCACCTCACTTAACCACGGGTACCTGGTCGGCTAAATTTGACCATGACTTTGGTGATGTCAATTTAACCGTTGTGGACTAATCTTCTAAATTTACTTGAGAAAGGGAGTTATTACTATGACAAGAAAAGTAGCAGTATTTGGTATGGGACACGTTGGGGCCACCGTCGCTCATTATCTCGTCTCTGGTGGTTTCACGGATGATTTGGCATTATTTGATACGGCCCCGGATAAAGCACAGGCAGATGCCCTCGACCTCCGGGATGCCCTCCCAAACTTACCCTCGCATACCAACCTCACGGTCAATGATGATTCACAACTGGCTGATTGCGAAGTAGTCGTTTCTGCCTTAGGTAAATCAAAGCTGGTGGACACACCTGACCATGATCGCTTCGCCGAATTTAAATTTACCCGGACGCAGGTCCCATTAGTTGCTAAAAAACTAGTCGAGAACGGTTTTCACGGCAAACTCGTTGTCATCACGAACCCCTGTGACGTGATTACTTCGATGTATCAAAAATTAACAGGGTTACCGAAGGCACATGTCATGGGTACTGGTACCCTGCTAGATTCTTCGCGGATGCGTGCTCGGGTTGGCGAAACTCTCCACGTTGATCCTCGGTCAGTTGATGGATTCAACCTCGGTGAGCACGGTAATTCACAATTTACCGCTTGGTCAACGGTCCGGGTCTTAGGCAAGCCACTGTTGGAACTAGTCAAAAAGCGTGAGCTTGACCTGGCCGATCTGGAAGAACGCGCGCGCCAAGGAGGTTACCTAGTTTACCAAGGTAAAAAGTATACGAACTATGGAGTTGCCACAGCGGCCGTCAAATTAGTTAACGCCGTCCTAAGTGATTCAAGAACAGTCATGCCTGTCTCCAATTATCGTGAAGAATACGGAACCTACCTCTCCTATCCGGCAGTAGTTGGTAACGACGGGATCCTTGAACAACTTCAGTTAGACTTGACAGATGAAGAAAAAGATAAATTAGCCACCTCAGCTAAGTACATCAAGGAACGTCTCCAAGCCGAAGTAGAACGGGCTGCACAAGGCAATTAGAATGTTGCCAGTTTTCTCTAACAAGCTAATAACAACAAAAGCCTCAGGATATTCTGAGGCTTTTGTTGTTAGCCCCATATTTTCAAGCCAACGACGGCGATTATGATGAGACCCATAAAAAACATTTGTTGATGATTAACATGTTCGTTAAAGACGAATTGTCCTAAAATAATCAAACCAAAGGCTACCCAAATGCTATAAGCAACTCCCGCCTCAAGGGTCTTCATTGAAAATGATAGATTCATCAAACTTGCTGTCGCTGCGATCAGCGTCACCAGAGACCAGGTGAGATTGTGGAACCCCCGACTTCGATTTAGAGAATAAACTATCCCAACTTCGCATAGTCCAGCAATAATCAAGTATCCAAACCCCATTTTATTCCTCCGATGCCATTTTCAGGCCTAAAATTCCGACAATCAAAAGAGGCGCAAATCCCAATTTGGGTAATGAAGTTGTCTCGTGCAAAAAGAGAATGCCAAAAATGATGGTCCGCACGGCGCCTATTCCGGTATACACCGTATAGGCGATTTCTGAAGGTAATTCTTCCATGCCCTTTGAAAAGAGGTAAAAGCTGACCATTACAAGCACAATTGTTATTACAGAATAATGAAGTACCGTAAAATTATGGGATAATTTGAGTGCCAGTACCCAAAAAATTTCCAAAAAGCCACCAATAATTACGTAAAACCAGCCTCGATTCATTAATTTAAACCCCTTTCGCAATTACTACCCCAACATACATATCTGGCAATTTCTGCCAAATATCTTCCGTTACAATAAATTTCATTTCAATCACTCATTAAAAAAGCTGGATAAAATTCTGCGAATGCAGCATCTTATCCAGCTCGTATTTACAAACTCTCTGATGAATTTGATTGATTTAACTGTACGATTAGAAGATTATTAAAGTCAAAATTAGCTGTCAAGCATCTATTTATTTTTAACTGCTTTCTTGAGTGCCTTTTGTAACGCCGGGTCAACCGCATGTAGGTACAGGCCATGAACACCTCGCGTTAGCAACACATTTAATTCGTTTTTTAACAATTGTTCCGCAAAGTTTTGCTTTGAATCATCATGCATTTTACGATTTTGGATCGCTTTTTTGTTGGAACTGCTGTCTGGATCGAAAACAATCTTGCCGCGACGATATTTCACGGATGGACCAATCTCAACGCCCGCGTAATTCAAGTCAGACCCCTGAATTGTGTAGGTGGACCCGATTTCCTTAATCGTATGCGGTTGCTCAGCCCATGAAAGATCAGAGTATTTAACACCGCTGATTTGACGTTTATCTTCTCGGTTGGGATTGACCTGGAGGTTCCAAGGCATATGCCAATCGCCTTCAGAAACTTCCCACAAGCGATAATCTTGCTTTTTCGCGCTCGAATATGGCCAGTCAAAAGTAGCAAGCATGCGACTAATGCCATTTTCACCATCCACCCGCGCCTTTTGCTGAATTGCTGCCTGCATTTTCGCCGGATCATCAAAGACGCGCAGATCATATTTCGGATCGTACGGGGCTTTAGAAATTCTTTGATTGTCAATCATATTCCGTAACCAAGCCACCATTGCAGGAGAGGCATCAATCCGCATTTGGTTTTTCAATTCAACTCGGTAGTCAATTAACTGCTCAATTTTAGCTCGATCATCCGCTTCAATGATTTGACTCGAATGCAGAATTTGGTGTTCATCATAGACAGCGACCACCACCCGGGCTCGTTTGACAATATCTAATAATTCATTTGTCCCATGACCATAATAGGCTTGGCTGCGTTGTGTTAGTAACAAGTGGGCCTCATCCACAAAGGCGATATCAATTGGTTCGGTTGGTGATGTTTGATTAATAAAAGTGGTGGTTTTAATTACTTTAGCATTATCATGCAAACCTAATTTAGCAACGATTTGTTCATACACTTTTTCTTGCTGACGGTGGTTGACCATCATCGCAACGGAAAGTGAATTGTCATCCCGCGTGGCAAGGTCATAGAAAATGTTACTCATTAAAACCGTCTTACCAGCACCAGCTTCGCCTTCTACGAGTACCAATTGACTCTGTTGATTTGTCCGTAAAGCTTGATCAACGATTGTGAGGATTTGATTCTTCGCCTGAAGTTGAGCTTTGGTGAGCTTATGGAACGGCGAAGCCTTGAATAGCGCTGATTCTTCGATTAAACGTTGTGATTGGAATAATTGGGATAACTTATGATGCAGCTTCCGCCAGATTCGGTTGAAGATCGGCACCATTTCATCCGCCGGATAGTAGTCATTTTGTGCATTTTCTCGCCGATTATTTAGATGGGCAACCGTGCTGACCCCCGATAAGTAATGCATCATGCGGTTTTCGATGTCCAAAGTTAGCGACTTGTTAAAGTGCTGGTGGCCAATCACATACATTCTTGCATTGTTACCATCCGCGAATTGCTTCCAGTCTTGACGAGAACGAGGATCAATATCGAGATGTTGCAAAGTTCGACGCTGAATATCGTTCGTTTCACCCACGTAAACGGTGTACTGAGGATCAGTCTTTCTCTGGTTTTGATTAATGATATAGACAGTTGGAAAATTAATCAAAAAATTTTGTTGATCCGGATCAGTCACTTGACTAGTAATTTCTTGATCGAGACTACTAGCAGCTTGTCGATTGTATTTAGTTTCGAAAATAATTGGGCTTGAGATATCTTTACTCATGATTAAGAACCTTCGCATGATTAAGTTTAGTTACTTCTTTATTTTACAACATGGACAGTAAGCGCACCAATGTTCGGCAAAAAAACAGACCCTATAAATAAATAGCGGTCTGCTTTTCTTCGTAATTCAATTTTCAGTGTTATTTCCAACTCTCTGGATCATGAGTAGGTGGAATATAATCAGGATCATCTGGTGACAAATTAATACTAATTTTTTGGCGACTTTAAAATTCGCTGTGTAGCTCGATGAAGTCGCTTGTGAACTGCTCCTATTTGTGGATCTGTTTTGAGCACCACAGGCAGTCATTAGTGGAACTAGTAACGCAACTGCTAAAATCGTTAACCTTCGATCATTCATTTAATCTTCTACCCCCGTTTAGATTCGCTACTCTTGCTCTTTGATCGTACCATTTGCATAGACATAGTAAGTGGTGCCAGAATCAGTATCAGTAATTGTAGCGTAAGGATTATCAGACATTCTAAAAGTTCCGTGCTGAATTATGTAATTACCATTACCACGCTGCTGCTTTAAGTACGCAACAGCATCTTGGGCATTAGAAATCTTTGGACTGGAAGAGTCATGTTGATTTGATGCTGAAGAATTTTTGTTGCTCTTAATAGCTTCCTTTCCGGTTGCAATTTTTTCAAAATTGCTTTCAACATCCGTATTTTTCGTTTGTGTCCAATCAGGAGTCCCATTCGTACTTTGTTCTACTAATGCTACTGGTTGATCATTATGAAAAGCAAAGGCATAAGTAATGTGGGTGGCAGCGTTGCCCGGCCGGTCATAATTATAAAGGGCCACCACATTGTAATCATATTGACCTTTACCATTTGATGACCAGCCAATTGAAGAGTTCGAACCATTTACCGTAGTTTTACTTAAATCGCTTGGATAATGCATGCCCGCTTTAGTCGCTAAATCATGTTTGCCATCATATTTGGTGTATGACTGTCCCATCGTTGGTGCCCATTGATTCATAAAACTAAGTAGTTGCTGATCCTTACTCTGATTCCATAATGCATTAGACTGTTTTTCGGTGGCACCGCTGGTCGAATTAGCAACCTTACTCTTACTCGACGAACTAGCTTGTGTACTATGATTGGTGGCCGAACTTTGTCCACATCCGGTTAAAAATAGTGATGAAACGGCGACTACTGCCAATAAAGATAACCGTGATTTTTTCACAAGATCCTCCCAAAAATAACGTTTCAAATGTATTGCCATACCATTATAATGGATTAATTCTTCCATTTTGTATAATTTCAGTAAAAGACTTTTTTCTTCAGTAAAAATAGTCCAACCACCGATACAAAGATAAAAAATTAACTATTGCCACCACTTATCCAACTTGCTAAAATGATCATCGCTAAAAAGATGGGAAACATCATCTTTTTAGTTACCGCAATTGAACAAGGATTACCAGATATATCTACTATTAAAACTGATCATGCTTTGTTCAGGCTCCGCTATTCAGCGGGGCTTTTTTAGTTTCGTGAGGTTAGCACGTTATGCTGGTTATAATGATTCATCGTTGATGTTCGTTAACTTCTGCCCATTACCCGTGCTAAAATTAACAAAAATAATTCGGAGGCTTATTTTTACCATGAAAATTACTTGTAATGACACATTATCAGTTTCAATCCACCGGGTCTTAACCCGGGACCTCAATGAACATCAAACTGTCTTTGGTGGGCGCATCCTGGAAATTGTCGATTCAGCAGCTTCCATTCCAGCAATGAAGGTCGCACGATCAACCGTGGTCACCGCTTCATTAGACCATATCCACTTTATTCGCCCCTTCCATCTCCAAGATTCCATGTGTATGGAAGCCTATGTCTCTGGAATTGGCCACCGTTCCATCGAAGTTTTTGTGAAAATTGTTGGTGAAAACCTGATGACTGGTGAACGTTTCCTCGGTTTTACCTGTTTTATGACATTTGTAGTGGAAGACCCACATAAATCAGTTTCCTATGATGAAGTAGTGGCAGAAAATGATGAGCAGCACACGGTCATCGCGGACTACTTACAACGCAAGCAAGCTCGAACTACAGCAAAGAAGGCTGACAGCTCCTTTATCAAGTCCATTAGCACGAAAAAACCATGGAAAACAAGTCAAAAATAAAGCCATGTGGTTCTACTGAGAACCCCATGGCTATTGTAGTGAACACGATCGGTGTTCACTTTTTAATTTTAATAATGTCCTTGATTAATTAATACCTGACCATCAAGTTGTTCCATTTTCCGCTCTTCAATCAACGGCGCTAACTGAGCTTGAACCCGGTGGAAGCTATCAGAATTCACGTAGTTATTAAAAGTCCCGTCATTTTGGAAAACTTGGAAAGTAATCCAGTGGTTCGGGTCATCCTTGACTTGAGCAATATAACAGGCCAGAATTTCGGTTTCCGTCTTCATGGCTTCCTTCAAATAATCTGCCAGGATTTGCCCAAAAGCGTACCCCTGACCATCTTTGACTGTAAAGCGTACGATGTTAACCCACATATTGTTATCAGTGGTAGCGTTTAAGGAAACGTCTTGCTCCGCTAAAAATTGAGGTACTAGGCTGGTTGCCTCACTCTTGGTCACCGCCGTCGTCGCCACTTCCTTAAAATCGTGGTATTGGGCTGACTGCAAATGCTTTTGGTAAGCAGCATCGTCTTGATACAATTCAAAAATTAAATTATCACCCTGATTATCTCTAGTATTGTACATGGCCAAAGTTCCGTTCTCAATGGCGAGCGAAGTCACCATATTTCGCTTTCCTACTTCATTAAAGGTACTTCGCTGATTATCATCGACCGTCATCCGGTACATGTTAAATACTACTGAATTGCTAAGAACTTTCATAATTTCCTCTATCTCTCTCGAAAGCTATAATACGCTCATTATAGCAAAATCAACCCGGCCAGTAAAAGGTCCCTAAATGTGAATTTGAAATTTTTATGGAATCATTTTCTTGCTAAATTTCATTAATATTCCATAATTAGGAAGTAAAGGAGTGATCACATGTCATATCGAATTCGTCCAGCAACCAGCACTGATCTTCCGGCGATCGTCGAGATTTTTAACCAAGCGATTCCATTGATGGTCAATGACGACACGGCGCCGTTAGAAGTTACGGACCGTCAGACTTGGTTTCAGCAATTTGATGACACTCACCCAATCTGGGTAATCCAAACTGCTGAGCAAATCGTTGGCTGGTGTGCTCTGGAACGATTTTATCCCCACCCAGCCTACTACCGTTCTGCTGAAATCGCGATTTATATCGACAACCACTTTCAACGGCAGCACCTTGGCAAACAGCTTCTCTCGTTTGTTAACAAACAGGTTCAGCACCATTTAGCCATTAAAACCGTCATCGCCTATGTTTACAATGAAAATCTCGCTAGTCAACGCCTATTTACTAGTGCGGGTTACCAACAATGGGGCCGCCTTCCCCAAATTTCAGAAATCAATGGTCAGCTTCGAACTCTGCTAATCTTCGGCAAAAATTTTTAAAGAAAAACTCCCTCGAACAAGGCTCTTATTCGAGGAAGCTAATTGGTATGAACTTAAAGTTATTCACTCTAAGTTATAGTTATTTTAACACTATTTACTACCAATGCCTAATTTGCTTGATTATATCAAACAGCTTATGTGGTTATATTGGTCTATACCCCTATTTTTAATAGTAAGCGTCATAACTGCCTAAATATTAATTTAAAATTTACCCTTGAAATTCTTTAATCGCCTTCCCCAGACGAGCAATTCCTTCCTTAATTTTATCCTCACTCATATTGGAAAAATTCAGGCGGAAGGTTCCCGGAATCACTTCTCCAGGAAAAAATGGTTCACCTGGCACAAAAGCAACATTATTTTTGATACATTGGTCAAAGAGGGCCTGGGTGTTAACGTTTCCAGGAACTTCCACCCAAATAAACAAACCACCTTCAGGATGACTGTATTTAACCCCCACTGGAAAGTCTCTTTCAATGCATTCCATCATTAACCGCTGACGTTTCCCATAAACTTCGCGAATTTTGGCAATGTGTTCATCAATATCAAAGTCAGTTAAAAAGTCCGCAATCGCTTGTTGGGAAACGTTGTCCGAGTGCAGGTCCGCCGATTGCTTAATGATTGTGAATTGCTTAATGAAGTCCGGATCAGCGACAACCCAGCCGGTTCGCAGCCCGGGAGTCAATGTCTTGGAAAAGGTACTGAGATAGAAAACACGTCCATCGGTATCAAAACTTTTGACCGCGGGTACTGGTTCCCCCGCAAAGCGAAGTTGACCGTAGGGGTCATCTTCGATAATCACCACATCATATTCCTTGGCCAACTCAACCATTTTCTGCCGCCGCGCCACCGGCATCGTCCGTCCGGTCGGATTTTGGAAGGTCGGGACGGTATAAATGAACTTTGTCTCCGGATTTTGCCGAAGAGCCGCTTCTAAGGCATCCATCTTCATTCCCTGATCATCCATATCAACTCCAACAACATTGGCCCCATAGGTATGGAAAACGTCTAGGGCACTCATGTAGGTTGGTTTTTCTACAATAATCGTATCACCACGGTTGATAAACATCTTAGAAATCAGATCAATCGACTGTTGGGACCCAGTGGTGATTGCAATGTTGTCGGCCGTACAGTCAACACCACGAATTGCCATCCGCTTAGCCAGAATTTCACGCAGCTTTTTAAACCCTTCTGAGTTAGTGTATTGCAATGCAGATTCTGCTGAAGTGTCATAGACTTGGTCCGTGGCCTGTTTTAACTCATTTACCGGGAATAATTCCGGCGCTGGCAGGCCACCAGCAAATGAAATAACGTTTGGTGACGCAGCCACTTTTAAAATCTCACCAACCGTATCAACCGTGCCTTCTGGAACTGCTGCAGAAAATTTGTAATTAGCCATAATTAATCCTCCTTGATTAGGTTATTGATAGTTTGTCCATTTCAGTTAATTCCAATATTTATTGCTGGTGGAATTGGCGCATCGTTTCAGCAAGGTGGACTTCCTGAACCACAAATTCATGGGTTTTGCAGATATAATCATTTTCCCGACCCAACTTCGCGATGTAGCCATTAATGTAATCAACTTCGGTTGGTCGGCCCTTGCTAAAGTCTTGGTACATCGATGGGTAATGGTACTTGTAAGCCTTGGAAACTTCGATCACCGAATCCGTTTCTTGTTGACGCGTTTCAATTAGGTAAATACCGGCGCGTTCACAGGCATCGAAAGCTTCATCGAAAAGTTGTCGTGCCATCTTCTTTACCCCATCATATGCAATGAATTGGCCCATTTGAATTTCAAACATCGTACAAAGCGTATTGCAAACGGCATTGAAGACCACCTTTGACATACACATGCCCTTCCATTCCTTTGCCCAAACCGGTCCGAGCTTCGCCGCCTTAAAGTCATTAAAGACGTTCGTCATCGTTTCATCGGGCTCCTGATTATTGTATGGCGCCATATGCATTACCTCAGAATTGACGGCGCCCATAAAATCAACGTTCGCTGGTTCATCAAGGCGAGTAGCAATCATCGCCGTCCCACAGATGATTTGATCATTAGGGAAGTACTGGGCAATTTTCTCAAAGTGACCCATCCCGTTCATCGCGGAAAAAACATATTGGTCCTCATGAAAGATTCCCGCTTTGGCATCGCGCTTGAGTTCATCTGCCAGTTGCATTTGCTTTTTAAAAATAATCCAGACGTCTGGGTGACCATCATATTCTTCTGGATAATAAATATTAATTGGTACGATCTGCCGATTCTCGTGATCACGGGCGACCGAGACCCCACCTTGCTCACGTACTTTTTCCACGTTTGGTTCCCAGGTATCGATAAAATCGACATCTACGCCTGCGTTCTCTTGAAGCATGACTCCGTAACGATACCCCATTGCACCTGCACCAATAATTCCGTATTTCATAATCTCTCTTCCTCTCTCATTTTTGTTTTGACCAATAAAAAAAGCCCCTTGCTCAATTACTTGAACAAAGGACGTTCACACGTGGTACCACCTTTTTTCACTTTAGGTTTGCACCCAAAGCCTCCAACGTACGGTAAGCGAAAGCCTACGATACGCTGCACGATAGTGGGTGCCACCAAGTCACCTCGGAAAGTGACTACTCAATCATGATCTTTCACCCAGGAGTTCAAATACCCTCTCACTCACGCGGTACTCTCTGTGATTCAACTCCTCGGTTAATCCATCACAACCATTTTATTGATCAGATTTAATTGTTGGTATGATTCTACGTCATAGCATTAGAAAATGTCAACGCTTTTCTAATTATTTTTTAATTTTTATTTTCATTGCTTGGACCAAGGTAATTACTATCTATTCCGAGCCACTTTTTATTAATCCGCCGAAGGGTCCCGTTTTTTTGGAGAACTCCCAAAGCGTAATTAATTTTCTTTACGAGGGTTTTATCACCTTTTCGCATGCCGACAGCAACCCGATCTTCAGGAAAGACATTACTCCCAATCAATTTGTAGGCATTACTCTTAGCGAGATTTCTAGCATAGTAGCCAGCGTAAATGGTTCCAGAAAGTACCCCTTGAATCCGACCGGCCTTGAGATCCATGAAAGCTGAATCATTATCTTGGTAGATGACGGGTTTACCAGTGATATAATCCTTCAGCTTTTTTGGATATTTGTAATAATCAGTGTAGGCTGTCGACCCTTCTTGGAGACCAATTTTCTTCCCCCGCATGTCGGCAAAACTGTTAATTCCAGAATTTTTCTTGACCACTAGCGATTGTCCGCTCCGTTCGTATACCCGACTAAAGGCTTCCTTCTTTTGCCGTTCTGATGTCGCAGTATAACCATTCCAAATGACATCAATCGTCCCGTTTTTTAATTCCGTTTCTTTCATGGACCAGTCGATGGACTGGAAGTTGGCTTTTAATCCCAGGACCTTGCAAACTGCTCGTGATAAGTCAACGTCGTAGCCGACCAGTTGGCCATTCTTTTTTCGAAAATCCATCGGTACAAAACTATCATCCACCCCAATATTGAGCTTCCCTGACTTTTTAATCCGGGACCACTGATCCACGTGATTCGCCCGGTAGGTTGGATTAGCTGATTTTTTACAACCAGCGATTGGTAAAATAACAAGGCTCACAGCCATAATCATCAAGATTTTCCAAATTTGTTTGCATTTCATAAAAATTCTCCTCCAATCAAAAAACGCCCCCAAGAGCTTTACTCTCAAGGACGTTAACACGCGGTGCCACCTTGTTTTTCAACTGTCTCACGACAAATTGACTCACTAAGTTCATTAATTCAACAAAAAAGACGCCCGTTACCAATCTGGTAACGAGGGCGTCTCCACGGTTCCACCTCGCGGCTATTACCTTCTCACGAAGGCAACCTTAGTAAGTTCAATTAATAAACTCGTGGCGATAACGGACTCCCCGGTTTTTCTTACTCTGTTCGGAAATTCGACTAGCAGATGTGTTTCGCCAAGTCAGTTGAGACGCTTACACCAACCGCGCCCTCTCTAAACAACCTTCTTGGTTACTAAGTCTGTTGAACGTCTTTTCAAATATTGACATTAAATATAGTCGCCTTATTAGAGAATGTCAATAGATTATGAGAATTAAATTAGAAATTTCTCAGCTACTTTTTGATAAACAGCTGGTGCTTGCAAAAAATCAGCAATTTTGAGGTGCTCATTGATCTGGTGAGATTGATCATCATCACCAGGGCCATACTCAACGAAAGCAAATGGCTTTTTGCCAAGCGAATAACGGGAAGCATCGGTCGCCCCGTGAGAAACAATCACTTGCGGTTCATTACCTGTTACCATCGCTGCGGCTTGCTGAACGATGTCAATAAATGGATCAGCCGGATCAGTCACGACCGGCGCAAAGCTAGCAATCACTTTTAATTTCAGGTTTGCTCCCTGCGCATTCAATTCGTCAATAACCTTCTGTAGGCGGCGTTGAGTTTCGGCATTATTACATTCAGGAACGGTCCGGACATTCCCTTTTAAGAAGGCATAGTCAGGGATTGAGTTAAGCTGGTCGCCCCCGTGGAAAACGGTTACCGAGTGAATAACCTTGCCCAGGACTGGACTCTCCTCAGTATCATCAAAGGCCGTCCGTTCACCATCAATAAACCGGGCGAGGTTGGCAACCGCATTGATCCCCAAGTCTGGTCGAGAACTGTGGGCAGTCTTACCAAAAGACTTAATTTCGTAGTCAAAAGAACCACAGTGCGCGTATTCTAGC
This sequence comes from Limosilactobacillus caecicola, assembly GCF_943192935.1. Taxonomy (GTDB): domain Bacteria; phylum Bacillota; class Bacilli; order Lactobacillales; family Lactobacillaceae; genus Limosilactobacillus; species Limosilactobacillus caecicola. The sequence goes on along the minus strand of NZ_CALPCI010000002.1, from coordinate 203,525 downwards.
TGACCCGAACTAGCTTCACACATTACCATCGCATCAAGATCGTCAGCATAACCCCGTTTAGTGAGCAGCATTGACCCCATCCCGCCAACTTCCTCATCTACGGAGATCAAGAGGCGAACCTTGCCCTGCTTGGGTAACCCAGCTTCCTTCATTTGAATCAGGGCAATTACCATTGCGGTCAGGCCGCCCTTCATATCAACTGAGCCCCGACCATACACACTCCCGTTATTAATCGTCGCGGAAAACGGTGGGTATTGCCATTTATCAGGATCACCAGTCGCCACGGTATCCATGTGACCGGCAAACGCCAACACCTTGCCAGGCTGATCACCAATTTCTGCAACCAGACAGGCCCGTTGGTCTGCAAATTCCACCAGCTGACTGTCGATATGATGTTGTGCCAACACCCCTTTTAAAAACTCGGCCAGCGCTCGTTCATTACCATTGACGGTATTAAATTGAATTACCCTTTGAAGTAACGCAACCTTTGCTTGGTCATCCATGAACACCACTCCTTTCTCATTAAATTTTAATTAATGAATTACTCTATACCGTTCCGCAAGGTTTGTAAAGGCCTTAAAGCAAAAAAGTGCCCATCACGTTAGTGAAACGTAATGAACACGTCGTTAATATTAATTGCATTATTGGTTCTCAAAGTACAAATCGTCATCCTTGTGGTTGTCACCAAACAAGGTCCGATCCATGACCCGGAACTCATCAACCCGGTTGCCATGACCAAGCACATGTTGAACATCTTCACGAGCATTACTCAAATAATTTGGATCAGACAGCAATTTTGCATATTCCAAAGGCACATTCGTCATTTGATCAAAGACCGGTTGCTTAGCCTTGTCGCTTTCTGCCATTTTTCCTAAGAAGGTCACGAAGGCCTTATCCATGTCGATCCAGGAATTGAAAGTTTGCGAAGCACTCTTTTCAGCGACAAACGAAATCATATAATTCTTAAAATAATCAATTGCATAATAATCCTCGCTCGTAGGCTTGACTAGTGGATTATTATCAATAAACATCATACAACCAGCACCATAAAGGTAGGTCATGATTCCGGCGCCCCACGTCGCTGCTTGACCAGGAGTTACCGGATCCTTCGCATTCACTTCAGAATAACGTTCAAAGAGCAGTAAGGCCGCAATCATAAAGTCATCTGCAGCCTGGCGAGGCTTAACATCCATCGTATGCTGCTGATCCTCACCTGCCGTTGGCATTCCCGCAAATTGAATCATTGCCCGGTTACCAAAATACAGTGGACTGTAGTTCAGGCTAATGGCCTGATCAAATTGCTTCAGTGCTTCTTGAGGATTGCCAGTTGCGGCCAGCTTAATTCCCTTTTGGTTGTATTCTTGTGCTGTACTTGCGTTGTGTTTAGTCATGAAAAGTTCTCCCATCTATTTTGTAGAATAATATTGGTCAAGGGTAGCCAACCCTTGCAGCCATGTTTTACCATACGGTCACCATAATCGCAAGATTATTTTTGCTTAATAAGCATCACATTTCCATCTTCAGGATTACCGTAGACAATGTAGTGACCATCTAATTGAATTTCAGGTATGTCCTTGCCAATGGCAATTCCTTTGACCACGTATTTTCCAGTCGGTAATTCTCCAACTGGTTGGAATAATTCCGGAACGGGGTCCAAATCGCCAACAAACACTTGAAATTCGCCATCAACACCACCATTACTAAAGGTCAATTGTTCACCATCGGCTTTTTCAACCGTTACCTGACCCTGATTCGTTAACTGATACACTTGATCCAGCATTGTTTGATCCTCCATATCAACATTGTCAAATCAAATTTTAGCGAACCACCTGCTACGATGTCAATTAATTGTCGCGACAAATCCGATTGCTTTTAAAAATCTTCCCCGGTAAAATGAGAGAAGCGCTTTTTTATGAATGGAGTGATTTTAAAATGATTGGTATTTTTGCGAACGCAGGTGCGGTAATGTTTGGGACGGCTATCGGTGTGATTGTGCGCCATTTTCTGACCGAGCGCTACAAAAATGCCCTCTGGATGGTACTAGGTTTTGCAGCCCTTTGTGTGGGCATGCAAACCGTCGTAGCAACCCTTCCCAAAAGTCATTACCCCGTCCTCTTTATTATTAGCATGGCGATTGGCTTTCCAATTGGCACGGCACTCCAATTAGACGAGCGGTCAAACAGATGGTTAAACTCTCACTTTTCCACTAAAATCGGCGAAGGCATCGCGACAGCGACCTTCCTTGATTGCATTGGAGCTTTAGCAATTTTAGGGCCCGTCTACGCAGCCACTTCTGGTAACCAAACAATGCTATACACCAATGCCATGTTTACGCTAGTCTGTGCCATCATCTTTGGCGCGGGTTTCGGTTGGGGCATGTTGTTAGAAACACCACTGATTTTTGGCTGGTTATTGATAATCTACTTAATTGCGAAATTTCTATCCGCAAGTTTCTTTTCACCGGCATTCATCACTGAAATGTCGATTGTTGGTGGAATTCTGATCATCGCGGCCGGCCTCTCACTACTAAAAATCCGTGAATTCAAAACCGTCGATATGCTTCCCGCCTTAATTGTCCCAGTAATTTTCTTTATTATCCTTAGGCTAATCTAAGCCACCTCTTTCACTAACAACTAAGTGACCTGATTTGAAGCAGGCATGACCGGTGACGCTTGCTTCTTTGTAACTGACTCTAAGACCTCAATTATGGCTTCCACCTCAGTGGCCGAGTAACCGGCCTGCATCATCAGCTCAATCGTAGCCTGAGAATTCCCTTGAATAATTGCATGTTTCATTTTTTATCCCTCCATCATCTAAAGACGCAAAAAAGTTGGTAATTCATGTGCGAATTACCAACTTTTTCAGTTTATTCAATTGTTTTTTGCGCCTCAGCCTGCATTTCTGGGATCACTTTTTTCAAAACAGCCACAAGTTGATCAATGTCAGCTTTAGTATTCGTCATCCCCAGACTAAACCGAAGGGATTCGTGGATCCGTGGACTTTGATCGCCATACATCGCAACCAATACGTGGGAAGGCTCCAATGAACCAGCTGTACATGCAGAACCGGCAGCTCCAACAATCCCGTTCAAATCAAGGTTTACTAGCAGGGCATCATTCCGGATTCCCTTAAACCAGATGTTAATCGTTTGGGGCGCCATGTTGTCAGTCAAATTACCGTTAATCTCGTAATCAATGTGTGCATCATCGAGTCCCTGGATGAGTCGTTTTTTCAACGCCACGTAATGGTCAGCATTTTTCTGCCGTTGCCCATCCGCAAAGTGCACCTCAATTGCCTTAGCAAACGCCACCGCGGCCGGAACATTTTCGGTCCCCGGCCGGTGCTTCATTTCTTGGTCACCACCACGCATGAGTGATGGAAAATTAATCCCGTCCCGTCGGTATAAGAAACCAATCATCTTGGGACCGTTAATTTTATGGGCCGAAACTGACAATAAATCAATGTGGTCAGCCTGAACATCGATCGGCACCGCACCATATCCCTGAACAGCATCCGTATGGAACCAGGCATTTGAGTCCTTAACAATCTCCCCGATTTCATGAATTGGCAGGTGACTACCAACCTCATTGTTCACTGTCATAATCGACACAAGAATCGTTTCGTCATCCAATGCATCACGAAGTTGTTGGAGATCAATTTGACCATTCTCGTCAACATCCAAATAGGTGACCCGAAACCCGTAATTTTTCTCCAGGTCTTCTAATGGCCGCAAAATGGCTTCGTGTTCAAATTTAGTGGTAATAATGTGCTTACCCACATTTTGACGAGCCCGTGCCGCTTGATAAATCGCGGTGTTATCGCTTTCCGTACCGCCACTAGTAATGTTAATTTCACTATCTAACTTGGCATTAATTGATTTGGCCATCGTATGGCGCGCCTTTTCAAGCATGCCCCGTGCTTCACGACCGAAATAATTGGTCGCAGAAGCGTTCCCCCAAAATTGGTGCATGGCCTCATCCATCGCTTGCATCGTTTCCGGAACCATGGGGGTGGTTCCAGCATTATCGAGATAAACTCGCTTTTCCATCTTATCCCTCTTTTAACTTACTTAATGTCAGTGATTATACTACAGCTGATTCCTATTTAATAGAGGCACTGGCACCAGTATCGGCAGTTTGATCATCTTTTGAACCTTCTGCTGCCCGCTCATTGGCATCGTCAACCGTCGTAATGGAAGCAGAAGCATCCGTATCTGCTTCTTCATCCGTCACGGAAGCACTGGCGGTTGTATCAGCCGCAACCTGTTCTTGTTCAGCAGCTAAATTCAGAACGTCCATTGCACTCAAGACGCTCACCCACTGCACAAATTTTTTCATTACACTCGTTAAAAAATCGACGGTGCGTTGATCTTTAAGGTTGCCTTGATCATCAAAGGCTTCCCGGACATTACCAAGCAAAAACTCGTCACCTGGCATTACATACGCGCCGACTCCTGGGGCTTCCATGATTTGGCGAAGGTCCAATTGGGCCCTGGAAGTTCCCTGACTAAAGTAGGAAGCACCCACAATCAGCACTGGTTTCTGGTTAAAGGGATGGACTTGATAGGACAACCATTCCAAAACGCTCTTGAGTGCAGCTGTCGTCGTATGATCATGTTCTGGGGTTGCTAAAATCACGCCATCTGCTGCTGCAATCTTCTGATTTAAATTTTGAATAACTGGGGTATGGGTGACATTATGATCCTCATTGAACATTGGAACATCATTAATCGGTAGCACTTCAATCTCGGCCAAATCGCGATAGTGTCGACGAATGTATTCGACTAATTTTCGATTGTATGAATCCGGTGCAATGGAACCGGCAATGGCAACAAATTTCATTTTGACCTCCTAATCCTTTTCCAAATTTTGAATCCGCCGCAACGCATCATTCCGTTTAAATTCAAGATCACGGTTAATATCCACAAACACATTAAAGTCAGCTAAGAGCCGGTCTAAAGAATCGGCTAATTGGGAATCGGCGAGGTTACCCTGATCATCAAAAGCATCGTTGGCGTGGCCGACCAAGAATTCAGCATTTGGCATTACCCGCGCGCTTAGTTCGGGAGCTTCCAACATTTTTCGCAACATCTGCTGTGCACGGGAGGTCCCAAGTGTCCCGTATGAAGCCCCCATAATCAGTACCGGTTGGTCTTTAAAAGGATGGCTACTATAGGAGAGCCATTCCAAAGCATTCATTAGCACAGCTGGTACTGCATGGTTATATTCAGGAGTCGAAATAATCACGCCATCAGCGGCCTTGACTCTTTCACCCATTTCCACGACTCGCTTTGGCAATGAATGGTCTGGCGTTTTGTAAAAGACCGGCAAATCTGCAATCGACATCACTTCGATTGCAGCGACATTGGAACAACGTTTTTGAATATATTTAACTAGTTTTAAATTATTGGATCCCTGCCGGTTAGTTCCAGCAATTGCAATGTAATGGTTCATGATAGCCTCCTTAATATCTCCTGTATTTTAGCAAGACATCCGCCTATTCACAAGTACGCACCTCGCCATTTTGAAAAATCCCAATTGCCCGCATTTGCGGGAGTCCATGGACGGTCATCACAATTTGTTCCCAAGATTTGCCAAAAAGTTGCGAGGTCCAAATTTCACCATCGACCGACCGGGGAGAAATGATCGACAAACTAGCCAGATTAGTCTCGATTGGATAACCAGTGTGTGGATTAAAAATATGGTGATAAAAATGTCCCTTACTAGTCAAATTTCGCTCGTAAATACCGGAAGTGACTATCGATTGATCCCGCAACGGGATAATTTTTACATAATGGCCAAGCGCTTGTTTCGGATCCTGCAGACCAACGTGCCACTGGCCGTCCGCATGCAAGCGATTGCCACCGATGACAACCACGTTACCACCTAGGTTCAGGACTCCAGAAGTCACCCCAGCGCGGGTTAGAAAATTCTTCAACAGATCAGCACTGTAACCCTTAGCAACCGCGCCCAGGTCAATTTCCATTCCTGAATGTTTCAAAAAGACCGATTGCTCCGCCTCATTCAGCACGATTTGATGGGGGTCCGTCAATGGTAATACCTTTTGGATCTGATCATCTGTAGGGACGTGAGCGTCATTAAAGCCAATGTGCCATAGTTTAACCAGTGGACCAATGGCAATATTTAGATAACCATCTGGATTCAGGCTGGCTTGTTGACCTAATTTAATCAGATTGAATAGTTCTGGTTTTACAATCACTGGAGCGATTCCTGCTTGCTGATTAACCCGCATTAAATCAGCCCGGTCATCATTGGCCGAAAAAATTTGCTCGTATTGCCTAAGTTTTTCAACAGCCTGCTCGGCTAACTGATCATCATTTGGTAATGCATTTGCCAAAGAGATTTTAATAATCGTCCCCATTAAATGCACTTGGCGGTTCACACTCATTTTCGCCCCTCCTTAATTTCAAAAACGCTGTGAAAAATAACTTTCACAGCGTCTGTTCTGTTATTTAACATACTTTTCAATCGCTTCGGCAACCCCATCATGGTTGTTATCGGCAACCGTAACGTCGGCCTTAGCCAGCGTACTTGGAATTGAATTCCCCATGGCAACGCCAATGCCAGCATATTCAATCATCGATTCATCATTCTGGGCATTGCCGATCGCCATCACTTCGTCCGCAGTGAACCCAAGTTTGTCACTTAGCGCTGCCAGTGTGGCCCCTTTCCCTGCTTGTTGATTTACAAATTCGAGATAATAGTCTTCACTACGCACAATCTGAAATTTTTCAGCGAGGTCTGCCGGCAAGTTTTGTTGAGCAGCATCCAAACGTGCTTTGTCATCCGTCATCATAAACTTACCAATCACTAGTTGATCGCGCATGGCGTTTAATTGGTCAACTGAGCGATAGCGCATTGGCATAAACACAAGACCAGATTCGTGAACAGCGTAAGGGCTAATGTCCTGGTTAGTCGTATAAATGTAGTCTTCGGTTTCAATCACCGATTTGACCTGTTGCTTAGTGGCAAAATTCAAAATATCCAGGTAGTTATCAAAAGTAACCGTATAGTTAACTACCACTCGACCGTTGGTAGCTTGAGCTAAGCCCCCATTAAATGCCACCACATATTCGTGATCAGAGTTTGCCAACCCTAATTGTTCAAGAAATGGTTCCACCCCAGTCATTGGTCGCCCGGTACAGAGTACGATTTTTACACCCTGCGTGCTAGCGTCCTTGATTGCCTGCACAGTTTTCGAGGTTACTTGCAAATCATCATTGATTAGGGTGCCATCAATATCAATTGCTACTAATTTAATTGCCATCTTTAATAATCTCCCGTTTTTCTTCATTATAACTGACTAGTGATCCAAAACCACCATTTCGGCCATCAAAATTTCTGAATAAAGACTGGTGACCACGTCCATATGGGCGGCCTGTTGTTGTGAAACCTCATTAAGGTATTCTCGTTCTTCAAGAAAAGCTAACCGGTAAGCCATATCAAGGGTGTTAGTTTCCTCAGGCGTTAAAGCTGGACGCCGGAGGGAGCGTTTAAACTCTTTCACGAAATGCCGAATCGAAGTCTGCATTCGTTGCGTCTGCAAGTCGTAAAGCACCATCTCCCGCAACTCATCTGGCAGGTAAATTTGCTTGATTTTTTGAATGGCGTGCTGGATCATGCCATCACGAATTTGAATGGTTTTCTCAGCAATGACCCGGTCCGAAGGTTGCCGTTGTAAAATAAAGCGGAACAAGAAGGTCGGTACTAACAGGCTCAACACAATTAAGACCGCTTCTGCCATCAACACGAGGTTAAAATCAGTCCGTTTAACAGAAGTTTCCGCTACCATAAATGCTAAGGCGAAAGTAACGGTCCCGTGAACCCCACCGAAGGCAAAAACACATGCCGATTTGGCGTCGAGTCGCTGGATTAAACAGGTATAGACAAAGCGTACAAGCACGTTGGCAATGTACATGATAAAACCGAGAATTAGCCAGTTGGCAGGATGGGTCACAATCTCATTATTATTAGTGATCCGCACCATCATAATCCCCAAAACAACGAAGACGATCCCGTTTAAAATTTCCTTAATCATGCCAACCATGGCTTGGGAATCATAAATCACGCGGGGATTAAGGAGGTTACTCCGTTCCATTTCGGCGTTGTGCAACAGTCCTGTGCAGACGACTGCAATAATACCGGACACGTGAATTTCTTCAGCCAGAAAATAAATCACAAATGGTGTAGCTAGATAAATCACTTTGGACGGCGTTCCCGAATTATTGGTAGTATTCACCAGGTTAATATGCGAGCGAACTAAGGCTTGCCGCAGAAAAATAATTAATACTCCGCCGCCAAAACCAAAGATGACCCCACCACCTGCTGAGTACATAAAATTAGCAAGGGTTTGACCATAGTTAATGTAGCCATTCACATACCATAGGATTGCCATGTTTAAAAGGATGATTCCTGAGGCATCGTTGAACAGCGACTCGAGTTTGAGATAGAGTCGTTCAGTATGGGGAATCACTAAATCATGGGACACGGCTTCACTGGCAGTCGCGTCGGTGGGAGTACTAATTGCTGCCAAAACAAATGCCAATGGCAGGCTCACAATTCCCGTCATAGCCATACCAAAGCCAGCCACGATGGCGCAAAAGAGGGCCATGAAGACAGTGAGTGAAACAATCGCCCGAAAGTTTCTCGCTACCTTATAAAATCTCGTCTCGAGGCCATCGTAAAACAGCAATGGCGCCACGATCATTCCCATAAATACTTCTGAATGAAAGGTTTCCACCAACCGATCAAGAAATGGCACTAATCCAATAATGATCCCGAGTACTAAACTAATGTAGTTACCAGCAACATGGCGAAATAATTGCCGGTGAATCACGATTCCGATAATCGCCATTCCAACTAAAAAAGCGGTCGAAATCATCAATGACATACTCAACTCCCCCACTTTCTCAAAATTAGTCCTTGCTAATTATAAGTGAAAACACAAAATGAAAGCAATATCGTGAAGTTTTACGCAGAAGAATGTTTATATTCGCAAATGTAATCGCTTTAATGCCTTTCTCATAAACAATTTAGGATATAATATATTATACTTATTAATCTTTTAACGGTTTTAAAGCTTAAATTTGCACAATTCTAAGAAATTGATTAATATTTATATATGGTTCATTTAATTAATGAACTTAAAGGAGGAATTGATATGGCTGATAATGGCGGCCATCAATCCACTAGCAAAGATTCAAATGAATTACAACGTGGATTAACGAATCGTCACGTCCAAATGATTGCGCTGGGTGGTGCAATTGGTACCGGACTGTTCTTAGGTTCCGGAGAATCAATTCACCTCGCAGGTCCAGCCATCATTCTTGGATATCTAATTACAGGAATTATTTGTTTCTGGATGATGCGGGCAATGGGAGAAATGATGATGACCAATGTACATTACCATTCTTTCGTTGACCTCATCCACAAATACTGGGGCCACCGTGCTGGGTTCGTTATTGGTTGGGCCTACTGGGCCAGCTGGATTGCGATTGCAATGGCGGAATTAACAGCGATTGGTGTATACATCAAACTCTGGTTGCCTGGTCTTCCACAATGGATCCCCGGATTCATTACTATCCTGATTCTTTTATGTATCAACTTGATTACGGTTAAAGCGTTTGGGGAAGTCGAATTTTGGTTTGCCTTAATCAAGATCGTGGCCATCATTGCCCTGATCGTTATTGGAATTGGCTTAATGCTCTTCCGCTATCACACTTCTGCTGGTGTCGCGACACCAATGAACTTGGTTAACCATGGTGGATTCTTCCCAAATGGTGGCTATGGATTCTTAAAGTCACTACCAATGGTAGTCTTCGCCTTCGCTGGTGTTGAAATGGTGGGAATGACTGCTGCTGAAACCCAAGATCCTGAAGATGTTATTCCGCGGGCAATTAACAACATCCCAGTCCGGATTTTAATCTTCTATATTGGTTCCTTAGCAGTTATCATGTCCATCTTCCCTTGGAACCTGTTGAATGCCAACACAAGTCCATTTGTAATGGTCTTTAAGGATATTGGAATTAGCGGAGCAGCTGACATCATCAACTTCGTTGTTATTACCGCGGCAGCTTCATCATGCAACAGCGCCCTCTTTACAACGGGACGGATGTTGTCAGAATTAACGTACAAGTCCACGAACCCTAAGATTCGCTGGATTAGTCACATTTCCCGGTTCCAAGTGCCTACCTATTCAATTTTGATTTCTGCAATCTTGATTATGTTCTCGGCAGTTTTGAACTATTTCATTCCAGGAAGTGTCTTCACGTTAATTTCCGGTGTTTCGACCACTAGTTTCCTATTTATTTGGGGAGCCATTGTTGTCACCCACTTGATTTTCTGCAAGAAGTACCCGAAGGAAAGTTCATTTAAGATGCCGTGGTCACCAATTTCGGACTACCTCATCTTAATCTTCTTCGCAATCGTGATGATTACCATGACGATGCGGGAAAGTACCTTAATTTCCTTGGTTGCCACTTTGGTTTGGATGTTAATCCTGGTTATTGCTAGTCGGCAGCATAAAGAAATTGAGTAATAAATCTTCAAGTTAAACAGTGAAGGGTGGTTTCCAAAATATGGAAATCACCCTTTTTATGTCAAAAAGACAAACAAAAAAAGCCACCACCGAAGTGATGACTTAGACAGTTGGGCTAGCTGGATTCGAACCAGCGCATGACGGTACCAAAAACCGTTGCCTTACCGCTTGGCTATAGCCCAATAATATTACCGGTCGCCCTTGACGACTATTTAAATATATCATCGATTCGTGCTAAATTCAACCCTTTTTTTAGAAAAAAGTGCTTACGAAATGATTTTTAATCTGGTAAAGTAATCAATTGTTGATTAAAAATACACAAAGGAGTTTTTGTTTTATGGATAATTCAGAAACTGTGCAAATGAAAGCACGGGTTCAAGTACACCATCCAAAGCTGGCGATGGTTAGTATGATGTTGGGGGCATTCGTCGGAATGTTTAGTGAGACTTCACTGAACATTGCCCTCCCCCAACTCATGGCCCAGCTTCATGTCAACCAGTCGACCATTCAGTGGTTAGTTACTGGTTACATGTTGGTGATTGGAATTATCCTCCCATTATCAAGTATCATTACGAAGTGGTTCACCACGCGGCAAATTGTAATCTTCGGATTATGTGACTTCATCGTTGGGTCAATCATTTCCGCAGTTGGACCTAATTTTGGGGTTGTCTTAATCGGTCGAATGATTCAAGGAATTGGGACGGGATTAATCCTGCCATTGATGTTTACGGTGGCGATGCAGATTTTCCCACCACAAAAAATTGGGGCCGTCATGGGGATGTGTGCCCTGGTAATCATGTTTGCCCCTGCCATTGGGCCAACTTTAACCGGGATTATCTTAGGTGTTGGATCCTGGCGTTGGGTTTTCTGGACGTTTGTCATTTTCTTGGTAATTGCCTTGATCTTTGCGATTACTTCACTCGAAAACATCGCTGAATTGACTAAACCTCACGTCGATGTCCTTTCGATCATTGAATCAATTATTGGTTTTTCAGGCTTAATCGCCGGGGTTAGTTTTGCCAGTCGCGATGGTTGGCTTTCTGCAACCGTCCTGTGCTCATTGATCATCGGCATCATTGCTTTGATTCTCTATGGTCGTCGTCAATTAAAGTTGGATGAACCAATTTTAAACTTGCGGGTCTTCAAACACACGAATTTCCAAACTGGTGCAATTATTGTGATGCTCGACTTTGGGATTATTCTATCAGCAATGTATTTGCTGCCTCAATACATTCAAAACGGGATGCAGCTACCAGTTGCCCTAACAGGGATCATTATGCTACCTGGTGGGGTTGTTAACGCCCTCGTATCCGCCGTTGCCGGTCGAATGTACGACAACTATGGTGCCAAGTTGTCAGCCCGTTTGGGAATGTGTATTGCCTTTATCGGTGCCATCTTGTTAGCCTTTGTTTCTACTAAGACTGCAATTTGGTACGTCATCATGGCCCACATTATTTTAATGATTGGGGCCCCATTAGCAATGTCGCCATCACAAACCAGTGCATTAAACTCGCTTGACGGTCATGAATCCGCCGATGGCAGTACAATTTTAAACACCATGCAACAAATTGTTGGAGCCTTAGCGACTGCTTTAGCCACCAGCTTCCTTGAAGTTGGTCGGCACGCCGTTAGTGGTAGCGCTGCTTACACGTTTACCCACGGTGTCCACTATGGCTTCTACTTCACCATTGTTCTCGTTATTCTTGGCTTCCTCTTCTCTCTGCGGATCAAAGATGGCGCCGATAATCACTAGAATTTAAAACATGAATTAAAGCTCCAGCTTGTTTTCCATGGCTGGGGCTTTTAAAATTGAAACAGAATAATTTTGGAAAGTGGTGACTAAGATGGCAAAACAAAAGTTATTGTTACTTTCGACGGGTGGCACAATTGCTTCTGTGATCTCAGAAGAAGGGTTAACGCCTGGTGAAACTGGCGAGGATTTATTGGAGTCTGTTGGCCCCTTACCCTACGACATCACCGTGAAGGATATTTTAAACCTTGACTCATCCAATATTCAGCCGGAAGAATGGGAAAAGATCGCTGAAACAATCTACCATAATCGCCATGAATACGACGGTATTGTTGTCTCCCACGGGACTGACACAATGGCCTACACGGCTTCCATGATGACTTTCATGTTACAACACATCGATGTCCCAGTGGTCTTCACCGGTAGTCAGGTCCCGATTAACATCCTATTAAGCGATGCGCCAGATAATATGCGTTTGGCCTTTGCTGCGGCAGCGAGTTGCCAGCCAGGGATCTACCTTGCCTTTGATGGCAAAGTCATGCGCGGGTGTCGGGCTGTTAAGGTACGAACCACGGCTTTTAACGCCTTCGAAAGTGTGAACTTCCCACCGGTCGCCGAAGTGACCTCGGACGGTTTGGAACTAAAAGTTCCTGAACAATGGCAACCACGCGAGTGTCTGCTCAATACCAAAATCGATACCCATGTTTCTCTCGTGAAGTTGTTTCCGGGATTCGATCCTCAGCTTCTGCACGCGATGGTGGATAATGGTTGTCATGGGATCGTCATCGAAGCCTACGGACTTGGTGGCATGACCTTTATCCGCCGGAACGTCGCCGCCACCATTGGTGAGCTCATTCGCCAGGGCATTCCCGTCATTGCGGCCAGCCAATGTTTGTACGAACGAAGCGATTTGACCAAATACGAGGTTGGACGACAAGCTTTGCTGGAGGGCGCCATTAGTGCCCGTGATATGACCTCCGAAAGTGCGATCACCAAATTAATGTGGGGACTTGGTCAGGGAATGGACGTCAAGGAAATCGCCCACTTCTTTGATACGAATGTTGCCGGTGAGGTCACAATCACTAAATAAATTTTAAATTAGAGATTGACAAACTAAAATGAGAATGTTTTAATAATAGCAACAAAAGAGAGAAAGGAATTTGCGCTTATGATTACACATTCATCAAAAACCGCTCGTTATTATAACAACTATGCTTATTCAGCGTAATTGTCTGGACCGTTTAGGTGCGGACAGCGACGTTCGCATCTAAGCAGAGTTGTTTTTGATGACCTTGCTTGGTGCATAAAGCCTAGCAAGGTGGGCACATCATTGTGCACTTTCTGAGAATTAATCACCGCCAACTAGGTTGAAAACGTCGTCGAACCTAGTTGGTTTTTTTGTGGTTAATTTGAGGAGGAATTATTTATGTCATTATTCAAAAAGTCAGCCGAGCGAAAGGAACCCACCTTTGGTTTTGGTGAAAGCATTCTAATTTTAATCGTCATCTTATGTATTTTAGGTTACCTCATCATTGTGAAGCAGCAGGAACCGCAAGCACCCCTATTCATCGCCTTTACAATTTTAGCAGTCTACGGGAAATTACGGGGCTTTAAGTGGTCCACCGTGATGGACGGCATGCGAACGGGGCTACGTGATGGAGTCGACCCACTGATCATCTTCTTATCCATCGGGGTCCTCATCGCCACCTGGATCTTTTCTGGGACGATTCCTACGATCATGTACTTTGGTTTTAAGATCATTTCCGTAAAGTTCTTCTTGCCGACCGTCTTCATCGTTTGCACACTGGTTGGAATTGCCTGTGGGAGCTCATTTACTACTGTTTCAACCATGGGGATTGCCTTCATTGGCATTGGGGCGACATTAAAAATTAATCCTGGCTTAACCGCTGGAGTAATCGTTTCTGGAGCTTTCTGCGGTTCCAACATTTCACCACTGTCCGGAACAACCAACTTAGCCGCCAGCGTTGGTGAAATTAGTATTTACGAACACATCAAGGCTTTGATGATTACTGACATTCCAGCTTGGGCCATCTGTGTCGTCCTCTACACCTTCCTCGGTTTAAATTCGAAAAACGTCAGTCTCGCCGCTGTTCACAAGATGATGAACGGACTGGCCAACGGTTTCTGGATTTCCGGTTGGGCTTTACTTCCCGTCGTTTTATTAATCATCTTAGCTATTTTACAAGTACCGGCCATCCCTTCACTGGGGCTTGGTTCACTATTTGCTGCCCTGTTAGGGTGGATTCACGCTCCATCCACCAGCATTACCACCATCACAAACACAATCATGACTGGTTTCGTTTCCCACACTGGTAATAAAACCATTGACAGGCTGCTTTCCAAGGGTGGGATTTCCAGTATGCTAACCTCGCTGGCTCTGATTGTCTTTGCCTTGGCCCTCGGTGGTCTCCTGATTCGCTTTAACATTATTAGCGCCATCATCAACCACCTTTCAGGAATTGTCAAAACACCATTCCGGGCCACTTTAGCAACCGCCGTTACTTGTATCGGAGTCAACATCATGGTTGGGGAACACTACCTTGCGATCATCCTGCCGGGGCAATCCTTCTTACCTGCCTTTGATCATTTGCACATTCAACGGAAATACCTTACCCGAATTTTGAACGATGCTGGGGCCGCGGTCAACGCGATTGTGCCATGGAGTGTTTCCGGTGTTTTCATTGCCGGTGCCTTGCAAATTAATCCGATTAAGTTCATTCCATGGACCTTCTTCCCATTCCTGGTCACCATTTTAGCGGTGATCACGGGGGCATTTGTAAAACCAGTGCAAGAAACCGCATCAAATTAACTTAGTGTCCAGTTAGATTTATCATAAAAATGATTATATAAAAAATCCCGCCATCTTAATGATGACGGGATTTTTAAATGACCCGAGTGGGGTTCGAACCCACGACCCACGGCTTAAAAGGCCGCTGCTCTACCGACTGAGCTATCGAGTCAAATGGACCATGCGAGATTCGAACTCGCGACCTCCTGCATGCGAAGCAGACATTCTCCCAACTGAACTAATGGCCCACGAAAACCTCACCTTTTTATAATACACTACTTTTGCAACTTGAGAGCATTAAATTTCAAAATTTCTGATAATAATTTGACAATTCTAAGAACGGGAGCAGTCTAATTTCCGTTGTATAATAATCATTACTGATATTGGAAGGGATGATCTATATGACAACAATCGATCGCGACTTCATTGCTGGATTAACCTTAACAGAAAAAGCCAGCTTAGTAATCGGTCATGATTTTTGGTTTACCGCTCAGGTTTCACACGTCAGACCGATGATGATGACGGACGGTCCATCAGGATTACGTAAGCAGTCCGCCGGCGCTGATGCCCTTGGCATTAACGACAGTGTCAAAGCCGTTGCTTTTCCAACCTCTGCCTTGACCGCCTGCTCATTTGACGAAAGCCTTCTTCATCAGTTAGGTGAACAACTGGGAATCGCTGCGCGGGCTGAAGACCTTGGCGTCCTGCTCGGGCCTGGGGTCAACATCAAACGCAGTCCCTTGGCTGGCAGAAATTTTGAATACTTTTCCGAAGACCCATTGGTTGCTGGTAAATTAGCAACGGCGTATGTCAACGGTGTTCAAAGCCAAGGCGTCGGTGTAAGTGTTAAACACTTTGCCGCAAATAACCGCGAAAATGAACGTTTTACATCTTCTTCAAACATTGATGAACGAACGTTGCGTGAAATTTACCTTTCCCAATTTGAACGGATCGTCAAGGAAGCTCATCCAGCCACCATCATGTGCTCATACAATAAATTGAATGGTGTCCAGGTCTCTAATAACCAACGACTGTTGACGGATATTTTACGTAATGAATGGGGATTTGATGGCCTCGTGATGTCAGATTGGGGTGCCGTAGTCGACCACGTTGCCGCCATCAAAGCCGGACTCGACTTAGAAATGCCTGGTAAGGGGCAAGCATCGATCGATGAAATCGTCACTGCCGTTAAAGAAGGACGCTTACAAGAATCACGTTTAGATATTGCCGTTGAGCGGGTACTCAAGATGGTTGAAAAGTGGCAACCGGCAACTGATCAGGTCCAAGATTATGATAAAGAAGCTCAACACCGCTTTGCCCGTCAGGTGGCTGACGAAAGTATCGTCCTTTTGAAAAATGACCAACAAGAACTCCCCCTCCATCCTAATCAAGAAACGGTCGCTATGATCGGTGAATTAGCTGCCCAGCCACGCTACCAAGGTGGCGGTAGTTCACACGTCAACGCCGTCCGGGTCGTAACTCCCCTCGACGCTAAGCCCACCAACGTAACCTACGTGCAGGGCTACTCGTTAGCAGACGATGACTCTGACGCCGCCCTCTTCGACCAGGCCATCGCAGCAGCGACAGCAAGTGATCGGGTTATCATCTTCGCTGGTTATCCAGAGGAAATGGAATCAGAAGGTTTCGATAAAACCGCCATGTGCTTACCCGAAAACCAGAACCAGCTTATCATGGCCGTCGCCAACGTTAATCCGCACGTCACGGTCGTCCTGCAGAATGGTTCCGCCGTTGAAATGCCGTGGGTTAATGACGTCCAAGCGGTTGTCGAAACATACCTCGCTGGTGAAGCCGTGGGAGAGGCTACCTGGGATATTCTAACAGGTAAAGTCAATCCATCCGGCAAGTTAGCCGAAACCTTCCCAATCAAGGTCTCCGATAATCCCACCGCCCTTTCCTTTAACCAGGATCAAACCAATGAAAACTACCATGAAGGTCTCTTTGTTGGTTACCGTTACTACGACAAAAAGCACCTGCCCGTCCTCTTCCCGTTTGGCCACGGCTTGAGCTATACCGACTTTACCTATGATCATTTAGAGATCAAAGCAGGTCCTGATACCGTCACCGTGTCCTTCAATGTTACGAATACCGGTCATGTCGCTGGTAAAGAAACCGCTCAACTCTACATCGGTAATCAAACTAGTCCCGTTGAAATGCCGCTTAAGGAACTACGTGATTTTGCAAAAGTTGCACTAGAACCTGGCCAAGCGCAAACTGTCACCATGGTTCTTCCAAGACGGTCTTTTGCTTGGTATAACTCAACAACTGGAACTTGGGAAGCCGATAATGGCGAGTACCTGGTGATGGTTGGTTCTTCCTCCCGGGATATTCGGCTCCAAAAGTCATTTAACCTCACCATTGGCACTGATCAACTGGCCAAAATCACAGGTGAGACCTACGTGCATGAAATTTGGCAAACCGGTAATCAGCGCATCGAAGAGGCCCTTCAGCAATCAGGTCTCGACCAAAAATTGGCTGCATTACTGGGTCACGGTAGTGATGCGATTTTTGCTAATATTCCCCTCCGTTCATTAGGAATGGCTGGGATCACGAATGACCAGATTCAACGATTTATTCGTCTCGTCAATGACTAATTGACAAATTCTCACGAAAAATTAACCACGCGTTAATTGACTTGCGGCTTAAATTGTCACTAAAATTAAAACTGTAAGCAATTACATAATTACGATTAATGGAGGAATCAAAATGCAAAACTTTACGACGCAATTGTTCTTAGACGTCAAGAAATTTGAAAAGTATCAAGAAATGCTCAAGAAGTCTGTTCACTTGGCCCAAGCCCAAAGTGACGACTACCAATTAGCTGGTTTTCCAAATAGTCGAGTTTACCGGCGGATCATTGGAATTCTGGCCGACCACAGTGAAGGCATGACCAATTCTGAATTGATCTTTGAACATGACTTCCGGCCAAGTGAATTCAATGATGGCGTGAAGGCCCTTGTCGACAACGACCTGGCAACCACCAAGCAAATCGACGAACACCATTTTCACATTGAATTGACCGAAAAAGGTCGCAAGTGGGCTGAAGGTCTCGACAACCGGCGGGATAAAATCGCAGATGCAGCTTACGGTTCATTAAATGAAGACGACCAACGTGAATTAGACCGCATCGTCAACAAATTGATTGATGACTACAAAGGTCGCGATGTTAACTACACCGCATTGAGTGAATTGATCTAATCAGTTCTATAAATATAGGGCTCCAGCATTCGGTTTTACCGGATGTTGGAGCCCATTGTTGTACTGCGCGCTGTTCGTGTTACAGCGATCTTTCAGGAATTATGTCACAACCCCTTTTTAATTTTGGACGTGCTGACATCTTAATCCTGATGATCAACGTTGGTCATCTTTAGCATATTCATCCATTTATCGTATTGTTCTTCGGTTAACTTACCGGACTTTAAGGCAGCATCCTTTAAAGTGCTCCCAGCCTTATCAGCGGCTTGGGCAATCTTGGCACTGTCATGGTAACCGATATGTGGTGAAAGGGCAGTAACGGTCATTAAGGAATTATCCACTAATTCAGCCATCCGCTTTTCATTCACCGTCATCCCATGGATCAGCTTGTCAGCAAAGCCAGTAATTGTTCCGGTTAATAAGTCAGCAGATTCCAGGAAGGCGTCAATTAAAACCGGTTTATAAACATTCATTTCAAAGTTACCTTGTGATGAAGCCATAGTTACCACAGTATCATTACCAAAGACCCGAATAGCGGCCATCGTCACTGCTTCTGCTTGGGTCGGGTTAACCTTACCGGGCATGATTGAGGAGCCTGGTTCGTTAGCTGGAATGTTTAATTCACCATAACCAGCCCGGGGACCTGAAGCTAGGAACCGAATGTCTTGAGCTAACTTAAACATATCCGCAGCTAAGGTTTTCAAAGCACCATGAACAACATTTAAGCCAGAGTGGTTAGCTAACCCGTAGAACTTGTTAGAATCAGCGGTTAAGTCTAAACCATAAACCTCGCTTAACTTTTCAGCAATCTTCTCCGGCATTCCTTCAGCAGCGTTTAAGCCAGTCCCAACCGCAGTCCCACCAATTGCTAATTCTTCAAGGGTTGGTTCCAACGTCTTGATGTATCGAAGGTCGTGTTCAAGTGAAGCAACATAGCCTGAAAGTTCTTGGCCAAAAGTCAATGGCACAGCATCTTGTAAGTGCGTCCGACCAACTTTAACAGTTTTCATGTACTGATCTTGTTTAACCTTTAATTCATCGATTAAGTGTTGAACAGCTGGCCTCAATTTATTCAAGGCTTCCAAGGCGACTACATTCATGGCCGTCGGGAAGGTGTCGTTAGAACTTTGACCCTTGTTAACATCATCATTAGGTAAGATTTCAATCTTAGGATTGATTTCGTGAGCCTTGTGCGCAACTACTTCGTTCGTGTTCATGTTGGTTTGAGTACCAGAACCAGTTTGATAGACCTTTAATGGGAAATCTTTCCGTAATTTCTCATCATCTAATGCCAACAACTCGTCAACTGCCTTAACGATTAAGTGACCCTTTTCGTCGGAAATTGCTTTAGTTTCCACGTTGGCTAAAGCAGCTGCCTTCTTAATGTTCAAAAGAGCACGAATAATTGCTAATGGCATATATTGACCAGTTGGAAAATTATTCCGGCTCCGTTCAGTCTGGGGTCCCCATAATGCACTAGCAGGAATCTTGACGGGACCTAACGTATCTTCTTCAGTACGATATTCTGACATTTGCAAACCTCCAATTAAATTGACGAATGTTAACAACTCGTGAACTGTTAGTCATCATTTATGCCTATATCCCAAAATGTTCATTAATTGTTGTTCGATGACAGGTAGCCAAACCTTTAAGTACCCTTCCTGAGTCGGGTGAATGGCGTCAAACATTGCATTGGGCCGTGCTTTCAAACTGGCATTGGCCCCTTGATCATGGTACAGGTCAATGATTTTAACCCCCCACTTAGCATGCAATTGTTGCAATTGATCAATCAATTGCTCGTAATTGGCGGCCGGCTGCAACTGCGGACAAGTAAAGAAGATCAACGGACAGTGCCAGTGTTGCGCAACGTAAGCACAAACTTCTTCAATTGCGCCAATCGTTGTCTCAGTATCAAAGTCATCACGCTGATCATTTGGTGTGATTTTCCCCACTGGCTTTCCTTGCCGATCATCGTTAGTCGAAAGCTGACACATTACCGCATCATAGTTTGCTGCCGTAAAATCATGCTTTAAACGATAAAGATAACCTTCTTGATCATCACCCGCTAAGGTCGTACCAGATATCGCGGATTTTGTGCAGAACATTCCATCGTGAACTTGCAAGTAATCACTGAATGCTACCCCGTGCGCTGCAAAACCATAGGTAATTGATGAACCAAGAACCGCGAGTCGTTTCCCGTTTAACGGCGAGTTTGGTTGATAGGTAACCTGATCCAGTCCAAAAACATCGCGATTACCCTTTTGGTATGCTGGTGACTTCTGCAGGGCCTCCAGCACCTTTTGAAATTGTTTGACGTCACTCATTTGTGTGTCCTCCCTTCGGGGCAATTATACAGCTAACCGTCAGCCATTACAGCATGCAAGCTTTATATCATCAAACGACTAACTAGATGCACTTTATTTTGGTCATTTGCCCTTTAAATCATCGTAAATATAGTGAAATATCTTTTGGTAAGAATTATACAAGGCCCGTTCGGTCGGATTGTCGCGGGGGACATAGTAGTGGTGACCAATTAAATTGGTTGGCAGATATTGCTGTTTAGCAATCTGGTTTGGTTGTTCAAAGGCATCGAGCATTTTACCAGCACCACGTAATTCACGAGCGCCTTTGTAATGAGAATCACGCAGATAGGTGGGCATCGGATGTTGTTGGTTGTTCATTGCATCCTGTTGAGCTCGTGCATACGTCCATCGAACCGAATCTGACCGTCGTGAAATACACAGTAAAATTGTCGCCATCGTCAAATGTGAAGTTGCCCGTGGCAAACCAATTTCACGGGCATTATTCGCTAAATTAATGATTTGATTGACCCGCTCTGGATTGGCTAAGCCAATCGTGAGCACCGCAGCGTCCTTGATCCGGCGAATGACCGAATCTAAATCACCGGCTTCTAACAGCACGGCCATGTAATAGAGTGCCGCATCAGTATCCGAGCCCTCAACGGAATCTTGAAATGCCGATAAGTAATCGTAATGCTGAGTGGCATCCTTGTCGTAAGCGAGGTGTTGATTTCTTGCAAAATCTTCGATTGCCGCTAAATTAATCTGCTCACCATGCATCGCGTGGAGAGTATCCAGCATATTCAACGCTACTCGGACGTCGCCATTGCCAGAATTGGCAATCGCGTGGGCTTCTTCGTGAGAAAGCTGTACTTGCAAATCAGTTGCTGCCCGCTGGACAACCTTTTCAATATCATCGGCCTTCAACGGTTGGAATTCAAAGATTTGGCAGCGTGACCGAATTGCGGGTGTAATACTCATAATCGGATTTTCCGTCGTCGTCCCGACCAACAGCACATTGCCATTTTCGAGAAACGGTAACAAGTAATCTTGAACCGGTTTGGTTAACCGGTGAATTTCGTCCAATAGGAGGACAAAACTGTCGTTAGGATGAGCATTGATCAGTTTTTGTAATTGAGCCTTATTTTCGATACTGGCATTGAATTTTTCAAAGGGCAATTGCAGTTGTTGCGCCATTAGATACGCCAAAGTTGATTTACCAACCCCGGGTGGTCCCCAGAGTAACAAAGAAATCATGACGTGGCCTTCGATGATTTGTCGTAATGGTTTCCCTGCTCCTAATAAATGCGTTTGTCCCGCCATTTCGTCTAACGTTGTCGGCCGCATGCGATCGGCAAGCGGTTGTTTAATTGCCATCCAATCCCCCATTTCTGTATTGTCTGTAATCTTATTGGTTACGAATGATTTAAATTATGATTATGTATTTAGCATTATACGAGTATAATGTAATCAAAGCAATTACAGCAAAAGGATGGGAGAAACGTCAAATGAAAGCAGTTGTGATCCACAAAGCTGGTGGACCTGAAAATTTGATCTATCAAGAAGTCCCCAAGCACACGAATACTTGGAAAGTGCCCATAGTTTAGGAAAAGTGGTCGTGATTGTAAACTAAAATAAAGAAGTGGGAGCGTTACAGAAGTCGTAAACGACTTCTGTAACGCTCCCACTTTGTTTATCCAACCCTATTTTTTCTCAACCTTCGTCCCACCAAAAACATCTGACATTGGCACGGCATCCAATGCTGCATCAATTTGTTGAACTTCTTCTTTTGACATCTTAATATCTGCAGCGGCGAGATTGTCCTTGATGCGGTTAAGGTGCCGACTTCCTGGAATTGGCACAATGTAAGGCTTTTTATTGATCATCCATGCCAAAGAAATTTGCGCCGGCGTTGCAGCGTGGCGATCCGCAATCTTGGTCAATAATTCCATCAATTCCCGATTCTTTTGGTAAGCCTGCTCACTGAACTGCGGCATTTTATTGCGCAAGTCACCTTCGCTAAACTTACTCTGGTGAATTTGTCCCGTTAATAAGCCGTTAGCAAGCGGCGAGAAGGCAACTAACCCAACGTTTAATTCTTCCAAAACTGGGAAGAGCTTTTCGTAGTCTCGGTACATCATCGAATACCGATTTTGTACGGCAGTCACCTTGCAGACAGCGTTGGCCCGGCGAAGATAATCTTCATTGGCTTCCGATATTCCCCAATGAGTAATCTTACCTTCATTGATCAATTCTTGCATTACTTTCGCCACCGTTTCCGGTTCAACGCTTGGATCAATCCGGTGTTGGTAATACAGATCGATGTGGTCAGTATTTAGTCGCTTTAGAGAACCTTCTACCGACCGACGAATCGTCTCTGGGCTAGAGTCAACTTTGAGGCCATTTCCCTCATGTGCAGCAATCCCAAATTTGGTGGCAATTACAACCTGGTCACGAACATCGTGGAGGGCCTGACCAACGATTGATTCATTATAATTGATCGAACCATCTGGGTTAGTTCCTTGATAGATTTCGGCGGTATCAAAGAACCGGTAGCCCATCTCAAAGGCAGCTCGAATATTTTTGACCGCTTCATCGACGTCAGTGGGCTTACCATAACCATGCGAAAACCCCATACAACCAAGACCAATTGCGGTAACCTCCAAGTCATTGCCGAGTGTTCGAGTATCCATTTCGTTATTCATTCCTTTCAATGAAAAAGGGCTCATTAAAGAGTCCCCAAAATGACGTTAATTAATAAACCGGACGGTCGCTGCCCTGAGTATCCGGATCAGCGATGCCCAAACTATCACGACTACCAAAGGTTGGATCTGCCACGATCTTCAAAACCACGTCAGCAATACTCTTCCGGGAACCAGATACCCCGACGAATTCGTCACCCTTGTGCGTGATCGTGTACTTGATTTCATCCCGGTCGTTCAACCATGGCAAACGCAGGGTCGTGTAATCAAGGCCAGATTCTGCGGCCAAGCGATCGGAAACTACTGGCGCATCAGTGTCACTAACTGTGCCACCGAAACACATGTCCCGATTCCACTTACCAAAGGCGCCTGGCACTTCATCGTAAATCCCCAACAAGTTGGTTAAAATCAAACGATCCACGCCGTCCTTCTTCATCGCGTTGATAATATTGTGAGTTGGCCGGTTTTGACCATCATCATGATCAATGACCGCATTGAAAACCATGTCTTGCCCTTCAATCGCCTTTTCAACATCGGCAGGATTGTTCAGATCCCCTTCGACTAAGGTAACCCGGGGGGTATTCTTCAGGTTGGCTAGTCGATTGGTGTTGCGCAGCATTAACGTTAATTCAACATCCTTAAATTGATCTTCATTTAAAATCCGGTCTTCAACGAGCCGGGCGATTTGCCCGTTAGCCGCTAAAATTGCTAACTTCATAATTTAAACCTCCAAAAATTGTTTAGTAGTAACGACGATTCTTGTTAACCTTGGCGATCTCAGCCATTTCGTCATCTGTCAAAGTAAAGTCAAAGATATCAATGTTGTCCTTAATGTGTTGTGGATTCGTCGACCCAGGAATCACAATAAAGCCCATCTGGGTGTGCCAACGGAGAATAATTTGCGCGTTGGACTTGTGGTACTTGTCTGCCAATTTGGTAAAGATTGGTTCATTCATTAAAGAACTGTCACCAGAACCAAGTGGGTACCAAGCCATTAAACGGGTGCCATACGGCTTCAAGATTTCACGAGCAGCAGTTTGTGGGAAGTACGGGTGGGCTTCAGCTTGTAAAACTTGGGGCTTAATTTCCGCAAAGTCTAATACTTCCTTCAATAAAGAATCACGCCGGTCAAAGTTTGAGATCCCAATCGCGCGAATCTTACCAGCACGGTAGGCCTTTTCTAAAGTCCGGTAGGCCGTCTTCCAATCACCACTCGGTTGATGAATAAACAGCAGGTCGATGTAGTCTAAGCCCAACCGGTCCAGTGCCTTATCGACCGCATCCAAATCAGTATATGAAGTTGTCCAAAGCTTCGTGCTGACAAAGAGCTTCTTACGATCAACGCCGGAGTTACGAATACCACGACCAACACCATCTTCGTTGTAATACCCTTCGGCAGTGTCGATTAATTGATAACCAGCCGCAATCGCGTCTTCAACCGCCTGTTGGGCTGCAGCTGATGACATCCGAAAGGTCCCTAAACCAGCCTTTGGCATTTCAACATCATTGTTCAACTTAAACTTTTCCATAACCTATCACCTCAATGAAACTTCATATTTTCGCCCATATCCTAATCCTTGTAGTTCACTGCAAGGCAAGTAGTTTACAACCTTAATTCCGTGGGGCGAGTGGTAAGATAACCAGAACGCCGATCAAGACAGCCAAGCCAATTAATTGATTCAACATGTTAACGACCTCTTTTCTGATTTCCATTTCTTGATGGTTTTATTATATGGAAGATACCACTAATAAAAAATTACTTAATGGGTATGATAGTATGCATAATTCGTATGCTAGCCAATTAAAAAATCGCCCCTATCTTTCACATCTCAGCGAAAAATAACGGCGATTTTACACGTTAATTTACATTTGATGAAAACCAGCTTGGTTGTGATTGAGAATTTTGACGTCCTTCCCCTGCTCTTGAGCTTCTTGAACCCGGTTTTCACCCCACTCGGACATGGCAATCAGGATGTCTCGTAAGCTCCGCCCTTCGTCAGTCAACGAATACTCAACTTTCGGCGGAACCTGCTTATACACCCGCCGTTGAACAATGCGGTCAGCTTCCAACTCACGTAACTGACGTGTCAAAACTCGTTGTGAGACATTCGGAATTAGTCGCGCCAGTTCTCCAGTACGGAGTGTTCCCTGACCAAGGTGACATAGGATGATTGGCTTCCATTTACCGCCAATCACATCTAAGGTTGCTTCCACGGCAATATGATAAATTTTGCGCACAATTAACCTCCTTCTCCTTAGCCACCAAAGCCCTCCATTTGGCCAAATTGATGGCGAAAATCTGCAGTTTGCTGATCACTAAAATTCATTGCATTAAGAAAGCCCGTTCGTAATTCCGTCTGCAGACCACCAGGCAACCCAACTAGATCCATATCTGTTGGTGATAGTACATAGCGAATTGTTTTCTCGTCATCCGCCTGCACCTTCTCGATCCAGTTTGGTTCCCGCAATAATTCACGTCCCATTGCCGCTAAGGCTGCCCCATCGTTAAGGGCCGCTTCAGCATCGGCGGGCGATTGAATATTTCCCACTTCAATCAGTGGTTTCCGATCCGCAATCACTTTTAAAATTTTATGATTAAGGGATTCCTGATCATCCGGATCCAATAATGAAGAACGCTTGCGGTCACCCAATGAAGTGTGTAAGTAGTCCACCGGTTGATCACTCAACATGTCAACAAGCTTAAGTGTATCACCAATCCGAATTCCGGGATCGGACAGTTCTTCTGGTGAAAATCTATAACCAACGAGAAATGGGCGAGCTGCGTTTGCGTCTACTACCCGACGTACTTCTTTAATCACTGCTTTAGCAAAATTCATTCGTTGGTAAACATCACCACCCCAGCGATCAGTACGTTGATTACTATGCGGAGAGAAAAATTGTTGGAGAAGGTATGTATTAGCCCCGTGAATTTCGACACCATCAAAGCCGGCCTTGATTGCCCGAACGGAGGCGGCACCAAAGTCACGAATGACCTGTTCAACCTCCTGTTCAGTCAATGCTCGAGGGACTTCATCAGGGTTTCGATGTGGAGCCACCGCGCTCGCACTGCGTGGCTGATCACCACGTAAAATTTGTCGACTAGTTTTGCGACCGGCATCAAAAATTTGGAGAACCGCCTTTGAGCCCTTGGAATGAACTGCGTTCGCTAACTTCCGCAGGCCAGGAATAAACCGGTCATCGGCAACTGATAATTCTCCTTCAAATCCCTTGCCATCTTTGTTGATATTTGCCACTTCGACAATTACCATCCCGACGCCAGACCGCATTTTGTAAAATTTCACTTCTTCATCTGAAACTGTCCCATCAAAAAAACTCGACTGGGTTGTTACCGGAGCCATAACGATTCGGTTTGGTAGTGTCACCCCGTTAGTGAACTGATACGGCTTCAAAAATTGGTAATCCTTACTCATCTGACTTTAAACTCCTTTATTGAATTGCTGCTTACAATATAAGGAGTAAGTGATGATTTGTGAAGTAGGCACTTTAACGACCGCTAGTGACAATTTTGTCCCCTTTGGATCGGTACAGGGATTATCGACAAATTTTTTGTCGACTAAGTCCGAATCGTTTCTTGATACCCTCCTTAATCAATCTTGCGTTTCGGGTTTAACAAGTTCATTGGGTCAAACAAAGCCTTAATCTGGTGTTGAACCCAATCAACTTCTTCACCCAATTCGACATTATTCCACTGGTTTTTGAGCATTCCAACGGCGTGTTCTCCAGAGATGGTCCCATCGAGTTCGAGAGCCTTCTTGAACATTGCTTGAAGAACTTCATTGACACTCTCGGGCGT
Organism: Limosilactobacillus caecicola; assembly: GCF_943192935.1. Taxonomy (GTDB): domain Bacteria; phylum Bacillota; class Bacilli; order Lactobacillales; family Lactobacillaceae; genus Limosilactobacillus; species Limosilactobacillus caecicola. The sequence continues at coordinate 176,380 of NZ_CALPCI010000002.1, read as the reverse complement.
CTCAGTAACGTCCTTACTCCACGTAACAGTTGGATGCAAGTTACCATCGCCAGCATGGCCCGCAGTAAAAATCTGGAGGTCATCATGTTCAGCACTTAATTGCTGAATATAGGCAACCAGTTCGGCCATCTTCGAGGTTGGCGCCGCCATATCTTCCATCACAGCACTGCGACCAGTAAAGATGGCTGGCAACATGTCTTGTCTGAGACTAATAATTTCTTCCTGTTGCTTTTCATCAGTGGCGAGCCGAATATTTTCCGCACCGTACTTATCCATAATCTGGTCAACAATCTGCCGTCCTTCTGGCGAAATCGAATCCACCCGGAAAATGAGGGCCGCACTATTTTCACCAGCTAATGAGGTATGGCGGTATTCATCGAGCGCCCGCAGTGTATTCGCGTCCATGGCTTCCAACATTGCCGGGTAAATCCCGGACATCCGCAACTCTGTCGTGGCCTTAGCCAAAGTTTCCATATTCTTAAAGAAGGCCAGGCCCATCAGTGAATCACCCAAAGGCAGTGGCATCAGTTTGACCGTGATTTCGACAATGACAACCAGTGTTCCTTCAGAACCAACAAACAATTGCGTGAGATCATAGCCAAAGGCCTGCTTGGTGGTCTTACCACCCAGATCCAGGACCTTGCCATCAGCCAGGACTACCTTCAGTCCTAAAACATTATCCCGCGTGGACCCATAACGAACACCGCTTAAACCACCAGCGTTCGTGGCAACATTCCCACCAATTCCTGACATTTTCTTGGAAGCCGGGTCAGGAGCATAAAAGAGGCCATGTTGACGAGCTGCTTGGTCTAAATCATTATTAATCACCCCAGGTTGGACCACTGCATATGCGTCCTCAGTGTTTAACTCCAGGATCTGATCCATTTTCGCTGTTGAGAGAATGAAGGCGCCATCAACCGCATCGGCACCAATCACAGTACTCGTAAAGCGGTTTTGGGTGACGACTGGAATATGAAAACGGCGAGCTGCTTTCATTACCCCTTGCACATCAGCGATCGATCCAGCTTCAATGAACGCCAGCGCCGGACCATGTTGCCCAGCTAATTGCTTGCTGTAGGAATGTTCATCAACCTTTTCAGGATCAGTCACGACCGTCCCATCGGTTACTTGTGCTTTCAAGAAATCAAGAATTTCCGTTTGGTTATAAGCCGGAAAATTGAGTGCCATTTTCAACATCTCCTTATTTTTAGTAACCTCATTATAGCACTCCTTGGTGATAGCGTTTTCTTAACATTGGCTAAAAAAGACCAGGCAAAAGCCTGATCTTTATGCTTTAATCCTAACGCACACTCTGGTTAGTCAAAATGTCATTCACGACATCAGCCAGCGTAATTGTCCGCATCTTTTCAAATGCTTGCGTTTGAATTTGCGCGTAGTATTTTTCTAATGTCTGCTGGATATTACCACCAACAATACATTCGGGGTTGGTTTTTGGATCAACATGAATTAAAACATGGTCCATGTTGATCGCATTAAAGACCTCTAACATTGAGATGTCTGCCAAATCTTTGGCTAATTCTGGTTTTGCAGCCCCCTTATGTGTTTTGATTAACCCCGCATTCCGTAAATCAGACATCAATTGACGCACAACGCTCGGGTTTGATTCGATACTATTAGCGATTGCCCGACTGGAAAGGTCGCCATCTTTGTAAATATATAGGTAACTAAGCAAGTGAATGGCGTCACTCAATTTGTAAGAAAATTTCATAATATGGTTATTTTATCCTGTTAATTTATGATTTGCAAGATTACTTTTTCATCATCATTCCTCCTTCATAATTCATCGAATGAAATAAAAAACGGAAGCCCACAAATGGACTCCCGTCATTCAACGAAAAATAAAAAGTCCACATGTGGATCCATGCGGACTGAAGACAAACTCAAAAAGATTTGAATGTTTTAATACTGCGTAAATGTGATCGCTTGTAACTAATTAGGTGACACATTCTGACTTTATGATCACTTTCAAATTATTAAATTCCTTGTGCATTTTTGGCCAGCCGGACGCCAATACTGTCTAAGACATCCTGCAAAGTAAATTGGTTTAATCTCCCCTTCGCCGCCACATCTGCAGCGTGGTAAAATTCAGTTAATACCGGCTGAATATTTCCACCAACAATACATTCAGGATTGGTTTTTTTGTCAACATTGAACAGTGGCTGATCGCCTTCCACCGCTAGATAAATGTCGTAGAGAGTAATCTTGCTGGGCTCCCGTGTCAACTTAGGGTCTGCCGTCCCGTGAACAGTAGTAATAATTTTTGCCGCCCGTAACTTACTCATTAAGCGGCGAACTACCACCGGCGATGTCTCAATACTCTCGGCAATATTCTCACTTGTTAACGGCACTTTGCCTCGACAAATTTCTATATAGGCCAACGTATGGATGCTATCACTAAAACGAGTTGACACCCGCATTTCCATCAATCCTTTCTAGTCCATAGTCTCTTATTTAAAATCAGCTTTTATTGATTTATGATTGACGAAGTTGTGTTGATGGGTATATATTAACACACGAAATATAACTTTTAAAGTTACAGCAAGGAGGAACCATAATTGAAGCTCGAAAAATTCAAGCTTGCTTCGTTGGTAAGTGCAATGGTACTACTTATCAGTTTTACAATTCCATCACTGGCCAGTGCAAATAGCAATAAACCAATTATCGTGGGGTCTAAAAGTTTTACCGAAAGTAAAACCGTCAGTGAAATTTATGCCATTGCCCTCGAACATGCTGGTTACAAGGTCACCCGGAAGCAAAACATTTCAAACTCCGTCGTTTACAAGGCCGTCCAAACCGGGCAAATTGATGTTTATCCCGAATACACTGGAACAATCGTGGAGGCCTACCTTAAGAAAAACGGCAGTGGTAAAACTTCGGCTCAAATGGCTAAAATAGCCAGCAACGGGGTTAAAAAGGATGGTCTAGTAACATTTAACTACGCTCCTGGCGATAATCGTCAAGCAATTGGAATCCGTACCAGCGTTGCGAAAAAATACAATATCAAATCCCTCAGTGATTTACAAAAGAGTGCTAAAAAAGTGCGGTTTGTATCACAAGGTGAATTCGACAAACGATCTGATGGCCTCCCGGGGATGAACAAAAAGTATGGGAAGTTCAATTTCAAGTCCTCCAAAGATTATGATGATAGTCTCAAATATAAAATTTTAGCACAAGGTAAGGGTGATGTAGCCCCAGTCTACACAACCGATGGACAATTAGCTACCAACAAATACCAGGTCTTAAAAGATGACAAGAACTTATGGCCACCATATAATCTGGTACCATTGCTTAATAAGAAGGCCGCCAAGAGTCATCCAAAAATGGAAAAGACTTTAAATAAAGTTGATGCTAAGTTGACCACTAAGGAATTAACGCAACTAAATAAGAAAGTTGACGTTGATGGGCAAAACTACAAAACAGTGGCCCGGAATTGGTACAACAAGAACATGAAGTAGTTTCAAGAAACTGAGAGCAATCTCGGTTTCTTTGTGATTTTTGACTAATCTCGATGCGCGAGCTCAAAAGAGGAGGACGCAAAATTGTTTTCGCAAATTATCCATTATTTTCAAACGGATAGTCTCCAGTATTGGCACTACGTGTGGCAACAGATTTACCTTAGTTTCCTCACTTTAGCCATTGCCATGGTGATTGCTTTGCCATTAGGCTATCTCGGTTCTAAATCAAAAACTGTTGCAACGATCTGCACCAGCTTTGCCCAAATGCTCCGAATAATTCCGAGCTTAGCGCTGTTGTTCCTCCTGATTCCGTTTCTTGGAACCGGGTTATTGCCCGCCCTGATCGCCCTCGTGGTGTTGGCAATTCCACCACTTTTAATCAATACCATTTTGGGGTTCAATGAAGTCAGTCCGCTCTACAAAGAAGTCGGGACCGCATTGGGGATGGACCAACGCCAGTTACGGAAGCGAATTGAAGTCCCCCTTGCCCTGCCCTATATTCTGAATGGAATTAAGCTAGCATTAGTTGAGATTATTGCCAGTGCCACCCTTGCGACCTACATTGGTGCAGGGGGCTTAGGAACCCTGATCTTTACCGGTCTGGGACTATATGAAATGAGTTATGTCATCATTGGTGGGGTGAGTGTCGCATTACTCTCACTCTTCGCCATAATTAGCTTTGATATTTTAATTAGGAGGGTCCGCCGTCATGAGCAAACCAGCGATTCAATTTAATCACGTTACCAAAAGTTTCAATGGGCACACCGTTATTCCTGATCTAAATTTCACGGTTAACCAGGGCGAATTCGTCACGATTCTCGGCTCCTCCGGTTCTGGAAAAACCACGACCTTGAAAATGATCAACGGCTTATTACAACCCGACAGTGGGGAAATCATGATCAACGGTCAGTTATTAAGGGATCTTGATATCGTCAAACTCCGCCGTCATATGGGCTATGTGGTTCAACAAATTGGCCTCTTTCCTCACATGACCATCAAGGAAAACCTTGCTGTAGCACCAAAAATGTTAGGCTGGCAGCAAGGACAAATTGATGAACGAGTCACCGAATTACTCAAGCTCGTTCAGTTAAACCCTGCTGAATATGCTAACCGTTACCCGAGTCAGCTTTCCGGAGGGCAGCAACAACGGGTTGGTGTAGCGCGGGCCCTTGCCGCTAACCCACCTTACGTCCTCTTTGACGAACCATTTGGTGCTTTGGATGCACTCACTCGGTTAGAATTGCAAAAGGAAATCAAACGAATTCACAGTTCCTTAGCTGATAAAACCTTCATGTTCGTTACTCATGATCTAAACGAAGCCTTTTATCTAGGCCAGCGAGTCATGATCATGCATAATGGAAAAATCGAACAGTTCGCCACGCCAGACGAAATCATGCAGGTACCGGCCACTGACTTCGTCAAGCAGCTTCTGGCAACTGGTCACCAGAACCAAGCATTATGGGGGCAATATCATGATTAAATATTGGAATGAAAATTATCCCGTGATGCTCCAGGATGTCCAGCAACATCTCGAAATGGTCTTCACTGCGTTAGGCATCGCCATGGTCATCACGATTGTCCTGATCCTCATTTTTATGCATCAACGTAAATGGCTCAACGGGCTTGTTTACTTCTTTTCACTACTTTACTCCGTCCCCAGCTTTGCCCTCTTCGTCCTCCTGCTCCCCATTTCCGGATTAGGGATGAAAACAGCTATTATTACACTCACCATCTACTGTGAGTATGTTCTCCTCCGGACCTTCATCACTGGAATCCAGGAAATCGACCCGAGCTTGATCGAAGTCGCCCGTGGCATGGGCATGACCAACCGGCAGATCTTCTTTAAGGTGCAATTACCATTAGCAGTTCCGGCAATCTTTAGTGGCTTGCAAGTTGCCCTTGCGTCAATGATTGGAATTGCCACGATTGCCGCCACAATCAATGCTGGTGGCTTAGGCCAGCTGTTGTTCGAAGGCTTGCAAACCCAACAAGTTGTACCACTACTGTGGGGAACGCTTTTGGCAGTTGGTTTAACCCTCGTTTGCGCTGCCGTCCTCAAGTTCGTCGAATACCTTCTTAGTCACCGCTGGAAAAGCGCACTGACTGCTTAATGATCATTATCAACACAAAAACCGCTTGATAACCATTACTGGCTACCAAGCGGTTTTACTTTATTTGGGATGATTCATGTTAAATTTGACAAGTTTAGTAGAAACTCGGTTTTGCCCATTCCGTCCCTGGTTCACCAATACCAAGGTTGGCATGGTGATAATCCTGGTCACCGGTCAATAAATCAGCGGCAAACTTGGCAACGGCCTCTCGGGAAATTTGGGCATCCTTGAATGGTTGACCCTTTTCACTAACGTCAACGGCTAATTTGCTTGCATCATTGTAAAGCCAAGTGGTCCGCAAAATAACGTAATCCAAATCAGAGGCTTCAATAATCTCTGCAGCTTTAACTAATGGTGTTTGCCAAGTTAAGCCCGTGTTGGCACGGTACCATTCTTGGAATGGTCCACTGACTTCTTGATACAAATCAGGGACTGACATCACTACCAAACGATCAACCTTTTCCGCATCCAGCGCGTCAACCAAAACTTGCGCGATGTCAGGAGTCACCACAAATGCCACGAAAACGCCATCTGCACCATGAACGGCACCTCTTACATCATCGACATTTGTTAAGTCACCATCGACTAGTTGAACCCGGTCACTCGCAAAATCACTTAGGCGGCTAGTTGCCTGGTGACCAAATAAAGTGACGTCAGCGTCAGTGTGATCAAGTATATATTGGGCGCTTAACCGACCAATTTGGCCAGTTGCTGCTAAAATTGTGTACTTCATTTTGTTACCTCCTCGGTTTAGTTGTTGGCATGAATATCGTAAGCCTTGAGCAATGATTCGCCGACACCAGGAGCGTCCGGATCATGCATGCCCTTGCCCTTATCGAGGGCCCGGATAGCATCCATTTCTGCAGAAGTTAATTCAAAGTCAAAAATTTCTTGGTTGGACTTAATCCGTGCTTCATGAACTGACTTTGGAAAGATGATCACGCCTTCTTGGTGTTCAAAACGCAAGATAATTTGGCCAACGTCCTTGCCATACTTATTAGCCAGGTCATTCAACAGCGGTTCGTTCAATAAATCCTTATTTCCTTCACCCAATGGTGCCCACGCTTCCAGGGTCGTTTGCGTTTCCGTCAGAACTTGCCGTAACTCCTTTTGTTGGAAGTAAGGATTGAATTCCACTTGGTTAACGGCCGGCTTGACCTTAAAGTTCGGTACCCATTTGTTCCAGATTTTGGCAGACATGTTGGAAACCCCAATCGACCGGATTTGGCCAGCCGCTTGCGCCTCTTCCATTGCTTGCCAAGCTTCATCTACTGGACCGTATGGTTGGTGAATCAAATACAGGTCGATATAATCAAGGCCTAACTTTTGCAGTGAGGTTGCAATGGACTTTTTAGCGTCTTCATATTTGTAGTCCTGTAACCACATCTTGCTAGTAACCCAAACTTGGTCGCGCGGAATGCCGCTATCCTTAATTGCCTTGCCGACTTCTTGTTCATTGAAATAGGCAACCGCAGTATCAATGTGCCGGTAGCCAGCCGCCAGGGCCTTTTTAACCGCTTCATAAGTGGAACCATCCGCAGGAATTTGGAAAGTTCCAAAACCAAAGGACGGAATTTCGTTGCCATCGTTGAGTTTAAAAGTTGGAATGTTTGCCATTTTACGTGCCTCCTAGTTTTCGTCGTTTTGTATTGCCTTCAAGCTCGAACCGAAGATTTGTTCAATTGTGACTGGGTCACGGTGGTCAAAAAATTGGCTTTCGTTCCGGTCTAAACTTGCCATCTTCTTCATATCGTCATCACTCAGTTCAAAATCAAAGACATCGATGTTTTCAGCCATCCGATTCTTGTGAACTGACTTTGGAATTACCGTAATGCCGCGTTGCAAGAGCCAACGCAAAATTACTTGCCCGTTCGACTTACCATACTTTTCAGCAATGGCAGCAATCGTTTCGTTAGTAAAGATGTCATGCTTACCTTCAGCAAATGGTGCCCAGGCTTCTACGCGAATGTCTTCACCTTGAGCAAATTGCACTTCCCGGTCTTGTTGGTACCATGGGTTCACTTCGATTTGGTTAACCGCCGGCTTAACTGGCATCGTCAATTCAAGATCCTTAAGTTGGTCAGCGTAAAAGTTGGAAACCCCAATTGCCCGAATTTTGCCTTCTTTTTGGGCTTCTTGAAGGGCGCGCCAAGCACCCATCGTGTCACCATATGGTTGGTGAAGCAAGTATAAGTCCATGTAGTCGAGACCTAACTTTTGTAATGAAGCATCAATGCCGGCTTTAGCACGATTGTAATTAAAATCTGAAACCCATAACTTTGACGTTACAAAAATGTCTTCACGGTTCACACTACTGTTTTTAATTGCCTTACCAACCGCTTCTTCATTTTGATATGCGGCAGCCGTATCGATCAGCCGGTAACCGGTTTCCAAAGCGTCCGTAACCGCCTGTTCAGCTTGACTTAAGTCTGGCACTTGGAAAACACCGAAGCCGAGCGTTGGCATTTCAATCCCGTTGTTTAACTTTACTGTAGGTACATTAACATTTGACATTTGAATCATCCTTTCCTGGTCAAGTAATTGATTAATTTGATTGTCTTTATGTTAACGTGCTCAACGCCAATTGAAAAATACTAAGTGGTCATGGTAGCATACAATTAATGAATACTCTAAAAGGAGTGAGTAAGATGATTGAAAATTACCTTTTGGAAGAACTCGCCACCTTTGCAGAATGCGGGACCTTAACCAAGACTGCGGAAAAACTGATGATGACCCAACCAACCATCACCCGGGGGCTACAGAAGTTAGAGAACGAGTTTGGTGTCCAACTTTTTGATCGACAACCAAACCGAATTACCCTGACTAAGGCTGGACAAATGGCCGCTGAAGGGGCCGCCCAGCTTTTACAAGACAACCAACAACTGGTGGAACGTGTCCAAAACTTTGCGACTAGTCAACGGGTGATTACCATTACCAGTACCGCTCCTGGTCCCTTGTTGCTAGCCCAAAATTTAACCTTGCCACACCTTAAAACCGCCTCAGTAGAGGAGCTCACCACCGCCGACCAGGTCAGCGACTTGCTAAATAACCGGCAAGCCACGATTGTTTTGACTCAGCAAGAACTCCAGACCGATGAAATTGAATCTTTATTTGTGGGTAAAGAGCACCTGGAAGTCAACCTTGACCAATTTACTTATCAAGCCAACCAACAACAGATCACTTTCAAGGAACTTGCCGGGCTGAGTTTTGTCGTTCTCAGTGACATTGGCCCCTGGAACCAAGTCATCCAGGAACACATTCCGGACGCCAAATTCCTCTACCAGTCCGAAATGACGGCCTTACAGGAAATTACCCAGTATTCGAATTTCCCCTACTTTACCACCAATATCACGGACGTTACTGGTCACGAAGAGGCCAATACTGAGGACCGCAAGAAAATTCCAATTACGGATGAAAGTGCCACCATGGAATTCTTTGCTGCTTACCGAATTGAAGACCGGAAATTCGTCCAACCGATTTTAAAAAGCCTCAGTCAGGAGTGGCCGGACCCAACTAATTAGCATGAATAAATAAACGACCCAGAGTGTTGATTAATCAACTTTCTGGGTCGTTCTTGTTTATTCAATTATTACTTGGCAGTCGCTGCTTTTAACGCTGCACCAAGTTTTTTCAGCCCTTGTTCGATCTTATCTTCCTCCATGTTAGAGTAGTTGAGTCGGAAGGTCCCTGGTTGCGTTGCCCCTGCAAAGAATGGATCGCCAGGCACAAAGGCGACATTATGTTTCAAACATTCCTTAAAGAGGGCAACCGTATCATCAACACCTGGGACTTCAACCCACAGGAACATCCCACCTTCGGGATTCGTGTACTTCACATTATCTGGGAAGTATTTCTTGATCCCCGTCAACATTAAATCTTTGCGTTTCCCATACAGGTCGCTGATCTTTTTAACATGCGCGTCCACATCGTTAGCAGCAAAGAATTCTGGAACCGCATATTGGGCGAGGTTATCAGTATGCAGGTCAGCAGACTGTTTGAGAACCGTTAACTTGTCGATGACTTGTTCATCAGCCACCACCCAACCGATCCGGAAACCAGGGGCCAGGATCTTGGAGAAGGTCCCCATATAGAAGACATGTCCGGATTGATCATATGACTTCAACGCTGGGACCTGTTCGCCAGCAAACCGAATTTGACCATAGGGATTATCTTCTAAGACATAGACGTCATACTTAGCCGCCAGTTCTACTAACTTTTGTCGACGTTCTGCCGTCATCGTTCGTCCAGTCGGGTTTTGGAAATTCGGGACGGTGTAGATTAACTTGGCCTCTGGATGAGCCTTTAATTTAGCTTCCAAATCAGCCATGTCCATCCCATCATCATCCATTTCAACACCCACAAAGTTAGCTCCGAAGGACTTAAAGACGTCTACCGCACACAGGTAAGTTGGTTGTTCCATCAATACAGTATCACCCTCGTCAACAAAGGCTTTAGCAACCAGGTCTAATACCTGCTCGGAACCGGTCGTGACCAAGACATTTTCTACACTGACGTCAACGTTCTCCTTTTCCTTCACATATTGAGCAATCAGTTCACGCAATTCGGTGACCCCTTTGGCCGCCCCGTATTGCATCAGCTCACGACCATGTTTTTCAAATGCCCGATCAACGGCCGCCTGCATTTCTGCTACTGGGAACAGTTCTGGAGCTGGCAAACCGCCAGCAAATGAAATTACTTGAGGATCTGCGGCAGCCTTTAAGATTGCGCCAACTGCGTCTGTACCGTCAGCAGGAACTCGTTTGGAAAATTTATACATAATCATTCCTCCTCAAAAACATAATTGCTTCATCAAATTAGCTTGCAAACAAAAAACGTCCTCTAAGTATCATCAATACTCAAAGGACGATTGAACCGTGGTACCACCTTTTTTCATGGAGAAATAATTCTCCACCTTATCCAGACATAAATCTGTGATCAGGATAATGGGCGATAACCCAGGTTGGCCTACTGATTTCAGCCACCAACTTCCAGGTGATTCGATAATTAATCCCGCGCCCCGCTTTCACCATCCGCGAAGTCTCTGCTGCCAGCAATTAACCATCAGTTCCTGTGCTCTGTTTTTGTTTGTGATTAATTTTCCATTATAATACTCACTAATTTTTAATTTGTCAATGGATATTCTCATGGTTTTATAATCAAAATAAAGAAGGTGCCCGTTTGGCACCTTCTTTAGCTAATTAAACTAATCCACGATGGTATTTCCACCATTATTCACTAACAATCACGAGCGACTTAATTGCTTCCCGCTTATCCATGGCCTCATAAGCCTGTTGGATGTCATCTAAGTTGAAGCGCTTCGTGAAGACGTGACCTGGATGAATTTCTCCCTTTAAAACTGCGTCCAAAAGAACTTGACGGTCATAGGTCGTGACTGAAGCAATTCCACCACGCAGGCCAATGTTCTTCCAGAACAGGGTGTTGGATGATGGTTCAGTTTGGGGAACCCCAACCCGACCAACAATGGCACCTGGCCGGGCCAATTGACCAGCTTGTTCAATCGCTGAAACGGCACCGACACATTCGAGAACCGCGTCAACACCATTGCCATCAGTCAATTCCATTACTTTCTTGACCGCATCGTCACCACGTTCAGCAACGATGTCAGTAGCACCGAATTCCTTGGCTAGTTTGGCACGGTCTTCGTGGTGGCTCAGGGAAATAATCCGCTTAGCGCCCCGTAGTTTAGCACCAATCACCCCACACAGGCCGACGGCACCATCACCAATGACAGCTACCGTGTCACCTTCTTTAACTTCAGCACTGGCGGCTGCATGGTAGCCAGTCGCCATAACATCTGCTAACGTCAGGAGGTCATTTAACTGTTCATCAGAGTAGTCACTTGGTTGACCAGGAATTTTGACCAAGGCCCAGTTGGCATTGGTGAACCGTAAGTATTCACCTTGGTAACCACCATTACCACCAGCTTCTTGGTTCATACAATTACCATCAAAGCCGGCCAAACAAGCGGCACAATGACCACACCCGTGGGTAAATGGGGCAATGACGAAGTCACCGGGCTTGACGTCCTTAACGTCTGCGCCGACTTCTTCGACAATTCCGATTGCTTCGTGACCAACTAATGATCCATGTTCACGGTCAGCAATTCCCCGGTACCACCATAAATCAGATCCACAGACACAAGCCCGGACGATCTTTAAAATCGCGTCAGTTGGCTTTTGAATCGTTGGCTTTTCAACTTCGTGAACCTCCATCTTGCCCGGTTCCATAAATACAGCTGCTTTCATCAATCTCGCTCCTTTGCAAAAATTTATCGCTCATAATATAAACCTTCTAGTGCACTCAAAGTCAAGTGTCATAAAAGATTAATTTTGCGGAGTATTAATGCCGACACTGTCATGCACGTAAAGTTGGTCATCATCCACCAACCGCTTGACTAAATCAGCAATGGAACTGACTGAGACATCGTGACCCCCAAATGGTTCTCCCTTGTGGGTGACCTCATAATTAACCGGTCCACCAGCAAACCAGCCGGGACGAATAATTGTGTAATCGAGGCCTGAGGCTTCAATCACATCTGCCGCTTCGCGGTATGACCGTAATATCGGATTGTTTTGCAGGTTCCCACTAGCTCCAATTGAAGCAGGAATTTCGTTGTAAATTCCCATTGAAGTAATGAAAACTAGCCGCTTTACGCCGTTACGGTTCATCGCAGTCACGATTTTTTCCGCAAACGCCCCCAGGTTACCACTTAAAGCTGCAAAAACCGCATCCTGTCCTGCTAAAACTGCGTCTAAATCAGCGTCGTTCATCACATTCCCTGAGATCACCTTTTCCCGATCTGGATCAGTAACGTTGATCCGGTTCGCGGACCGTGCAAACAAAGTTAGCTGATCATCCGTTCCTGCCAAAATCGCTTGGGTAGCCGCAGTTCCAAGAGTTCCGGTAGCGCCAATAATTAAGACATTTTTCATTGTTAATTCCTCCTCATTATTAATACATGCTGGCAATTTGATTCGTAATGATCCAATGGCCATTATCCTTGGCAAATTCCATTTTCATCTGCAGGGGCCAAGTTGAAACTCCACTCCCCCATACACTAGCTTTAACCCGATTTTGACCAGTCAATCTTGCCCGATCACCATCAATTTTGATGTCGGTAATATTTTCTTCAGTAGAAGAGAAATACTTCATTTCACCATTTTGGATTTGGTCAATCCATTCCATTTTGGGTTGAACATAGCCTGTCATGTGCTGTAATTTCATCGATGGCGCTAAAATGCGGTTTAAAGTCACCACATCTTTAGCAACCATGGCTTCGTTTTCTTTCCGGTATAAACCAATAATTTCATCGCGATCAGTCATGTTGTTCCTCCATTGCCTTTGCAGCTTCATTGACACACCGTAACGCATTTAAACTGCGCGGATAACCAATATAGGGAATGTTTTGTGAAATAATGTTAATCAAAAATTGTTTATCATTACCATTACGCAGATTAGCCTTCGCGTGTGAGATTAATTGTGGTTCCACACCACCTTGGGCTGACAAATAGCAGAAGGTCATTAATTCACGTTCTGTGTAATTCAGGCCTTTACGGGTATAGTAATCACCAAAACAATTGTCAGTTAACCAGTAGTTAATGTGTTGACTTTCAGGGTCACCAGATTTCCAAAAGTCTTTCATCACGTCACCGAAAATGTCTACTTGGGCCTGTTGTCCAGCTGCCAGACGATCCTCAGTCGTTGTGGTTGCTTGTTTTTCTAGTGGTAACTTGATTCCCTGCTTTTCAAAGACTTCATTAGTAGCCTTCAAAAATGGAAAGACCCGTCCGATTCCTAAATAAGCAACTGCTTGGTAAACAATCTCTTTGATCTCAACTGGTTTAACACCAAAATTAAGGGCTGCCGGAAGCATTGCCTTAAATTCATCAATTCCCTGACACCCCAGCAACGTCGCTAAAATTGACATGAACCGAGTTCGATCATCAACGTCATCATGATTAACGACTTCATCAAAGGCAAAGTTGTCAAAGCGTTCAATAAATTCTGGATCAGTCCTTAAGAAGTCTGACTTATATCCAGGAAACATTTTTTCGTGATATTCCTGAGCATTCTTATTTGTTGCCATCGTAAGATCTCCTTTTGCTTAGCTTTCAATTATTATTTTAATTAGGACACTTGCAGAAACCAATTCTTGTTAGTAATCAGTTAAATTACTTTTGCTTATCAATCTAAAGTCTTAATCACCCGGGCAGGACTGCCAACAACAACAGCATTATCTGGAACATCATGAGTTACGACTGCACCTGAGCCAACAATAGCATTTTCACCGATGGTAACCCCTGGAAGAATAATCGCCCGGGCACCAATCCATGCATTTGATTTGATATGGATTTCAGCAGCTTTCACCACCCGAATATTTTTTGGTTCATGATTAACCGTTAACAGTGCCACTTCTGGTCCCATCATTACCCCATCATCAATGGTGATTGACCCCAACGACATGACTGTTAAACCATGATTAGCAAACACATTCTTACCGAGAAACAATCGACTTGCGCAATCAATTTGAAATGGTGGGGTCAAGAAAGTTCCTTCTGGCTTGCCAGCCGTTAACAGTTGTTCTTCTAACTTGTTCAATTGTTCAGTATCACTTGGTCGAGTTTGATTAATCAAGAAGTTAAGATCTCGTGAACGATTAATTTCACCATGAACTTCACGCTGATAATCTTCATCCTTAATATTATATGCCTGACCATTTCGTATTTGCTCAAAGACGCTCATCCTAATTTCTTCCTTTACTTGATTGACTTTATTATAGCTAGCAGGTTGAAGCGAACCAATTCCAGTTACTTGTTAACTAAATAAGTTTTACTTATCAGATAGCGACTAAGTGGGATTTAAGATATTGTTGCGATAAAAAAGAGACCACGCTAATGCCCAATCTCCGAGAATGATAAATTTCAGTTTGCTTTACCGGAGTCCCGCACTTCACTGACGTTACCATACCAATACTGAGCAGTCACTCCACCATCAATTAAAATATCAGTTCCAGTGATAAAGGCAGACTTATCACTCAAGAGGAATTCCGCTAATTCACCAATTTCATCTGGTGTCCCTGGGCGCTTAGTAACCATGGATTCAAACATCCTTTTATAACCGGCGCCACGTGGCCCATTTAATTCATCAAGGGCCAATGGGGTCATGATAATTCCTGGTGAAATAACATTAATTCGTGCGCCACGTTCCTGCCACTTCACTGATTCAGCAGCCACGCGAAGAACATTTTGCCGTTTAGCATATTGGTAAGCGGCTAAAGAATCTTTAATCACATCCGGTTGTAAGACATCCAAGTCTAATAACTGCTCAGTGGGCGTTGTTGCTAATTGTTGATCAATTTCAGTACCTAACGCAGGTAGACGATGACCGGATTGAGATGAAATGATCACTGCACTGCCACCTTCAGCCATCACCTTACCAAACTCTTCAATCAATACTGAGGTCCCATAGAGATCAACCTTTAAAACCTGTTCTGGAGTCGTTTGCGAAGGAGAGACTCCCGCAGCATTGATCAAATGTTGAATTTCACCAAGTGATTGTGCTTTCTTAACAACTGCTTGAATTGAATCTCGCGAAGAAAGATCAGCTCTGATGGCATCAACATTAAAGCCAGCTTCTTGAAGGCGCTTTTGGACATTTTTCAAATTATCTTCATTATAATCAGCTAATAATAATTGCTTGCCCGCACTAACTCGTCGTGCAATTGCTTCACCAATCGCTCCACTACCAAATAAAACTACTACATTTTGTTTCATTATTTTCAACTCCTTGTTTTCCAACGTTACTATATGTCCTATCATAATCATTTAGTAATGAGACAACGCTAGCTAGCTAGCTTCCTTACTTATTTTCTTAATCCTTAATATCAGTGGAAGCAGCTAAATCAGTTTCTCCTTGATATTCAGCTAAGCGCTTGGTTAAACGATCAATAGTTGCTGACAATGCTTGTGAACCTAAGACCACGTGTAATGGTGCCGGGTCTTGGTCAACAGTTTCGATAATCCGGGTCGCCATCTTATCAGGATCACCAGGCGCTAATCCATTCGTGGGATCAAGCATTTTCAAGAAGGCATGGGTTGGCGTATCATCATATTCTGGCATCAAGTTTGCTACATGAGCACTCCCATAACGGAATTCGGTCCGGGCACCACCTGGTTCAATAATGGTCACCCCAATGTTAAATGGCACCACTTCCTGGGCCACTGATTCGCAAAAACCTTCAATGCCAAATTTGGCGGCATGGTAAAGAGAATTACCAGGGAAAGCGACTTGTCCACCATAAGAAGAAATTTGGATAATACGGCCGCCACCTTGTTGACGCATTACCGGAATCACTGCCCGAATCATTTGAATGGACCCGGTCAAATCAGTAGCCAGGATTTGATTAATATCCTGGTCACTTAATTCTTCGGCTGCCCCGAAGAGACCATAACCAGCATTGTTAATTAAGACATCAATCCGGTCATGATTTGCCTGGGCATCAGCTACTACTTGACGAATTTCATCTACATTAGTCACATCTAGGTGTTGGACGTCTAATGTCTCTGGGTACTGCTTTTTTAATTCTTGAATGTCCGGTTTTTCAGTCCGCACCGTCCCAATCACAGTATCACCCTTCGCTAATAATTGAGTCGTCAACGCCTTTCCAAAGCCACTAGAAATCCCTGTAATCAACCAAGTTTTCCTCATTATCATCCATCTCCTTAACTAGTTATTAAATTCTTTCGATGGTTTTATTTTAGGTTTATGCAACCCATTTTCCAATTTCAATCACCGATCGGATTAATAAGTTAAACTTATAAAAAACATCCAAGAATCAAAGTTGACTCTTGGATGTTTTCATAATTTACGATTTGAACTGTTCTTTTAAAATCTGGGCAAAACTTTCGATATAATAACCGGAATTATCTTGTTTCCAGTAAGCATAATAACTTTGGTGTAAAGGCATTTCTCCATTATACAAAGGAAGCACTTGGTTAATCTGCTGGTTAACCTGGCCCTGGGTCCGGCCATTCGCAATTAAATAGCCCTGGCCAGCCGCCACCATCATTTGGGCTTCGTCAAAAGTGGTAGCGGTCAAAAAGCTACTTTGCACACCCAGCACGTCCCGATAATACTGCTCTTCCTGGGCTTCTTGGGCGGTGCCCACAACTAAAATGCATGGCAGGTCAGCAAGTTCTGCCGTCGTTAGCTTTTGCTTATCAAGATAGCGTCCCTGCGGTACCACCACTGTAAACTCTGTTTCGGTCAAAAATTCATTTTGATACTCATCTGACAGTGCCCGCCGTTGATCCGCAAAATCTAAATCAATTTGGTCCGTGCGTAACAACTCAAACAGCTTCTCATGCATGCCGCTAGTAATTTGCACCCGCACGTCGGGATACTGCTTTGAAAATTGGGCCACGGCCTGCAAAAATTCTTGGGTCCCAAAGTTCGCTAAGTAACCAAGCCGTAATACATAGCGTTCCTTTTGTTCTTGAGCTAACTTTTGGGTTTCTTCAACCAGCTGGTTAGTTTGTTGCACAATTGCTTGCGCGTGTTGGTAAAAATATTGACCAGCCGGCGTCACATCGAAGCTCCGACCATGGCGGTCTAATAATTGAACGCCGATCGTCGTTTCCAATTCTTTAATCTGCTGAGAAATCGCTGATTGCGAAATATGACATTGTTCCGCCGCCCGGGTAAAGTTGTGCTGGTCCACGACGGCAATAAAGTATTGCATTTGAGAAAACATGTTACCGCTCCATATGTTTAACTTGGTTTGGGATGACGAGGAATAACAAGGTGATTAACACCGAATACAGCATGGCCGGTGGGTACACGGTTGCCGCAAGAATCAAGCCCAGCACTTTAATGATGATATCAAGGACAGTCCAACCACGGTGTTCTTGTTTGATCCATTCGCCCAGCGAGACCCGTTGATCCGCTTTGACCACCGAAGCGTACATATTAGCATTGGCAAACGTAATTAAGAGCACGATAATTCCGTAAAAAATTTGGGCCATCTTATTGTTATAGTTGGTCGAGACGATACTCGTTGCATAAGGAAATAATGATGAAAAAAATAGGACAATTAAAGTGGCCCACAGTGTTCCGGTGGTAATCCGCTTGACCCGGTACCAACTGTTGTGCATGTTAATCCACATCGCTCCTAACCAAAAGAAAGAAATGGCGTAAGCCAAGTAATTTGGCCAGAGGTCGAGGAAACCTTCAATAGTCAGGTGCGCTGGCTTCTCTAATTCCAAAACAAGAATTGTAATAATAATCGCGAGGACGGCATCCGCAAATGCCGCTAACCGTTCTTTGTTCATCTTAATCTCCTCCAATAATGATCCTTTGATAATTATAGCAAAAAGCTGGAGAATACGTGGCATTCTCCAGCTAATCTTCAATCATCTTTGCCATCATCATTCATTAATTTGCCTTTCCGTTGCTCGTAATAACTTTCTTCTTCGAGAAACGGAATCGTGTGGGTTTCAAAATTATCTAATTTATACTTCAGATAACTGAGGGTTTTATCAAGCTCGTGCCGTTTTGCCATTAACGAATCGTATTGATCCTGAATAAGGGCCTTTTGAGCGGAGTAATTATCATGCTCTGTATGATAGAGCCGCACAAATTCAATTAACGACTCGATCGACATTCCAGCCTTCCGCATGGCTTTAATGAATAGAGCCCACTTAATTTCACGTTCGGTATAATCGCGATAACCGCTCTGGTTTCGGGGAACGGTTGGAATTAAACCATTATGTTCCCAGTAACGTAAGGTCTCCTTCGGAATACCGAGTCGCTTACTCACTTCTTTGATATTCATCCGGCACCTACTTTAAATCTTTTGCTGAAGTTGATTCAGCCAATCCTGTAATCCAGTACTTCCTTCATGACCTGGTAAGACGGTTAACCCGTCAGCCCATTCTTTAAAGACGGTTTCATAATCACCAGCGGACCCGGCGTCGGTGTAGAAGGAAGCCACCGCCCCTTTAAACCCATTGAGATTCTTTAAAAAAGTATGAATCGGCGTTGCCGGACGGCCACGCCAAACCGGGCTCCCAACCAGAACCAAATCATAGGCTGAGCCATCTGGAACCGGGTTGATCAACGCCGGATACTGACCCCTTTGAATTTGTTGAGTCGCAATCGCATCTGTTTTGTACATATCAGAGTCGAAAGTATCACCTGCTACTTCAATGCTAAAAACAGCTGCATCAGGCACTAATGAATGAATTTGATCGGCGACTCGTTGGGTTTGTCCAGACCACGAATAAGTCGCAATTAAGATTTTTGCCATGTTGCATCGTCTCCTTTTCAATTCGGTTATTTTATACCTTGTAGTTGACTTCAAGGCAACTCTTCTTACATTGTCAAACGTTCATCATGTAATTGTTGTGACGGCATTCCGAGCCACTTTAATTGCTGGCGAACTGCACGAACCCGCGAGGAGGAGCCAACGATCCAAACATCGTCGTCAGCTAATTCGTCAGTCGATAAAATTGTCCAAACTTTTTTCATAGGGTCATCCTTCTTTCGTGGTTATTAATTAAAGAGTTGTGGAATAAAGTGCTGAACGGCACGTGCGACCGTTTCTGGAGTATGCGAACCGCCCGGAACCTGGTAGTATTGCAAGTTTTGATGATTAAATTGTGGTAACCGCCACATTGCTCGAATTTGCGACGTCATTGAGCTAATGGTCCCATCACCACGACCGACGCCAGCAAAGATGTAAAATGATTGACCGTGCACAACGATTGCCAATCGCTTGGCCGTGGCCACTGTAGCACTAGCCCCACCATCGTCTTCCACTGTCCAACTATCGCCAGCAACGGGTAGGAAGCTAGCAAAGTAATCTAACTGGTGCTCAAAAACATACCAAGTGGTGATTGCGCCCATGGAAAAGCCACCAAAGGCCCGATGTTGTCGCGAGGCTCGTAGCTTACGCTTGCTTGTTCCCTGTCCATAGGTACTAAACCGCCTCTCAACAGCTGGCACTAGCTCATCAATCAATTCGTGTTCTGCAAATGCCCGATTTAAGCGATTGTCCCGGTAATAATCACTGGTCACAAAGCGCCGACTCGGGTAATAGGTGGGGAAAATCACGATGGATGGTTTAAGTTGACCGTTGCTAATGGCATGGTCGAGCACTGCTTTGAAATTGCCATCCCGGTAAAAGTCCCGTGCCGATTCAGTAGATCCGTGCATTAAATACAAGGTGTTGTAACGTTGTTGGTTGGAATAACCAGCAGGTAAGTAGACTAAGGCTTGCTTTTGGTATTGTCGTCCCCGGTAGGTAGTGGTGTAATCCACCGTTGTGGTGGTTGAACTGCTCGCCGCCTGCACAGAGTGGGTAGCAGTTAGTCCCAAAAGCGTGCTGAACATTATCAATAAACTCATTAGTAACTTGGTCATTTCTTCACCACCCTTCACAAATACGAATTATTGTTGACTCTTTAATAGGTGATTCTTGCGCAAAAACTTCTTCAATGCCGCGTTGTTGTCATCGTAGCGGAAACCATTTTTTACGGTGGCCCCATCAGCTTGACCAATCTGCCGCATTGTTGACATCGAATTCTTCATCGGGGTACTCATACTCGTTGTAAATGGAATAATCGTCTTTCCGCTGAAATCGTAATCATCGAATAAGGTGTGGATCACCATTGGTGGTTGTTGCCACCAGGTTGGGAAACCGATCAGAACGGTATCGTAGCGTGATAAATTCGGTAGATTACGCTTGATTGCGGGGTGAGTCCCTTGCCGCCGTTCCCGATCTGCGACTTTAGCATAATTATCATAGCCCTTTGGATAAGGGGTGGCCCGTTGTAGTCGAACAATATCAGCTCCCGTATATTTCTGAATTTGTTGAGCCGCCTGCTTCGTCGTACCAGACATTGAGAAGTAGATAATCAAAGTCCGGTTTCCTTTTGTCGCCGCCTTCGCATAACGGGATTGTCCCAGTCCGACTAGTGATCCCGTCACCATTAAACCGACGATCAACATCGTTACTAACCAACGCCATTTGAATTTCATATGCTTCACTTCCCTATCTAAAAAATTCGCGGCCATTGTAGACCTTTGAGTAAACTCCATAGCAAGTAAAATCCGGATTTTTGTCATCACATCATCTGATTGATTAATGCTATTGTATTGGCGAATGGTGCCTTTGAAAATTACTTTAACGTTATGCAGGTATGCTCACAGTGCATACTAGAGGTTAAAAAAACAGCCAAGCTAAAACTTGACTACCAAACTTAGTTATCTTGCTTATCATTCAAATGGTACAGGATACCGGATCGTTTTCAACGATAAAGCGAAAACTTATTATTCAACCAGTGCCGGTGAAAACACTTGGGTTTACCGCAACGGTTGACCTTCCATGGACAAGCAAGCTACCTTACCGCAAACTGGTAACGATGAAGCTACCCACCGTGCCGGATTAATTGCTGGATCATTAGTTGCCCTTGTTGGACTCCTTGGCCTGTCTGGTCTCAAGAATCGTCATCACAACTAGATCATCTTTTAGCTTGTGAAAGCGAAAGGCGTGATTTCATTTTTGGAACCACGCCTTTTTTATTGTCAAATTTCATTCATGATTACAAAATGAATTCTTGATCAAAAAAATTCCCATAAGCTGAATCAAATCAACTTATGGGAAAAGGTCTTTTACATTATTTAACTAACGTCTTAATCATGGTTACCACGCCAGCCAGCAATATCCCAGTCCGTAAAATCATAATCCAGGCGCTTCTGGTAGGCATGCTCATACGCCCGGACTTTTTGATGGTAATCCTGTTCCATCATCTTTTTGGACCGTTCATTCACCGCCAGCTTCAGGTCAGGATAAATGGGCGGCAAGACGTGCACTACATACCGCGTTTGGTAGAAATTTGGATCCTGCTTCTCCAATTTCGCCAGCGTCTGAATTTCCACAAAGGTTGAGATCACCGGCACCTCAGCTAAGGCCGCAAAATAGTAAGCACCCCGTTGTGGCACCCGTGGCTTACGGTAATTCCACCACATTTCTTGCTCGGGAAAAATTAACACCCAGTGACGCTTGGCCAACCTGGTTTTTAAATGCGGGACAAAATTACGGTTAATATAACTCGGTGTATTCACCAACGGAATCGTCCCAATATAATTCATCAAGTAACTAAAGAAGCCGGGCAACTTTAAATTCGTGTCCTCAATCACCACGTCCAGGTGACGATGTTTACGTTGGGCTAGCCGTTTAATCGCCAAGGCATCCACTTGGTTAAAGTGGTTGGCCGTTACGATCGCCCCCGTTTTGGGTAATCCTTTAAGGTTCTTAATTCCCTCGACCTTCGTGGAAGCTGAGACTGATCTGGCCAGCAGATTGAACAGGCTCCGGCCAACTCCATTATTGAAATGGCCCCGGATCCGCCCCTGCTTTTCCCAAAACTCGTTTACCAGTTGCTTACGTTCCGCCACACTCATCACGGGATCACCAATTTCAGTCTTCGCCGTGAAATTGCGTTGGTTGGCGGCAGCTTGAATATTTCGAATTACTTGTTGGCGATCATCACCAATAATCATAACTTTACCTTCTCCCGTTGTTTGACCCGTGCCCAGTTGTTAGGATCTTGCATGACCTTCGCCGTCTTTTGGAGCATCGTTTCTAATTTCTGCCGGTCAGCGGTCCGTTGGTCATCGCCATAATTTGCCAGCTCACTTGTCAATTCTCGATAAAATGCCGTCTGCTTCGCCGCTTGCCAGAAGTAGCGGCCGTACTGCACTGGTTGAAAGTGCCAGGGCTTGAAAAAGAGGTTGTAATGAATTAACTGGGGATCTGGCAGCGGGACCGTATTCTCGTTCGGCATGGCGTCCCACCCCGCTGGTAAGTACTTGATCCGGCCATCACCCATTTCATTGAGGTAATCTTGGTCGGGAGCAATACAGTTAAAATGGTAACGATGGAATAGGTCAAAAAAGTGTTCCGTAAAGTGTTCCTCGCGGAAGACCTGGGCATTCATCACTAGCACACCGGAATTAATGTAATGGTCAATTTGCAGGTCCAGAACGTCCGTAATGTACTGCCGCATTTCTGGGACCTCCTTAATCGACCGGTCTTGACAAGCCGCAAACAAGTTGTCCCCCAGGTCAATCCGGTACAAATCCGCAATATCGGCATTCACGACCGTGTCACTATCGAGGTAAATCACCCGTTCGTATTGAGGAAACAGGTCTGGAATAAATAACCGGTAAAAAATTGATGGTGTAAAGAAATCAGCGCGTAAATAATTTTCCTGCCGGTCCTTGATCGGTGCCAAGAGTTCATCACTGAGTTGCTGAAACCGCACCTGAACATTCTCCGTCTGCATGGCGCGTAATGCCGCTTGATGTTCATCAGACAAGTCTTGATAGAGAAAATAAACGACGTAATCTTCGTTGGAATTAACATGATCAATTAATGATCGTAAGGACACTGCCGCATACCGGGTAAAGTCATCACTAATCGTGTAGAATACTGGGACTGTCATACGGGTTCTTAAATTACCTCCTGGGACATTGCTTGTTTAATTTTCAAGTACTGGTTTAAAACGTCATCATATTCGTGCAAATTAAGCACCGAATGGACCCGCTCCACTTCCCATGACTTCACCGTTAAGGTGTGCAGATACGGAGTAAAGCGAAAAGTGGTCGTAAAGTGCTGAATGACCGTATTGGTTTGCAGGTGGTACTGCTCGTTATAGCGGCGTGGCGCAATCCGCTTTTTAGTAATTACTCGGTTAATCGCGGATTGGTCCGGGAAGAACATCCGCCGGGTTTGCATCATTTCCCGAATTTGCGCAAAGGACCCCGTCTGACGAATCATCGCTAAATTCAGCAAGAGCACCCCAGAATTAACGTAGTCATAGAGCCGTTTGGTATGGAGGTTATGGAAGAAAAACCGTCCCCAATAATCTAAAACCCCAACTAGTTCAACATCGTCTAACCGCTGTTGGTAAAACTCGTCGAGGTTGCGGCGCACAATGACATCGTCATCCAGGTAGAGCAGGCGGTCTGGCAATTCCGGAATCTGGTCAGCAAACAACCGCAACATTGCATACGGGGTAAACCGACTACTAAGGTTCACTTCCGGTAAAGTTCGATGAAATAATTCGTCACAATTGATTAATTTCACCTGACTAGCCGGATTTTTGGCGTTCACCAACTCCTGCAACTTTTCCGCCATTGTCGCTGAAAATGGCTCAAAGTGCTGGTTCTCAGTCTCGACCGTCATTGTCAAAATGTAAATATGAAGCTGGTCACAGTGCTTCAGTAGCGACAAAGTAGCGATTAACACCCCATCTTCTGCATTGTGATCCCCACAAAACATGATGTTCATGATTCTGAATCTTTCTCTTTCTGCTCATAGTGATAGTATTGGTAGTCACTCAGTTTTGTCCGCATTGCCATCTGGTGACGAACTTGCTGGTAAAGTTGTTCCTGCGCAACCTTCTTTGGTAACGTGGTGTCCGGATAAAAGGGTCCGTCGACGTAGGTCACCATCCGGGGACGTTTTCCCCAACGCGGCGTTTGGTAAGTCGTTGTTAGCGTAAATACTGATCGTCCCGCGTTCACAGGAAAATTAAAACTGGTCGCTGGAAACGGCCGGAGTCCCGTGTAATATGGCCACACGTGAGCTTCTGGGTAAACCATCACAATCTTTTGATCATTAATTACCTGCTGAATGGCCTTTAATAATTTGATCGACTGGTGGAGGTTCGTACCCACTGGTAAACCGCCATAGCGGACCAGTAATTTGCCTAACACCGGGATCCCCCAGTTGGCCTGGCCAGCCACTAAGTACAACCGGTTGGCCGGTAAAATTGCAAAGGGCACGAACACGTCCCCCACTGGTTGGGTATGGTTCGCGTACACAAAGTAGCTTTGGCCATCCAGTTGACGCAGCT
Organism: Limosilactobacillus caecicola; assembly: GCF_943192935.1. Taxonomy (GTDB): domain Bacteria; phylum Bacillota; class Bacilli; order Lactobacillales; family Lactobacillaceae; genus Limosilactobacillus; species Limosilactobacillus caecicola. The sequence continues at coordinate 151,849 of NZ_CALPCI010000002.1, read as the reverse complement.
TCTCCTGGCCAACCACCCGTAGTCGGTAATAACCGCAGATGAGCACCCAACCAATCATCTTGACAATCAGGCGCGCCAACTGATTCCACACCCGTTGCCAGCGACCCGTGGGAATAATCTGATAATCGTCCGGTAGTAGGTAATCCTGATGACGGCTGTGCACCAAGTCTTCATCAAAATTTCGGTACCGGTACGTCCGCATCTTACTCCCCCACTTATTGTCAAACGAACTGCAAATCTATGTCATTATATCATATTGTCCAGGCAGTTCCGCAAGACACGTTGAGGAAGTTGATTCCATAAGCCAAAAATGGTTCAAAGTGTTGAATAATCAGCGCCTTTGAACCATCTTATTATTGATTATTATCCTGATCCTGGTTTTGGGTGGGATTTCGCCGTCGACCATTCTGAACGATATACCGTTCTACCAGGTCTAGCACTTCCGTATTTTTCGGCAACGACGAATGTTGGGCTAATTTTCCAGTCACCGTCGTCTGGGTATAATGCTTGACGGCCCCTTGGTAAACGTACTTACCAGCGAGGACACTACTCAGCGGCACGATCCCATCTTCGACGTAATTTTCTGCGCCCGCCACGGAGTAAACTTCCAAATCACTTGGCAAGTTCTTCCGGTATTTAATAAAGTCACGGAGCATTTCCGTCCGCCGACTGGTTGGTTCTGAGAAGTTGTATGGTGAACCGATCGTCATCAACCGTTTAATGGTAATTTGGTTTTCATTAAAGTAGTGTTCCAAGAAGTAGGTGTAAATTAGTCCCCCGTTGGAGTGACCAATGCCCTTAAAATTATTGAAATCATACCGTTCTTTCAACTGGTTGAAGGCTTTATTAAACATCTTGGCCTGCTTCTTGATGTTACTGTAACCATCGTGATTATTTTGGAAGCCAACAACAATAAACGGTTCGTTATCGCCTTGCCGAATCCGGCCACTGTACACAATGTGACCATCATTATAAACCTTCACCTTCAGTAGGCTGTGGCGTTTGTGATCCATGTTATTCAACATATCAATCATGCCATCAAACCGGTTAACGGTCGCACTACTCCCCGGGATCATAATAATCGGGGACATTTGCGATTCTTGCCGAGTCCGTAATTGGTGAATGTTTTGGGTTGTCCAAAAATAGGAAAGTCCCGCAAAAATAACGATAATCAACGCCAACCAACCGACAAGCCGACGATGCGGTTTACTTAGCCTTTTCATCAGTACTTTCCTCCTCTCGGTCAGTCACCGAACGTTCATCGACCCGTTCCGCCAGTTTAATAAACGGAATGTACAAAATGATATCAATGATTAATAAGACAATGGTAATCAAGAGTGCGACCCAGTTCCCACCCGTGGAGATGAACGGAATCAAAATTCCGGGAGTCCCATTGGGCACTGGATAAACCATCGGTGGTATGGCGTGAATGAAAATCAGGAAACTCCCCACTAAGATATTGAAAATTGGCAAAATAACGAATGGGAGTAAGAAGGCCGGATTTAAAAATACCTGTGCCCCAAAGAGGATTGGCGCCCAAAGGTTGAAAAACGATGGCACAATACTAATTTTCGCAATTGTCCGCTTCCGTTTGGAACGAGCCGCCCAAAGGATCCCAATTACTAATGCCAACGATAACCCGACTCCGCCAAAAACGGCGAACCCAGTATATAAGGATGATGGGGTAAACGGATATGGGATGTGCCAGGAGGTTTTGTGAGTTAATGCATACGTCAAGTTTGCGTAGACCTCATTGCTGTATGCTTGACTGGTGATCGTCAACGGTTCGGCAAATCCCAGCCATACCAGGACGGTATTGATCAACGAGAGAAGAATGTTGAGAAAGTAATTACTATTCCGGTCGATCAACGAATCGAGCCACTGACTCACCATTCCATCGAGATTAAATTGCCGGTAACTTGCATATCCAATGTGGAGGATAAAGGCAACTATGAACACTACCAAAACCGGTCGCATATTTTTCAACACGGCCGCCATGACGTCTTCGTGGGTACTACCGTGTTCAAAGAAATTGACTTGTTGGCCGTATTTAGCAAAGTAACGACCAACCAAGTAGCCGACAATGATCCCAATAATCAACCAAGTGACGCTATAGTAGCGCATCTCGATAACTTGGCTATTACCACGAATTCCGTGAACAAAGATCAATACATACGCGGCTGCCGCGGTAATCCCTGCTAAAATGTTCTCCTGGCGCTTGATTCGCGTCGTGATCATCGCACTCACCATTGCGGCAAAGGGTGCACTCCAACCGACCGTCACGCGTTGGACATCAGAGAAGACGGCCCGCAAAAATTGCCGGAATGGTAACCAATCAGTCACATGCAAAATACTGCCTAAAAAGCCATTCCCTGAGAAGAGGTTCTCATAACCGATCCGGGCAAACGCACCGACCACGATCAAGGGAAAAAGCGTGATCAGCGTCCGGTGCAACACCCGTATAAACGGGCGCTGGCGGAAGCGCACTAGGCGATCAACAATTCGTTCAGTATTCACAATTTCAGCCTCCCACATTTATTTACTGCTCTTATTATAAGCATTGATCGGCCGTTAAACAATATTAGAAATAACTAATTGCCAGCCTATAAATCTTTCAATTGTTTCGAACTATATTCTTAATTATTTAGAATCTTTTACTGTTGAATTCGACATTAAAAAATAAATATCAACTACTTTAATGTCCCAGTCAGCATTGTAGTGAGCTCTAACCTTTCGATAATTCAATTTGTTGGTGCCAAAAGTGCACAGCATCGTTTAGCCAGCCCTCAGCCACCGTTCCGGTCCCAATCCCAAAACCGTGTTGCAATCCCGGGTAAACGTGAAATTCAGTCGGGATCTGCTCGTTTTGTAGAAATGACAACCGCCATTTCATCGTCTGCCAATTAGCAATCCAATCTTGATCCCCGACGTTCGCATAGGTGGGAGCGTCCGCCGGTGAAACACGGTCATACCCCGTATACTGCATAATCACCGCGTCTGCCTGTGGTAAGTCAGTCCGGCCAGTCAACCGTTGTAAGCTTTCCCGGTTACCGAGTTTGGCCGCCATTCTAGCCCCTGCCGATCCACCCCAAAGCGAGTAATGATGTGGATCGACCTGGAGCTCGTCAGCATGATCGATAATGTAGGTAATTGCCCGTGCTAAGTCTGCATATGGTTGATCGGGGCGGTAGATCAAAGCAAAGGCATTATCACCTTCTTGACTGATCTTCATTGCGTGCGGAAAGCTGTCTTGCATCCCGGCAACATAGTAAAAGCCCCCACCAGCATTGTTAATCGCAAACGGCGCTCCCGGTCGTCCCGCAAAGAAGTAAATCCCAACATTCCGTTTGGTGGTGTCAGTAGCCATCTCAGCTTCTGAATAAATATGGTAAAAGATTGGGTGATTCTTCGCCTGATCTGCCAGGTAATTCGCCACTGCCACCGTGGTGTCCGCACTTAGCGCCGAATACCAGAGATAGTGTCTGGAGTCACTAATCTGGGCTAAAGTTTCGTTATCCTGGAAGCGGCGGTCGACTGGAAACAAGAGCCGTCCGGCGTTCCCACCAAAGTAATCCCTCACTTCACCCACTGTTGATTGTGTCGTAAATTTCATCATTCATTCTCCTTCTATAGCTGGATCATTGCATTATAGAAATCCTCCAGGACGTTGTGACGACCGTGTGTCCCATCCTTACCCTGCACGGGTTGCGAACTTGTCTGGGGAATCGAAACTAAATGATCTGGGAACTGCATTGTTAACCCTCCTTTGGCTAAAAAATGAGAGTGGGACAGAACTAGCTGAGCTAGTTCGTTGTCCCACCTCCGCAAGGATGGCTAGGTAGTTGAAGCGCTGGGCGATCAGCGTTTCAACTGCCAGCCAGCGCTACTGCGATGTAACATTAATGTTTTAGAAATTACAAAGGGCTGAGCCTTTCACCCAACCCTGTGAAAAATAAATTAGAATTTTTCAGAGCTCTGGTCCACGGGGTCACCGTTGGCCTTAGCAACTTCCTTGCGCCGCTGTAATTCTTCACGGAGCATATTGTACCGTCGCTCTGATTGTTGGTACGAGGCCCGCGAAATTTCCATGTTGCGCCGGGTAATTTTAATCTGGTCTTCAATGTCACGTGGTGAGTATTGAGAGATGCGCCGCTGCATCAAATTAGTCAGTTCATAAGAACGGGAAATCAATTCATAGCTACTCCGACCAAAGTTAGTTAGCATGTAACCAACCGTCCGGCCCGCTGAATATTGTTCTGTCTTATCAATGACCCGCCGCATTGGCAAGCTCACGTGCTGGTCCCAGAAGGTAATCAGGGGGCCAGTAAAGAAGGCCACGATGATCGTACCAAAGCCAACTGGGCCACCTAGTAAAAAGGCCACGACCATGAACAGTACGTCTTGAACGACCCGGATTGTCCGGTACTGAGTATGCAGTCGGTCAGCCAAAATTGGAGCGATCGCATCATATGGTGCGACCCCTAATTCGGCCCCCATGTACATGGAGGCGCCTAACGTGAAGAGCGCCAACCCGATAATCAGGTTTGAAATGACAATAATGGGGTTAACTTGGGTCCCAAACACCCGGTTATACAAAGTGGTAAACCATTCAATTTCGAAACCGACCAATACCATGTTCAAGACCGTACCAATACCAATCTTTTTCCGGTCCATGAACAAGATAAAGACAAACATTACCAGGTTGGCCAACAATTGGTAAACCCCAAGGCTGAGGCCTAAGTGGCTCGAAGCACCGGTGTTAGTGGCCGTGAATGGGTCTAAGCCAACCCGACCACCACGGAGTAATGCGGTCCCCAATGACAGGATTGTAATCCCGGCCAACGACATCAAGGTCCGCCAACTTAAGTTCGCGAACGAGGGCTTTTTGACTGCTTGCACCATTCTCAATCATCTCCCACATTAAGATTTTTTTAGCCCTTACCACCTTGGAAGGCAGGGTACAGGGTCATCCCACCATCAACAAAGAGGGTGATCCCAGTCACGTAACTAGATTCGTTCGAAGCTAACCAAGCTGCGGCCGCTCCAACTTCTTCTGGCTTCCCGATCCGCTGCATTGGAACCATCGCCGTCGTGCTCTTCAATTGTTCTGGATCAGCGAACTTTTGCGCATTAATTGGGGTGTTGATCGCACCAGGCCCGATCGCATTAACCCGAATCTTTTTGGCCGCGTATTCCATCGCCACCGTTTCGGTAAAGAGCTTGACCCCACCCTTGCTAGCAGCGTAGTGGGCAAAGGTTGGCCAAGGGATTTGTTCGTGAACCGAGGACATATTAATGATGTTACCCTGTTTATCATGACTCAAGAAGTAATCTAAAGCTGCCTTGGTGCCCAGAAAAACACCGGTCAAGTTCACGTTGATGACCCGTTGCCAATCTGCCAATGATAACTCTGCCGTGGGGTGTTGGTTTTCCATCCCCGCATTATTTACCCAAACGTCTAAGTCACCAAAGTGTTCAACCGCTGCATCAACCAAGCGTTTAGCACTAGCTTCGTCACTAATGTCCGCTTGAACCGCGTAGGCTTGACCACCAGCTGCTTCGACGGTTTTGACGGCCGCATCTGCACCAGCAGCGTCGGAATGATAATTAATGACCACCTTCATGTGTTCCTTGCCAAACCGTTCTGCAATCGCCGTACCAATGCCCTTGGAACCACCAGTAATCACTGCAACCTTGTTTTGTAAATCTTCGTACATTTGTATTTCCTCCTCATTGCGAATTGATTGTCATTAGTATAGTCAGGAATGCTAACTGGCAACAGCACTAAATCTCAATACCAGTATACGTTTTGAACATACTAAATGCCGCAGCTTATTTTACGACACTTATGCTAAAATGCCCTTAGTACCTTCAGTAAAGGAGACCATCGTTATGAAAAAATTCGTCACGGGGATCGTTGCCCACGTCGATGCCGGGAAAACTACCCTGTCAGAAGCCCTCTTATATCAAGGCGGCGCCCACCGTCAGTTAGGCCGGGTTGACAATGGAACCGCCCTCCTCGATCCCGAACAAATTGAACAACAACGTGGAATCACAGTCTTCTCCCACCAGGCCGTCGCAACTTTTCCAGACCTGCAACTGACCCTATTAGATACTCCCGGCCACATTGATTTTGCGGCTCAAACGGAGCAAGTGCTCCCCGTACTCGACTACGCCATCCTGGTGGTCTCGGCCACGGACGGCATTCAAGGATCCACCCGCACGTTATGGCGCCTCCTTGCTCAATACCAAGTTCCCACCTTTATCTTTATCAATAAGACGGACGTAGTTGGTGCAAATCCGACACGGGTGATTAAAGATTTACAAACTGAATTTCAGGCCGCTTGCTTGCCATTCGCGGCGGACGAACTTGATGATCAAATGGAAGACATTGCCACCAGTGACGACCAGGCCCTCGATGAGTATCTGACGAACGGCACCCTCAGGGTCGCAACCATTCAGCAACTGATTGCCAACCGCAAAGTCTTTCCCGTTTACCAAGGCGCCGCGCTCAAGCTGACGGGCGTTGATGAATTAATCGCGGGGCTCACCAAGTGGACGCAAGCGCCCGCCACGACTAGTGAAGAATTTGGTGCCCGCGTTTTCAAAATTTCCCATGATGACCAGGGTGACCGCCTCACCTGGCTCCGGGTCAGCGGCGGCATCCTCGCCGCCAAAACTGAATTGTTGCCTGGAGAGAAGGTCAATCAGATCCGGACATATAACGGCAGCAAATTTACCCTTCAACCTCGCGTGACTGCCGGTGACGTTTGTGCGGTCACGGGGCTAACCACGACCTTCCCTGGTCAGGGCCTCGGCACGTTAACTGACCGCCAACTTTCCGCCATTCAACCAGTTCTCACCTATGCCGTTGTCCCCCAAGACGTCGATCCGCAAACCTGTCTGAAAGTGTTGCGCAAACTCCAGGATGAGGATCCCCACTTGAATGTCCAATGTTCTGAACATTCCCAAGAAATCCACGTACAAATCATGGGCGAAGTGCAACTAGAAATTTTGCAACAATTGATTCAAGAGCGCTATGGTTACTCCGTCAGTTTTCAAGACGGCGAGATTCTGTATCAAGAAACGATCACTGCCCCCGTGGAGGGCGTTGGTCACTTTGAGCCCCTCCGCCACTATGCCGAAGTCCACCTCCTAATGGAGCCAGCGCCCCGGGGAAGTGGCCTGACCTTTGCGCAGGATTGTAGCGTTGACATTTTAAAACACAATTGGCAGGAACGGATTATGACCAGCTTACGCAGTAAGGAACACCGGGGTGTCCTGATCGGTGCTCCCCTGACGGACGTTAAAATCACCCTGATCAACGGTCGGGGGAGCATTAAACACTCCGTGGGTGGCGACTTCCGCGAAGCCACCTGGCGGGCAGTTCGCCAAGGGCTGATGATGTTAAAACACCAACAAGCTTGTGAATTACTGGAACCGTGGTACCATTTCCGCCTCACGGTTGATTCAGAAAACGTGGGCCGGGCCATTAATGATATTCAAATGATGCACGGCGACTTTCAGCTCCAGGAACCATCCGACCAACAGCAAATGAATATCATCACCGGCACTGCGCCAGTTGCCAGTATGCGTGATTATGCCACAACGGTGCGAACCTACACCCACGGTCAGGGTAACCTGGAACTCAGTTTTGCAGGTTATCAACCATGTTATAATGCCGACGAGGTAATCGCGGCTGCCAATTACGTGCCGACAGCTGATCTTGATAATACGCCAGATTCCGTCTTCTGTGCCCACGGCGCTGGGTACCCCGTCAAATGGGATCAAGTCCCCGTGGCGGCCCATGTCGAATACCGCACAAAATAAGCAGGAGTGCCCTAAAATTGGACACTCCTGCTTATTACGTTTCAGATTAATTTTGTTTTTTCGATATTTCATGCTTCAATGCTGTAAATTTTGGTGCATCCAACACCCGTAAGCGTGGGAAACTCTTCACCAAGCGTTGGTGGTTCCAACTGAGGGTTGGTAACTTGACGTCTTTGAAGTGGGCTAAAACAAACGCTCGCCAACCATTAGCATCGCTCAATTCATGGCCGGCTTTCTCACGAAGGTGCCACAACAGGCCATTAATCCGTTGATCCCACATTTTGGTCGTAACGTGGAACCGTTCGACACTGATCATCGTTAAGGCCGTATCAATGCCCATCACGATAGTAATCCCAACTGCTAGCCAACCGTGGGTCAACTGTTCCTCAACATTAATCACGTCTTGAATAAACGGTTGAATCACCTTGACCAGGAAAACCACCCCAATCCCCCAGAAAAAGGAAATCACTGGTGCGATCCGACCGTGGATGTTCCCCCATAAATGTGAGTAATCCCACAGTTTCATTTTAAAAACCTTTTCCAAAAAGAGACTGGCAAAGTATTCAAAGACAGTTGCCACCACAACGCCCACGATAAACAATAACAGCAGATGATCTTGCACGTCTTTAGTACAAATCAAAATCGTCGTGACCGCAAACCCATAGACAGGACAGTACGGTCCAAAGAGAAACCCCCGATATTCATAATGATGGTCTTTGAGAGAACAATAGCAGGTCTCCCACAACCAGCCAATGACTGAGTACGTAAAGAACAGCACGATAATTTCTGAAATGGTATATGGCATTTTGTAGCACACTCCGTCTAAAGTACTAATCCCATAATATGGGAAAGTCCGTTATTTAGCCATTAATTTGATTATTGCTCCGCTAATTTCCGTTTCACCAAATCCGGATCCGCCTTACCCGGATTGAGTTCCACCAATTTTCCTGAGCCACTGTAGATTACCCATTCAGCCAAGTTGACAATGTGGTCACCCGCCCGCTCGAGGTTACGCAATACAGATAGGTAATTTTCGTAGGCCTTCACATCTTTGCCACCAGCGGTCAAGGCACTAATAATCGCCTTTTGTTGACGAACATAAATCAGGTCGACCTTGAGGTCCTCATTGGCGACTTCATAAGCCTCCTGCTCGTTCGTGTAGACGTAGGCATCCATCACCCGCTCGAGCATTTTGCGAATGATCATCATCATTTCTTCAATCTGATTTTCGATTGCTGCATCGTGATCACGCCCGCTGAGGCTAATCGCCGAACGCGCGATGTGGGTCGAATAGTCCCCCAGCCGTTCAATATCGGTGCTGGCCTTTAAAATACTGATGATCTTCCGAAAGTCATCCGCCACCGGTTGCTGCAGTGCCATCAGCTTGAGGGCTTGTTTTTCCAAATTAATTTCTTCATCATTAATTTTCAAATCACTATTTAAGACCTGCCGGGCCAACTGTTCATCATGGTCAACAAAGGCGCGGGTCGCTTGATAAATCTGTTCACTCGCGTCGATCCCCATCTCCATGAAATGACTCCGGAGTCGTTTTAATTCGTCATCAAAAATTACTCCCACATTCGTTCCTCCTATCCAAACTTGCCGCTAAGGTAATCCGCCGTTTGTTGTTGCTGCGGGTTCATAAAAATTTGTGCGGTCCTGTCAAACTCAACTAACCGTCCCTGGTCGAGGTAGGCCGTCCAGTCCGCTGACCGGGAAGCCTGTTGCATATTATGCGTCACGATAATCATCGTAAAATCCTTTTTCAAATCGACCATCGTTGCTTCGATCTGGCTCGTCGACAGAGGATCCAAAGCGCTCGTCGGTTCATCCATTAAGATAATTTCCGGTCGGACCGCCAACGTCCGGGCGATACAGAGCCGTTGTTGTTGACCACCGGACAGTGCAAAAGCACTCTCCTTCAATTGATCTTTGACTTCGTCCCAGAGGGCCGCCTGTTTGAGGCTCTCCTCAACGCGCTGATCCAACACCCGTTTGTCCTTTTCCCCGGCTAAACGAAGGCCGTAAATCACGTTTTCGTAAATGGATAACGGAAACGGGGTCGGTTGTTGAAAGACCATTCCGATTCGCTGCCGGACCTGGTAAACATTGACATCGGGCTGGTTAATATTCAGTCCTTCAAACAGGATCTGGCCATCAACCGTCGCCAGGTCATCATTCATCCGGTTCAAGCTCCGTAGAACAGTCGATTTTCCGGAACCCGATGCCCCAATGAGAGCTGTGATCTGGTTAGCCGGAAACTTCATTGAAACGTCGTGAACGACCTCTTTTTCCCCGTAGGAAATCGTTAAATTTTGGATTTGTAATGCTGGATCTGTTGTCATGATACTCCTCACTTTGCTAAACGTCGTTGAATCAAGTTGCCAAGCAGCCGGGCCAAGAGGTTAAACAAGAGAATGGTGATGATCAAGACGACCACCGAGCCATTCGAGACCGCCCGGGCGTCAGGAACCAGTCCTTCACTATTAACCTTCCAAATGTGGACCGCCAACGTTTCGGCGGGCCGCATGGGGTTCAGAAAACTGGTTGGACTAAAGGGATTCCAATTCTGATAATCGATCGCCGGAGCGCTTTGACCAGCCGTGTAAATGAGGGCCGCCGCCTCACCAAAAATCCGCCCCGCACTCAGGATCGCGCCCGTGATAATCCCCGATAAGGCTTGCGGAAGCACAATTTTCGTTGTGACCCGCCACTTCGACATTCCGAGACCAAGCCCAGCCCGGCGCTGCAAGGCAGGTACCTGGTGGAGAGCGTCTTCGATACTGCGGGTCAGTAATGGCAAGTTCAAAATCGTTAAAGCGAATGCCCCGGCCAGGAGCGAGAAATCAAACCCCCATTGGAGAACGAAAACCAAATAGCCGAATAACCCCACCACAACGGACGGCAGCGAGCTCAGCACCTCAATCGCCAACCGGAGAAGTTCTGTCCACCGGTTTGTTGGTGCATATTCGCTGAGGTAGATTGCCGCAATTAAGGCTAACGGTACCGAGACCAGCAGGGTTAACACGACCAAGTACAGGGAATTAAAGAGCTGGTCCCGAATACCCCCACCACTGCGGAATGATTCCGAGCTACTGGTCAAAAAATGCCAGGAAACGTGCGGTAAACCAGTCACGAGGAGGTAGCCTAATAAGAGGAGCACAATGATTCCGACTAGGCTAGCCCCCGCTAAGATCAAATAGGTCGCTAAACGATCAACTTTTTCTGGTTTCATCGTTGACCTCCCCGTTTGTTAAATAGTTTCATCAAGATGTTGAATGCTAATGACATGATGAGTAAAATCAACGCCAACGACCACAGGGCATTATTGGCGGTTGTCCCCATCACCGTATTACCAATTCCAGTTGTGAGGACACTAGTGAGTGTGGCTGCCGGGTCAAGCAGTCCCTTGGGCATGATGGTCGTGTTCCCGATCACCATTTGCACCGCCAGCGCTTCCCCAAAGGCCCGCGCCATGCCAAAAACCATGGCGGTCAAGATGCCACCCCGCGCACTCGGTAGGACTACGCGGGTGATCGTCTGCCAGCGCGTTGCCCCCAGTCCAGCCGAAGCTCGTCGGTAGTCCTGTGGTACCCCACGGAGACTATCAATGCTCATTGACGTCATCGTCGGCAAAATCATCAGAAAGAGTACACAAGTTGCCGCGAGGATTCCAAAACCTGTGCCACCAAAGAGCCTTTGCAAGGCAGGGACAATCAACGTCAAGCCAACGTAACCATAAACCACTGACGGAATTCCCACCAGGAGTTCAATAACGGGTTTGAGGTATCGTTCAACCCGTTGGGGAAGCATTTCAGCGATTGCAATGGCGACGATCATCGCCATTGGTAAGGCAACAATTCCCGCTAAAACCGTGATCAAAAACGATGTGATAATCATCGGCAAAGCCCCATAATCATGATTACTCATGCTCCAAGTCGTGTCCGTTAAAAACTTGCCAAGTGAAAACTCCCCTTGGACAAAGAGCGCAATTCCCTTAACGGTCAAGAAAATCAGAATCGCACTCACTAAGCCACCAATCAGGACGATGGCCAGGCCGCTGACTAATTTACCGAGCCACTCTTCGCGACTCTCCTTTGAAGGCTTCAGCAGATTTTGCTGTGGTCCCTGCATGATTACTTCCTCCTTACCTGACCAGTATCCGTTTTGGTCACTTGCATGTCATGAATGCTAACGTAATGGGCCGCGTTGACAATTGATGACTGGACCCGATGTGACTGCATGTACCGGATAAACGCTGTGGTCGCTTTGGACGAATGCTTTTGCGTATACATATGTTCATACGACCACAACGGCCAAGCATTGGTGGTAATGTTTTGGGCCGTGGCGCTCATCCCATCAATTTTTAAAGCCTGTACCTGATTATTCATGTAGGCGAGGGCAATGTAGCTGATCGCACCGGGCGTGTTAGAAACAATCTCCTTGACGGTCCCGTTCGAATCTTGTTCCTGGGCGTTAATCGACTCGGTTCCCGGTTGGAGGACTGTTTGTTCAAAAGCCACCCGGGTTCCACTACCGCTGGCCCGGTTAATCACCGTAATCGGTAAATTAGGTCCACCAACTTCTTGCCAGTTGGTAATTCGCCCAGTAAAAATCCCCCGTAATTGGGCCATGGATAAATTTTTGACCCCTAATTTGGGGTTCACCACGGGAACAATTCCAGAAACTGCCACAATATGGTCCTGAAGCTTAGCGGCATTAATCCCCTCTTTTTGGCTCGCCGCAATGTCAGAAGCACCAATATTGACTGCCCCAGCCTGGACCTGACTGAGGCCGGTTCCCGAGCCACCACCTTGCACAATAATATTGGCATGGTGAGTTTTTTGATAGCGTTCGGCAACCGCCTCTGCCAATGGTTGCAACGCCGTAGAACCAACGACCGTCACCTTGTCAGCCGCCGGTTGATGATGGGCCGTATACCATCCCCAACCTAATAAACCGATCACCAGGATCACTACTCCACTGGTAATAACCTTTTTCATCTCTACTCTCAACTTTCTTACTTGAGTTCTAAATTCTCATATGATACAAATAAAGCATAGCAAGCCGATGTAAATTTTGAATTGATGGAATGTAAAGCTTTTGTAAATGTTGGAGATCAAGATGCCAAAGTACTTTTTAGTTATGAGTCAAAACCTGCCCCTGGTCGCGAAATTACAAAAACTCGCCCACCAACTTGGTGGTCATGTTTCCCAATTGACCACCCCGACCGGCCTTGTCGTTGCCTTAGAACATCATCAGATTGCGGGAGTTTGGTGGGACTTAGACGATGTGACCCTCGACACCACGACTGCCACAATGACCCTGGTTCGCCACCTGATTACCGGGCCGGTGACCGTGTTCGCAAGCCAACCGTCTGAACGGCAAATCCGTAAACTTTATCAAGCCAAGGTCGACGACGTGGTCACTTTGCCATTTAACGAGACGATCTACGGTGCCATGTTCTCCCAACGGCTCCGGACCTATCAAGAAATTCCTGCTCGTCACCAGGGGGATACTAGCCAAGCCACTGAAAATAACGCAATGATTGGTGACTGGCAAATCAATCAGGATGACTACACCGTGATTAAAAATGGCGCCAAGATTAACTTGACGCCAAAGGAATTTCAATTATTAACTTTTCTCAATGACCACCATGGTCACGTACTGAGTCGGGAACAACTCGTGAATGGGGTGTGGGGGTATGACCTATTAGAATCATCGCGAATTGTGGATATCCATATTAGCCACCTCCGCGATAAGCTGGAAGACCAGCCAAGCAAACCAGTGCACTTGCTGACGGTGCGCGGATTCGGCTACAAACTTGTGTAATGACTGCTAGAGTTCCTGGCGGTCACTTTTTTGCTTTCATTATCTAATTTTCAACTTTTTCTTCGTTTCATTGAGCCATTCTAGCTGTCCCTGCGTCCGCGAAATTGCCCGCTTGAGGATTAAATAATGTCCGTAATGGTGCTGAACCGCCTCCTCATTCGGAAAGACCTGCTGTTCACGTTGCTTGAGGTGGTGTAAGTTCTGTTTCAGGAGCTTCATTTGTTGGTTAATTAAATCGCCAATTCGTGGGTCATCGGCCTGTTGAATGAAAAATAACTTCAATGAAAAGAGGTCTTGGTGAATCGGCAATTCATCTACCAACTGACCCAGCCACTCATTGAGGACTTGGCGCCCTTCATCAGTAATGTCGTAGTACTTTTCTTTACTATTGGTGGGACTGGTGCTCACGGTCAACCAGCCATCCTGCGTCATCCGCCGCAATTCTGGATAGATCTGACTGTGGGATGCCTGCCAAAAATCACCGATTTCGGTACTAAAGGTATTCGTGATCTCCCGTCCCGTAATACGCTGATGAGTGTTTGTGATTCCCAAAATAATAAAGGGAAGAATTCGTCGTTTCGGCATGCAATTACCTCCTCGTCTTTCTTCCCTGATTATACGCTATTTTGCAATCCGCTTGTAATTTTCGTCGAAGTAGCGTCCTTCACGAATATCATCGATAATACCATCGTATGGTGCTTCAGAAATCACGTCTTCGTTATTTTGACCAGCGTCACCAATATAAGTGATGTGCGCAAATTCTGGCACCACTAATTTTGGATAGGTAGCATACTTTTCCCGTGCTTCGTGCATCCGATCAATGTGTTCGTTCTGGAAGGTCACCGTAATTTCCGGATGCTCCTTCACCCAGGCGGGGAAGAAAATCGTCCCGTTCAACTTCTTTTCGTTTGGCACGAAGTCCAACGCCACATCAGTTCCGGTGGGTTCCGTCCAAGCTACTTTATAAATCCCTTCCGTCAACATTACAATATTGGCTTCTTGGTCCTTAACCCAACGACCGGCAACCATGCCGCCGTGAATTCGGTAATCAACGGTGTGATCATTTTTCGCATACCATTCGTATTCCCAACCATTATCATAAGTATAGATAAAATGTGTGCCAAGGAAATCGTCTAAAGTTTTAAATTGTTTTTCAGTCATGTTGTTATCCTTTTCTTGTTTGAGTATGCTTTGCTATTATATGTCGTTATCAACATAAAATCAAATTAATAAAGAAACTACATCGAGACCCGCTAAGTTCGGCAACCTTTCCAACTTAGCGGGTCTTCATTATTGCGCTTCTTTCCCTTGATGCAAATCTGCGTCCTTAATAAAGACCCCGGCTGCAGTGGTCTTTCCATGGCGGTCCTTAATCGTGTTGTAGGCTTCGGTCAATGCTGCTTGATGGTCAACACCAACGAGCTTACTAAAGATCAGCAGGGCCACCTGCAGGTCACCAATCGCGTCGACGAGTTCAGCATGTTGCTGCTTATTGTAGGCTGCTGAAAGTTCACCGACCTCTTCCGCAATTTTCATAAATTCCACCCGGGGATCGGCCTGATCAATTTGTCGTTCGTGGGCCCATTCATAAATTTTCGGAATTAATTCTTCGTAATTCATCTTATTTCCTCCTAGATTTTTCATCATGCAAAAAGCCGCTCCACAGAGCGACTTTCTAAGCTAACTATTTCAAAGCGTCGAGACTTTCTTGGTACTTTTCCTTGATGAAGTTTGCCGAATTTTGTAATTTATCCAGCTCTTCATCAGTTAAATCCAACTGACATTGCTTGATAATTCCTTGACGACCAACGATGGCTGGATATGAGAGGTAAACCCCGTATTCTTCACGGAAGTTGGAAACCGGTAATTCAGTATGCGCATCTGACAAAACTGTGTTGGCCAACCGGACTGCCGCCGTTGCCACCCCGTAACTCGTGTACTTCTTACCGTGGAAGACAAGCCAACCACCATACTTAGAGTCATGATCTAATTCATCCAGGTCTAAGTTATTTTCCTTAGCTAACTTCGTCATTGGTTGGTCCATCACCTTGACGGTTGACCAAGCGGTAAATTGGGAATTGCCGTGTTCACCAAGGTTGTAACCACTAACGGAACGGGGGTCAACGTCAAACTTTTCGGCCACGACCCGCTTCATCCGCGCGGAATCTAGCAACGTCCCCGTCCCGATCACTTGGTTCTTAGGTAACCCAGTAATCTTTTGGTACAGGGAAGTAATCACGTCCACTGGGTTCGTAATCGCGATGATCACGCCGTGGAAACCACTTTCCTTGATCTTTTGAGCAACTTCACTAACCGCGTCCCGGGTAAATGGTAATTCAACGAACCGGTCTACCTTTGGCGTATCCTGCAATTTAATGTTCCCCACTGCAGAAATGATCACATCCGCGTCAGCTAAGGCGCTGTAATCATTTTCGATAATATTAGTGTGGAAAGGTAAATTGGACAGCGCGTCTTGAAAATCTAAGACGTCCGCGTGGAGTTTCTCCTCATTCTTATCAATTAACACTAAATCATCGGCAAAGCCGTTCGCAACAATGTAATGAGCGGCTGTGGAACCAACGTGGCCCACGCCAATCACACCAATTTTGCGCGTCATCGAATCATCCTCTCTTTGAATATCATGTGATGTCTCTAATTAATTTTTAATCTTATCACTAGAGGGGCCGTGACGCAAGTTAGCTCACCTGAATTATTTAATCTTTTATACTGCGTGTAATCACGCTAATTAAATTTAATATTCAATTTAGATCGTCTAATTTCTCAAATTCTTCAGAGGTAAACAATTTAGTATCCCCTGATTCTGCTTGATGGATTGAATCCATTAAATTCTGCCGATTAGCCTCATTATGGAGAACATGTTTCGTTTCCTGAATTGAATAGACTTCAGAAGCATCAATAGCAACTTACAGGGGATATTATATACATAATAGCCACTTTAATTCGTTACATAAATAATCATTACTCAAAATTAGCTATTTAGCGTGATAACTAAGCCTAATAAGTCAATATTTTCCCGATGATCACTACTCATCAGATTGTAAGAAAATTATTCTAGCAAACATGATTGCTTAATCATCTAACAAATCATAAAAAAGGCTCTAGTATGGAAACACATACTAGAGTCACTGCTAAATCTTACATTTATTTACTAAACCGTCCAACATACTCTTTCAAATACTGACCTGTTAAACTGTCAGTTGATTGGCTCACCTCCGTTGGCGTGCCACTAGCGACAATGCGGCCCCCATTTTGCCCACCCCGTGGACCGAGATCGAGCATGTAGTCAGCGTTCACAATCAGGTTCAAGTCATGGGTAATCGTCACGATCGTCGCCCCTCGCTCCAGCAATTGTTGCATCACGTCCACCAGGGTTTTCACGTCAAGCGGGTGCAACCCAATCGTTGGTTCATCAAAGACAAACAGGGTTTGTGCTTGATCGTGATTGAGGTGTTTGACCAACTTCAGCCGTTGAGCTTCCCCACCTGATAAGGTCGGCGTACTTTCACCGAGGTGGAGGTAATCAAGTCCGACTTCTTGCAGGAGTTCCAATTCCCGATGAATCTTGGGAACTTTCTCAAAGACCGGCAAGGCTTCCCGGACATCCAACTTCAAAATATCAACGATCGAGTAACCATGCCATTTAACCTCCTGAACTGCGGGGTTGTAGCGATCACCATGACAAACTGGACATTCCTGTTGCATATCCGGCAAGAACTGGATATCCAGGGTGACTACTCCCGCCCCACCACAGTTCGGACAGGCCCCTTGCTTGTTGTTGTACGAAAAATATGACGGTGTATAGTGCTTTTCCTTGGCTAATGGCTGGTTAGCAAACAACCGCCGCAGGTTGTCCATAATACTCGTGTAGGTAGCCACCGTAGACCGTTGGGTCTTCCCAATCGGCGCCGCGTCCACACTGACGACGGTTTTGACCGGTGATTCTAATTCCGTAACCTGCTTTGGTAAGGCTACCCCGTCACGCTTGGCCTTGATGGCCGGCACTAAGCTGTCCAAAATCAGGCTGGTTTTCCCGGCGCCAGAAAAACCGGTGACGGCACTCAACCGATTAACTG
Source organism: Limosilactobacillus caecicola (assembly GCF_943192935.1). GTDB lineage: Bacteria > Bacillota > Bacilli > Lactobacillales > Lactobacillaceae > Limosilactobacillus > Limosilactobacillus caecicola. The sequence continues at coordinate 134,093 of NZ_CALPCI010000002.1, read as the reverse complement.
GCAAATTGGCCTGAACATCATGCAAATTGAAGTAATCCTGGACCCGCCAACTAATTTGCTCAGCATCTTGGAGGCTGACCGGTTTACGGGCTAACAATTGCGCCGTGCCATTCAAGTAGGGATCAATCTTGGAGTCAGTATCCTGGGCAATTTGCTGAGGCGTCCCTTGGGCGATCAACTGGCCCCCTTGTTCACCAGAACCCGGGCCGATTTCGATAATCCAGTCCGCTTCTTTGATAATGTCCACGTTGTGATCAACCACCACGAGGGAGTTGCCTTGGGCCACAAGTTCTTTGAATACATGAAGTAAACCCGTGATGTTGTCCGGGTGCAAGCCAATTGACGGTTCGTCCAGGATGTACAAAACACCAGTGGTGGCGGTCCGCAAGGTGCGGGCTAGCTGGATCCGTTGTAATTCCCCCGTCGATAACGTATTCCCGTTTCGCGACAGCGTCAGATAATCCAGGCCAAGCTCCAGGAGTGGATGTAAGTTATCATCAAATTCTTTGAATAATGCCTTCGCCATCGTGTGCATGTCAGCCGGTAATTCGTCCATGATCCGATCTCGCCAAGCCGGTAATTCACCAAGACTAAGGTCGCAAACCTGGGCAATGTTGAGGCCGCCGGCTAATTGGTGCAATAATTCTGGTTTTAAGCGGGTCCCGTGACAGACCGGGCAGGTGGAATAATGGAAGAATTCGCTAATCCGCTTCTGCGCCCGTTCACTTTTGCTCGACTTGGCCGAAGCCAAAACGGCAGCGTGGGCGTTTTCGTACAAGGCGTTGAAATCGTGAAAGACCCGGCCAGTTCCGGAGCGCAAATCCATCCTGTACTTCTTTTCCGGACCGTTGAGGACAAAGTCCTTTTCCTTATCAGTTAGGTCCTTATATGGCACGTGGATCCGGACGCCAGCCTGTTGCGCCACACTCGGCATGAAATTCCGCCCTGGCAAGTGCCAAGACGCTACCGCACCATCCGCCAAACTTAGGTTTTCATCACCAATCAGTTTAGATTCATCTAACGTCCGCACTTGACCGGTCCCATGACAATTCTCACACGCGCCCGTCGAATTAAAGGCAAAGTCTTCGGCACTAAAGGCACTGAAGGTTTCGCCACAAACCGGGCAGGTGATCTTGCCTAGCTGATCGCCCATCTGGCTCATGGCCTGAGCAATCTTGAGACTTGGCTTTAACCGGTGACCGTTCGGGCAGACTGGTGACCCGAGCCGCGAGAAGATTAAGCGAATCACATTTAAAATTTCACTCGTCGTTCCCACCGTGGCCCGTTCCGAAGGAATACTTGGCCGCTGTTTCAGCGCCAAGGCTGATGGAATATGTTTGACGCTTGTGACATCCGCTTGGGCCCCAAGCTTAATCCGCCGTCGGGTATAGGTCGACAGTGCCTCCAGGTAGCGCCGCGATCCTTCTTCGTAGAGAATTCCCATCGCTAAGGAACTCTTGCCGGATCCTGAAAGCCCCGAAACAGCCACAAACTTGTGTAAGGGAATGTCAACATCAATATTTTTCAGGTTGTGCACTTTGGCCCCGCGCACTTCAATTTGGGTCGGTAGTTTTGGCATCGTGATGGCTCCTTTCAAATAAATTCAATTACCTAAATCATTAGTTACCGGTTTATGAATAATTTGAAATGTAGAATTCAAAATTATTATACCCGTTTCCTTAGCAAAAGCAAACGAACGTTCGCGATAATTCTATAAAAATATCGGCCCTAGCGACTTTACACCACGGCTAGGAGCCGATTATTAATATTCTCCTTTCTAACTAGTCATCTTCTTTTTTCCGTTTACCAAGACCGAGCATCCCAGCCAAAATAATTCCCAGCAAGCCTAAGGCCGCTCCAGAATTTTGTTGACTACCAGTTTGTGGCAACTGGTGGGCTGGTGTTTGCGTTTGGTGACCCTGACCACGTGAAGGTTGTGGTTGAGTCGGCGTTGCAGTCTGTGAACCTTGGTCTGACGTCGTTGGGGTTGATGGTTGTGGTGCCCCTGATTGCTGATGATCTGAATTACCAGAATTGTTCTTCAAGTATTTTACAATGACCGTTTGATCATCGGTTGTTGAAGTAACATCTGCAGCCGGTACATTCGCTGGATCCGCAGTGTAGCCCGCAACGGCCTCTGGAACCAATGCTGGCCATTGATCCGTCGTCCAGGCACCGTAAGTAACTTCACCAGTAATCAAATCAACGCTGGCTACCCGGGTCAAGGTGACGGATTGCGTCACCGTCTTGGCACCGCTTGGGAGTTGTTCAATAATGGTCCGCGTAATGGTCTTCGTCAGATCATCCTTGGCCACTCCAGCTGGATAATAATCGCCGCCCGGGTAATCCTTACCTGGGGTGACGTCGTCAGGCAACTTATCCGCTGGCGTCTTGGGATCACTAGGATCAACCGTAATTGAATTATGTTCAACGTGAACAATGACGGTCGGAATCCCATCCGCAGTCGCTGTCACCGTTTGTGGAATCTGTTGTCCCGGGACAACCTTCCAGCCACTTGGTGCTACTGGTGAAACCTTGATAACGTCGCCAGTCTGCCCAGTTAAGGTCGTCGAACCAACTTCCAGATCATCGGGACCAACGTAAGAAATCTTCCCAGTTTGCTGATTTGCAGTGTAGGTAATCGTGATCTCTTCATTTGCGCCTGGATTTTCAACTTCACCTAAGTTGCTATTGGCTGGTGAAATGACAGCAGTGTATCCAGCGACCGTTGGCACGATAAAGGCCGTCCAACCGTTGCGTGCCAATTGCCAACCACCATGCCCCACCACGGCTCCGGTGACTTTGTCAACCGTGACGGTTCTGGTGTAAACAGCTTCCTGCGTGATCGTTTGCGAAGGTTGACCTGGTTCAGTAACCGTGATTTGCCGCGTATAAGTCTGCTTCCAATCGGCTTCTTGAACGCCACTTGGCTTTTCGTCAGACGGGTTAATTTCCTCAGTATCATGGGTCACCTTGATTTTAATCGTGCCATTCTTAATTTGCACTTGGGTCGGCAACTCTTCACCATCCGCCAACTTCCAATTTTCAGGTAGTTGGGCGGTAAATGGTACTTCAGCATTAACACTGCCAGTCACCTCTTGGGTACCAACCACCTTACTTAGATCGTCGGCGTCAACGTACTGAATGGTTTCTGTCCCTTCGGTCTCTTGAACAACGTAGTTATCACTCGCTGGTGTGTAAGTGACTGTGTAGTTGGAACCAAGCAACTCTTGTAAGGCGTCTTGACCACCCTTGAAGTTTACGGAATAGGTCCCTGAAACGGTATCAGCGGTAGGCTGGTCACCCGTGAATGCAAAGTCATCCTCCGTGACCGTTGGTTCCACCCAGCCAGTTGGCATGGTCTGATCACCATAGCTCAGGTTGTAAGCACCCTGCGGAATGGTCGTGGTCCCGGGATACACCTTTGCAGTACCAGTCGTCGTAATCGTCACTGCAAATGGGGTAATTGTATAAATGTACTGACCTGTAGTGCTGAAGGTGTAGTTTAGATTATCATTTTCTAACGTTTTAACTGCGTGTTCGTTAAAAGTAACTTTGTAAGTGCCGACATCAGTTGGTAATCCCGAAACTGAATTATTATCTGCAGCTGTCCAAGTTAAATCGTCTAGTAGGTTCAAACCATTTAATTCAACTCTCTCGCCATTAACAATACCCGTTGCTTTGACATCTGTAGCATTAATAACCATGGTAGCTGGTTGACCATCATAAGTCTTAGAACCAGAGCTCATTAACTCAACAACAGCTTGGGCACGAGTAATCTGATAAATCACATAGGAAGTCTTAGGATCATAATTGAAAGAAACGTCTGGTGCAGCGTTCTCTAACTTGGTTAATCCCTTATCATTCAAAATAATGTGGTAAGTACCGACTACGGTTGGCGGATCGATAACCTCGCCATTAGTATTTGTAAATGAATAGTCATCTACATTAAAGTCAATGTTATTTACCTCCTCTGGTAAAGTGGTTTGGTCTGCTGGTTTGATCGAATAAGCAATACCGTCTGGAATTGTAGCAGCTTGACCATTGTAAGTTTGCTCAATTGATTCGCGGCTGATGGTTACATCAGCAGTCTTTTCAACAGTGGTACTAGCTTCCAGGGCGTGATCGTCCTTAACTGAACGGCTCTGGTCCGGCTGATGTGCTTGATCATTAGCCACTGATGCCATTTTCGTTATCTCTGACGCCGTACTAGTAGTTTTTACCGCTGGACTCGTTTGACTATTGCTATTGTCTTGACTGGTTACCGCCACATCACGCTGGTCATCAGCTGAAGTTGTCGATACTTCATCAGCCTGAACACTCGTAGCCACAACTGCACTGGCTCCAAGAGTCAAGAAGAGCGTGGCACAAGCGGTTATCCATTGCTTTTTAGCTTTATATAACCGATAATTTTGTTGCTTTTCATTGGCACGATTTAGTTTTTGCCTATTTTTTCGCATAAGTTCTCCTCCAATAGTTATTATTAATATATATCTATAATCTTTTATTTAATATATATATACATAACCTTTTATATTATAACGCAAAACATAATGGGATTAAAACATTTCACGCGGTTATCAACTCCCAGCATTCTTGACATCGGCACACTGTAATATAATAAAAAAGACGCAAAATGGAACAATTGTTGTTGATATGCTCCCCTTAGAGTAGACAAGGAAATATACAAAGTTTCCTAATCTATTCTGAGGGGAGTTTTGTTATGTCTAGAAGAACGACAAGGATAGTCTCGAACAGCGTCTAGAAGCAGTGGATAAGGCTCTGTCAGGTAATTACTCATTAGCTAAGCTGGCACGACAATACAAAATTGATAAAACAACTTTCATAAGATGGTGTCAACACTATCAAAACAATGGAATTGATGGGCTTAAAGCTCGGAATAAAGACTTAGAGATAGAGAATCACTTCCTAAAAAAATTGAGGGCCCTGAGAAAATCCAAACAGTAAATAAGCAGAAACGCTATCAAGCGATTCTAGACACTAATGATCATTGGCAGTTGATCACTCAACTCTGCGACTTAGCTCAAGTAACCCGATCCGGCTATTACAAGTGGTTAAATCGATCCGATTCGAAGGAATACGCGCGTTTTACCGCTGAACATGGCATTACCAGAACATGTCCCGAGTTGGGAAGTGCATTGATAACGCCCCGATGGAGAGCTTCTGGAATCACTATAAAGACGAAGCTTACTATGGCAATGAATTTAAAACCTTTGAAGATCTAGTAAAGTCCATTGATCAATACATTTACTTCTACAATCTCGATCGTTACCAAACAAAATTAAGCAACCGATCACCGGTTGAATACCGGCAACAAGTTGCTTAATAGGAATTTGTATATTTACCTGTCTACTTGAAAGGAGGCCCTTCAGCTTTACCATTATTACTTTCTTTTTAGTTGTCTTATTTCCATTTCAACGCATGCACTAATTAAGGTCGCCACGATAATAAAGAAACATTCGTTAACGAATACATCTTTATATGACAGGAACCAAGAATGTCAATCAAAACAAGCAATTGAATTGCCGTTACTTTTTACGGGTAAGCGAAGAACAGTTTTTAACTTAACTGATGGCGTGCGTCGGGGATCAGATATGTAAATTTCGTGGTGATAACGATTTTCGTTAATATCCAAATGTAAGTTATTATTTTCAATAAACTTATGAAGCCTCTCAACAGTCATTGGCTCAGTATCATATGCTCCAATATGCATTGCTTGAACACACAATCCTTCATTAATTGAACAGAACTCAACTTTCGAGAAATTCAGATGTTTCTTTTTAGTAGCTGTCTCAATAGCCCAATTAAAAACTCCTGGCGTAACAAATTTTGGCATCCGAATTAATGAAATAAAGTTAAATGTATCCTTACGCTGATAATCAACCCCTTGAATACAAGGTTGCCACCACATTCCTTCAAGTGGCGGAACAACAAAATCAAAGTAACCAGGGATTTGATATTCACCCTTCTTACTCATCTTAATTGTGTAAGCAATTCCATAAAGGAGTTTAAGTCCCTGACTGTATTCGCCATCTTCAGAATTAGGATCACCTTTCCCCCTCACTGCAATGTAATTCATCGAAGGAACCTCAATTATTGCTGGTTGTTTCCCCGGACAGTAAAGTTCCTTTTGTTCTTTTTTAAAATCATATACCATTTATGTTCTATTCCTCGGTTCGTATTATAACTAACTTTGACACGAGTCTCCCTACGCTAGAGATCATTTACCTGTTTCAATTTATATTATACTTTCTAAATTTAGAACTAGCAAAATGTTAGGACTAAAGTCACCCTAACATATTTAATATTAGGTAATGAAGTTGATATATCGTGGAGCGTTTAAGGCCACATCAAAGACAAGGACGATTATAGTCATGAATTTTTAGTCAGCGCAATTGATGAATACACTGAGTTTTACAATAACAATGGTTACTAAGAATAATCAAACGGCCTAACTCCGATAGAATACCGAAGCCTGATTGTCTAACAATTTTTATAACGCATTTTTGTCAATAAACAAGGCGGTGTTTTATTCAATTATGAACGCCAAATTAAGCTCATCATCCTATCGCTTCCAAGGTAAAAACAAGACCTCACAGAGCTTTTTCAGTTGCTCTGCGGTCAATTTTTCACCGTAAAGAAGCTCGTGAAAGCTATTAAAGAGGTAGCCATAGATTTGTTCTTGGAGCTCATTGACCATTTGGGTATCCTGTTCCTGCTCATAGTACTGGTTGCCAACCGCCACTGTCTCTTCAGCGATGCCGAATAACCGCATCATTTCTCTCAAGACCTTAATTTGGCAGTGAGAAACCCGGTCAGCATGTTTAAGAATCTTCTCAAACTTCTTCGGATAAGCCGGAATTACGACTTTGACTTGATCATAGTTCAAAAGCATCCCCTGCTGTTGCTCCAGGTAAATGTGGTCACGCAATGGTTTGGTCATGTAGTACACCACTTCCGGATTATTGCTTCCCATCGAGGGTACCAAGATGTTATAGCCAGCTACCAAGCCCCGAATCGTGCAAGTATGGGACAGATATTCGTAATATGGCACGGCATACCGTGAGTAATATTGATTTTGAATGGCAAACTCCCGCAGAACCTTGTTCAGTGGTTGGTGAATGACCAAGCCTTGTCCGGTCGTCAGATAGACCCAGGTCTCATGTTGCCCATAGTTCGTCATTAATAAAAAGTTGTCCCAGGTTAACCGATAGTTTTCGACCCCACCGATTGATGATTTAGTAAGCTCTGCTAAAGTCACAGTCGCTGATGGTTGATTTGTCACGAATACAATCCTCCCAAAATTAATATAATATTTTGCCCTCCCCAATTTACGGGACGAACGTTCGGATGTCAATATCTAGCCGTCAAATTACAAAATAATCCGTAAATAACGTAATTTGGCCCGTTTTGTCCGTGAAAATTTCTAATTTCTACAAATTTAATTGCCGAGTGGACAATTTTGACCGCCAAACCGTCATTTTCGTGATTCGTCCCGCTCACCGTTCTCCAGTAACCTATGGATCACCAGGCCTGAGAAATCGAAAATGGAGAACAAGCACATGCAAGAATTAGCAATTAGTGATTACCTCAAGGAGACCTTTGACAACCAAGAATACCAAAAGATCCTCTTCGGCGTCCTCAAGCGCCTGCACATCGACTACTATCACCCGGAACGGGCCGACTTTGAACAGGAAGCACGGTTGGTGATGGCAAACGAACTCACACGACTCGCCCACCAACCAGCCGAACAGCAACCAACAAACCTAAACCTGCACTTGTACCAACACCTCTATTGGCGCCTCCTGGACCAGCTGCGGCGGGCGCAACGCCATCAGGAACGGGAACCGGTCTCCCTCGACCAGTCGCAAGAAGATGATGAAAAGCTGAGTCTGACCGCCCTCCTGTCTGATGAACAGGCCGGGTATGCTTTTGAAACCTGTGAACTGCGCCAGTTCTGGCAACGACTGCTCAAGGAGCTAACCCCGAACCAAATTCGCTATCTCAAATTAGTAGCCAGCGGTTATAGTCAAAAGGAGATTGCGGAACGACTCCACATCTCGCGGCAGGCTGTTAGTAACCTCCGCCAGCGCGTGATTTGCCAAGGACGGAAGTTGATGAAGGAAGTTAAGTAATGAAAAAAGGCCAGTGAGCTCTCATGAATGAGAGCCCATTGGCCTTTTGAATCTCTGAGTATCGTTGTCTTGTCAATAGCTATCCTCAGTCTTTTGCCTGATATTAACGTTACACCCAGTTATCCTAGCACCATTTCAGTAAAGCTGGCGCCCACTTCAGGGCCGCCTTTTGTGTCTGCCCCTGCTGGACCACCAGAACCACGCCATCGAGGTGGCTAACCAGTACCTGGGTGTCTGAACCAACCCACATCGGTGGCACGTCCAAGATGACCACGTCGTACTGCTAATTAAGCCCTGCATCCGTTGCGAATTCAATAATTCCGAAGAGTTGGGTGGCATTGTCCCGGACGTCAAAATTTCTAAATTATCGACCAAGGTCGCTTTGATGAGGTAAAGGCCAAGGTTTGGATTGGCAGCGTTTCTTTTATTTTTCAGTAGTTGATCGCCGTTGGAACAAGTAGGTCACAACTGCAGCACACAGTGTCCAGGCCACTCCAATCAGTGAAACCACCATTCCCAGGTGCAAGCCTGGAATATGGTAGTGCAACCTGACATGATTGGTACCCTTCGCTAGCCGAATGCCGACAAAGGCTTGGTTGGTCCGCAACACCGTTGCCCGATGACCATTAACGGTGGCGGTCCACCCTTTCGAATACGGAATCGAAGAGGTCAGGATTCCTGTCCGGTTAGTGGTAATCGTCCCCGAAACTCGGTTGGTACTGAGCTTCACGTTACGAAGGGCGTGGCGCTGGATCGTCTTGACCTGGCTCCGGTAGCTCTTCCCTAGCCGGACCGCCGTGACTTTAAATTTCAACTGGTAGGTCCCCAGTTTACTTGGTTTGAACTTCAGCTTCTGTGGCAAGGCACCACTGTAATAACCAATATTCATTGTCCCATTCGTGACCTTTTTAAAGAGTGACAAGGTACTTTGCTTTGGTTGTTCGATCGTGGCGGTACCAAACTTACTCTTGACGTTCAGTTTGAAGCTGATGTCTGGTGAGCCATTCAAGACATGGTAACGCCAGTACTTGTACTGGTTAAAGCGGTGGTTGATGTAATCCCCCGGATTAACCGCCATTTCCTTAAGGTGTTGCTGTTCATATTTCAACTGGTCCTTCATTGAAAATGGCGTGTACTTAATTTTGGTGAAGTCAATGTGCAGTTCGCTCCCCTTCAGAGCTGCCCGCGCTGCCTTACTCTTTAAACTTGGGAAAACCAATTGGTAAGTTTCGTCACTATCGGTATACTTCAGATGCGCCGGGTTAACCTGATTCAGCCGGTTGGAAATCAAGACCGCCTTGATCGTCTTGACCGCATTATTGAGGTTAGCCGCCCGCATGTCGCGGACATTCTTTTGACTCGCGTTGACGAGCACCCCGCTTGCTAAAGCGCGTTCCTTAGCAGACGCGGATAAGCTCCAGTATTTCTTCGGACTGATGTAGGTATCTTGCCAGTACAGGAGTGGAAAGGCGTAATTCGTCTTGTAGCGAATTGTTTGTGTCGGCGTCAGGTCAGATTTCTTCTGGGCATCACTTGGTTGCCCCACATCGTAATTGATGACCGGGTCGGTCAATTTATCTTGGGTGTAACCAGCCGGAATCTTCGTCGCGTTATCACCATTGCTCTGGACAAAGAGGTACTTCACCCCAAAGAAGTCATTGAGGACGGTTCGGTCATCCGCCTGCCGGATTGGAATATTCGGCGTGTATTGGATGTTTTGCAACGAATTATTGAATTGTCCCAAGTACTTGTTTTGCAGCGAATAGTATGAATCAATGCTGTTCAAACCGGACGTCAAATCGTTATCCCAGTTCACCCCGGGCACAATCTTGTTTTGACTGATTGTTGAGACCCGGAAGAAGTATTGTTGGTTCAGGCCCTGATCCAGGCCACCGTAGCGGTTCTTCACCATCGCTTGATATTCGCCCCGGTTCAACATCCGAGACGAGAAGCCCCCGTTGTACGGGAAGGAAGCATAAATAGCGTTGAAGCCAGCATTTAGGGTAATCAAAATCAGCAACCAGCGATCAGGATAACGTACTCCGTGGAGGTTCATGATCCACAGGAGCATTAAGGACCCGATTAAGAACAACACCGGCATGAACATCGCGTCGTCGTTCTGGAAAAAGAACGTTGCCAACAGGATCACTAAGTAAACCAGCGTGGCCCAGGTCAAGACCCAGAGGACGTGCTTGCTTAACTGCGGGGCCGCCTGGAGCAAAATACAGATGGCCATTGCCAACGGCAGGTAGATCAGGAGCGTCCACCGGTTGGAAGCCGACATCATCCCGTTGAAAAAGGCACCGACCGCCGGGATCAAGAGCATGACCAAGGATAAGCCCAAACTGATCGTCAAGAGCGGGTATTCCTTGGGTCGTCGGTAAATGTAAACCAAGGCGATGAAGCCAATGCTGACGATCCCTAGGGCTGACCAGAACATGAAGTACCACTGACCCCCGTTGATGAGCTGCTTGGGCAGGAACAGGTAGTAATACAACGGGTAAGTCTTGAGCCCGTTAGCAAACTGGGACCCGGCCCGGGTCGAATTCATGACCGCGTTCAGTTCTGGAATCAGGAGCACTGCTGCCAAGAGGATACTCGTCACCGTTGCAAACGCGAGCTTCAAAAGGGTCCGTGAATAATTGAGCGTCTTGCGGTAGTGGGTTAAAACCCGAAGCACCAGGTAAATTGCCGCGCCAATGCCAAGTACATAGGCCAGGTAGTAGTTGCTAACCAGCATCCAGAAGAAGACGCCGACGAGCGGCCACGCAGACCCATTTTGCAACACCCGTTCAATTTGGACCACAATCAACGGAAAGAGGATAAATGGCGTGGTGAAAAACGGTTGCGCGACACAGGCATACAACAAAAAGGCGTTGACCATGTAGGCGACCGTCCCACCTAAAATCACGTTATCCCGAAAAGCAAAGTGCTGGGCAAAGTAAACGAAGGCCAGGCCGACACAATACATCCGCACGACCAGGATGATCTGGTAAGCCAGGGTCATCTTGCTAGCGGGAAACAGTAGTGAAAGGTACGTAAAGACGTCCCCGAGGGTGTAGTAAGAATAGACTTGGAAAGTATCCGTCCCCAGCCCCATTTGCCAGGACCAAGCCTGGTGCGCACTAAAGGGGTGCCGTAAAAAATCCAGCACTGCCGCCCGATACTTAACCATCAATGGTAAGTGCTGATTTAAAGCGTCCCGGTTCAGGATAAATGTCCGGCCGAAGACCAGGTAGGAACCAAAAATACAGGCCGCCAGCACAATAAATAAGAGCGTGTATTTGAGGTAGAGGCGTTTGACATTACGTTTTTGAAACGAAAAATCCATCTTGCTACTCCATTCGTAGAATTTCCATAAAAAAAGCGCCGGTAAGAAAACCTCACCCGCGCAAATCAATCGGAAAGACAGGATTCGAACCTGCGACCCCCTGGTCCCAAACCAGGTGCTCTACCAAGCTGAGCTACTTTCCGAAATCATTCGTCATTGCTTGCCAACAACGAATAATATCTTACCGTGATCGGGCGTAATTGTCAACGGTGAATTAGGCGTGAATGGCAACCTTGATGATTGCGACCACTACCGCCACCGCAAATAAGATCACGTTAGCGCCCATTAGCCAACGGTCCTTGCTACTGAGCTCCGGTGTCCACAGCGCCGCGAGCGTACCCGCAAGTGCAAAGAGAACCCCCAGGAGGTTAATCATTTCCTGCTGGGCCCCGTTCAAAAAGAGGACCGAGTATAAAATGATGACCATCCCGATGAGACTTAATACCTGTGCAATTAACTTTTTCATTCTCAATCAAACTCTCTTCCCGTTAGATTCTCAATTATTTAGAAAAGCACTGGGCCGCACGAATTGCCCGTTGCCAACCACTGTAGAGTTCAGTAGCTCGTTCCGGTGCCATCTTTGGATCAAAGCGCATACCAAGCTTACTCAACTTCTTTAATTCGTCCTGGTCTTCCCAGTAATCAACCGCCAGGCCAGCTAAGAAACCGGCACCGAGCGCGGTCGTTTCCTGGATTTGGGCCCGGACAATTGGCGTCTGTAAAATGTCGGCCTGGAACTGCATCATGAAGTTATTGCGTGACGCACCCCCATCGACCGCTAACATTTTCAGCGGCAAGCCCGTATCCGCAACCATCGTGTCGACGACGTCCTTCGTCTGGTAGGCGATTGCTTCCAGGGTGGCCCGAATGATGTGTTCACGACTGGATCCCCGCGTCAGGCCAAACATCGCCCCGCGGACTTCTTGATCCCAGTACGGCGCTCCCAGCCCGGTAAAGGCCGGCACCACATAAACGCCGCCGGTCGTCTTGGCATCCACCGCCATTTGTTCTGACTCACCGGCCGACTTGAAGAAGCGGAGGCCGTCACGTAACCATTGGACAGCTGAGCCCGCGACGAAGATACTCCCTTCCAGAGCGTAAGTAATTTTGTCGTCTAGTCCGTAGGCAATCGTGGTCAACAAGCCGTTGTCGGACAGCGTCGGCTGTTCACCAATGTTCATGACCGTAAAGGCCCCGGTTCCGTAGGTGTTTTTGACACTGCCCTTGTCAAAGGCGGCTTGCCCGAAGAGAGCTGCCTGCTGGTCCCCGGCGATCCCAGCAATCGGGATCTGAACCCCGTAGAAGTGGTAGTCACCGGTGTAACCAAAGATGGAGGACGAGGACTGAACCTTCGGCAGCATTTGCCGTGGAATGTCGAGGAGCTTCAGGATATCGTCATCCCAGTCCAAATTGTGGATGTTAAACAACATCGTCCGGCTAGCGTTGGTGACATCGGTCGCGTGGACGTGGTGACTGGTAAGGTTCCAGAGCAACCAGGTATCAATCGTCCCGAAGAGGAGGTCCCCATTTCCCGCCTTTTTGCGGGCGCCCGGGACATGGTCCAGAAGCCACTTGATCTTGGTAGCGGAGAAGTACGAATCAATAACCAACCCGGTCTTGTCATGGATCATTTTCAAATTTTCGGGAGTCGCCAGTTGTTCAGCGATCGGCGCCGTTTGCTTGGATTGCCAAACGACAGCGTTGTGAATTGGTTTACCAGTGTGCTTATCCCAAATGACCGTGGTTTCCCGCTGGTTGGTAATCCCAATCGAAGCAATCTTGTACGGTTGGATTCCCGCCTTGATCATAACTTCTGAGATCACCTGTTGGACAGCATCCCAGATTTCTAGGGCGTCGTGTTCGACCCACCCAGGATGGGGAAAATACTGGGGAAACTCCCGTTGGGCGATTGCCACTTCTTGACCGGCATGGTCAAAGATGATGGCCCGGGTACTCGTCGTCCCCTCGTCAATCGCCATAATGTATTGTTGATCACTCATTGCAATATCCTTTCAATCGTCCATTCAAAAACTACTTAATTGTACAACAAGTTTGGGGTTGGCGCGACTCGTTAGTCATTAGTTGGGCTTACTCAATTCACGCCGGATTGTGGAAACAATTCCCAAGTTTTTCGCAGTAAAGATCAGGTGGTCATTGTACTCAATCGTGGTCCCACCAGTTGGCACGATCCACTGATTCCCCCGCCGGATCCGACTAATCGTGATTTGGTCAACAAAAGGCAAGTCCATCAACGGCCGGTCGGCGTACTTGCCGTTGCGGACGCGGACTTCAAAGAGGCCCGCTTCGGTACTGGTCAGCATTTGGTAAACAGCCGGCGATTCAATCAAGGAACGCAAGACAGACGCTTCAACATTGAACGGGTTGAAGAATTCGACCCCTTCACTACCCAACGTCTCAATTTGCTTCTCATCCGCCGTCCGGTTAACCTGGGCCATGATCACCCGCTTGACACCATGCTGCTTAGCAAGCCGGCTGTACTTAAAATTCTTGTCATCGCGTCGGAAGCCGGTCACCATGATGTCAGTATCAAAATACTTACCGGCTTCGAGTTCGGCCTCTTCCAAGTGGTCGAAGTACTTGAGGTCATCAACTTGACTATTGTAAGTTTTGTAATTCTTTTCATCGTCAGTCACCATCCGAATATCGAACCAGTTGCGTCCTAATTGTTGCGCGACCGGAATGGTCAATTCGTTGGCCCCTAAGAAGACAACCCGTTGACGGATCAAGTCTTCGCGGTCCAGATGGTACTGTGAATTAAAGATAATCGGGGCAACAATGCAAACGATCACGGCCGCCAAAATAAAGGCGTCGGATTGGGTAGCGGTAATCGTGTGCAAGTTCCGCGCCACCTGCAGTGATGGCAGCACCAGCGTAATCGTGGTCACCGTTAAGAAACTCCCGGCAAAGGAGTTGCGGCGGTTAAAACGCAGGTGGTAAACCGGGAAGGCCCAGGCCTTGGCCAGGATAAAGCAAAGCACCAGCACCGGAATCAGCATTAACGCCTGCGGATTCGTGACTAAGGTCCGGAGGTTCAACTTGACCCCGGTCATAATGAAGAAGATCGGGATGAAGAAGCCGTAGCCAATCGAAGTCAGCTTATCACGGGTCGCCTCACTCGGTTCCAGCAGCTTCATGACCATCCCGGCTAGGAAGGCCCCGAGGATATTTTCAGCCCCGACCGTTTCCGCGATAATTACCAAAGTGAAGATCAGGAAGAAGGCTAGCCGAATGTCTAACTGGGTCGTGGCTTTCGTGATCTGGGTAAACCAGATGTAGGGTTGCTTAAACCGACGCAGGAGAATGATCGCCGCGAGCAAGAGCAGAACGATCAACCAAATTCGGCTCCCGTCACCTCCGTTAACTGACGCGTAGACTGTCAAGGCGAACATCGGAACTACTTCACCGAGAACGGCGGTCAAGAGAATCGTCTGCCCCATTGGCCGACTCAAAATTTCCTTTTCCTTTAGAGTGGCAATAACCACCCCGAGGGCGACGGTCGAGAACAGAATGATCGCGAGGAAAACGTCACTGAACAATCCCGTGAACTTGAGGATAATTCCCAGGATCAATGCGTTCACCAGGGTGCCTACGAACGCCATTATCGCTAGTTTGACCGGCGACCAGCGCGGTTGCTCCTGACCGTTACCGGGCTTAAAGAGGTCAAAATCAATCTCCATCCCGGACAGGAACATTAAGATAATCACCCCAAGTGACGATAAGCCGTTGAGGTCCGTCGTCACCTGGACCCAATTCAAACAGCTTTTCCCAATAATGATCCCGATGACAATTTCGGCAACCGCCGTCGGCACCCCCGAAATCTTGAACCGGGCCATTAAAATTGGAATGAGCAGTGCTGCAAACATGACCAGCACCATTGATAACTGTGTCATAAGATCCCTTCTTTGCTAATTCTTCATCAATTTTACTATTAATTTGCGGTAAAATTAAACCAATATCCGCATTTTTAGGAGGAACGTCATGAAAAAATTTTCAGCATGTACCAGTATCTTAGTAGGGAAAAAGGCCTCCATCGACGGCACCATTATGATTGGCCGGAATGAAGACGCGAAGGCCGCCTGGCCAAAACACTTTGTCGTTCACCAACGGGGCGAGCTCGGCACCAGCTTTAAATCGAAGGAAACGGGCCTTAAATTACAACTGCCAGGCCCGAGTTTTAAATACACCGCGACCCCAGAGTGGACAGACAAGGAAGGCCTGTTTGAAGAAGACGGGATTAACGAATATCACGTGGCCATGAGTGCGACCGAAAGCGCCTATTCCAATGACCTGGTGCTTGGTGTCGACCCTCTCGTTGATGATGGCTTAAACGAAGAAGCCATGGTAACGGTGGTCCTGCCCTTTGTGAAAACCGCCCGTGAAGGGGTCCAACGCCTTGGCAACCTAATCGCCAAATACGGGACCGGCGAAACCAACGGGGTGTTGTTTGCAGACGATGATGAAGCCTGGTACTTTGAGTCCGGCGCTGGCCATTATTGGGTCGCTCAACGGATCCCGGACGATGCCTATGCAGTCGCCGGTAACCAACTCGCCATCCAGGAAATCGATTTTGACGATCCGGACAAGTTTATGTACCACCCACAGCTCCGTGAATTTGTCGAAAATAACCACTTAAATCCTACTCCAGACCACTTTAACTTCCGACAAATTTTTGGGACCGCAGACCGTTCTGACGCGATTTACAGTACCCCACGGGTCTGGTCGGGCCATCAAATGTTTAGTCCGCAAACGTCCAGCAATGAAACACCCGAGTCACAGGATTTACCATTTATCATGCGTCCGGACCACCGACTATCGATTTTTGATGTGCAAAACTTCCTGGGTTCCCATTACCAAGGAACCTCCTTTGATCCAGTCGGCACCGGCAATGACCAGGACCGCCACCGTTACCGACCCATCAGTCTCGCGAAGACGCAGGAATCCCATATTCTCCAAACTAATCGGCCCCATGGCAATGATATCCACTGGCTCGCGATGGGAGTCACCGCGGAAAGCTCCTTTATCCCCTTCTTTGCCGACATCAATGCCGTCCCCGCCGAGTTTAAGCGCGGCAAGTTACCCGCTCAATTAAACTCTGCCTACTGGATTTTTAAGCATACCAGTGTGCTAGTCGATAGTCATTACCATGACTTTTTGCCGTTATTGGAAGATGTGCAGGCCAAAGTCAATGCCGCAGCCATCCAATTCATGCGGCAAGTGGATGAGTCCACTAAGTATAAGAACGCGGATTGGGAAGCACGGGTGACCAATCAAAACCAAGCTTTCGCCAAGGACGTTCTGAAACGTTACCAGCAATTGACACTGGACTTGATTACCAAAATGACTGATTACAGTCCCTTGAATTTCAATACTGACGAAAATTTATAGTGCAGCTATTTTGGTGTGCAATGTAAGGAAGTAAAAAAGAGCATCCATCGTGTGGATGCTCTTTTTGATTACCAACTGGCCTTTTTAACACCAGGAATTTGACCCTTGTGTGCTAAGTCCCGGAACGTCAACCGTGACATTCCGAACTTACGCATGTAAGCGTGTGGCCGGCCATCATATTCGTCCCGGTTACGTAACCGCACCGCACTCGAATTCCGTGGGAGCTTGGACAAGGCAATGTAGTCGCCCTTGGCTTTTAATTCACGACGCTTTGCTGCGTACTTCTTAACTAAGGCACGTTGGTGTGCTAATTTAGCAATTTTTGACTTTTTAGCCATATTATCTATCGTCCTCCTTTGACAATCGATTTTTGAAACAGTGGTGGTAATTAAAAATTACGTTTAAACATTTATACCCGTCAATCTCGTAATAATATTATCTCACATTTGTGAAATTATGCAAGGATTTTTACTTACTTTTTGTCATTAATCTTCCGAGCATAGCGGCGGTATTCATTGGCATAATCATGCTTGTGGTTCTGTGCTTCCACCAGCGGTTGGTTATGGGTGTCCACCCGACCAGACCGCATTGTCCGATGGTATAAATCAAGGTATGGTACCCCAGATTCATCCGCCAACCGCCCTTCAGCTGCCCGATCATAGGCAACGTGGCGGAAATTTAATCCGGCAATGCCCTGCTCATCCAGATCTAAAATCAGGTAATGGGCTCTGGTATCCTTTTGCAGGCGGTCCCAACCATTGAATGGTTCACCCACGGAACCGGGGTTCAGGATCTCCCGTTCATCACTGGCGTAACGCAGCAGTTGGTGGTGAACATGGGCGTAGATCGCCACATCGGGTGTCTTATCTTCAAATAACCGATCAAAATTGGTCGAATCCTTCGTTGGAAAGAGGTCCTGACCCAAGTTAAGCTTCGGTAAATTATGGGAAATCCCGAAGGTCAGTGGTCCTTCCTGAACGTTTTGGTGCAGGGGCCAACTGGCAATTTCGTCTAGAATGGCCGGCGCAATGCGCTCACCCACATATTGACCAAGGCGGGCAAAGTAAATATGGGAAGGCTTATCCAGGTCCATCTCACCCCGGGCACCACGCACCGTCAGGTCGTCCCAATTACCACGAACGATTACTTCCGGATTTAATTGTTTGAAAAGTTGCCAAATGGTGTCAATCCCCGGTCCGGGCATGAATAAATCGCCTACAAACCAACTGGCGTCAATGTGCTGGCGTTTGGCATCCGCCACCATCGCCTGAAACGCGTGCACATTCCCGTGCACATCAGAAAATACTGCAACCCGTTTTGTCATCTCAACCGCCCCACTTTTCGCTTATTACTACCACTTTACCATACTTTCCTCACGAATTTTCGCCCAAATCTGGTATACTGGTAGCCGTATTATTTTTTGAGGAGTGATCAATTAATCTATGGATACCGCAGACTATCCCGAACCACTGCCCAAGGGCTGGCATAAGACTTTCTATACCCTCTGGATCGGTTGTTTCATTACTGGGATGGGCTATTCAATGACAATGCCCTTCATCTCGCTGTTTATTAATGAACTGGGGAATTTTAACCGCTTTGAATTGAATATCTATTCTGGACTTGCCTTTGCGATGACCTTCATCTCACAAGCCATCGTCTCCCCGTATTGGGGCAGTTTGGCCGACCAAAAAGGCCGGAAATTGATGTGTCTCCGGGCCTCTGGTGTGATGGCCTGCACGATTTTCATCACCGGGCTGTCCACCAGCGTCTGGATGATCATCGGGATGCGTTTCTTACAAGGGGCCTTTTCTGGTTATATCAATAACGCCACAGCCCTGATGGCTGGTGAAACTCCGCACCGCAAGTCCGGTTGGGTCATGTCCGCCATGATGACCGCGGGGGTCACCGGGAACCTGATTGGCCCGCTAGTCGGTGGGGCCCTCTCCAGCAAGTTTGGTTACCGGATTCCATTCTTCATTACCGGGGGCTTGATGTTCCTGGTCTTTATCGCTACCTGGGTCAATACCAAGGAACACTTTACCCCGATCGATAAAGAAGAAATGAAACCGATGAAGGACCTCTTGCACACGATCCCCAACGTGAAGATCATCTTTGCGATGTTTATCACCACGCTGATTGTGCAAGCCTCCGTCATGAGTATCGATCCGATTGTCAGCCTCTACGTCAAGGAAATGATGCACGGTAAAGGTGACATCGCCTTCGTCGCCGGGGTGGTTGCCGCCACACCAGGATTAGGGAACCTGCTCTCCGCCTCGAAAGTTGGTCACATTATGGACGAAGTTGGTCCAGAAAAGGTCCTGATGGTCGGCCTCATCGTCGCCACGATCCTCTTTATCCCAATGACCTTTACCACTTCACCGTGGATGTTAGCTTTCTGGCGGTTCCTCTTGGGACTAACCAACGCGGGATTAATGCCAGCGGCACAAACTATCCTGACCCTCGACGTCCCAGACGAAGCCTTTGGGCGGATCTTCTCATACAACCAGTCCTTCCAAGCGGCTGGTTCGGTCTTTGGGGCCCTGCTGGGGTCACTCATCTCCGGGATCTCGACTTATTCGATGGTCTTCGCCTTGACTGGTGCCACCCTCTTCATTAACATTTGGATTGTACTTGCTTGTCGAAGTCGGAAGCAAGCCTAATTATTTACATAATTGAAAATGCCCCCAAAGCATTGAACCGCTTTGGGGGCATTTTTAGCTAACAACATTTATTTTTCACTTTGGTCCTGGTCATCAGTCGCCTTCTCCTTGGTTGGCTTTTGAATTTGAACCACCCGGAATTCACTGACGTACTCGTTTTGAACCTCCGTTGGCGTGAAGGAGAAGTCGCCGAGGCGGATTGGCCGATCTAACTTCAACGGGTATTCCTCTTCCAGGAAGTACCCCGTCAAAGTAGCGACGTCCTTATCATCAAATTGGGGAATATCAACTTTAAAGTAACGTTCAAAGTCCGACAAAGGCGTCTTTCCGGAGACTTTAAAGACCCGGTTACCCTTCTTGTCCGTTCCCTGTTTTTCGATCATGTCGGCGGAAACGTGGTCAATTTCTTCCCGGACGTTGCCGAACATTTCTTCATAGATATCCTTATCGGTAACGATCCCAGAAGTCCCACCGTATTCGTCTTGGACCACCGCAATCGGGGCTTCCTTCCGCATCATCTTGCGCAGGACTTCGGATAATGCTTCCCCTTCGTAAACCACCGGAATTTTCCGAATGATTTCGCGAATTGAAGACTTGGGATTAATCTGGTTTTGCCGCATGATATCGTACCCGAAGATGTAACCCACGATGTGGTCCTTATCATTATTTTGTACCACTGGGTAACGGGTAAACCGCTTGGTGAAGTAGAGGTGCGCCGCTTCTTTGATTGTAGCATTGCGGTCAATCACTTCGAGTTGGGTCCGGTCCACCATGATGTCAGCCGCGGTCTTATCATTCATTTCAAAGGCCCGCTGCATGAAGGTAACGTCATCCTTGTCCATTTCTCCCGCCTCTTGTGATTGTTGGGAAAGACTAAGGATTTCATTTTGGGAATAGGTATCCTCTTCAGGTTGGGCATTAAAACCGAGGGCCTTAGTGATCCCACCGGCAACCACCGCAAACAACCACACGAATGGGTAAAAGATCAGATGGAAGAACTGGACCGGGTGCACGATTGCTAACAAGATTGGCACCGGCCGGTCAATCGCCATGTTCTTCGGCACGAGGTCGGTGAAGACCGCGTGGAAGAAGGTAAAGATCAGCACCCCAATAATTGGTGCCAGCGGCTTTAAGATATCAGCGGGAATGAACTTGAGCTTTAACAATAAATCGGTAATGAATTCATCACCAATCCACCCTAAGACCAGGGAGGTCATAGTAACCCCCACCTGCGCGGTGGACAGGTATTCGGACATATTCCCGACCATGTGCTCGGCCTTTTTAACCACCTTGGTTTGCTTCATTTCCTGAAGCTCACTTGGCCGGACCTTGACCACTGAATACTCTAACAGGGTAAAGAGGGCCGCTAACAGTAAAATTACGACGATAATTAATAAACGTATCCAATAGGATTCCATATATTTCGTTCACACCTTTTTCTGTTAAGTCTAGTACTTAATTATACCAAATTTTTTAGTGGACCGTCTGTTCCGCCACAAATTGGAGGAACTTTTCACTCGCCGGCGCTAGTTGCATATTTTTGCGCCAGGCCAGCAAATGGCCGGACGTTTTTTCCGGAGAGAACGGGACAAACGCCAAACGGGGATCATGATACTTTTTGTACACCCCATAAATGCCAAAATGATAATACTTGCCAGACAAGACCAACCGTTGAGCATTGGCCGGTAAATTGATTTGGATCCGCCAATCCAGCTTGTTGGGGTCTAAGTGCATCAGATCAGTAATATCATCCCGCACGATACTCCGCCGTCCAACAATCAATGGCAACTGGTAAAGGTCATGAGCCATAATCTGATGGCGCTTGGCCAGTGGATCATCCGCCCGCATGATCAGCCCCCACCGTTCACGGGTCGGCAGAGTGAAATAATTATACTTCGCCGCTTCCACCGGTTCAATCAACGCCACTAAATCGCAGAGGCCCTGATCAAGGCGTCCCCGCAAGGTATCACCATCGCCATCAAAGATATTAAAGCGGACGTTGGGATATTGGTCCTGAAAGGCAGCCACCTGGTCCATCAGAAAATCGGCCACCACGCTCTCCACCATGCCGAGGTTGATCATGCCCGATAGCTGGTGGCCAACGGTCGACAGTTGTTGCTCAGTTTGGTCCAGAAGGTTCAAAATGGCCTGGGCCCGTTCTTGAAACAGGGCCCCCGCCTGGTTAAGCCGCATTTGGCGCTTTTCACGGTCAAACAGCGGCACCCCGACTTCCTTTTCTAACTCCATAATTTGCCGGGATAACGTCGGTTGGGTAATATGGAGCTTTTCCGCCGCCTTGGTAATATTATTGAGTTTGGCGACTTCCAAAAAGTACTTGAGAACCCGAGTCTCCATTGTCATCATTCCCTTCTCAATCATTATAACAGTTCATGCATTATTTGTATGAAGCAAGATTATAAATAGGCATTTCACATTGTTAGTCGTGCTTCCTATAATGAATTCAACAAATCAAATTGGAGGAATGCAAAATGGCTAAAAATGAAAATGAAGTAAAAAATGACCTCTTTGGCTTTGGTGATAAAAACGTTGCCTTCGCCAAGTACTTTATCGGTACCAGCTACCTCAATGGTTTAGTAGGCACTGATGACAATATCGACGTTAATGTTGCTAACGTCAACTTTGAACCAGGGTGCCGGAATGACTGGCATATTCACCACGATGGCTTCCAAATTCTCTTAGTGACTGCCGGTGAAGGCTGGTACCAAGAAGAAGGCAAGAAGCCACAACTGCTACACCCCGGCGATGTCGTAGCCATTCATGAAGGTGTCAAGCACTGGCACGGTGCCACCAAGGATTCCTGGTTCTCCCACATTGCGATTACCAAGGGAACTAGTGAATGGCTCGAAAAAGTCGATGACGATTACTACAACACCTTAGGTTAATTCAAGGAGGTTTTCAAAATGGTTGAAAAACAAACTGCTGGTCGTGACAACTTGGGTGAATTTGCGCCGAAGTTTGCTGAACTCAACGATGATGTCTTATTTGGGGAGGTTTGGTCCCGGGAAAAAGAACTTTCCCCACGTGACTGGAGCATGATTACCGTCTCCGCCTTAATCACCAAGCAAGCCTTTGAACAATTACCGGCTCACATGAAGTTGGCCAAGAAACACGGGGTCACCAAAGACGAAATCGTCGAAGTCATTACCCACCTGGCCTTCTACGTTGGTTGGCCAAATGCCTGGTCCGCATTTAACATTGCTAAGCAGATCTGGACCGATTAATTGAAAACGCAGTGAAAATAAAAAAAACTGATGTGTAACGCGAGAAGCGTTGGCACATCAGTTTTTTATTTAGTCGTCAAAGACGATCACCGGTTTGATAACTTTACCGCCAGTGAAGTCATCAAAGGCCTGGTTAATTTGATCAGCCGGGTAGAATTTCATTAACTTGTCGACTGGGAACTTGCCCTTCTTGAAGTATTTAACCATCGATGGAATGAATAGTTGTGGAATCGCGTCCCCTTCAATCAGGCCAATTACCTGCTTTGATTCACCCATGATATCCATCCCTGTTAAATCGAGTTGCCCAGCAATCCCGATTAAGTAGAGTTTGCCATCAGTTCCCAGGGCGTGCAGCAAGTTCGTAATCAGTGGGGCATATCCGATTGAGTCCACTGCGTAATCAAGGCCGTCAGGCACAATTCCCCGGAGGGCCTGTTCGACATCGTCAACCTTCGCCGTGTTGATCACATCCGTCGCGCCAAGTTCCTTGGCCACAGCTAACTTATCATCATGACGATCAATTACGACCAAGTGATCTGGGTTATAGAGGTTGGCCGCCATTACTGCAGCTAAACCAACCCCACCGGCACCAGTAATCACAATGGTGCTATCAAACTCCGGCTTAACGCTATTAAAGATCGTCCCGGCCCCGGTTTGGAAGCCACAGCCCAGCGAGCCGAGGTACTTTAGATCGACGTCTGGGGCAACCTTCACGACATTATGCTCGTCCGCCACAATGTGGTCAGCTAGCGACGATTGACCAAAGAAGGTGCTGATGTCTTCACCGTCTAACGTATGGAGGCGGTGAGTGCCATCGTAGTTGGCCCCACCAAAGCAGAGTTCATTCAAATGGATGCACTTGGCTGGATGGCCAGACAAACAATTTTTACAATGACCACAGTAGCCAAAGGAAACCACCACGTGATCCCCTGGTTTGACAGAGGTCACGGTGCTGCCGACCCTTTCAACAATGCCGGCACCCTCGTGACCCAAGGCCACCGGGTACGGGGTCATCCCCATGTCCCGACCAGCCACGTCGGTATGACAAATCCCCGTGGCGACCGTCTTAATCAAGACCTCATTGGGCTTTGGATCATCCAGGATGACCTCTTCAACCGTGATTGGGGTACCCTGCTGTTTGGCAATCGTTGCTTTAATTTTCATCTCTTTTGTCCTCCCTTAAGCATGTTCAACAGTTGTGATCATCTGTATCTTTAATTTTAACAGATCCCACTCTGCCTGCAAATGCTCCTTACAAGCGATCTTTCCAGTAATTAATTAGTTCCGCCAATTGACCATAAGAAAAGCGATCGACACAGGAGAAAACGGTTCACCATCCTCACGCCTGCCGGTCGCTTATGTTACGTCATTGATTTTAGTTTTGCGTCAGCATTTCGTAAACGTAGCTGATTTCCTTCGGACGGTAAACCCCATGCAAGGTCCCGACCCGGGTAAAGCCACTCTTGGTAATCAAGTGTTGCATGGCCTTGTTGTCTTCGTGGGTATCAATCCGGATGGATTGGATATCAGTACGGTTAGTCTTAATATAGTTAATGACCTCTTCAAATAATTTAGAAGCGTAGCCCTTCCCCGCATGATCAGAGTGAATTGCTAAACGGTGAATAGTCAGGTAGGCATCTGTCTCCATCAACCATCCCCCATCAAGTTCATCGTAGGCGTGGTCAGGCGCTGGAAGGATCGTAATCGTCCCCACCGTCTCGTCATCAGCAGAGTGCACAAGGTAGGCATAGCCATTTTGCACATCTTCTTTGACATGTTCAGGGTTAGGGTAATCACCTTGCCATTGGTCAATCCCCTTTTCTGCCAATTGGTTACTACCATCTTTTAAAATTGCGATAATCTGATCGTAATCTTTTAATTGCGCTTTTTCAATGTGCATCATGCAACCTTCTTTCTTGTATTTGAATTTAATCACAGTAAACTATTTTACCGAAGAAAATTCAAAATCGCAAACTTCTAACAAAAAGTAAATAAGATTATAATAAAATTGTAAAAATTACCAAGAATTTCAGGGAGAATAAAATGGAATTAACCGTCTACCAACTTTACCATAAAATGCTGCACCGCATGGGTCCCACTGGCTGGTGGCCCGCCGATTCTAAAAATGAAATCATTTGTGGAGCCATTTTAATCCAAAACACCAATTCAACGAATGCTGAACGGGCCGTCGAAAATCTCCGCCAAGCCACTAACTTTGCTGGCGCAGTTTTGGCCCAGCTAGACTTGACAAAATTACAGGAGTTAGTGCGGCCGGCAGGCTTCTTTAAGAATAAGAGCCGCGCGATTCACGAATTCTTCCGATGGTACCAAAAATTTGACTTTATTGACCAGGCAGTGACGGCTCGTTATGGAAGCCAGCTCCGCGCCACCCTTCTGAAACTGCGTGGCATCGGCAATGAAACCGCCGATGTCCTCCGCACCTACGTGTTCGAGCAACCAGTCTTCGTCAGTGATAAGTACGCACGAACCCTCTTCACCCATTTAGGAGTGACCGGGTTAGCTGACTACCAATCCTTGGCGAAGCAATACCAATTCGGTCCTGAATTTTCAGTGCCCGATGCCCAGGAATTCCACGGGTTAATTGATGAATTCGGTAAACAGTATTTCCGTGGTCAAGACCGCTTTAGTGCGAGTTTTCTCGCTGGGGATACTCTAAAGCTGCAATAGGCGGCCTGCCATCTGGAAATATTGTTTGTAGAGTCCAGTCAACCGGCCGTGATTAACATTCGGTAGCCACGGTTTATCCCTGCCACAATAGTGAAGGATGACGGTATGTTTGATCACCCAATCAAGGGTCCATTTACCGATGGAGATCGTTTCATAAATCCGCAAGTTCCGCGTATCTAAATTATAGAGCTGGTCCGGGACGCTCCGCACGGCTCTCCCGTACAGGGCATTGAATACGTCTTGGTCAGGCAAAAGCAAAACGTGGTCCTGAATGTACTTAAAAATATCAGCCGGCTTAACCCGGTGACGAATCTCATCGAGGTTCATCAAGAGCACTCCCGAATTGTAGTAACCATCCGCATCGAAATTTTGGAGCCGAATTTTATTAATGACTTCGGTCGCATTCGTTAAGTTGGTGTGAATCGCCGAAGCATATAGATATCCGGTTAAGTCAAGTTCATACAACGATTGGAGATCATTGATACAAAGCAAATCAGCATCCAAGTAAAGGATCCGGTGTAGGTCTTTCGGTAAGTATAAATGGGCTAATAGACGGTAATAAATTGTTTTCGGGTAGCGGTCAGTAACCGGGGCGTCCGCAAAGGCGTCATCTGGGATCACTACTGGATGGTAATTCATCCCTAGTTTCGAACACCCTTGTTCGAGCTCTTGGTCGTGCTGGAAGGTTGAAGTGACGATGACATAGACATCAACGTCAGCCACTTGAGTATTTAAATGAATGGAATATAGGACCGTCAATAATTGACGATAAAAACGGTCATCAATCGAAAATAGTAAGTTCATCGTTACTCCTCCTATCGAAGATATTATACCGAAGGGGTTGCGATTAATGAAGACATGATTTACCCTTAATTCTAATAATGATGAGAGGAACGGTTTGCACATATGGAACCAGCAGCACAGTTAGATGCTGTCAAACATTACACAATTCAAAAATTAGGCACTGACCTTACCGGCCACGGCCTGGACCACATTCGGCGAGTCGTCAAAATGACCAAACGAATTGCGCAGGAAGAACCTGTCGATGAATTTACAGCCGTCGTTGCAGCATACTTGCATGACACGATTGATGAAAAATTGGTCATGAATGTCAAAGAAGCGCAGGACGAACTCCGGGAATTTTTGCGAAAAATTGACTTTACCCAAGATCAAATCACGACCATCATGGAGATCATCACCCAGATGTCCTTTGCCAAAACCCTCGATGGTGACCGACCAACCCTTTCCGCCGAGGGTCAAGTCGTCCAAGACGCCGATTGGCTTGATGCCATTGGTGGAATTGGCATCGTTCGCGCCATCTACTTCGGTGGTAAACATGGTGAACGCATTTACGATCCTACGATTAAGCCCCGTGAACAATTATCGCGGCAAGATTACCGCGACCTGAGTCACGAAACCATCATTAACCACTTTTACGAAAAATTACTGAAGATCAAAGGCTTGTTAAATACTGCCACGGCAAAGAAAATTGCGGAACATCGCCAACAGGTGATGTTGGACTTTCTGGATGAATTTAAACAGGAATGGGATTCCAACGCATAATGAATAAGGAGATTGGCGATCGCCAATCTCCTTATTCATTTTTATTACTGTCTGGTTCTTGAGGTTCTTCCGTAAAGTGCCGCACGAGTAAGGTTGCTGGTGGCAACAATAAACAGACTAGGAGACCACCTAACAGCGCCGCAGGAACACTCACCCGTAAGATGGTCACAAAATCGTCCCACTGTCCCGTTGCTAACATCGCTTGCACTGCCACGATCACCAACATGCCAACTAATTGGCACGCTCCAGCAATCAAGCCAAAATTAATCGCCTGGGTGTGGGTAAAGTGAAGGTCCAGCCGTGAATGCCACTTAAGTACCAGTGACACAGCCACCAGCGCAAATAACACGGGCACCGCTGTCCACCATTCGTTCACGTTGCCGAGCATCATACTGATGGTCCATAAAATAAAGGTCCCATAACTCAACGGCAGGTCAACCGCGACTGCAACTGCCAAGACCACTACCCCCGCAATTTGGACATTGAGCGTCCCTGTTGGCAGCGGATAGCGCCACTGAACAAAGCCCAGAACAATTGCCAGGATCGTTAAGCCGATCCACCAACTCCACTTTTTCATTATAACGACTTCTTTCTCGTGTCTTGCATCCAGCCCAGCGCTAAGGCACCTTGGCCAAGGTGGACCCCAATGACGGGGCCAAAGTAGGAAAGTTCAAAATCAATGTCAGGATGGCGCTCTTGGAGCTCATCCAGCCACTTTTGGCCAGCTTCTTCAGCGGCCGCATGGAAGACGTAAGCCCGCACCGGGTAAGCGGTTTTGGCCAATGTTTCATCAAAGATTTGTTCAACCCGTTGCTTCGCCCGCTTCATGGAACGGACTTTTTCAAAAGCTTCAATCGCGTGGTTGGGGTTGTCAAAGGACAAAAGCGGCTTAATACGTAGGATTGACCCCACAAATGCCGACGCGTTGGATAAACGACCACCGCGGACCAAGTTTTGTAAATCGTCCACGACAAAGTCATCGTGAATAGTCGCGCGTAACTGGGTTAATTTATCAATAATGGTATCAACGTCATCCCCCTGTTCCACCAAGGTGGCCGCTTCAATCGCCAACTGCCCCATTAACTTCACCGTAATTTGGGAATCAAATGGCACAATTCGGATCGTATCCTTCATCTGGTCAGCTAACAACTGAATGTTGTTGATAAATCCAGAAATACTGGACGCCAAGTGGATACTGATGACGGCTTCGTAGCCTTCGTCAGCCAATTGTTGGTAGATCTCCATCATCTCACCAATTGGCGGTTGCGAGGTGCTCGGGAAAGTTTTCGACGTCTTCAGTTCACGATAAAAGTCATCAGTCGAGATATCGACACCTTCTTGGTAGTCCTTTCCATCAATGGTAAATGGAATCGGGACCACCTTAATGTTATAATCCGCTACTTCCTTTGCGGTTAGGTAAGCTGTACTGTCGGTAACTACCGCAATCTTCATGATGTTCCTCCGTCTGAATCAATAATAAATAATCAAAATTGAATAATTGCAATTTGGTATTTTAGTTCAATAATACAAACAAAATACCATATCTGCCTTAAGATGACAATCACTATTTAGCTTACCCTGTTTTACTAGCCACGTCAAAGAAGGTATAATTTACATTAAACGCTAAAAATCAAAGGAGGTCTTTTCCAATGGCTTTTGACGGTTTCTTTACCCACGCCATGGTTAAAGAATTAAATGAGCTATTAAGCTCGGGGCGGGTCGTCCGGGTCAACCAACCCTATCCCGCTGAAATGATCATGGTGGTTCGTGCTCACCGCCACAACTATTCGCTCCTGGTCTCCGCTAATCCGGCTTACCCGCGGATCCAAATTACTGAAATTCCGTACCAAAATCCGGCTGTACCAAGTAATTTTGCGATGACCATGCGCAAATACCTAGAAGGCGCACTCGTGGAATCCGTAGAACAAGTCGACAATGATCGGATTGTCAAAATCAACTTTACGAACCGCGACGAGCTGGGCGATAACCAACGCTTAATTATGTACATCGAGATTATGGCCCGGCATAGTAACCTTTCCCTAGTCAGTGGCGCGACTGGTAAAATTATCGATACCATCAAGCACGTTGGCTCGGACCAAAATCGGGTCCGGGTCTTACTCCCTGGGGCCCCGTTCGTGATGCCACCCAAGCAAAAACGGACCAACCCCTACCTACCAAATCAAAAATATTCCGACTTGGTACGGCAATTTAAGGACTCGCCAGCGGCAGAAGCCGATTTAGCCCACGCTTTGCAACAAACTTACCAGGGGTTGGCGGGGCAAACGGCCCAAGAATTCGCGGCAGACCTGCTAGCTGCGGACAATTTACCGACTGCTTACGCCAGTTTTTTGCGCCACTTTGACCAGCCAGAACCGGTCATCATTACTAACGAACGGGGCAAAACCAGTTTTGCGGCTTTCCCGCCACTAACGAGTCAGGACAACCAATTGCAAAAATTTGCCACGCTTAGCGAAATGCTAGACGCCTTCTACGCCCAAAAAGCCGAAAATGACCGCACCAAGGAATTGGCCGGCCAAGTACTCAAAGTCGTCAAAAACGAGCTAAAAAAAGATCAGCGGAAGGTTAAGAAACTTCACCAGCAATTAGATGATGCGGCAGAAGCCGATTATTACCGGATCCGCGGCGAAATCTTAACGACTTACATGGGGAAAGTCAAAGCGGGCATGAAATCCATCACTTTGCCAAACTTCTACGATAATAACGAACCATTAACAATCCAGTTAGCTCCAGAATTATCACCATCCAAAAACGCCCAAAAGTACTTTACCAAGTATGACAAGCTTAAGGCTTCCGTGGCGTACGTTAACGAACAACTCAAATTAACCCAGGATGAAATTGATTACTTTGAAAATATCCTGAATCAAATTGACTTAGCTTCACCAGCTGATGTTCAAGATATTCGCGTGGAACTGCAGGAGCAAGGTTACATTAAAAACCGGCAAAAAGGTAAAAAGAAACGCAAGATCCGGGCAAGTAAGCCGGAAACCTTCCACACTTCTGATGGCACCACCGTGCTGGTCGGCAAGAACAACCTGCAAAATGATCGGTTAAGCTTTAAGACGGCGAATAAGAATGAGTACTGGCTCCACGTCAAGGACATGCCCGGCTCCCACGTGATTGTCCGGAGCACGGACCCGTCCGATGAAACATTGCTTGAGGCTGCTCAATTAGCGGCCTACTTCTCCAAGGGACGGGACTCGGATCATGTACCAGTCGACTATCTGCAAGTTAAGCAACTCCATAAACCGAACGGGGCTAAGCCTGGTTTCGTAACGTTCAGAGGGCAAAAGACTTTGAGCGTGACGCCTAAATTACTACCAAACTAAAACAAGACCAGCGATGCGATTTTCGCATTAGCTGGTCTTGTTGTTATTCGATAAATTGCATTTCTGCGCCCATCACTTTCAACGCCGTTGGTGGTTCACGAATCTGCAAAGCGTTGAACGGGAAAATCGCCCGGTAAAGGGCCGTCCGCGAAATTGGCTCATTCTGCATTGATTCTTGGAGCAGCTTCCCACTAAATTTGTTAATGGCCAGCCGGGCAATGACTGCCGGCAAATCCAGCTGGAGTACCTTGGACAAAAAGGCAATGTCAGTCGCAGGTAATGGCCTCGTCATCTCAACGTGATAATCTCCAAGGGCGTCCCCACTCAGAAGCACCTGATACAATCCCGGTGTCGTCAAACCACGCACGGTTTGTTCACCTAAGTCCGTGACTTTTTTGACCGCTGCCCCCTTTAAGGTCGTGGGGTAACGCTTGGCCACCGTCCGGTAACTGAGCTCATCATCCCCCTGCAAGGCGGCTGTCGTCCCCAAAGGATAGACATATTGGCCATCGAACAAGGCATTGTATTCTAGCAACGGCTCGGTGCTGACGACATCCTCCAACTGGTCGTCCGTTGGCAAACTAATCAATTTAAGCTGATCACCGTACTGATTGTGAAAGCGTTCGAGCAGCTCACTTTCATTAGAAGAAATCAGCACCGCCACAGGATGTTCAATCCGAATGATATCAGCAATCGTTTCAATTACCAATGGTTCAACGTACCGTTTGTCCGTAAAAAGTCCGGACATCGTTGGTGAACTTGGGTTGTCATTGACAAAAATGGTCCGGTAACCGTGGATCTTTAATTCGTCCATCACTTTGGCGACTACATAGTCATTGGCATTCCCATTACCAAGCCGCCGGGGACCACTACCAATGACCAAAATCGAATGATCACCTTCCGGCAGACTTTCGTTAGTCAATTCGAAGGTGGAATAAAAACTCTTCGTGTGTTGGTCAAATTCGCCAGCCGACGGGTCGACTTCCTTGAAAGTGCGGTTAATTTGGTGTTGCTGTCGGAGGTCCGCGATTTGTGAATCATCAACACCCCACCATTCAGCAACCTTACTGTCACCAATTCCCCAATACTTGGCTTTTTTGAGAACAGCTGGGCTCTTTTGTAACTTTTGAATTTCCTGTTGCATCGCGACCAGGCGCTTTAATTGAGCTAAGTAGTAAAAGTCAATTTTTGTAAGCTCAGTAAGTTCTTTTTCAGAATACCCCCGTCGAATGGCTTCGATCAAGGAATAGAGGCGGTCACCCTGCGGGTGGATTAATAACTGGTCTAACTGACCATCACTAATCCCTTGAATTAATTTTACCTGGCCATTGTGCCAACCAAGTTGGTAATCAGCCACGGCCTTAATCAGCGCTTCAATCAGACTACGTCCAATCCCAATGGTACTCCCCACCGACTTTTTCTGGGTGCCCAGTTTTTGATTATCAATCTGCAGTTGTTCAAAGGGAAAAACTGGTAACCGTACGGCAGTCCGGTCCATTACCGGTTCGGTCACTGCTGTATGCTTCATCAAGCCATGATCCAAGCGAATGTTGCGCAGTAGTTCACCTGCATAAAGGTGACCAACCACCCGACTAATCGGGTAACCAGTGGCGATTTCCGTAAAGGTCGCAATCCGATCAAAGTAAGGACTGTTTTTAATCACGTAGTAGCGGTCCTGTTGTTCGTCAAAGGCAAATTGGACGTGGTTAATACCAACAATCCGTAATTTCCGTGTCAAAGCGAAGGCCATATTGCGCATATCTTGAACTTGCCGGTCCAACAGAGTTTGAGATGGCAAGACCGTAATGGAATCACCAGCGTGAATCCCGATCGGATCAACGTCTTCGAGCATGCCCAATAACATCATCGTCCCTGAGGCATCCCGCATCACGAGAGCCTCAATTTCCTTTAAACCAGCCAGGCTCTGTTGTACCAATACCTGCCCACTACGGGAAAGTTCAATTCCCCGGCTCACTGCCTGTTGTAATTCATCTGGATCTTGGACAATTCGCCGCATCCGTAACGACCGGGGTAAAACAGGCCGCACCACCACTGGAAAACCCACTTTCCGAGCCACTTCCAGAGCATCCTGGTAGTTAGCCACGGTAGCAATTTTCTTAGTTGGCGCTTTCAGGCGGCGCAAGGTTTGGTTCAATAGTACCGGATTGTTGACCTGGCGAATGGTCGATTCTGGTACCCCGGCAATTTTGATGTCATGTTCAGTCAATGAACCAGATTCACTCACCGTTTGCAACAACTCAAAGGCTCGCCGACCACCGAGAGTGGGCACAATCATTGTCGGGTGATACTGATCGATTAAATCAAGAATACTCTTCGCCGTCAACGGTAAGACATGCGGGTAATTAATCGCCCGCGACGTATCCAAAGCAGTTGAGAACGGGTTATCATCGACCAGGATCGTTTCATAACCGGCATGCTGGAGGGTAGCACCAATTTCGAGGGTGGCAAAGTCGAGTTCACCCCCTTGTTGGAGGTTGTCGCTCCCGGCACCGATAATTAAAGCTTTTGGTTTCTCAGTCAAATTGATCACCTCGCTGTTGATCCATGAGGTCCATAAATTCGTCAAAGAGTGGATCAGTCTCATCCGGTCCCGGAGCACCACCGGGGAAAAATTGCACGGAAAAAGCTGGGTACTTACGATGGCGCAGCCCCTGAACACTGTTATCTAACAGGTCGACGTATGTAACAAAGAGCTTACTCCGATCCACACTTTCCCGTTCAACTTCATAACCAACGCTTTGACTCGCGTACACAATTTGGTCAGTAATGATTTCTTTAATTGGGTGGTTCATCCCATGGTGTTCAACTGGCAGCCGTGTGACATTCGCACCGTTTGCCATGGCAAACAGCTCGTGCCCCAGCCCAATTGCCAGGCACGGTACGTGTTGCTCCACTTCTTGGATCATGGCAAGAACGGACTTTTTAAGGCTGCGCGGATCACCCGGTCCACTGGAGAAAACGACCCCGTCCGGGTCCAAACGCAGAATTTGTTCCGCAGTTGACGTATACGGCAACACGGTGACATTACACCGCCGGCGCGATAATTCCCGTAGCGTCCCGTTCTTCAAGCCGAAATCGACGACCACCACCGTTTTACCCACATCAGGGTTTGGATATGGTTTAGGCGTTGCAACTTGCGCTACTTGTTGGTTCGTTAACACGGTCGCGTGTAACTGGTCAAAAGCGTGATCATCCGGAACCGGAACAATACTACCGCGGATTGGTCCATCCGCTGACCGGATCTTCTTCACGAGTGCACGAGTGTCCACATTCTTAATGCCAGGAATGTTCATTTGTTCAAGATAGTGTGCCAAGCTCTGCCGTTGGTGGTCGTCAAAGGCTGCAAGGTCCCTAACAATGACCCCCTTGGCCGCCGGCACAATCGATTCGTAAATGTTCCGATGAATCGAAACGTTACCGATGTTGGGCTGGGTAAAGACAATCAGTTCATTATCATAGATTGGATTCGTAATAATTTCCTGATAACCTGCCATGCTCGTGTTAAACACGACTTCCCCAAACGTGACTGCGGGGGCACCAAAGCCTTCACCAGCATAAACTGAACCATCTTCTAAAATTAAATATCGGGCTGCCATTCAGCTCCACCTTCTGTTCAATAATTGATTAACCTTGTTTTACAGCATCCATCTGGTCCAAATATTTAAGCATTTGGTCAAACCAGGTTGGTAATGGTGCTTCAAAGACCATTTCTTGACCGGTAACTGGATGTTTGAAGCCGAGTAAACGCGCATGTAAGTACTGCCCATTCCCCTTGAGGGTCTTACGGGGCCCGTAAAGCGGATCACCCGCCAAAGGGTGCCCAATATACTTCATATGGACCCTGATTTGGTGAGTACGTCCCGTTTCTAGTTGGCAGGCGACCAATGTGTAATGCTGGTAGCGTTTCAGAACCTTAAAATGGGTCACCGCGTGACGGCCATCCGCCACCACCGCCTGTTTTTTTCGGTCTTTCGGTGAACGGCCCAATGGGGCGTCAATCGTGCCGCGCTCCTCTTTAATGACCCCATGCACTAAAGCCACGTACTCCCGCTGAGTGGTTTTGGCCTTTAACTGTGCCGCCAGTGAACGATGGGCCTGGTCATTTTTTGCCACCATCAGGAGTCCCGATGTATCCTTATCAATCCGGTGAACAATTCCTGGTCGATATTCGCCATTGATGTGGGACAACGGGGAATGATAAAGGAGAGCGTTCACCAACGTATGGTTCGGGTGCCCTACTGACGGGTGCACGACCATCCCCTGCGGCTTGTTAACCACCAGAACGTCATCATCTTCATAGACAATGTCGAGGGGGATCTTCTCGGGTGCCAAATCAATCTTGGTGGGTTGTTCAGGAATAATGTGCACTTGATCACCAACCTGCAGCTGGTACTTGGGCTTCACCGTTTCTCCATTGACCGTAATGTTACCGTCCGTAACCCACTTTTTGAGTTGAGAACGGGAAATTTCAGGCAAGGCACCGGCTAGTTCTTTGTCAATCCGTCCCGTGAGTGAATCATCGATTGTCAAATCAGTTGGTTGATTGAGTGCCATGTTCGTCCTCATCCTTTTCAAGTAACACAATTAAAATCAAAACAATGACCCCAACGGTCAAGCAGACGTCCGCAACGTTGAAGACCGGAAAATTGATGGGTAACAGTTCAAACATATCAATCACGTAGCCAAAACGGAGCCGGTCAAGAAAGTTACCAATGGTCCCGGCGAAGATAAAACTCAGGGCGAGTTCCACCCAACCATGGCCAGCAAAACGATGCATTAAATAGATTAACACCACGATGGCAATCACCGTCACGATCGCAAAAAACCACTGTTTGCCTTCCAGAAGTGACCAGGCTGCCCCGTCATTTTCCAGATTTGTGAGCCCTAATAAGCCCGGAACTAATGTCCGAAAACCATTATGAGAAATATGATTGCTAACCCACTGCTTGACAAGTTGGTCACAGGCCACCAGAACAACGATTAGAATTAAGTTGTACACCCAACCTGTCCTATGCTTCATCGTCATCTAAGACCCCGTTGGTTTGGAAAAGGTGCTTAATAGAACGCAGTGAACGCTGGGTAAACGAGAACGTCATCACTTCACCATGAACAGTGATTGTCAACGTGTGCTTCGTAAAGAGTGGTTGGCGGACATCCTTCAAGGGAATGCTCAGGTATTCCTTTACTAGCAGACGATTAAACACAAGCTTGCTGGGCGAAACGACAACGGTTCGCCGAAAAATTTGTAGGATCGCCAAGATCAAAAAGACTGCAATAAAGGTGGCCGTTACCCATTGAAAATGGGTGATTTCAAATGCGATAATAATCCCAATGATTAAAATGATGAACGTCCAACTCCAGTCAATAATGGCCGTTGTCAAATCAGGTTGATAAAAAAAGCGTTTTTGTTCTTCCATGCCGTTCTCCTTATAAATTGTGAGGCTGATTTATGATTAAAATTTATACTGATGCAGCAACAAAAAGTAATCCGGGTCCCACCGGACTGGGAGTATTGATCATTGTCGATCATCACCAAATCCAACTCACCGACCACGCTCACGACATCAGCAATCACACTGGTGAATTTCTTGCTGCGCAATTGGGCTTTGAATACCTTGCCCACAACTATTCTGCCGACGAAGTGGTGTTGTTTTATACCGACAGTCGCCTGCTCAGTGATGCCATTGGTAAAAACTATGCGAAGCATTATCAAGACCAACTAGCAAAGCTGGTGGCCACAATGAATCACTTTAGCACTGTCATCACCCAATGGGTCCCTGAAAGTCAAAACCATGGTGCTCACCATCTCGCTAATCAGGCCCTCCATCAAATTGAATAACCATCACCTAGTATAACAAAAAGCGTCCGGAATAAGGACAATTTTAAATTTTTTTCATAAATGAAATGGCCCCGATGCTGGTTTGATTCAACATTGGGGCTTGAATTTATTTTTCGCCTTGCAGAGCCGCTAATTTAGCGTAATACCCATGTTGGGCCATCAATTGTTCGTGCGTCCCCCGCTCAATGATCTGGCCATCCCGGAGTACCAGAATCTGGTTAGCGTTCCGGATGGTTGATAACCGGTGAGCGATCGCAATTGTGGTTTGTTTAGTACTAATTTGCGCTAAGCTTTCCGTCACTAACTGCTCAGTTTGTGAATCAATATTGGCCGTCGCCTCATCCATAATCAAAATTTCCGGATGACGATACATCGTGCGCGCAAAAGAAATCAACTGACGCTGGCCGACTGACAAGTTACTGCCCCCCTCATCTAGTTGCGTATCGTACTTGGCTGGCAGTTGTTCAATGAATGGCGCAGCATTAACCAGCTCCGCCGCCTGATGAACTTGCTGGCGGTCCTGGTGACGATCAAACATTGCAATGTTATGCGCAATCGTCCCATAAAACATGTAGGGTTCTTGAACCACCAGGCCGATTTTACGGCGCAGTTCGGCCAATGGGTAATCCCGGATATCCTGACCGTCGATTAAAATTTCACCAGACTGAAATTCATAAAATCGCATCAGCAGATTGATAATCGAACTTTTCCCACTGCCAGTATGGCCAACCAAGGCAACCATTTCACCCGGATGAACAGTAAAGGAAATATCTTTGAGCACCGGTTTAGCGGGGTCATAGCCAAAGGTCACGTGGCGAAATTCAATTTTCCCCGCGGTGATTGTTAATTGCCGATTTCTTTGAACTGGTTGCGTAGATGGTTGGTCAATCAAACCATAGATCCGCTGTCCAGCGACAATCCCTTCCTGAAAATAAGACATATTTTGCATCACACTGGTCAGGGGGTTAAAGAAGTTTTGTTGGTAAGCGACAAAGGCATAGACAACCCCGGCCGCGACCGTGGTGTGGGCACTTTGCCAGCCAAAATATCCTAACGTTGCCGTTTCGGCAAGGATGAACATCAAACTAACCACCGGTGAGAGGAGAAATGAATCAAAAACAATTAACCGACTGCGGGAGTTGAAATAACGTTGATTAACCTTCGCAAACGCACCGTTCAGACGATGTTCTTGAGCAAATTGCTGAATCACTTCAATGCCATTGATCGCTTCATTCAAGCGGGTATTAATGTCACTCAAGGTTGCCCGGGCACGCTGATAAACCGGGACACTCACCCGTTGGTAAACAAAGACTAACGCGATGATGAGCAGCAACAGACCTGCAGTGATCCAAGCTAATAATTGGCTCACCATCACCATGGCGACAAACGCTGACACTAACCCAGCGACGGCAACGATGAGATTCAAAATCAAGTTCCAGAAATTATAAAGGGTTTTAGTATCGTTGGTCACCCGCGAAACAATTTCACCCACCGGGGTTTGGTCAAAGTAACTCATCCCCATGGTTTGCAGTTTGGCAAACAAGTGGGCCCGAATTCGTTCCAAAGTGGCTTCTGAGCCGACCGCAAAACTGTATGCCTGGCCAAACTGCATCAACGCCTTTAGAACGGTCACCACGAAATAAACCAGGACAAAGCCACTAATTACCTGGACGGTCGCTGTCGCGTGCCGTAAATAATGATCAATGAAGAACTGGACCATTCTTGGCAAGACCAAGTTAACGACACTCACCAGAATAGCCATGACAATGGCAAGCGCAAATTGCCACCAAAACGGTCGGGCATCCTTCAGGAGACGACGCAAGACCTTTGTTTGTGATAATGATTTATTCATTGAGGTCCTCCTCCAATCGTTGTTGCCGTTCCTGAGCATGTAAGGTGTCACTGAACCAGCCTGGTTGTTGAGCTAATTCGGCCGGTCGGCCCTGTTGGGCAATCGTACCATCGTCAATCACGAGGACCCAATCCGCGTTTTGAACGGCGCTGAGCCGACTGGAAACGAGAATCACAGACTGGTCCCGATGATTTCTCAAGTTCTGTTCAATCTCCGTCGCTGTCTGGGCATCGACTGCTGACAGGGGGTCATCCAAAATCAAGAGTGGCGCCGCCTTCATCAAGGCTCGTCCCAGCGCTACCCGCTGCTTTTGACCACCGGAGAGGGAGACCCCGTGTTGGCCAACTTGGGTCTGGTATTGATCCGGCATTTGTTGAATATCATTAGCCACCGCCGCTTCTTGTGCAGATTTTTGAACGGCGGCCAACGACGCTGACGGATCGTGGAATCGCAGGTTATTTTGAATGGTGGTGGAAAAAAGGAAGTTCGTTTGGGAAACGTAACTGATGGCAGTTAAGTATTTGGCATGCGGCAATTCACGAATTTCATGTCGGCCCAACGAAATTTTTCCTTCATAACTATCAAAATCGCGCACCAGGAGGCGGAGAAGGGTTGACTTACCACCACCAGTCGGGCCAACAATTCCCACCATTTCGCCGGGTTTGACTTGAAACTGAATATTAGAAAGTGTCGGCCGCTGATTACTTGGATACGTAAATTGGTCAATGTTGACTTTCAAGGTCGCTGGCGTTGCTAACTGAAGACCAGCAATTCCCGATTGCCATTGATTCTGTTCGTTCAATAAACGTTGAATGCGGTCATAACTGGCGCGACCACGTTCCAAGGTATTAAAAAGCGTTCCAATAGCAAATAATGGCCAGACCAGTTCACCAAGGTAGGTCATCATCGTGACTAACTGACCGATTGTGAGTTGCTGATGGCTCACCATAAGGCCACCGACCCCAATTGCAATCACGTAGGCTAACCCCATTATCAAGGTCGTGGCTGGATTAAAGAGGGCATCCCAGAAGTAAGCCCGCTTATTGGCCTGATAGGTTTTGTCAACATACCGGTTAAAATCTTGCTGGTCGGCTTGAGACTGCCCTAACGACTTCAACACTCGAATGCCACTGACACTTTCCTGAGTCTTATTATTTAAATTACCAAAGGCTGCTTGCGCTGCCCCATATGATTCATGAATTTTATTTCCCAATCGGTTGGAGAGCACGACCAACAGCGGTAATGGTAGCAAGGTCAAAATAGTCAACCGCCAGCTAACAAACATCCCCATCGCCAAAATCATGGAGCCACCAGTGATGAGTGAATCCGCAAGGGTTAGAATACCGTAACTAGCCACCTCACGGACAGCCTCAACGTCATTGGTTGCGTGAGCCATCAAATCACCAATCCGCCACCGCTGGTAAAAACTGGGGTCCATGGAAAGGTAATGTGCAAACAATTTGCCACGGAGCTGGCGTTCAAGTACATAGGAACTGCCATAAATGTACTTTTGCCAGGCAAACCGTAACAGGTATTGAGCAATTGCGGCCACCAGCATAATGGTAATCCACCCCGTTAAAGCATGTGCGGTCACGCGGTGAGCACTAATGGCGTCAACGACATCCCCAATAATTCGCGCCGGAATGACATTACAAATGGCGACCAAGATTAGGGCCACCACGCCCGCAACGTACTGTTTCCATTGTTGCTTAAAAAACCAACTTAATTGTCGAAAGATTTTCATGCCGGCCCTCCTCAATAGACATAGAAAGCGCGTCACGACCTAGTTCTTGACGGCCGTCACGCACCCTTTGCAAAACTATTTTTGCTGCCATTCTTCAATTCCACGTGCAAAGCGGTCCATCCCACTCAGCACCAGTTTGGTTGAACAGGCCACGTTAATCCGGAGGAAGTGATTGCCATCGCCCCCGTAAATGGAACCTGCCGACAGAATCAACCCCGTCTTCTCACGGATAAATGCTGCCAACTTGGCAGAGTCGTCAGTCAGTCGGCTGACGTCTAACCACATCAAGTATGTCGCCTCACCCGGCACGACCGTTACTGAATCAGCAAGCTGATCTCGGACAAAGTTCGTTACCAATTCCCGATTTTCCTGAATGTATGCCAATACTTGCTGCAACCATTCTTGCCCCTTTTCGTAGGCCGCAATGGTGGCTGGGATCGCCAGTAAATTCGGTTCCGCTAATTCTTCGCTATTTAGTCCACGACTGACTTGGGCCCGGAGATTAGCGTTCGGCACAATTACGGTTGCTGCATGCAGCGCCGCAACATTAAAGGTCTTGCTTGGTGAAACGGCAACTTCTACGTTTTGAATTAATTCGTCAGGAAGGCTAAACATCGGCACGTATCCCGTCTCATTAAAGGTAAAATCACCATGAATCTCATCACTAAAGATCGTCACGTGGTATTGCCGACAAAGCTTGGCTAACCGAATTAATTGATCACGGCTCCAGATAATCCCCAAAGGATTGTGGGGGTTGCAAAGGATCATCAAATTCGTCAGTGGGTTGGCTAATTTTTGCTCTAAGTCGTCCCAATCAATCGAATAAGTATGATTTTCGGCATCGTAAACGAGATCACTCGACAGAACGTGGCGACCACTGTTGACAATCGAGTTGTAAAAAATGTTATAAACCGGGGCTTGCACGAGAACGTTGTCGCCAAGCGAGGTCAGCCGCCGCACAGCAGAGGAAATGGCCGGCACGACCCCCGTTGTAAAAATCATCCAATCCGTCTTGGGCCGGCAACCGTGCTGATGTTCGTACCAGTCAGCGACGGCGTTAAAATATTCATCCGGGATATCTTCGTAGCCAAAGGCCCCCAAGTTCAATTTCGCTTGCATTGCTTGAATAATTGCCGGGCTGGTTTTAAAGTCCATATCCGCAATCGTCATTGGCAATTCATCATCTTGAACTGCCCATTTAACAGAGTTGGTACCACGCCGATCAACTGCTTCAGGAAAGTCAGTCATAATCTATTACTCCTTTTTATCTTGGGTAATTACCGTTTGTGAATGATCAATCTCTGGATCATCCAAAATAATTTCACCAATTGATTTAGCATGAATGCGTCCACTAATTGGGTTCTTCACACTCATCACATCAGTAGTGATGTCCGCATCAATGTTCTTACAGTATTCGAATGCGAGGTCGGTCCGCAGGACTTTGCAGTTCACTAACTTAACCCCATCGAGGTAACAAAGTCCCTGGTCGCTTTCGATCGTGCAATTGATTAAGGTCAAGTTCTTGGTGTTCCAAGCCAAGTATTCACCACTGATCTTCGAATCATAAATCGTTACATTTTCGCAATTCCAAAAGGCGTCCTTAGACACGAAACGTGAATTGTGCACTTCAATATTCTTGCCACCATCAAAACAATAATTGCCAATTAAATCTAAGTTATCAATTCGCAAGTTAGAACTATTCATCCCAAAGTAATCGCCACGGGCCTGAACGTTTTGAATTTTGACGTCATCACAAGTCCACAGTGTTTCATCCGCGTCGGAAAAGTAGACATTGTTCAGCGTGACGTCATGACAGCGCCGAAAAAGCTTTGGTGCTTGTAAGTCCGAATCTTGAATTGCAATGTGATCAGTATACCAGATTCCGGACCGCGACATTGTTTCAAAAATCGTATCTTTGACATCAATATTTTTTGAATACCAGAGTGGGTACTTCCAAGTGAAAACTACCCCAGAAAGTTTCAGGTCATGGCTCTCCTTTAACGGTGATTCTCCTTGACCAAAGGTGGTATCAATAATTTCAGCATCGTGTTCTTTAAATAATGGCCGTTCGCCATCAAAATAGCCTTCGTTAATTTGTTTCATTTTTTCATTCCCCTTAATATTCTATCTTAAAGTAAGTAATATTTAAATTTAGTATATGCCTTTTAGGGAAGTAAGTTAAATAGAAATTACTAATTGTTATCCATTCATTTTAGTAATGGAACTCTCCACTGGCTTTGCTTATAATATAAGCAAAGTAAGTGGAGGGATAATCATGCAGTTTATTAATATCCAAAACGAACGCTTATCAACGATTGGGATCGGCAGTGCCGCACTCAGTGGCGATCGCCACGCTGAACAAGAAGCCATTCGCTATGGCCTCAGCAATGGCATTAACGTAATTGACACGGCGGAAAGTTATGGCGATAGTGAAGCAATCATTGGTGGTGCCCTAAAGGGAATCCCCCGTGATCAATACTTTTTGATTTCTAAATTTCTTCCCCAACACGCCACCCCTGATTTAATGCGCCGAAGTCTCGAAGGTAGTTTACGCCGGCTCGGCGTTGATTACCTCGATCTTTACCTTCTACACTGGCGGGAAAACGCTAATTTAATCACCACGGTTGCGGAACTGGAAAAGTTTAAACAGGCTGGTCTCATTCGGCATTGGGGAGTCTCCAATTTTGATACCCAGGATATGGAAGACCTGCTAACAGTTCCTGACGGTGATCACGTTTTTGCCAACGAGGACTTATATAATTTGACCAGCCGCGGCGTTGAATATGACTTGTTGCCATGGCAACAGGAACGCCAGATTTGCTTTCTCAGTTACTCCCCCTTCCATGCCGTCGGTTGGAACTTCATCAAACCGGCTACGACAGTCAAGGAGATTGCCCATGAACACGGTGTCACACCACAACAGGTCATGCTCGCGTGGCTGTTGCGTAATCATAACGTCTTGCCACTACCAAAAGCTGGGCAAATTAGCCACGTTCAGGCCAATATTGCAGCCGTTGATTTAGTACTTCTGCCCGCTGACTTAAGCCGGCTCAACACTGCCTATCCCGCGCCAACTCATAAGGTCCCACTAGATAAAATTTAATATGCTCCAGCTAACAAAACCCTTGAGATGTCAATGATCTCAAGGGTTTTGTTATTTACCGTCGCTTTCGACCCCAATATTGGAAGAGGTCAGTCCGCAGTGCCCCGTTGTAGAGCTTCCGACGCTTGGTGGCCTTGGCACCATAATAGTGTT
Organism: Limosilactobacillus caecicola; assembly: GCF_943192935.1. GTDB lineage: Bacteria > Bacillota > Bacilli > Lactobacillales > Lactobacillaceae > Limosilactobacillus > Limosilactobacillus caecicola. The sequence goes on along the minus strand of NZ_CALPCI010000002.1, from coordinate 90,988 downwards.
CAAACTCCAAATCAGCGGTCAAAATATACTTACTCCAGGTCGTCATCGGCCGGTAAATTTCACCCATTTGGCGGTACAGTTCATGAACCGTTTCCCGGTCGCTCAGTCGCTCACCATACGGCGGGTTCGCCACCAAAACACCATTAATTTGGTCAGTGTGCCAATCTTTGACCGCGAGCTGTTTGAATGTAATGTCATGGGTTAATCCAGCAGCCTGACAGTTCCGTTGGGCAATTTCAACCATCCGCTGATCAATATCGTAGCCATGGATTTCCAATTGCACATCATAGTCGGCTTGGTCATCGGCTTCATCACGGACTTCATCTGCCAAACCAGTCGGGACTAAATTTTCCCATTGTTCACAGACAAAGGAGCGGTTAATCCCGGGCGCGATGTTGTGACCAATTAACCCGGCTTCGATGGGGATCGTACCTGATCCGCAAACGGGATCCACAAACGGATTGTCAGGAAACCAGTGCGCCAAGAGTACTAAGGCAGCCGCCATATTTTCCTTTAATGGTGCTCCCCCCTTATCCTTCCTATATCCCCGTTTAAACAGACTATCACCGGTCGTATCCAAGGTCAGCAACACGTGGTCTTTGTTAATTGCCACTTCTAAGGGGTATAAATGGCCGGCTTCCGGCAACTTCGTCCGCCGGTGGTAAACGGCCATCATTTTCTCCGCAATCGCCTTTTTCACGATCGCCTGCACACTAGGTACATTATGAAGTTGGGAACGGTGACTCTTGCCCTCAACCGGAAATTCCGCATCCAATGGCAACAATTGGTCCCATGGCAAGGCCTTTGTCTGCTCAAAAAGGTCATCAAAGGTCGTCGCATCAAATTCACCAACGATGATCTTGACACGGTCAGCTGTCCGTAGCCAAATGTTGGTCGTTAAAATATCTTTGATGTTCCCGGTAAACCGCACCCGGCCATTCTCCACCCGGGTTTCGTACCCCAGCCGACGAAGTTCCTTGCCGACAATGGCTTCAATCCCCGCTGCGGCGGTTGCAATTAATTGATAGTCTTCCACATTCATTACCTCGTTACTTTTTTAATTCAAACCTTTCCCATTATGAACGAAAAAAGCCAGAAAGACAATTGCTTGTCCTCCCGACTTTGAGAAAGATGCGATTATTGTAACCGTTCAAATGTCGTATTCTTATGATCTACCCCTTGACCAGCATTAGCGATCTGGTAAGTAAAGCTTCCGGCATGCATCTTATGGCCGAGCACGAGGACCCGGTTATATTGCCAACGGGATGTTTTCCCTGATTGGGTCTTAGAAAGGGTCAAATGACTGCCCTTGGCCAGATACTGCCAAGTACCATTCTTGGCTTCACTATTGTAGACAGATTCGAAATTGTTCTCACTGCTGTTAGCTTTCAAAGCTTGTGACTTTTGCGCAGTCACCACAACCTGGTCAGAAGTTTTGGAAAATGCCATGTACAATTTGTTATTGCCACTAACGCTGGTGTACTGATAGACATGTCCAGGAACGGCGCTAGCCACCCGGTGAGTACAAAAGAGGTAACCACCAACCAGGATAACCACCAAGGCAACAATCACACTAATAATCGTTTTACTTTTCCGTGTCATTCCTGCCATTAGTCATCATCCTCGTTAGTTTCATTCTGGGTATCGACTTGTTGACTGTCTTGGTTGTCATTGTCGCTACTACTTTGGTTATCAGAATCGTCCGAAGAACTATCCCTGTCGGAACTCTTCTTGGTGTAAACCGAAACTTCACCATCGTCGTAGTCAACGTAGACATCGTTATCATCGTCGTCCAAGTTGTCCTTAATCAACTTTTCGGCCTTGCTGAAGTTCCCCTTCTTCACAGCCTTGTTAATCTTCTTAGCATCGTTACCAAGGTCGACTGATTCAAGATCATCAGAATCACTGTCGTCATACTTGCTGAACGTGATGTCATCATCACCATTGTTGCTAGCCGCTTCAGACAGGTCAGAGGCTAATTCATCGCTATCAGCTGGGGCAGCCGATGAATTGGTAGTTGAGTGGTGACTCTTCTTTGTTGACGACTTCGTAGTCGTTGATGAGGAGGCACTAGTCGTGTCCTCATCACTGTCATTGCTATTCTCGTTATTATTCGTTTGACTATTGTCGGTGATGTTCGTAGTGCTGTTGTCACTATTATCATTGTTCACGGTCACCTTTGGGCTAACCTTGAACGTCACGTTCTTTGGCCCGTTATTGATCGTCGTCTTGGAAATGACAACTTGGTGTGGATCACCAACAGGACCATGGTAATCAGCTGGTACCGACCCGTTCCGGTTTAAAATCAGAGTTTGGCCTGCATAAATCAAATTAATATTTTGAATATGGTTATCATAGGCAATTTTGTTCACCGAAATGCCCGTAGCGGCGGAAATTCCTGATAGGGTATCACCCCACTGTACGATGTACTTCGTACCATTCAGGTCATTGGTGTTGATGTGTTGCATCGCCATGTTATTAGAAATTTGTTGCGGCGTGTTGGCAACCCAGTTCGTGATGTCAGCCTGTTCTTCAACACTGCCGTTAACCGAATCAGCCATGACGGCCGGGCTCAATAATGCCGGGCCCGCCAACACAGCGGTCATTAAGAGCGCTGCTAACTGCTTTTTATTCTTCATTGTCTAAAATCCTCCCGAAATGTAACAAAATAATTATAAACCTAGTTTAACGCTGATCGAGCGGACTTTCAATAATTTTATTAATAACAGGACGTAAAAAAAAGCCCGGCGAACCGGGCACCTGAGTTGCAGATTTCTGTAGGCCATGTTTTGTCAAAGCATAGTGGTCAGGCATTCACTATGCAGTGGTAATCATCTATCTCAACGTCAAAGACGTTCCCCTGGAATCACTTCAATTCGTTATCCAAAGCTCCCCTACCGTAGTTTGGGTTTACCGCTTGAGGGGTTTACCGCGTTCCATCAGCATTGTTTCCAATACTGCTTCGTCACTGTGGCACTTTTCAGGAATACTGGGGCATAGCCGAAGCCTTAGCCGCTTTTTCCGCCGTCACCGAAAATCGGTGCCCCGCCTTATCGTTTCAGCGAGCACAAACACTACGGGCATCGCAGCCCGTGCGAGCATGGACCTTCCTAACACGACAATTGCCGTGCTCGATTACCCAAAACCTGCAAATTTTAATCAGTTTGTGGATAATTAAAGGAGGTGTGAGTCGTCATTGCCGTTATTTAATTGGGAACCGAAAACACGCCGTTCCAAATTAGATAACCGCTTTAAGATATCCATATTCGTAGCATTGGAAACCGGTTGACTCGTCGTCGAAGGATTGGAATTGATGGATGATCCCACTTCAACTTGACGATTTAATTCATCAACCTTGGACTTCAGACGGTCATTTTCGTCCCGTAAATTCTGAACTTCCTTGTTAAAGGTATCATAGTCCTTGATAACGTCGTCCAAGAAGGAATCAACATCATCAACATCGTAACCTTTACCAATACTCTTTTCTTTGAACTGCTTGTGCAGAATATCTTGTGGCGTAAATTTAATATTATCCAACGTAAAACACCTCAACATTAATCAATAATCCAACAACATGGAATATTTTACCGAAAATAAACAGTAATTACAAGGTTAACGAACTGAATATCTAGATCAAAAGAAAAAATTAATAATCTGGCTCTTCCTGTTCGGCAATCTCCGTCGCCGCTTCTTGTAAATCGTCAAAATTAATTAATTGGATTTGGTAGTCATATTGTGTTTGATATCTCTGAGCGGCACGGTAATCCCACGAAGGCTTACTGTGTTGCTCGCTGTCGCTCTCCCGGTCGACATCAAAAATCATCAATAGTTGGTCGGAATGCTCTAACATGAAGCGTTGGTAGTCACGTAATTGCTGTGGTGATTGGTACGGCTGGTTACTGACCGCGGCATGAAAGTCAACTTTCGCTAAGGTTTCCAGCAGCTTGGCTTGGTTTTGCTCGTTCCAGCGTTGGGCCACCGCTTGATAAGGTTCAATAATCGACGTCTTTAACTGTGGATAGGTTGTTTTTAGTTCAGTGGCGACTTCAATCGCCCAGCGTTCAACTCCCATTTGGGGACCACTAATCAGCCAAAATTCTTCGTCACTCATGTTCAATCGAGCTTCAAATGAATTTTTTAACACACTTTTAATAACTTTAACTTTTGGATCGTCATCCTGAAAAACGCTGAGTTCATAAGCCCGGTATCCCGTCACCCATAGTCGTTTCATCTTTTTACCTCCTCATGAGTGGGTAAAATAAATTTAATTCTTGATTCTCTGGTATAATATCACGTAGTCAAGGGAGGAGCCAAAATGAGTATTCACTATCCAACCGGCCAGGGACCAACGAACCGTAAAATCAAACGTGCCAACCATGTTACTTTACGGCAAGCCTCCTATAGTAAGCGGGGGATGTCCTTGGAAAAGGAAATTAACGATAGCAATCAGTATTACCTTGCGACTCACCAAGCGGTGATTCATAAAAAGCCCACCCCAATTCAACTTGTCAAGGTTGACTATCCAAAACGGAGTGCGGCCGTCATTAAGGAAGCATATTTCCGGCGCCCTTCTACTACAGATTATAATGGGATTTACCGGGGATATTATATTGACTTTGATGCGAAGGAAACCCGTAACAAACGGTCTTTTCCGTTAAAGAATTTCCACCAGCACCAAATCAATCACCTCATGGCTTGTCAAGAACAAGGTGGGATTTGCTTTGCATTTATTAAATTTACGACGTTAGATTTGTTATACTTATTACCGGCGACCAAATTATTTGATTATTGGCAAAGCCAAAAAAATGGTGGTAAGAGTTCTATTACCCTCGCCACGATTAAAAAAGATGGAATCAAAGTTGAATATGGATTAAATCCGCGCTTACAGTATCTACCTGCAATCGATCAACTTATTGCCATCTATAAAAAAGGAGAAAAGCATGAATAATGATGAGTTTCCTAGTCGTCGCCAAGACGACATTGAGGAAAGCACTGATCGGGGCTCACTCGTCAAACGAATTTTCCTGTGGGCCATCGGGATCATCGTCCTACTAATTATTGCTGGAGCAGCCCTCTTCTTCTACTGGGCATCCAGCGCACCAAAAATTAGCCGTAATGAGTTGGCGAGTCAAACCACGACCACAATTTACGACGCTAATAATAAGGTGATTTCGCGGCTGGGAGCACAGAAGCGGCAATACGCCAAATCTAGTGAGATTCCGACCACTCTGAAACACGCAGTGGTTGCCATCGAAGACCGGCGCTTCTACTCCAACCATGGGGTCGATCCAACCCGGATCATCGGTGCCGCATTCAACAACATCTTCCACCGGTCTGACGGGACCCAAGGTGGAAGTACACTGACGCAACAGTTAGTGAAGTTGTCCGTCTTCTCAACCTCCGCGGCAGACCGAACCTTTAAGCGCAAGGCCCAAGAAGCTTGGTTAGCCATTAACGTGGACCGGAATTTCTCCAAAAACGAAATTTTGGAATTCTACATTAACAAAGTTTACATGGGGAACGGCGTCTACGGAATGAAAACTGCGGCCCAATACTACTATGGTAAGAATTTGAATCAATTGTCATTGGCTCAATTAGCCATGCTAGCTGGGATTCCGCAATCACCAACTTATTACAACCCGGCAGTCAGCAATACAAAGGCGGCAACGGTCCGTCGAAACCAGGTGCTGAATGCGATGGTACGGAGTAAGTACATCACCCAAGCCCAAGCCAATGCAGCGAAAAAGGAATCCGTCACTAAGGGCTTAGACAAGACCCACGGGAACACTAAATCCAATGACGTGAACGTCAAGGAACCCGTGGTTGACGCTTACGTGAAGGAAGTACTCGCCCAACTGGAAAAGAAGGGCTACAATCCACAAACTGACGGTCTCCAAGTTCACACCAACATGGACTTAAGTGCCCAAAAGCGGCTGTACTCAGCCGCTAACAGTCAAGTGTCCTTCCAAAGCAACCAAATGCAGACTGGGGTCGCAATTACCAACCCCCACAACGGTCAAGTGGTTGCCATGCTTGGTGGTCGCCACACTGGCAACACCATTTACGGATTAAACCGGGCGGTGCAAACTAACCGTTCATCAGGTTCAACTGCTAAGCCATTAATGGATTACGGACCAGCGATTGAATATCTCAACTGGCCAACCTTCTACACACTAAGTGATTCTAAGTTCATTTGGCCGGGAACCAACACTGAATTGCATGACTTTGATAACCAACACAAGGGAACCATGACAATGCAAGATGCCTTGGTTCAATCGCGGAACATTCCGGCAATTCGGGCTCTGCAAAAGGTTGGCATTTCTCGTGCAACCACTTTCTTGAACGGTTTAGGGATCTCCCAAAAGAAGGCCTTTACGTTAAACAACGGGATTGGATTATACATTTCACCATTGCAAGTTTCTGCAGCCTATGCGGCCTTTGCGAATGGCGGAACGTACTACAAGCCATACTACATCTCTTCCATTACCACCCAGGATGGCAAGACGATTAGCTACCACAAGCATGGTAAGCGGGCAATGTCCAAAGCCACTGCTTACATGATCACTTACATGCTAAAGGGTGTTATCGACAGTTCTGATGGTACTGGGACGGCCGCCCATATCAGTGGTGTCCACCAAGCCGGGAAGACCGGGACGACCAACTACCCAAGCGGTCACAGTCAATCTGGGGTCATGGATTCCTGGATGGCTGGGTACACTAAGAACTACTCAGTAGCCGTTTGGACTGGGTATGACCAACCAATGACGAATGCTATTTCCACGGCTTACGAAAAGAGTGCCATCCAGCTCTACAAGGTCATTATGCAATACCTGGATGGTCAGAATCATGCCAGTGATTGGAAGATGCCAAGCACCGTTGAAGCTGTCAGTTACCACGGTAAGAAAGGCTTGGTTATTAAGGATTCCAAGTGGGCCTTAGAGTACACGGCGATTGATGATGACGATTCGAGCGATTCATCATCGAGTGAATCAAGTTCGAGCGGTGACTTATCATCATCCGTTAGTTCCTACTTCGAAAGTCGGGGCAATTCCTCAAGTGCGGCAAGCTCATCCAGCACGGGTGGTAGTTCTAGCACGAATAATACAACGGCCACGGAACCATCGAGTTCTGGCAATAACAACTCACAAGGGGACGGTAACCAAGCCACTCCTTCAGCTCAATAACCTAAAATGCTCTCCAGGGGGATACCCCTGGAGAGCATTTTTCTTTTACAGTAAACTTTTGATGCGCGGAATAAGCAATTGAGCCACCCGCTCCCCACCACGGGGGCTCCAGTGCAAGTGATCACCAAAGTCAAATTGGGATCGCAAGCTTCCTGTCTGGGGATCCGTTAAGGACCGGGCGCCATCAACGACCCACGTCTGTTGTCGAAGCCACTGGTTAATCCGTTGACGCTGCCGTTCAATAATTTGTTCCGCCGGTAAAGGGTCGGGCAAATTAAAGAGCCGAATTGGAGCGATGGTAGTGGTGAGCAATTCACTATCGTGCGCACGGACTAGTGCGGCCAATTGTTTAAAACCGTTCGCTAATTCGCGGGGGCCCACATTTTGCTCAGCAATCATCCGACTGTAAAACGGCAGGACCAAGTCATTTGCCCCGATCAAGGCAATCGTAAGCTGCGGAGCCGGCAAAGCCCGGTATAACCGGCTTAACAGACGCCGGCCAAAGGTTTCGTAGAGGGGTTCCTCCACTGGTGCATCATGGAGCAACTGGTTACCTGAAATACCAGTCAAGCGCCAACTAATTTGGTTGGGATAGTGCTGATTAAAGTAGGTAATCAATGCTGTTGACACCATCCCGCTCTCCACCAGTGAATCACCAGTAACTCCCACCGTAAGGGGCTGATGCTCCGTCTCTACCGCCAAACTCTCAAATGAAAACCAGCCCTTTCGATTCTGCCAACGTTCAGTCAGTGGTGGAACGTACTCTGGCCGTCTGGACAAGGCAGCATTAGTAAGCGCCGGATCATAGATTGAGGCAAAATCAGCGTACGTTTGCGCTTGGTTTGCGATCAGACGCACGTAGACCGGTTTGCCAACCACAATGCTCAGCAGTAGCTGGTCAGTTTCAATCGCGGTTCCAGGCGCAATCAGCACCGTTCCCCGTCCTTGGTAGGTGATCCGCCAGGCAGTAGTAAAGCGCGGTTCCAAAGCAATTTCAACCCGGTTGAAAGTTAAGGACTCCTTACCAAAGTAGTTGGTCAATTTGAGCCGGACACGCTGTCCCGCAATCGTCGGTGTCACCTTCACCACCTGGTCCAAAGCCGGATAGTGAAACGGGAGCATGCTGTAATCATGTGTGAGTTGGTAATGACTGGTCACCCAGGGCATCTTTTCCTCCATTCTAAAACAAAACGGTGCTAGGCCTTCCGCGGTCTAACGCCGTTCGTTTTGATTAATGAATTAATTAATGCTGTTCAGCAATCAAGTTCGTAACTTCCGCAGGCGAGATCCCCATAAAGTACTTGGTTAAGTCCAACTGATCAAGAGCCTTTGTAAGAGTTTGTGGATCATACCGCAATCCAGTCAGGGCCTTTTCAACGTCCTGAACGTCACCCGTCCCGAAGAAATCACCGTAGATCTTCAGATTTTTAACCATGCCGTTTTCCACCAGGAACCGGGCATCGATCGTTCCACTCGTGAAGTGATGCCGTTTCTTAACGGTAAATTCAGGTGATTTGCCGTAAACCCAATCCCAGTTATTATACAAACGGTCTTCGATCTCATCAATGGCGGCATTGTCTTCATCCGTTAGCCGGTACTCATTCTTTTGAGCCTCGGCTAATGAATCAGTGTGATAAATCTTTTTAATTAATTCATCGCGAAAATCAGTCGTCAAGAGGTTTTGGTACTGCGGTTTCAGATACTGCATAATATTGGTAACCCGCGAACGAACGGACTTAATCCCCTTCGAAGCAATCTTATCCTTTGGCACATGTAAGGCGTGAACAACCGCGTCCGTGTTGACATTGTACATCAAAGTTCCGTGGGAGAACGTCTTGCCCCCACGAGTGTACATCGCATTGCCGGAAAACTTTTTCCCGTCAACTACAATGTCGTTCCGCCCGGTAACTTCCGCACCAGTACAACCCATCTCGTGCAATGCATCCACGACTGGTTTGACGAGGTCCTTGAAATCACCAAAACGAATATCATCGGCCGGAACAACAAAGCTAAAACACATATTACCGATATCTTGATACATTGCGCCACCACCGGACAAACGTCTGGTGACTGTGACGTCATTTTCTTCACAGTACTGCTGGTTAATTTCCTCCAGCGTGTTCTGATTGCGGCCAACAATAATGCAGTCCTTTTCAATGTAAAACAGCATAAATGGTGGCTTAATCCGATCACTATTCATTAAATATTGTTCAGTCGCTAGGTTTCGGCGAATATCGCGGCTCTTCATTGCTACATATTGCATAATTAATCTCTCACTCACTTAAAAGTTCTAAATGTTCGTTGGCATCCCTAATGCAACATCTGCATCATCCATAATTGCTTCCGACAATGATGGGTGTGGGTGGATTGTCAAAGCAATATCTTCAACAGTGGCTCCGGATTCAATTGCCAACGTCAGTTCACTAATTAAGTCTGAAGCGTCAGCGCCAACAATTTGCGCCCCGACAACTTGCTCTTGATCCTTAGTATATACCAAACGAACAAAACCGTCTGGGGAATGCATCGAAACTGCCCGACCGTTGGCTGAGAACGGGAATTTAGCCGACTTAACATCGAGGCCCTGATCCTTGGCTTGAGCGACTGTCAAACCGGTCGTTGCAATCTCTGGGTCAACGTAACAAACGGCTGGCATCGCCCGGTAATCAACGACTGACTTTTGCCCCGCGATGGCTTCAGCGGCGACCTTCCCTTCGTAACTGGCCTTATGAGCTAAAGCGGCACCGGCAACAATATCGCCGATCGCGTAAATGTGGTCAATATTGGTCCGCCCTTGCGCATCAACCTTGATTAAGCCACGGTCATCAGTTTGAATCCCCACTTGTTCTAAGCCAATTTCTTTGGTATTTGGCTTCCGGCCAACGGCTACACAAACATCATCGACGGTTAGCGTTTGTTCCTTACCGTCCAAGGTGTAGGTCACAGTCACATTATCACCATTATCAGTTGCGGACTTGGCCATGGCATTTGTCACAATTGTCACCCCACGCTTTTCGAGGTTACCTTGGGCAATCTTGACCACGTCTTTTTCATAGTTCCGCATGATGGCATCGGTCCCTTCCAGGATCGTCACATGGGTACCAAAGTTAGCATAGGCAGAGGCCAATTCACAACCAATGTAGCCACCACCGATGATGACCAATTCCTTTGGTTGGTCCTTTAGTTCCAAAAGACCGGTGGAGTCAATGACTCGACCATTAAATTTGAAACCAGGAATTTCAATTGGGTGACTCCCGGTGGCAATAATCAAATTCTTGAAGGTGTAAGTTTGGGCACCATCTTCGTGCATGACCCGTAAACTATTCTTGTCTTTCAAGAAGGCCTTCCCATGTAAAACATCAATTTTATTCTTCTTAAAGAGGTATGAGACCCCATTGGTCATTCGTTGAACCACCGAAGCCCGGTAACCTTGCACTTTGGACCAGTCTAAATCAACCTTTGCAGAACTAATGCCTTCACTTCCTGAATTCAAGGCCGTTTGGTAATCATGGGAAACTTGGATCAACGCTTTAGAAGGAATACACCCAACCCGCAGGCAAACCCCACCAAGTTTGGCATTTTCTTCGACCACCGTCACTTTTTGGCCAAGTTCAGCCGCATGCACGGCAGCAACATAACCACCAGGACCTGAACCAATGACGACCGTATCTAAATCAATTGGAAAATCTCCTACAACCATGATCTTATCATCCTTCCATTAATAGCAATTCTGGATCAGCCAAAAGTTCCTTCAACCGATTCATTGCCCGTTGTGCCGTTCCACCATCGATCACCCGGTGATCAACCGCCAGCGACAACTTCAAAATTTTCGCAACCTTAACTTGGTTGTTTTCAACAATTGGTTCAGGAGAAATCTTCCCCATTCCAAGAATGGCAACTTCTGGCCAGTTGATTAGTGGAGTGAAGAAGCCACCACCAATTGAACCGATGTTGGTAATGGACATCCCGGTGTGACCCATGTCGTCAGCACTTAACTTACCATCCTTTGCCTTGGCAGTATTGGCAGAAATTTGCTTGGCGATGTCAAAGAGGCTCCGTGAGTCTGCGTGCTTAACGTTTGGAACGAAGAGGCCCCGGTCAGTATCGGTCGCAATGCCGACATTAATGTAGTCACGGTAGTTAATGGCGTGATTATCCATATCGACAGTGGAGTTAAAGACAGGGTATTCTTTCATAATCACGGCCAAGGCCTTAGTCAGGTAAGCCATAAAGGTCAGGTGAACACCATGTTCCTTTGCCAATTCCTTGTATTTCTTCCGGTGGTCCCAAAGCTTGTCAACATTGACTTCATCAAAGAGGTGAATCATTGGGATTTCACTAGCGGACTTAATCATGGCCTTGGCGGTAGCTTTGCGAACCGGCGTCATCTTTTCACTGTGCGTTGGCCATTGAGCATCTGGAGCAGGCGTTGAGACCGTAGCGGACGGTGCACTTGTTGCAGTGGCTGCTGCAGGTGCCGGTGACTTCAGAGCAGCTTCCACGTCGGTCTTCAAAATTTGACCGTGGCGACCGGTACCCTTGACCGTTGCCAGGTCAACATCATTGTCACGGGCAAACTTCCGCACTGCTGGCATAGCCAATACAGGAACGGAATGATCGGCTGTTGCTGGTGCTGAATTAGTATTAGGAGCCGACTTAGTCGTTGGCGCGGTACTGGTAGGTGCTGGTGTGGACGTGGCAGCAGCGGTAGCAGCTGCATCAACGTTACCTTGACCCTTGGCAACCGCTAAGCGAACCAACGGTTGACCCACTTCTGCGGTTTCATCTGGTTGGACAAGGATCTCTGTAACCGTCCCATCAACTGGTGATGGTAATTCTTCAACGGACTTGTCGTTTTCGATTTGAACCAGGTCATCATCCTTCTTGATCGTATCGCCAACCTTAACGTGCCATTCACCAACGGTGCCTTCGGCCATTCCTTCACCGATATCCGGCAGCTTGAATTCATAGACATCCTGACCACCGTTATCAGGAGCAGGTTGGGCTGACTGAGCGGTAGCGGCTGGTACATCGTCTCCACTAACGTTACCTTGACCATCAGCGACCGTAATTTCAACTAATGGTTGGCCAACTTCTGCAGTTTCGTCTGGTTGCACCAGAATTTTAGCGATGGTGCCATCAACTGGTGATGGTAATTCTTCGACGGACTTATCGTTTTCGATTTGGACCAGGTCATCATCTTTCTTGATGGTGTCGCCTTCTTTAACGTGCCATTCGCCGACGGTCCCTTCGGCCATCCCTTCACCAATGTCAGGTAACTTAAATTGGTATTTTTCACTCATGCTCTGTTCACCTCATTAAAAATTAACAGTTTCCTTCACGGCACCAATGATGTCATCTTCGTTTGGTAACCATGCCGTTTCACCCTGACTGAATGGGTATGGGGTATTTGGTGCAGCGACAATATTAATTGGTGCATCGAGAGACAAAATTCCCTTTTCCGCAATTAAGGAAGCAACTTGACTGCTTACGCCAGCTTGTTTTTGCGCTTCTTGAACGAGAACCGCGCGGCCAGTTTTCTTAACGGAAGCCAGGATCGTGTCTTCATCGAGTGGTGAAATTGTCCGCAAGTCAACAACTTCCGCGTTGATACCGTCCTTAGCCAACTTTTCGGCAGCCTTCAAACTTGCTTGAACCATGTAACCGTAGGTAATAATTGAAACATCGGTTCCTTCGCGCTTGACAGCTGCTTTATCCAACGGAACGGTGTAAGCATCATCCGGAACTTCTTCCTTGACGGACCGGTACAACTTCATGTGTTCAAGGTAAATCACTGGGTCATCTGAACGAATGGAGGAAATTAACAAACCCTTCGCATCATAAGGACCGCTTGGGACAACAACCCGTAATCCAGGAACTTGGGCCACTAAGCCTTCAAAGCTGTCGGAGTGTAATTCTGGGGTGTGGACCCCACCACCAAATGGTGTCCGAATCGTAACTGGGAAGGTCCGTGAACCACCCATCCGGAACCGTTCACGAGCTAATTGACCAGCAATTTGATCAAAGGCTTCAAAGACAAAGCCCATGAATTGAATTTCTGGAACTGGCCGGAAGCCTTGCATTGCCAACCCATTGGCCAAGCCAATAATTCCGGATTCCGCTAATGGTGTATCAAAAACCCGGTCCTTACCATACTTCTTTTGTAAGCCATCGGTAGCTCTGAACACACCACCGTTTTTACCAACATCTTCCCCAAAAATTTGGACCTTATCATCACGGCCAAGTTCTTCGTCTAGGGCGTTGGTAATTGCTTTAATCATTGTTAATTTAGCCATGATTATTTGCCCTCCTTAGCTGAAAATGCGTCAATTTCTTTTTGAATTGCAGGTGGCGTTTCAACGAATTCGTTCTTCAGGTATTCAGCAACTGATTCGGCTGGTTGTGATTCGACTTCCTTGATGGCGTCATCAATTTCTGCCTCGACGTCTTTTTCGTAGGCGTCTTCTTGATCTTGGCTCCATAAGCCCTTATTCGTTAAGAACTTCCGCATCCGGACCAGTGGATCCTTGGCGTGCCAAGCGTCTTCTTCTTCCTTAGTCCGGTACCGCTTTGGATCATCTCCGGAAAGGGTGTGTGGACCGTAACGATAAGTGAGGGTTTCAAGCATCACTGGACCGTTTCCTGCCACGATGTAGTCACGCGCTTGCTTAGCAGCGGTGTAAACTGCCAAAGCATCCATACCGTCAACCACAATTCCTGGAATCCCAACGGCAACCGCCTTTTGGGCTAAGACCGGTGCTGCAGTTTGTAATTCCCGTGGGACAGAAATTGCGTAGAGGTTATTTTGAACGACGAAGAGCGCAGGTGCTTTAAAGGCACCGGCAAAGTTCATCCCTTCGTAAAAGTCACCTTGAGAAGTCCCACCATCACCGGTATAGGTGTAGGCAAGTGCTTTGGCCCCCTTCTTCTTCAACCCGAGGGCGGCACCTGCGGTTTGCACGTATTGAGCACCGATAATAATTTGCGGTGGCATTGCGTTGAGGTCCGCTTCGTATTTATTACCGTTAACCATTCCCTTGGACCACATAAAGGCCTTTGCAAGTGGTAAACCATGTTTAACTAATTCTGGAACATCACGGTAACCACCGAGTAAGAAGTCATCCTTGGTCATCGCATAGTTTGAAGCCATTTGGCTAGCTTCTTCACCTGCAGTTGGGGCAAAGAAGCCTAACCGTCCTTGACGATTCAGTTTAGTGGACCGGTCATCAAGAATCCGTGACCAGATTATTTGCTTAAACAGGTCAACTAATTGATCATCTGATAGGTCCGGCATCATGTCGGCATTAACAACTTCACCTTCCTCATTTAACACTTGGAGTGTTTCGTATTGAGGGCTGTGCTTTAACTTTTCAAAATCTAATTGAGCCATTTGTCTGCACTTCCTTAATTTATTCACAAATTTGAGAACGCTTACAAGTGTTATTGTACGCGTTTTTTTATATTATTCAAATTTGTGTATATTTAAACTACTAATAATAGGCATGAATAGCCGAGACAAATGGCGTGATAGCAAGGATGTTAAATTGATGTCTTTATTTTTCTGGCTGGTTTGCTCACTTGTGAACCAATTAAATTTGTTTAACAGTAGATAAAAAAGCAGGACTGCTCAATGCAGTCCTGCGCGAATAGTAGTAATTATTCTTCTAACTCAAGATTAACGGAGGCATTTGACCGCCGACCGCGTTGCAAGATATAAATGGCAACGATGACAACGATAATCCCCAGAATTTCAACCCAGTTCAAATTCAAGTGGAAGAAGATGACACTTAAAATACTCGTGGTGATTGGTTGAACGGCATCCATAATACTGATCACATCAGATGGCGCCATCCGTGAAGCATACAGTAACATTCCAAACGGCAAAATGGTCCCAAACAGACAAACCGTTGCTACGGATGAAACCAACGTCATAGTCAAATGTGGTGAACCAACCCAGAATGGGCGAATACAGTTAAAGAAGATGCCGGCAATCATTGTGCCCCATCCAAGGACAACAATGGGCGGGTTCTTTTCTGCTGCTTTCTTTGGTAACACCACGTAGAAAGCGGCCGTAATTCCGGAGCCCAGCCCCCACAACAGGGAAATCATTGGAACAGCCAAGTGCGTTAGATCACCCCTGGTAATACAAAGGAAAACCCCAATTAAAGCCAGGACGAAGGCGATCATATCACTGCGCATTGGCATTTTACGTTGGAAAATGATCGAGCCAAGCACGATAAATAATGGTGATAGATATTGCAAGATCGTTGCGGTTGAAGCATTCCCAGTCTGTACGGCATAATAAAACGTCAACAGGTTCATCGCCAGGCCGAAGATGGCGTAGGTTAAAACGGAAACCAAACTTGCTTTCGTCTTAAAAACGTCAAAAATCCGTCCGCGATAAATAATTGCCGCCACTAATAGCAGCACAATTCCGGTAAAAAACGTCCGGGTTGATAACATCCAGGTTGCGGGAATGGCGAGGTTTTGCGAAATCAATTGCAAGACCGTCCCCGAAATTCCCCAGCTTAATGAAGCCAGTGCAGCAATCACAATTCCCCATGTCATTCGATTATGATTAGTCAAAGTTCCATTCTCCTTCTCCAAAATAAGTCTTATCTTACCATGTTCCGCAATTGCAAAATGTCTATTAGTGAAATCCGTTAATTAAAAAAGCTCCGTCCCTGGTTAGACGAAGCTAGATAAAGTTTAAACCGTTTTCAACTTAATTAAAGAAAGACCGGACCCAGTTCACAAAACGTTGCAGCCAATTTGACGCCTGCTGTTCCGCCTTTTTAGCAGAAGCACTGTTAGCCCATTCCTTGGCCTTATTCATTAAGTTACCACTGGAATTCTTGACGTTATTAATGGTGTTCGTAACGTTGTTCACGTAAGATTTGCTGGATGAAATCGGCGAATTTTGGAACGTCACCAACGAATTAACAATTTGGGTTTGTTGGCTACTGGAAGTCTTGCTTTCAATTCCCCGACTCTTCAGTGCGGTGGTCAGCATGTTTTGGATATCCTGTTTCGTTGCTAATTGACCATTGTTGTTTTGTTTCTTTTGGGCAATTTGCTTGGAAACCTGACCAACTGCCGCCATTAATTTACCAGCATAACTACTATCATCGCTGTTAGCGTCAATCGCTCCTTGAGTGGCCTCCAGAACTGAATTGGCGGCACTCGTATTTTGTGAATTCAACTGGTGCCCATCAGCAGCGAAGGCCTTATAAACCCCGGTTAATGCTGACTCCCCTGATACCGGACGGTTCGCGGTCACGTTGATTGTGATGTCCGTAACCCCCGCCATCTGGGCCACCATCGCGTATTGTTGCGCCGTTACCTTGGTAATGTTGGACTGTCCATTATACTTTTTAATGTTGACCTTCACCCCTGAGCCGGGATCACCAGGAGCAATTGCGACCGAAGAAATCATCGCCGCATTGGTCGTTGAAGAATCATTATCAATATATTGGCGATAATCCGCAGCGGTTGCCGTCAATTTTTTAAATGATGAATCGACGTCCATCGTGTCATTTAAATTGGAATAAACACTCTGGGGAGCGCCAGCACCATAGACAACATATGACGCCGAAAGTGTTGAGGTGTTGTTTGTTGAACTACTAGAAGTCGTTGTCGTGGTGTCAGCCGCGACTGAGTTGGCGACGGGAATTACGGTTGCGCCGACAACCGTCGTTGCTAAAAGGGTCATTGCAATCACCTTGGTCGTGATTTTCATGTTTAAATCCTCCATTAAATTAATTACGTTAATTATACCTTGAACGTGATCAGCACACTATTGCAGCAAGCAATTTTTAACAAACTTTAGATGACCTTATGATTTATTTTGGTCTGCAGGTTTAACCTTGAATAACGGAATGGGCTGACTAGTCCCAGTCTGTTTAGATTGGTGATCACCGGTCGTGTAGTGTTGCTCATCAAATTTCCGTAACTCTGCTTCGACCACTTGGGGAGTGTGGAGGTTTTTATGAGCCCAATTAGCTAAAATCCGATCAATGTACTTAAAATTATACTTACCACCAAGAACGGCTTCCCGGAGTGCCAATTTAATGACCGCGACTTGGTAGTGATCCCGATCTAACCAGTCATTGACCATCGACATTTCCATCGGATTAAGTAACCGGCCAAATTCAGTCTCAATCGTGTTGAATAATTCCTGACGTTGCCCCTTCGCTTGTTTTTGTTGCTCAGCATCCTGATGATCTTCAATTAAGCGGGCGAGTTTGTGCAACAATGGTCCGAAGTCATAGTACATACTTTCCTTGCCATCCGCACTCTTCGCCATTTTTTGGACCATCAGCTGATCCTTAATCATCTGGTTGATTAGATCGTAAACCTGTTCTTCAGAGGTGCCAAGGTGCTTGGCAACCTGACTCACAGCCGGGTCACTTTGTCCCCGGTCAATATAGGAACGCAATTCCAGGTAAACCATTAATTCTGCCGTCGACATTCCAATCTCATGGTAATGGTGTAATAGCAGATTACTAACCACCGTGGAGCCGGCTTGTACATATTTGTCCATAAATGAATCTTTTGCCATCTTGTTCCTCCATCTAGTACAAAAAGAGCATGACAGAAGTCCTTCACAACTTCAGCGTCACGCTCCTGATAAATTTGTTATTAAGGGTACAAACGGTTCAGCATCCGTGGGAATGGAATCGTCGTCCGTAAGTGGTCTTGCAGGGTGACCCAGCTAATAAACCGTTCCAGGCCTAACCCAAATCCGGAATGCGGAACGGAACCGTACTTCCGTAAGTCAAGGTACCAAGCATAATCGTCTGGGTTCAAGCCGGCGTCCTTAACCGCCTGCAGCAGAGTGTCATAATCAGTTTCACGTTCAGAACCACCAATGATTTCACCATAACCTTCTGGTGCCAACAGGTCGGCACAGACGTAGACATCATCCCGGGTTGGGTGATTCTTCATATAGAATGGTTTGATACTCTTTGGATAGTTCAAAACGAAGACCGGCTTGCTAAAGTGGTCCGCCAAGAAGGTTTCTTCAGGAGAACCAAAGTCGTCGCCCCACTTCACATCCATGCCAGCGTCCTTCATCAAATCAATTGCTTCATCGTAACTGATCCGTGGATATGGCGTTTCGGTGAATGGCTTCAAAGTTTCGGGATCCCGTCCCAAAATTTGCAATTCTTCGCTACAGTCATCAATTAACTTTTGAATTAAGTACGCAATGTACTTTTCTTGAACTTCCAAACTCTCGTCTTGGTGCATCCAAGCCATTTCTGGTTCGATCATCCAAAATTCGATTAAGTGCCGCCGCGTCTTGGACTTTTCCGCCCGGAAAACGGGACCAAACGAGTAGACCTTATCTAAAGCCAAGGCCCCCGCTTCTTCATAAAGTTGACCAGATTGGGAAAGGTAGGCATCTTGTTCAAAATACTTGGTATGGAAAAGGTCCGTGGTCCCTTCAGGAGCATTCCCCGTCAAAATTGGTGGGTCAATTTTCGTAAAACCATTATCAGCAAAGAATTCGTAAGTGGCCCGGATCACCCGGTCACGAACTTTCATCATTGCCCAAGGCTTCTTTGAACGTAACCACAGGTGACGTTCGTCCAATAAGAAATCAATCCCATGTTCCTTGTTTCCAATTGGGTAATCCTCGCTTTCGTCGACCGGTTGAATATCTTCAATTTGGATTTCATAGCCGAACTTGGAACGTGAATCTTCGTGAATCTCCCCAATGACATAGAAGCTACTTTCTTGGCGCAAGTCGTGCTTTGCTAAATCAAACACTTCTGGTGTCACTTTGTTCTTTAATAAAACTCCTTGGAAAAAGGCTGTCCCATCACGTAATTGTAAGAAAGCAATTTTACCACTCGAACGCTTATCGGTGAGCCAAACACCGATGCGCACACGCTCGTTGACGTGTTGTGGCGCATCCTTAATTTTGATAGTTTCCATTTTCTTTCCCCCTCAATGTAATTCATCGACTATAGGTTATCAATTTGTTGGATAAATTGTCCAGTCTTAAAGTTAATTAGATCATAGCACAGGGCACCCTTTTTATTAATATAGGTGACCTCCCAGACCGCCTTACTGTTAAAGTAGCCCAAGGCCGTGCGTAAAATGCGCTTTGGCCGCTCATTTTGCCGCACCTTACTAATCGCTTGCTGACTGCTAATCCCAGCAGATTGTTTAATAATGTGAATGTTACCGCCCTTTTCAGGGATGACCACGAGCACTTGCTTGCCCTGCTGATTTTTCCCGGCAACCGTGTAATAAGTTGATTCTCGATTATAAACGTAAAAGCCGCTCGGATGATCGACATGTGCGTATTTCTTAGCCATTGAATATGCTTCCCGACGAGCTTGGCTCCGCGGGTGATTAGCAATGGCAAAAGAAATCCACAAAACGAGGATCAAAACCAGAATGGTGATTACCACCCGGCGAAAAATTTTCATTCCATTAATGCGGTTTTGTTTTCTTTGAACATCTCGCCGACTCTGCATGCTGTTTTCCTTCCTAAAAAGATTAGCCTTTTTATTATAGCAAATTATTATAGCAAATCTAAGCTCGTTTTGGTTGCTGACCACGGGGTTTTAAAAATTTTTTTGCCTTCTGGGCAATTTCTTTCGTTGCTAATTCTTCCACCGTCAGGTCAGCCGGCAAGGCCTTAATCATACTCCGTCCATACCGTCGATGAGCCAAGCGGCCGTCAAGGATAACCGCCGCGCCAAAATCATCAGGAGTTCTGAGCAAACGACCAAAGCCCTGACGCAGCCGGATCGTCGCCTTAGGCAATTCGGCGTTATAGAACGGGTTTTTCCCCTGCGCTTTTAGAAGCTGGTGTTCCGCCTTGGTAAAGGCTTCATTAGGCGCATCAAATGGCAGCCGCGTCACAATCAGTAATTGTAACTGGTTGTTGGGGAGGTCGATTCCTTCCCAAAAGCTACTGGCCCCCATCAAAATGGAATTTGAGCCAGTCGCAAACTGCTTCAATAATTTCTCCCGACTGCCATTAATTCCCTGAGCGAGAATATCACGTTGGTTAAAGAGATCCGTTTGTCGTAACCGACTGTATACTTGTTCAATCGTCACCAGGGAATTAAACAAGATCATGGTTTGACACTGGTTTGCTTGAGCAATTTGGTAAATACTCTCGCTGAGATAGCGAAGGTATTCACTATCATCCTGGTTATCTGGCTTGGGGGCGTCCGTTGCAACATATAATCGTGCATGGTGCTGGTAGTCAAAGGTCGACGGGAACCGCTTGCTTTTAACGTTATTCGGGTCAAGATCCAATTGTTGGTAAAGATAATTAGACCGGCCGGAAGTAAAGAGGGTTGCCCCAACGAATAACTGCCGGTAAAAATATGCATAAACATTTTCGCGGAGGTAGTGATTGCTGACCAGTAAACCACCAATTAAGCGCATGGTACTGCGTTCACTCGACTGCCGAACATTTAACCAGTAAACGGACGAATCGGCATCGTAACGCAAGGTTTGGAGCATTGAACGAAACTGTTCATCCATCTTCAACAGACCAGCCATCTGACTAGTAACCTGATTCATAATGTAGCGGTCACTACTCAGCCATGAATCATGCCGGGCAGTAAAGAGGTGCTCCAAAGCCGTGAAATGTAATTTGAGACTAGCAAGGGCCTGTTCAAAGCGCATCATTAACGCACCATCTGGGGACAGTAAATTCAGTAACTCCTGATTGTCAACCACTTGTTCGATAAAATCATCACCGTTATTGGCGTTAATATCCTGAAGGAAGTGCGCATACAGCTCTTGTTGAAGATCCCCTAGTGCAGCATGGACCTCACTGAGGTCACTGCGCATGAGCTCAATATTGTACTTACCTAACGGGAGCTTCTCAAAAACGTCATTTAAACTTTGCTCGGTTTCATTACCCAGCAAGCTTTGCAATTGGTTGACCACCATTGCCGCCCGTTGGAAGCTAATCTCATCCCGTGAATTTTGCAGCACACTCCGACCCAAGTGCTGGGCTTCATCCACGACGAGATAGGTCAGTGGACTCATCGCCCCTAATTCTTGAGCATGGGCTACCAAATAGGAATGGTTGGTCACAATGATATTGGCCGCTGCCAATTTCTTTTGCCGCCGCACTAGAAAGTCATCCCGATAAAAGCGATCATCTTTACGCAAGGATTGAATCCCGTGATGTCGAATTTCTGCAAAGTATGGCGAACGCTGTGAATTTAGATTTAATTCATCGAGGTCACCAGTTGTCGTCGTTAACAGCCAGACAAGAATTTGTGCTTTGATCAGTTGAATCAGTTTTGAATCCTCATGGATACTGAGGGAATGAATAAACTTACTGAGGTTTAAATAGTGATTATTGCCTTTGACTAAAACCGCATTTAAATTAAACGGGAGTACCGTGTTTAACTGTTCCAATGGTTTATTAATCAGTTGTTCCTGCAACAAATTGGTGGCGGTGCTAACCACAATTTTGTGTTGTGGATAGGTTAGGTAGCTCAAAGGTAAAAGGTAACCAAGGGTCTTCCCTAATCCCGTCCCCGCTTCAATCACTAGCTGATTATTACCATCACGACTAAAGTGGTTATAAATGGCGTTCATCATCTTAGCTTGGGTCGGCCGGTATTCTAGATGATCACCATAGAGCCGTTCCTTTTGCCGTTTAGTTTTAGGGTAAGGCTTGACTTTGACCTGGTCACTGATCAAGGGCCGTTCCTTATGTAAGGCCACCTCACCGCTAATGTATAAGTCATCAGGCAATGGCACCTTATGATTTTGTCGCCAGACTAACTCGCGCTTAAACATTTGGGCAGTCTGAAATGGCAAGTCTAAATTCAGGGCGACCAGCTTTTGTAAAGTCACCGTCGGTAATTGGCGAATTTGCCGAATTAAATCATTTAATAAGGTCGCCGTTGCTTCCGCATCGGACACCGCACTGTGCGGGTGATTATGTTCGATATGCAAGTACTTAGTTAAATCCCTTAATCGATAACTTTTGGCCGTTGGCATTAAAATTTGGCTCAGGGTCACGGTATCGATTGCTGAAATCCGGAGCGGATCCCGACCAACCCGTTCCAATTCGTGATTTAAAAAGGGAAAATCAAAGTTCACATTGTGCGCGACAAAAATGGTTCCACTGAGCAAGCTTTCGATCGTTTGCGCCACGTCGTCAAATAACGGTGCCCGGGCCACGTCCCGGTCAGTGATGCCGGTTAATTGTTGGACACTGTGGGGGATTTTCATTAACGGATTAATGCGGGTTTCAAACTGGTTGATGATTTTTCCATGTTGTACCAGGACAATCCCCACTTGAATAATTCGATCGCCATTTTTAATGCTTGTTCCCGTCGTTTCCAGATCAACCACCGAATACACTGGACCTTGACGGCGTTTTTTTGCTGGCATGACGGTCATCACCTCCGGTTAAATTTTAGGTGTTTCAAGCCTATTTTTCGTGATTAACTGCCCCTATCATACTATGGATTTTCAGGCTTGACCATTGGGGTAATCATTAAGCTTTCCTGAAGATTAGTAGTTTCGGTTTAAATGATGTTAAAATGATGGTTGGACTTTTTTGAGAAAGTGGGTTGAAATAACTGACCATGCAAAAAAATGGAATCGGGAAAAGTCACGCTAAAATTATCCTCATGGGTGAGCATAGTGTTGTATATGGACAACCAGCAATTGCCATGCCCCTCCCGAGCGTGACCACAACGGTCAGAATGACCGAGCACCAAGAACAAGTTAAATTGATCGAAAGTCGCTATTTTAGCGGTGACTTTGCGAAAATTCCTGCATCAATGGCTGGAATCAAAAAGCTGGTGAACCAATTAATCTCTCATTTTGGTGGTGAAAATGATCATTGGACGATGACCATCAACAGCGACATCCCCGCAGAACGCGGAATGGGATCCTCCGCTGCCTGTGCGGTTGCCATTATCCGCGCCTTTTTTGACTATTATCAGGCACCGCTCGACCGACCAACCCTCTTACAATGGGCCGATATCGAAGAACAGGTTACCCACCGGAGTCCCAGCGGCTTAGATGCCGCAACCGTCAGTTCACCGGACCCGGTCTGGTTCCATAAGGGTGAAAAAGGAACCCCCATCAATCTGAATCTCGAAGCCACCATGGTAATTGCTGACACTGGTATCAAAGGGGCCACTAGAGAAGCGATTGCAACTGTCAAAGACGAATTGCACACCAATCATGATGTTGCCCAAGCACTAATTAATGATTTGGGTGACTTGGCCCTTGCTAGTAAAGGAGCGATTATTAACAATCAAGCTGACCGCTTGGGGCAAAAAATGACTGCGGCCCATTGGGACCTCGATAAATTAGGCGTCAGCGATCCCCAATTGAATCAGTTAGTCACCATTGCACTTGAAAATGGCGCCTTAGGGGCAAAACTGACTGGTGGTGGCCGTGGTGGTTGCATGTTTGCAATTACCCAATCCGCAATGGGCGCCCGTAAAATTTCTGGAATTTTAAAGGATCACGGGGCGACGGCAACCTGGATCCAACCATTTAATAAAGGGGAATCACTATGACAGCTCGTGCACGTGCACATACCAACATTGCCCTGGTCAAATATTGGGGCAAGAAGGATCGTCAACTAATCATTCCACAAACCGATTCACTATCCTTAACACTAGACCAATTTTATACTGATACCGCCGTCGACTTCCGCGATAATCTCGATCGTGATCATTTAATCGTCGACCAAAAGGAATTTCCGGCTACTAAATTAGGCAAAGTCACGCGAGTTTTGGACCGAGTCCGCGAACTCAGTGGTGAACGGCGCTATGCCGTCGTTAACTCGACCAACCACGTACCGATGGCGGCTGGATTGGCTTCTTCAGCATCCGCCTTTGCCGCCCTCGCAATGGCTGCTAGTCATGCCGCCGGATTGGATTTGTCACGGCGTGACCTTTCACGGTTAGCCCGGCGTGGTTCTGGGTCGGCCACCCGCTCAATTTATGGTGGCCTCGTTGAGTGGCATGCGGGTCATGATGATCTAACTTCCTACGCTAAACCGGTGATGGAAAAGGTCAATTTTGGCATTGAAATGTTGGCCATCCTGATTGACACTCAACAAAAGAAGGTCTCCAGCCGCGGAGGAATGGAACTTTCTGTGAAGACCTCGCCATTCTATCCAACCTGGCGGGAAATCGTCGCTGATGACATGGTGGCAATGAAGCGGGCAATTGCTCGGCAAGATATTGATGCCATTGGCCATCTTGCCGAGGAGAATGCCATGCGCATGCACGCGCTCACCCTTTCAGCAGATCCGGCCTTCACCTACTTTGCTGCTGAAACCATTCAAGCTATCAATCTGATTAAAAACTTGCGTGAGAACGGTCTAAACTGCTATTATACGATGGACGCTGGTCCGAACATTAAATTGATTTATAATCAGCAAGACCGGGCCCAAATCATCGATCAATTAACTCCGCTCTTTGGCCGGGACCGCCTTGTCGTTGCCCAGCCAGGACCAGGAGCCCATTTACTTAAGAACTAAATTTCATTGGGAAGGAATTTGACTTTTGATTAAAGAAAAAGCACCAGGAAAATTATACATTGCCGGGGAGTATGCGGTCGTTGAAAATGGCTTTCCCGCAATTTTAGTGGCTTTGAACCAGTTCGTCTACTGTACGATTGAGCCATCGACGAATGGCGTCGGGCAAATTCTGAGCCATCAATATCAAAATAATGCCGTGCAGTGGCACCGTCAGGGTGACCAAATGGTCGTTGACCAACGTGATAACCCCTTTTCATACATTCTTTCAGCTATCCAGGTGACTGAAGAATACGCCCGCACCTTAAACCAACCCCTGCAAGTTTATAATTTGCAAATTGACAGTGAACTGGACAGTGCTTCAGGCAAAAAATATGGCTTAGGTTCTTCGGCCGCTGTCACCGTTGCGACTGTCAAAGCCCTCTGCAAGTTTTACAACCTGCCAGTTAATAAGGACCAGATCTTTAAGTTAGCGGCCATTGCCCATTTCTCTGTTCAAGGAAATGGTTCTCTCGGCGATGTGGCCGCGTCCGTTTATGGTGGCTGGATCGCCTATCATTCCTTTGACCGGCAATGGTTGGCTGAGCAACGCAAGTTTCTCGATTTAACCACCTTACTCAATTTGCCATGGCCCAACCTCAACATCGAATCCCTCACCGCGCCTGCTAACCTCGCCCTAGTCATTGGCTGGACCGGGAAGCCCGCTTCAACCTCACAACTGGTTGATAAGATTTCGCTCTTTAAGGCGCGGGAGCAAGCGAAATACCACCAGTTTTTGGATGCAAGTCGACGCTGCATTCAACGAATGGTGGAAGGCTTCCACAACAGTGATTTAAACATCATTAAGCAGGAAATTCGTTATAACCGTTCCCTGCTTCAAAAGTTGGCGGAACGTTCCGGGGTCCAAATTGAAACCCCACTACTGAAAAAATTGTGCCAAATTGCGGAAGAATTTGGTGGCGCCGCCAAGACTTCTGGCGCCGGTGGTGGTGACTGTGGGATCGTTGCCATTGACGGCCACGCAGACCTCAAAGCAATGGTTGACCAATGGGAGTCCAACCAAATCGAACGACTACCGCTTGCAGTCCACTTTGTAGATAACGTGCAACGCTATACCGTCACCATCAAATAAGGACCGGAGGATAATTATGAACCTCGAGCATGCCAAACGTAAAAATGAACACCTTTCATTGGCGGAAAAATTTTATGATGCTGCTCATCAAGCGCACCCTTTTGACCAGGTCCGCTTGATTCCCAACGCCCTGCCGGAAATGGCCACCACCGAGTTCAATCCTCAAGTACAGATTAATGGGCTCACGCTACAGTGGCCCTTTTATTTTGAAGCAATGACCGGAGGAAGTGAGCAAGCCAAAACCGTCAATATGGCCTTAGCACGGGTTGCCAACAAAACTGGCATTGCAATGGCAACTGGGTCGCTTTCACCCATGTTTAAGCTGCCCCAATTCAACGATTCTTTTCAGGTTGTCCGGAACGCCAACCCAACCGGGACAATCATCGCTAACCTGGGCGCGAATGTCACTGTTAAACAGGCTCGTCAAGCAATTGATTTGCTACAGGCTGATGCTTTAGAAATTCACCTGAACGTCGCCCAGGAAGCCGCCATGGCTGAAGGTGACCGTAATTTCCACTGGCGAGCAAACATTCAGCAACTAGTTGAAGAACTACCGGTACCAGTGATCGTTAAGGAAGTCGGCTTTGGGATGAGCCGGGCGACCATCCAACAGTTAATGAGCCTGGGAGTCAAGACAATCAATCTTTCTGGCCGAGGCGGCACCAACTTCGTCCAAATTGAAAACCGCCGGAACCACGTGGCTGATTTCTCGGACCTTACTAACTGGGGACTGACCACTCCCGAAAGTTTACTTGAAGCGGCCGGCCTTGATCAGGTTACCCTTCTGGCCTCCGGTGGGGTCACTGGCCCGCTTGATGTGATTAAGGCCGGGGTCCTGGGTGCCCAAGCGGTTGGTGTCGCCGGTTACTTTCTTCACCGATATTATCAGGATGGCGAAGAAGGCCTCCTAAAAGCAGTGCAAACTTGGCAAACTGAAGTCACCAGAATCATGACCATGCTGGGATGTCGGCACTTTAGTGATTTATCACAAGTTGACTTCGTCTTAGACGAACAACTATACAATTATGTTCAACAACGACATTTAAATCATTGACAAAACAGCTCCGAGAAGGAATTTTCCCTCACGGAGCTGTTTGTTAATTTACATTGACGACCATTTCTACTGACTGGGCCACCGTTTGGTAAACAGTTGAGACGTGTAACACAAAGTCAACAAACTTTTGTTGCTCCTCTGAAGTCATCCCCGTTTCGAAACTAATGTTAATGACCATTTTTGAAACTACCGACTTCCCATGTCCCAAATCTGTGGTGGTCGCCGTCGTCGTTAATTTAAAATTTTGAACATCGTACTTTTTACTTTTCACAACCATTCCCGCTGACATGGCAATGCAGGAATTCACCGCCCCCGTAAGGTATTCCACAGGGTTCGGACCAGCGTCGGTCCCATCATCTTTGACATCATCAGCAAAGAAAACGTGGCCCCGGGCCTGATTTTTCAATTGCCATTCTTCAGCTTGCAAAGCTGTCTTAATTTGATATTCACTCATGATTTAACCTCCATTAAAAGCGTAATCCTTTCGGGAAAAAGTTTTTCACCGTCCCGTTCACCAATTTACCAAATCCGGTCGTGTGCTCCTCGCATACTAACAGGTACCAGCCGTTTGGTAATGATTCATCAATTTGAACGATGTTGCCATGAACATACTGCCGCCATTGTTCCTTAGTAATCAGTAACCGGTGCGGAGTGTCAGTCGGTTGCAATTTCAGCGCCAACGCTAACGCCGGTTCAAAACGGTTCTTTTTGAGCGTTCCCAAGTGCAAACCGGGTGTTTGGACCTGCAAACCGACCATGCTTGGCATCTCCTTGGGTAAGGCATAGAGCTGGTCACCAAACTGTACAAAGTTGGCAAATCGCACGTCCGGTAACACCACTTGACGCCATTCTTCAAACAGGGTTACTGACTGCTTAGTTGCGTGATATTCATTCGGTCGTTGGTGCTTTTTGGCCCGCTTAACCTTCAATGGACGAACCGGTTGCTCGGTTAACCGCAGTTTAGCAATAAAGTGTCCTTCACCTTGGATGTGGTGTGGGAAAAGTCGCACGGCTTTTGTCAACTCGGGATTACCATCCGCCCATTCAGGTCGTCCATCATCCATCCCCGGATATTTTTTAATATCCACCATTTCCAAGGCTGGATATTTCTTTAATAGCCAGGCCACGTTTTGTTCGTCCTCTTCGGGAGCAAAGGTACAAGTTGAATAGACCAGTGTTCCACCTGCCTTCAGCATTTTCATGGCAGATTGTAAAATTTTCCGTTGCCGGTTCGCACATTCGGCTGGATAATCTTCGTTCCAGTATTCAATTCCGGCTGGTTCCTTTCGAAACATTCCCTCACCAGAACAGGGGGCATCCACCAAAATGCGGTCGAAGAAGGCCGGAAAATGTGGTTCAAGCACATCAGGACGTTCACTTAAAACAACGGTATTGGCAGTTCCCCACCGTTCCAGGTTCGAAGCAAGGACCTGAGCCCGTTTTTTAAAGATCTCATTGGCAACTAAGAGACCTTGATCATGCATTTTGGCAATTAGGTGGGTGCTCTTTCCTCCAGGGGCGGCACATAAGTCCAGGACCCGTTCTCCTGGTTGAGGATCCACCACTTCACCAACGTACATCGCAGAGGGCTCTTGACTATAAACCCATCCCGTGACATGGTCCAATGATTTTCCATTCACTGGCCCAAAGTAGCCATTTTCGACATACGGCACCCGTCCGGAAGCGTGAGCAATCGTGTCTTTTGGTAACCCATTTTTGAGGGGGTTGCTACGAAAGGCTCCTGTGCTCGGTTCATCAAAGGACGCCAAAAAAGCCGTGGCTTCATCCCCTAAAAGGTGACGGTATTTTTCTTGAAACGCTGTTGGTAACTGCATGGCAAACCTCTTTCTCAATTTTACTTTATTTTACCATTTTCTAACGTATTGACGAGGGTGATCCGCGATGGGACGCGTGTATTTACCCATAAAGCGGAACTGGGTGTTGTTATTCTTTTGGTTGTCTGCCGCCTCGACAGCATTGGCCGGCACCGGTACTTTCATCTGTGCATCGGTCGTATAGCTCCCCGTCTGGTAGTCAATCCGAATGCCCGGTTCAACATTAAACAAATAGACATTAAAATTCAACTGCCCATTGGTGGAGATTGCCTGCAAATTGACCCCGCGGGGCACTAACTCTTGTCCCCGAAAAACGGGCGTTGCTTGAAAAATCACGTGTTGACCACTTTCAATCGCGTGCCGAACCTTTGCTTCATAGATCGTTTGGATTTCCTGGTTAATAAAGTCGGTTTCCGTAAACAGGTTTTGGGGATTGTTCTGGTCCCCAGTCATGGTCGGTTGATATTTACCAGTCGTTGAATTAATGCCAGCAGTCAAGGAGTAAGCAATCAGGTGTCCCCGATTATACACAAGGTTACCCCCATAGTTGTCATGCCAACCGGCAGGCTGAACCTGTTGATCAGTCCGCAACGTGGTGTCCGCATGGTTGTGTTGTTCCAAAAAAGCAGTGTTTCCTAAAGAAGTCCGACCTAAGGAATCTAGGGCATTATAAACAACATGGTTATAGGTCCAAGACTTCGGATTAAGGGTCGAGCGACCATGGTTGACGTACACGATCACCGATTGCTTCGGGTGGTAATTCAATGCTGCCAATTGGGACCGCTGGTGGCGAGTTAAACCACCAACCACCTTGGCAGAGCGAGAATCACGCTGGGCAAAATGAGCTCGCCATTGCAGACCGTGAATGGCTTGGTAACCGGCCGCCAGCAGGATTCCAAACACAAGGCCACCAATGGTGAGCACCAAATATTTAATTATGCGTTGAAATTTATTCACACCCTAGCCCACTTTCTTCATTATTAGCTCGCTAATTGCAGCAACTATTATACCCAGTGGTGATGATTTTCGCAAAGGATCACTCGGATCAAAAAACGGCCGGTAAGACCGGCCGTTTATTAATATTAATTGCGCACTTGTTCACTGAGTTCCGTTAGAGAATTAATCCCTAACTGGTCCAAAACAGCTGGTAATTTGGCAGCAATGTGTGGACAGGCATTAATATCCTTGAAATGGGCCGCCCCTAAGGCAACCGCGTTTGCCCCCGCCAGGAAAAATTCGACGACATCTTCAGCCGTTTCAATCCCTCCTTGACCGATAATGGGAAGCTCCGTGGCATGCGCTACCTGGTAGACCATCCGAATGGCTAATGGCTTGATGGCGGTTCCCGAATAACCACCCATGCCATTACCAAGAACGGGTTGACGTGTTTTCAAGTTAAAGCGTAATCCTAAGACCGTGTTAATCAGGCTTAAGCCATCGGCCCCACCAGCTTCGGCTGCCCGGGCAATTTCGACAATGTCAGTCACGTTCGGCGTTAACTTAACGTAGACCGGCACCGTGCCAGTCACGTCTTTGACGGCCCGGGTAATGGATTCCACCATTTGAGGGTCGACCCCAAAGGACATGCCACCATGAGCAACGTTCGGACAAGAAACGTTTAGCTCTAAGGCGTCCACTAAACCGCTCTTGGCTAATTTTTGGGCAACTAGCACATATTCATCCTTGCTAGCACCACCAACACTTCCCACTAATGGAAGAACAGGGTGTTGCTGGCGTAATTTAGGCAGTTTATCACTAATGACAACATCCACCCCAGGATTGGTTAAACCAACCGAATTCATCACTCCATCGTTGAGCATTGCGATTTGCGGTTGTGGATTCCCCGTAGTGGCGGCCGGGGTCGTCGTCTTCACCACCAGCGCCCCAAGTTCGTCAAAGTTAACTTTATCTGCACCCCATGCGTCACCAAAGCCAAAGGTTCCAGATGCCGGCATCAAAGGGTTCTTCATTTTTAAGCCAGGTAATTCAACAGCAATTTGCTTTGTCATGTATCAACTCTCCTTTATAGTGGTTGGGTGGTAAATGAACGATTTTCAAGGGCCCGTAATAGGGCGTCAACGGTATCCAATGCCGTCAACAGTGGAACATTGTGTTCGATGGCCGTTTGCCGAATCACGAAGCCATCCGAATTCTTTTGATAATCATGACCCATGGTGTTAATAACCAAGTCAACATGGTTTTTGATGGCGTCCAAAATATCATTGTCGCCATTTTCGTGGATCTTATCGACCACCTCAACATGGAGACCATGCTGGCTAAGGAAGTCCGCGGTCCCACGGGTTGCTAAGATCCGGTAGCCAATGCCGGCAAATCGTTTCGCAAGTGGCAAAATTTGTTCCTTATCATTATCTTCAATCGTCAACAAAACATTGCCATTTTCCGGCAACTGCATTTTGGCTCCAGCAAAGGCTTTGTAGAGGGCCTTTTCAAAAGTACTGTCACTGCCCATCACTTCACCAGTCGACTTCATTTCTGGCCCGAGGTAGGCATCAACATCGTCCAATTTATTGAAACTAAAGACTGGTGCCTTAACATGAATCGTTTGTGGTTCAGGGTAGAGTCCGCCCTCGTACCCTTGTTGCTTTAGGGAATCGCCGAGGATCACGCCAGTAGCGACTTGAGCCATTTCAATGCCGGTAATTTTGCTAAGGAATGGAACCGTCCGACTCGCCCGTGGATTAACCTCAAGCACGTAGGCTGTGCCGTCGTGAATAATGAACTGGATATTCATAATTCCAATACACTTGAGTGCTAAGCAGAGCTTTTCAGTGGCATCCACAATTTGTTGCTTAATCCCATCGCCGAAGTTTTGTGGTGGGTAAACTGCCATCGAGTCACCAGAGTGAACCCCGGCCCGTTCGATGTGTTCCATAATCCCAGGGAGCAGAACCGTGTGACCGTCACAGATGGCGTCAACTTCACATTCCCGACCTTCTAGATAGGCATCAATCAGGATCGGGTGTTCATCAGTGACGTTCGCGTTGGCTTGCAGGTATTGTTCCAATTCAGTTTCATTGTAGACAATTTCCATGGCCTTGCCACCAAGCACGTAGCTAGGACGCACGAGCACTGGATAACCAATTTCAGCGGCGGCGTCGATTACCCCTTGATGAGTCGTTGCCGTCAAGCCAACCGGTTGTTTCAAATTCAAATCCTTAATCACTTGGTCAAAGACCCGCCGATCTTCAGCAGCGTCCAAGTCTTTAACACTGGTTCCTAAGATTTTAACGCCGTGGGCATCGAGGCCAGCAGCTAAATTAATTGCGGTTTGGCCACCAAATTGAACAATTACCCCTTCTGGTTGTTCTAAGTCACAAATGTTTAAAACGTCTTCCAGGGTGAGCGGCTCAAAGTAGAGCTTATCGGAAATCGAGAAATCGGTGGAAACCGTTTCGGGATTCGAGTTCATTACAATGGCTTCATACCCATGCCGCTGAATCGCCTTCACACAGTGAACGGTGGCGTAGTCAAATTCAACCCCTTGACCAATCCGGATGGGACCAGACCCAATTACCAAAATCGAAGGCTTTTTAGATCGTTGACTTTCGTTTTCATAATCATAGGTACTGTAGAAATAGGGCGTGCTGGAAGCAAATTCGGCCGCACAAGTATCCACCATCTTGTAAACTGGCACAATCCCGTTGGCCAGCCGCAATTGGCGAACTTCATCTGGTTGCGTTCCCCACAGACGGGCAATCGT
Source organism: Limosilactobacillus caecicola (assembly GCF_943192935.1). GTDB lineage: Bacteria > Bacillota > Bacilli > Lactobacillales > Lactobacillaceae > Limosilactobacillus > Limosilactobacillus caecicola. The sequence goes on along the minus strand of NZ_CALPCI010000002.1, from coordinate 58,562 downwards.
GACATCACTGAAGCCATACTTTTTGGCCGTTTTTAGCACTTCAACATCGGCAGTTGATTGTTTGATCATCGCTTCCATTTCCACAATGTGTGCCACGATATCTAAGAAGTAGTCATTGATCTTGGTTAATTCATGAATGTCATCAATTGAGTAACCCCGCCGGAATGCTTCGGCAATGTAAAAAAGACGGTCGTCTTGCGCATGGACTAGCTGGTCTTCTAGTTGCTGATCAGTCGCCTGGTGGGCAATCGGGGAGTAAAAGTCCTTCGCATCAATTTCCAAGGACCGCACGGCCTTTTGGAAGGCTTCTTCGGCATTCCGGCCGATCGCCATTACTTCACCGGTTGCCTTCATTTGGCTTCCTAACCGCCGGTCTGCGCGAGAAAACTTGTCAAATGGCCACCGGGGAATCTTGCAGACGACGTAGTCCAAAGCTGGTTCAAATTCCGCATAGGTGGTTCCCGTGACTGGGTTGATAATTTCATCAAGTGTCAAACCCACGGCGATTTTCGCTGCCATTTTCGCAATTGGATACCCCGTTGCTTTCGAAGCTAATGCTGAGGAACGCGATACCCGTGGGTTAACTTCAATGACGTCATAATGATAACTGTTTGGATCAAGGGCCAATTGAACGTTACAACCACCTTCGATCTTCAGTGCTCGAATCAGTTTCAAGGCGCAGTCACGTAACATTTGGTATTCGCGATCTGAAATGGTCTGATTGGGGGCGAAGACAATGGAGTCACCCGTGTGAATACCGACGGGATCAAAGTTTTCCATACAGCAGACGACCATGGCATCATCTTTCGCGTCACGCATCACTTCAAATTCAATTTCCTTGTATCCAGCAATGGACTTTTCGATCAAACATTGGGTCGCTGGTGAAAGATCCAAGCCATTGGCCGCAATCACTTTCAATTCAGCCGCGTTTTGACACATTCCACCACCGGTACCGCCCATCGTAAAGGCAGGACGGACAATTACGGGGTAACCGATCTGCTCCGCAAAGGCGAGTGCTTCGTCTACCGTGGACACGGTTTGGGATGCTGGGACCGGTTCGTGCAGGTCCTGCATCAGTTCTTTGAAACGCTCCCGGTCTTCAGCCCGGTCGATCGAATCCAATTTAGTCCCTAGTAATTGGATTCCCAGTTCATCGAGCAAACCGGTTTTGGAGAGCGCTACCGCAAGGTTTAAGCCAATTTGACCACCTAAGGTTGGCAAGATCGCATCCGGGTATTCTTGGCGAATAATCCGGGAAACTGATTCGACAGTCAATGGTTCAATGTAGACGTGATCGGCAATCTCATTATCGGTCATAATCGTTGCCGGGTTGGAGTTCACCAGGACCGTTTCATAGCCCTCTTCCTTGAGTGCCAGGCAGGCCTGGGTCCCTGAATAATCGAATTCCGCCGCTTGACCAATAATAATCGGGCCGGAACCGAAAACCATAATTTTGTGAATATCTGTCCGTTTTGGCATTAGTTTTGGGCCTCCTTTTGTTGGTCTACCATACTGATAAAGTCGTCAAACAGGGCGTCAGCATCGTGAGGACCGGGCGCTGCGTCCGGGTGGAACTGCACGGAAAATGCTGGATAACGCTTGTGACGTAATCCTTCCACCGTGCCATCATTGACCTCTTCGTGCGTCACCATCAACTGCTCCCGATCAATCGAATCCTTGGCCACCGCATACCCGTGGTTTTGTGAAGTAAAGGAAATTTGCCCGGTCGCAATATCGCGAACGGGATGGTTAAAGCCCCGGTGACCAAACTTCATCTTGTAAGTTTGTGCACCATTCGCTAGGGCAAAGATCTGGTGTCCCATGCAAATCCCAAATAATGGGAAATGTTTCTCAACTTCAGCCACCATCTTAACCGCGTCAGTCATTTCTTCGGGATCACCAGGCCCATTGCTTAACAGAACCCCATCCGGATGCAGGTTGATAATTTGTTGAGCCGTCGTGGTGCACGGGAGGACAATCACATTGCAGTCCCGCTTGGCCAGTTCCCGCAAAATACTGTGTTTAATTCCAAAGTCAACCACCACGATGTTGCGCTTGGTTCCGGGATTCGGGTAAGCAGATTTGGTCGAAACCTTGGCGATAATTCCGGCAGTTGGGTGAGCCGCTTTCAATTGGTCCACCAGTGTGGCCACGTTAGTGACGTCATCAGTGAGCATTCCCCGTAAGGTCCCGTGTTCACGCAATTTACGGACTAATTGACGGGTATCAATGCCTTGCAACCCCGGGATATGATTCTGGGTTAAGTAATTAGGTAAGGTGTCTTGCATCCGCCAGCTACTTGGCCGCCGAGCAAGTTGGTAACAAATCACTCCTTTAATTTGTGGTGCGAGTGATTCCGCGTCGTCCAGGTTTACCCCATAGTTACCAATTAAGGGGTTAGTAAACACCAAAATTTGGTTTGCGTAGGATTGGTCCGTGATTGACTCCTGATAACCAGTCATCCCGGTGGTGAAAACCACTTCACCAATCGTGGTTGTCTGCGCACCAAAGGCTTCACCTGCAAAAACGGTGCCGTCTTCTAATACTAAATAGCGTTTCATCCTAACCTTCCTTTCGTTGGTAAACGACGTGCCCATCGACCATGGTCAGCACAGTGTCACCATAGACTTGATCACCAGTAAATGGCGTGTTGATCCCTTTTGATTGGTAATCAGCCGCTTGAATCCTTGTCGACTGTTGCAAATCAAAGATGGCAAGATCTGCCGGTCGTCCCGGTTCTAAATGCCCCGCTTGGTTTAAATTAAAGAGGTCGGCGGGTTTTGCTGACATGAGATCCAATAACTTGGTTAACGAGATCGTGCCAGGTTTGACCAAGTTCGTGTATAGTTCAGCAAAGGCCGTTTCGCTCCCCGTGATGCCGTTTGCTGCTTGAGTAAAATCAGCAGGCTTATCTGCAACTGTATGCGGAGCATGGTCGGTGGCGATCATGTCAATCGTCCCATCTTGCAAACCCGCAATTAGTGCCTGTTGGTCGGCCTTAGTCCGCAGTGGCGGATTCATCTTGTAATTGGTATCGTGGCCGTCGATATCATCGACCGTCAACAGTAGGTGGTGGGGTGTTACTTCACAAGTAACATTCACCCCTTGCTGCTTGGCAAAGCGGACCATTGCAATACTTTCTTTTGTGGAAACGTGGCAAATGTGATAATGAACTCCCGTTGTCTTGGCCAGCACCAGGTCACGAGCTACCTGGGCAGATTCCGAAACACTCGGCGCTCCCGGCAGGCCGAGTTGTCGTGAACGGTCACTCGCCGTCATGACCCCACCAAAGAGGAGCGAGTTATCTTCAACGTGGGCAGCTAACGGCAATCCGGCTGCGGCGGCTCCCTTCATTGCTTGATACATCGTCCCGGCCGTTTGGACTCCCGAGCCATCATTGCTGACGGCAAAAGCGCCGGCCTTCTTCACACCAGCAAAGTCCACCAACTGGTCACCCTGCCGTCCAGTAGTGATCGTCGCAAATTGTGCAATGTGCACAACCCCCTCTTGTTGATTGCGCCTGACCATTTCAGCAACCCGCGCTGGCGTATCAGGAGCAGGATCCAAGTTGGGCATCGCGCCAACCGTTGTAAAACCACCATGAGCAGCTGCTAACGAACCCGTATGTATCGTTTCCTTCTGGGTTTCACCAGGATCCCGGTAGTGGACGTGAACATCGACCAGCCCGGGACTCACTAACTTGTTGGTGGCATCAATCCGTTGATCGATGGAGCCTTGCCAAAAACCGGGTTCCCCGATGGCAGTAATCCGGTCGTTGTCAATTACAACGTCAGCCACAATCAACTGGCCGTTGGTATAAACCTGTCCGTTCTGAATTAACGTTGTCATTATTGCAACCCTCCTATGTGACGACCTCGCAAGACGGCTTCTAACATCGCCATCCGCATAAAGACCCCATTTTGCATTTGTCTGAAGAACGCTGACTTTGGTGCTTCCACCAAATCACCAGCTAATTCCACCCCGTGATTAATTGGCCCGGGATGCATAATCAGGCATTCTGGGTTCAACCGTTCATAGCGGTCATGATTAATGCCATATTGTGCATGGTAACTGGCTTCATCAAAACTAGCTTCGTTAGCGTCACCAGCATGCCGTTCATGCTGAACCCGCAGAAGCATCATCACATCCACCTGGTCAACTAATTCGTCCAGGGGCAAGTACTTTCCATACCGATCAAATGAATGATCATACCAGTATTCAGGACCCGAGAAATAGACTTCTGCCCCGAGGCGGGTCAAAATTTCCATATTACTGCGGGCCACCCGCGAGTTGGTAATGTCACCAACAATCGCGACTTTCAAACCAGCAAAAGTGCCGAAGTGTTCGTGAATCGTCATCATGTCCAAAAGGCTTTGGGACGGATGTTGTCCACTCCCATCCCCAGCGTTGACGACTCCAATTGATAAGTGATGTCCCGCCGTTGGGTGAATCAATGGTTCATAGTACTCATTTTGTGAATCACGAATCACGGTCAAATCAACCCCGAGTGCGTTCATGACGAGGCAAGTGTCATACATCGTTTCGCCCTTGCTCCGCGAACTGTGGGCGGCATCAAACGGAATTTCCGTCAAACCCAACTTTTTTTCGGCCATCGCAAAACTGGTATGGGTCCGTGTCGAATTTTCAAAAAACATGTTGGTTACATACACCGGTTTCGTTAATGTTGGTACTTGACCACCCTGCTTAAAAAATTCGGCGCGTTGAATCAGCGCATTAATCTCGGCAACTGATAAGTTCTCAACACTGACAAAATGTGATTTGGCTACAAAATTATCCATCTTTTTTCTCCTTAAATAATAAAAACCCGGTCGCAAGTCTCTTGCTCCGGGTAAGATGGTCCACTTTTCCTGTCGTGGTAACCATCCTACCCTCTCTGGAGTAGCGTTAATGGCTCCTTATTTCACTAAATCAATTCGGTCGTCAGCATCAACTTCTGCGAGGTTGACCTGGACCTTTTCATCATTGGCAGTGGGGATGTTTTTCCCCACAAAATCTGGGCGAATTGGCATTTCCCGGTGGCCACGGTCAACGAGCACGGCAATGCTGATTCGTTTGGGACGTCCCAGATCCATCAAGGCATCCATGGCTGCTCGCATCGTCCGACCGGTGTAAAAAACGTCGTCAACCAATACGATATGCTGGTCATCAATGTTCGTAATGAGTTGTTGTGATAAATCATCATTGCTAGTTGCAGCGCTCCGGTCATCCCGATAGGCAGAAATATCAACTGCAACAACTGGGACCGTGGCATTTTCCAACTTCTGGATTTGGTCCGCCATGCGTTTGGCTAAATATTCACCACGCGTTTTGATCCCCACCAAGACAAGATCGTTCACACCCTTGTTTTTTTCAATGATTTCGTAAGTTAACCGCGTTAAAGACCGTTGAATGGTTAGCTTATCCGCAATTGTTTTCGTCATTTGAACCACCTTTCTAATCGCAGCCCAATAAGAAAACCCCTAGCTACACTGTGCCGTGTAGTCTAGGGGTTGCGAATGGAAGCCTAGAATGATCCAGGCAGATATTTTCACCGCTCCTTACTAGCCTCACGGGACTAACTTAAAGGACTTTGATTACATAGAAGAATACTAGGAAATCTTAAACTTGTCAACGATCTTTTTGCAGAGAATTTATGGTAAAATTTAATTCATAGTAAAAAAGTAAGAAGGAGACTACATTGAAGGAAAATTATCAATTAACTTTAGCTGAACTCAAGCAACAATCTGGTTTTCAAGAGTGGACGACTGGCCTGACTAATCAAGAGGCAGCCAAACGGCTCCAAGTAGATGGTCCCAACGCCATCGAGGTCAAGCCAACGCCAAAGTGGAAGATTTTTTTACGGCAATACAACAACATTGTCATCTACATTTTGTTAGCCGCCACCTTGTTGACCATCCTGATTGGTCACTACACTGACGCGATTGTGATTGCTGCCGTCGTGGTTTTAAACTCGCTAATTGGTTATTTCCAAGAAACCAGTGCAGCCAACGCCCTCGCCAAAATTAAAGAGATGATGGCCCAACATGCAACGGTGTACCGCAATGGTGAACGGCAAGATGTTGACGCGGCAGACCTCGTCGTGGGTGACGTGGTCTTTCTCGAAGCTGGTGACAACGTGCCTGCCGACTTACGAATTATTTCGGCAGATAACTTACGGATCGAAGAATCGGCCCTGACGGGTGAAACTAATTCGGTCATTAAAACTGCTGAAGCGATCCAAGACAAAGACGTCCCCCTCGCGGACCGTGTCAATATGGCCTTTGCATCCACGTCGGTAACTAGTGGTAGTGGATTGGGCCTCGTGGTCGCAACCGCCGAGCAAACTGAAATCGGTAAAATTTCCCAAGAAGTGGCTCATATCAAGCCCAAGAAGACACCATTGACGAAGGAAATCGATCAAGTCGGTAAAGTCGTTTCATACATTACCATTATCGCCTCCGTGATCGTCTTCATTGTCGGGTTCTTTTTAAAGATTTACTCTCTACCTGCACTTGCCCTCGCCGTTGTCGCAATGCTCGTGGGGGCCATTCCCGAAGGTTTACCAGCCATTACCTCCGTGATTCTGGCTTTTGGGATTAGTAAAATGGCCAAGCTCTACAACACGATTATCAAGTCAATGCCCGCGGTAGAAACCCTCGGTTCCGTGGATGTCATTGCCACTGATAAAACTGGGACACTAACCAAAAACGAAATGAGTGCCACCGAACTTTGGGTTGGCGATGATCATTACCAAGTCAGTGGTAATGGCTACGCCCCGACTGGTGAAATCACCCTCAATGGTCAGCCGGCACCATTAACGAACGAGTTAAAACTCTTCTTAGAAGCTGGTTTCCAAGCCAACGACACGAGCCTGACGGAAGTTGATGGCAAGTGGCAAATTAATGGTGAACCAACTGATGGTGCATTCCTCACCCTTTATCGCAAAGCATTTGGTGTTGATTATCAGTCACCATTTGCTCCCGAAGACCTGTTACCGTTTGACTCCGACTATCGCTACATCGCCAAGTTAACGAAAAACCAAACTGATGGTAAACAGTACATCTTCGTCAAGGGTTCACCAGATAAACTCTTCGAAATGGCAGTCAAAGCGGATCATAGTTTTGATCTCGCTAAATGGGTCAGCCGGGTCGATCAATGGTCCGAAGACGGTAAACGAGTCATTGCGGTCGGCTACCGCGAGGTACCAGCCAACGAAACGTTAACAGATGTCGAACATGAACACCTGTATGCCGGAATTACCTTCCTGGGTCTGGCAGCTCTCCGCGATGCCCCACGTGAAGAAGTGATTGCGGCCCTTAAGACCATGAATACTGCTGGCGTAGCTGTGAAAATGATTACCGGTGATGATCCAAAGACGGCCAGCGCAATTGGCCGTGAATTGGGCTTGGCACCTGGTGAAATTCATGCAATTACGGGTGCCCAATGGGACCAACTCAGTCCCGACCAACGCCCGGACGTCGCTGACAATACCCAGGTGTTCGCCCGCACGACACCGCAAAACAAGCTGGAAATCATCGAAGCCTTGCAGAGCAAACAGAAGGCCACTGCAATGGTTGGTGATGGAGTCAACGATGCTCCAGCCCTGAAAAAAGCCGACATTGGTGTCGCAATGGGAATGAAGGGAACCGACGTTGCTAAAGATTCCGCTGACATGATCCTGGGTGACGATAACTTTGCAACCATGGCAGCAGTCATCAAGGAAGGGCGCCGTATTTACGACAATATCAAGCGCAGTATTCTCTTCCTCTTACCAACCTCCTTTGCCGAAGGACTCGTTGTAGCCTTCTCCATCCTAACCGGCCAGCAGGTGCCACTACAGCCCGCTCAGTTGCTCTGGATTAACTTGATCTCTGCCATCACGATTCAGTTTGCCTTCGTCTTCGAACCGGCGGCAGAAGGCATTATGCAACGTGAACCACGACCAGTTCACCAGCGGATGATGAGCCGCCATGACCTCCTTCAAATGGGGTGGGTCGCCGCGTTAATGGCGATTTTTGCCCTCATTGGCTATGACTGGTTCATCCGTGGTGGTGCAGACAAAATCAATGCCACGACCATGATGGTAAACACGATCGTCTTCAGCAAGATTTTCTACTTCTTTAGTATCCGTAGTGATGACTTTGGAGCGAAGAAACTTGGTAGCATTACCGGGCGTGCATGGGGCGTCATTGTCTTGATGGTAGCCTTCCAACTGATTCTGACCTATGTACCATTCATGCAAAATGTCTTCCAAGTTGAGGGATTAAGCATTGTGGAATGGGTGGCCGTCATCATCTTCTCTGCTTTGATCTTCGTGCTAGCAGAATTTGACAAACTTATTGTGGCCATTCGCCAAAAGTAAAGTTCAATAGAATATAAAAAGCATGTGGAACCGCTGTGTTCCACATGCTTTTTCAGTTCTTATTTAAAGAGATCATTCAGTGCTTCTGCCATCGTTGGGTGGGTGTAAATCATGTCACGCAACAGTTCGTATTTTAAGTGGCCCTTCATTGCCAACGCGAACAGGTTAATTAACTCATGAGCTTCGTCAGCGTAAATTGTCGCACCCAAGATTTCATGGTTTTGTGGGTCGACAATGGCCTTGAACATCCCACGTTGGTCTTCCATGACCCGTGCCTTAGGGATTGCCTGTGCCATTAATTTAAAGACTAACGGCTCTTTACCCTGCTCCTGGGCTTCCTGTTCAGTGAAGCCGACACTGGCTAATGGTGGCGTTAAAAAGGTGCTATGAGGAACAACTAGGCGATCACTCGTGCTTCGTTTACCATCACCAAATAGCTGGTCCTTCACGATCCGGAAGTCATCCAAGGAGATGTAAGTAAATTGAGGCCCACCATTGACGTCTCCTAATGCCCACACGTTAGGAACGGTTGTCCGCAAATGGTCGTCCACCTGAACGGCGCCCCGAGACGTCAATTTGATTCCAGTATTTTCGAGGCCCAGGGAAGCAGTATTCGGCTGCCGACCCGTAGCAACCAAGAGTAAGTCAAAATCAGCCACGCGTTCATTGCCTTTTTGTCGGTAGGTAATGTGGACCTGGTCAGCACTTTCTGCGACCTTCACCAATTCACTATTCAATGCAACATGAATGCCATCATCAGCGAGGTCCTGGGCCACCAATTTTGCCACTTCTGGTTCCGTCCGCCCTAAAAGTTGGTCATGATGATCAAACACCGTCACTTCGCTACCGTAACTATTAAACATTTCGGCAAACTCTAACCCAATGTGACCACCACCGAGAATCGCGAGCCGCTGTGGCCGGTCAGGTTGACTCATGGCTTCCGTTGACGTGACCACCCGCTTACCGAGTTTGAGCCCTGGAATGGTTGGCAGAATTGGCGTCGCTCCAGTATTAATAAAAATTCGCTCACCAGTAACTTCTTCACTCCCCCCAGTCGTTAACGCCACTTGGAGAGTATGGTCACCAGTAAAGGCTGCTTGACCATCCAGCACCGTGACAGTCGGTTCATCAGCAAGCATGTGGTAATTTTTATTCCGGAGTTGGGCCGTCATTTCTGCGCGTCGTTCAGTCGCCTCCGTAAATGGCAGGCCCTTTTGACCATTCAAAATCAAATTTTTGGATGGCAAGCAACCAACGTTAATGCAAGTTCCCCCGTACATTTGGTTAGATTGCTCAATTACCAGCACCTCTTCATGCTGGCTCGCTAAAAATTTGGCCAAGGTTTTGCCTCCCTTGCCAAAACCGACAACAATATTTGAATAGTGTTTTGTCATGAGTCTACCCTCCATAGTTACAATTGGCTTACTAAACGTAAGTAATGATTTTCTATAGTATACCCAAGCAGATTACGAAAGGCAACTGAACTTGCTAAGAATTTTAAAATCCCCCTAGAGTCCCCCTAAACTAAAAAAGAGCCTACTCATTTCTGAGTAAGCTCTTTTGAATTTGTTGAATATATTATTGGGCTAACTTTTCATAATCTATCTTTGGTAATTTAGATAAACGGATGCGGTAAGCAATAATCATCAGGAGTGCTGAAACAACTGCAATCACTAGTAATACCCAAATGTCTGTCACCGAAGATTGACCAATCATCAATGTTTCTCGCAAGCCATGGACAGCATATGACGCTGGTAGCCACGAATGAATTGCCATAAAAAAACCGTTAGAAAGTTCAATTGGGTAAGTACCAGCAGAACCACCTAATTGGAAAATTAATAGTAATAGAGCAATAAAGTTACCGACTTTACCAGCTGCGACGCTCAAGAAAGTGACTAGATTTGAGAAGGCAACCGAAATGCAAATCACCATTAGCAAACTAGCCCAAGGATGAACAGGATTCAAGCCCAGGAAACCAACCATTGCGCTGTATGCGATAGTATTACTAGCGGCGGATGCTGGTTATGGTCAACCATCTTTTGATGAGAACCTTCGGCCAAGTGTTGTCATTAATGCTCAGGAAGCAGCCCGCTCATTAGAATGGATAATCAAAAAACGGGTTGAAAGTAACAATATCGCTACTTTGGCGAATCATGATCCATTAGTAACTCCTGAAGTAATTACCCTTTAAGTGGAGTAAGCAAATCTAAGGGGGCAATTAATTGACTATTAGTGACGATTTTGGAGAAATTTTCAACGCTTTCTGGGTGGGGGTTATTAATCCATGCTAGGATTAAGCCAATCAACCCATCTACAATTAGAACCTTGGCATACTGAACCGGGATCCGGTCATTAAATTCAGCATGGTATAAGGCTACTCGAGTATCAATTTCGTTTGCGGTCAGTTGCCAAAGGCTTTGACGAAAGTTAGGATCCCCATTGGCAGATAGGAGGACGCGAAAGAGGCTGCGCTCACGATGAATGAGTTGTAAAACATGATTTAAAAGCAGGTAATTTTGTTTCCACAATTCCTGCTTGTCGTCTAACGTTTGCACAAAAGACCGATGATCTTCCTGAAAAGCCCTTTGGAGATCAGCTATCACCTTAGTCTCAAGCTGATGCAGCAAGTCATATTTGTCTTGATAGTGCAGGTAAAAGGCCCGCCGACTGATGCCCGCAGTTTTAATCAGTTGGCTGATCGTCAATTGATTAAAAGACTGCTGGCTTAATTCTTTGATAAAGGACCGCTTCAATTGTTCGCTAGTTCGTCGCCAACGTAAATCATTTTTATTGGTTGCCATGATTAGCTCCCTTTCATTTTAATACACATTTTATCCCTAATTATAAATTGAAAAACTGATGAGTAACTTATAAAATCAACACAAAATTAAAAAGGAGAAAGAGAATGAAAAGCGTGATCTTATTTGGAGGTAATGGTTACCTAGGAACAAACTTTGTTAAAGAGTGGCTAGCGCACGGCCCGGCGGATGTCCATTTTTTTGTTTTGGGTCGCTCATTACAAAGCAAAAAAATCAGTACGCACCAGACGAATATTCAAGTGGATGTCACCAATGAGCAAGCGGTATTAGCGGTCCTTCCAGAACAAATAGATTACATCATCGATTTTGTCGGTGCACCTAGCAAGGCCCCCCAATCTTTTGCCAAATTAAACTATGAACCCGCATCCGTCATGAAAAAGATTGCAGAACAAAAAAATGTCCGTGCAATGGGCTTTATCGGTGGCGTTCTGGGGCCTAAGAGGTTTACGAAATCTAAAAAGCAGATTATCGATGATTTGAAAACGAGTTTTATTCCCCTGGCTTATGTTGAACCAACCTTAGTGTATGGTGCTGGTCGCCAAGATGCGATGACAAGAAATGTACCAATGTTAAAGATTTTGGGACTATTTTCGAAACGTCTCAAGCCAGTCCGTGTTGAAGACGTCGTAAACAACTTACGAACGAATTTATTACAATATTAAACATATTCACCTCTTACAAAGCGCCAAGTAATGCCAGGATTTGTGGACCTTTTGTGGACCTAGCTGGTTTTTAACTAAAAAAGAGCCTACTCATTTCTGAGTAAGCTCTTTTTGATTTGCTACAAACGTTGATATAGCAGCCTTTGTGACTACTTAACGTCACGGCGCTTTTCAGCAATCCGCGTAGCTTTACCAGTACGTTCGCGTAAGTAGTACAACTTAGCACGACGTACCCGACCATGGCGGATAACTTCAATCTTTTCAACCCGTGGAGTGTGAACTGGGAAAGTCCGTTCCACACCAACACCGTTACTGATCTTCCGAACAGTGTAGGTAGCTGAAATACCTGAACCATGGCGCTTGATAACAACACCTTCAAAAATTTGAACACGTTCACGGGAACCTTCAACAATGAGGGCGTGAACACGAACCGTATCACCGGCACGGAAATCAGGAATGTCATCCCGAAGTTGACTAGCGGTGATCTTTTCAATCAATTGATTTTGACGCATATCTATTCTTTCCTTTCGCCGGAATTCATTCTTTCCCTTGGGAACAGCGGAATACCGTTTATCTGGCTAAACAGCCATAAATAAATATAACATAATTACCTGTCACGCTCAACCATAATTTGAAATTTATGGATGTTGGCGTGAATTTAAAACCGAATGGCGAATGCCATAGGTAAAGTAAACCACCAATCCAATGGCGAACCAGCCCACCATCAATAGTTTGGCATCGACATTGAGGTTCCAGAAAATTACTGCTGAAAAAATGGCAGAAATAGCGGGCAGGTATGGGTACCCCGGCATTTTAAACGACGCATCTGGTAAGTCATGACCTTCCCGTTTGCGAAGCGTATAAATGCCGAGCGAAACGAAAATAAATGCTACCAACGTCCCAGCTGACACTAATGTTGCTAAAAAGGTAAACGGAAAAACGGAACCGAGAATCATCGCCAAAACAGTAATGGTCCATAATGCATGATGAGGAACTTTTTTATCGTTCACCTGGCCCAGCGTCTTCGGTAGTAAACCATCACGTCCAAAAGCATAGATCAGCCGTGATGACGCTAGTAAGATGGCAATCAGAGCGGAAAAGATCCCAATAATGGCAACGATAGATAATAAATTAGCAGTAATGTAGTGACCTGCATGGCGGAGCGCCCAAGCAGCGGGCTCAGCATTGCCCTTGTAGTTCGTATATCTAAACATGCCGACAAGAACGAGGGAGACGGCGATAAAAAATACTGTTCCCAGTACTAACGTCCCAATCAACCCCCGTGGCATCGTTTTTTGTGGATCCTTAGTTTCCGCCGTATTCGCGGCAATCGCATCAAAGCCGACATAAGCAATGAAAATTTGCGATGCGCCAGCCATAATACCGGTCCATCCGCCGAAGGACGTCCCCGGTCGATGAGCAGGAATAAATGGGAAATAATTTTGCGGGTGCAGAGCAGTCGCACCAACAACGATGAACATCACAATGACGATTAGTTTAATTGCCACGATCGTGTTCTCAATTCGGCTTACCTGATGGACCCCATGTGACAATAGAATCCCCACTAGAAGGATCGCGACTGCCGCCAACAGATCAATGTATGAACCCTGCCCCGGATTAAAGCCGCCCGTCAACGCTTTGGGCAATTGGAGACCGAAACTAGCTAAAAAGCCTTGCATATAGGCGGACCACCCCGAAGCCACAAAGGCAACCGAAATAAAATACTCAGCAAGTAACGCCCAGCCAGCAATCCACCCCAAAAATTCGCCGAAGAGCACGTTCATCCATGAAAAGGCTGAGCCCGCGAATGGCAAGACCGACGCCGTTTCCGCATATGCCAGTGCTGACAATCCAGCCCCAATGGCTGCGACAATAAACGCTAAGGGTACTGCTGGTCCAGTATGATCAGCAGCCACGATGCCCGGGAGAGTAAAAATTGCCGTGCCGACAACCATCCCCGTACCCAATCCAATTAAATCAAGGGTCGTCAAAATCGGGTCCAAATTACCATCCTTTAATTGGTAAACTGCCGGATCCTCCTTTTGTAAGAGGCGGTGAATCAATTTACTCGTCATCGTCACTCTCCTGATCCAACTTTAAATCTTGCAGCATAATCTGTTGTTCCCGGGTCAGGTCGGCAGTCTCCAGAAGGTCTGGCCGCCGTTCAAGAGTCCGGCGCAGCGATTCACGCATTCGCCATTCACGAATTTTTTGGTGGTTACCACTCGTCAAGACTTCTGGAACCTTCATTCCGCGAAAATCAGCTGGCCGAGTATATTGAGGGTATTCTAAAAGGCCATTTGAAAAGGAATCACCCATTGGTGAGGCTTGGTTGCCCAACACCCCTGGCACAAAACGGACGGTGGCATCAATCATCACCATGGCCGCCAGTTCACCACCGGTAAGCACATAATCGCCCAGGGAAGCTTCGTCAGTGACTAAATTCCGGATCCGTTCGTCATAGCCCTCGTAATGGCCGCAAATGAAGGTCAGGTGCTCTTCTTGCGACAATTCCTGAGCGTACTTTTGATCAAAACGGCGGCCAGCCGGATCCATTAAAATCACCCGTCCCTTTGGGTATTGGCCTGCCACCTCTTGGTCAATTGCCGCCATCGCGTCATAAATTGGCTGGGCCTGCAGGAGCATTCCTGCGCCCCCACCAAATGGCGCATCGTCCACATGGTTGTGTTTGTCGGTTGTGTATTGGCGAAAATCGGTGACGTGAATGTCTAGGAAGCCATTATCCTGAGCACGCCCAATAATCGACTCCCCTAATGTGGCTTGAAACATATCTGAAAACAGGCTTAAGATATCAATTCGCATTATTCAAGGCCCTCCAGTAATTCAACCGTCACCATTTGTTGATCAAGATCGACCTTCTTGATCACGTCCTTGATGACTGGTAATAACAGATCCTGCTTTCCAGGGCGGTCCACTACCCACACATCGTTAGCACCCGGTGACATAATTTCTTTAATCTCACCCAGTTCACGACCATCGGTAGTCACAACCTTGAGACCGATGATTTGCCGATAGTAATATTCCCCTTCGGCAAGGTCTTCCTGTTGGTCCTCAGCCACCGAAAGGAGACAGTCACGGAATTTTTCAACATCGTTAATATTATCCATGCCCACGAATTTAACCAACATCATCCCCTTATGAGGGCGGGCACTGGCCACCGTAACCGGTAAACGTTCACCCTTCTTTTCAATGACTAATTCAGCACCCGGTTGAAAGCGTTCATCAATGAAGTCAGTAATTGGAACGACCCGGACCTCGCCACGAATGCCATGAGTATTAACAATTCGTCCAACGTGATAATAATTCATTTGATTACTCCTTTGAACTAACAAAAAGGGCTGGGAGTTTGTTCCCAGCCCTTGCTTAATTAATGGCGGTGATCATTAATGACTAACCGAATTTTCTTGGCATTGATTCGTTTATTCCGTGCTCCTTCAACAACTGAACGTAAAGCACTAGCAACGTGACCTTGCCGGCCAATCACCCGTCCCACATCCTGTGGAGCAACATCTAAAACATATTCATGATAACGATTCGTATCACGCTCAGTCACGGTCACGGCACTGGGCTCTTTAACCAATGGCTGAACTAATGCTTGAATCAATTTAGGAAAATCAACGCTTAGCATACATCATGACCTCAAAACCACTACTTCTTAGCGTACTTAGCTTCGTGGTACTTCTTCATAACACCAGCTTTTTGAAGCATGTTACGAACAGTATCAGAAGGTTGTGCACCCTTTTGTAACCATTCCATCACAGCGTCTTCATCAAACTTAACTTGCTTTGGAGTGGTAAGGGGGTTGTAAGTACCAAGACTAGTGATGAAACGACCATCACGTGGTGAACGTGAATCAGCAACAACGATTCGGTAGAATGGACGCTTCTTTGAACCCATACGCTTTAAACGAATCTTTACAGACATTAATGACACCTCCCTCGGCATAATTTTTCTAACAGATAATAATATACCAACTTTCCCGATGATTGTAAAGTATTTTTTCTTGACAGGCTTAATTAATTTTTCAGCGGCTCCAGATGAACAAAACAAAAGTACCGATCGCCAGTGAACACCAGCTATCGGTACCTCATAATTAGTTAAATTTAACCACGATCAGTCCAAGGGAAAGCATCATCATCAACCCAAGGACAACTAGGGCATTCCGGTCATTACCAGTTTGTGGCAATTTTTGAAAATACGTAGTCGTTGGTGGTGTCGTATTGGTAATCACAAAACCGTTGCCATTATTCACTACCGCACTCGTGTAACCTTCCGGAACGTTGACTTCACTAACGGTGTAGGAAATCTTGTGACCATGATCACTGTAAACTGGCAAATCATCAAATGAGGCCGCCCAATCGTTGGCCGCATCTAAGGTCATCGTCTTAATAACTTGACCGTCAGCCAATAAGTTAACCGCGATCGAGTTTGGACGGAGGCCATCTTGGTTATCATTGTCGTCCCAGACCTTTGAAACAGTCGCCGACGTGGTGGCTGGTTGTTCCTTGGAATCTGTCACTGTAACCGCAATCGATTGGTTTGTTTGACTAGGCTTAACCTCAACTGTTTGATCAGCTGCCGTGGTATAACCAGCCGGTGCCGCAGTTTCCTTCAACGGGTACGTACCGTACAGCAATCCAGTAAAGGTCACCGTGCCATCCGCTCCAGTCGTTTGTGGCTCACCCACTGGTTCACCGGCCGCGTTGACGAGTTCAAACGTCGCTCCAGAAAGCTTATTGCCTTCCGGATCGGTTTTGGTGATCACAACTGTGAATGTTTTGGCCTGACCACTACCGCCGGGGCCCGTTAAAAGTCATAATGAAAATTGATTTTAATGTTCGTGTATTGACTCACTGATTGGCCATCAATATTATTGCCATTCAAATCTGTGACCGTCACCTGCAGCTGGTCACTCGTGGGATTCAATTGCTGACCTGTGCTAGTTTCAGTAGTAGTGAAGTCAGTTGAATTTTGCTCACTGGTGGTCGTTGCAGTGCTTTGGTCACTCGCTGACGTATCACTGGCAACCTGAGAATCATCACCCGTGGATTGACTAGTGGGAGTCGAAGTCGTAACCGCCGTTTCTGTTGAATCAGTAGTTGAAGTTTCACTGGCCATTACTGGTTTAGCAACCATTAAGGCCACTACCATGGTCACCACTACAGCAAACAGACTGATCACACTATAGGTTCTCAATCTTTTTAACATACTTTCATCCCCTCCCGTGAGATGATTGCTTTAAGCAGACACCAAAATCATTTTAATTTTGGCTTAATGTCCAGCCGAAAGCAAAAATCATTTTATGAGATGATCAGTATATTTATGTGTAGATAGATCCTTTTTAAGGCTTTCATGTTAACTATTAATTTTTTATAGTTATAATTTCATTTTATCTGATAAAATAATGAGAATTATTACAAAATTTCCATAAAAAAAGTGATTAAATCCAGATTATGAAATAATATTTCATTAATCTCAATTGATTAACTATCGCTTTTTTCTTAATTTGCGGAGCTTCTTCAGACGCTTTTGCTTGTCCTTTTTCATCTTCCTAGCCATCCGATTCATTGCCATCTGCCCCATCTTACCACCGGGCATTTGACCACCCATCATGTTTTGCATGCCAGAAAAATTCCCATTCGTGACCTGTTTCATCATCTTCCGCATTTGTCCGAACTGTTTAATCATCCGGTTGACTTCCACAATTGGTCGTCCGGCCCCGGCAGCTAACCGCCGCCGCCGACTTGGGTTCATCAAATCTGGATTATCCCGCTCGGCTGGAGTCATTGACTGGATAATTGCCTTGATGTGGGTAAACTGTTTCGGATCAATATTGAGGTTTTTCAACGCCGGATTATTTGCCATTCCCGGCATCATTTTCAGGATATTTTCAAGGGGACCCATATTACTAATTTGGTCTAATTGGGCCAAGAAATCATTGTAGTCGAATTCATTAGCCCGCATCTTTTCCATCGTTTCTTGGGCCTGTTCTTCGTCAAAATTCTTTTGGGCCTTTTCGATCAGGGTCATCATATCCCCCATACCCAAGATCCGTGAAGCCATCCGGTCAGGGTGGAAAACATCCAGGTTTTCCATCTTTTCCCCTTCACCAACAAACTTGATTGGCTTGCCAGTGACTGCCCGGATTGACATGGCGGCCCCACCACGGGTATCCCCATCTAACTTAGTCAGGACGACCCCGGTGACGTCAAGTTGATCATCAAATCCTTGCGCCGTGGCCACGGCATTTTGCCCGGTCATGGCATCGACAACCAAAAGAATTTCGTCCGGCTGGGCTAACTCTTTAATGTTAACCAGTTCGCCCATTAATTGTTCATCAATTTGTAAACGACCAGCCGTATCAATAATCACGTAATCGTTGTGGCTTTCCTTGGCCTGGGCAAGCCCTTCACGAACGATCTCAACCGGGTCCACATCGGTGCCCTTTTCAAAGACTGGGACGTCAATGGAATCAGCAACCTGTTGCAGCTGTGTAATAGCGGCTGGCCGATAAACGTCGGCTGCAATGAACAACGGCCGGGCATTGTTTTCATTTTTGAGACGGTAGGCCAATTTACCAGCGGTCGTTGTTTTACCGGCCCCTTGCAGACCAACCATCATAATGATTGTTGGAATATGGTTCGATTTATTTAACGAAACCGCTTCGGTCCCCATTAATGTAGTTAATTCATCATTAACAATTTTAACAATTTGTTGTGCCGGGTTTAAGCCCTTGAGGACTTCAGCACCAGCGGCCTTTTCCCGAACTTTTTTGACAAAATCCTTTACGACCGCAAAGTTAACGTCGGCTTCCAAAAGGGCCAACCGGATTTCCCGCATTGTTTCGCGTAAATCAGCGTCCGTAACTTTTGGCTTCCGTCGCAACTTTTCCATTGCCTTTTGAAGACGTTCAGTTAATCCTTCAAATGCCATTTCCCTAACTCCTCTTTATTCTTCTTCCAAATTTTCCAGGTGAGCCACCAGGTGATTTAATTCTTCGTCATCAGGATAATGCTCCCGAACATAACTTTGAATGCGGTCCGCCTGTTGGTTACGATGGGTAAACTCCGTATACAGGTGCAATTTCCTCTCATAACCTTCTAGAGCTTTCTCGGTGCGTTTAATATTATCATAAACTGCCTGGCGCGACACAGAAAAATCTTCAGCAATTTCACCGAGTGAAAAATCATCGGCATAGTACAGCTGCATATACTCATATTGTTTTTCGGTTAGTAGTGGTGCATAAAATTCAAATAGGTCGTTAATACGTTCGTTCTTTTCTAGTTCCACTTTACCACCTCAATGAACCAGTTTAGTCAGTTGTCACCAAACCCTTAAATAAGCCGTAAACAAATTCACCAGCGTCAAATGCTTGTAGATCATCCACTTTTTCACCCAAGCCAACAAATTTAACTGGCAAGTGCAATTCATTGCGGATGGCTAGCACAATCCCACCACGGGCAGTCCCGTCTAACTTGGTGAGGACAATCCCGGTAACGTCAGTGCTCTCTTTGAATAGTTTAGCTTGATTTAAAGCATTCTGACCGGTCGTGGCATCAAGCACTAACAAAACTTCGTGAGGAGCATCAGGAATCTCCCGGGTCAAGATTCGTTTCATCTTCGCCAATTCATTCATCAAGTTAACTTTGTTTTGTAACCGTCCGGCTGTGTCAACAAAGAGAATATCATATCCCTCATCTTTGGCCTTTTTGACACCATCAAAGACAACTGCAGCCGGATCACCGTTCTCTGGACCAGTAACAATATCAACGCCGTCACGCTTTGCCCAGACATCTAATTGTTCGGTCGCACCGGCCCGAAAAGTATCAGCGGCAGCAAGCAACACTTTTTTACCCTGCTTTTTATACCGCGCCGCCATTTTACCAATCGTGGTCGTTTTACCAGCACCGTTGACCCCAACAAACATAATGACGGTCGGTCCAGATTTGGCAAAATTAATCCCCGACTGTTCATCTTCACCGGCTGCGTCATATAACTCAACCATTTTTTGAATGATAACGTTAGAAACATCCTGCTTGGATTTAGCGTTTTGGAGTTTAACTTCTTCGCGTAGAGAATCACTTAACTTCATCGCCATATCGTAACCGACGTCGGATTCGATCATCATGTCTTCCAAGTCGTCGAAGAAATCTTCATCAACATGACGGAAATTAGCCAGAAATTTATTTAACCGGGCACCAAAACCATGCCGGGACTTTGCTAAACCACTGTCGTACTTGCGTTCTTCATCACTGGCCGCACTATTTTGTTCATCAACCGTGGAGCCTTCTGCAACGGTATCTTCAACAGTAGCCGAACCTTCATTTGCTGCTTCACTAGTGCTGGTCGAAGTTAGAGACGCAACAGAACTAATCGTTGATTGTGATGATCCAGCCACTTGCGTCAATGATTGCTCGACCAAGGAAGCCACAGTCTGCTCACTATTGGTCACTGATTCAGACACGGCCACAGAAACTGATTCGGTTTCTGATACTTCCGCTTGGGAAGAAGAAACTGATTCTGCTACTGAGAGTGAGGTTGATTCACTAACCGATTCAGAAACGCTGACTGAAATTGATTGACTCGTCGACGTTACGAGACTAGTTAGACTATTAGCGCTTAAAGAGCCAGTAGTTGATTCGGACGTCACTGCCGAAGTGGTGGTTGATTGAGTGGACGGTTGTTCAACAGATTGTTCCTTTTTATGCCGTCTTCTAAAAATATCAAATAATCCCATTGTTAACACTCTCCGTTAATTATTATCGTTATCGGTTCCTAGAGTTTTAGCGATATCAACTGACACGACTTCAGAAATCCCTGATTCTTGCATCGTCACCCCGTACAAGACATCCGCATTGCGCATTGTCCCTTTTCGGTGGGTAATGACGATAAATTGGGGGCCTGAATCGCCAAATTTATCAAGATAATCTGCGAAGCGGTCCACATTGACATCATCCAATGCGGCCTCCGGTTCGTCCAGGATCGCAAATGGCACCGGCCGGACTTGTAAGATTGCAAATAGCAACGCGATCGCGGTCAACGCTTGTTCACCACCAGATAGCAAGCTTAACTGTTGGTTTTTCTTGCCAGGCGGTTGGGCCATAATATCAATCCCAGTTTCCAAAAGATTATCTGGTTCGGTCAGAATTAATTTTGCCTGACCACCATTAAAAATCTGCTGGAAAGTCTTGGCAAACGATGCCGAAACCTCATTAAAGGTTTGGCGGAAACGATCCTTAACCTGCTGATCCATCTCATTCATGGTAGATTCAAGCTGAGTTTTGGCGGTCACTAAGTCATCTTTTTGAACTTTTAAGAAATCATACCGCTGGGCAACCTGCTTGTATTCATCAATTGAACCAAGATTGACATTGCCCAGTTCAGCCAATCCCCGTTTGAGCAGTTTAATCTGGCGGTTTAATTCCTCATCAGAAATGGTCGATTGGTCCTCTTCGGCCTCTTTTAAGGTCATATGGTAACGTTCGCTCAAGCGATTTAGTCCTTGATCTAGCTCAGCTTCCAAGTGCCCCTTTTGATCATTCAGTCCAGACAGTTCATTCAATGCCGCCCGCGTGAGTTCTTGCAACCGGTCTGTTTTCTGATCTAGGTCACCGATCGATTCTTCCAGTTCCTCTTGCTGCTTCGAACAATTGGCCACCGTTGAGCGTGCCTTCTTCAGGATCTCCTGAGCGTCAGCAATTGCCTTTTCGTTACTTGCAGCACTTCCTTGGTCATCCGCGGAAGACGATTCTAATTGCTGCAACTGCTGGTCTAACTGCCCCAGCTGATTTTGCAAACGCGTTTGTTGTTGCCCCAGCTCATTATGGCGCTCCGTGAGTTGACTAAGCCGCTCCTGGTTAACCGCCAATTGTTGTTCTAGTCCACGAACCACCTGTTCCTGACTAGAAGCATTCTCCTGCAATTCACTAATTTGGCCTTTAACGTGTTGGACCTGTTCCTTAGTCTCCGTCAGTTGCTGGTTTAGTGTTTGCTCCCGACTGGCGTTAGCCGCCGATTGATCATCAAACGACTGTTGCTGATCATTCCGTTGACTGGACTGGAATTCCAGCGCCTTAACGCGGCGTCTTAAATCATTCTGTTGATTTTCCAACAATTTAACCGTCGTTTGCAGCTGGTTTAGTCCTTGCTGTTTTTCACTTAGTTCACCCTGCAATTTAGCGATGACTTGTTGGTTAGATTGCCGAGCCGTCGCCAGCTTTTGGACCTGCTCCTCAAGTTGGTTAGCAGTTTGCTGGGCGTCTTGCAGGTTGGTTTTTAACTGGGCCAGTTGCTGTTTTTGACTCAGCAGACCAACTCGTTGATATCGGTTAGCTCCCCCTGTCATCGCACCACTAGCGTTGATTAGCTGGCCATCGAGGGTAATCACCCGGATTTGGTGACAACCGGCTTTGCTGATTGCTGTCGCATGGTCGAGATTATCGGCAACTACCGTGGTTGACAGTAAATGGCTAACCACCTTTGTATACTGTTCAGGGTATTGAATCAAAGCACTTGCTTGACCAATAAAGCCAGGCATTTGCTGAACTTGTGCCAGGCTTTGAGGCGTCCAACCAGTGCGCAGGGTGTCTAACGGCAGGATGGTGACCCGACCGCCCCGTTGCTGAATCAAGTAATTGATGATTTGTTTCCCGGTTGCTTGGGTATCCACCACGAGTTGTTGTAACTGGCTGCCTAGGACCGTTTCAATTGCGGTAGTGTACTTGGCAGGCACTTTAATCAATTCACTTACTGATCCAGCTAAACCAGTAAAGCGGTCCCGCGCTTTTAAAACGTTCTGCACCCCCGCATAGTAGCCAGTGTAGTCCGCGGCCATTGCTTGGTAATTTTTAACTTGCCGTTGGGCCGATTGTTCATTCCCCAATGCTTGATACCATTGCTTTTGGGTTTGCTCATATTGATCTTGTAACTGACGCTGTTGTTGGTTTTCTCTGGTGAATTCCCGTTGAACATCATCGACCGCAGTTTGCGCTGCTTTCAAAGCTTGATTTTGCGCTGCTAGCTGGTGTTCCACTTGCACTAACTGTTCACGACTCGTCGTTAAATTCTGCTGATCTTGTTTAGCCACATTTTGGTTTCGTTCGTGGTTTTGTTCAAGATAAACCCGCTCATTGTGGACAGAAGTCAACTGCTGCATCAAATCAACCTGCTGGGCCTGTAAGTCTTCCAACTGGCCTTCCAGTTTCTTGGTCCGTTCAGCAGCACTCATTGACTTGGCCTCGCGCAACTCGGTTTTCTGTTGCGCAATTTGGTCTTTCAATGAACTAATTTTTTCCTGATTGTCGTTCAGACGGTCAGCCAACGTTGCTAATTGATCATTAATGCTCTCCGTTTGTTGGTTCAAGCGTTGCCGATCCTTTTCACGTTGTTCCTGACGAATCGACGATAATGATTGCTGGTTTTCCAGCTTGGCAATTTCTTCAACCTTGTCCGTAACCTGGTTTTGGGCCGCGTCTTTCGTTTGTAAAAGCTGACGGCGCTGCTCTTGAAGCTTAGCTAATTGGTCCTTGGCCGTTTTGCTTTTTTGATCATAATCAGCACTCAGTTGATTAGAATGCGTTAATTGCTGACGTACTTCTGCTAATTGCTTTTGGTCTGCAAGGACTTGTCGAACCGTTTTTGTTCGATCATATTGATCCAAGTGCTGCTTTTGTTCTAGATAGTCCTGGGCTAGTGAACTTTCCTCTTTGAGTGGTTCGATCCGGCGCTGTAATTCAACGATAATATCATTGACCCGATCAAGGCGGTCAGCCGTCTGGGCTAACTTTTTCTCAGCACTAACCTTATTTTGTTTGTACTTGGCGACTCCCGCGACCGTTTCAATCACGCGCCGTCGATCACTGGGTTGACCATTAAAAATTTCGGCCACCCGCCCCTGCGAAATGATGGAAAAAGATTCCCGGCCAATTCCGGAATCAATGAAAAGATCCACAATATCCTTTAAGCGAACCTGGTGATCATTAATGAGGTACTCACTCTCACCATTTCGATACAATTTTCGGGTAACCGTGATTGTTGAATATTCACTTTTTAGGTAGTGGTCACTATTGTCGAGCGTCATCTTGACGACGGCCCGATTCAAAGGTTGATGGTCCTTTGAGCCGTTGAAAATCACGTCAACCATTTTACCACCCCGTAAGGTTTTGGCAGACTGCTCGCCCATGACCCAACGAATGGCTTCGATAATATTACTCTTACCACTCCCGTTCGGCCCAATAATTCCGGTCATTCCAGGTTGAAACTGGATCGTCGTTTTCCGTGCAAACGACTTAAAACCATCAATTTCCATTGACACAAGCTGCATTTAAAAGTTCACCAACTTAATTTTTCTGCTTTCGTAACTGCTTTAATGCCTGACTAGCGGCATCCATTTCTGCATGCTTCTTGGAAGAACCGGTCCCCTTGGCCAGCACTTTGCCATCAGCACTTACATCGACCTTAAAGACTGGATCGTTTTCAGTGCCACTTTCATTCAGCAAATGGTATTCAATCTCCACATCCCCATCCCGTTGGAGGAATTCTTGAAGACTGGTCTTGGCGTCAACCGCGTGGTCAAACCACCCCATGTCTAACTTAGGGAAGATCACCCGGTGAATAAATTTTTCAACAGCGTCCCGGCCTTGATCCAGGTATAAGGCCCCAATAAAGGATTCAAAAATATCGCAAAGTAGTCCTGGACGATTACGGGCCCCTGCCATTTCTTCACCCTTACCTAAACGGATGTATTGGTCAAAATGACATTCCTTCGCAAATTTTGAAAAGCTATCCTCGCAAACCATTGCCGCTCTCAACCGCGTTAATTTGCCCTGCGGTAATTCTGGATAACGACGGTAAATATATTCTGAAACAAAAAGTTGCAGCACCGCATCCCCTAAAAATTCAATCCGTTCGTAGTACTTTAAATTTTTACCAGGATGTTCATTGACATATGAGGCCTGCGTAAATGCCTCGGCCAACAATTCTGGGTTCTGGAAGTGAATATCAAACTCATCTGCCAGGTATTGCTGTAATTCAGTAATCATACTTATCCTTTCCTAAAAAAGCCGTCGATGAATGCTTTTCACCGCGGCCTTCTTTCATGTTCTCAAAAATTACTTATCGTTTTGGTGAGCAGCAATGTAATCCACTACTTCACCGATCGTACTTAATTTCTCTGCTTCAGAATCATCAATTTCGGCCCCGAAGGTATCCTCAATTTCCAAAACGAATTCCACAAAGTCGATTGAGTCAGCATCGAGATCCGTTTTTAAATTTAAATCATCGGTAATCTTGGCACGATCAATGTCAAAGTGATCAGCAACAATTGCTGAGACTTTATCAAAGATTTCATTCTTTTCCATTGCTAAATACCTCTTATATTTTAGAACTATAACTACTTTATTTTACTTTGCTTTTCTTTACTTGTCTACGTTTTCTTCGTTACTAAAGAAATCGACAGTTTGGCCAATCACATCCGTGCTAATCATGGTATGAATTTGCTCGATCGTTTTGGAAACTGCCGTCACATCTGCGGAACCGTGAGCCTTCACTACCGGCGCCTTCAAGCCCAACAGGACGGCACCGCCGTAGACTGAAGGGTTCATCAAGCCACCAATTTTATGAAAGACCGGTTTGAGGAGTAAGTAACCGAGTTTGGCCTGCAAACCGCCATTCAGGATGCCATCTTTAATCAAGGTCAGCATCATCCGGACAGAACCTTCCGTGGCCTTTAAAGCAGCATTCGCGGTCCAACCATCAGAAACGACAACATCCGCCTTACCATGAAGCAGCTCCCCAGCTTCAATGTTACCGACAAAGTTAATGTCTTGTTCCGCCTTTAAATCTTGGTGGACACTCTTGTGAAGTGAATCACCCTTATCCTCTTCAGCCCCGTTATTTAACAAAGCTACCCGCGGGTTTTGAACATTCAAAACGTTTTGCGCATAGAAACGACCAAGGTGAGCAAATTGAACCAAATTTTTCTCCTTTGATTCTGCATTGGCCCCTGAGTCCAAGTACACAAAACCGTGGCCCTGAGTACCAGGTTGCGCAATTGGTAAAACACTAGTCAGGCCGGGGCGATCAATTCCCTTAATCCGCCCGACAATAAAAATACCGGCCGCCAGAATTGCTCCGGTATTCCCAGCCGAGAAGAAGGCATCCGCTTCGCCATCCTTGACCGCTTGTGCAGCCCGGACAATTGAAGAATCCTTTTTCTTACGAATTGCCCGCACTGGTTCCTCACCCATCGCAATTTCTTCCGTCGTGGGCACAATTGTCAGCCGGGTCTGATCCTTAATCAAGGGTTTGACCTTATCCTCATCACCAAATAATAGAAATTCAATATCAGAAAACTGGTTACGGGCCGCTTCGACTCCTTCAATAATAACTTGAGGTGCGTTGTCGCCACCCATTGCATCTACTGCGATTTTCATTCTTTATTCCTCTCTTAATCAAAATGTGTTGTTAGTTCATGTCGTTTCAGGTAATACACAAGTGGCTGATTTTCATCCTTTTCATCCCAACCAGGAGTATTGATCAAATCACCAGCATCGGCACGAGCAATCTGTAAAATTTTTAAATCAGCGACCGGGTCCCCAACTTTAAAGTCTGGGATTCCTGATTGTTTGCTTCCCAAGACATCACCGGACCCCCGTAATTCCAGGTCTCGCTGGGCAACCACAAAGCCATCGGTGGTTTGGACCATTGTTTTCATGCGTCGAACCCCGTCCTCGGTTTTCGGGTCCGCCACTAGTAAACAATAACTCTGGCGTTTTCCACGCCCGACCCGGCCTCGTAATTGGTGTAATTGTGCTAACCCAAAACGATCAGCATCATAGATCAACATTACGGAGGCGTTCGGATTATCGACCCCCACCTCAATTACGGTTGTCGATACCAAGACTTGGAGGTGGTTAGCGTTGAAATCCTTCATCACCTGTTCTTTTTGCTCGTTATCCATCCGGCCATGCAGCAGACCCACCTGGTATTTTGGCGCAAAATATTCCGCAAATTCCTGGTAGAGGTCCGTAGCATTTTGAACATCTAAAGTCTCAGACTGTTCAATCAATGGTGAGACCACATACACTTGAGCCCCCTGCGCCAGCTGTCCTTTTAAAAATTGCAAGGCCTGTTCAGACTGGTTGCCTTTCAACCAGGTCGTTTTGATCGGCTGTCGCCCCGCCGGGAGTTCATCAATGACCGACACGTCCATTTCACCATAGCTGGTGATGGCTAGCGTTCGTGGAATCGGAGTTGCCGTCATGGCTAACACGTCTGGCCACTGGCCCTTCATCCGTAACTGCTGTCGTTGGTGCACCCCGAAACGGTGTTGTTCATCAATAATCGCCAACCCTAAGTTAGCGTACTCCACCTGATCCTGGATCAGGGCATGGGTACCAACAATGAGGTTAATGCTACCATCCTTAATTCCCTGAAGCATCATTTTCTTTTGCTTAGCATTCATCGAACCAGTCAGCAAGCCAATATTGACGTGGGTCCTTTCAAAAACTTTCGCTAATTTTTGAGCGTGCTGGGCCGCCAGGATTTCGGTGGGGGCCATCAATGCGGTTTGAAAACCAGCAATGACGGCTGCATAAATCGCAATCGCCGCAACAATCGTTTTCCCAGACCCAACATCACCTTGCAACAGCCGGTTCATTTGAAACGGACTTCGTAAGTCACGACAGATTTCGTTAACGACCCGCTTTTGTGCCCTCGTCAGCTCAAACGGGATCGTTTTGATGAAGTCCCGCAGTTCGTCATTATTATAAAGGATCTGCTGACCGTCTTTTTGACGATGCGCACGGCGAATGGCTTGCAACCGTAACTGGAAAAGAAAGAATTCCTCATAAACCGCAGTCCGCCGCGCCATTTTAGCAGCTTGGCCATCTACTGGGAAATGGAGGTCGTGAATCATTGTTTTACGATCCAACAATTGATACCGTTGGCGGAAACTAATCGGTAATAATGTTGCAATTACATCGGAATAACTGTTATATGCCACACGAATCAACTTCCGTAACGTGGCTTGATGAACTTGCTTGTTAGCGGGATAAATTGCGCCCATCTCCTGTTGATTATTATTGGAGAGCAATTTAGTTCCCTGAATTTCTTGCCGACCAGCATTCCAGGTTCCCAACACCGTCACATCATGATTGGCAATCACCTGTTTTTTCAAATATGGTTGGTTAAAATAAACCACCTGAACGACATTATGACCGATCATGAGCCGAAAGGCTAACCGGGTTCGCCGGTACCCAAAACGGGACATCATCGGTTCTGACACAATCGTGCCGTGAACCGTTACCTTTTGCTTGTCCACAGCAGTTTCGAGGTTTGTTGGGGCAAAATCATCGTACCGATTGGGAAAGTAGGTCAATAAATCCTCGACGGTCTTGATATTGAGGGTGGCTAGATTGTCAGCCATCTTCGGGCCAACCCCCCGCAAAGCAGTTACCGGATCTTGCAAACTCTTCATGATGTCCCTCCCTTCACTGATAACAAAAGGGGTTGTGAAATAACATCACGCTATTTCCCAACCCACTGCTTGTTATTCTACAGAAATTAAATATGGGTAAACTGGTTGATCCCCTTCATAGACTTGAACATCAAGTTCATCGTCCAGTTCTTCGACTGCTGCTTGTAGTTGATCAGCCACTTCTGCAGAGCCATCTTCACCGAAATAAATCGTAACCACACTGCTGTCTTCATCAAGCATTTGCTTGATCATCTCTTCAGCCGTGGTCTTGACATCGCTACCGGTGTTTGTAATGTCACCATCAACGATGCCAATAAAATCATCCTTCTTGATCTCCACACCATTCACGGTCGTATCCCGCACTGCAGTGGTGACTGAGCCGCTCTTGACGGTGTCAAGAACGTCTTCCATTGCCGCTTGATTTTCTGCCAAACTGTTATCTGGGTTGAAATCAAGAAGGGCTGTCATGGCTTGTGGAATTGTCTTAGTATGAACAACCGCGGTTGGAATGTCGGCAATCTCCTTGGCCTGGTCGGCCGCCATGAAAATATTCCCATTGTCCGGCAAAACAATTGCTTGCTTGGCGCCGCTATTGTTAATAGCATCGGCAATGTCCTGGATACTTGGGTTCATTGTCTGGCCCCCACTAATGATGTGGGTGACTCCCAAACTCTTCAAAAGCTTTTGAAGACCCTCACCAGCCGCCACAGCGATCACGGCCGTCTCTATATCTTGATCGCTAGTTTGCGAAGTCGTTGCCTCAGCAACGGCGGTTTCCTCAGCAGCTTCTTCGTCTTCTTCCATAATTTCTTCTTGTTGCCAGACCATGTTATGAATTTCGATCGTCTGCAAGTCACCAAATTGTTGGCCCCAACTCAAAACTTCACCCGGGTGCTCAGTATGGACGTGAACCCGCACTACTGAATCATCATTAATGACCAGTAAACTGTCACCCATCTTTGCCAAGTGATTGTAGAAAGTATCATAATCAAACTTTTGGGTCACTTGCTTGCCACGGCCGATCCGGACCAACATTTGGGTACAGTAAGTAAATTCAATATCTTTTGGATCGAGCTTGCCTTGCACACTTTGGTGATCAAGGGCGTTAACCATTTCATCGATTTTAGAACTTTCTGGAGCGGCTTGGTCTTCCAAGGTCACTTTGCCAGTCAAAGCTTCCAGGAAGGCATGGAGAACAAAAACAAGCCCTTGGCCACCAGAATCGACAACCCCAACTTCTTTTAAAACGGGCAACAGGTCCGGTGTCTTCTTCAAAGCTGCATCCGCGGCATCACAAATTTGTTCTAAAATTGCGACGATGTCGTCAGTGGATTTCACCGCCTCAAGACCGGCTTGCGCTGATTCCCGAACCACCGTTAAGATCGTCCCTTCGGTCGGCTTCATCACCGCCTTATAGGCAGTTTTAGCACCATTAGCATAAGCGTCCACAAATTCTTGAGCATTCAATTCCTTCTTGTCCTTGCAACCATTCGCAAAGCCACGAAAAATTTGGGATAAGATGACACCGGAGTTTCCCCGAGCCCCCATCAACAGTCCCTTTGAAAGGGCGGCGCTTAAATCACCGACGTTTACGCTCTTTTCACGTTGTTCATATTCGGCACCACTCGACATCGAGGAGGCCATGTTAGTCCCAGTATCGCCATCGGGAACTGGGAACACATTTAATGAATTAATGAATTCAGCGTTTTGTTCCAGCTTTTGTGCCGCTGCCTGAACCATCTTATCAAATTCACGATTTGTTATCTTTGTTACTGCCAAAATAATTCCTCCGCCTCATACTTTAGTCTTCAGAAACGCGGACGCCTTGCACGTTGACATTCACGTCATTTGCGGTAATCCCGAGTAGTGTTTCTAGGTTGTACTTAACCTTTTCCTGGACACTCTTAGAAACTTCGGAAATCTTAATACCATATTCAACAATAATATTAACTTCTACAGCAATACCGTTATCCTGTTGACGGACAACCACTCCTTGGCTGTAATTATCACGTTGCAAAATTTTATTAAAGCCATCCTTTAATGGATTGCGACTAGCCATACCGACAACTCCGTAATTATCAGTAGCCGCACCACCAACTACGGTTGAAATAACGTCGTTGGAAATATCAATCGTACCTGATTGTGTTTTAATCTTCACTGCCATTTTATGGCCTCCTTGTCGTGATTAATGAATTCTTAACTATTTTACCACACTTAGCAACCTGGACAAATTTCCAACCTGTGGTGAGTAAACCCATGAAATAAAAAAAAGCTGCCCAAGGGCAGCTACTTTTTATTTAGTTAACACGAGTAACCTTACCCGACTTCAAAGTACGTGCTGAAACGTAAACCTTCTTTGGCTTACCATTAACTAAAATAGTAGCTTTTTGCAAATTAGGCTTCCAGCTGCGACGAGTTGAGTTAAGGGCGTGGGAACGCTTGTTACCGAAGGTAGTCTTCTTACCAGTAATAAAATCCTTAGCCATGATGGAACCTCCTCTCCTCATCAGTTCTTTCGTGCGCAAATGCGCTGTAACTCACCTAAATAATTTACCATAGCCAACCAGACTTTGCAACAGTTTCTTTCAAGTATTTTTACTTGACACATCAATTTCCGTGCATTTGATCATAACTTTGAATCACCGCAACGATTCCTTTTGTAAAAGAAAAATGATTAATGTCACCAATAAATTCATTACTCGACCACGAAAATGGCAATGTCGAACTGAACTGGTGAAGCGGATATTTTTCATCCGGCAAGGTTAGATTTTCAACGAGCGTCAAATTCACGAACGCCAAGTACCGCATTCGGGGATTTTTGGTCACAGCATACTCTCCTGGCCCATAGTAATCCACCGTATTCTCACGATCAATGAAGCGAATTTTAGTTAGGTAATCCCGGTACGCTGGTTGCAGGGGCATAAACAGGTTAGCCAGTAACTGATCTAGGCGGCCACCAGTCCCTCCAAAAATATTAATCTGCTCGGGGTGATACTCGTCAATTGCTAATCGGGTGCCATACTGGGTATCAGTAACGTCCTTTTCGCTAGGTAATTTACGCACATCGCTAACCTGATGGATGAGTCGTTGTAGTTCTGTCGTGGAGGTAGAATCAAAATCGCCGGCCGCCACCTCAGGGATGATCCCATGTTTTAACAAGTACGTCGCCCCATAATCAATCCCAATCCACGATTCTTGTCGACGACGTTCAATCTCTTGAACTGGAATCTCACTCGCTGGGCCGCCGACCATGATATTGATAGTTTTCATTCCCTACTCCTAACAAAAAGAGCTGGGCTCATCCGCGCCCCGCTCTATTAATTATTTATTTAGTTGCGTCCTTAATGGCGTTAATCCGAGAAACTGGATCGTCAGCACCATAGACGTAAGAACCGGCAACAGCGACCGTTGCACCAGCCTTGTAGCAGTCAACAACCGTTTGGTTATTAACCCCACCGTCAATTTCGATGTCAAAGTCGTAACCCTTGTCCTGCTTGATTTGGTTTAGTTCCGCAATCTTATCAACCGTTTCTGGTAAGAACTTTTGGCCACCAAAACCTGGGTTAACAGTCATCACGAGCACTTGATCAACCATGTGTAATACGGGCTTGATCATTTCAACCGGTGTCCCAGGGTTAATGACTACTTCGGCCTTCACCCCGCCGTTCTTAATGATTTGCAAAGCGCGGTGAATGTGCTGCGTTGCTTCAACTTGGACACCAATAATGTCAGCACCCGCATCAATAAAGTCCGGAATAATGTGTTCAGGATTTTGCACCATTAAGTGAACATCCAGCACCATGTTAGTAATTGGACGAATGGCTTTTACAAAACCAGGGCCAAATGAAATGCTGGGTACAAAACTACCGTCCATAATATCAATGTGTAAGTATTCTGCGCCGCCCTTGTCAACAAGTTCAATGTCCTTTTGCAAGTTGACATAGTCAGCACTCAAAATTGATGGTGCAACTTTAATCATAATCTATTACCTCACTTCAGTATTTTGGTTTTTGGTTTTTAATTAGTTCTTGAAATTGAACATAATTATCATACCTTGACGGCATTATTTTACCATGTTCAACCGCGGTTTTCACTGCACAACCAGGTTCTTTTAAATGCAGACACCCACGGAACTTACACTGGGGTGCTAAAGCCCGCATTTCTGGAAAGAGCTGCGGTAGTTTCTCTTTTGTCATCGTAAAATCTTCATAGGACGAAAATCCTGGGGTATCCGCAATTAACGCCGTACCCACTTGGAGCAGAGTCACCTTCCGGGTTGTATGCCGGCCACGTTTGAGCGCTTGTGAAATCTCCCCCGTCGGCAGGTCCAAATCCGGCGCCAAATGGTTGAGCAACGTTGATTTACCGGCCCCAGTTTGCCCCATCATTGTCACAACCTGATTTGCGAGCCGGGATTTTAAATCCGCCAAATCAGGCTTATTGAACGGTTGACGGTTAAAATAAACTGGATACCCGATGCGTCGGTAACCATCAGCAATCCTTTGGAGCCGCATCAAATCTTCGTCAGCGAGCAAATCCACTTTGGAAAAGAAAATAATCGGGGAAATTTGCTGAGCCTCGAGGGCAATTAGCTGCCGGTCGAGTAGGTTACTAGAAAAAGTTGGTTCACAGGCAGCCGTCACGACAATCGCCGCATCAACGTTCGCCACCAGTGGCCGAACCAATTGATTCCGGCGGGGGTTAATGGCCAGCAAGTAGCCATCTTCAAATTCGACATGGTCCCCCACGAGTGGCTTAATTCCGCGCTTCCGAAAGTTACCACGCGCCCGTGTTCGATGAATCTGACCATCTGACACGATATCGTAAAAGCCGCTTAAAGATTGTTGAATCGTTCCAGTTTGCACAAGTCCCTCCATTTTCTTTGCTAGCCAGTAATGTTGGTAGCACTCATAATCGTTTTACCATTGCGGATCACTTTGTACGCACCCATTTCATGATTACGCAATGTAAATGGGACGTTGATCGTAGTTTCTTGGTTGATCGTAATATCTTGATACTCCATCGTCAGGTTGTGGTAGGCATCAGAAATATAAACCTGAACCCGGTTTTCCTTCTTGCCTCCATTGCCATCAAACGGAATATTGATTTGAATATTAGTAGTCTTTAAATTAGCACCAGTATCCGCTACTTGAACTGTTAAAGTATCGTTTTCAGATAACTTAGAACCCGCCTTTGGCGTTTGACTAATCACGTGGTTAACTGCAATCTTGCTGGATGATTTTTTAGTCACCGTGAGTTGCAAATGATTTTTGTTGGCAAAATTCTGAACTTCATTCAGGTCAACATTCTTGAAATTCGGGATTTTGATTTTCCGTTCACCCTTGCTGACCTTCAGAGTAATGATCTTGTTAGCGGGTTTAACGACACTTCCTGCGGACACATTTTGCTTGATAATTGTGCCCTCGTCCACCTTGTTAGAATACACGGCCACCTTCTTGACCGTAAAACCCTTATTACGGAGTTCACGGGCGGTGTCGGCATAACTTTCGCCAACAAAATCGGCCATTTGATAGCTTTTCACACCACTACTCAACACAATATCAACCGACCGCCCAAAGCGGACCCGTTCGGAACCATCAATGGCGACAATATGGTTTTTCGCCACAACTTTGCTAGTGGTCCGTGTAATGTTACCGACCCGCAGGTGACGCTTAGCCAAAACCTTTTCAGCCTGCGTCGCTGTCATCCCAGTAATATTAGGAACTGTAATCAGCCGGTTAAAGTACCAGCCACAAAAGGCCACTGCAATTACGGCAACAATCACGCCACTGATGATCCACCGCCGGTATTTACCCCTGGATTGAGTCGCGTGGTTTGATGGATGATCGTCATCTTGGGTAGTGTGGTTTTGACCAGGATCGCGCTCAGGTAAAGCTTGATCGGCGGGCTGACTTTCTCGCTGGGCCCGTTTGATCTCATCTAAATTCAGCACCTTGGTTTCGTCATTACAATGATCCTGTTCATGAAATGGTGCTTCATTCTGCCGACTCTCGTCTAATGACGTCCGTAAATCGGCCGCCATTTCTTTCGCACTCGCGTAGCGCTCCTTAGGGTCCTTGGCAGTCGCTTTATAGACGACATTGGCCATTGCTTGAGGAATTTGCGAATTCACTTTGGTAACCGAAGGGATCTGGTCACGGAAGTGCTTTAACGCAATTGAAACGGCGTTTTCACCCTCAAACGGGACCTTACCAGTCAGAAGTTCATACAGAATAATCCCTAATGAATAGATATCTGACTGTTTGGTGGCCACGCTTCCCCGGGCTTGCTCCGGTGATAGATAATGCACTGACCCAACAAGGGTATTGGTCTGCGTTAACGAATTATCAAAGCTCGCGGTCGCGATCCCAAAGTCAGTAATTTTTAAATTTTTATTTTGGTCAATTAAAATATTTTGTGGTTTTAAATCACGGTGAATAATCCCGTGCTCATGGGCCGATTCAACGGCCGACAGCACCTGTTCCATAATATTAAGCACTTGCGGAAGTGGAATTGGGTAATGTTGCGCAATATATTTTTTCAGATCCGTTCCTTCAACGTATTGCATCACCATGTACTGCATCCCATGCTCTTCACCGATATCGTAAACCCCGACGATATTTGGATCATTTAATTGGGTTGCGGCCATTGCCTCACGTTGAAATCGTTTCTTCGTTTGTGGGTCATCACGCAGGTCTAAACGCAATAATTTCACGGAAACGTCGCGATCTAAGACCAAATCATGCGCTAAATATACATTTGCCATCCCGCCTTCACCAAGTGATCGGATTATTTTATACCGATTACCGATGATGTATCCGGGTTTCATAAAACTTATTGCCTCGCTTAATTATTCTGGCTAATCAGTACAGTGACGTTATCCGGTCCACCAGCTTCATTGGCTAAATTAACAAGTTGTTGACACTTTTCTTTTAAAGAAGAGCTTTCGGAAGCCAAAATATTTCTAATCTGCTGATTTGAAACCATCTTGGAAAGTCCATCTGAGCACAATAATACTTGGTCATTATTACCAAGAGGGAAGAGGTTAACATCCACCCGTGCATCATGTGAAATACCAATGGCGCGTGTAATAATGTTATTTTTAGGTGAAGTTCGCGCCGCGTCCTCAGATAAGTCACCATTTTTTACTAATTCATTTACCAAGGAGTGGTCAACCGTAATTTGGGTTAGCATATTATCATGAAAAATATACCCCCGACTGTCACCAATATTGGCCACCACCACTTGGTGCTGGTTCAAAAAGAGTGCGGCCACTAGTGTGGTCCCCATTCCACGGTAAGCCTGATTTTCTTTTGATTTTTTTAAGATAATTGAATTTGCAGCGAGCACCGACTTTTGAAACCACGTTTTGACGTGATCAGCAGTCAATGGTGCTGCCACCATAAAGTCTTGGCCTAATTGATTAATCGCAACCGTTGCGGCGACATCACCGCTCCGGTTACCACCAATTCCATCGGTAACCACCGCTAAAAGCTGGTTGTTACTGCGAAAGACCCGCACACGATCTTGATTTTGTGAGCGCTGTTTCCCAATGTCTGTTTGATAAGCAGTTTTCATGATCTAACTAAATTTTCCTTTACTCGATCCGTTGCAAAGTTCCGATAAAGAAGCCATCGGAACCAAAATCACTCGGTAGAATCGTGAGTGTCTTTTCTGGACGGCCATTTTTAATTGCACGCTTGGTCTGCGTTTTTAGTAAGCGGAACTCTGGATGAGCCTTTAAAAAGGCCACCACCGTTTGTTCATTTTCTTGTTGCAGAATTGTGCACGTGCTATACACCATTATACCGCCTTTTTTTAACTTCGGGGCCATCGCGTTTAAAATTGCTAGCTGAATTTGATGTAACGACTGACTATCCTTTAAAGACTTGTCATAGCGAATCTCCGGTTTACGCCGTAACAGCCCCATTCCAGAACAGGGTGCATCCACCAGAATTTTATCAAAGCTTTGATCCGCGAACTTTTGGTCAACTTGGCGGGCGTCAAGTTGTTCAGCACTGACCCGGTCAGCGAGGTGTAACCGTGCCACATTCCGTTCAATCAATTTGACCTTATGAGCATGAATGTCCATCGCCGTCACGTGTCCCCTTCCCGTCAATTCGGCAGCAATTTGCCCCGTTTTGCCACCGGGAGCCGCACACGCATCCAAGACCTGATCATCACTTGCCAGTTGGAGAGTTTCAACAGCCAGCATCGCACTTTCGTCTTGAACCGTTACCAGTCCCTTTTGAAAAGCTTGACTGGAAAGAACTTTTCCCTTTTCCACTACCAAACCTTCAGCGGCCACTTCACTTGGCCGCACCGTAATTCCTTCCTCAGCAAGTTGCTGAATCACTTCATCAACCGTGGTAAGTGCTAGATTAACCCGGAGACTCATGTGAGCTGGTTCATTGATGGCTTGACCAATTTGCTCCACTGCGGGTTGACCATATTGGGTAATTAATTCTCCAACCAACCATTGTGGTAGACTCCACTGAATTGACAGCCGTTCGATAGGATCAGTGACCTCTTCGATAGATCGGGGGCCTTGACGTAAAAAGGTGTGCAACACACCAGTAACAAATTTTCGTGTTCCAATATTGCCACGGGTCTTCGCGATCTTAATCGCTTCATCAGTGACTGCCCAATCTGGCACGCGGTCCAGGTAGCGATACTGGTAAAACGACATCAAGAATAACGTTTTGACCCAGCTTTGGGGTTCTTTACGTACCAGTGGTGCCAACCAGTATTCCAGTGTCAGTTTGTGTTGGAGCACCCCATAAACTAATGTGGTTACCAAGCGCTTATCTGCATCTTGGAGCTCACTATGCCGTAAAGTTTCATTTAACTGTAAATTAGAATAAGACCCCCGTTGGAGAACCTTATCAAGGGTTGATAAGGCCAGATAGCGGGGGCTATTTTGAATTTCTTTATTCATTAGTAATTGCCTGTACTCCTGGTTGTAAATCTTGGTGACCGTTTAGATAGGCGGTAATGTCCATCAGCGGTTTACCAGCCGGTTTAAGCCGGTTAATTTTATAAGTTGTCCCTTCACCACCAGAGATGATCAGCCCGTGTTTTTCAACGCGGACGACCTTCCCCGGCTCAAGTGACGTTGATTCGTCTAATGGGGTAATATCATAAATCTTCGTCCGTAAACCATCAAGAATCATGTTACCAATTGGTGCCGGACGTAGTCCCCGCACTAGGTTATCAATTTGGTCTGCTGGCAAAGTATAGTCAATCCGTTCTTGCTCAGCAGTAATGTTCGGTGAAAACACCACCTGATCTTCATCCTGAGCAATCGGGCGAACTCGCCCGGCAATCAAATCCGGTAAGGTCGCCATCAAAAGATCACGGCCAACAATACTTAATTTTTCAAACATCGTGCCGGAGTCATCCTCTTTCGTAATGGGAATCGCCCGTTGCGCAATGATATCGCCGGCATCCATCTTTTTAACCATGTACATAATGGTGACACCGGTCTCAGCATCACCATTCATCACCGCGTACTGAATTGGGGCTCCACCACGATACTTCGGTAACAGTGAACCATGCACGTTAATCGCCGCAATTTGCGCCGCATTTAACATCTTGGTCGGTAAAAATTGGCCATAAGCAGCAGTGATCATTAGGTCTGGTTGCAAAGCAATCACTTCCGCCATTTCGTCACTACCACTCAACTTAGCTGGTTGTAGCACGCGGATGTCGTTTTCTACCGTTAATTTTTTTACTGGTGAGGGTGTCAAGACGTGCTTACGTCCCTTTGGCCGGTCCGGTTGCGTCAAAACTGCTTGGACGTCATAATCAGGGTCACTGATTAAGGCCTGTAAAATTGGTACCGCAAAATCTGGGGTACCCATAAATACTACTGATGTCATTATTAATCCCCTTTTTATAAGAAGTACTGCGGATCTGGATCAATGGCCAATTCCGCACCACGTTGATATTTAGTTTGTGAATTTTGCATTATTTGTGTCAGAAGCTGGTGCAATTTCGGATCGCGGCGATACTTAATCACAATTTGGTAGTAATAACGGTTCTTCATTCGCGCAATCGCCCGTGGCGTCGGTCCTAAAATAATTGTGTCATCAGCAAGCTGATCACCAAGTTCCTGTCTTATATCATACATCATTTTAGCCGCCACTTGTTCATCTTCATGGCTGCCCATTAGTCGAACTGTATAGTAATACGGTGGATAGCTCGCCATTTGCCGCCACTGCATTTCAGTATTAAAGAATCGTTGGTAATCATGTTGTTGAACTAAACGAATCACGTAATTATCCGGATTAAACGTCTGGATAAAGACCTGCCCCATTTTGTTTGCCCGACCGGCACGCCCACTGACCTGTGAAAGGAGGTCAAAGGTTCGTTCACTTGCCCGAAAATCTGGCAAATCGAGGCCGGTATCCGCGTTCAGCACCCCGACTAAGGTAACGTTTGGAAAGTCTAATCCCTTGGCAATCATTTGGGTCCCCAGTAGGATATCAGCTTGACCACTGCCAAATTGTTGTAATAGTTTTTCATGCATTCCCTTCCGGCGTGTCGTATCAACGTCCATTCGAATCACCCGGGCATCCGGAAATAGCCGGTCGAGCTCTGCAGCAACCTTCTCAGTTCCAGTCCCATAATAACGAATTCGCCGACTCTGACAATTCGGGCAAACCTGGGGAATTGGTTCTTCATGACCGCAATAGTGGCACTTCATGGTATGGGTGGCCAGGTGCATCGTTAATGAAATATCACAGTTTGGGCACTTGAGGACAAAACCGCAGTCCCGACACATAATGAAGGACGAAAATCCCCGCCGGTTTAACATTAAAATACTCTGTTCTTTTTTTACCAACCGCTCTTGAATGGCACCTAATAATTCTTGGGAAAAATTCGTTTCGCCTCGTTGTTGAATTTCTGGTCGCATATCAACAACCTTGATTGGTGGTAAGGGGCGCTGATTAACCCGGTGCGGTAATTGCAAAAGTTGGTAATTACCAGCCATTGCTCGTGCATAACTTTCTAAGCTCGGAGTCGCTGAACCCAGTAATAATGGAGCGTGGTGGTAACGAGACCGCCACTTAGCGACATCTCGCGCATGGTAACGTGGGCTATCGTCCTGCTTATAACTAGTTTCATGCTCCTCATCCATAATGATGATGCCGAGATTTTGTAAAGGTGCAAACACTGCAGAGCGGGCACCAACAACTACCCGGGCTTCACCGCGTTCTATCCGTCGCCATTCATCATAACGTTCGCCAGCAGAAAGGCCAGAATGAAGGACGGCCACTTGTTCGCCAAACCGGGTGCGTACCCGGCCAACAATTTGGGGTGTTAGTGAGATTTCAGGCACCATTAAAAGAGCCGTTTTACCTTGCTTAAGGGCTTGCGCCATTGCCTGGAGGTACACCTCGGTTTTTCCACTACCGGTTACCCCCTGCAATAAAAAGGTGGTTGCTTGGCTAGAAGTAATCGACTGGTTAACCTTCCTTAGCGCGACAGTTTGATCATCATTTAGCGCTAATGGTTGACGAGCAGCCTGCTCAGTTAATTCCGCTCCAACAGGTTGCCGATAAGTCTCCGCTTCCCGTTTTGTAAGCCACCCTTTCTTGGCAGCCTGCGTAAATATGGCGGTACTTAGCCCCGTCGCTGCTTTCGCTTGTTGGAGCGACACTTCTTGGCCGTTGATTGCCTGGAGGTAAGTCAGCAATTGACGCTGAGCAGTGGCATTCTTTCGAATGGACTGCAGGAGTTCAGCATATTGAGCAACAGACAACGCTGGTGCGAGCTTAGTAATTGTCTTGACCTTAGCCCGATCATTAACACGATATTCAAATTGCACCTGACCATTCCGCCGAAGTTTCAATAACCGACTGACGAGTGCCGGTTGGTCTTGCACCTCAGCAAAGTCCAACTCAGTTGCGCCATGGAAAAGCGTTTGACGGTCTTGATCACTAAGGTTATCGCCAATGGTCACAACCCGTTGCGCCTTCGCTTTCAGCATGTTAGGCAACATTGTGTACAAACACGAAATCCAAAAAGCATAAGTATGGTCAGCTAACCACCGACTCAATTCCAGCATTTCTGCATTAATCACGGGACGCAAATCCATTAAAGCCGTAATCAGTTTTAAATTACCAGCGTAATCGGCCGGTTGATCCAAGCCAACAATAAAGCCTTGCACTTGCCGAGTTCCCTTACCAAAGGGCACCACGACCCGCATGCCAACTTGCACTTGGCGTTCTAAATGTTCAGGAATTTGATACGTATACGGCCGATTAGTTTGTAATGTCGGCACATCAACAATCACTTGCGCTAATTCAGCCATTCTTTTTCCTTTCCTTACTCCATCATTTTACTAATCACGTTCATTAATCGCTGCCCAATGGCAGTTTTACTAGTTAATGGCCAGGTTTCCGGTGCCTGATCCTTACGAAGCAGCGTAACTTGGTTATCATCAACGTTAAAGCCCGTTTGTTGGCCACTCACGTCATTGGCCACGATCATATCCGCATGCTTTGCTGCTAGTTTTTGTTGGGCGTTTTGCAATACAGCTTGCGTTTCAGCCGCAAAACCAACCACGATTTGGTGTGATTTTTGCGCACCCAATGTTTTTAAAATGTCTACCGCTGGTTTAAGATGCAGATCCAGTGTTTGGTCGGCAGAATGTTTTTTGATTTTCTGGTCCGTATAGGACGATACTTGAAAATCAGCCACTGCCGCTGCCATCACCAGGATGTCGCTCTTGGGAAATTCTTTGGCTAACGCCTCATACATTTCCTGGGTTGTTTGCACTCGCTTAATTGTCAAACGGTCATTCTCAGCTGGTAAATTAATACTAATTCGGCCGGCCACGACAATCACATGAGCGCCCATTTGAAGGGCCGCTTTTGCAATCGCCCATCCCATTTTTCCGGATGACCGGTTGCCAATAAAACGCACCGGATCAATTGGAGCGACCGTCCCCCCTAGCGAGACCAGCACTGTCTTGTTCGCCAGGGTCGTCTCCGAAGCCATTAAATCATTCAAAAAGTTAGCAATGGTTGCTGGTTCTGGCATCCGTCCGTCACCCGTGTATCCTTCAGCTAGTTGTCCATGCACCGGATCAAGAATGATTTTGCCATCCTGGCGGAGTTGAGCCAGGTTACGTTGCGTGGCAGCCTGGTGATACATGTGGGTATTCATCGCTGGAACAATCACGATTGGCGTTGGCGTTGCTAACAGCGTCGTGGTCACCGGATCGTCTGCAATCCCCAACGCTAATTTAGCAATGACGTCTGCGCTGGCAGGAACAACGATTGAATAATCAGCCCAATCAGCCAATCCAATGTGCGGAATTTGTCCTGCCGCAGCCGGCTTCCACAAGTCTGTCAACACTGGATAATGGGTCAGCGACGCTAATGTTGCGGGGCCCACTAACTGGGTGGCTGCTTTGGTCATTACTACTCGCACCTGATGATGTTGCTTTTGTAGCAATCTAACCACCGTTACCGCTTTAAAAGCAGCAAC
This sequence comes from Limosilactobacillus caecicola, assembly GCF_943192935.1. Classification (GTDB taxonomy): domain Bacteria; phylum Bacillota; class Bacilli; order Lactobacillales; family Lactobacillaceae; genus Limosilactobacillus; species Limosilactobacillus caecicola. Next base: position 16,721 of record NZ_CALPCI010000002.1, on the reverse strand, counting down.
ACTTCCTGTAATATGCACGACGATTTTTGCCATCACGTTTCTCCTCATTGCGGTTCATGAATAAGTAATGGGTCAGAAAATAACCAAAGTTATCCCCTAACCCATTACGAACGCATTTCAAATTAATCTTGTTTGTCTTCAGTATGGTATGGATCAATCGTTACTTTACCAGCTTCGATTTCTTCGAGGGCCTTACCAACTGACTTAGCAGAAGTGTAGTGATCCAACAATAATGGCTTGTCGCCCTCCATGTTTACTGGTTTGTCACCATGGTCAGCACGCCATTTATCAGCCTCGTACTTATCAATTTCATGGGCCCGCTTACTAGCCAACATAATCAATGAATAACGTGAATCAACTCTCTTTAAGAGTTCGTCGACTGATGGGTATAAAATCATTTTTCTGAATCTCCTAACATTTCAAGATAATCTGGCATCACTCGTGGAACCCGTAACCGTTCGGAACGAATGATATCCTTGATTTTTTCAACGGCATTTTCAACCTTGTCATTAACCACCGCGTAATCATAATTTTGCATCATTTCAATTTCGCCAAATGATTTATGAATCCGTTTGTTAATAACTTCCATACTATCAGTTCCCCGATTAATTAACCGGTGCTTTAATTCCATTAAATCTGGGGGAGTCAAAAAGATGAACACCCCGTCAGGACGTTTGGAACGAACCTGCATCGCCCCATTGACTTCAATTTCCAAGAAAACGTCCTTCCCAGAATTCAACGTATCATCAATATATTTTAAGGGTGTTCCATAATAGTTGTCAACATACTTCGCGTATTCAAGCATCTGCCCAGTTTGAATGTTGTGTTCAAACTCTTCTTTAGAAACGAAGAAGTAGTCGACCCCATTTTTTTCACCAGGCCGGGGCTGGCGCGTTGTCATTGAAATAGAATACTGAAAATCATTGCCAGGTTGCTCAAACAGTGCTTTACGCACGGTCCCTTTACCAACTCCAGAAGGGCCGGAGAGAACAATTAACATGCCACGTTTCGTCATGATGATTAACTCCTCATTAAATTTGAAAGTATTAGTAGTATTATCAACTAATTTGGCTGTGAATTCAACCTCGAAATTAATTCAACAAAACTCTTGCAAATTTGAACACTCGTTCGTATACTATTAATTACAAACAAGCGTTCGGAGGGATGGAAATGAGTAATACTACTGAAAAAATTGTCGCCCGGGGTTCATTAGCCCTTAATCGCTACTTTCACGCATTTTTTGCGGATGACATGGCTGAGTCAACCCATCAGGCTCCGGTTGATCGGGTTTTACCAGTCCAACCGGTTAAGCAACGAAAGCTCTTTACCCAGCTTGCCATTCAGGATCACCGGAATATTTTTATGCAACTCAATCCATTGACTTCCGCAGGACAAATCATCAATTGTCGAGGAATTCTTCGTTCTTTACCAAACGGATGTTTCCTGTTACAAAATGATAAAGTTTCCTACATTTTTACCCTCAATCAAATTCGCTACATTGCTGGATAAACTAAAGAAGGTGCGAACCAAATTCTCTCACTTGGTTCGCACCTTCTTTTTTATTCGGTCGTTGAATGGGCCATCTTCAACAATTCCTCCGCATGTTCTTTGGTCAATTTGGTAATTTTCTCACCAGCCAGCATCCGCGATAACTCCTGGACCCGTTGCTGATGGTTCAACGCGGTAACCGTCGTCGTCGTCCGTTGATCATGCACCGCTTTTTGAATCAAGAATTGGTGTTGAGCAACAGCCGCGACCTGTGGTAAGTGGGTAATACACAAAACCTGCGAATGATCAGCAATCACCTTGATCTTATCGGCAATCGCCTGGGCAACCCGGCCACTGACCCCAGTATCAACCTCATCGAAGATAATACTAGTCACATCTGCTTGCGCAGTGAAAATCGTCTTTAAAGCCAACATGACCCGAGACAGTTCACCACCGGAAGCAATCTTAGCTAACGGTCCCATTCGTTCACCAGGGTTCGTTTGAATATAAAATTCGACATTATCAATCCCGGTCGGCGTCAAGGTGTGGGCTGGTGCTTTGGCGAAATGAACATTAAACACTGCCTTGTCCATGTACAAGGCTCCCAATTCTTGGTGCACCCGTTTTTCTAATTCTGTTGCCGCCTTTTGCCGCTTTGTCCGTAATTGTTGCCCTAATGATTGCAATTCCGCCGTCAGTGAGTTCAATTGTTCCTCAAGATCATCATCGGCATCCGCGGTGCCTTCCATCTCAGTGAGTTCTTGAGAAATTTTGGCATAATAGTTTAAAACGTCCGCCACCGTATCTCCATACTTATGCTCAAGATCATTAATCAGGTCGAGGCGAGAATTAATATTACTCAACCGTTCTTCATCAAATTCGAGATTATCCAATGCATGACTGGCTTGGTTGGCCACATCCTGCAGAGAGTAATATGAATCGGATAATTCCTTCCCAAGGCCCTCATATTCTGGATCGAACTGAGTAATTTCGTTCAAAGAATCCATCGCCGTTGCTAATTGGTCAAGTACCGGGGCATTATCACTATCATTCAGCACGCTCACTACCAACTGTAAAGTGGTTTGAATTTGCTGAAAATTGTCCAAGCGATCCCGTTCACTGATCAGGTCGTCTTCCTCATGAGTCTGTAAATCCGCCTCACCAATTTCTTTAACTTGATAACGCAACATGTCCAGGCGTTGCGCCCACTGCTGTTCGTTCGCTTGCTTCTTTTCGAGGGTCTGTTTCAATTTTCGGTATTGCTGATACAGTTCCTGGTACCGCTGCAATAACTTTTGAACAGCGGAACCCGCAAAATGATCAAGCATCGGTAGGTGTTGTTCCGGTTGTAGCAATCGTTGATTATCGTTTTGCCCTTGAATATCAACTAACGGCACCCCGACCTTTTTCAAGAGGGTCGTGTTGATCAGGGTCCCGTTAACCCGGATCACATTACGACCGTTACGGTGGATTTCTCGCGAAATAATCAGCGAAGAATCATCATGTTCAATTCCTAATTCATCCAATAATTCGGCATAGGCCGACGATTGGGGCATTGAAAACTGTCCTTGAACTTCCAACTTATCTGCGCCCTGACGAATTAATTCCTGAGACCCCCGTGCACCAACTAACAGACCGACCGCATCAATAATGATGGATTTTCCGGCCCCGGTTTCCCCTGTCAAAACCGTCATGTGATCGTCAAACGCGAGGGTCAAATGATCAATAATGGCTAAATTATCAATCGTAATTTCTTGTAGCATATGAACCTCTCCGTTAGTCTAAGTTAGTTAAAATTTGCTCAAAGCGGACGGCGTCCTCATTGGATTGGCAAACGACTAGCACACTGGTGTCGTCACCAATTGCCGTAAAGACTTCCGGAAAGTTCAACCGCTTAATTAGTACGGCCGCCATTGGTGCGTGCCCGGGACGCATCGTTAACGATAAAAAACGATCAGACCGCTTTAACGATTGCAGATCATTGGTAATGGCGTTGTCTAATTGTTGTTCCCGATTTTCTTGCCGGTGCGTTGGCATACTGTACCGATAACCACCCGAGGCGTTCGGCACCTTCACCAGTTGCATTTCCTTAATATCCCGTGAAATCGTTGCTTGGGTAACTTGAATTCCTGTATCAATCAATAATCGAACCAAGTCTTCTTGCCGTTCAACATCATTTTTTTCAATGATTTCACGAATTTTCTCCTGACGTTCTGACTTTTTCATTCCCATTCCTACTTTCTAATCCATTAGTGATTTAACTCAGCGTATGCCTGATCAATCACTTCATCCACATTAATTTTTGCTGCGACTTCACCGGGGTGGTCCGTTAAGACGAGGTGGACAAGAAACTCAACATTCCCCTGACCACCCTTAATTGGTGAAAAATCAAGATCTTCAACATTGAAATTATTTGCCACCGCAAATTGGCAAACATTTTCAATCACCGCTTTGTGGACAGCACGATCCCGAACGATCCCGTGTTTACCAACGTGTTCTTTACCGGCTTCAAACTGTGGCTTGATTAGGGCGACCACTGAGCCGCCCTGTTTCAAAATGTGACTCAACGGTGGCAAAATCAACTTCAATGAGATAAAGGAAACATCGATCGACGCAAATTCAGGTTGACCAGCAGTGAAATCAGCTAACTTACTATAACGAAAGTTAGTCTGTTCCATCACAACGACGCGGGGATCTTCACGCAGCTGCCATACCAACTGGTTGGTTCCCACGTCTAGAGCATAACTGAGTTTAGCGCCATTTTGTAACATTACATCGGTAAAGCCACCCGTTGAAGAACCAATATCAAGGACCGTTAAATCTTTAACTGATAAATCAAAAGACTTTAACGCCTTTGCCAACTTGAGGCCACCACGACTGACGTAGGGCATTTTCTTGCCTTTCATGTGCAAGGTCGTAGTCACTGGAATTTTTTGCCCCGGTTTATCCAGGCGTTCATTATTTTTGCCAAGAATTTCACCGGCCATCACGGCCCGTTTGGCCTGCTCACGAGAGTCAAATAAGCCCTGCCTTACTAATAATACGTCAACTCTTTCTTTTTCCATGAAATTCCCCTATTTAAAATATGCTAAAAATTCGTCTAAGTACGTAAAGTCATTCCCAGTTTGTTGGTGAAGCTGCTCTTGCACTTCCCGTGCCCCTTGTAAAGCAAGGGCCAACTGGTGTTTGGCCTCAGCTATTCCTAACAACCCCGGATACGTATTTTTATTCTCACCATCATCTTTATGAACAGCCTTCCCCATTTCTTCCTGAGTCCCGACAACATCCATTAGGTCATCATAGATTTGGAACGCCAGTCCATATAATTCCCCGAATCGCGCTAATAACTGGTTAACTTCAGAACTTCGCTGGGCAATCACCCCACCAGCGAGAACACTATAGCGAAGTAGAGCCCCAGTTTTCTTTTCGTGTAAAACTTTTAGCTGGCCGAGCGTTAATGTTTGCCCTTCGCCCATGATATCCATCGCCTGTCCAGCAACCATCCCATTCGGCCCAGCCGCTGTTGATAGTTCACAAACGAGAGCTAACCGACTTGCAGTTGGTAAATTATTATCGCTCAACCATTGAAAGGCCAAGGTTAACAACCCATCGCCAGCCAAGGTAGCCATCCCAGCGCCAAAGCGACGATGATTGGTCGGTAACCCCCGTCGCAAATCATCATTATCCATTGCGGGAAGGTCATCATGAATCAATGAATACGTATGAAGCAATTCGACTGCACACGCTACCCGCAGGACGTCCTGATTAATTTTCTGACCAAAATGGTCGGCAACCGCCAGTGTCAAAGCCGGGCGTAACCGTTTTCCGCCAGCTAAGAGCGAATAGCTGGTCGCTTCTTCAAGGGTATGCTCCCCACATTCCGCAGCAATATGGTCGCGTAAATAATCATTAACCTGCTTTTGATAGTCTTTAATCATCTTGACCCCTTACTTTTTATCCTTATCGGCAAATTCTGAATGGTAACCCTGGTTTTGCACCCCGTTGTTACTGAGGTCTTCACCCGCTTCTTCAGCCGGTTGGAGTTGACCATCATCCCCCATTAGTTGGGCAAGCGTTTGGTCAGCCTTATCCAGCTGCGTTTGCAATTTGTTGGCGAGCTTCATGCCATCTTTAAATTGTTTGATCGAATCATCCAATGACAGGTTACCCTGTTGAAGTTGATTAACAATCTCCTGTAAATTCGCCATTTGTTCTTCGAAGGTGACTTTTTTTCTTGTGGTTGCCATTTTATTCCTCCTGCTGATTAATTTGCTTAATTTCTGCTTCTAAAGTGCCATCCGCTAAATGAATTTGGACGTGCTGATTATTTGTGACATCGTGGACGCTCTTGACCACTTGGGCTTCTGCAGTAACGTAACTGTAGCCCCGCGCCAAAATTTTTCCAGGGTCCAAGGCTTGCAGTTGGCTCACAATGCTTTGCAATTCTAACCTTGCCTGACGCGTACGCCGTTGGCTTCGATCAATTAATAATTCCTTTAATGACCGCAACCGTTGCCGATCGCTGCTCAACCGATTGGCGGGTGATTGCCCGGCTAATTGGGTTTTTAATAACTGAATTTGTTGATGGCGTTGCTGTTGCTGACGCTCCATGGTGTCACCAAGTTGCTGGCACAATTCGTCCATCCGGAGCGTGGCCTGGTTAGTAATCCGGGTGGGATCCTGAAAAATATAGCTTTCTCGTAGGCCGCGCAGACGTTCTTGATAACGCTCAATTATCGTCTTGGTGAGGTGGTAAAGTTGTTGGCGGCTGTCAGCAATTGAAGCTTGGACATCCGTTAACAACCATGCCGATGCCTTGACAGCAGCACTGGTCGGTGTTGCTTCCCGATCATCAGCAACCAAATCTGCAATCGTGGTATCGACTTCGTGACCAACTGACGAAATAACGGGAATGGGACACGCAGCAATTGCTCGTCCAACTTCTTCGGAATTAAAAGCCCAGAGGTCTCCTCGTGAACCACCACCCCGCGCAACGATGAGCGTATCATAATCCGGATCTTCACTGACCCGTTGTATTTGGCGAGCAATCATGGGTGCGGCGTCATCACCTTGAACCTTCGTTGGGAAGAAAACTAGTTGAATCAACGGGTTACGGCGCCGAAAAGTTGTAATAATGTCGTGTTTAACCGCAGCGTCATTACTCGTCACAATTGCCACCCGTCGTGGAAACGGCCGAATTGGCTTCTTGGGTTGATCAAACAACCCCTCTTTTTTCAGTTTTTCATACATTTGCTGAAAAGCAATCTGCAGCGCCCCTTGACCTTGGACTTCTAATTGTTTGACGTAAAACTGATATGAACCACGATTCGGATAGACATCGACGTGACCGCGGACAAACACCTTCATTCCATTTTCTAAATCAAATTTGACCTTTGCAAAATCACTGGCGAACATCACCGCGCTAATTTGATAACGTTCATTTGGGGCCAGTTCTTCATTATCATCTTTCAGTGCAAAGTACTGGTGCCGACTGCTTAGCCGATAATTCGTTAACTCTCCCGTCACCCAAAAATCATTTTGATAAATGTAAGGATCCGCCTGAAATTTTCGTCGAATATATTTAGTTAATTGGTTAACAGTAATTGCTTGTGGTTGCTCAATCATTAGTCGTTACTCCATTCAGCAAGGTCAACGGTTTGCTGCATCAAAGTAGCAATCGTCATCGGCCCCACACCACCAGGAACTGGGGTAATTGCACTGGCAACCTGACTGACACCCGCAAATTCAACATCCCCAACCAGGTGCCCATCGGCAGTCCGGTTAATACCAACGTCAATCACAATTGCTCCAGGTTTGACGTCGTCAGCAGATAGAAAGTTTGGTTGCCCAACTGCCACCACGATGATGTCAGCATGCTTTAAATAGTATTTCTCATCCCGACTATGGTGGTGCAGCACCGTAACCGTCGCATTTCGGTTCATCAACAGGGCCTGCAGTGGTTTACCCACCAGGCGACTACGCCCCACAATGACAACATTGGCCCCTTCCAGTGGAGCTTGAAGGTGGTCTAACATCGTAATAATCCCCCGCGGCGTGCACGCCACCGGATAATGTTCATTAGCATTTGTATACAGTTTTCCCACGTTCACCGGGTGAAAGCCGTCCACATCTTTTTCCGGGGCAATCGCCTCAATGACTTTTTCTTGGTGAATGTGATCAGGAAGGGGTTCTTGAACCAGAATTCCATGAATGCTTGGATCGTGGTTCAGTTGTTGAATTTCAGTTAATAATTCCTGTTCGCTAGTCGTTGCTGGTAACTTTCTGAGCACTGACTTAAAGCCTAACTTAGTTGCTTTTTTGGCCTTATTCCGGGTATAAATCACGCTTGCCGGATCATCACCCACGATAATTACTGCCAAACCAGGGACCAGACCGGATTGCGTTTTTAGTTTTTCTACTCGCAATGCAGTTTGCTCATTTAATTGGGCAGCCAGTGCTTTCCCATCAATTATTTTCGCCATCGCTAATCACTCCAGTTCCAAAAAAGAGGTTGGGAGAAAAAGATTCCCAACCTCTGACCTTGTTCGTATCTAATATTATCTATGCCTTTGCAGCATGCTCTTGTTCGTAATGCCCTAACACACCATTGATAAATTTACGCGACTTATCATCACTAAATGTTTTGGCGAGTTCTAACGCTTCATTAATTACCACCGCCGCTGGCAAATCAGTTTCGTTTTGGAGTTCATACAGAGCAATCCGTAAAATGACCAGATCAGCCCGGGCAATTCGTTGGATCGTCCAACCATCAGTCAGGTATGTACTAATCACATCATCAAGCTCAGTTTGGTGGCTCTCCACCCCTTCTACCAGTTGTTTAAGGTATGCTGGAGCTTCCTCGTGCGACTTCAAATCTAAAACTTGGGCGTACAATTCATCCTTCGTTTCATCTGGATTATTTTGCAAGGCAAATAACGTTTGAAAAGCAGCAATCCGAATTGTGTGTCGACTAAAACTCACGATTATTCACCATCTTCATCTTGACTTTGGGTACCAAAAATATCGTTTGGGTCAATGCCACTTTCGGGCTTTTCCGTATTGATCCCTTGCACGTGCACATTAACGATCGAAACTTTCAAATCAGTCATCGAAGCAATCCGTTGCTTAACTGTTTGTTGGATTTTGGCGGCTACTTGGGGAACAGCCACCCCATATTCTAGATAAACTGCAACATCAATCGTCAATTGATTGTCATCATCACGTGTCAATTTAACACCACGCCGGTGGTCTGAACGACCTAATAATTCACCAACGTTAGTTGCTAATGAACCGTACATTTTAGCAACCCCATCAACTTGACTAGCAGCAATTCCGGCAATAAATTCCAGAACCCGTGGTGAAATTTGAATGGTTCCTAACGATTGGTCTTCACTACTTAAAACGATTTTTGATTCTTCAGCCATCGTTCGACCTCCAATTAATTTACTTAAATCACTTTATCGTATCTATTTTGCACTAAATTGATGGGAATTGCAACAACCCACCATCCCTTAATCAATGATCTGCAAATCAGTGGAAGCGATAGTAATCACTTGCGGCTCACCGTGGGTCACGACCACATCATCTTCAATACGCACCCCGCCAAGTTCCGGAATATAAATTCCCGGTTCCACAGTAATGACTTGGTTAGCCTGCAAATGAACATTTTTCGTTGCTGGTCCATACGTCGCAGGTAGTTCATGAACCGCTAAGCCAATTCCATGACCCATACCATGATTAAATTCATCATCGTAGCCAGCTTCTTCGATTAGCGAGCGCCCCACCTGATCTAGGGTTGCCCCATTTATTCCTGCTTTGGCATGCTCAATCACAGCCTGCCGTGCATTATTCACAATTTGATAGACATCCCGTAGTTCCGGATCAATCGAGCCCATCGCAAAGGTTCTCGTCATATCAGCAGTATAGCCATTCACAAAATAACCGAAGTCTAAGATAACGATATCACCATCGGCGATCACCTTGTCTGATGCGGTCGCGTGCGGCTTAGCAGCGTTCACCCCACTAGCGACAATTGTTGAAAACGAGCCACCACTAGCACCATGCTCTTTCATCCAAAAATCCAACTGATTGGCAACTGTCCGTTCTGTCATCCCGACATGGACATTTTCCAACACATACTGATATCCCTTACTCATCAGTGTTGCCGATCGTTCTAAGGCAGCAATTTCCTGTTGGTCCTTCACCGCCCGCATTCCTCCAATGACGTTTTCAAAGGGAACCAGATCGGCAACCATGATCTCATCCAAAAGGTCATAATCATGATAAGTTAAAGTATCTTCAAAACCCATCACGGTAACTTGTAGGCCTTGACAAAGCTCATTGAGAGACTGGTAATAATCACCGGTTAGCAAACCAACAACTTCGTTTGAGTCAAGTTCTTCAAGTGCCAGTTGGTAACGTTGGTCAGTGATCAACACTGACTGCTGCTCGGTCACTAATAATAGTCCATCACCAGTTGGTAACGAAAACCCAGTCAGGTATTTAATATTATCGCCATTAGTAACCAAGAAAGCATCGATATACATATCCTTAAAGCGTCGGCGTAACCTTTCAATTCGACTTGCCATTTGTCTCCTCCATTCCGTAGAAATAAAAAAAGCTTTCGTTCAACACGAAAGCTTTTTTATTGCCTTAGGCTTCAGCAGGGTATACAGAAACCTTCCGCTTGCTACGACCCATGCGTTCAAACTTAACAACACCATCAATCTTAGCAAATAAGGTATCATCACCACCACGGCCAACGTTTTCACCAGGGTTGATGTGAGTACCACGTTGACGGTAAATGATTGAACCAGCTGTAACTACTGAACCGTCCGCAGCCTTGGTACCAAGACGACGACCAGCTGAGTTACGACCGTTGGCAGTAGAACCGCCCCCCTTGTGGTGGGAGAAGAATTGAAGATCCATAATCATAGTTGTTCACCTCCAGAATGAACTATATTTCATACATTTTAACACGAATGTATTCGTGATAACGATCTTGAATGTCCAACAGACCATTCAAAAACGTTTCAAGAAGAATTTGAGAATCATGTCTCAAATCCAAGTGGGTAACTTCTAGATAGCCACCTTCGTCCTCATTTTTCTTAATCGCTGGTTTGGAGTGAACAACTCTTTCTAAACCATTGACGGTCGAAATTGCAAGGACAGAAACTGCAGCACATACAATGTCTTGACCATATTCGCCAGAATCGGCATGCCCAGTCATTTTAAATGAAGCAATCTTGTGATCCGTTGTGATGTTAAAAGAAACACGAATCATAGGCGAACCTCATTAAGCGTTAATCGTGTTAATCGTAACCTTAGTGTATGGTTGACGATGACCTTGCTTAGTGTGGGTGTGCTTCTTAGGCTTGTACTTGAAGGTAACAACCTTCTTTTCCTTACCTTGCTTGTCAACAGTACCTTCAACTGAAGCACCATCAACAAATGGAGTCCCAATCTTGGTATCACCGCCACCAACGAAGACAACCTTATCAAAGGTTACCTTGTCGCCAGCCTTAACATCAAGCTTTTCAACAAAGATAGATTGACCTTCTTCTACCTTGTATTGCTTGCCACCAGTAACAATAATTGCGTACATCTTGTGCACCTCCTTGAATCTCAGACTCGCCGACACGAGCAGCAAATGCTTTGTACTCGTGATCGTGCGGTTGTAGTTGTTGGTTCACAAATACAACGTATGTATATTACCAATTATTAATTGACACGTCAATAGCTAGGCCTAATTAAATGTTAATTCCACTCTTTAATTCATCGTCAAAGAATGCTGGTAATAACATTCCGGTAGCTTCAAACCGATTGATAATCCGTGAAACAGTCTTTGTCATGTATTTGGCGGTGTAAATCAACCCATTATTTAACCATTGAGCAATCAGGCCCAACATTGCAGACGCCGTAAAGGCAACTTGTATTTTCATCGGTACTTCAAGATCATCTAAGTCGTCACCCATCGTTTTGACGAATTGTTCCATTTCTGAAGTTAAACGATTATAAAGTTGCCGGTAGAAATTATTATTTTGTGACCGGTCAAGTAAGATCATGAAAATATCTGAATTTTCTTCAATATATTCAAATGCCTTGTTTAATGACATGACACGAATCGTCTTGCCTTCAACCAAATCTGTAGAATCATACATGACAGTATCAAAAAATTCGTCAATAATTTCGTTCATAGCCTTTTTGACAAAGTCTTTTTTATCCTTGTAGTGGAGATAGAAGGTTCCCCGGGTAATATGAGCGGTCTCAGTGATCTTTTGAACACTGATATTGTCAATCTTTTCATTTTGCATTAGATAAACTAATGCTTTTCTCAAATTGATACGTGTTTTAACGACTCGCGGATCTAATTTTTTATCCATCATAAAAATCAGCCTCCATATTGTATTATTTCAATCTATAGCCTTCTATCATTCGATAGTGTAAGATTCATCTACCAATTTGTCAAAGGAAATACTGTCTATTTTCTTGGTGTATAAATAAGAAAGTCTCACGAACTCTACAGCCATCGAATGTTCATTAGTCAAAAAACAATTTTAAGTTTTTTGTTAATTATGTGGTTATTATCACATGAGAACGCTTTTCAATTAATGAGATTCACACTTATCAGCCATTTAACAAAGCCGATTATTGTAATCATCAGCATTTCATAATGGAGATCGACACGTCAATAATCTTAATCAGACTCGGAGATATGTGAACAATTACTTATTTTTTAACAATTGGTTTTAAGTTAGTTATGAAAAAATCTTTTGACAGTCGTAATTTACAAAAGACGCTCATAACAACCGTCAGACAGATTTTCCGTGTTTTTTATAATAGAAAAAAATTTATCCACTGTCAATTGGTATAGGACTTTTATCACATTCAATTTAATATCCTTTTTTATGTGATTTTAATCATACGTTTTGTGACTTGGTAAATTTGTGTATTAAGTCACTTCCCTAGTCATTTAAATTCATAATTCCCATTATTTAATCGACGATTGCACCATTTTTTCAAGATATATCAAACAATCCATAATAAAATTAGTTAACAACATTACGACCAAATACTGAAGTCGCTAAAAGCTGAAATACGGGATGATTTTCAAGTGAAAGTCACAAAATTAGTCGTTGGTATTTTAATGATCGTTTTGAGAGTAATTATTTTCTTCCAATCAATGTTAGCCGGAGTCGGTAATGCGATTGCAGCGAGTGGTTCTCACAGTGGATCAGCTGGACTACTTGTAGCCTTGTTATACATTGCAAGCATAATTGTATACATTTCTACTCGTAAATTAGTGAAATTGGGTGGTGACATCGCTGGCTTAATTATGATGATTATTGCTTGGTTATTTGGTGCCTTTAACGTCGGTGTCTAATGCCGATTTACAAGTTTGGGCTTGGCTAGTTTTAATTATCGGAGTCGTATTTTTTGTATGGCACCTTATTTCTAATAAAAAGAATCGGCAATAGTCTATATATCATTCATAAATTATCAATGTGTCACATTTGATTTTATAGTACTTCAAGATACTAAAATGCCGCATAATCGTTGACAAAACGCAAACGATTATGCGGCACTTAATATATCAATGGTTCGTAAATGAGAAGAGTGGCCTTTTTTACCTATTATATGTAAAAATGACCACTCGCTTTTCTTGATAAATAGGCATTCTCATATTTATCAAGAACTATCAATTTTGCAGTTGGCGGACTAAATGGCGGACCAAATTTAGCTGTCTAATTTCCCCGCAAACTCTAATGGGTTGCCCACAATGTGAACTACTCGAACATAAATGACCGAGCTTCTGGAAACAAAAGGCGGATACCAAATGGTATCCACCAAATAAAAAAAGAGCGCCTATTAAGCGCCCCAACCGGTTCGGGTAACAAGTAGCTAACTTAAAACCCATTTTGCACACCGGCATCATATCCTTATGTCAGTATTATAACATATATATTTTATGATACAATATTTACTGCACACTGGGCCAGCTACCCAAAACCGTGCAAGTCAGGAGGTGACTCCGTTGCATTGGCCTTTGTGCATCATTATCCTTATTGTGCCTAGCAAGCACATAAAACATCTAATTAAGTGGTTGCTCAAGTAGCACCCTTGGCGCAAGCTTCGGCGAGCGCCTTTTTAATTACTATAGTTTAGCGTCACCAATTTCGACATAACCGAAATGGTTAATAACTTCAACGTTTCCTTCGGACACTTTCTACACCTCATTATAGGTTTGATATTTGGTCAACTGTTTCATGTGACCAACTAATAACATATTAGAAAGAACGCTTCAAGACGTTGTTATTCAATACAACAAAAAGCCCCAGTAGTCACTATTTCTGAAGTGACCACTAGGGCTGAATTTGTTTATTTAAATGCTCCCCAATAAGATGTGCGTTTACCATTACTTGCTTCTCCAGTTGCTAAGTAGCCGTATTGACCATTCGCCCGTGGTTGGCGAACCCAAACGAAACCGTTATGAAGCGACCAAGCGTCATAACGAACCACTGAACCAGCCGGCAAGGTTCCGATGACACTGGAGTTGGTTTTAGCACCCCACCGCAGATTAATCGCTGTATTGGAAGTAAAGGTTCCACTTTCAGAATGCCAAGTGTCGCCAATACTATCCGTCCAAGCTGCTTCACCTTGTGGTTTAGGTGCTGGTTGCGTAGCTGGAGCTGGCACTTTAATTTTTGCCTTTGTACCGTTGGGGTTAGCTAACCGATCCCAACCAGCTTCGTCTAAGTACCAGATTGACCGGTCCATGTCGCCACCAGTATATTGCCAACCAGTCAGCACTTTAAACGCTCCAGCAGATACATTCATTTGTGGCAGCGTCCAAGAGTACCACGTCATTGAAGCATACTTAGCAACCCAAACACCACAATCATTAGCACAATTAGCGACTTGCCATAATACAGATTCCTGTACATAAATAATTGGCCAAACGTTAGTTAAGCGATGAACTTCATCTACGAATTGGCGGGCCCAGTTAGCATTGCCCCACGCTGAGTTTTGGTAGGCTTCCCAATCTAGGATCAGAATACCCTGACCAACGTAGTTCTTAATATTATTAATGAAGAATTGGGCTTCACTCACTGGATTGCCACCGCCAGCGTAATGATATAAACCACGTTTCTTACCTAACGAGCCAGCTAAATCCCATTGATGATTACACTTTGGATTAACGTAGGTCATGCCCTGCGTTGCTTTAACAATCACCCCTTCAGCGTGCGGGTCGCGAATAATGTCGTCACTAGAACCTGAATAAACATCAACTGTGTACATTGTCATAGCATATTACCCCTTTGCTTTTTCTTCTTGACCTTGCAGCAACAATTTATTAGAGCGGTTCGGTGCTTCTTTGATGGCAACCTTAACCGGATCAATATTATTAACAGTTCCGGTCAGATCGGACTTTTCATAAGCTGATTGCACTGCCGTTTCTGCTATGGCTTGATCAATGATCAATCCTTGTGACCGCATCGCCGTCTGGACATTTTTGGTGGCTTGGTCAAACTTTTGCGCACCAGTTAGTGGTGAACTAATGAGTGAATTAACCGCCGTATCAGCGATGTTTTCTAACAACGTCCACATTACTTTAGACTGTTCCGTGGCGGCGTGATTTTTCTTTTCATCCAATACTGGTTTGACATATTTCCAAGCAAAAATAAAAGCGGTGACTAACGCCCCGCTTGTGATTAACCAATTTCCAAAATCAGTGATGATTTTCATGTTTTATCTTCTCCTTTAATTTTTTATTTTCTTCTCGCAACTTATCATTCTCAGTCGGTTTATTGCGCTGTTGAGTGGTGATGTAAGCAACGATTATGGATCCAATGGTACTGATCAGCGCCACCAGAACATCATCATGCATTGCCATCACCCTTTCTTAATCAGTAACTGTCCAATAATAGAAAACAAGACAAAAAACGCATACATGCTTTGAAACGATAGTTTACCTGTTGTCCAATCTTCAAATCCAAAGGCACAAAAAAACATTAACCACACAAAGGTTAATGTTCCCGTCATTAGTGGCTTGTAAAATGGCAAATGATGTAAATCCCATAACGAAAAAACTAGCGCAATCGTGCCTACCACTGCCAACGTAAAAATAAACGGTGGGTCATCTAAAGTGTCTAAGATATTACCCGGTGGTAAAAAAATTCCCGTACTGCGGTTAATAATGAAGAAAATTCCTAAACCGTACGTCTCCAGTGCTTTAACGAACCAAAAATAATTATGCTTTAAATTATCTTCCACCCATAATCACCAACTTTCGTGTATAATAAAAGCGCCTGCTCGCATCCAAGCGATTAGGCGCCAAACTGTCTTCGCTAACTAGTTAAACCAGTTTTTGAAGATCCATTTAATTAATTGTTTTACGTGCTTATTAGGCACAACAATAAGGACTAGGCAAATATGCCACATCAGGAGTTACCTCCCTTCAGCACAAGTCAGGTTCTCTAGGCCTGCTCAAGTGTGCCTAACTATTGTATCATATTCTTTTTATGATATAATAGTTACTGCAATAAGGATTAGGCCGTGTGCGTAAGTGCTCTCTAGCTTACAAGTCGGCTTAGGTGGGTGCCTTGGGGTACTCACCTTTTTTGTATGTTATAATACATGTATCAGGAAATTACACCGGTGCGCAAAACGGTTTTGAGGTAGCTCCTCATTTACCGAACCGGCTGGGGCGCTTAATAGGCGCTCTTTTTTATTTGGTGGATACCATTTGGTATCTGCCTTTTTTTGTATTAAGTATACACTAACGGATAAAATTGAAAACGGCAGTTAAAATCAAAATGGAATATCCTATTATCCAAATCCCATATAACTGAAAAAACCAGTAAATTTTGTTTTTCATAGAATTACCCCTATATCACCCGCCCATTAGAAAAAGCCCGGTAGTGAACCGAGCTTTAACATAATGTACTGTGTATTTCATAGGCGAGTGTTTAGTATATTAGGCAGCTGCTACATAATCCTTACCGGTGATTTCTTTATATTGATCAGCAGTAATTGCTCCTAAAGGTACATATCCTTCAATTGGGCAGTGCAATTCAAACATTAATTTGCAAAAATCATACATAATTAATTACCTCCGTTTTCGGTTTGAGATTGTTTCATTTGAGCAATTTGAAGGCCCAAAGCGTTAATCGCTTCATTAGTGGTCTGGATTTGTGTCTGGGTTTGCGCTAATTGTAGACCAATATTATTAA
>NZ_CALPCI010000001.1 GCF_943192935.1 Limosilactobacillus caecicola | reverse complement strand
TAAAATAAGAATTTGAGATAGCTCTCAAAATAAATTAAAGCGAAATTGACTTCGCAAATGTTTTGCTTTGATCTTACAATCAAAGACCCTACACATTTGATTCGTCGAAACTTTATTCAGTTTTCAAAGGCCTACCATGTTCACTTCTTTAACAAGTCAGTGAGCATTTATTATAATAACATGTTATCCGTATCTCGTCAACAACTTTTTTGAAATTATTTTGAGAAATGATTGAAAAATCATTTAAGCAGACAACTATTATAGAATATCAAATTGCCGCATCAATGTCAACACATAATTTTAATCAATCATTGTTAAATCACATCATTACGCGACAACGGTTATATACTATAAATTATCCTGCAACGTTTGTCAACATCATTTCAAAAGTTTTTGAGCTAACTTTTGAGCCTCGTTTTTATTGTGTTCTGAACATTTTAATATGAATATTTCATCATGAATAAAGCAAAAAAGCGAGGCTAAGCTAACGCTTAGCCTCGTTCTATTAAACGATAATGTAAAAGTACATTTATATTCTTACAATTTACATGATCAAACTATTAGACATTTGATCCGTCAAGCACTGATTTTAGTCCGATTAAGCATTAATGAAGACGTCACAACTGATACGGAGCTAAAGGCCATCGCTAAGGCCGCAAACTCTGGACTAAGGGCAATTCCAAGGCCAACGAAAACACCAGCAGCAATTGGGATCCCGATGACATTGTAAATTAACGACCAGAAAAGGTTCAGTTTAATCCGTTGGAAAGTCTTCCTACTCATCTCTAAGGCCTGAACTACACCACGGAGGTCATTTTGGACTAAGACAATCTCTCCAGACTCGATTGCAATATCGGTACCAGAGCCCATTGCAATTCCAACATCCGCCATTGTCAACGCCGGGGCATCATTAATACCGTCACCAACGAAGGCCACCTTGCCTGCTTGCTGTTCTGCAGCAACATAGTCTGCTTTTTCGTTAGGGAGCACACCGGCGATCACCTTCTGAATACCAACTTGTTTGCCAATCGCCTCGGCCACCGCCTGGTTATCACCAGTCAGCATGACGGTCTTTAGGCCCCACTTATTTAGCTCATTAATCGCCTGGGCTGAAGTTGGCTTTGGCGAATCTTGAATGGCGATTAGTCCAATCACTTGATCTCCTAAACCAACTAAAACCACCGTCTTGGCTGCAGCTTGCAATTCAGCGCCTTGGTGTGCTAACTCAGCCGGGATCCGCATACCTGAGGCTAAACGTTCACTGCCTACAAAAGCGGTTTGACCATCAATTTGCCCACGGACCCCCTGACCACGAACTGCAGCAAAATTCGTCGCCGTCAACAGATCAACATTGTCTTCTTTAGCTCGTTGTACAACGGCACTTGCCAACGGGTGTTCTGACTGGTCTTCCAAACTCGCAGCGACCTGGAGGACCTGTTGTTGATCACCAACGATATCAGTAACTACTGGTTTACCAACCGTAATGGTTCCTGTTTTATCAAAAATAATCGCCTTCAAGTCATCGATTACTTCGAGGGCCTGACCATCCTTGATCAGGATCCCCATCTTTGCCGCGCGTCCAGTGCCGACCATCAGAGCCGTCGGGGTTGCCAATCCCAAGGCACACGGACAGGCAATTACAATCACGGCCACCGCATAGAGCATTGCTTGAACCATACTAGCATTCAGGAAAACTGTCCAAACCGCAAAAGTAATGATTGCAAGGATCAAAACGGCAGGGACAAAGAATTGTGAAATCCGGTCGGTTAGATCTTGGATTGGGGCATGACTAGTTTGCGCTTTTTTAACCATTTCCACGATTTGAGCCAGCATCGTTTCTTGTCCGACCTTCGTGATCCGGACCGTTAACGTCCCATCACCATTAATCGTCGATCCCACGACTTCATCGCCAACCTGCTTGTTAACCGGCATACTTTCACCAGTAATCATTGATTCATCAACTGCCGACTCACCACTAGTGACGACCCCGTCCAACGGAATTCGTTCCCCTGGTTTGACGCGCACAATGGCACCAGCCTTAATCCGATCCACTGGTGTCGCCACATATCGGCCATCCACCAGGACCCAGGCTTCTTTGGCCTGCAAATCAAGAAGCTTCTTTAATGCATTTGAAGCTCGTTGGTGCATCCGCTCTTCCATGACGTCGCCAAGTAGGACAAAAACCGTAATGAACGCCGCACTCTCAAAGTAAACATCCCGTCCAGTAGCCATCGCAAAAATACTGTAACCATATGCGATAACCGTACCAATCGCCACTAGCGTATTCATATTCGCGTTATGGCGACCGAAAGCGGCCCATGCACTTACCCAATATGGCCAAGCACCGACAATCATCACAATTGTGGTCGTCACAAATGCAATCCAAACATGCCCGGGCATCATAATATGGAAAGGCATCAGGAGCATTTGAATCAGCAGCGGGATCGTGAAAATGAGTGAAATCCAAAACCGCCGTTGCAAATTAAGTTTCATTATTTGACAACCACCTTTCCGTGGAACATGTTCATTCCACAAGCAAAGTTAATGTCACCCGCCTTATCAGTAGGAATTTCCACACTCGTGACTGGTTGCTTGGTCAAATCCTTGTCCACGCCCAGTTGGTCAAACACCACGTGTGATAAGCACGCCGTTGAATCTTTCATATCAAAGTTTAACGTTGCGGGAACCCCCTTCTTGAGGACGATTGTCGAAGGAGAGTAGCCCCCCTTCACAACCACTGTTGCTGTTTGGTGATCGTTCGTCGTTTTGGCTTGACCAACCGCTTGTTCATGTTTACCAAAGAACCACCAAATAATCGCCACAATCAAAACTACGCTAATTACTAAAATCAATGCTGTTTGCATAATCGCCATCTCCTATGTTTACGTTTGTAATTATATTTTCTAGATTTACTATAAAACCATCGTTTACAAATGTCAACATAAATGCAATAAAAAATCCCATCCTAACAAATCGGATGAGATTACTCATTATTAATTACTTCTTATCGGCTTGACCCGTCAAAACCTCGACGGACTTGAAAGTTCCTTCAAAGTCCTTATCCAAGTCTTGAGCCGGAGCGGTCTTGTGATAGTACAAAGCAGTTGCTGCATAGCAAACCGGCAACCAAGCAACCAAGCCCAAGAAGGCTAAGATGAACCCGAGCCAGATGCAGAAATTAGTGGCGGTGTAAATCCCGTAGTAACCAAGGCCACCAAAAATGGCAGTCCAAATCACAATTGGTAACACGACGGTCACAATCATTACTAATAGGTAATTCCACTTCAAGCCCTTCATAAACCGTTTGCTGGCAGTTAAGGCGTGCCGCATGGATTGGCCCAAGAATTCAGGACGCTTGTCTTTGTAAACGAAGTATCCTTGGGAGTATTGCAGAGCTTTCCAAATGACTACGATGAGGTTTAGAACCCGGCAAATAATCACTGCCACCTTGTACTTAGCTAAAAGGCCGCCAACGATATCTAGTGGCAGTGTCCATAAGAAGATAAACAAACCAGCGTACAAGGCTAACCGCCATAATTGGTTTTTATTTAATCGTTTGTACTGTTGCCAAATGGATGATGCCGACACTTTTTGGCTATCATCACGATAACGGGCAAGGTACGTATATTGGAAGGCAACTTGGAAGAAGCCGTAGAAGAAACGTACTGCTAAGAGCAAACCTAAGGCAACCAGCATTTCTAAAAATGCAAACCCAATGGCCCCCATCGAAGCCATTCCGTACATCACCATCATCAAGCTCATCATAATGGAACTAGCAATTCCCTGGAAGAAGTACAAACAAATCAAACTTAAGGCAATAAAGATAATGAAGAATCCACCGATTGGCCACAGAGCATTAGTATACTGACCCTTTAAGCTGGCCCGCAGCTCCCCAATAAAATCCTTTAACGAAACTTTTTTCATTCTATTCTCTCCTCTGGATATTTCAGTGCTAATCAACTTCCATCATAGCACAATTAATGATAATGAACTAAACATAACAAAACGCGGTTAAATTCTCAACCGTGTCATTGCTTTTTTAAATAATTTTCTTAATTTGTTCATATTTATTGTGCCGTTGATTTTTATAAATCGTCCCCCATGTTGTTAGTTGGATTCCATTAATCGTCCGCTTGCTTTTAGCAAAAATAAAAATTTTTTGATTTATGATTGAAAATCACGTCTTGCAGGTTTATTGAGTCATCTTTGCCGCATTAACTTCGACTTCACGACTATTTAAGTAAGGTTCTTATAAGCAAACGCATACTCCTTTACAAAGAAGACGGAGCTACCTATAATGAAAATTGTTTTATTAAAATGCATTAGGGAAAGGATGTCCTATTATGTGTACTGCACTTAATTTCGCGGTTGATAACAACCATTATTTTGGGCGGAACCTCGATCTTGAATTGTCATATGGGCAAAAAATCGTCATTACCCCCCAAAACTATTCATTTGATTTCAAAGATGTCAAAACGCTTGACCACCACTACGCCTTAGTTGGAATCGCTGCGGTAATGAACAATTACCCACTTTACTTTGACGCTGCCAACGACCAAGGCCTGGCAATGGGTGGCTTGAACTACCCTGACAACGCTCACTATACCGAAGTGGCCGCTGGCAAGGATAACGTCACCTCATTTGAATTAATTCCATGGGTATTGAGCCAATGTGCCAATGTTGACGAAGCAAAGGAATTATTAGCCAACGTCAACATTACTAACAAGTCCTTCAGTGATCAATTACCTACTTCACCACTTCACTGGTTAATTGCCGATGGCGACAAGGCCATTGTTTTGGAAAGCGACATTGATGGTGTCCACGTTTATGATGATCCCGTGGGGGTTTTGACCAACAACCCACAATTCCCTAAGCAATTGTTCAATTTGAACAACTACCGGACCCTGTCCGCCGACACACTACCAAACACGTTCTCTAAACAAGTTGAACTGACTGACTTTAGTCGGGGATTAGGCACTCGTGATTTACCGGGTGGCATGGATTCCATGAGCCGGTTTGTTCGTGCAACCTTCAATAAGTACAACGCTCATTGGGACGAACACGATGAAGTTGCCAACGTGACGCAATTGTTCCACGTCATGCACTCCGTTGAACAACAAAGTGGTTTAGACCAAGTTGCTTCCAACCCTGCTAAGTTTGAACACACCATCTACACCGTTGGCTACAACCTTGATAAGGGCTTAGCTTACTACACCACTTACACAAACAACCAAATTAACCTGGTCGACATGAATAAGGAAGACCTGGCCGGTGACCAATTAGTTTCCTACCCATTCATCAATGACCAAAATATTAACAACGTGAACTAGGTTCACCATCTGTAAAGGGGCCCAATTGAGAAGTTATTAACGGCTTTTCGATTGGGATCCTTAGTATTAAAGATAAAAAAGTCCGTCTTTGACGCTCCTTTTCAACCAAGCTAGCGTTACAATATTACTTAGTCCGATGATTAGATTAAATGGAGGTTTAAATTAATGACGAAAATTTATGCATACGCAATTCGGAAAGACGAAGAACCATTCTTAAACGAATGGAAGGCTGCTCATCCAGATGTGGAAGTTGAATACACTGATCAACTGTTGACTCCTGACACCGCTGCTTTAGCAAAGGGTGCCGATGGGGTGGTCGTTTACCAACAATTAGACTACACCGCTGATACGCTTCAAGCATTAGCTGACAATGGCATCACGAAAATGTCATTACGGAATGTCGGTGTCGACAACATTGACATGGATAAAGCAAAGGAACTCGGCTTTGAAATCACTAATGTGCCCGTCTACTCTCCTGACGCCATCGCCGAACACGCCGCAATTCAAGCTGCCCGCGTTCTGCGTCAAGATAAGCGCATGGATGAAAAGATGGCCAAGCGTGACTTACGCTGGGCACCAACGATCGGTCGTGAAGTTCGTGACCAAGTCGTTGGGGTGGTTGGTACCGGCCACATTGGTCGCGTCTTTATGCAAATCATGGAAGGCTTTGGCGCTAAAGTGATCGCCTACGATATTTACAAGAATCCTGAACTGGATAAAAAGGGTTACTATGTTGACTCCCTTGATGACTTATACAAACAAGCTGACGTCATTTCACTTCACGTGCCAGACGTGCCAGCCAATGTCCACATGATCAATGATGACACCATTAAAGAAATGAAAGACGGGGTCGTCATCGTGAACTGCTCACGGGGACCACTCGTTGACACCGATGCCGTTATCCGCGGCTTAGATTCCGGTAAGATTTTCGGTTTCGTGATGGATACTTACGAAGGCGAAGTTGGCGTCTTCAACGAAGATTGGGAAGGCAAAGAATTCCCAGACGCTCGTTTGGCTGACTTGATTGACCGGCCAAATGTTTTGGTAACCCCACACACCGCTTTCTACACTACACACGCGGTTCGGAACATGGTTGTAAAGGCCTTTGATAACAACTTGAAGATGATTAATGGTGAAGAACCTGAATCTCCAGTTGCTTTAGACAAAAATAAGTTCTAATCATATTTCCTAACTAAAAAAGGGACTTCATCCTCGCTAGACAATAGCTAACGGGGATGAAGTCCTTTTAATTTTGGCATTACTTTTTACAGAATTGGTGAAAGTAACCTGGAGAAGTATTGTTTGAACTTACGCCACTTTGTTTGTTGAGCAAAATACTCAGGAGTTAATTGAGTACACTTTTTAAGATCCTGCTCATAGACATCCCGCAAACGTTCTGCCAGATCATGGCTATACGAGAAGGCGTTGACTTCAAAGTTGAGGCTAAAGCTCCGGTAATCCATGTTGGCAGAACCCACTGAAGAAAGGGTCCCATCCGCCACCAAAGTCTTGGCATGGATAAAGCCATTATCATACTTGTAGACCTTGACACCATTGTTGACCAAGTATTTAGCATAGTATTCCGTGGCCCGGTAAACGAATGGGTGGTCAGGTTTGCATGGAATCATGATTCGGACATCAACCCCACTGTGGGCCGAAATCACGAGTGCCTCTAAAATGGATGGCTCTGGAATTAAATATGGAGATTGAATGTAGACGTACTTGGTAGCGCGACTAATGAGGTTTTCATAACCTCGACGGATGGCAAACCGTTGATTATCAGGCCCTGATGAAACAATTTGCATTGGGACCAGGTTTTGTGACTCTATCTCTTCATCAGTTGGCCGCTGAATTTTAAAGTTTGCTAACTCTTCATCCAAGCTAAATTTCGGAAGCCGTGACCGCCGACAACTGGTATTCCAATCCATTGCAAACCGGATTTCCATCATTTGGGCTGCCTGACCGCGCACCCGAAGATGAGAGTCCCGCCAGTAACCAAACTTAGGCATTAAGCCTAAGTATTGGTCACCAATATTAAAGCCACCAATATAACCGAGCTGGTGGTCGATAATGACCAACTTACGGTGAAGATGATAGTTCATCCGTGGGGTCATAAACCAGTGCTTCGGGGCCGAAATAAAGGGCTGGGCCTCACCACCGAGTTCACGAAGGTGGTTGAAAAACCGCGGTTTCGTCCCCCGGGAACCACTAATATCGTACAAAACCCGGACCTTCACTCCCCGTTGGGCAGCCTTTTCTAGGGCATGTAATACCCGGTGGCCCAGCTCATCAGAATAGAAAGTGTAGTATTCAAGACTGATCATGGTCTGGGCGTGATTGATGTCGTCGATTAGGTGAGCAAATTTAACGTGCCCGTCGGTAAAGAGGTCCACCTGATTATCAAAAGTAATCGGTACTTCACTGTTGTTCAAAAAGCCGTTAACCATCATCCGATCCTTCGTATGACGGTCCCCTTCGGGAAGCAGCTTATGTTTTTGAATCAGCTTGTGTTGCTTTTTTAAGAAGCGGTTTTGCATCCGAAGTTCTTCTTCTCGCATTGAGAAAATATCATCGTGCGAAAGCTGCCGTCCCAAGAAAAGGTAGGCAATAAAGCCGACGACCGGAAAGACGGACAGCACTAGCAACCAGGCCCACGTGGAAGCAATATCCCGCCGGCTCCGGAAAACCGTCCAAATTGCAAAGCCGATGTTGATTAGCCACAACACTTCAATGATGCGGCGAATGACATCCCATGTCCAAACCATTCCTGTTCTCCTTTACATAGAAAAGAGGCCGAGTTGGACTCAGCCTCCAAGATAATTTTGCAGTGCTTAATTAGTCAATGTCGTACTTTTCCTTTTCCAAAACATTGAGCTTGTCATCAAAGGTGTAGACAACCGGTTGACCAGTAGCCATTTCCAGGTTCATGATGTCTTCATCAGAGATTTGTTCGATGTACTTGGAAAGGGCCCGGAGGGAGTTTCCGTGAGCGGCAATGATCACATTCTTGTTGTCTAACAACTTTGGTGCAATTTCATCTTGCCATAAAGGAATTACCCGTTCCAAAGTAACCTTTAAGTTTTCACCACCAGGAATGGCCCGTGGGTCGAGGTTAGCGTAACGACGGTCCTTCGCAGCGGAACCTTCGTCGTCGGCACTCAGCAATGGTGGTAAAACATCGTATGAACGACGCCAAATATGCACTTGTTCGTCACCGTACTTTTCAGCGGCCTTCTTCTTGTTGTGACCTTGCAAAGCACCGTAGTGACGTTCATTTAAACGCCAAGTCTTGAATTCTGGGATCCAAAGTTGGTCACATTCTTCAAGAGCGTAGTGCAAAGTCTTGATGGCCCGCTTCAAAACGGAAGTGTAGGCGTAGTCAAATTGCAGACCGTGTTCAGCAATTGCCTTCCCAGCAGCCTTAGCTTGTTCAACACCCTTTTCACTTAAATCAACGTCAACCCAACCAGTAAATTGGTTTGAAAGGTTCCATTCACTTTGCCCGTGACGAATTAATACTAATTTAGCCATGTTCAATTGACCTCTTTCTTCTTTAGTCTCGCAATAAAATGCATTACCAACATATTTTAATCCATTCCCAGACAAATTCCAATAGGCGGATTAGAGTTTGTTCGATCCCAAACCGGCTTTCGCCCCAATATCATGGCGGTAAAAACACTGGTCCCAATCATAAGCAGCCAGATACTGATAGACGCGGTCACGAGCCGCTTGTAAAGAAGAATCCTTAGCTAACACCATTAACAGGCGTCCACCATTACCCACTAATTGATCAAGGGTCCCCGCGACGTTGGCATAATCAATCATCACCTGGTCCGTTGTCGGCAATTTGCCAATCATTTGACCATGGACCGGGTGTTGTGGATATCCCGCTGAAGCAACTACGACTCCAAAGGTTGCTGCCGCGCTGACCTGAATCTCAGGAAGGGGCTCATCATTCAAAGCATGGTCCACCAATTCAAACAGGTCCGTCTCTAGTAGCGGCAAAATCACCTGAGTTTCTGGATCACCCAGGCGAACGTTATATTCAATCACCTTTGGCCCATCAGCCGTCAGAATCAAACCAATGTATAGGATGCCGTGATAGTGATAATTACCAGCCACTAGTCCTTTCACTGTTGGTTCCACTACTTCTTTGACCATCTGTTCATAATCTTGATCACTCAATTGAGGAAGGGGACTGTAAGCCCCCATACCACCAGTATTGGGTCCCCGGTCGCCATCAGCAGCCCGCTTATGATCCTGGGCCATTGGGAGGATCCGGTAATGGCCGTTACTCAAGACTAAAAACATTGAGTATTCGGGCCCGTTGAGGCACTCTTCGATCACCACGCGCGATTGACCATTGGCGAATAGCTCACGAATCGTTTGAGTTGCTTCTTCCCGATCTTGGGCAATCACAACCCCTTTTCCACCAGCCAGACCGTTTTCTTTAATGACGACTGGAAAACCAAATTCAGCAATCCCATTCAAAGCGGCGGTCTGATCCCGATAACTATGGTGTTGTGCAGTTGGTACTCCGTAATGGTCCATGAAATTCAACGCATAGTCCTTTGAACCCTCCAGTTGGGCCGCCCGGGCGGTTGGGCCAAAAATCTTGAGACCTGCCGCTGTAAAATCGTCGACAATTCCTTCCACCAACGAATCTTCAGGACCAACAAACGTCCAGACCACATCGTGGTGCTTCGCAAATTCAATCAATCGCGGAAAGTCATTTTCTTCAATTGCGACCGTTTCAACCCCTACTGTTGCCATGCCAACATTGCCCGGGGCACAGTAAACTTGCTGAACGTGGGGGCTTTGCTGAAGTTGCTTGGCAATCGCAAATTCGCGACCACCTTCCCCAACTACTAAGACATTGTGTTTTTCCATCGCGGTTTCTCCTTTGGCAATGCATTAATGACGGAAGTGACGTACGCCGGTCGTCACCATGGCAATCCCGTACTTATTCGCCATGTCAATTGACTCCTGGTCACGAATTGAACCACCCGGTTGCACAATTGCTTTGATCCCATGTTGGCCAGCAAATTCAACACAATCGCCAAACGGGAAGAAGGCGTCAGAAGCCATCACCGTCCGATCGTCAATGTCATCGCCAGCGTGCTTCGTGGCAATCTTCAGGGAATCAATCCGGTTTGGTTGTCCTTCACCGACCCCAAGAGTGCGTTCATCGTTTGCCAGGACAATGGCGTTGGATTTAGCGTGCTTAACTGCCTTCCAAGCAAACATCAATGTCTGTAATTGCTCTTCCGTCGGTTGAACTTCCGTGACGCACTTCCAGTCATGCGCATCTTCTGCGAGCGTATCCTGGTCCTGCATCAGCAGGCCACCCATTACGGAAACAACTTCCCGACGGGTTCGTTCGTCCTTTTTCGTAAAGTCAACGGTTAGCAGCCGAATATTTTTCTTCTTAGCCAGGACTTCATAGGCGTCCGGGTCAAAACTTGGGGCAATCACGATTTCCAGGAAAATCTTGTGCATCTTTTCGGCCGTTGCCAAGTCCACGGGACGGTTCAAGGCAATTACACCACCAAAAATGGAAACCGAATCAGCTTCATAGGCCCGGTCCCAGGCTTGTTCTAGGCTAGTCCCCTGACCGATCCCACATGAGTTCATGTGCTTCATGGCGACAACGGTTGGTTGGTCAAATTCGCGGATACAACGCAAGGCTTCATCCGCATCCTTGATATTATTGTAGGATAATTTCTTCCCGTGTAATTGGGTCGCAGACAGGATGGAATAAGCCTTTGGCAAGGCATCTTGGTAAAGCCAAGCTTGTTGGTGTGAGTTTTCACCATACCGCATGGTTTCTTTTAAATCATAGGTCAGCGTCAGTTTTTCTGGATCCGCCAGGCCTTCGCGCTTAGTCAAGTATTGGGAAATTAATGCATCATAAGCCGCCGTTGTCCGGAAGGCCTTGGCTGCTAGTCGTTGACGAGTTTCTAAAGTCGTTTCGCCAGCAGTCTTGATTTCATCCAGGACCGCATCATAATCTTGCACATCAGTGACCACGGTGACGTCATGATAATTTTTCGCAGCAGAACGCACCATTGATGGGCCACCAATATCAATATTTTCAATGGCATCCGCCAGGGTGACATCTGATTGTTCAATCGTTTCCTTAAACGGATAGAGGTTCACACACACCAAATCAATTGGGGTAATCACTAACTTTTCCAGGGTCGCCATGTGTTCGGGAACATCCCGCCGGGCCAGCAAGCCACCATGAACGTATGGGTTTAACGTCTTGACCCGACCATCGAGGATTTCTGGAAAGTGAGTGACGTCTTCGATACTAATAGTTTTCACGCCTGCGTCATCGAGAACCCGTTTGGTACCACCAGTGGAGACAATTTCATAACCGGCCGCAACTAAGCCCTGTACAAAGGGTACTAACCCCGTTTTATCTGAGACACTAACTAATGCACGCTTCATGAATTCTTTACTCCTTTGCTGTTAATTCTGTTAATACTTTTTTGATTGCCTGCGGGTACAACTGGTGTTCAGTCTGATGAACCCGCGCTTCTAAATCCGCCAAACTATCAGTAGGGTAAATTGGCACCCGTTCTTGCATGATAATTGGTCCCGAATCAAGACCCGCATCAATGAAATGAACGGTGACCCCCGTCTGCTGCCGGTGGTCCTGGTAAGCTCGTTCAATCGAGTGCAGCCCTGGATATTCCGGTAGCCACGCTGGATGGAGGTTAACAATTCGACCCTCATATTCATCTAGGAGGATCGGCCCGACCACCCGTAAATAACCGGCCAAGATAATAAATTCCACCCCGTGATCTTTGAGTAACCGGAGTAGCCGTGCTTCGTAGGTCTGCTTACCGCCAGCTTCTTTGACCGTCCAGCTAAAAGCGGGGACGTGGAGCCGCGCGGCCCGGTTCATCACGTTGGCTGCCGGGTGGTTACAAAACAGGAGGGTCAATTCACCGGGTAACTGGTGCTGCTGGAATTGTTGCGCCAGTTCTTCGAAATTGGTCCCGTTTCCAGAAGCTAAAATTGCAACTTTCATTTTTCTCCCCCACGTATCAAAATCTTTGGTTGGTCACTCGGGCGCCTGACGAGGCGGCCGATTTGATAAGAATCCTGTCCGGCTCGTTGTAACCGTTGTTGAACCAGTGCAACTTGGTCTGGGGCCACCGCCAGGACCATTCCTAAGCCCATGTTGAAGGTCTTCCAACAGTCGGCCATATCCAGATGACCCAATTGACGCAGGTAATCAAAAATCGGTAACTGTGGCCATGCTTCCGCATCAATTTGGGCTTGTAAATGATCGTCAATCATCCGTGGCACATTTTCAATCAAACCGCCTCCGGTAATGTGGCTAATGCCATTAATCAAGCGGTCCTGGACTAATGGCAATACCACGTGGACATAAATCTTTGTCGGGGTCAATAACGTTTCCCCAACCGTGGCACCGTGCAATGGCGCCGGGCGGTCAGTTAATTGCACATCATGGTTCTTAAACAAGATCTGCCGGACTAGTGAAAAACCATTAGAATGTAAACCACTGGCGGGCAAGCCCAGTAAATAGTCACCAACTTGCGGTTGCGCGGACGTTAAGAGGTTCTCTTTTTCCACAACCCCCGTCATCGTCCCTGCTAGGTCGTATTCATCCCGGCGATACATATCCGGCATCTCCGCCGTTTCACCACCAATTAAGGCTGCGCCGGCTTGCCGGCAGCCATTGGCCACTCCAGCTACCAACGTTGCTAATTTGGCTGGGTCATTGTGTCCCGTGGCGATATAATCCAGGAAAAAGAGTGGTTCGGCCCCCTGGGCAACAATATCGTTAGCACACATGGCGACAAGATCCTGGCCAACGGTATCATGTTTGTCCATTCGTTGGGCAATCAACAGTTTCGTGCCGACCCCATCCGTCCCCGAAACTAAGACCGGGTGTTGGATGTGCAAGGCCCCCAAATCAAACATGCCCCCAAACGAACCAATGCCAGTCATCATCCCGGGACGAGCAGTCGCTTGGACCTGATCTTTGATTCGCCGAACGAGGTCATAGCCGGCCTCGATATTCACACCAGCTTCTTCGTAACGACTCATGCCATCCGCTCCTTTCGTTCACGACGCTCCTGTTCATTCAGTGAGGCCAAATATTTTTCTTCATAGTCATAAAGCGGTGTCGGGTAATCACTGTTAAAGTAGGCAACCGTCAGGCCACCATCCGGTGCATCGCCCGCGTCAGGAACGTTGATTGCCTGAATTAAATTGGCCACCGAAAGGAACGTTAGTGAATCGGCACCAATCCGCTCCGCCATTTCAGGGACAGAATAATGAGCCGCCATTAATTCGGCGCGGGTCGAAACGTCAATGCCGTAAAAGCAAGGGAACTTAAATGGTGGCGATGCAATTAACATGTGCACTTCCTTAGCCCCCGCGTCACGGAGCATTTTAACGATTTGTTGGGAGGTCGTCCCCCGCACAATTGAGTCATCGACAACGGCCACGCGTTGGCCTTCAACCACCCCGCGGACAGCAGAGAGTTTCATGTGAACCCCCCGCTCCCGTAATTCCTGGGTGGGTTGGATAAAGGTCCGGGCAACATATTGACTCTTAATAAGGCCCATTTCATATGGCAAACCAATTTCTTCGGCATACCCACTTGCCGCTGATAATGATGAATTAGGCACCCCAATCACCATGTCCGCATCAACCGGGTGTTGACGGGCAAGCAGCCGTCCCATCCGTTTACGGGCGTTGTGAACCGTAACACCGTGAATGATGGAATCTGGCCGCGCAAAGTAGATGTATTCCATCGAGCAAATTGCTAACCGGGTCTGGTCCGTATACCGGTCGGTATGCAAACCATCGCGGTCGATAATGATCAATTCACCGGGTTGAACATCGCGAATCAATTTGGCATTGACAATGTCCAGCGCGCAGGATTCACTAGCAACGACGTAGGCACCGTTTGGTAGCTGACCAATGCACAATGGACGGATACCATTGGGGTCCAATGCCGCGATTAACCGGTCCTTTTGTAAGAGCAAGAAGGCAAAGCCACCCTTCACTTCATTCAAACTCTTCTTCAGGGCTGGAATAAAGCCATCTTGGATGTGTTTGCGCACCAGGTGAATTAAAATTTCTGTATCTGAATCGGATTGGAAAACCGCGCCTTCATCTTCTAGTTGCCGCCGTAAGGTGACCGCATTCGTCAAATTACCGTTATGTGCCAGGGCCACATCACCATCATGAAATTGAAACAAGAATGGTTGAACATTTTGAATTGAGTTACGTCCGGCCGTTCCGTAACGCACATGACCAATGGCAGCATCTCCAACTAACCCATCCAGGTCAACCGGATGACGAAAGACTTGGGCCAGCAGTCCCCGATCACGATGTTGGTACATTGCGTGGTGATCGGTCGTGACAATGCCGGCCCCTTCCTGACCCCGGTGTTGCAAAGTATGCAACCCCAGATAGGTCAGCTGGTTAGCATGGGGCGCACCAAAAACGCCAAACACCCCACATTCTTCATTTAATCCTTTGATTTCAGCTGGCACGGGAGCGCCTCCTTATACTGTTGTGCTAATTCTGCAAGGTTTTCGTTCAGTTCAGCGTCTTGAAGATGTAATTCTAACCAATGAGTGTTGGTAACTTGACCGACCAACCGGGCGTCATCACCCAGCGTTACGGTAAATGCCGCTTGGTAAGCTGCTGGTACCGTAACGATCAGGCGGCCAGCCGTTTCACTGAATAACTGAGCAGCGGTTAAGTGACGAAGGTTCAGGTTCATACCTGTTGCAGCATCAAACAGCATTTCAGCAAGGGCAACCCCCAAGCCGCCTTCACTCACGTCATGAGCCGCACTAACGTGACCGTTAACCATTTCTTCATGAAGGCGGTGACCAGCATCACGAATTTTTGCGAGGTTAATCGGGGATAATTGTCCTGCAATGGTCCCCGTCAGCATTTTTTGTAATTCTGATCCGGCGTAATCATCGCCAGTGGTGCCAATCAAGTAAACCAAGTCTCCAGCGTGGGTCGCAAACGACGGAATGACGTGATCCAGATTTTTAATGAGGCCAACCATCCCAACCATCGGTGTCGGGTAAATTGCCTGACCATTATTTTCGTTGTAAAGGGACACGTTTCCAGAAATGACCGGCGTATCAAAGACTCGACAAGCAGTTGCCATTCCCTGAACTGAATGGTGGAGTTCCCAAAAGATTTCGGGATCGTTCGGGTCGCCATAGTTTAAACAATCAGTAATGGCGAGTGGCTCAGCCCCACTGGCAATAATATTAGTAAACGCCTCGGTAACCGCCATTTGGCCACCAATTTCCGGATCCAGGTAAACAAAGCGGCCATTGCCATCGGTCGTCATGGCCAACCCCTTGTGGTAACCACGAATGCGAATGATTCCGGCATCACTGCCCGGTCCCGCAACCGTCGAAGTCCGGACCTGAGTATCGTATTGCTGGGTTAACACTTCATCGCTGGCAATCGTGGACTGAGCAAGTAACCGCCGTAACATTTGACCGGGATTGTCAATCACCGGTTGCCAGACAGGAGCTTGCTGAGCTGCTTTAATCCGGGCCGGTTCCCGTTCTGCACTTGGTTCTTCCAGAACATCATCCGTCAAACTGGCAACGGGGATGTCACAGACCTTTTCGCCATCATGGTACAAAACGTAATCATGGCCATCAGTAACTCGACCGATCGTCACGGCATCAAGGTCATACCGCTTAAAAATGGCTTGAACATCCGCTTCGTGCCCACGCCGGACACAAAGTAACATTCGTTCTTGCGATTCACTCAGCATGATTTCATAAGCGGACATCTCAGTTTCGCGTTGGGGAACGAGATCTAGGTTCAATTCCATCCCACTGTGGCCTTCGGCAGCCATTTCTGCACTGGAAGAAACGATCCCGGCTGCACCCATGTCTTGAATCCCAACCAGCCAATCAGCATGCTGGTGAATCAGTTCCAGACAGGCTTCCATGAGGAGCTTTTCCATAAAGGGATCTCCCACTTGAACTGCCGAGCGTTGGGTCGCATTTTCATCCGAAAAATCTGCTGAAGCAAAGGTCGCCCCGTGGATCCCGTCACGACCAGTTTTGGCGCCAACGTACATCACTGCGTTACCAACCCCAGTGGCGACCCCACTTTGCAGGTCTTGTTGTTCCATCAGTCCTACACTCATGGCATTACACAACAGGTTACCCTGGTAACAAGGGTCAAAAGTTGTTTCACCGGCAACCGTCGGAATGCCCATACAATTACCGTAGTCACCAATGCCCTTCACCGTATTGGCCACCTTACGTTGCATGGTTGCATCCGTTAATTCACCAAAATGAAGGGAGTCGAGCGAGGCGATCGGCCGGGCCCCCATGCTGAAAATATCCCGTAAGATACCACCAACACCGGTTGCGGCCCCTTGGTAGGGTTCTACCGTCGTCGGGTGATTATGGCTTTCTGCTTTAAAGACCACCGCTTGGCCATCGTCAATGTCGACTACCCCGGCACCTTCACCGGGTCCCTGTAAAACCCGCGCGTTTTTATTTGGGAACAGCCGCAAAACTGGCTTTGATTTTTTGTATGAACAGTGTTCGCTCCACATCGCGGCAAAGAGCCCCGTCTCGGTAAAGTTTGGTAATCGACCAAGGAGTTTGTCAGCAATGTAGTTGTACTCTTTTTCGGTCAGGCTCCAATCCAAGTATGGTCGGCGTTCCTTGATTTCTTCTGGTGTCATGGCTTGTTTCATGATTACTCCTCGCTATGCTTTTACACTACCGTTGGCTAACAATGATTGGAAAACTCGTAACCCGTCAGTATTACCGAGCAATGACTCGACTGCCCGCTCCGGATGAGGCATCATCCCCAACACGTTCCCACGTTCGTTAGTAATCCCGGCAATATTCCGGAGAGAACCATTCGGATTTTCATCCGCATACCGAAAGACCACCTGGTGATGTTCTTCCAGTTGGTTAAGGGTGGCTTCACTCGCAACGTAGCAACCATCCGCATGGGCAATGGGTAACTGAATGCGTTCGTGTTCTTGATATTTGCTAGTAAACCGGGTGTGATTATTAACCACTTCTAAGGCAACCGTCTTGCAGACAAACCGTTGCGAATCATTATGTTTTAGTGCTCCGGGTAACAGTCCTGCTTCGGTTAAGATTTGAAAACCATTGCAGGTACCAAAAACTGGTTTCCCTTCCTGGGCCATCTTAACCACTGCAGGCATCACATTGGCAAACCGCGCAATGGCTCCCGAACGGAGGTAATCACCATATGAAAAACCACCCGGGAGCATGACTGCATCGAATCCCGCCAGACTCGTGGCCCGATGAGAAACGTATTCGACATCGGCATGGCAAACTGAGTGCAGCGCTTCATAAAGGTCAACATCACAATTCGAACCGGGAAAAACCACCACCGCTATTTTCATCAATTAACCCTCCAAAATTTGGTAACTGTAAGTTTCCATGTTGAAATTAACTAGTAAGTTGGTGGCAATTTCCTTGACTACCGCCGCGACTTGATCCTGGTCAACCTTCAATGCCAGGTCAAAAAATTTCCCGACCTTAACCGATTCAACTTCCGGATGACCAATGGAATGAATCGTTTTTGTAATCGTATCCCCCTGGGGATCAAAAACGGACTGCTTATACGTAACATAAATCCGAACGTTAATCATTAATCTTCCTCCGTAACAACTTTTTGCAACCGTTGGTACACTTCATCGTAGGTGGTGGTAATGTCCGCAAGATTCTTTCTGAACACGTCCTTGTCCAGATGCGCGTTCGTATCAAGGTCCCACAGCCGACAATTGTCAGGCGAAAATTCGTCGGCCAACACCAAACTACCATCAGACAATTTACCGAACTCTAATTTAAAATCGACTAACTTCATCCCCGCTTTTGCAAACAACTTGGTTAACAAAACGTTACATTGACGGGCTAAGGCCCAGCACTTTTGATATTCATCTGCTGTGCAAGCACCAATGGCAATCGCGTCGGATTCATTAGCAAACGGATCATCCAGTTCATCGCTCTTGTAGAAAGTTTCTTCTACCGGTTGCGCCAGTGGCGTGCCTTCCTTTAAACCAAACCGTGAAGCAAAGTGGCCAGCCACGATATTTCTGGTCACAAATTCCAAACGGATCATGTCACACTTTTTCACCAATTCTTCCTTCTCTGATAGGTGCTTGATGAAATGAGTAGGAATCCCCTGTTGAATTAAGTATTCGAACACCAACGTAGAAATGTCATTAGCAGCGGCTCCCTTGCCAGCAAAATGATCTTTCCGTTTTCCATTCAGCATCGTCGCTTGATCAAGGTAAACAACCCGTAATTGCTCTGGATCATCCGTTGACCACATTTGCTTAGCTTTGCCCGAATACAATAATTTTCCCATGATTCAAACGCTCCTTTTTTGGGTAAAACACGAACTTTAATTTCGATATTATTTAGTTAGTTCGTTAAAGAACGTCATAAGCATACCAACCATCCTGGTAAAAGTCAACGTAAATGTTAACTTAATTAAATTAACTTCTATAATAGTTCGTGTTTTACTCCACTTAGTCGTCAACTAGCGTTGTAGATCGTCTAAAATCGGTCCTTTTAAAATTTAAGAACGAATTTTGCTAGAAAGTGTTGACAATCACTAAATAATTGGTAAACTAAGGAAGATTAAAAAATGATTAGAAATATTAAAAATATCTGACAGTGAAGAGAAGAGTAGTGTGGCTTGGCCTTTACAGAAAGTTCCCAGTTGCTGAGAGGGAACAGGTCGAAAAACATGAAGATGAGCTCTGAGTCATTGCAGTAGTCACCCGAGGCCACTGCAACGGGTCGCATCCGTTATTCTTGCGGAGTCTTCAGTATTTATTACTGAGTACTTAATGAGGTTCTTGTCGTGAGGCAAGGATGAATAATGGGTGGTAACACGAAAAGCCTTCGTCCCTAGTTCAATTTTCGAACTAGGGACGAAGGCTTTTTATTTTCAGAAAGGAGTGGCGTGAAATGTCAGCAAACGCAATCAACGGTTTTGCCATCGCAAATGGCCAATGGATTAACCAAGAACAAACGAACCCCATTACAATCGTGGTGTTAAACCTGATGCCCAACAAAGCAGAAACGGAATGCCAATTTTTAGCAAGTTTTGCGAAGCTGGCACAAGACGTCGAAATCACCTTTGCGTATCCCGTTTCTCACCACTTTAAGAGTGTCAATCAAAACACCGTTGCCAACCACTATGCGTGTTTAGCCGAAATCGAGCACCGTCATTTTGACGGGTTAATCATTACCGGAGCACCAGTGGAAACATTGGGCTTCGAACAGGTTGATTACTGGCAAGAATTTTGTGCTTTTTGCCGCTGGGCGACCACCCATACTAGGGCATCCCTGGTAGAATGTTGGGCAGCCCTTGGGGGCCTTTATCATGACTATGGGATTAACAAGCACCGCCTCAATCACAAATTGTTCGGTGTTTACCAAGCAACCAAGCTGGACGCTTCTTCACCATTGGTTGATCATTTTGCCACCAGTCAATTCCAGATTCCCCAATCACGACACTCCACCTGCAATTGTTCGCTAAATGATGTTCCGACCGGTGTCAAGGTGGTTGCCAATAACCAAGCAATCGGGCCACTGATCTTGCAAGCGCCGGCTCTCCACCGCACTTACATCACTGGGCACCCAGAATACAGTAAAGACACCTTAGCGAAGGAATACCAACGCGACTTAAAAAAACATTTACCAATCGAAGCACCCTGTAATTACTTTACTAACGATCACCACATTAACTATTCCTGGCGTTTCACCAGTGAACTGCTCTACCAAAACTGGGTGAACACGTTTGCTCCCGTCGCCGTTACTAATTAATTCAAGAAAGGATTTTTAGAAAATGACCAAATTTAATACCCGTTTAGTCCATGCTCCCAACCCCCACGACAATAATACCGGAGCCGTCGAAGTACCTATTTATAAGGCTACAACCTTTGCCTACCCCAGCGTGGGTTCCCAGGTCGAATACGATTATTCACGCTCGGGTAACCCCACCCGGCGGGCCGTCGAAGAACAGCTTGCCGATCTGGAACAGGGGCAGCAAGCATTTGTATTTTCATCGGGAATGGCTGCAATCCACGCCGCTCTCGCCCTTTTTAAAGCAGGTGACCACCTAATTATCGGCGACCAAATTTACGGTGGAACATTCCGTATTTTGCACCAATTCTTCCAAAAATGGGGGTTAGAAATCACCGCCGTTGATACCCGTGACCCGGCCGCCATCGAAGCGGCAATCCAGCCTAACACTAAAGCAATCTATTTCGAACCCGTGACTAACCCCCTCCTGCACGTCACTTCCATCCAGCAGGTGGCAACCATTGCTCACCAGCATGCGCTGTTAATGATTGTCGATAATACCTTTTTAAGTCCTTACCTGCTCCAACCCATCACACTTGGTGCCGACATTGTCATTCACAGTGCAACAAAGTACCTCGCCGGTCATTCGGACGTCTCCGCTGGGGCGGTAATTGCTCGCACCCCCGAATTAGCTGAACAACTTTACTTTGTGCAAAACGCAATCGGGAGTATCTTGTCACCAGAAGACGCGCACGAATTAGCGCGGGGCATTAAAACCTTGAGTTTACGATTAGACCGGCAAATTGCCAATGCTAAACGGTTAATTAACTTTCTTCAACAGCAACCCGTGGTGACAATAATTAATTATCCTGGCATTCCTGGACAACCGGGTTATGAACAGTTACATCAAGAAGCGACAGAGGCAGGGGCCGTCTTCTCATTTGAACTCGATGACCAATTAGTTGATGCCGAAGCATTTGTAAACCACTTAAAAGTTTTTCAAATTGCAGTCAGCCTCGGTGCCGTGGAAAGTCTCGTCGAGTTGCCAAGTAAAATGAGCCACGCCGAGTTGAGTCCGGCTGAACAACTAGCTGCTGGGATCACCCCAACCTTGATCAGAATTTCAGTCGGGATCGAAGACGTAACCGATTTAATTGAAGACATCCAACAAGCTCTAGCAGCCGCCAAAAAATAGGAGGAATTATTTATGTGTAGTCAGAAAAAATTATCTTTAGAAACCATTGTTGCGCAAGCCGGTAACCGTCAAGATGATAACCAGGCCGTGGCCTATCCACTTTATTTTTCATCCAACTACCGGCACAGTTCATTAGCCGAAGCCAAAGCCTTTGATCCCGCTAAGGGTTATACCTACTCCCGCTTAGCCACACCAAACCGCCGGATTCTAGAAGAAACCTTGGCACAGTTGGAACAAGGGACGGCCGCATTTGCTGTTAGTTCTGGAATGGCAGCCATCCAATTGACCCTCAGCGTTTTAAAGCCTGGTGACCACGTCGTCTCCTTAGACGACCTGTACGGTGGCGATTTCCGTTATTTCCGTTATTTAGAGAGCCATGCGGGAATCAAGTTTGACCAATGGAATGGTGAAAAAACTACCGAATTAGTCGCTAAGTTGACCCTGCAAACCAAAATTGTTTGGTTAGAAACCCCATCAAATCCAACCATGAAGGAACTTGATATCCAAGCGGTCGCTGATGCAGTGCATGGTTATAATCCCAACATCCTGGTCATCGTCGACAACACCTTCTATACCCCCGTTTATCAGCAACCACTGACAGAGGGCGCGGACGTGGTCGTCCATTCCGCCACTAAGTACCTTTCCGGGCATAATGACCTCCTCGGTGGCGTCGTGGTCGTCAAAGATGACCAGCTCGCTCAAGAATATAATGAATACTACATTACTACCGGTGATACGCTCGATAGTTTTGACTCCTGGCTCCTTCTCCGTAGTCTGAAAACCCTGGATCTTCGGGTCAAAAAGCATACTGAAAATGCCCAAGCAGTCGTTAAATACTTAGAAAATGATCCCCACTTTACAAAAGTTTTGTACCCCGGTAAGGGCGGGATGATCAGTTTCTATTTGAAAAGCGTTGCAGACGTCGCTAAATTACTCGACCACGTCAAAATTATTACCTTTGCCGAAAGTTTGGGTGGGGTCGAAAGCCTGATCACCATTCCTTACTACCAAACCCATGCAGATGTTGAACCTGAACAACGGCAACGGTTGGGAATTACACCACAGCTTCTGCGGCTATCCG
This sequence comes from Limosilactobacillus caecicola, assembly GCF_943192935.1. GTDB lineage: Bacteria > Bacillota > Bacilli > Lactobacillales > Lactobacillaceae > Limosilactobacillus > Limosilactobacillus caecicola. Next base: position 528,935 of record NZ_CALPCI010000001.1, on the reverse strand, counting down.
TTGGGTTAGAAAATCCTGACGACTTGATCAACGATCTCAAACAAGCATTAGAACACTAAAAAAAGATTCAGCCAGGTGGCTGAATCTTTTTTGTGATTAATCTAAACCGATCCGTTGGTAAATTTGGTCAACGTTCCGGAGGTGCCAATGATAATCAAAGGCATCATCGAGGTTTTCCTTCGTTAATTGCTTCTGAATTGTTGGGTCAGCTTCCAATAACGGCCGGAATGGGATTTGTTCTGCCCAGCACTTGGCCGTGTATGGTTGAATCAGATCATAGGCGTCTTCCCTGGTCATGCCAGAATTAACGAGCTTCAAAAGGACCCGTCCCGAATAAATCAAACCTAACGTCTTGTCCATGTTCTTCTTCATGGTTTCTGGGAATACGTCGAGGTTCTTCAGAATCCGGCCAAACCGCTTCAGCATGTAATCCAGCAGGGAGGTGGCGTCAGGTAAAATCATCCGTTCGGCACTGGAGTGAGAAATGTCACGTTCGTGCCATAAAGGAACGTCTTCGTACGCCGGGACCATGTAGCCACGTAGCATCCGCGCACATCCGCAGATATTTTCGGAGCCGATCGGGTTCCGCTTGTGTGGCATTGCCGAAGAACCCTTTTGGCCCTTAGCAAAGTGTTCTTCAACTTCATGGATTTCCGTCCGTTGTAAAGACCGAATTTCGGTTGCCATTTCTTCGAGGCTCGTCCCAACCAGGGCAATCACCGCCACATATGCAGCATGTAAGTCCCGCGGCAACACCTGGGTTGAAATTTCTTGGGCACGAATGCCAAGCTTATCACAAACATATTTTTCTACGAAGGGATCAACTTCTGCAAAGGTCCCCACCGCTCCAGAAATTTTACCGGCTTCGACGCCCTTAGCAGCCTCATCAAACCGGTGTTGGTTCCGTTTCATTTCGGAATACCACCGGGCCGCCTTCAAGCCAAAAGTGGTTGGTTCCGCATGAATTCCGTGGGTCCGCCCCATACAAACGGTGTACTTATACTTCTCAGCTAATTCCTTGAGGACGTCCATAAAGTCGGCAATGTCCTGACGGAGGATGTCATTGGCCTTTTTCAACCGGTAACCTTGGGCGGTATCGACGACATCGGTACTGGTCATTCCGTAGTGAACCCACTTCCGTTCAGGCCCCAAAGATTTTGAAACATCCCGCGTAAACGCAATCACATCATGGTGGGTCACGGCTTCAATTTCATTAATCCCTTCCACAGTGAATTTAGCATTTTGCTTGATCTTTTCCACATCCGCCGCGGGAATGTGGCCCAGCTTGCTCCACGCTTCATCAGCAGCAATTTCCACTTCCAACCAGCATTGGTACTTTGTTTGGTCGCTCCAAATTTCTTTCATTTCAGGACTGGTATAACGATCGATCATGGTTTCAATAATCCTTTCTCTTTTTCAATAAATCCATTCTATACTGTTTTGCATCATTTGTGGGCACTAATTCTCCCAAATTCCGCTCCGTTGAATGTCACGCAACGTTGCTTCAACGTCATCCGTCAAAATGGTCACGTGGCCCATCTTACGATTATGCCGGACTTCTGCCTTCCCATAATCATGAAAATGCCAGTTCGGATGTTGGGCAATCTGTTCGCGCACTTTGGCAACGTGTTGGCCCAACACATTGACCATCAACACCGGTTGTAAGAGCTTAATCTTCGGCAGTGGCCAGTTACAAATTGCCCGGTTGTGAATTGCAAACTGGGAAAAATTGCAGGCTTCAATCGAATAGTGACCAGAATTATGGGGACGCGGTGCTAATTCATTAATGTATAGTTGGTCATCTTTGCCAACAAACATTTCCACCCCAAGGATTCCTCGCAAGTCGATCGCTTCCGCAATTTGCACCGCTAACTGTTGTGCACGGGCTTGAAGACGGGGGCTAATGCGGGCTGGCACAATACTGATGTGCAGGATTTCATCGTGGTGAATATTTTCCGCCACCGGGAATGTCGTCACTGCCCCATCTTCATTCCGCGCCACCATGACGGAACATTCCATCCGAAACGGCACCCAACCTTCGAGAATACAATTGTGGGTTGCTAAGATCTCCGCACATTTTGCCAAGTCCGCCGATGAACGTAATACCTGCTGGCCATGCCCATCATAGCCACCTTCACTAGTTTTCAGGACGCTTGGCATGCCAATTTTTTCAACCGCCATTGCTAATTCTTCTTCATCATGGACCGGCAAAAATGGTGCCGTCTTCAGCCCCGCTTGACGGAGAAATGACTTTTCCCGTAACCGATCCTTGGTCGTATATAAAAGATGGGTCCCTTGCGGAATGTAGGAGTCATCGGCCACGTCTTCCAGAGCTTGCAAATCCACATTCTCAAATTCATAGGTCAGAACATCAGAGCGCTGGGCTAACTGCTGAATGGCTTGGACATCTTCGTATGGTGCCACAATCTGTTCGTCGGCCACCTGGCCAGCTGGACACTGGGGAGTAGGGTCTAAAATCGCCACTTTCATCCCCGTTTGCTTAGCGTCGAGCGCCAACATTTGGCCCAGTTGGCCACCACCGATGATCCCAATCGTCGAGCCAGGTAGAATCATTTTAGTCAAGATGGGCCCCGCTTTCCTTTGCTGCGTCGTGCATTTGCTGACGGTAAGCGACAATTTGCTGTTGAATATGTTGATCATTGATTCCCAAAATTTGGAGTGCCAGTAGAGCCGCATTCTTGCCCCCTGCAGTTCCAATGGCGGTCGTGGCCACTGGGATCCCGGCTGGCATCTGAACAATCGACAACAGTGAATCGAGACCGCCTAACGCCTTAGTTTGTCCAGGAATTCCAATCACCGGTAGCGGTGTGTTTGCCGCAATCATCCCCGGCAAATGGGCCGCGCCACCAGCACAAGCAATGATCACCTGCGTACCATTGGCAACCGCATTTTGCGCAAAAGCGAACATTTCCTTTGGCATCCGATGAGCAGAAATCACTTGCTTATCGTATTCAACGTCAAATTGATCTAGAATTCGGCAGGCTTCCTTAACAGTTGACCAATCAGACTTGCTTCCCATTACAACACTAATCTTGCTCATGATTATTTCCTCCTTAAGCCTCTTTAAGGGTACCAAAATACCTCTACTAAAACAAGAACAATATGAAGGGTAAATATAATTAATATTCGTTTAAAAAGGGACTGAGTAAAACCCCAGCCCCTTCATTAGTTCTAAGTTGTTAATCTTCCAGTGCAATGGTAATATCATCAATCTCACTTGGGCTAGCAGTATAATCCGATACAGCTGTTGGCGTTACCGGCTCACTTTGACCAGGGAGATACTCAATAACATTCCGCGTTACAGTCTTAGTATCGTCAGCCAAGTTCTGCATTTTGTGTTCGATCTTGAAGTGGGTAGTACCACCAGTAATCGTGAACGTACCTGTACCATTTATTACAAGGAAAACGGGTACGCAAGAGGGAATTTATTAATCTCCAATCATTTGTAAATCCTTTAAGTGAAGCAATATCGTATGAATCTAGTAATGATTTAACTGGATTTTCCGAAGCTATTCCAGAGTTTTTTAACGCTTAATTTATTAAGTAATAAATAAATTAGAGAAATATATGGAAATTAGGCAGATACAATATATTATAATGATAATATAATATATAGTAGATAAAGTATCATTAATATCTTTATAATAAGGAGGATCAATATGCTTTCTAAAAACAATCATCTGTTATTCGAAAAAAGGTATAATAACCGCCAGCAACATTTTGGCTTGCGAAAGCTAAAAATTGGTGTTGCATCAGTATTTCTGGGAAGTACCTTATTTATTGTTAATAGTGTTCAGTCAGTTCAAGCCGATGTAGTGACGGATTCATCACCAAGTACTATGGAAGTTAGTAAAAGCCAAGAATTGCCTAGTCAAAGTCAAACATCAGAAGTGAGTTCCAACGGTACGAGCACAACGAATACTACGAGTACAAATAGTGATACGAGTATAGTTGCCTCATCAAGTACGCCAACTGATAGTACTTCGTCAACTGATAGCACTTCGTCAACTGATAACTTATCAACTACTCTTGCAGACGGTACCGAGATGTTCATTAGCCGCAATACCATTGGTGCAACTGGTGATTCAACTGATTTGACCATTACTATTAAGTTCAGTAATGCTAAAAAGGGGGATGTTTATACACTAGGCATTCCGAATGGGGAAACATACAGTATTAACACCTCTGGTCAAGATTTAACTCTGTACGGGACGACTACAGTTAATAATAGTGACGACTATTGTACTATTACAGATACAATTACAAAAGATGTCACTGGTGGTAATTCCTTTAGTCAAACTTTTACCTTAAAACCCGATAATAATTACACGGCTAAATCACCAATTTTGGCAGTAGGTAACATCATTAAGACAATCACCCTGAGTAAAACGTCAGCTGACGGCACGGTGAGCTCATCATCATTAAACATTACTCAAACCGTGGCTCCCGAGATGGATCCCTCAATTAAGCGAACTCAACCAAGTTCATCGTCTACCTATCTCTTACCCAACACGGATTATACTTATGTTCTGAATATTGGGGAAACTACGGGGGTCGCAACAGGAACGTCTTATGGCTCTGGACAGATTAATAACGCAGTTAACTATGGTACTACTATTACTGTTCCGGTTCCTGCTGGTTTCACCCTTGACGCTGCTCGAACTACCTCGGCAAATAATTTTACAGATGAAACGACGATCTCCCAACCAGATGGTGCTGGCGGTAATATTATCATTAGCGTTCCTAAGGGGTCCGGTGCGCAAAATTATGAAAACAAACCTGGTTACCAAATTGTGGGTTATTATGATCTAGACCAACCGGATGAAGACACGACTGTTACCACTGACGGCGATATTACCATTGACCAACAATTGCTCTGTGCAGACGGTAGTACAACGCATCTGCTTAAAACTATACCGTCATGGTCAGACACTCTCCTGGGAAAAGACAATTCTGGTAACTACGGAACTATTAATACGGGTGCTGATACCTATGCTAGTTCGCAGCAAATCCCGCTCGATGTCGATACCAGCAAGCCGGTTAACACCTTTACTTTTGGGAACCAGACTTCACAAACCATCACCAATAGCCAGATTGAGTTAACATTTGCTAATGGCCTTCAGGTAACAACGGTTACGATGCCCGACAATAACCAAGCTTTTCCGGGGTTAACCACCTTTGAATATACCGCTACCCTTAGTAATGGATTAACGACATCGGGAACAGTGGCAGCAGGGGCCTCTATCACTGCTCCTGATGATAGCTTCATCACCCACTTAGTCCTTAAACCTAATCTCTTAGTTCCAGGTGCGGCTTCTACTAACGACAGTAGCACGAAAATCAAGGCTTACGGAACGGTTGCCCGAACCCTCAGTGATGGTACCGCCGTTACCGATGGCACGACTTTAAGTTCAACTATCAGCATGTCATTTGCGGCTGATAATGGTCGGACTTATACATCAAGTTCTACGGCTAAACAAACGGTCACTCAACCGACAACTTCATTGCAAGCTTATGGTTATCAAGGGTCAACGAACCCTGGAGCAACTGACGCTGGATACATTAGTGTCTGGCAAACGGGTTGGGATAATACTACGGACTCAATTTTTGAACCAATCTTCTATTATGTGCTGCCAGCAGGAACCTATTTTGATAAGAACAAAGGCTTAACTATCTTAAATAGCAATGACCAGGTCACGGGACAACCAGCAGTCAGCTCTTTTAGTGTTGGTGATCGTGAAGTCGTTAAAATCGATTATACTGGTACTGGGTACTACTTTAGTACTAAGGGGGGGAGTAATACTCAAGCTTGGCTTAATAACTCCACTTTAGCTCAAACCGGTACTTATCAATGGCAAATTTTCGTTTATAGTCCGACGACGAAAATGAGTAATCAACTTGCCACTGAGGCGACTAACTATGATAGTGCCTTTACTGAGGGACAAACAGATAATGTTTACCTCGTTGGAGGCGGTAATTGGACGATTGCCATTGCCAAAGAAGTCGGTATCGATTCGGCAGCTAAAGGTAATCAAAATGCTACCATTGTAACGAAAGGGACCTCTGACGATAAAGGTTCGGCTGAAATGCAAATTAGTTTGCGGATTAATAACGGCTCGACCACTCTTACTAACCCTACTGCCATTATTAATCTTGCCGATTCATCTACTGGTAATATTAATTTTACTTTGACTGGTCCTGTGAAAACATCAAGTAACGCTACTATCCTATACTCCACTAGTGATTTTTCATGTACTAGTACCACGGTTGGCTACCAACCTGACCTTAACAATTTTGTCACTGCCGATCAGGTTACTGACTGGTCTAAAGTGAAAACTATTGCCATCAAGTATGCAACTCTAAGTTCTCTTCCGGCTATCTGTACCCTTAACGGGCAAGATTCGACAGTTGCCGAAGATGCGGGTAAAATCGCTGGGATTACCACTTACCTCTTTGCAGACGAGTTGAAACCAACTTTTAGTAAGGTCGCCGATAACGCAACAATTACGGTAACGGGGACGTCGACCGTAACTGCGCGGGTTGCTTATACTGATGACAGCGGTAAAGTTCAGTACTTGGATCTCACGGACTTAAGCCATACGTACACGGATAATGAGTCAACAATGAAGGCTAGTGACTTTACATTAACCGATACTGATAAGACGGCCATTCAGAACCTGATTAATCAATTGAACAAGGAGACCAATTCTGTTTACGTACTTAATGAGACACCAACAATTATTAATAGTGAGACCAAATCTTGGCAAACCGATGCACCGAATGGAACAGCGGCTTTTGGCGAGGTAGTTAAATACTACTTTGATGGTGACGTGGTTCAATATAACTTAGTGCGGCAGGCCGCTATTAACTACCAAATCATTGATGCGACAACTGGTGAGACGCTAGAAACCAAGCTGTTATCGCAAGGCGATGCTAATACTAGTGTTGATTCAGCAATTCAAAAGACATATGAATCGATTATTCAACAATACCTTGATAAGGGCTATGTTTTAGATTCAAAGGATGATGTACCAACTTCTTATGGAACTACAAACCAAACACTTATCGTCAAGTTAAAGCATGGCACTGAACTTAAAGAAGAAAATAAAAACGTCACGCGGACGATTAACTATATTGATAAGACCACTGGTGAAACAATGCCAGAGCGCCTCGCTCCAAGCCAAATTCAAACTGCCAGCTTCTCACGGATCGCGGTTTACGACAAAATTACTGGTGATTTGCTTGGTTACAGTACTACCGGTCAAGGGGAGAATGTTGATGTGACAGTTGATAATGGTGATACCGCTTGGAAATCTAGTGATAATCATCTTGCTGCTGTGACCAACCCAGACTTGCAAAAGAATGGGTATGAACCAGCAATGGATGAAGATGGTAAGTCAATGCCAATCGTCGCTGAAGAAACTGTTAAGGCTACTGATAACAACCAAATCGTCAACGTTTACTATGTTGAACATGTCGTACCAGTGGATGTCAACACTATCGTCACACCAAACATGCCAGTGAGTGATGGTAGCGATTATATCTGGCCAAGTGACAATGAATACCGGTTAAATGACTACACCAGCGCTTCCGTTCGTCATATTAAATATCAATATGCAGATGGCACCACGGCATTGCCAGCGGCTACAGAAACAGTAACCTTCAATCGGACCGGTTCCATGAACTTAGTTACCGGGAAAGTCACGTTGAATGATGATTGGAAATCGACATCGTCTACCACTACCGTTGATGGCAAGACAACAACAAATGCGAATACCGACGAGTATGGTGCAGTTGATTCACCGGTTATTTCAGGTTATACACCTGACCAAATAACTGTTGCTGCAGCCACTGCTACACAAAGTGCTAATGGTGATGACGTTACCGTAACTTACAAGGCGAATGAGCAAAATGCCCAAATTAGTTATATTGACGACACTACAGGAAGTGTAATCAAAACTGATACCAGTAAAGGTGAGTTCGGACAACCAATTGCGTTTACTAAGGACGTGGATGCTCAGATTAAGGATTTAACTGCTCAAGGTTATGTTCTGGTTTCGAATAATTTTAATGGCAACAAATATTCTAACGATAACTCCAAGAATATTTTTGAGGTTCACTTTATTCATGGTACGAAAAAAGTAAATCGCCAAGATACTGTCACTCGAACCATCTATTACGTATTTAGTGATGGTGCTAAAGCTAGTGATCCAGTTGTTCAGTCAGCTGAGTTTACACAAAATGGCATTCAAGATTTAGTAACTAAGCAGATTACCTGGGCACCAGTTGATTCACAAACGTTTGCTGAAGTAATCTCACCGGTTCTTGACGGTTATACCGCTGATAAGGCTAAAATTGATAGTCAACCAGTAAACCTTGGGGATCAAGACATTACCGATACGGTAACGTATAATAGGGATGCCCAACCGACTGAACAGCCAACGAGTCAACCGACTACTCAGCCGATTACTCCTGCTCAGCCTGGTCAATCAACTGCAATAGCTTCTGTAAATTCAAGCGATAACCAGCGAAACTCACAAGCAGGAACTGCAGAAACGTTACCACAGACTGGTGATTCGCAAGCAAGCACGAGTTTATTCGGCCTCGGGATTGTTAGTTTGTTAGCAATGATGGGATTGCTTAAGAAGCGGCACAAACACTAATCGTTTGAGACTCTTTGTCAATCAGGACTGATAGCTAATTTTTAGCCAGTTTAAGCAGCTTAGCTGCTTGAGCTGGCTTTTCGTTTTGTTAACAAATTTGAGTGGCGCATTGATAGTAACATCCTTATTCGAAAATGGGCAAAATTACGGAACCCATAAGCAGAACCGACAGGTTTTTAACCTATCAGTCCTGAATATTGTAGAGCCGTTTTCAGTGACGAAGTTAACAACCCGGTGAATTGCCTTCGTGTTGGTATGATCGATAGCTTGTTAAACATACGCATAGGTAATGTCTTGAACGAATGGTAAGTATTCACCATAAACTTTCCCGTTTTCTTTAGTCATATTAATTGGGGTGAAGTTACCCCCTTCGAGTTTCGCATCCCCACTACCGGCCAACCACAAAAATCCTTGGGTTTAGCTGTGTACAAACCTTCTGGATAGTAGAACTCATCTTCATTAACAATCGGGGACGAATTGGTGATTGGGAAATAGATACTGTAATGGGCAAAACTGGACATTCAGTTTTACTAACCGCTGTCGATCGTTGCGCTCGCTTCACATTGATGAAAAAGATAACGCATAAAGAAGCACATGACGTCAATAACGGTTTAATAGAGCTATTTGATGCAATTCCGAAGAAATTTATTCAATCACTAACTCCTGATCATGGACGCGAATTTTTAAGTTTAGAGCAAATCCAAGAACGCTTAGGTGTTGATATTTATTGGCCAGATCCATACTCAGCTGAGCAACGGGGAACAAATGAGAATACTAACGGACTGATTCGAGAATATTTTCCCAAACGAAAAGACATTGACGATTACACAGAAAAGGACGCGACTTACTGTCAGAGACAGTTAAATCAACGCCCTAAAAAGATACTAAATTATTCTACGCCATTCGAAGAATTTTATGATAAACCGTTGCACTTAGTTTGACAATTCGCCCCATAAAATTTCTCCCTTCATCCCGAAATAGATTTTTAGTTAGTTTCACACATTATTAGTAAATTTAAAATTTGAATAAGGCCAGCTTTTTTGTCATTTCACAATTACACCATTCACAATCACTCGTTTAACGTCAGCGCGATGGGTTTGGTACAGCAGACGCTCCAAACGGTTACTGGAATCATCAGTTGGTTCAACAAAGCGTTCTTGAACAATCTGCAAGTCGGCTTGAAAGCCCGGCTTGATTTCGCCGATTGGCAGATGAAGACTCCGCCCACCACCGACCGTGGCGAGATAAAAGGCGGTCTTCATACTGATTCGTGAATCATCCACCCCAGCACTTTCGGGGCCAACACCGTCCTGACGAATCTGTGATGACATTACTGCCTGCCGTAGATTATCGTATAGACTTGGCGAATAACCGCCAGAAATATCCGTACCAAGGCCAACTTTAATCTGGTCATGCAAGAGCGTTTTGACCGGCATGATTCCCGAGCCAAAATAGACATTGGAAATTGGGCAATGGGCTAACGCCGTCGATCGATCACGGACTAATTGCTGGTCTGCCGCCGTTAACTGCGTGGCATGTGCCATCACCGCCTTGTCAGTTAACAGGCCAAATTGGTCCAAAACTTCCGCATCATGTTTTCCAAAACGTTCAATCGCATACTGGTGCTCCCATTTGCTTTCACTCAGGTGGGACTGGATTGGCAAATCGTAATGGCGCGCCAATTGACCGAGGCCAGCGAGTGTTTCATCCGTACAAGATGGCACAAACCGCGGTGTAATTACCGGTGTTGGTGCCAACGGCTCACCCCGCCCCAAGTCCGTTAATTCTCGAATAAAGGCCTCGGTGTCCGCCAATGCTGCTTGGCTCGAATGGTCCCGGTAATATTCCGGAGTTTGGTCTGGATTATCCATTGCCACCCGACCAATCAAGCTCCGCAACCCCTGTTTCAGACACTCCTGGGCAAGAATGAGGTTATCCTGATTATGAATCGTGCCGAAAAACAAGACGGTAGTCGTCCCATTATTCAGTAATTCCTTGACGAGTGTTGGGTAAACCTGGCTGGCAAAAGCAGGGTCACAATACTTCGCCTCCAGGGGAAAAGTGTAGTGCTGGAGCCAATCTTCTAACGGTAAATCCAATGCCAAACCGGCATTCGGCCACTGCGGGGCATGGACGTGCAGGTCTACAAACCCCGGTAGAATCACTTGGCCATCAGCCGCCTTCAAAAGGCGATCTGCTTGCTGGGCGTGCTGGACAACCTGCGCATAATCAGTCGCCGACTGCTCAACAATCCGCTCAATCATGCCCTGGTCGTCAATGCAGATTAATGCTTGTGGATGAAGCTCAACGGTGGTTGGGCCCGTAGCCGTATAGAAGTCACCTTGAATTACTCGTGTCGTCATTGATCATGCTCCTAGAACAAACCAGTGATGGTCCCATTTTCGTCAATCGTCATGTTAACTGCCGCCGGCGTCTTCGCCAGTCCAGGCATCGTCATCATGTTCCCAGCGAGGGCCACAATGAAGCCCGCCCCCAGTTTTGGAACGAGTTCCCGAATATGGAAGGTGAAGCCCTCTGGCGCACCTAATTGCTTTTGGTCATCCGTAAATGAATACTGGGTTTTGGCAATGCAGACTGGTAAATTATTCCAACCCAAGTCCGCAAATTGCTTCAATTGCTTCTTAGCCTTATTACTAAAGGAAACGTCCTTGGCCCCATAGATCTGCGTCGCAATCGTCCGAATCTTTTCTTCCGGAGTTTGGTCCAGACTGTAGAGTTCATGAAATTCACTTGGTTCTTCTGTCAATTTCACAACTTCCTTGGCGAGGTCGATGGCACCTTCGCCACCTTTAGCCCACGCGTCAGTGACAACCACGTTGACCCCTAAGTCTTTACAATTATCTTCAATCATTTGGATTTCAGCAGGGGTGTCAGTCACAAAATGGTTGATGGCCACGACCAAAGGAATACCAAAGCGTTGCATATTCTTGATGTGCCGGTTGAGGTTGGCCAACCCCTTTTTAAGTTCTGGTAAGTTTTCATTCTTGAGTGAATCAAGGGTCGCGCCACCATTGTATTCAAGGGCACGGACCGTCGCCACAATCACCATTGCATCTGGCGTTTTACCAAGAACCCGGCGCTTAATGTCCAAGAACTTTTCCGCACCTAAATCTGCACCAAAGCCAGACTCCGTCACGGTGTAGTCCGCTAAATTCATCGCCGCTTGGGTCGCCAAAACGGAGTTACAACCGTGAGCAATATTGGCAAATGGTCCCCCGTGGATAATGGTTGGGGTATGGTCAAGCGTTTGGACCAGGTTCGGCTTAATAGCATCCTTCAGCAAAATGGTAATGGCATCTTCAAAGCCCAGTTCACTGACTGTCACTGGCACCTTGTCTTTTGTATAACCAACAACGATTCGACCGACCCGTCGCTTTAAGTCCATCAGGTCCGTTGAGAGGCACAAAATAGCCATTAATTCAGAAGCCGCGGTAATGTCAAAGCCAGTTTCCCGCGGGATCCCCTGCATGACCCCACCTAAACCGGTCACCACGTGACGAAGGGCCCGATCGTTGACGTCTTCAACCCGTTTCCAAATAATTCGCCGGGGGTCTAAATTCAATTCGTTATCCCGCATAATGTAGTTGTCAACGAGAGCCGCCAACGTATTGTTAGCACTCGTTAACGCATGCAGGTCGCCAGTAAAGTGTAAGTTGATATCTTCCATTGGGACCACTTGGCTAAAGCCACCACCAGTGGCACCACCTTTGATCCCGAAAACCGGCCCCATTGATGGTTCACGCATGGCAATGATCGTTTGGTGATCCAGTCTATTCATGGCATCACCCAAGCCAACTAAGACGGTGGATTTCCCTTCACCAGCCGGAGTCGGGTTAATGGAAGTGACCAGGACCAACTTGTGTTTTTTAGTCGCATCCTTCTTTAATGGGAGGTTGATTTTGGCCTTGTACTTTCCATATTGCTCAATATCGTCGTCGCTGAGCCCAATCTTGGCAGCAATTTCAGTAATGGGTTCCATTTCGGCTTGGTCAGCAATTTCAATGTCGGTTTTCATTTAATGGTTTCCTCCTTTTGAGATCTCAAGAACTAAAGGCGAACTTTTATAAAAATAAAATACAAATAGTTTGTGATTACATTCATAGAATAATCGATTTACCCGGAAATGTAAACACTATTCTTCTACTTTTGTTGGTCGCAACTGGTGTTTCTTTTGGACTGGTTTGACACCAAAGATATCCAGCAAGAAGGTAAAAATTGGCACCCCAACAATCAAGCCCCAGGTTCCCCACAAATGTTCGGCAACTAGCAGGACGACAAAAGTGTAAAAAATTGGTAATTCCGTCCGGCTGGACATAAATTTCGGGTTTAAAACGTAGGCTTCGAGGGCGTGGATGACCATGATCATAATCAAAATGTAGATTACGTCACGTAAACCACCAACCTGGTACCCCACCAAGCTTAACGGAATCAGCGAAATAATCACCCCAGCGACCGGAATCAGACTCAAAATAAAGACCATCAGCCCCAACGCAAAAATCTGCGGCATTTTCATAAACGACAGGCAGATCATCGTCAGTGCAGTATTACAAATGGCAATGAAGAATTGAGCCTCCAGTACTACGCCAAAGGTATTGACGAAGGTTTTACCGAAGTAGTAAATATCCCCGAAAAACCAGTTAAGGTACTTGGTATCCAAAAACTGGTGGGAAAATTCGTTCATTTGCTTGAGTTCAACCGTATAAAAGAAGCTGAGAATTAATGACATCACGAAGGCAATGGTGAGTGTTCCAATCCGCGTCAACGTGTTCACTGCGAAGGTCATCCCATGCTTAGCTTGCCCAATAATCGTGGATATTGAGACGTAACGGTTGACGTACTTCATCAACCACTTCATATCATCGCTTTGGTAAAATTTAATTAGCGAATTCACCATCTTCACAATTTCGTTAATCAGCATTGGCATATAGTCAGTGACGACGTAATAAATCCCCCAAATTAGTAGCAGGTAGGTCACGACCACAATTAACGCGGTCGGTAGTTTAGGCAACCACCGCTGGATTAAATGCACCCAATGCACGATCAGATACGTAAAAATAAATGTTAACAGAATTGTGTTCATCATCCCGCGTGCTAAGTACAGGATGGCAACCAAAATCACCAAGACTACCGTCCGGTGCAGGTGCACATTTCCGGTAAATTTCGCCCAAGCATTTTCCATTTTTTTCACGACCTTTTTCCAAATTACTTCAATTTTAACAAACCATCACCTGAAGTGAAAAGCAATCCCTTCACCAGGAATCCCGAATTCCGTGTAGAATAGAATTAGATTTGATTCGATTTGGAGGAGACTAATTTGAAAAGATCAATCCTGGAAAAGCACTACCTACCCATCTTTGTCACCCTCTTTGCCTTATACCTGGCCATCCACTACTGGCCAACCATTGCCAAATTTGCGGGAAATATTGGTCATGCAACAATTCCGTTACTGGCCGGGGCCGTCCTCGCCTACGTCATAAACATCTTGTTAAACCAGTGGGAACTCCTGTATACCAAGGTTCTACCTCATGGCGCTCAAAAATTTAAACGGGGCGTTTGTATTGCCCTCTCCTACGTTTCAATTATCGTGATCATTAGTTTGGTCCTCTGGTTAGTCATTCCCGAAGTCATTGCTTGTGTCAAATTACTTCTCGCTCACCATAGTCGCTTAATTCAGCGAACCATTGATTACATCTCCAACCACTCTTTCAAATACATTGATCCAGATAAAATTAATTGGTCCAAGTTGGTTAACCAGGCCTCAGTTGGTGTCGGGGGCACTTTCAAAATTGTTAAGAGTACTGCTTCGAAGGTGATCTCATTTGGTACCACTTCGATCATCGCCATCTTCTTTTCTGTCTACCTGCTGATTTTCAAGGAAATGCTGCAACGGCAATTTACAAAATTGATTGACCTGTTGCTCCCCAAAGCCAAGCACCAGATTATGTACGTCGTCCGGGTCTTTGATAACAGCTTTAGCAGTTACATCAGCGGTCAATGCAAGGATGCGGTGATCTTAGGATTATGTTGTTTTCTTGGCATGACCATTCTGCGCCTGCCATACGCCTACATGATGGGGGCAGTGACAACAGTGACGGCCCTGATCCCGATCATCGGCGCTATCTTAGGAGCGTCGGTTGGTTTGGTCATTATTTTCGCTGTTTCGCCAGTCAAGGCCCTGATCTTCTTAATCTTCATCATCGTTTTACAACAACTCGACAACCGGATTACCTACCCGATTGTCGTTGGCAAGACCATCGACCTCCCCAGTGTTTGGGTCTTCGTTGCCGTCATGGTCGGCGGCGGTGTTTCTGGCATCATTGGGATGATGTTCACGGTACCGTTATTCTCCGCCTTTTACCGGTTAATTCGTGATCGGGCAGCCTTACGGGAACCGCAACAAGACAAATAATGTCCGTTGTTGATTCGCGAATTCAAGCGAAGGGTGTATAATGATTACTTGTGTAATATAAGAAAGAAGGAAACCCACAGATGTTAGAAAAGACGTTCTACAAGCAATTGTTAAGTCGCTCTTTCACCATTCCTGTCAAAATCGTCTTCTGGGATGGCAAGAGTGTCGCCTATGGCGATGGTGAACCTGAAGTAACAATCACCTTCAAGGAAAAGATTCCAATTAAAGACATCACGCGGAACGCCTCAATCGCCCTCGGTGAAGCCTACATGGACCACAAGATCGAAATTGATGGCAGTATCCAAAAACTGATCGAATCCGCCTACGAAAGTGCGGACAGTTTCATGCGGAGTTCGAAATTCCGGAAGTTCTTACCAAAGCAAAGCCACACCGAAAAACAGAGTGAAGACGATGTCCAAAGCCACTATGACGTTGGTAATGACTTCTACCGCCTGTGGTTGGATGATACCCTGACTTACTCATGTGCCTACTTCACGAACGGCAATCATGACGACCTGAAAGCAGCCCAAATTGCCAAGGTCCACCACATTTTGCAAAAGCTTGATCCAAAGCCTGGCAAGACCCTCTTAGACATTGGTTGTGGTTGGGGAACGTTGATGCTCACCGCTGCCAAGGAATATGGTTTAAAGGTTACTGGGGTCACGCTGAGTGAAGAACAATACCAACTGGTCCAAAAGAAGATCGAAGAAGAAGGCCTCAGCAACGTTGCTGAAGTTAAACTGGTTGATTACCGTGAACTTGGTGACCGCCAATGGGATTACATCACCTCTGTCGGGATGTTTGAACATGTTGGTAAAGAAAACCTAGGAATCTACTTCAAGGACGTCGCTAAGTACCTCGCCAACGATGGGGTTGCATTGATCCACGGGATCACCCGTCAACAAGGCGGTGCTTACAATGGTTGGATTAACAAATACATCTTCCCTGGTGGTTACATTCCTGGTTTAGCAGAAATGGTTGACCACATCGAAGAAAATAAGTTACAAATTGCCGACATGGAAATGCTCCGCCGGCATTACCAACGGACCCTGGAAATTTGGGACCAAAACTTCAACGCCCACCGCGATGAAATTACCCAAATGATGGGCGACCGGTTCACCCGGATGTGGGACCTGTACTTACAAGCATGTGCTGCATCATTTGAATCTGGTAACATCGACGTCATTCAATACCTCATCACTAAGGGTGCTTCTGGTAAGAACTTGCCAATGACCCGTGATTACATGTTAAATAATAAATAGTTGGAAAGCGGCGGTTGATTTCTCGTTTGAAATCAACCGCCGCTTATATTATTTCATCATCGTTTTCAATTCCTGTGCTACCAACGGAAATTCAGTATAGCCATCGTCACTCAAGAAGTGTCCTCCGGTCGGTCGAACAACTAGTTTTGCTCCCAGATGGTTGGCAACTGCCACACTATATTGATATGGTGCAATCGGATCATCCTGGGCCGTAATCACCGTCGCGTGCTGTAGTTTTCCTTGTACGTTGTGGAAATCTACCGGTGGAATCATAAAACCGTCTAATTGCGGGTAGTTAGGAAGGGGCTTGGCAAAAGCCCCGACCAACAATAGATTAACATTAGCAACGTCATTGCGCTCCACAAACCGTAGTGCCGCAATGCAGCCCAAACTATGGGCAACGATGGTGACTTCCTGCCCATCCGTATGGGGAATTTGGTCATCAATCGCGTTACTCCAGTCCCGTTGGTTCGGATTAAAGGGATCCGGTAACCAAATTCTGTCCAGTTGAATTGCCGGTGCCACTTCTTTTTCCAACCATGGGAACCAGTCATCGTCCCGGGTCGAGGTACCATGAATTAGGTAAGCTTTTTTCATTTTGGTCATCCTTTCTCAATGCCCATTGTACCAAAAAAGAGGCTGAGCACCTCAGCCTCTTACACACCAATTGTCACCGATAATAACCAGACGACGCCGAGCCCAACAATCACGGAGGAGAGCATTGACCGGGTAAAGTAAGCCACCAAAGCGACACACACCGCCGCAATCAGATAACTGGCCAGCCCATACACCGTCAGGTTATTACCAAACAAGTGGATATGATCAATTACCAAATGATACTTGCCATCCACAAAAATCCCTTTGACCACTAGGGCAGTAAAGAGGCTGACCGGAACGTACTTCATCCATTCATTAAACCACTCCGGAATTGGCCGGTTGGTAAAAAAGCGCATGGGGAAATACCGCGGGATAAATGCCGCTAACGCCGATAGTAAAATCACGATGAGGTGATACGTTAAATTGTGGTGACTTGGTACCATCGATGCCAATACCAAATTATTACTCAAATTAACCATTATTTGTCTCCATCATGTATTTCAGAATTTAATTGCTGCTCTTCTTCTGGGGCATTCTCGCCTTCCATTTCCTCAACGGTCGTCTTCGTCATCCGCGGACGGTGAATCTTACCAAGAATCCATGTCTTATTAGGCGACTTGGAGTATTTCCGCACCCGGTTTTCAATGGCAAAGCCGATCAATGACGTTAGCAGGGTCGACAAAATAATCCCAATCGTGTTTTTCGTCAGTAGCAGGAAGAAAAATGAAGAAATAATTGATAACAAACAGATAATGAAGGTGATGTTGTTTTGAATTTGCATGACGATCATGTAAATAAACAGGGCCGTCAAAGCAAAATCCACGATCGTTAAGTCAATTGAAACGGCACTCCCAATCAAACTCCCGATTAAATTCCCACTGGCCCAAGAAATTAAGGAATAGTGTTCAATCATCAATGCATCACGGGTCGTCCAATTTTTATCCGTGGCAAATTTCAAATAATTAATGGCATAGTTTTCATCATTCATTGATGCCGAAAACAGTAACACAAACCGTTGTGATGAATGCTTAAAGTATTTTGATAAACTCGATCCTAAAAGTGCATACCGCAATTCCAAGAAGAACAGTGTCATAAAAATACTCGACACCGGGGCATCTAAAACTAGTAGCGACGCCAAAATAAACTGGGCTCCACCGGAAAAGACTACGATGGATACCAGCAACGTTAACAGAAAATTCATCCCGGCAGCATGCAGTAAAATCCCACAAGCAATCCCAATTGGTAAATAACTGAGACACAGGGGCATGGCAATGCCAAGGTTTTCAAGCCAGGGTTGTTTTTCTGGATCGATTTGATGGGCTTTGTGTTGCAATAAACCTTCCTCCACAACAAAAGAAGTTAATTAGCTACTTGGCAATAACGGTCACATCACTAGTGGTGAATTTGACCTTCCTAACTAGTTTATCATATTTAAATTTAACTTAATATCTATGCAACCACTTACATTCGACGAAATCACGAAATTTTCGCTTAGAACAGTGAAGCTAACCAGCCAAAGAGGCCCCGCCGGTGTACATCCCGAGTCGAATAAACACCAAATTCTAGTACATGACCGTTAACCTTTTTTAATTGGTTAAAGCGTAACTTACCAACTTGCGTGTTGGCCTTAAATGGGGCCTTCAGTTGAGTACCATCACGATACTTTCGATTGGCAATCCATTGAGCACTCGCCTTCTTTGAACGCGGTTGCCAAACTGTAACCTTTTGCTTAGTTTGCACCCGAACCGTCTTCACACGCCCCCGGCTCACCTTGACCGTCTTACTCAGCTTAGCACTGGTTGGTTGCCACTGACTAAAGACTGCTGAATAAATTACCTTCGACTGTGTAAAACGGTTATCTGCGTGCATGACAACCACAATCAACCGGTGACCATGATAAGTCCCAGTAGAAACCAAACATTGACCGGCTTTATCGGATGTTCCAGTTTTCAAGCCATCAACCGTGATCTTCTTGGTTGCGTTGGCGTTGCCGGGTAAAAGTTCGTTGAGGTTTTGGTAGGTTTGACCTGACCACTTCAACGTTTTTTGTTTCGTAATGTTCAGGAGGTCCGGATAATTTTTGATCAGGTATTGGGCTAGCTTGGCAACGTCGCGAGCCGTCATCTGATTTTCCGCACTCCCGGCAGTATTAGCAAGTTTAAAACTGGCCATATCTTTATTTTCCAAGCCAATTCCGTTATAGAAACGATAATTGGTCAAGCCAATGCGTTTCGCCATGGCGTTCATTTGTGACACGAATTGTTTAGTGCTTTTTCCTTCAGCCCGGGTTAACGCAATTGTGGCCGCATCACCGGATTTAATCAATGCTGCCTCGGTGAGCTGCTTAACAGTGTAACTGTGGCCGGCTTTGAGTGGCACGTTTGAATACCCACTCGCCGTTGATAGTTTGGCTTCGGCAGCCGTAATTTTCACCTTGGTCGACCACTTTAGGTTTCCCCGATCAATTTCGTGTTCGATTACGGCAACCGTAAGCAGCTTACTCATTGATGCCACGGCCAATCGTTGATCCCCATTTTTGTTATAAAGAACCTGGCCAGTCTGGGCATCAATCGCAAAGGCGGCGTTCGCATTCACCGTAGTTGCAGCATGGCTCACTAACGGTCGACTCGTGAGGACACTGCCGATCATCAAAATTATCAGTCCCAGGTAAAGGACAAACTTGTTAACTTTCTTCATCATTCTTCTGACCCGTTTTTTCTTGTTCCTGTTTGGTTGGTAAAGTTACAATAAACGCCGTTTCATCATCATCCGACTGGGCAGTTACTGTCCCATGATGAAGGTCGACAACGCTTTTAACGATGGCAAGGCCCAGCCCGGTCCCGCCAGTCGCCTTCGAACGTGAAGCTTCAACCCGGTAAAAACGTTCAAAGAGGTGGCTAATGGATTCAGCGGGAATCGGTTCACCATCATTGGCGACTGTCACCCGAACTTGATCACCATGTTGAGCAGCATTTAACCGGATGTAACTAGCACCATGACCATATTTGATCCCGTTCGCTACCAGGTTACTAAAGACCCGTCCCAACTTTTCAGGATCCGCTTCAATCATCAGCGGTGTCGGGGTAGTCTGTGAAGTGACTTCAATTCCCTTATTTTCACCTTCAAGCTCAAAGCTAGCACAGACTTGCTCCAGCAATTGGCCGAGGTCAACCGTCATAAAATTGATGGGGGCACCATGCTGTTGCACCTTGGTGTATTCAAACAGGTCTTCCACCATGTTTTTCATTTGCTTAGCTTTTTCGTAAGCAATATGAGAATACTTGAGGATATCCTCTTCAGAATGATACTGTTTATCTTCAATCAATCGTAAGTAGCCAATAATACTCGTCAGCGGGGTTCGTAAGTCATGGCTAACGTTGGTAATTAACTCGTCTTTCGATTTTTCAATTTGTCGTTCATCGTTCATTGATTGCACGGCGCTGTCCACCAATGCGTTGACACTCGTTACAACGTGCTGAGTCCGCCCCTTCAACCGGAAAGGGATCCGGTGATCTAAGTGACCCTGCGCGATGTAGTGAAGCTCCCGAATAATGTGATTAATTTGGTACTGGTGGTACCGACGCAATAATCGCCACCACACCACAAAAATATCGATCACGATAAAGATCCCAATCACTAACCGCTGGTATGACCAAATCTGCGCTTGAAGTGGCCCAATTTTCAAAGACTTTTTAATAATAAAAATTCCGTTGGCCACTCCCGGATTTCCCTGGACAACGCCCTGTAAAATCACAATCAGGGCTAAGTTGATCAGGATTAATAAGATAACCGTAATGATTCCCTCAAAAATGAGCGAACCTTTTTCACGTGCCGTTAATTTCACAATACTTTCCCCACTTTTAGTAATTCACGCTCATTATACCATTCTCCACCCTAGAGAAAAGGGACAATGGTCTTACCCACCGTCCCTTCAATTATCATTAATGTGTTTCAACTTTGTAGCCGACACCCCACACGGTTTCGATGACCTTTTCACCACCGGTCGCTGCTTCAATTTTATCGCGCAGGTGGCTCACGTGGACCATCACCGTTTTGGCAGAAACTACGGATTCTTGTTGCCAAACCCGTTCAAAAATATCATCCGCCGAGAAGACCCGGTTCGGGTGTGAGGCCAAGAGATAGAGAATGCCAAATTCGAGGGCCGTTAACTGGATCAAGTCTCCATTAATGGTCTTAACTTCATGGGAATCCTTATTAATCTGGAGTGGACCAACGTTCAAAATATCTGGTTGATCATTGGTCATTTGGCCTTCACTCCTCCGGAGAAGTGAACGAACCCGAGCCATCACTTCCAGTGGATTAAATGGTTTGGTCACATAATCGTCAGCCCCGGTAATTAACCCCTGAATCTTATCCATATCCGCTGTCTTGGCCGAAAGAACCAAGATCGGAATCGAAGAATCCTTCCGAATTCGCTTAATGACTTCCATGCCGTCCATTTCCGGCATCATGAGGTCCAGGATGACCAAGCCAATGTCGGGAGTCGTGTTCAACTTGGTTAACGCTTCTTTACCATTGTAGGCAGCTACTGGTTCATAGCCCTCGTTGCGAACATAGATTTCCAATAGTTGGACAATTTCTTTATCATCATCAACAACAAGAATTTTCATCGTGTTTCCCCCTTTTACGAGCATATAACTAAGCTAATTATACACTTTCCCGGGAAATAATTCTTGATTGGCAAAGGGCCTTAAATAATTATTTACTTTCAAACAACAACGCGACGACCATTGAGGTCACCGCGTTTCTTAGTTATTTATAATTTGGTGCGGCCTTGGTGATTTGGACATCATGAGGATGAGATTCACGAAGACCAGCATTGGTAATTTGAACAAATTGGGCGTTATCAATTAACGTTTGGATATCCGGAGCACCACAGTAGCCCATTCCAGAACGGAGACCACCGACCATTTGGAAAATAATGTCGGCAACGTCACCCTTGTATTCAACCCGGGCTTCAATTCCTTCAGGAACCAACTTGTTGGCTTCATTAACGCCCCCTTGGAAGTAACGGTCAGAAGAACCATGGGATTGGGCCATTGCACCAACGGAGCCCATGCCACGGTATGCCTTGTACTTCTTGCCATTATCTTCAAAGACTTCACCGGGTGCTTCAGTTGTGCCAGAGAACATTGAACCAAGCATGACAGCATTCCCACCAGCTGCTAGGGCTTTTACGATATCGCCAGAATACTTGATCCCACCATCAGCAATGATTGTCTTGCCATATTCACGGGCAACTGACGCCGCATCATAGATGGCAGTGATTTGGGGAACCCCAACACCGGCAACCACCCGGGTTGTACAAATTGAGCCAGGGCCAATGCCGACTTTGACAACGTCAACACCAGAATCAAACAGGGCCTTGGTACCTTCTGCCGTTGCGACATTTCCGGCAATCAAGGTTACATCTGGGAAGTGTTCCCGAATTTCCGCAATCTTGCGTAAGACTCCGGCAGAGTGACCATGGGCGGTATCAATAACAATTGCGTCCGCACCAGCCTTTAAGAGAGCTTCCGCCCGTTCAAAAGTATCGGAGGTGACACCAACTGCAGCAGCGACTAACAAACGGTTTTGGCCATCTACAGCAGCTTTTTCAAAGTTCCCGGCCAAGGAAACACCCTTAACAGTGGCAACTTCGCCTGCTTGGGCTTGGATGGACATGTTCTTGTGAACAACCCCCATCCCACCTTGAAGGGCCATGGCAATGGCCATTGAGCTTTCAGTAACAGTGTCCATTCCGGCACTAATGAATGGTACGTTTAACTTAATATTCTTTGCTAATTGCACACTCAAGTCCACTTCGTTCGGCAAAACGTGGCTTTCTGCCGGAATTAACAGGACATCATCGAACGTTAATCCTTTTTTTGCGAACTTTGTATCCCAATTTGACATTAAATATCCACTCCCTTATGAATTTTGTTAGTATTTAACCTACTAGGAAATCCAGGCCAGGTCAAGAGTAATTGGCAAGAAATTTGAATTTATTTGCGGTTCCGTGGTGCACCACCAAAGACGTTGTTAGTAATGTTGAACCGGGTCCGCAAGAAGAGATCGGCACCAAAGACCACGATCCCCAGAATGATGTAGACCCACTTGTTCGTTTGTGGATTGACTGCATTTGGTAACAACGCGGTGAGGGTGTAAATCCCGATCCAGATCAAGAAGGCCAAAACAATCAAACCAATCCGTAACCACAAGTTACGTTGAACAACTTTGCCGGTCTTTTTATCCTTGTAAGGCGCCATGATCTTGGCAACGTAGCCAAACAGCAGCCCCCCAGCGATGGCAATGATCAGGATGGCCGTCAAACCAGAACTACCATAATGACCATTCGGGCTTAATGAGTTGGGATTCATAAAGGCAATCAAACCAAACATGAAGGCAAAGATGGCAAAGAACATCATCCCGTTGTCTAAGGCGAGGAGCCAGAAATTGCTGTTTTCTGGTACTTCGCTCGTCTTCTTTTTCGGGTTGATGAGTTCATCTGCGTACGCCGTTGGGGTCCCAAACTGAGCCTTAGCGGTTTGTCCCTTCTTTTGTCCCGCTAACAGGTCATTGATTGTCTGGTCAATGAATGTGGCCTTCTTATCAGCCGTGACACCCTTTGCTTCGAGCTGCTTATTTAATTGATAAACAAACTCTTCGTTTTTGCGGGTCAAACCGTACTCACTAAAGGCCTTACCTGCTTCCTTATTCGTTTCTTTGATGTATTGCTTCTGCCGTTGTCCAGCAGCCGCGTTCCGTGGTTGTTCGCTCAAGATGTAACTCCTCTCTTCATTTAGCCAAATTAAACGTTGAACCGGAATTCAACGATGTCACCGTCTTGCATGACGTAATCCTTACCTTCCAGCCGGAGTTTCCCAGCTTCCTTAACTTTGGCCGCTGAACCAAGTTGATCTAAATCTTCAAAACTCATCACTTCAGCACGGATAAAACCGCGTTCAAAGTCAGAGTGGATAATTCCGGCAGCTTGGGGAGCCTTGGTACCCTTACGGAAGGTCCAAGCCCGCGTTTCAGGACCACCTGCAGTAAAGAAGGTTTCCAGGCCTAAGAGCTTGTAAGCAGCCCGAATCAACCGATTCAAACCTGGTTCCTTCACTCCTTCCATCTCCAAGAAGTCAGCTTTTTCATCATCATCCATTTCAGCAATGGATTCTTCTGCAGCCGCTGCCACGCCGATGACTTCACCTTCACCGGCCACGTGTTCCTTAATAGCATCCATGTACTTATTGCCATCAGGGTCAGCCATGTCTTCTTCCGCAATGTTAGCAACGTAGAGGACCGGCTTAGTTGTTAGGAGGAATAAGCCCTTCACGATCTTTTGTTCATCCTCTGAGAAGTCAATTGTCCGAGCGCTCTTGCCATCTTCCAAAACTGGCTTGATCTTGTTCAAGACCGCTAATTCAGCCAGAGCGTCCTTATCGCGACCCTTCGCCGCCCGTTGAACCTTGCTCAAACGGTTATTAACGGATTCTAAGTCTGCCATAATCAATTCTAGATTAATCGTATCGATATCTTCGATTGGGTCCACTTTCCCGGTCACACTGGTGATGTCATCATCATCAAAGGCCCGGACAACATGGACGATGGCGTCTGTTTGCCGAATATTTTCCAGGAACTTGTTACCAAGTCCTTCACCCTTCGAGGCTCCTTTAACAATGCCGGCAATATCAGTAAATTCAAAGGTCGTCGGCACGATCTTTTTTGCCGGAATCAATTCATCAATCCGGTCCAACCGTGAGTCAGGCACTTCCACCATTCCAACGTTAGGATCAATCGTCGCAAATGGGTAGTTAGCCATTTCGGCGCCCGCCTTCGTAATCGCGTTAAATAGTGTTGACTTCCCAACGTTTGGTAAACCAACAATTCCTGCAGTTAATGACATTTTATCTTCACGTTCCTTTTTTAATTTTCTTGATCTGCTTTTTCAAGCACTTTTTTCATTCGCTTGTCAAAGTTATAACGGCTCATCATCACAATATGGCCACAACCAGTGCATTGGATTTTGATATCAGCACCAATCCGGATAATTTGCCACCGGTTAGTTCCACACGGGTGTGGTTTTTTCATCATCACAATATCGTTCAATGCGTAATCTTGCATCATGATCACTCCTTTGCTTAATCAAAAGAAATGCCCAAAATTTCGAGAATCCTGGTCAGGTCTTCGTTAGAAGTATACGGAATTTCAATTTTTCCAGTATTCTTCTTCGCCGCCGGTGCTACTGCCACCTTGGTGCCAAACTTACTTTGTAACTCGTTTTCAGCTTCTCGAA
The DNA here is from genome assembly GCF_943192935.1 of Limosilactobacillus caecicola. Lineage (GTDB taxonomy): Bacteria > Bacillota > Bacilli > Lactobacillales > Lactobacillaceae > Limosilactobacillus > Limosilactobacillus caecicola. Next base: position 503,663 of record NZ_CALPCI010000001.1, on the reverse strand, counting down.
GGTATGGTGACTTTCGCCGAATCGGCTTTTTCTTCTTCGCACGTCCCTGATCTTTATTCATCTTTGCCACCAACTCTTCTAGTTGGCGGACCGTCAACTTATCTTTAACTGCCCGCCGAGCGACCGCAGCGACTTTGTCCTTATCATTGAGGGATAACAATGTCCGGGCTTGACCCATTGATAATTCACCAGATTGCAGTGATTTTTTAACGATTTCCGGAAGGCCCAGGAGCCGCAAATAATTCGCAATATACGGACGACTTTTACCGAGTCGTGCAGCAACCTGTGCTTGGGTCAATGACAGTTTATCCATCAGAGTTTGATAAGCCTGCGCTTCTTCCAGTGGCGTTAAATCCTCCCGTTGGAGGTTTTCTAAAACGGCCACTTCCATCATCCGCTCATCATCAAAGTCGCGAATAATTGCTGGGATCGTCTCTTGATGAGCTAATTTGGAGGCCCGAAAACGGCGTTCTCCAGCAATAATCTCGTATCGTTCGATGTTGGGATCGGGTTGTCGAAGAATAATTGGTTGAAAAACTCCCGATTCTTGAATCGACTTTGCCAGTTCTTTTAAGGCCGCTTGGTCAAAAATTCGCCGAGGCTGGTAAGGGTTAGGACGAATGGCCGTCAGCTCAACGTCAACAACGTTTTCGCCACTTTGTGTTTCTTCTAAATTATTTTCCTCAAACAGGGCTTCAATTCCCCGCCCAAGGCCCATTTTCTTATTCTTCGCCATGAGCTGCCAGCACTTCCTTTGCTAATTGTTGGTAGACCTTTGCACCGGTCGAGCGCCGATCATAATCAATGATTGCCAGGCCATGGCTCGGCGCTTCTGACAAGCGCACGTTCCGTGGAATGACCGTTTCATAGACTTGGGAGCCAAAGAACTTCTTTACTTCCGCGTTCACTTCTTGACCCAGATTAGTTCGCCGATCAAACATCGTTAACAAAACGCCCTCAATCTTCAACGATTTATTGAAATGTTTGCGAACGAGTTGAATCGTGTTCATCAATTGGCTTAGCCCTTCCAATGCGTAATATTCGCTTTGCACTGGGATCAAAATGGAGTTGGCAGCCGTGAAGGCGTTGATCGTCAGTAAACCTAATGACGGAGGACAATCAATCAAAATGTAGTCATATACATCTTGCACATCCGCAAAACCGTCTTTAAGCCGAGTTTCCCGGGCCATCATCGAGGTTAATTCAACTTCCGCTCCCGAAAGTTCAATCGTCGTTGGCGCAATATCGAGTCCTTCATGACTGCTATGCTGAATCACATCCTTTAATGGAACATCATTAATCAGGACATCATAAACGCTTTGCTCAATCTTCTTTTTGTCGATTCCCAACCCGCTAGTGGCATTCCCTTGCGGGTCGAGGTCAATCAAGAGCACTCGTTTGCCGGCATCGGCCAGGCAGGCACCTAGGTTGACGCTCGTCGTCGTTTTACCAACGCCCCCCTTTTGGTTGGCTAAGGCAATTACTGTTCCCATTTGCTCAACTCCTTTCGTTATTTCTTGGGGATTTTAATCGTGATCTTATAGGAATTCTTGAGGTCCTGCTCTGACAATTCGGCTTTTAGCCCGCTATCCTTAATCATCTTGACCGATTGCTTAATCGTATTCATCGCAATCCGGGGATCGCTCACCTTAATTTTCGGTGCTGGCGCCTTCTTTGCTGCCTTCTTTTTGGTCGTCTTATGTTTGGCAGGATTAGCAATTTTCACGTTATCTTCGTTGGCCAGGCGTTCTTGTTCTTTTTGCGCCTCAATTTCTGATGGTAACGGTTTGCCTTGTAAACGCGCGACCTCATCTTCAGTTTGGCGAACGTTCAATTTTTCATTCACAATCCGCATTAACATGTTGCGTTGTTGGTCGTCATTCAGACTCAGTAAGGCCCGACCATGCCGTTCGGTGATTAAACCATCTAAAATGGCGTTTTGGACTGGAACAATTAATTTTAAGAGCCGGAGCTTATTGGCAACCGCCGACTGGCTCTTGCCCATGCCCTTGGCTAATTTAGCCTGGGTTAGATTATTGAGCTCCATTAATTTTTGATAAGCCTGGGCTTCTTCGACCGAGCTTAATTCAGACCGTTGCAAATTTTCGATCAGAGCTAACGAAGCAGTCTCATGATCATTCATTTTTTCAACGATGGCCGGGGCCTTGGCCCAGTCCAACAACTTCATTGCCCGGTACCGCCGCTCACCAGCAATAATTTCATACTTAGCCGGTTCGTATTCGCGTAAGATGATCGGTTGCAAAAGCCCGTGGGCTTGAATGGTTTCCGCGAGTTCTTGAATACCTTCTTTATCAAAAACCTGCCGCGGTTGGTACCGGTTTGGTTCGATTTGGTCCAGTGGAATTTCAACAACCTGATTCTTTGCTTCATGATGGTTTTTCCCCATCCCAAATAGTGAAAATGCCATACTAATTCTCCCTCTTCTATTTAAAGTGGCTTTTTAGCCGGTACGCCAGCCCGCCGTGGGTATTGGGCCGGTGTATCCGTAACCTTGTCGATAATTACTAAATTGCGGTCTTCCGGTTCCGGTTCGGTCGGTAATTCAAGCTGATAAACATTCCGTACTTGGCCGCCAAGCTTTTTCAACGCGGCCTGTGCTGCAGTAATTTCGTCATTGGCAGCTTGCGCTTTATAAGCTAAAAAGACACCATCACGTTTGACGGCTGGAAGACAGAACTCGCTTAGTACCGTCAACCGGGCGACTGCCCGGGCAGTTACGACATCAAAATGGGCACGATTAGGACTGCCCTTTTTACTAAAATCTTCGGCCCGACCATGAACTAAGGTCACCCCACTCAGACCTAATTGGTCAACCAGGTCTTTTAAGAAATTAATTCGCTTATTCAGTGAATCCACGATCGTGACTTTTACTTGGGGAAAGGCGATCTTTAATGGTAGTGAAGGAAAGCCAGCCCCCGCACCAATATCCGCAATTGTCAATTCTGTATCCCGTAATTCCGGCAATGCCAAGGCCCCCGTAATCGAATCATAAAAGTGCTTCAGGTACACTTCCTCTTCATCCGTAATCCGGGTCAAATTCACCACCCGGTTAGTGGCAATGAGTGATTGATAATATTGGGCAAACTGCGCCATTTGCTGGTCTGTTAATTGGATATCATGCGTTGCCAATGCCTGGCGAAATTCTTCTGGAGTCATACTACCGTCCTTTCCGTGAAACACAAAATTGTTTCACGTTACCTTTTTACTTTACCTTAAAAAGGCCCCCGTTTCAACCGTCACGGGAGCCTAATCAATGATTTAGTAAACTTTTATTTCATCTGTGAAACTTGTTCCAAGAACCACTTGTTAAAGAAGTCGGCATCAATGTCCACACATGCCTTAGCGTTTGTCTTGCCATCGTGGTAAGCACCACGGATATCACCAACAGTCGCACCAATTGCGGGGCCGCTAGTTTGAACATCAATCCAAAGATCCTTGGTCGTGAATGCTTCTGGATGCAAGAGGTAGAAAATCGTGTTGACGTCGTGCATTGGGCGGCCTTGATCACCACCACTAGCGTCATTGTAGTGGCTAATCAAGCCATACAACATCTTACCAGTTTCATTCATGTCTTTGAGTTGGTTTAAACTCTCATCCGTCAAGAGGGCCTTTAAGGTCACATCGAGGCCAACCATCACAATTGGAATCCCTGATTCGTACATAATCCGGGCGGCGTCTGGGTCTGTAAAGACGTTAAATTCAGCGACGCTGGTCATGTTACCACCCGAAAGTGAACCACCCATGGCTACGATCCGCTTAATATGACTCTTTACTTCTGGGTATTCCTTTAAAAGGAGAGCCACGTTCGTGTAAGAACCAGTTGGTACTAAGGTAATCTCGTCTTCAGCCATGATCGTATCACGCAAGGCTTGAACGGCTGATTTAGCAATTGGTTGACCGTAATCATTGCCAAAGTCGTAGCCTTCCATTCCTGATTCACCATGAATCCGGGCCGCGTCTTCAAATGGTTTAATCAGAGGTTCTGCCGCCCCAGCTGCAACCGGAATTTCTTTGTCCTTGCCAAAGAAATGGATAATTTTTAATGCATTGGCAGTCGTTTTATCAACCTTGACGTTCCCCGCAACAGCAGTCACTAACTTTAAATCGATGTCAGGGTTATTAATTGCCATCGTTAATGCAGCTGCGTCATCAATTCCTGGATCAGTATCCATAATAATCTTGGTAGTCATTAATTTTCCTCCATGTTCCAATCACGAGTTACAAAAGGAGGCTGTCGTTCCCGCCAGCCTCCAGATCAAAAATTATTAAATTACCAAACGAACAGTCCAACCATTGCTGCGGAAAGTAAGGAAACCAGGATCCCGGAAAGAACCAGGTAACCAATGTTACGAGCAATGTAGTTGTTAGTTTCCTTGTCAACCAAGCCCTTGAAGGCCCCGATGATCATCCCTAAAGTACCAAAGTTGGCAAATGATGTCACGAACGTCGTCAGAACCGCTTGGAAGTGGGGATCGAAGTGCGCGATCTTGTTAGTCATGCTACCCATCACAACGAATTCGTTGGTGATCAACTTCATCCCCATGTTTTGAGAAAGGATCCATGCATCGTGCACGTTTAATCCCATCAACCAGGAGAATGGGAACATGATAACACCCAAGATACTTTCAAGTGAAAGCGGCTTCCAGAACAGGCCCAAGATCTTGTCGATCAAGGCTGCCAAAGCAACGAAGGCAACAACGTTGGCGATGATGATCAAGATCAACTTACCAGCGCCAAGGATGGAGTCACCCAAGAAGCTGAAGAATGGTTCCTTCTTTTCGTCAGTGTCATTGACAGTCACGATCGTGTCATCTTCAGGATCAACATTGACTGGGTTCATGATACTAGTAGCGATCAAAGAGTTGATGATGTTAATCGGAATCGCAGTTAAGATATAACGACCTGGCATCATTTCAACGTAAGAACCAACCATGGCGGCAGTGATACAAGACATTGACATCATGGCGATGGTCAAGTTCCGCGCCTTGGACATCTTTTGCAATTGTAATTCTGAAACGGCTAACACTTCAGTGTTCCCTAAGAACATCATTTCAACAGCAAAGAATGATTCAAACTTTGGCTGACCAGTAATGAATGATAATCCACGACCAATCCACTTGATAATCCATGGCAGGACCCCAATGTAGGTCAAGATATCGAACATTGGTACAACCATCAGAATTGGCATCAGAGCGGAACAAATAAAGTTCAGGTTCTTGGCATCGTACCAACCACCAAGGGCGAACACAGTCCCCTTAGCTGAGGCATTCACTAACCAAACGAATCCATCGGCGGCCGCCTGAACACCACGCCGACCAATCGGCGAACCAATTAAGAAGGCTGCTAAGATGATGTTGATAACCACCATGATGGCAACAGCCTTCCAGTTAATGTTTTTCTTGTCTTTGGAGAATAAAAATCCAATAAACAAGAAAACAATTAACCCAAGGATGTTAATTGCAAGATACATTTTTCCAACACCTTTCTACAAACAGAAAATAATTGCAACTACGAGCTCTATCACAAAAATTTTGTAATAGTCTGTATCAATACTATACATTAAGTTTGCAATTGTGTAAATATAATTTTACAAAATTGTCTCATTTATTCACTAAATATGTATAAAAATACTAAGTATACCGTTTTACTACAATTTGAGTAAATAAAAAAAGAGGCTGGAGATAACTCCGCCTCTTTTTAGGGAGGAAAGACTATCTGCCGTTGCGTACTTGTATGTGACAAATTTTAACGTGTATCAATTAAGTAACTTTACTACTGCTGGTAAGAGGGACATCCCTCATAGTAATTCGACAACTAGTCTTTAACCTTATTTATGTTGATATGATGTGGGGGGATAGAGAATTACCTGCTCTTTACAGGTTGTTATCATGCAACAGTACTGATCTTTCCACAATCTAATTATAATTCTTTCTATTTTAAAAATCAATCCGATTCCCGTCATTGCAGCAATGGAAGCGCTATTTTTGGTTAGTTTTTTGCCGCCGTTCAACAAAGGAATAGGCTACAAAAAGGCAAACGAAAAATAAAATTGAAACAATCAACGCCGGCCGGGTCGATGGGATAAACAACAGGATCACTAAGACAGCGACGAAGAAAATCATTGTGAGCCAATCGGTGAACGGAAAACCTGGCATCGTAAATTCAGCCACCCCATGAGGGTGCTTTTGCCGATATTTAATGTGACACCACAGAATAAACAGCCAGACAAAGATAAAGTTGATTGTTGAGACTCCAGAGACCAGTTCGAAAATTCCCGCTGGCATGATGTAGTTCAAAATGACGACAATCAATAAAATCAATGATGAGAACTGCAACGCTTGATTCGGCACCGCTTTAGCGCTCAACTTTTTAAACCGGGCAGGTGCATTCCCGCCAGTAGCCAATGAATACAGTGATCGACTGGTTGAAAAAATGGCACTATTGGTGGCAGACATTGCCGCGGTTAAAACCACAAAGTTTAGAATCCCGGCCGCCCCGGTAATGCCAATCCCAGCAAAAACTTGTACGAAGGGACTCGAGCTCGTTTTAATATCTGTCCATGGGTAAACTGCCATGATGGCAAGCATTGACCCAATGTAGAATAAACCAATCCGTACTGGTAAGGTATTGATTGCCTTCGGAATATCCGTTTGCGGATTCTTAGTTTCTCCGGCCGTTAAGCCAACCATTTCAATGCCGACAAAGGCGAAGACAACCATTTGGAAGGACATTAGAAAACCCAGGGCGCCCTTCGGAAAAATTCCACCATAGTTCACTAAGTTCATTAAACTGGCGTGACCAGTTTTGGTTGGTGAATGAAAAATCACCATTACCAATCCCACTACAATCAGCGCCACAATCGCAAGAACCTTAATTGTAGAGAACCACGTTTCGAGTTCCCCAAAGAGACCAACGTTGACCATGTTCACCAGCATCAAGAGCACAATGATCACCAGTGGCCCGACCCATTGGGGTAAGTTTGGGAACCAGTATTTCAGATAAATCCCCGTGGCCGTTAAATCTGCCATCGCTAAACTCAGCCAGCACGACCAATACGTCCAACCAGCAATAAATTCCATTCGGTCACCCAAATATTCCTTGACCGAATCAATAAATGAATGCTTACTGGTGTCAGCAAGCAGCAGTTCCCCTAGGGCTCGCATCATGAAAAAACAAAAGATTCCCACGATGAAGTACGTCAAAATAATCGATGGTCCTGCTGCTTTAATTGCACTCCCGGAACCCAGAAAAAGTCCGGTCCCAATGGCCCCACCAATCGCAATCATCGTAATATGACGACTTTTCAGTGAGCGTGATAACTTTTGTTCTTGTTGTTCATCCATCAGCAATACTCCTTTCTAACGCAAAAACGCCCCTGGTAATCCATTTACCAGGGACGTCTGTCAACGCGGTTCCACCCATCTTTATAGGCTCAGTGCCTACCTCTTGGTCAATAATGGAACCACCCATTTCACGCGTCAATGCCATTTTGCGACGGCCAAGTTTCACCATTTCTTGGCCTCTCTGCAAGTCGCTCTTATCAAAAGTTAATCATTATTATACTAAATTCTCATAATCTGTCAACGCTCCAAATGCCGTTAAACCGGTTCCATGGGGATTTTTTCCATTTTTAGTGGCTTGACTTTTAATTTAAAACATTGTTTAATGCATACAATGATTGATTCAGAGTTTCAGTAGCAACTTGTTCCCTGGCTTAGAGAATTGGCGGTGATGTGTGAGCCAATCCACAGCAAGTTCGTGAATTACAGCTCGTTAAGCATGAATCAATACTCTTGTAAATAACGTCAATTAAGGTACGTAACGTACGAAAATGGGTGGTACCACGGTTCACTTCGTCCCAAGGCTTAAGTGTCTTGGGGCGTTTTTTCGTTGTTACTGAATTGGAGGGACAATTTATGAACATTGTTGATGAATTAAAATGGCGGGGCGCCTTAAACCAGGTGACGGATGAAGAAGGCTTGCGGAAGCTGACCGATGAAAAACAAATTAGTCTGTACTGTGGAACTGATCCAACGGGTGACAGTCTCCACATCGGTCACCTGATTCCATTTATGATGCTGAAACGATTCCAATTAGCTGGCCACCATCCGGTCATCATCATCGGTGGCGGAACTGGGGCCATTGGTGATCCTTCTGGTCGTAAAACTGAACGGACACTCCAATCCGCATCAAAATTGGAACACAACAAGGAAGCCTTGACGAACCAAATGAAGAAGCTTTTCGGCACCGAAAACTTCACCATCGTCGATAATTACACCTGGCTTTCCAAGCTCAATATGATCGAATTTCTCCGTGATTACGGGAAACTGTTCAACGTCAACACGATGTTAAACAAGGAAGTGGTTGCGAGCCGGCTGGAAAACGGGATTTCCTTTACTGAATTTACTTACCAAATTCTCCAAGCGATCGATTTCCTGCACCTGTACCAAAACAATGACGTCCAACTCCAAATCGGCGGTTCTGACCAATGGGGGAACATCACCTCCGGGATTGACTTAATTCACAAAATCGAAGGTCCAGAAACCAAGGTCTTTGGCCTCACGATCCCATTAATGCTCAAAGCTGATGGGACGAAATTTGGCAAAACTGCCGGTGGTGCCGTTTGGTTAGATCCAGAAAAAACTTCACCTTACGAATTCTACCAGTTCTGGCTCAACCAGGATGACCGTGATGTTGTTAAATACCTGAAGTACTTCACCTTCCTCGACCAAGACCAAATTAATGCCCTGGCCGAAAAGGTCGAAAAGGAACCCTGGAAGCGGGAAGCCCAACGGACACTGGCCCGTGAAGTAACCACTTTTGTCCATGGCGAAGAAGCTACCAAGCACGCGGAAGAAATTTCCCAATTGCTGTTTAAGGGAAATATTCAAGACCTGACGACCGCCGACGTCGAACAAGCCTTCCAATCTGCTCCATCCGTCGATGTTTCAGCTGATTCTGCTAACATCGTTGACTGGTTAGTGGATACTAAAATTGAACCATCCAAGCGGCAAGCCCGTGAAGATGTCAAGAACGGGGCCATCACCGTTAATGGTGAAAAGGTCACGGACGTCGATGCAGAAATCAATCCCGCTGATCACTTTGATGGTAAATACGTGGTCGTCCGGCGTGGTAAGAAGCACTACACCCTCGCCAAAGTTAATAAATAGCTTGCACAATTTTTAAAATCGGTTACAATTTAAATAATTCGAAGACGTGGTAATAGTAGCACAACCACCAACAGAGATGACTGACAACCGCTGAGAGAAGTCTACGGAAGTGCGAAGTGGAGCCGCCAGAAGTAGTTAAATAATTAATGAGTGATGTACATTTTTGTACATAAAATAGGTGGCACCGCGGTCAATCGTCCTATTTTCCGACTAGGAAAATGGGGCGATTTTCTTTTACCCGGTAATGATAGAAAGGATTGAATGATATGACAGAGAAAAAAGTAATCTTAACTGGTGACCGGCCAACTGGTCACTTGCACATTGGTCACTACGTTGGTTCCCTCCGTGAACGGGTGAAGATGCAAAATAGCGGTAAATATGATCCATACATCATGATCGCGGACCAACAAGCGCTGACTGATAACGCCCGCGATCCAGAAAAGATCCACAACAGTTTGGTTCAAGTTGCCCTCGACTACTTAGCCGTCGGTCTTGATCCAGAAAAGTCCACCATTTATGTTCAATCACAAATCCCGGCCCTTTCGGAATTAAACATGTACTTCCTGAATTTGGTGACCGTGTCTCGTTTGGAACGGAACCCAACCGTCAAGGCGGAAATTCAGCAAAAAAACTTTAACCGTTCCATTCCCGCCGGCTTCTTAACCTACCCGGTTAGTCAAGCTTGTGACATTACAGCATTTAAAGCCGAACTAGTCCCAGTTGGGGATGACCAAGAACCAATGTTGGAACAAGCACGGGAAATCGTCCGCACCTTCAACTCCATTTACGGCGACGTCTTGGTAGAGCCTGAAGGGGTCTTTCCACCAAAGGGTCAAGGACGAATTCCAGGGCTCGACGGTAATGCCAAGATGAGCAAATCCCTTGGTAATGCCATCTACCTTTCAGATGACGAAGACACGCTCCGTAAAAAGGTCATGTCCATGTATACTGATCCAAATCACATTCACATTGAAGATCCGGGCCAAGTCGAAGGCAACATTGTCTTCACCTACCTTGACATCTTTGATGATGATAAAGAAAAGGTTCAAGAATTAAAGGAACATTACCGGGCCGGTGGCCTTGGTGACGTTAAGATTAAGAAGTACCTCTTCGAAGTCTTAAATGAGCATTTAACGCCAATTCGGGAACGCCGGGCTGAATTTGCCAAGGATATCCCAGCAGTCTACGACATGCTAAAGCGGGGTTCAGAAAAAGCCAATAAAGTGGCAAACCAAACCTTGCACGAAGTTAAGGACGCGATGGGCCTAAATTACTTTGAATAAATTTGATATTAAAAGGGTGACTCAGCAACGAGTCACCCTTTGCTTATTCCTGTTCGCGTAATAACGCTTCTGCATCGTTCAAGTCAGTAACCAAAACGTTCGCATATCCCCCGTTCAAAGCTGCTCTAATGGCTGGTAACTTATTCGTTCCCCCAGCAACCAGGATGGATTGACGGGTTGCCTTGAGGGCAGCAAGTGAGATAGCCATTGTACGGGCCTTTACCGATCTCAACAGCTTGCTGAATTTACTTTTTTGAAGTCATTTAACTGCCCTCCCCGATTTGTCAAAACAAACTACTAACACAAAAAACCGGGTTACCCGTTGGGGTAACCCGGTTTAGACTAATATTCGATTAGTTTAATGAAGCAATGGCCTTGTCGAGCAACTTAACAGTTGTATCAACTGGATAAACAGCCATAATTTCATTGATTTGTGGAGCAGAGCTCTTTCCAGTGAAGGCAATGTTCAATGGGAAGTAAAGCTTTTGTCCCTTCACGCCAGCTTCCTTACCAACCTTCTTGATCAGGTCGTTAAAGGCTTCTGGAGTAGTGCCTTCTGGCAAGTCAGCAACGGCGTCCTTAATACCGCTCAAGACAGCCACAGTTTCATCCTTGTCGAAGTTAGCAAAGTCATCGTAGGAAAGGTCTTGGTCTAAGATAGTAGCGTAGAACCAAGCGTAATCCATGATTTCGATCAACTTGTAAACATCACGCTGGTGAATGTGGATAACCTTCTTCAAAAGATCACGAAGGTCATCATCACTCATCTTCAAGTCGTTGAGCTTGTTAGCTTCTTCAGAATCGTTTTCGTGAACTAAGGTCATGATCCGGTCAGCTAATTCGTCAACGGACATCTTCTTGATGTATTCACCGTTCATCCAGTCAAGCTTGTGTTGATCGAAGTAAGCAGGTGAGTTAGACATCCGGTTAGGATCGTAAGCCTTGATCAATTCTTCCTTAGAGTAGATTTCCTTTTCACCAACTGGTGACCAACCAAGGAAGGCAATGAAGTTAAAAATGGCTTCCTTGAGGTACCCATGACGGTGGTATTGGCTAATGAATTGCAAGGTGTTCTTGTCACGCTTACTCAACTTCTTACCAGTAGCTGGGTTGAAGATCAGTGAAATGTGACAGAAGTGTGGGTGGTCAACACCTAAGGCTTCGTAAACAGCAATTTGCTTTGGCGTGTTGGCAATGTGGTCGGCACCACGAAGACAGTCGGTGATGTCCATCAGGTAATCATCAATAACAACGGCAAAGTTGTAAGTTGGCATCCCGTTGTTCTTTTCGATGATGAAGTCCCCACCAAGGTTGTCAGAGTTAAATGAAACGTGACCTAAAGCCCAATCGTCCCATTCCAGAGTGTGATCCTTTGGTAAGTGTAAACGGACACTTGGCTTAATGCCCTTAGCCTTAGCAGCAGCGATTTCTTCATCACTAGCTTCGAACCAGTGGCCATCGTAACGAGGGGTTTCACCCTTGGCCTTTTGTTCGTCACGCATCTTTTGGAGTTCTTCTTCAGTAGTGTAGTCGTAGTAGGCCTTACCTTCATCCAAAAGCTTTTGAACGTACTTGTGGTAAATTCCTAACTTATTCCGTTCAGTTTGATGGTATGGGGCATACTTAGGATTTGGCTTATCTGGACCTTCATCCCAGTCAACACCCAACCAATGCAAGTTCTCCATCTGAGACTCTTCACCGTGTGGCACATTCCGTGCGATATCAGTATCTTCGATCCGAAGAACCATTGTTCCATTAAAGTGACGAGCAAACAGATAGTTAAAAAGTGCAGATTGTGCATTACCGATATGCAAGAAGCCAGTAGGACTTGGAGCATAACGAACTCTAACCTTTTTATCCATAGTAATATCCTCTCTCCATCAGAAATTAATCTTATTTAAACGGACAGGAATTTTCCCATCTATAAGACTTATGACTATTTTAACATTCTGTATAAAAAATTGAAAGCTCTATCGCAAAGTTTATTAGAATGCTCCTAAATTATGTTTGAGAAACCCTTTTGACATAATTCGGCAATACGACAAAAGCCCCTTACGACAAACGTCGCAAAAGGCTTTTGAGTTATTAATTAACTGTTGATTTAAGGAGTGCCCTTAAAATGACTAGTTGAACTTCTTGTTCAAGTCAGCAATGGCTTGGTTAAGGTCTTCAGCAAAGTCATCAGCAATCGTCATATCCATTCCTGGACGAACAACGATCCGTTCAACGGTTTCGTCGTCACGATCCTTTGGAAGTGGGTATGCAGGAACTTGCCAACCGTATGAACGAAGGGCATCTTCCATGTCATAAAGGTTCCACTTAACATCAACGTCATCACGAAGCTTCCAAGTGTTGATAGGAAGAAGAGAACCATCGGTGATCATTTCGAAGTAACCAGTAGCCTTCAAAACTTCACTAAGGTGAGTAGATACCTTCCGAACGTTTTCCATAACGGCACGGAAGCCTTCCTTACCAAACCGGATCAAGTTGTAGTATTGACCTACAATGTGAGCACCGGAGTGGGAGAAGTTAATAGCGATTGAGTCAACTGAACCACCAAGGTATGGTACGGAGAACCGCATTTCCTTTGGAAGGTGTTCGTAGTCGTTCTTACGCCAGATCGTCCAACCTAAACCAGGGTAAACCATTCCGTACTTGTGACCAGAAACGTTGATTGAAGCAACGTTCTTCAGACGGAAGTCCCAAGGCTTGAAGCCATCAACCCAAGGTGCAAAGAAACCGTTGTAAGCAGCATCAACGTGAATCTTAATTGGCATGTCCTTGTGAGCTTCGTTGTACTTAGTAACTTCAGCATCAAGTGCTTGAACGTCATCAATTTCACCAGTAAAGGTAATACCGAAGACAGCAACAATCCCGATCGTGTTTTCGTCAACTAATGACATTGCCTTTTCGATGTTCAGGCTAGATTCATTAGTACCGTGTTCCAACTTAACTTGACGCATTTCAACGTTCCAGTAAGTACAGAACTTTTCCCAAACAACTTGGTAACCAGAACCAATGATCATGTTTGGCTTGTGGTTGTGAAGGTCATCAATGTCAATGCCGTTAGCCTTAGCACGGTGCTTCCATGAGAAGAGCATGGAAAGTCCACCTAACATACATGCTTCAGATGAACCAACGGTTGAAGTACCAATGAAGTCCTTCCGGAACTTTTCATTTTCAGGAATACCCCACATGTGGCCAATCATAGCAGCACAACGGTCTTCCATTGCGGCAGTCTTTGGGTATTCAGACTTGTCAATTGCGTTAGTGTTCATTGCACTAGCCATCAACTTGTCAGCTTGTGGTTCCATTTGGGTGGAACAGAAGGTTGCTAAGTTTTGGTTAGCCTTTGCTTCGTTCAAACGGAAGTGTTGAATCAATTGTTCAGCAACGTTTGGGTTCATTGCCTTTTCTGGCATCGTTTCTTCTGGTAAATGTTCACCAGCTTCAACGCTACCTAACCAGTTTTGCTCTAAAGCGTCATTAATATCAGCCATATTAGTTTCGGAATTAGTAGCCAACTAATTCCTTCCCCTCCTTTTGTGTAAAACCTATAGTAACAAACATGTGACTACTACTTTTTCAAATCAGACAACTACTAACTTCGTTCTCCAATTCCCCCTTTCAGGGTTTCATAATCTAAATCAACTTAAATTAATAATTAATCTTCATCATCAAACAGACCGGCGTCCTTGACTTGCTTAGTCCACTTGTTACGGTAACGAAGCATAATAAATGGAACAATGAAGACAATGACGAAACCAACAATCAACAGCATTAAGTAAGTGTGTTGTTGAGCCGTGGAGTAGCCTGCAGGTGGGAAGAAGGTAACGATTAAAGCAAATGCACTTAATACGAAACCAAAGATTGCGTATAAGTTCTTCATTAACTTAGAACGTGAAGCAACCCAAGTCCGGTGTAAGTCATCATGCTTGTTAACCAACTTGAAGTATGCTGCAAACATCATCAAGTACATCAATTGGTAAATGGCAACAGTTAAACTCATGGCAGTTTGGAAACTGATATCGTTCTTGTTACCACCAGCACCGAAGGTTAACCATGCACCAACGATACATACGATGATCCCTTGAAGAATCATGACATTTGTACCAATACCGTTCTTGTTAGACTTAGCAAACCGTGCAGGAAGGAAGCCCTTTTGAGCAGCTTCGTGCATCCCGGCATTTGGACCAACAACCCAGCTACTGATTTCAGCCAGCACACCAAGTGCTAACAGAATCCCAGTTAACTTTTGAATGAAAATACCTGACATGTGGAACATTGAAGCAAGGGAACCGTAAGCGAAAACAATTCCGTTACTCAATTGAATTTGGTCGTTAGGAATCGTTGCAGCAATTGACATTGAACCAATGATATCGGAGCAGATAGCGGCAATTGCTAATGCTAACATAACCTTAGAGTAAGCCTTTGGGTCCTTCAAGTTCTTAACGTGAGGAGCAGAACCTTCAGCACCAGCGAAAGCTAAAATAAACGGAACAAATCCAACTAACACACTCCCGGTCCAGGACTTAGGGAAAATCGTGTGCCAGTTAATCGTGATCAACATGTGGTGACCAGTTAAGAGGTAAGCCGCAAACAGGAAAAGTAAGAAGAATACTGGAATAATAACACCTAATGTAAATCCCCATTGCGCGATCTTACCAGTGAACTTAGTACCACGTTGTTGAAGAGCAATAAGTCCCCAAATAATGATCAAAATGAAAATGTAACGAATCCAGACGTTGTCATACATGCCTGACCAGCTCAAACTTGCTGAGAAACAAGCAATAATGAACATCATCATCGTGTTCATACCAACGGTAATGTGGACCCATTGATAGAACAATGCAGTAAAACCAGAGTTATCACCAAACATGTGGCCAACCCAGGTAAACACACCACCTTTAGACCAGCCATCAACTGAGGCCATTTCACCGGCGGCACGAGTAACTGGTAAGAACCATAAAATACCAGCTAAGAACAGGAAGAAGAACGCCGTAGCGCCTTGCTTAGCAAATGAAGCAAATCCGTAGACGGTCATAACCATCGAAGTGGTCATGGAAAACAGTTGGAAACCAGTAATCTGGTTGACTGCCTTTAAGTCCGTGGCTTCTTGTTTATTTTCAGCCAAAATAATCCATCTCCTACTTTTATTCACTACCATCACATGAGCGCTATTGTGATTGCAGAAATAATACATTAACCAGGGATATCCATTAATCTGATTACGATTTTATTGTAACCGTTACCGGAAGGAGAAGATATATACATTTCGGTTAAAATGTATAAAATTTAAGCTTCAGAGAACAGTCGATCAACGCTTTCTGTTGAGGTTGGTAATGTTTTAGACAGGAGTGTGGAAGGGTCATCGCTCATGCCATTCTTGATCCATTCAATAATAATTCCGTGAATTCCATAAGCAAAAAATTGTGCTCCCTTATCAAGTGAATCAGTAGGCTTCTTGCCCTCACTTTGAAGGATAAATTGGTTTAAAGCGGTGTCGAGAAAGGCACTCAGCAAGGAGTAACCTTGGTCACCGTAGGTAATATGAATAATTGCTTCTTTGTGTTTACGAATTACGTCAAGTAAGTTCAGGAGATGTTGCTCTAAATTAGTGGAACCATCCCGCTCCGCAAGAAGTTTCCCCCATTGTTGTAAATAAAAGGCCAAGCACTGGTACTTATCTGAAAAATAATAATAAAAAGTTTGGCGTTCAACCTGAGCGTGTGAGGCAATATCTTTTACTGAAACAGACTCAAAATACTTTGTCTCGCTAAGATCGAAGGCACTCCGCCCCAACAAATTTTTTGTCGATTTCATTTATATACTCCTATACTTGTAAGACTCACAGATTAACGAATTCGTAAAAAAAGGCTACTTGCGAAAACAAGTAGCCTTTTACTAATGACCCGTGCGAGATTTGAACTCACGTTACCAGCGTGAAAGGCTGGTGTCTTAACCAACTTGACCAACGGGTCAATTCCTCTTGACGTCTATAATAATATCATAGGTCAAAAAAAATACAACCCTTTTTGTTAAATTTTTTTGACTTTATTTTGATCGTGTCAAAAAATCGGTCATTGGGCCTCTCAAAACAAAAAGAACCAACCGATCCGGCAGGCTCCTTTAGTCAATTTCAATTTACTTTTTGTTCCGGAATGGAACAGCATTTTCCTTCGTAATCTTAGTAACCCCATGCATGTATGGTACCAATACTTCAGGGATTGTGACTGAGCCATCTTCATTTTGGTAATTTTCTAAAATGGCTGCGACAGTCCGACCAACGGCCAATCCTGAACCGTTCAGGGTGTGAACGTATTGAAGCTTACCGTCCTCATCACGGTATTGCGTATGCATCCGCCGTGCTTGGAAGTCAAGACAGTTTGAACAACTGGAAACTTCACGGTACTTGTTTTGTGCAGGCATCCAGAGTTCCAAATCGTGCGTTTCAGAGGCCGTAAAACTCATATCGCTAGTGGTCAACGTAATAACGTGGTATGGCAACTTCAGCTTCTTCAAAATATTTTCAGCATTTGCTGTCATCTTTTCCAATTCATCCCACGAATCTTCTGGTTTCGTGTACTTAACCATTTCCACCTTATTAAATTGGTGCATCCGGATTAATCCCCGGGTATCACGGCCAGCAGCCCCTGCTTCAGAACGGAAACATGGCGTTAAAGCAGTGACATAAACTGGTAATTCTTCGGTTGGAATCACTTCCCCACGGTAATAGTTCGTCAACGGAACTTCCGCAGTCGGAATTAACGTCATATCTTCACCGTTAACTTGGTAAACCCCTTCTTTGAATTTCGGGAATTGACCAGTTCCGTACATTGAATCGGCATTCACAATATATGGCGGAATCACTTCAGTGTAACCGTCCTTCATGTGTTCATCCAACATAAAGTTATAAACGGCACGTTCGAGTTGCGCCCCTAAGCCAAGGTAGTACACAAACCGGGCCCCAGAAACCTTACCAGCTCGATCAAAGTCTAAAATGCCAAGGTTTTCACCGATATCCCAGTGGTGCTTAGGTTCAAAACCAAAGTCACGGATTTGACCAACCTTCCGTAATTCAACCGAGCCTTCTTCTGTTAAGCTAACTGGAACACCATCATGGGGAACATTAGGCAAGCGTGACATCTTATCATCAAAAACTTTGTCATTAGCTTCTACTTGCTCATCAAGTTCCTTAATTCGGTCACCTAATTCACGAGTTTCTTTAATGGCTTCGTCAGCAGATTCCCCATTACGCTTAGCTTCACCAATCTTCTTTGATGCCGCATTCCGTTGGGCCTTGAGAGTTTCTACCTTTTGAAGTAATTCCCGACGTTTCTTATCCAATTCCAGGACTTCATCAATTTCTTCCGGTTTAATTCCCCGGGTTGCCAACTTTTCCTTAAACCAATCTGGTTGACGACGAATCTTCTTAATGTCTAACATCGTTTTTCCTCCAATCAAATCAAAAAGAGCCACTCCGTCCATATATTTTGGGACGAAATGGCTCTTGTTCCGCGGTACCACCCAAGTTTGACAATCAAATTGTCACCCTCGAAATGGATAACGGCCATTCACCGTGCAGCATTACCTGCCCACATTTCATGCACCGGAGTTTCGGTTGCTAGCTTACACCACTCGCTAGCTCTCTGTGAACCTACTTAAAATGCATCCGTGTTTATTTATGGCCCTTATGATATTACATTCCACATTATTTGGCAATTGAATTCACTAATTTATTCTTCATGGTACTTGATATGGCTAACCCCGTGATCTGAAATTACTTCCAACTGGTTCGGCACCGCTTGCTCTAATTCCGTCACGTGACTAATAATCCCAATCATCTTGTAACCTTGAATCGAAGCAAGCGCATTTAATGCTTGCTGCAACGCGTCCTGATCCAAAGAACCAAAGCCTTCATCAACAAACAAGGCATCGACTTGGATTCCACCACTGCGCTCTTGAATTACTTCTCCAAGGCCAAGCGCCAGGGCTAATGAGGCAATAAAACTTTCACCACCGGAAAGGGTCCGAGCACTCCGTTCTTGGCCCGCATTATCATCATAGACGTTAATTTCCAAGCCACTCCACTTCGTACCATTGCCGCGGCCCTGCTGATCACTTAGTTTAAATGCATACCGCCCATTCGTAAGTGATGCCAGCCGAATATTTGCTACTTGCAACACTTCGGTTAAATAAGACTGCAGAACGTAACGTTCCAAACTTAATTTATTATCAGTATTGCCACTCATGACATCACTAAGGGTTTGTAAATTCTGAATCTTTGCTAATTCTGCGTTTTGTTGAGTAGTTAGTTCCGTAATTTGATCAACCACGGAGTGAATCTGTTTTAATTCATTTTGTAGTTCACCGGATCGTTGTTGGAGTTGGTTGAGCTGCTCAGAAGCCTGGGTTAATTCAGCCGTGGTTTGCTCAATTTCCGGTGGTTGACGATCACCAATTTGTTGGTTAAAACGGTGAAGCAGTGAATTCAGCCGTGCTTGTCGTTCTTGATATTTTTGAACTTGTTCTTGGTAACTCGTTAATTGCGAAACGTGGTCCGTTGCCCACTGCCAAAAATCCCAAGTCAGGTCCGCTGAAAAATCACTGAGCGCTGCCAATAGCTGCTCTTTCAACTTGGCACTTTGTTGTTCAGCTGAAGTTACTTGTTGCTGGGCACTGGTGAGTTTTGTTTTGCTAGCAGCTAGTTGTTCACTTAGTTGGCCTTGCAATTGGCGAACTTGAGTCTGTTCTTCGTTATAATCCGTAATGCTTCGCTGCCATTTGTCTAGCTGCTTTGTGGCCGCCACCTCATCCGAAAATTCGCTTGGCAGGTTTTTTTCGGTCGTCGTGAGACTCGCCTTTAACCGACTCATCTCCATTTCCGCTGGATGGAGTTGCGCCTGGAGCTTTTCAACTACCTTTTGAGATTCAGCGACGATAGTCGTCAATTGCTCCTGTTCGGTCTGGAGCTTCTGATAATGAGCTGCTGACTTGGCAAATCGCGTTGTATCATTCTGAACTTGTCCTTTGGTATTTGCCAGCCACTGATGAGCTTCCTCACTTGTGTTAATATCCGCGCCAATTAAAGTAGTCAACGCTTGTAATTGCTTACGTTGATCCGCTTGAGACTGTTGAATTTGTTTTTGCAATTCAGTACGACGTGACGTTAACGCGGCCGCTTTTTCTTGAAGTTGACTTAATCGTTGATTAGCAGCCTCAACTTCTGTATTGGAGACGACCCGATCAGTCGTCACGACTGCCGGGCATGGGTGGGTCGTTGAACCGCATACCGGACAAGGGATTCCGTCTTTCAAATTCTTGGCCAAACGGGCGATTTCACTTCTTGCATGGGCATCCTTTAAATCGTCGTAATCAGTTTCTGCTTGCGCCGTTAATTTTTGCTGCTCCGTTAATTCTTTATGAACGTTCTCAACCTGTTTAGCCAACCGCTGTTCTCGTTGATAATCTTCATCATAATCATCCAACAATTTCTGACCACTTTGTAGTTGGTGTTGGGAATTCGTCAGCGCTAATTGTTGATCAGTTGGATTGTCCATCGCTGTCAATTTTTGGGTATTCAGCCCTAATTGTTCCTGAGATTGATCGACAATGGTTTGATGTTTTGTCAGTTTAGCTTGTAACCGCTTGACCACTTTTTGCTGGTCAATAACCTGCTCAGCGAGCCGCGTTTGTTGCGCAAAGAGGGGCAACTGATTTTTCAAAACATTCTTTTGTTCCTGAATTTGATTGATTTCAGCCGCTTGTAATTCTAACTTGTTTGAACGTTCTGCTATCTTTTGCTGTTGCGAAGTTAGTTGCTGTTGATTTTTCTGTTCATCAGCAATCATTTGCCGCTGTTGCCCTAACTTCGTTACCAAATTTTGCCAATCATTATAAGCCGTTTGGTGTTCGCGATACCATGTTAAGCGGCCAATCATTTCTTTAATTTTAGCTATTTGCGCAGCCTGTTGATTTAATTGATCTAATTCTCGCCTTGTTTTTTGACGATCTTGAATGGCTTTTCGGAGAGATTGTTCTTGATTGAGGCGCTTTTGTAATACTTGGTAATGATCTTGAACAGTATTAATTTCCCGGGAAATATTTTGTTGATCCTGTTCTTTTGCCGCCAATAACTGCTGAACTTGGTGACGCCACTCATCCGCTGAAAGTTGGCTGTTAACATCACTCAAATTCTCCTTCAAAGTGGTAATCTTCGTTGCTACGGTTTGATTTTGTTTTCGTTGCTCAGCTAAACGCTGCTTTAACACCTGAGTCCATTGTTCATATAGGTTGGTATCGAATAGATCTCTGAGTAACGCTTCTTTGTCGCTACTACTGGATGCTAAAAATTGGCGAAATTTCCCCTGTGGCAATAAAATGATTTGTTTAAATTGGGTCCGGGTTAAATTTAATAGTTTTTCAATGTAAGCATTGGCCTCACTAACTTTTGTAATTTCTTCAGGTTGATCGCTTTCTAGCGGATAAACCAGGCTGACTTTGGTGCCGTGTTCCACAAGCCTGTCCCCTCGCCCCACTAGCGTTTGTTTAGGCTTCCTAGTAATTTGGTAGGTCTTTCCTTGATGAGCAAAGGTAAACTCCACAATAGTTTCTTGATCATCAGGGGCAAAATCCGAGCGCAATGCCGCCGCATCACGGTCCTGATCATTCGTCGTTTGACCGAACAGCGCAAAACACATCGCATCAAAAATGGTCGTTTTTCCGCTCCCAGTGTTCCCACTAATTAAAAAAATCGGTGTCTGGTTAAGTTTCGTAAAATCAATTAGCTGATCCCGATATGGCCCAAAATATCGGAGGCGAAGTTTTATTGGCTGCATTATCGTCTATCCTTCTCTACTTGTTCTAACGTTTGGTGAATTAATTTCATTTGGGCAGTGCTGGGCTTTTGCCCCAGGGTTTGTTCAAAGAAATTTTCAAACAGTTGGTCTGGAGCCAGCTGTTGTTCAATTTGGCGTGCTGCTGTTTGTGGATTCTCAAAGCCATACTTACGTCCTAAGTTCAGAATCTGTGGATAATACTCGCGTAAGCGATTCATCACATCCGGAATGATTTCCCGATCCAGTAAGCGGATTGCATAGTAATCGTCCCGGGGGAATTGCTGGGCAAAATCTGGATCAGTCAGTGTCTTCATCGACTCTTCCAAAATATGGATATCATGAACAGGAGCAATTGGAACCCACTTAATCGTAAATGGAGCTGTGTCCACAATCCAAACGCCCTTCTCCATCTTGGCTTCAGAAACCGAGAACTTCATCGGCGAGCCACTGTAACGGATCCGTTCTTCATGCAAAGCGTTCCGATTATGAAGGTGTCCTAAGGCAACATAATCAAAGTCGTGAAGTAATGAGGTGTCGACGGCACTAAGGCCTCCAACTTCAATCATCGTTTCTGATTCAGCCGTGCGGTGACTACCGGCAGCAAAGAAATGGGCCACTAAGACTTGGTGGAGAGCCGAATCAAAGGATTTCCTCATTTCTGCAACAATCCGCTTCATCGCGCTGTTAACATCGCGAATTCGCTCATCATGAAAATAATTGCGCACTTCCTGAATCCCAAAAAATGGTAAAAGATAAAACTGGGTATCTGCAATCTGGACTGGAGAAAACGCCTGATTGAAATCGGTATTCAAATAGAAATTTTGACTAGTAAACCACTGCCGACCAACCCCTAGTCGGGTCGCCGAATCATGATTACCGCTGATGGCCAAGAGGGGAAGCTGTTGCTTTAAGTTGATCGTCGTTAATTGATTGGACAATTCTTGAATCGCTGCTTCACTAGGAATGGAGCGATCATAAAGGTCGCCCGCCACTACCATTGCATCGACCTGTTCATCTTTAGCAATTTGCAGAATTGTTTCAAAGGTGGCGTGCTGGTCAGCCAAGAGATTAAAGCCAGCCAAATTTTTACCGATATGCCAGTCACCAGTATGTAAAAAGCGCATGGTTTTTCCTCCAAACATTCGTTTGCTTTCAGGGCCAATTATAACAAAATCGTAGCAGCGATAAAACATCCGCTTAAGGATCATTATTTCTTTGTTCGCATTCGTTTACACCTGCCAGTTCATTGCTGTATAATATCGAATGATATTTTAAAAATAGGGTGATTTCTCATTAATGTTGAAATGACCCCCTTATTTTTTGTCCACGAAAGGATGGCATAGCAATGCTTAAAGATCATCCAGTATCTTCTTTTATTCTGAAGACAATCTTTTATTTCGTTGTATTAGTAGCCTTGATTTACCTGTATGGTTACTTTGGTGCTGGGCAAGCCCCATTCATTTATAACGAATTTTAATGGAGGAAAGAGTTTTGGTTACAAATATTGTCTCTGAAATTGATCAAAGTGCTCAACAACATCTTGATAAAGTATATTTCGATGAAATGGGCACGACACATACTTATGAAGATTTAATTACTGCGTCCAACTCATTTGCTGCTTGGTTAGATAGTAGTAACATTCCAGCGGGCAGCCCGATTATGTTTTACGGCGACCACCAATTTGAAATGGTTGCTGGTTTCTTGGGAGGCTTAAAAGCTGGGCACGCCTATATTCCCGTCGAAACGGGCTCTGCTTTACCACGAATGCAATCCATCATTAACACTGCCCAACCTAAACTAGTAGTGGCAGTTGATGAATTTCCTGACCAAGACCTCGATTATGATGGTCAGGTTCTCAACCTCTTTGAATTACAACAAATTATGGATAAAAAAACTTCCTACCAATTGAGCCACGAAGTTAAGGATGATGACACCTTTTACATCTTGTTCACTTCCGGCACTACTGGTTCACCGAAAGGAATCGAAATTAGCGCCAACAACATCACGAGCTTTGCCAACTGGATGTTAGGTGACGACTTTAACCTTCCGCACGAAGCCACGTTCCTTGGTCAACCACCGTTCTCATTTGACATTTCCCACTTCTATTGGTTAGTTGGGATGCTCTCTGGAGCAACCGTGAAGGCCATTCCGGTAAAGGTCGTTCAAAACTTTGGTCAACTCTTTAAGGTTTTACCAGATCTCAAGATCAACGTTTTCTTCGGGACCCCTTCCTTTGCGGAATTACTGTTACTTAGTCCTGATTTTAATGCCGAAAAAATGCCCGACCTTGAAAAATTCGTCTTCTGTGGTGAAGAACTGACCGTTTCAACGGTTAAGCGACTTTTCCAAAAGTTCCCAAATGCCCATATTTACAACACCTACGGACCGACTGAGGCAACCGTGGCCGTTACTAGTTGTGAGATTACTAAGGAAATGGTCAAGAACACCAAGCGGTTGCCAATTGGCTATGATAAACCCGGTGTGACAACTACCATTTGGGATGGTAACCAGCAAATTACTGAACCTGGCAAACACGGTGAAATCATCATCTCCGGTGACAGCGTGGCCGCCGGCTACCTCAATAATCCCGAAAAAACTGCCAAAAACTTCTTTAAGTTTAATGGTCAACAGTCCTACCGGACCGGTGATGCGGGATACATCTCAGCTGACGGTCTTCGCCACATCATTGGGCGGATGGACTTCCAAATTAAGCTTCATGGTTTCCGGGTTGAATTAGATGAAGTCCGGTCCAGCTTGGAAATGAGTCAATACATCAAGCAAGCTGTTGCGGTACCGAAGTACGATAAAAATGGTAAAGCAACCCATTTGATTGCTTATGTCATTGCCCAACCAAATGATTTCGCAACCGAAGCCGAATTAACAAAGGCCATTCGCAGCAGTTTGGCTGATAAGATCATGGATTACATGATGCCAACCCAATTTATCTATGTTGATAGTTACCCAACTTCCGCCAATGGCAAGATTGCTGTTAAGGAATTGATTGCGGAGGCTAACAAATAATGGTTAATTGGTTTGCAAGCTTACCGAACTTTTCTGCATACGGCACACCAACCTACTTTATCTACTTGCTGATTGCCTTGTTACCAATGGGGATCGGTTTGTACTTTGGAAAACGGTTCGAGTGGTACGAAGCATTAATTAGCTTCATCTTCATTTTCTTCATGTTTGATGGCCACGACTATAAGCAGGCGTTATCGTTAATCGCCTACATTATCTATCAAACTTGTCTAGTGATGTGGTATTTCCATTACCGGCAAAAGAAAAACAACAGTATGGTCTTTTACGTGACCGTCTTCTTATCCCTGTTACCAATCATCATCGTGAAATTTACTCCAGCAATGGTTGGTCATAATTCGTTGCTCGGCTTTTTAGGGATTTCGTACTTAACCTTCCGGGCAGCGGGAACGATCATCGAAACCCGTGATGGCGCGATTAAGGATATTAACTGGTGGAAATTCATCCGCTTCATGGCCTTCATGCCAACCATCACCTCTGGGCCAATTGACCGGTACCGGCGTTTCTCAAAGGATTACCAGAAGGTCCCTAGTCGGGAAAAATATCTGAGCCTCCTCGAAAAGGCCGTTTTGTACCTCTTCATCGGGTTCGTTTATAAATTTGTTGTTGACTACTTCTTTGCTCAGCGGTGGTTACCATACGTTGAACAGCAGGCGATGGCGCACGCTCCTCACCTTTCATGGTGGGTTGCCGGAGTCGCCTATGTCTACACTGGTGATCTGTACTTCGACTTTGCCGGCTACTCACTGTTTGCCGTTGCCATCAGTTACATCATGGGTGTTGAAACCCCAATGAACTTCAACAAGCCATTCCTTTCCAAGAATATCAAGGAATTCTGGAACCGGTGGCATATGACCCTTTCATTCTGGTTCCGTGATTATATTTTCATGCGGTTCGTATTCTTAGCAACTAAGAAACGCTGGTTCAAAAACCGGAATGTCCTGTCTTCCATCGCCTACATGTTAAACATGGTCGTGATGGGATTCTGGCACGGGGTAACGTGGTATTATATCCTATATGGGTTCTTGCATGGTTTCGCCCTTGTAACCAACGATTGGTGGTTGCGGTATAAACGAAAACACTTCAAGAATTTAAAATCCACAAAACTGACGAAGTTTATCGCTGGGTTTATCACATTTAACTTTGTTGTCTTTGGTTTCTTAATCTTCTGTGGGTTCTTGAATACCCTATGGTTCAGTCCCGCAGCAATGAAATAATACGTAATTAATATCTATTTGGAGGATTTTATCATGAAAGAACAAATTCAAGATTTATTAGCACAAGCAACTGGCCGTGACGCAAGTGATTTTGCTGACACAAGTGCTGACCTTTACGCTGATGGTTTACTTGATTCAATGGCCACCGTTCAATTTTTACTGTCACTTCAAGACGAATTTGACATCCAAGTCCCAGTTTCTGAATTTGACCGGAGTGCCTGGAGTTCTGTTGATAAGATTACTGATCGGGTAAAGGAATTACAAAATGACTAACAAGAAAAAGCTGTGGTCAATCTTTGGCCCAGTGATTGTTGCTTTAGTTTTAGTATTTATTTTCTTTTGCTTGCCTTGGTCAGGTCATCACTCTGCTAAGACCGAGCAAAAGGCTGCCGTTTCCCTCAGCCCAACGGTTTTCAAAAACCGCTCGTTAAAGGTCCAAGCCTTAAGTGACCGTCATACTAAATACGTCCCATTCTTTGGCTCCAGTGAATTTAACCGGATGGACCGGTATCACCCTGCCGTCATGGCAGCCAAGTACCACTCATACCGGCCGTTCCTGTTTGGATCACGGGGGACTCAATCGCTTCCCCAACTATTTAATATGACAATGATGTCCAAACAAATGCAGAATAAAAAAGCAGTTTTCGTCATTTCCCCCCAATGGTTTGTTAAACAAGGGGTCATGGCTTCCGCTTTTAAGTACTATAACGGTTCCTATGCTAATTTAATGTGGGTCCAACAAGCTAACCCAAAATCACCATACGACCGCTATACTGCTAAACGCTTGCTCCAATTACTCGGCCATGACGGTTCAGTTGGTAGCTATGCCACTAAAATTAGTCAAGGAAAGTCCCTCAGTAAATGGGACCGCTTTGTCATCAATTCTAAAATCACCCTCCTCCACCACGAGGATAATTTATTTTCCGGTTTCTTTATTAAAGATAACTACGACACCCGGATTAAGCCCAAAATCAAATTACTGCCCAACCAGTTAAATTATGCGGACTTATCTGCCAACGCGGTTAAAGAACATGATCAGGCTTCTAACAATAACCCGTTTGGGGTGCTGAACGCCTTCTACAACAAGCGAATGCGTGGCAAGATTAAACGGACCGCTGATTCACAACGGCATTTTAATTACACGCAATCGCCAGAATACGGCGACTTGGAAGTTGTCTTAAAACAGTTCCAACGGACAAATACCAACGTCATTTTCATGATTACTCCGGTCAATGCAAAATGGGAAAAACATACCGGCATGCCAATGAAGATGTACTACCAAACCGTTCGCAAGATTAAAACCCAACTTCGTGCCCAAGGATTCAATAACATTATTGATTACTCCCACAAGGGAAGCGAAAATGGTTTTATGCAAGACACTATCCATATCGGCTGGGCCGGATGGGTTGACTTTGATCGGCAAACCGCACCATTCTTAGAAAAGAAACAGCCACAACCGAATTACAAGATGAATGATGCCTTCCTCTCGAAGGATTGGTTGAATTTAAAGCCAACCCAAAAGAATTTGCAACAATTCAAGAGTGAACATCACATCAAATAATCACTAAAGGCGCAACGTCAATTCTGTGACGCTGCGCCTTTTGCATACTTTAATCTTTATCCATTGCCGCCGTCCGAACCCGGACACGGTAGAAGTGAACTGCTAAACCTAATACCAACCCAACTAAGGCTGGAACTAACCAGGATAAGCCCAGGCTAGCTAATGGTAAGTGTTCCCGGAAGGCTGCCACGCCTTTCCCAAAGGCACTTGCACTCACTACCTTCGGGAAAGTGACTACCATGTCACATAAAGCAGGCACCACCGTAAACAAGACCACAAAGAAGTAAACTGCACCGTCACGATTAAACAGTGGTGAGAATACCGATAAAAGGATCAATACCAGAACCAATGGGTAAAGGAACATTAACATTGGCGTTGACCAAGAGATGATCGTGTCTAAGCCAAAGTTAGCTGCCAAGAAGGAAGCCAAGGTCGTTAATGCTAACCAAGTGTGGTAAGAAACCTTAGGGAAATGCTTATGGAAATCTTGTGCAAAGGCCGCCACGAGCCCCACAGCAGTGGTTAAACAAGTGACCGTGATCAAAACAGCTAAAACAACTTGACCAAAAGCCCCACCGTAGTAATTAACCACTTGAGTAAAGGCCACCCCACCATCAGCAGATAACTTAAAGTGGCCCAGTGACATTGCACCCACTACGATTAGCAAGACATATACCAAGGCCACCATACTCATGGCTAAGACGCCGGACTTACCAACCACTTTGGCCACATCTTTCTCACGCTTTTGACCCATTTGACGCACCGCATGAACCACCGTGACTCCAAAGGCTAGCCCAGCTGGCGCATCCATCGTGTTATACCCTTGTAAGAACCCATTCACCACTGATGCGTGCAGGTAAGCAGCGGTACCATGAGCTGTCATTGGGTTCCCCATCGGCCGCAAGAACGCCACCATGAACATCACAAATAGTAATGCCAAAAACATTGGGTTTAAAACTTTACCAACGTTCGAAAGAATATCATTTTCACGGTAGGAAAATGCAAATGCCAACAAGAAGAAGACGGCTGAAAAGACTAATAAGGCGAGTTTTTGATCCGCTTTAGGAACAAACGGTGCCACCCCAACCGTGAAGGAAACGGAAGCCGTCCGCGGTGTTCCAAAGAGTGGTCCGATCGTGGCGTGGATTAAAACCATAAACACAAGTGCAAAACTAACCCCCAGCGGACGACCGATGTCATAAACCCCTTCTGAACAGGTGACCGCAATTGCCAGCACTGACAGTAGTGGTAATAGCACCCCCGTCAATAGAAAACCAACCGTGGCCCCAACCCAGTGGCCACCAGCTAACTGTCCGAGGTGCAGAGGGAAAATCAGGTTCCCGGCCCCAAAGAACAAACCAAATAGTAGCGAACTGACGACTAAATATTGTTTCGTCGTTAACTTGTGTGATGCTAAATCATCCATATTTTTCCCTCCAATATTGCAAATCAGTTAACTCCGAACCCAACAAAAAAGTCCCTTGACCAAGCATTTGCTCAGTCAAGGGACACTGTGTGCGGTACCACCCTTTGGTTATACTAACATTACTGTCAGTACCTTAATACGTGCAGCAGAAATCATTCTGCGATACGCTAACACGGTAATGGGTGTCATACCACTGGACCTTGGACAATCCAGACTCGAAAGTGATTTTCGATGAACTAATCACCGTTCCCCTCTCACCAAACGGGATTCGCTTGCGGTTTAGCACACCTACTCTTCTTTCTCATTGTGTTCGAATAATTAATTTATGTGAACATTCTAATTAAATTTTAATAATCTGTCAATACCCTTTTGCAAATTTTTTTGTGGGTAAAATGTGCTAAAATAGAAAATCGTTATCATCACGATTAAAAGGAGGCTTTCACATGTCTGCACCATTCAACAAGCGTTCACGACAACCACGTCATTCCCACACTCAAGAACCCGTAGAAGTTCAGGTTGGTGATCGGTTCCCGTTGACCATTAAAAAATTAGGAGTGGAAGGTCAAGGAATTGGCTATTTTAAACACAAGGTCTGCTTTGTCCCTGGCGCGCTACCTAACGAGGTTATCGTTGCGGAGGTGACAAAGGTTCATCCTCGTTACCTCGAAGCGACAATTCATCGATTGAAAAAGCCCAACCCTGACCGGGTTGAACCACGCGATGATTACGTCATGGAAGCCGGTGGCTTTGAATTTGAAAATTTAAGCTACCCGGCTCAACTCCGTTATAAACGCAAAATGGTGGTAGAAAGCCTGGCTAAATTCAAACCGCTGGGTTACCGCCACTACCCTGTCCGCGAGACGATCGGTTCCGAACACCAATATGGTTACCGAAACAAGGCCCAGTTTCAAATTCGCCAGCAAAATGGTCAGGTCGTCGCCGGGTTGTACAAATCTGGCACTCATGAGGTCGTCGATATGGAAACCTGTGCGGTGCAAATGCCCGGTATTATGGAGGTCATGCGGCCCTTAGTACAGAAAGTCGCCGAATTAAACATCCCACTTTACGATGAAACGAATAATAGTGGAATTCTCAAGACCATCGTCATTCGTGAATCAGCGGCCACTCACGAACTCCAAGTTACCTTTATTACTAATAGCAAAAAGTTACTGAAGAAGCACCTACTGCTCACCTTTATTGAAGAGCAGTTTCCTCAAGTAACTTCAGTCATGCAAAATATTAATCCAGGAGATACGCCACTTGTATGGGGCGAAGAGACCATTAACCTCGCTGGGAAAGATTACATTACCGAAAGTTTGATGGGCCTTGACTTTATTTTGTCAGCCCGTTCGTTTCTTCAATTGAACCCTTACCAAACAGAAACATTATACGAAGAAGCGGCTAAAGCCATGGAACTGTCTGGCGATGACACTTTAGTTGATGCCTATGCTGGGATTGGCACCATCGGTTTGGCACTCGCTAACCGAGTAAAAGCAGTCATTGGCATGGAAACTATTCCCGAGGCAGTGGCGGACGCCAACCGTAATGCAGAGCTGAACGGCATTACGAATGCCACATATGAGGTCGGCTCAGCCGAAGACTTACTTCCGAAGTGGCGTGCTGAAGGCCGTCACTTTGACGCTTTGGTCGTTGACCCGCCACGCACCGGGCTGGACCAAAAATTAATTGATCAGATTCTCGCTGAAAAGCCAACTAAATTTGCCTACGTTTCCTGCAACATGGCTTCACTCGCCCGTAATTTAGCGCGGCTTGTCCCAACTTACCGAGTGGATTATATTCAACCAGTTGATATGATGCCACAAACTCCACGCTGTGAAGCAGTTGTGAAACTCAGTTTAAATCAATCATCCCACTAAAAAGGACGGCCAAATGGCCGTCCTTTTATTTCCCAGGAAATATTTAATCAAAGAAGTGTTTAATAATTGTCTGGTAGGTGGCAATCGTTGCTAAATAGCTTGATAGCGTAGTGTATTCATTAATTTGGTGAGCAATATCCCAATCATCTGCCCCAAGCACTACCACTGGCAAGTCAGGATTATGCTTTACAAACACGCTGGCATCCGTCGCCCCATTGATCGTCTTTAATTGGGGCTGAGAATGATCCGCTAGTTGTTGATAGGACGCTTGTGAAGCCTGCAGGGCTAATTGAGCAAATCGGCCTTGTGGATCAGAAGCAACTGGCCGGAAGTTATGAATTAATTCGAAGGTCA
Source organism: Limosilactobacillus caecicola (assembly GCF_943192935.1). GTDB lineage: Bacteria > Bacillota > Bacilli > Lactobacillales > Lactobacillaceae > Limosilactobacillus > Limosilactobacillus caecicola. The sequence continues at coordinate 472,880 of NZ_CALPCI010000001.1, read as the reverse complement.
GCTGACCTTGTCCAGCAGCGTTAATTGCCTCCACAGCTTCTTGAATCTTTGTAACAACGTGGCCATTGTCAAAAGCCTTCGTTGGCCGAATGTTTCCTTGGATGGTAGCGTGGTCAGGAATCGTGTTGACTTGGTCACCACCATTAATCACGGTGACACTGTGTTTGACCGTGCCTAAGTATTGGTCCACCGGTGCATCATCAAAGAGCGTCCGCTCCTTCACACAGTAATCGACTAGGGCATCAATGGCGTTGATCCCGTTTTCCGGCTGCGAAGAATGAACTGCTTTCCCGACACTCGTAATTTGGTAGTTCATACTCCCAGAATGGGCAAAAATCACGTTACCACTCGTTGGTTCGCCGACAAGGAGGCCAATTAAATCCTTAGCGACCCCGTTTGCTTCCAGGCGATTGGCACCTGGCGTCCCGTACTCTTCACCAGCAGTCGCAATAAAGCGAACGTGACCAGTAGGCAATTGATGGGCGTCATGTAATTCAATCAAGGCAATCACTTCGGCTGCGAGGCCACTCTTCATATCCGCCGCACCACGGCCATACAAGCGATCGCCATCACGACGGGGTTCAAATGGGTTGGAGGCCCATTTTCCTTCATCACCGACCGCAACAGTATCCATGTGGCCGGTGACACCAAACACGTTTGGACCTTCACCAAAGTCAACAATTAAGTTGGCCCGCCGGTTACCAAACTCATCAATTTGGGCCTCGATCCCATGAATAGCAAATAGTCGTTGCAAATACTTAGCAACGTCAAGCTCATTGCCATTGACCGAATTAATTTTAATGAGGTCCTCTAAAACCTTGACCTGCTCTTCTCTTTCCATCTAATCGCCTTCCTACCGTGATTAACGACTTTGGTGATTCAACCGCTTAGCAAGCCAGTCACCAACTAATTGAATGATGACCACTAATAACAGCACCAAAATCGTTGCAACAATCGTTACGTCATTATTAAATCGGTTGTAACCGTATGAAATCGCGGTGTTACCTAAACCACCAGCACCAATGGCTCCGGCCATGGCAGTTAAACCAACCAAACTAATTAACGTTACCGTAGAAACCCGGACCAATTCTGAACGAGCTTCCCGCAGGTAAACTTCAAAAATGATATCGGTATTAGTAGCACCCAGTGCTTCAGCTGCTTCAACCTTCCCTTCGTTAACACTTTCTAAGGCTACTTGAACCTGACGAGCGTAGAAAGGAAAGACCCCGAGTGACAGTGGAACTAAAGCCGCGGTCGTCCCAATTTGCGTTCCCACAATTAATTGGGTGAACGGAGCAATAAAGGCCAGTAAAATAATGAACGGAATGGCCCGGAAGAGGGAAACTACTTTATCACAGAAGCCAAACCAGAAGCGGTTTTCTAAAATCCCGCCAGGTTTTGTAATTACGAGGACGACACCAAATACTAACCCAAGAATGCCACCAAAGATTGCTGGCCAGAAGGTCATGTAAATGGTTTGCCAAATGGAAGTCCCCCAGCCAGTGTCACCGTCCCAACCAAGGTTGGCCACGTTTGGTAAATATTTCGTTAAAAACTCAGTCATTCCAAATCCCCCGATCGTCAATCTTCGTTACTTCCACGTCTTGATCCTTCAATAATTCGACAACTTGGTTAAGTTGCTCATGATCACCCTTCACCAAGATAAACATTGTCCCGACTGGTTCATCACCCAATACTTCGATGTTCCCATAAAGCATTGATACATCCAAGCCCAGCTTCTTGTACAGTTCCAAGATGATAGATTTCGTGACGTTACCAGCACTGAAGACCACTTGGAAAAGCTGTTCATTCGGTGCCAAGTGACCCAAGTTAAAGGCCCGTAAGGTTTCGATAGCTGCAAGCGAACCACCAACAAATTGTCGCGTCAGCTCTTCCTTTGGCCGTAGGTAAACGTCTCGCAAATTACCTTGTTCCACGATGACCCCGTGTTGCATAACAGCGATCTTGTTAGCAACTCGCTTGACAGCATCCATTTCGTGAGTGATCAAGACGACCGTGAGACCCAATTTTTTGTTCAGGTCTTTTAACAGATCAAGAATTTGGTTCGTATTGCGGGGATCCAAAGCTGACGTTGCTTCATCAGAAATTAAAATTTCTGGATCATTGGCTAATGCCCGCGCGATCGCCACCCGCTGTTGCTCACCACCTGATAGTTGGACCGGATAGGCATTGGCTTTATCCTTTAACCCTACTAAATCCAACAAATTCAGCACTTTCGCTTCCGCATCCTCATCAGACAGGTCAGAATGTTTTAAGGCAAACAACACATTTTCGGCAACCGTCGTTTCATTTAACAGGTTGAAGTGTTGAAAGATCATCCCGATATTTCGCCGCTTATCTTGTAATTCCTTATTATCAATTTGTTGTTGACCATCCTTGAAAAGGACCGTTCCAGCAACGGTAACGGAACCTTCAGTTGGCTTTTGCAATAAATTGATCGTCCGCACCAATGTGGACTTACCAGCACCAGAATAACCGACAACCCCGTAAATATCTCCCTTTTCAACTTTGAGGTTCACGTGTTGAACCGCCTTTACGTCCTTCCCCTTCTTTTGGTGGAAAGTCACGCTCAGATTGTCTAAATCAATGATGTTCGCCATATTCTACCTCTCCTTACTGCTAATTACTTTAACTTCAAGTCCCAAGCGGTCTTTTCAGTGTCACCGTAGTATTTTTGGTAAAGCTTCTTTACTTGAGTAGTTTGGAATGCCTTCACAACGTCCTTGTAGGCTTGCTTATTAGCATCAGACTTCTTCGCAACGATGATGTTAATCCATTGCTTAGAATCACTGTTCAGTGGTTCAACATAGATTGTTTGCTTATCACCAAGGCCCGCTGGCGTAGCGTAAGTATTGTTAACTACCGCAGCATCAACGTCACTGAGTGACCGCGCAGTTTGTTCAGCACTCAATTCCTTGATCTTCAAGTTCTTCGGGTTCTTCTTGATGTCAGCAACAGTTACCAAACTGCCCTTTCCCTTCTTCAGAGTAATCAAACCGGCATTCTTCAAAACGTACAATGCCCGACTTTCGTTAGAGGCATCGTTTGGAATCGCAATCGTGGCGCCATCTGGCAAATCCTTCAAGCTCTTGTACTTCTTAGAGTAAAGACGAATTGGAGCAATCACGGTCCGACCAATGGCAACTAAGCTACCATGATTAGCCTTATTCCATGACTTCAAGTATGCATAGTGTTGGAAGGCGTTCAGATCAACATCCCCATTTTGCACCGCCTTGTTTGGTTGGTTGTAATCAGAGAAGTTTTTAACCTTCACGGTCACACCATACTTCTTTTGAGCAGTTTTATTAACTTGGTCCCAAATCTTTTGCTGTTCGTTAGTTAATCCAACCACCCCAACAGTAACCGTCTTTGATTGCGTTTGACGATGATGAGCAAAGCCCACAATCCCACCAATCACGATAATTGCAATAATGACAATCGTCCAAATTAATCCTGTATGTTTCCTCTTCTTCATAATCAAAATCTCCTTCTCAATTAATAATTGCGTTCGAATTAACGAGCTAACCAAAACCGTGATGAACAAAAAAATCGTCCCTTATCCATCTCTAGATAAAGGACGATTTCTCGCGCTGCCACCTTTAGTTCACTAGATCCTCACGAACCTAGCCTCAGCAGGTTACCAGGAGGATGATTCCTCCGTACAACCTTGCACTAATAACGTGTGCAACTCCGTTACCAGTTATGATCACTGGTACCATTCCAAGCCCATCTTCGGAATTTTCAACCACTTCTTTTCACCCAACCAGAAGCTCTCTTGAGATCTCCAATTCGTACTCTGCTTTTCGATATGTTTGTTAATTCGATTAATTAATTATGAGTAATTATAATTTAATTCTAATTTTTGTCAACACGATTTTTAATTTTTTTGGATTTTTTCGTAGATCGCCGCAATTAATGGCGTGATCATTAGGAAGTCAGCCGTTCTTATGATATGATATGTATCTAGGTAAAAGGAGGGTTCGCATTGCAAAATCCATTTGGAAATAACAATAATAACAATGATCCTAACAACATTTTTAACAATCTCCCCATTCCACCAAACTATGCGAAAATTAAAAATGACCAAGGTGATCTTCGGATTGCTAAGGTAGGGATTTCCTGGACCACCTTCTGGTTTGGACCACTACCAGCACTGTTCCGCGGTGACTACTATAACTTTTTCCTGGAATTAGTATTAGCCGCCGATTACGTACTGGTGGCACTCTTTTTTAAATTGAACTTTCTACTAACTTTCCCCTGGCCAGCCTTAATTTTTGCCTTCTTCTACAATATGATGTACTTCCGGCATAAGTTTAATAAGGGCTACTACCCAGCCGATGCCCATTCGCGGGACATTTTAATCAAGAGTAAATACCTAAAAGAAAAGACTAATTAGTAAAAAAGGATCGAGCGTCGACTCGATCCTTTTTTACTAATTAGAATAATGCTGCAATCAGCGTAATAATGCCGCAAATCATCCCAAATATAACAATTCCGACAATCGCCATGCCATATTTATGTTGAGATAGAAACTGCCAACCGGTAAGTACCGGTTGTGGCTGCTCTAGCGGTTTTTTTCCTAAAACTAATTCATCCAAAGAAACTTGGTATAATTGGGCAATTTGCACTAATTTCGGTAAATCCGGAATACTCGTACCGCTCTCCCATTTGGAAACTGATTGCCTTGTGACAGCCAAGCGGGTAGCAAGTTGTTCTTGAGAATAATGGTGCGCGGTCCTCAGTTGAACCAGTTGTTGTGCTAATTTAACTTCCATTCTTAATCTCCTTCGTTTTTTTATCATTATTCCATTGAACAACGGAGCAGACAAGAACTTCACTTCCACCAATTAGTTACTGATTCCTTGCATTTCCGCAACTAATGGTTGCTACTATGTTTTCCCGGGAAATATCCTATAATAATCCACCAACTTTGTCGGCTAATGCTGGGTAAATGTTAATGACCGCTTGGCGATACTGTTCACCGGTAATTGACAACCCAATCACTGGTGCAAAATTATTAATGTCATCCGCGGCGTGCTCATCAACCTCACTGGCACCGACCAGTTGGCCGCCCTTAAACACGAGCGTCAATTCACTAATTTGATCATTCTGACCAGCATACAAACTACCGTACTTCAACGGCTCCCTTTCAATCCGGTATCGAGGATCATCTGCCACCTCATCCGGGTTAATACCCACTGCAGCAACCACTGGATAGGTAAAGGCGGCCTTAGCAATCGTCGGGTAGGAAATTAACTCTGTGGTCCTGCCCGTTAAGTAATCAAATAAATATTGACCTTCAAATTCAGCAACTGGGGTCAATTTGGGTTCACGCCGACTAACCACGTCACCAATTGCATAAACATCCTTCACAGTCGTCATCAGGTGGTTATCAACGGCGATTCCGTGACGGTCAGACTGAATTCCAGTCCGGTCCAAATGGAGGCGATCAATATTCGGGTGGCGCCCCGTCGCATCTACGACATAATCAGTCTTGATCACGCCTTGATCAGTGTGAATTTCTAAGCCAACTGTCGTCTTCTGCACCGCTTGGGTATTCGTGTTAAACATGAAACGAATGCCCCGTTCTTGCATAGCTTTGACCAAAGTTTGGCTCTCATCCTGAGGGAAGCTGCGTAGAACCCGATCAGAATGGACAATCACGGTTACTTCAGCACCGGCTGCTGCCACGAGGGTCGCGAGTTCCAATGAAACAAAACCGGCACCAATGAAGGTCATCTTCTTGGGTAACTCCTTTAAAGACAGCACATCATAACTCGTGTGGAGGTATTCTTGCCCCGGAATTTCCAACAAGTTCGGGGTTTGCCCAGTCGCAATGATAATATGGTCGGCTTGGTACTGGTGACCATTGACTTGCACAGTTTGATCATCAAGAAATTCCGCATAGCCCGTCTCAACATCATGGGTTTTGGCAATGATTTCTTTAGTTTCTGCCGGCCAGGGATCAAACCGATCTAACTTAGACTGCATGAGTTGTTGCCAATCAAGAGTGGCGGGGTGGCTGATTCCATGCCCCACTAGCTGTTGCGATTGCAAGACGTTCCGGACGGCCCCTTCGAGGAAAATTTTGGGTTCACAGCCATAGTTAGGACACGTTCCCCCAAATTCAAAACCGTCAATTACTAATACTTGGTGATCGGTCTTGGCTAACAAATTGGACATCTTGTATGCTGCGGGCCCTGAACCAATTAAAATTTCATCATAGTGTTTCATCACGAAACTTCCTTTCTAAACTACTGATTTTGCCCTAATTATGTCACACCCCGACCAGCAAAGGAAAAAATGTGCAAATTCTTATACGTTATAAAAAATGATCCAAAAGGCGGTGAGTAAGCTAATAATCACACCAATAATGACGGCCATCTTCTCGTCGTTGTTCATGAATTTCTCCCTTATTCGCCATGTGTCTGTGACCATTGTTCCGGATCCTTGCGCCAGGCATGCAGTGAACTCAATTGTTCATCGGAAATAAAGCCATTTTGCTTGGCCGTTTCAATCAAGGTCGTGTAATTCGTGACTGTGTAGTATGGTAAACCAGCCGCTTTAAAGTTGTCATCTAAGGCTGGAAGTTGGTAACTAAAGATGGCAACCACACCGATAACCTTGCCACCAGCTTCTTCGACGGCCTTAACTGCCTTTAAGGCACTTCCCCCAGTTGAGAGTAAGTCATCAATCACGACGACTTTTTGTCCTTCTTGCAGGACCCCTTCGATTTGCTTACCACGCCCGTGATCCTTAGGCTTGGAGCGAACGTAGATTAATGGCTTTTGGAGTCGTTCAGCCACGTAGGCCGCATGCGGAATTCCCGCAGTCGCAACTCCAGCAATCACGTCAACATCACTAAGGTGGTGCTTGATCAGTTCCGTCATGCCCACCGCAATGTTCCGCCGGACAAAGGGATAGGAAATCGTCAACCGATTATCGGTATAAATGGGTGAATGCAACCCACTCGCCCAGGTAAATGGTTTGTCCGGTTGTAAAGTAACTGCATGAATGTCTAATAAGTTTTTGGCAACGATTTCTAATTGTCCAACCATAATTATTCCCCTTCCATAAATGCTTGACGAATCGCTTGATATGCCGCAATTGGCTCTTTACTCTGCGTAATTGGCCGACCCACGACAATCCCATTACTTCCCAATTCTCGTGCCTGGGCCGGAGTGACCACCCGTTTTTGGTCATCATGAACACTCAAGTCCGGACGGATTCCTGGGGTGACGCAAAGAAATGTGGGTTGTGTGACTGAACGAATGGCTTTGACTTCCTGAGCCGAGCAAATTACCCCGTCCAAGCCAGCTCGCTCGGCAACTTGCGCATAATTTTTGACAACGTCAATCAACGGCAGGTCAACGTGTTGTTCCGTTTTTAAAATGTGCTCATCAATTGAGGTAAGTTCGGTGATGGCGAGTAATTTGGGCGCTGGCAAACCTGCTTCACGCGCCCCTTCGACCAGCCCTGCTTTGGCCGCCTTCAACATTTCCGTACCACCGGCAGCATGAGTTGTCGTAAACCGCACCCCCATTTTGCCGATGACCTGCATTGCCCGGTGAACGGTATTGGGAATGTCATAGGACTTTAGATCCAAGAAGACCGATAATCCCCGTTGCTTGGCTTGTTTCACAATTCCGGGACCAAACGCGTAGTACAATTCCATCCCAATTTTGACGATGGGGGTATGCTGGGTATCAGCTGCCAACTCATCAAAAAGGTTCAGTGCCTCTTCCTTCGTTGCCACATCGATTGCGACCATTGGTTCAAACCGTTCCATTGTGTTCCTCCTATAAAAAAAGCAGTCCTCCCAAAGAGAGCACTGCTAATGAAGGTTGACTAAACCCGTTTTCGCCTTTTTGCCCTCTCTGGAGCGAATTAAAATGGTGAAATCTTAATTATTTTCGATTGAAATGTCTTCGTGACCATCGTATTCTTCCACTGCCACATGGACAGTTTCATTTAATGATGTTGGAATATTTTTGCCAACAAAATCTGGCCGAATTGGTAATTCACGGTGACCCCGATCAACCAGGACCGCAAGTGAAATCCGCTTGGGCCGGCCTAAATCCATCAAAGCATCCAGGGCTGCCCGGGCAGTCCGTCCAGTGAAGAGCACATCGTCAACCAAAATGACGTGCTTATCATTCAAGTCCACATCAATGTCACTACCATTAACCGTTGGTTGGGTTTTGTGATCCGCAATGTGACGGTCATCACGGTACAGAGTAATGTCCAAGGATCCTACCGGAACCTTGACGCCTTCTAGTTGTTCCATCCGCTTTGCTAAGCGTTGTGCCAAATACACACCCCGGGTTTTAATGCCAACAAAGACTAAGTTTTCAACACCCTTGTTTTGTTCAATGATTTCATAAGTAATCCGCGTCAATGCACGCTGCATACTAGAACCATCAACGATCTCATGGGCCACAATCAACACTCCTTTTCTATAAATAAAACGCCTTTACGTTGATGGGGAACATAAAGACGTGACCAAACTGGTATTTATCGATCCCCTTTTGACCTCTCTGGGTCGATTTAAAAGGCTTTATTTAGAACAAGTCTACCCGTCTAACGGTTGAGTGTCAACCATTAATCAGAGTATAATGGTGGGCATAATTATTTTTCGAAAGGACTGGTCAACTAATGAACAATTTCATGTTTGATTTTGATGGGACCCTCGCTGATTCTGGTGAAGTCTGCACTTTAGCAACCCAGAAGGCGTTCATCAAAAATCAGCTTCCGGCCCCAACTAAACAACAGGTATTAGATTACATGGGATTACCAATTGAAACCTTTTTCCCGATGTTGGCACCCCAAGCTTCCGCTAAAGTTTTGGAACAGCTCTATGCCGACTTTCGAATGTACTGTACCCAATATGAGGATTCAGAAACCAAGTTATTCGATGGCATTACCACGACGCTCAAGGGACTCCACGATGCCGGTAAGCACCTCTTTATCCTATCGAGCAATTCCTCACAAACGATCCAACACCACCTGGAAAGGTTTCAAATTGAGCGTTTCTTTACGGAAATCGTTGGCTCTGACATGGTTCAAAATTTCAAGCCCGACCCAGAGAGCGTTAACCGTGTAGTTCACGATTTTAACCTCAACCGGGACCGCAGTGTGATGATTGGGGACGCCCGCTACGACTTGCAAATGGGTAAGAACGCGGCCGTCAAAACCTGTGGTGCCACCTGGGGAGCTTTCAACGTTGCTTCCTTACGGAAAGAGCAACCAACCTACCTTATCGATCAACCACAACAATTATTGGAATTTTAGTCACTACCGGTCGTTGAACCTTCAATTGTTCAGCGGCCGGTTTTAGGTGTATATTAAATTGGTAATATTATTGGGAGATATTTGAAAATTATGAAGCGAAAAAATGTGGTGATCTTATCAGTAGCGGGACTTGCCTTGGTCCTTGCGGGTTGTGGAGCACAAAGTTCCCCAACCAACAACGCCAGTTCTTCTAGCCTGTTAGCAAGCAAGTCCAGCACGAAAATAAGTGCGGATAACCTCACCCCTCAGCAAACAGTTAGCTTAGTCACGACCTATGCAGGGAATAAATATGGGCAACAATGGGCCCAAACTGCTAAGCAAGCCAAGAAAGCTGGCCTCCAAGTTGACCTCTACCCGGCCAGCAATTATAAATTAGCGGACAACGGTCAAGGTGTGGCCTATAACGTCAAGGCCAATGGGCAATCATCCAAGTTGGTTTATACGGTCAATGGGGATAATGTCACCATTTACCAAAATGCTTCTAAAACAACCACCGGAAAAAAGTTGACCACCGTCAGTCGTGCTGATATGGTCAGCTATATCAATCAAAATGGCCAGGGCGATCACGTCAACCAATTAGCGCAGAATGCGCAGGTGAATGACAAGCGTTCCGGGGACAGTACCACTACTGGTAGTTCTTCCACTGGCACTAGTGGCAAATACGGTAATGAGGGTGCCGTGACCGTCCCTTCCGAGATGCGGGGAACGTGGTATTGTGCTAAAGACGGTAATTCTACCGTTACCTTTGGTAAACATACTTATAACTTCACCTCCGACAAAGATAATGAAGGTAGTAATGGCCCCATCCATTTGTACAAGCAAAGCAAGTCCTTCCTGGAAGATGAAGATAGTCAAACGAACCAGACAATTGTAGATGCTACCAAAAATTGGGGCAGGACAACCTTCACCGACCTGGACGGTTTCCACTGGCTCAATATTCAAGGTTGGTGTCAAGGTGCTGGCGATGGTTCTTTCTACGCTATACATACAGAAAACATTGATGGTAAACAGGTAAAGATTTTAGTTGCCGCTGGTGGTGCTGAAATTCAGGCCTACGCTGTTTATTACCAGACCCAAGACCAAGCTCAACAATACGCTAATAAAAAATTTGACGATATTCGTTACTACGAAGATGACTAGTCAATCTATGTAAAAAGGGGAGCACTTCAAACTGAAGTGCTCTCCTTTTATGTTTCACGTGAAACAATTATGCTTCTGGTTCGTAAACTAAGTGATCATTCACAAATGACATGAATCCTTGTTCCGCTAATTCACGACCATAGCCGGAGTGCTTAACTCCACCAAATGGTAATTCTGGAAGTGAGGCCCAGCCGGAATTAATCCAGGTCATTCCTGTATCAATTTGGGCAGCAACCTTCCGGGCTTCGGAAACGTTCTGACCAAAGACACTACTCCCTAAGCCGTAGCTCGAATCATTGGCTAAATCAATCGCTTCTTGCACATCTCTGTACTTATAGACGGCCATGACTGGTCCAAACATTTCTTGATCAAAGACTGGATTGTCCTTGCTGATGTCAGTCAAGATGGTTGGCATGAAGAATTGACCTGGTAAATCTACCGGTTGGTTACCGTAAACTACCTTCGCCCCATTTTCAATTGCCAAGTCAACCTGTTTTTGCAACTTATTCTTGGCCTTTTCAGAATTCATTGGCGCCAGCGTAGTATTCGGATCCATTGGGTCACCCATCTTGACACTACTAAATGCTGCCTTAGCCCGTTCCAGAAATTCGTCGTACAGGTTATCTGGAACGATGAACCGCTTGGAAGACGTACATACTTGACCGGCGTTGTATAACCGGGCTGCTGGAATGATGGCCGCCAACTTATCAATATCTGCATCTGGCAAAACGATAAAGGCATCGTTACCACCTAATTCCATCGTACTCTTCTTCAGGTTCTTGGCCGCTTCCGTGGCAACTGCTTGGCCACCACGTTCGGAACCCGTCAGGCAAACACCTTGAACTCGCCGGTCCGCAATGATATCGCCAACTTGATCATAATTAATGAACATGTTGGTAAGGCTGCCTTCTGGCGCTCCAGCTTCCTTTACCAAGTCAGCAAAGGCCTGCGCTGAAGTTGGGCAATTAGAAGCGTCCTTTAAAATCATTGGATTACCCGCTAAGAAGTTCGGGATAAAGACCCGGGCAATTTGGTAGAACGGAAAGTTCCATGGTTCAACTGCCATTAATGCCCCGGTTGCCTGGTGTAAGACGTAGGCATTTCCTGAGGTCGTGTAAATTGGCGTTGGCGCTAAGAATTGATCTGCCCGTTCCACATAGTAATCACAGAAGGACGCACATAATTCCACTTCTCCTTCGGCTTCGCCAATTAGCTTCCCCATGTCATGCGTCATAATGGTCGCCATCTCATGCTTCTTATTCCGTAATAATTCGCCTAAGCGGGTGATGATCTGCTTCCGTTCTGCTAATTCATCACCATCACGCCACTTTAAGTATAGGGCATGAGCCGCCGTTAACGTTTTTTCAATTTCTTCGTTACTGGTTTGTTGATATTCGTGTTCCACTTCATTCGTGTATGGATTGACTGTTTGATATGCCATTTTTATAATCACCTTTCCTATTTTGACTACACTTCACATTGTAACCGTTTTATTGAATTTCACAAGTGAAATAATGATTAGTTTATAAATGCACATATATCAAACATTACGCGCTGTAAGGCTGTTTGTGAAAAATATTTTTGCTCTTGCTAAAATTCACAAAGTCGTTAATTTACCTTTGCCGTGGGTACCCATTCGTTATATTGGGCTCCCTCTGGCAGCTGAAAAGCCTGTCGATTGTAGCCATTCCACGTTGTTTGTTGATTGTAAAGCTAGGTTTCATGATTAATAACCTTTTTAGGTTTTAGCCCCAACATCTGCCGCAATTTGAAAATCAGTTCCGTCAATTTACGCATTCTTCCCCTGCAAATAATCTTTCGTCACCCGTTCCATGGCCTGGTGGTAATTCAGGTACAGGGTGGCACTATTTTTCAATGGCACGTCCGTTCGAACCCCGTCTTGCATTGCTGCAATCAACTGATTCGCTGATTTCACGGACCAATTCTTTTTAAAAGTTCGAATCACCGACTCGATCACTTGTTGCCCCCGCTTTTGTCGGCCGTAATCATTGTTCGGATCATCATAGCGCATCCGTGAGTACTTCAACGCCTCATTACCATTCCAATGTTGCCACCCCTTTTTAAAATGATAACCTTCGTAGGTAAACGCAAACGGATTATTGACGCGAACTCCCCCAACGATGTTCACTACTTTCTTCAAGGTCCCCATATTTACCAAAGCATAGTTATTAATTGGGACCCCAAGTAATTCGCTTACCTGATGTAAAATCGGGGTAAGGCCGTCTTCGAGTAGCACCATCTTTGAACTCCGTTTTGCCACATCAGCGGCATTGGCCATGGCAATCCCGACTTCTGCCTGCTTTAACGCTGGTGCGTCATTAACGCCATCACCGGTTTAATCCCCCGTGCTTGTAATTCCGCTAAGGCAGCCGCTGAATCAGACCGCACCCGGTCCTGAAGGATAAAGACGCCCGCTAATTGGTTATCGACCACCAACGCCACGGAGCGACCAGTGTGAAAATCGATTTGATTAATTTTATTTGTCGCCGTTGGGTCCAGTTTCTGTAATTGGTGGAACGACCCTAATTTGACTTCGTGTTGTCCCAGATAATCATTAATGGCGTCGTCAATGATTCCTGGATTTTGAATATCCGTCGAGGCACCGGCCGTCATGAAATTTACCAGCCCAGCATTAACTCTGAAATCCCTGGCTCACCAGCCACTAATCATTTATCGTCGTTTCTAACGAAAGTTTTGCTCGCCATGGGATTAACCCATTCTACGCCGTTAAGTGTGATGACGCGCGGACCGCCATTACTTGGGCCATCGCTGGTTTGGGTGTCGCCCTGGTTCCTGGTAGAATCGCCCAAAATTTGGCCAAGCAGCCACAATCCCCAATCAAGTACCGGGCTTGGCAATCAAAAATTGAATTAGTCTGGCCCAAGGACCAGTTCGTGCGACCAGTCGTGGAGCACTCCATTGAATTATTCCGTTAGCAAAAAAAGAGACTGAGAAAACTCAGCCTCTTTTTAAGTCTTAATCCTTCCAAGGATCGTGCAAAATCATCGTTTGTTCACGGTCAGGACCAACCGAAACCGTTGCTAATGGGGTGTCAGTCAATTCTTCGATCCGCTTTAAGTACTTTTTCGCATTAACTGGTAAGTCCGCAAACTTCGTCACCTGCGTAATGTCTTCGTCCCAGCCTGGTAATTCATCATAGATCGGCTTGCACCGGTCTAATTCTGCCAAACTTGCTGGGTAGTAATTAATTTCCTGACCATCTAATTCGTAGGCCCGGGCGATTTTGATCGTCTTCAAACCGGATAACACATCCAGCAGGTTTAAGCTGAGGTAGTCAAGGCCGTCAACCCGGTGCGCATGCCGGAGGGCCACTGCATCAAACCAGCCGACCCGCCGTGGGCGTCCGGTAACCACCCCGTATTCGTGACCAGTTTCACGGATATGGTCACCAATTTCATCCGTTAATTCAGTTGGGAATGGCCCTTCACCAACCCGGGTCGTGTAGGCCTTACAAATGCCGACTACCTTATCAATCCGGTTCGGACCTACTCCCGACCCAGTGGCAGCCCCACCAGCAGCGGGATTGGAAGAGGTGACGTATGGGTAGGTACCGTCGTCGACGTCGAGCATGGTCCCTTGGGCCCCTTCAAAGAGCACCTTTTTGCCAGCATCCATTTCATCGTTAATCAACAGGGATGTATCGGTCACGTATTGTTTTAATTCTTGACCATATTGGTAATATTCATCAAAAATATCTTCAAATTTCAGCGGTTCCACACCGTAAATCTTGGTAAAGAGGGCGTTTTTCAGTTTGAGGTTTTCCCGCAATTTTTGCTCAAAGGTGTCCTTTTCTAACAGGTCACACATCCGAATCCCGATCCGGGAAACCTTATCCATGTAGGTTGGCCCAATCCCCTTTTGGGTCGTCCCAACTTTTTGGTCACCCTTGGCTTCTTCTTCACACTTATCGAGCAAAATGTGGTATGGCATCGTAACGTGAGCCCGGTTAGAAATCCGTAAGCCTGAAACATCAACACCATTTTCTTGTAAATAGTGGAGTTCCTCTAATAATGCCTTTGGATTAACCACGACCCCATTACCGATTACTGAAAGTTTCTTCGCACCAAAGATTCCTGATGGAACCAAGCGTAAAGCAAACTTTTTCCCGTCAAACACGATGGAGTGACCGGCATTATTGCCCCCTTGTGAGCGGACAACTACGTCAGCTTCTTGACTAAGGTAATCGGTCATCTTACCTTTCCCTTCGTCACCCCATTGACTACCAACAATTACTACTGATGCCATTAAGTATTCACCTCATTATTCATTTCTAAATCAGCACACAGTTACTCAATAATACTACCGAATCTGCTTTGATTTTTCAAGAACTTTTGCGAACTATTTTCCGAATGTTTTTCAAAAATGTCCGTAAATTGTCTTGACTATTTATCAAGTTCTGATATATTTACAGATGGTTTCTGACCGATTGGATTTAAGAAAGGTGGTTTTCCCCGCGTGGAAACTTTTGATTATGATGACATTCAACTCATCCCTAATAAGTGTATTATTAAGAGCCGGAAAGAGGCCGACACGAGCGTCCAGTTTGGACCGCACAAGTTCAAGATTCCCGTGGTTCCAGCCAACATGGCCAGTGTGATTAATGAGGAATTAGCAACCTGGTTAGCAGAGCATGATTACTACTACGTCATGCACCGTTTTGCCCCTGAAGAGCGGGCTGGTTTTATCAAACGGATGCATGATCGCAACCTCTTTGCATCCATTTCAGTCGGCATTAAGGACGCCGAATACGATTTCATTAACCAACTAAAATCCGAACATTTAGATCCGGAGTACATTACGATTGATGTAGCTCACGGACATTCTGATTATGTCATTAAAATGATACAACATATCAAAAAGCAATTACCAAATACGTTTGTGACCGCGGGAAACGTCGCAACCCCAGAAGCGGTCCGGGATTTAGAAAATGCGGGCGCGGACGCCACCAAAGTTGGGGTGGGGCCGGGGAAGGCCTGCATCACCAAACTGAAGACTGGCTTTGGTACCGGTGGTTGGCAACTTGCCGCCCTGCGTTTATGCAGTAAGGCTGCCCGCAAACCATTAATTGCTGACGGCGGCATTCGTCACAATGGTGACATTGCCAAGTCCGTCCGCTTTGGCGCTTCAATGGTCATGATTGGCTCGATGTTGGCCGGTCACCAAGAATCTCCTGGTAATGTCATTACCATCGATGGTAAACAATACAAGCAATATTGGGGTTCCGCCTCTGAAGTGCAAAAGGGCGCCTACCGCAATGTCGAAGGCAAGCAAATGCTCGTTCCATTCCGTGGTTCGATCAAGGACACGCTACAAGAAATGCAAGAAGATTTACAATCCTCAATTTCTTACGCCGGTGGTCGTGACCTGGAATCCATTACCAAGGTCGACTACGTCATTGTTAAAAATTCCATCATGAATGGCGATTATTAATGTGATAATTTTTTGACACCATTATTCTTTTGGGCTATCTTAGCGTAGATAATTTAATATTGGGAGGTAGTCTTGATGGATGCCAAAAAGAAGTCACGTTTAAACCAACAGCAACTACTCACCACTGGTGAAAAGAAAAGTGCCATGATGTTAGGACGAATTGCATCAGTTTTTACCATTATGATGTACGTTTCCTACATTCCAGAAATCATGGCCAACCTACAGGGGCATCCAGTCAATGTCTTGCAACCCACGGTGGCGGCCTTTAATGGTTTTTTGTGGTGCGCCTACGCCTTAGACAAACGCCATCGGGATTGGGCCGTGTTTGTCGGTAATTTTCCGGGCATCATTTTCGGCATTGTGACCGTTGTAACTGCCTTTATTCATTAATAATTACATTTTAAAAAAATCAGTAAAAAGAGCGCAGAAACTGCTGGCATACCTCTTCATGAGGCACTTGCATAAGTTCCTGCGCTCTTGACTTTTAAGCTGGCAGATTAGAAATGGGATTTAATAGATTCCAATATCGTTCGACAACGCTCTGCTGGCGGATGGTTTGCCGAATTGTCCGCTGCAATTCTGGCAAGCGGTCCGTCACGATCCCGTCGACCTGTTGGTTAACCAACTGTTTCATTGCGCCCCGACTATTAACCGTCCACGCAAAGACCGGTTTGCCTTGCCGGTGCACCGCATCAATAAACCGTTGGTTCAAAGTTGAATATTCATTATTAAAGCCCACGATGTGCTTTTGTGGATTCGTAAAATTATAGGCTTGTAAATACAGCACTTGCATCCGCGGATTGAGTCGTTGCAAACGCCGGACCAACCCATAATCGAGTGAGTGCACGAGGTAATGACGGCGGACAATTAAGTTCCCGTATTGATGGTTAAAACGTTCCACCACGTCGCGTGAATCATAGCGGGTGGTCTTGAGTTCCACAATCAACTTCTGGTGCAGTTGCCCCGCCACCTTCAAGTAATCATCAAAACTGGCCACTTTAGCCTGATGACCATTTTCGTGAGCGGTCAGTTTCGTCAACTGTTTGAGGGTCAACTGACCGGGACGTTTATCAACCCCCGTCAATTGCCGCAGGTTTTCATCATGCATCACCACAAACTGGCGGTCCTTGGTTTCGTGCACATCCATCTCAATATAATCAGGATGGTAACGACGACTGGTCAGCCGGAGAACCTCAATACTATTTTGGACCCCATTGCGGTCGGCAACCCCACGGTGGGCAATCGTCACGGGTCGCCGCAAAGATGGGCGGTTTAAATATTGAAATCCGGATAACCCAATGTTAACCAATAATATCAATAAACCAGCAAGTGACCAGCCGGCCCACTGACGATGAACTTGGGGAACCTGGTTGAATAGCTCTGGTTCGAGTAATTCCAACCACCGCATCAACACCCAACCCAAAAGGGCCACGGCCGCCGTTTCAGCGATTATCAAGCTCGCGATTCCACCCCACTGATTATCCGGTGCCAAAATAAGCTGTAAACCAGCGAGCACCGCATTAATGAGCCAACTGACAATTCCTGCACCCAGCAAGGTCCCGCTTAACTGCCAAACACTGCCGCGGTGAACTTGTTGCTTGTCACATGTGACTTTCAAAATGCTATCTAGTAAGGTTCCCCGGTGAAGGATCGTCGAACTTAGGCAGCCAAGATACACCAGTAGCATAATGACAAACAACCACCAATGACGCGTCCCGTAGTCCAAGAGGAATTCGGGAATCCGGATACCGATTAATAATGGCGTGCGAAAGGCCACACTAAATAAGGGCGCCAAGGCAACAAAATCAACTAATGTTTGCCACCATTGCCGTCCTTGAAAATGATGAACTGTCCCGGTCAA
Source organism: Limosilactobacillus caecicola (assembly GCF_943192935.1). GTDB lineage: Bacteria > Bacillota > Bacilli > Lactobacillales > Lactobacillaceae > Limosilactobacillus > Limosilactobacillus caecicola. Next base: position 455,095 of record NZ_CALPCI010000001.1, on the reverse strand, counting down.
TTGGCTAATCCAATGCTGCCAACTACCAGCGGGCCAGTAAACTTCCTTCATTCCTAAGATGAAGGCCGCCCACCCCGCCATCAGTAGCCACCAAACAATCACTAATTCGAGAATTAATGCCACCGTCACCCAGGGATGAAATTGGATAATCCGGGCAAGATTCGCTAGTGAAACGAATGGCACTTCTGCTTGGGGAAACAAGGCGGTGTTAATCAGCCGCAACACCGGCAGGAACACCCAGCGGATCAGCAAACCGCTAATCACCACTAGACCAAAGCTCGCCCACCACCAACGTAATTGCTGATGTCGTTGACGTCCCATTAGTAATCAACTGCATCGGGGTCAGCACACTGGCCACCGAGGTCCCGTAAGGCACTAATTTGCTTCATTTCATCATTACTCAATTCAAAGTCAAAGAAGTCCGTGTTTTGCTTCATCCGGTCGACGTGAACCGACTTTGGTAATGGGAGTATGTTTTGCTGCAGCACCCACCGTAAGCAGACCTGGGCCACCGTCTTATGATGACGATCCGCAATGTCTTGCAGGGTTGGATTCGTCAAGACTGTCGATCCTTGGCCACCCAGTGGTGCCCATGCTTCAACTAGGAGATCCATTGATTGAAGCTTTTTAACCTCTTCCGTATGTGGCCAGCCGGGGTGCACTTCGATTTGGTCCACCATTGGTTTAACTTCCGCCGTTTCCAGCAGGTCAGCAACGTGGTGTGGCATAAAATTACTCAAGCCAATCGCCCGAATCTTACCTTCGTGGTAGAGGTCTTCCATTGCCCGCCACGTTTCGGCATTCAGTTTCTTAGCATCAGCACCAAATTGCTTTTCATTCGCTGGCCAGTGAATGAGGTACAGGTCCAAATAATCCATGTCCAGTCGGTCTAAGGTTGCCTGAAATGCCTTCTTGGTTGATTCATAGCCCCGTTCAGTGTTCCAGAGTTTACTCGTCACGAATAACCGTTTCCGGTCAATTCCTGAATCCTTGATCCCGCGACCAACCGCTTCTTCATTGCCGTAAACGGCAGCGGTATCAATATGCCGGTAGCCCACTTCAATGGCATCCGCCACCGCCTTTTCGGCAACGTCAGCTGGTGTCCGGAAGGTTCCGTAACCAACACAAGGGATTTTGACCCCATTATTCAAGGTCCGCATCGTATTAATATTCTTAAATTCCATTATTGTTCCTCCAATCACAGTTCGTATAAATCGCCTGTCCGCACTAGGTATAGGTAACGGTGGGTGACTGTTTCACTAGTCATTTGCTGAAGGGCGGCCGCGTAAAGATTAACTTGACCGCGGTAACGATCAACAATTTCGGTCAGACGCTCTTCATCGCCTGGTTTCAAATAATCAGTTTTATAGTCAAATAATTCTAGTCCATCCGCACCCCGGAAATAACCGTCGATGATCCCGTGAATTAAAATTTGGCCATCATCAGGCGTCAGATCATTAAATAACTGGTGACCATCCATCAACATGGAAAATGGTTTTTCCCGGGCCAATTGTCCTGGAGCTTGCAAAATTCGTTGTCCTAACGCGGTTTGGTAAAATTTCACAATTCCCGCAACATCAATTTGCTTGGCAACCCGCTCGTTGGCGATTAACCGCTGGGCCACCAAGTCCCTGATCGTTGCCTGAACTTGGGATGTCGTCACCTGACCCTGCGTTAAATCGAGCATTTGGAAAACCAGGTGGGTTGCCGTCCCGACCTCTGTCGGTAACGGTGCTTGTGACGTCGTCTGCATAAATTGCGGTTGTTTAAAATCGCCCCGTAGGTATTGACCTTCATCCTTAACTTCCGCCTTATTGAAGGTTAACCGCCCCATCTCCGCATCATCGGGATCTTGGTTCGCAAAGATATCCCGAATCGCCGAAACGGATTGGTAGGCCGTCGTTTGAGTGGCCGCTTGGTACGGGTATTGCATGGTCAAAACCTGGTGGAGAAATTCCCGCTCCTGAGCCGTCAATGGCTGGCTCCCCGGATCTGTTGATACCTCAACACCATGGTTGGCTTTTAACTGTGCCAAATTAGCTTCAACCTGGTTGGCAGTTAGCATTTGAACCTGGTAATCAGCCTGTGGCAAGCCAAGTGTTGGCTTGACCACGTCATCATCGCCGCCAATAATTTGCGGATCAAACTGAGGAGTTCGGACTAAACACAAGCCAAGCCAATCGAGCATTGATTTACTATCAAGGCGTAACTGAGCGCCTAGCACTATCTTAGACCCCTGCAGGCCCTTACTCCACCTTTTCCACAGACTTTTTAGGTTATTTCGCGAATTTTTTTCGTTCACTGAACCGGTCAAAATTAATCGTTGTTCTGCCCGGGTTAACGCCACATACAAGAGGCGCATTTCTTCGGCACGGTTAGCCCGGGTAATCGCATCCGCGACGACCGTTCGTTGGGGGAGATCATAGGTGACCTTGATCTGGTCAGCCGTCAGTGATTGGCCTTCCCCCTTCATCGGTGCGTCACCCAAATACCGAATCCCAATGCCTAAATGGGGATCGATTACCAGGTCACTAGCCGTGTCACGGGTATTGAACTGGTGATTGAGGTCAATCACAAAGACGATCGGAAATTGCAGTCCCTTACTACCGTGGATCGTCATGACATTGACCGCATCCGTCGCCAATTCCACCGGTGCCTCGCCCAGGTCCTCGTTTCGCCGTTGCATTCGTTCAATAAAGTGGATGAACTGATACAGCCCCTTAAAGCTAGATTGCTCATAGGTATGGGCGCGTTCATAAAGTGCATGGAGGTTTGCTTGACGCTGTTTTCCACTCGGCATTCCACCCACGTAGTCAAGGTAGCCGGTGCTTTGGTAAACCTGCCAAATCAGGTCCACCAGCGATTCTTGCTGGGCCGTTACTTTAAATTGCGCTAGCTGCGTCAAAAATTCGCTCACTTTTTGGTGTAACTCAACTGGATCAACCCCGTCCGCTGGTCCTTGTCCGGTCACATCAGTTTGCACAAATGCCTGCAAAGCCTCATAGAAGTTTCCTGAACGATGGTGGATTCGCAGGTACGCCATTTCCGGTTCCGTTAGCTGAACAATTGGGGACCGTAACACCGCCACAAGGGGAATATCCTGGTAGGGATTATCAATCACCTTTAATAGCGACATTACCGTGCGGACTTCGGTGGCTTTAAAGTAATTTTGTACATCTTGGACCACCACCGGAATATTGAGTTGGCCAAATTGTTCCACAATCCGGTTGTTTGGTCCCTTGGTTCGTTCCAAGATCACGATATCAGCCGGCTTAATTGGTCGTTCATGCCCTGATTCCTGGTCGTAAATGGTCTCCTGGTTGTCCAGCATCTGCCGAATTCGCATCCCGATCATCCAGACTTCACCGGCATATTTATCTGCCCCTTCAGGAAGTTTCAGATAACGTTGCCGATTTTCTTCTTTCGTCAGTTCGGTGTCATTATCCGCATTAGCATCATATACCAAGAGCTCCGTTGCCTTTGGTTGGGCCGCTTGGTACCAAGTGGCGGCATATTTAAGCTGCGCCTGATCGTCGTAGGCCATTTCACCAACCGTTTCATCCATCAACTGGGTAAAAATCAGGTTCGTAAAATCCGTGACATTTTGCATTGACCGGAAATTTTCGGCTAAATTGACGGTTTCATCAGCAGTGGTCGCGTCCTGATACCGTTGATATTTATCCAAAAAGAGGCTCGGGTCCGCTTGGCGGAAGCGGTAAATCGACTGCTTAACGTCCCCTACCATAAAAAGGTGGTTGATTTGCGGGTCATGCAATTGGTTAATCAAGTCGTCCTGGAGCCGGTTCGTATCCTGATATTCATCCACCAAAATTTCTTGATAATGCTGCTGCAACTCAGCCAGAACTTGTTGACCGGCTGGCGTTTGGTTAGTCAAAATTTGGTAAGCATAGTGTTCCAAATCACTAAAATCAAGCATGTGGCGGGAGAGTTTTGCTTCCTGATATTTTTGGCGAAATTCTTTGGTAACCGCCACTAATTCGGCTACCGTTGAGCAAGCTGCAGCGGTTTTCGCCCGTAATTGCTGTTCATCATATTGGAAATACTTGCTGTGGATATCAGCTAAGCGAGATCGTAAAACATTCCGGCCATTCTTCGTCAAGTCCTGGTAGATGGCTTTGCGTTCCGGGTCATCTTTGAACCGGTGTGCCTTAAGCTTGCCAAAACCAGTGTTATTAATCAGCGCCTGCAATTCATCCCAGCAAGTACCGGCGCCTTGATCTAACGCCGCCTGCATCTCCTGCACGTGGGCAAGATCATCATTCAATAAGTCTGCCACATCACCAAAATCGTTGGCGGCCGCTTCCTTCACCAAATCCTGCCAGTCGGCCACTAATTGCTCCATGAGCGGTCGCAAAACTGGTAGTAAGGCCTTTTGATAAAAGGCTGATTTAGTAATTGGTTCATCACCAAATTCATAGTTTTCAATTGCCTGGTCGAGCCACTGGTCCGGATCCGGCTGGGCATTCGCCTCCTGGTACAGTTTTTCGACAACCTCTTGCAAACCCTCACCAACGTTGGACTTCGGGTCCGCAAAATTCTCTGCCAGATGACTAAAGTGCCAGTCTTGTGGATCCGCCATGGCGTAATCCTCCTTGAGATGGTCCTCTTGAAGGTCGTTCCACACTTGTTCCTTCAGGAGGGCTTGTTCGGTCGCATCCGTTACCAACCGGTATTGGGGATCGAGACCAATCACGTAGTAGTAACGCTTAATAATTTGCTCACAAAAGGAGTGAATGGTACTGATATTCGCCAAGGCCAAGCGGTTAATCTGCGCTCGCATGTGTAAGTCATTACTATCCGCGAGTAACCGTCGACGAATCCGGTCCTTCATGTTCTTGGCCGCTTCTTTGGTAAAGGTCACCAACAACATTTGGTCGATATTCAAATGGCGGTTTTCTTTTAACAGTTTGATGACCCGGTCAACGAGTACCGCAGTCTTCCCCGAACCGGCTGATGCAGACACCAGGATATCACGATCACGGTCGTTAATTGCCCGCGCTTGTTCTTTGGTTGGTTGAAAATTACTCATGGTCGTCCCCCTTATCCATTAGCTGGTTCATTACATCATCGTCCGTCAACGTAATTTCGCGGTATTTATCCTGATCTAATAAGTTGTCAAAGTGATAAATATCCAAGTAATCACTGTAGTCCAGGCCAGTTTTTTGTTCTCGCCGGAATGGTCGCAATTCGACATTGCCGCTAAAGATTTGCTGAGTGGCGTTAATGATTAACTGCCGATTTTGGCTCAGCAACCGTTCCAGTTGTTGTTCATTGACTAATAACGAACCCTTCCGCGCCTTAATGAGGTCCTTACTCTTGGTGTAGCTGACGCCCAGAATCAACGGATCTGGTTTCTCAGCCAGCAACCCTTCATCAATCTGCCGAAGCACATCATCGTTATCCAGTAACAGGCCTTTAAATTCATGGCGCTTTAGCTCTAAAATTTCTGGCGAACCCTTCATCACGTCAGAATAACTGTAATGCGGGTTAAATAAGTGCAGGTACAGGGCCCCCGCAATCGCCGTTGGTTGATCAGGGTTTGCAAGGTCGAGGTTGGCTCGTAAATTATTCAGGTAAGTGAGCATTTGAAGGTCCAGCCCTTCATAAGCATCGACCAGGTCAAAAGCCTTGTCCGCTGATTTGTAGTCGACCACCGTTAGATAATCCTGCTGGTCACTATGGACAGCGTCAACCCGGTCAATCCGGCCCCGGAGGTAAACTTTGCGCTTCAAATCCGGTTGATCAACCGTTTGGTTACGGACCGTCGTTTCATAAACGAGTGCCCGATAGCTTGGCTGCTGGTCTTGACGGTCATCGAGCACGCCAAGGTGGTCAAATTTTTGTTCCGTCGTTAGTGGATGGGCGGCCGAATTTTGGGCCTGGTTTCTCAATACCCGGGCCATCGTCAACACGATTCCTTCCAAATGACGTTTCTGATAGGCAATTCGTTGATAATTATCTGCCAATTCAACCACGCTTGGTTGCCGCCCAAAGGCCCAGTCAATTGCTCGAGCAACGTAAACGGCGAGTTGGTCGTCCGCCAAGTTTGCAAGCACAATTTTATCTTGGTGAAGCAAACGAATAAAGGCCTCCATCGCATCGTGGTAGAAAGTCCCTGAGTTGGCGTTCGTGATTTCTAATTCTTCCCGCTTTTGAAGGTCCAGACCAAACTTCAGGAAAAATTCATACGGGTTCTTGTAAAAGGTTTGGAGCTGTGAGATTGATGTTGCGAGCGTATTATGTCGCTGGTCGTCAGTCACCTGGGCCCAATCGAACTCTTGACCGGTTTGGCGGGCCGCCGTGACTTGCTGTAGAATGTCGGGATCCAAATGCCCATACAATTGGGCTGCCAAGTTTGGCGATAACTTAGTCGTTTGGTTTTGATAATTCAGGCTCGACTTTAACCAGCCCAGTCGTTCATGGTTTAGTTCCCGAGACACGGCGCGCCAGCTGGCACCAACCGCTTGACCATCAGTTTTCGCCTGGCGTTCAACCTGGATATAATTCGTCAATGTAGCCGCTGGAGCCCCGACAAATGGTTTCAGTTGGTCAAAGGTTGGCCGGGCTTGGGGGGCAAATGGCAGATCATTTTTGAGTTGGTCCGTTGCCGAAGCCCATTCGCCAAAGTACTTTGCCAAGCCCACCATGTATGGTGACATCACTAAGTGGGCCTCATCACTATCGAGGTCGGGAACCGAAAGAAAGAGCTGCTCCTGCCCGCTCAACATCCCTAAATAGTTGACCATTGGTTCGTCATCGACCCGTTGCATTCCCGAAACGGGTAAAAATTGATCATCAGCGAGCCCCCGCTTCAATAATTCTTTATCAGGATCGCTTAGCAACCCCTCATTAATTTTAACTTCTGGCATGACATCATCCGTGGCACCAATCATAAAGACGACTTTTCTGGCCGCCGTCTGAACAATCCCGGTTTCAGACACCAATACTTGGTCCATCGTGGACGGAATTGAGGAATACGTGGCGGTTTGAAAACCAATTTGCAGAATTTCCACAAAATCTGTGAGGTCAAACGTCCCGCTGGTGCCCAACACCGCGACGTACTCATCGAGTAAACTACACAACGTATTCCAAACTTGTTGCGGTTGCTGAGCCAGGTCCAATTGTCCCCGGTCTGTGGCCTCCCGGGTCCACCGTTGAAGTTGTTGATCGACCCCTAAATTGACTAATCCCTGGTATAAAACGGTGGCGGCAGTCTGACCATCAGTAGCGGACTGCAATTGCTTAATTAATGGGGCTACTTGCTCCCGCACCACCTGCTTAACCCAATTAATTTGTTGGGTTAGTTGGGCTTCGCGCTTTGCTAGTTGCGGGTTGGCGGCTAACACTTGCGGATCAACGTGGGGCGTATACTCCCAAGCCTGCTGGTCAAGCCAAGCGGAACCGGTTTTACCGTATTTCAAGCACCAATTTTCCGTCGTGTAAATGGCGTTCATGAATTGTTGAGCTAGGTCACTCCCTTGGTCCGCTCCACTATCCTGATTTGGCATGACCAAGCCCGTCTTTAATAACTGCAAGACGTCTGGCAATTGAAAATGCCGGTTCGCAATTTTAAACAGCGCCTCGATAAGGGTCACGAGGGGGTGATTAGCCATCGGCCGGTCATTATCGTTAAAAATTGGCACCTCATTGGCATCAAAAACTGGTTTGAGCATGGTCGTATACCCATCCAAGTGCCGCGCTAAAATGAGAAAATCGCGGTAACGGTACTGCCCGCTGGCCACCAGTTGGCGAATTTTGGTTGCGACCCGTTGCAGTTCGGCTACCCGGGTTGGCGCCGTAAAAAAGTGGATATTGCCATGAGTTGGTGTTTGCTGGTCAGGATCATGACTCAGCTTAGCTTCCGCTTTGAGCCAGTTCTCTACCCCGATCAAATCGGTACTGACCCGCTGTTTGGTCACCTGAACATCCGCGCGGAGGTCGACTCCTGCTTGCTGGTCAGCAAAATTAGCTAAGCGATGATACTGCATCCCCGTTTGGTAAAACAGGTCGTGGGGGTCCGGCAATTGTTGTCTACGGTATGGCCGGTCCAGTACTAGACCGATGGTTGTAGAAGTCGCATTTTTAATGATCGCTTCGACGACTTGTTCTTCAATCGCGGAGAATTGGCCATTATAACGGTTCAAGAAAAAATGAGTGTGGGAGAAATCATTCCGTTGGAGATGCTGAACCAATTGTTGATAGACTGCCGTGGTATTTAGTCGGTTAGCCATCCCCGTTTGAAACTGTTCATAGACCTTAAATAGGACACTCATCTTATCCAAGAAGGCGTTCGAAATGCGTTCATGGTGGTTTTGCGCCCACGCCTGAACCCGTTCCATAATGGCATCATGGTCACTTGGGTCGACGTTTGCATTTTGCAATTCGATTAATTGGGCCGTCAATTCCTGAACAAAACCGTACCGGTGGGCCTCTTGAGCAAACATTTTCAGATCGTCTTCAGGCAGGTTCCGGACGATTTTGGCAACTAACATCGTCATCCCAACGTTGGAAATGCGAGGGATTTGATAGTTTGGTTCATCCCGTAATAAAAACCACGCGAGCCGGGTAAAGGACAGGACTTGGACCTGTGACTGGGCGTATACATCCGTCGGATCACTCAACTCCCGTAACTGGTTTAACACCTCAATTTCTGTGGAGAATTTGATGTGGTTGGGCACCAGGAAAAAGAACTGGTCGTTGGGGTGGGCAACCAATTGCTCATGCAACTCACGCACGAGCTCTTGTTGATGATCCTTTGATGCCGGACCCAACACAAAATTTAGTGTACTCATGATGATTCCTCCGTTTGTCAATTATCCTTATTTTAGCATCACTAACGATGCAAAATTCTCCAAAAAAATTTTTTAAACTGTTGACAAGATTAAAATTTGATTATAGCATTCTAAGCAAGATTTAAATAACCGCGATGAAGAGATGAGTAATTACTGGATCCTTCTCCAGAGAACTGCGTTAGATGGGAAGCAGCGTTGGCAGAGGTAACGAAGATGGTCTTGGAGCGATGGAAGTTGTGAGTAGCCACAAGCAGCTTACGGACTGGTACCCGTTATCGTACCTGGGTTTTCCGTTTGGAGTACCCACTGAGGGTCTAGTCGTGAGGCTGGACCAAATTAGGGTGGTAACACGCTAGGATTTAGTAATTCAGCGCCCCTAGAACTAGCCAGTGATGGTTTGGTTCTAGGGGCTTTTTGTATATCAGGAGGTTTTTATTATGTCAGAATTTACTACACGTACTAAGTCACCATTTCGTTATGATATTGTCGGTTCATTTTTACGGCCAGCCAAGTTAAAGGACGCTCGTGCTAAGTTTGCTAAGGGCGAAATCGGTGCCGCCGACCTCAAGCAAGTTGAAGACGAGAGCATTATTGATTTGATCCATCAGGAAGAGGCCGCCGGGCTAAAGGCCGTGACCGATGGTGAATTTCGGCGGAGCTGGTGGCACCTCGACTTTTTCTGGGGCCTGAACGGGGTGCAAAAGAAAATTTTAGATGAAGGTTACCACTTCGCTGATGAAGAGACGCGTCCAGAATCCACAGAGTTAGTTGGCAAAGTTTCCGGTGAAAACCACCCCTTTGTGGAACACTTTAAGTTTACCCGTGATCACGTTTCAAAAGGAACCCAAGTCAAGCAAACCATTCCGGCACCAGCGCAATTCCTTGAAGAATTTCTCCGTCCCGAAAATCAAGCAAATATCAGTCAATTCTACGATTCCTTAGCCGATTTTGACCACGCCGTTGCCAAAGCTTACCACCAAGTCATTGAAGACCTGTATGCCGCTGGTTGCCGTACATTGCAACTTGATGACTGTACTTGGGGGATTTCGGTCAATAACTATGCAAACCTCAAAAAGAAAGATCCCAACGCTGATACTTCCCAACTCAAAGCTTTGCAAGAACGTTTCTTAAAGGTGAATAACGAAGCCATTGCTGACCTCCCCGCCGATCTCACGATTAATACGCACGTTTGTCGTGGAAACTACCACTCAACATGGGCTGCTGCTGGTGGTTACGGTCCGGTTGCCGATACACTCTTCGCTCAAGAAGACGTCACCGCCTTCTACTTGGAATACGATTCCGAACGCGCTGGTGGTTTCGAACCCTTAGCCCAAGTTCCTGATGACAAGTACGTCGTCTTAGGCTTGGTTACTTCCAAATCAGGTGAATTAGAAGATCGTGAGCAAATTATTGCTCGCATTCAAGAATCTACCAAGTTCCATCCCCTCGATCACCTGTGCTTGAGCCCGCAATGTGGCTTTGCTTCAACCGAAGAAGGAAACATCCTCACTGAAGAACAGCAATGGAAGAAGCTTAAATTGATCAAAGAAATTGCTGAAGAAGTTTTGGGGAACTAATTCCTCTCCGTCATTAAATCAACACTCCTCTAAATAGAAAACGCCTAAGCTGGCTCCTCTCCCCAGCTTAGGCGTTCTATTTAGTTACCGGAAAAATAGTGTTTCCAGAGTTGGTTGACGTTGTATTTCCGCGTCTTGTTCTTGGACCAGAAGCCGACTTTGACGACCCCGTCCACTTTACTCTTCGGGACAAATCCCCAATAACGACTATCGTTAGAGACCGTCCGATTATCCCCAAGGACAAAATATTCGCCCTTTGGAACCTTCGTGGCACCGGCATTTTTGACCCAATTGTTTTGCTTGGAAATGCTCTTTAACGTCCAGTTCCCGGTCCCTTGTTTCCGTTGATCCATCTTAATGTAACTCTGGTTGGTCTTTTTACCGTTGACGTAAATGTTCCCATTCTTTGATTTAACCGTGTCACCAGGTAAAGCAATTACCCGCTTGACATAATCCGTCTTCGTAGAAACCTGGGGATCGACCCCGTTAGCATTAAAGACAATCACACTTCCCCGGTGGATCTTGGACTGCTTAAAGCTAAACACCCGTTCATTATTCACCAAATTAGGTAACATCGAAGGACCATCAACCCGCACATTTTGGAACAAAAATTGCCGAATCAGTAACGCCAAAATTAACCCAATCGCAATCGGGACAACCCAGCTCAAAATTTGCCGTAAAGTTTTCATTTCTTCATCCTCAATCACAAAAAATATTCAGCTTAATAATAGTACATTTCAAAATGAAAATTCCACTATTATTTCTCATCAATCGGCATTTTTGTCTGCTGGCTGAATTTTCGAAATCTTACCTTGTTGGATGTAAACACTCAGAATTGCCAAATCTGCTGGATTAACTCCACTAATCCGGGAAGCTTGGGCCAACGTTTCAGGACGAATCTTTTCAAGCTTTTGCCGCCCTTCAGTGGCGAGGCCGTCAATCGCTTCGTAATCAATGTTGTCTGGAATATGCTTGGCTTCCATCCGCTTCAACCGGTTGACCTTCACTTCTTCTTTCTTAATGTAACCGGCATACTTCAGCTGAATTTCAACTTGTTCAGCTTCTTGCCGCTTCAAAGGTGTTTCCGGTGCCGGAATGAATTCCAATAGTTTCTGGTAGGTCACGTAAGGCCGCCGCAAGAATGCTGCTGCCGTAAGCGAATCCTTTAATGGGTTATCACCATTGGCCTGGATGAATTCATCGGCCGCCGTCTTTGGCTTAATCCGAACGCCTTCGAGGCGTTTGATTTCATCCGCCACGTGTTGCTTCTTGGCTTCCATCTTTGCCAACCGTTCGTCGCTGACCAATCCAATTTCATGACCCTTTTCCATTAACCGGAAATCTGCGTTATCGTGCCGTAAAATCAACCGGTATTCGGCCCGACTAGTCAAGAGCCGGTATGGCTCCTTGGTGCCCTTCGTTACCAAGTCGTCAATCATGACCCCGATGTAGGCATCTGACCGCTTGAGCACAAATGGGGACTTTCCGAGGGCCCGCCGTCCGGCATTGATTCCAGCAATTAGCCCTTGCCCAGCGGCTTCTTCATAACCAGAAGTTCCGTTGGTTTGTCCTGCCGTGTATAAATTCTTAATCTTCTTGGTTTCCAACGTTGGGTGCAATTGGTATGGTGCGACCACATCGTATTCAATGGCGTAACCAGGTCGCATTAATTCTGCGTCTTCGAGACCCTTGACGGAGTGCAACATCTTTTGCTGAATTTCTTCTGGCATGGAAGTTGATAAACCATCCACGTAGTATTCATCAGTGTCCCGGCCTTCCGGTTCCAAGAAAAGTTGGTGCCGGTCCTTGTCCGCAAACCGCACGATCTTATCTTCAATCGATGGACAATACCGTGGTCCAACCCCCTTAATAACTCCTGAGAACATCGGTGCCCGGTCCAGGTTGGCCCGAATCAGGTCATGCGTGTGGGGGTTCGTATAGGTTAACCAACAAGAAATTTGGTCAGATAGGGAGAGGTACTGACTATCTGGTGTATCAAAACTAAAGTGGTTTGGTTCCTTGTCACCCGGTTGTTCTTCGGTTTCATCATAATGAATGGTGTTCCCGTTGATTCGTGGTGGGGTCCCCGTCTTAAACCGTTCCAGATCAAAGCCGAGTCGTTCCAAACATTCTGAGAGCTTCGTGGCACTCTTGGAGTTATTTGGACCAGATTCATATTGGAGTTCCCCAATGATAATCTTCCCCCGGGCGGCCGTCCCAACTGTTAAAACCACCGTTTTAGCACCATACCGGGCGCCGGTGTTGGTGATCACACCCTTGCAAACGCCATCTTCCACAATTAAATCGTCAACCGTGCCTTGTCGCAAGGTTAAGTTCGGTTCCTTTTCAATTGTCAGCTTCATTTGCCGGTGGTAAGCGTGCTTATCCGCTTGCGCCCGTAGTGCCCGCACAGCCGGACCCTTCCCGGTATTCAGCATCCGCATTTGAATATAGGTCTTATCGATATTGTGGCCCATTTCACCTCCGAGGGCGTCAATTTCACGGACCACGATTCCCTTTGCGGGCCCACCTAATGAAGGATTACATGGCATAAAGGCCACCATTTCTAGACTAATAGTGATCAGCAAGGTTTTGTTCCCCATCCGGGCCGCCGCCAATGCTGCTTCAGAGCCCGCGTGGCCGGCACCAACCACGATTACATCGTAGTTACCACCATCGTATTGAACTGCTTCTCCAGTTTTCATTTTCATTCTCCTCTGATTTATTTTCCTAAACAGAATTGACTAAATAATTGATCCAATAGCTCATCTTGGTAACTGTCACCAGTGATTTCACCTAGTAGGTCCCAAGCCCGCGTCATATCGATTTGCACCAGGTCCACTGGCATCCCATCATCAAGCCCCTTTAGCACATCACCAAGCGCCTCATCTGCTTGCCGCAACAGGCCGATGTGACGGGCGTTTGTGACCATAATGTTATTTTGGTTACTTTCAATTCCTTCGTTAAAGAAGAGGTGACTGATGGCGGTACTTAACTCATCAATTCCCTCGTGCTTAGTCATTGATGCCTGGACCAAATGATCATCACCAATTAACTGCCGTAATTTCTGCTCGTCCACCTTCGTTGGCAGGTCCGTCTTATTCAAAATGACGATCCGCGGATGACCAGCCGTTTGCTTGATTAATTCACGATCTTCATCCGTCAAGGATTGCGAACTGTCAATCAGTAACAAAATCAGATCCGCCGTTTCGATAGCTTGGCGACTCCGTTCAACCCCGATTTTTTCAACCGTATCATCAGTGTGACGAATCCCGGCCGTATCAATTAACTTCAGAGGAACATCATTGACGTTGACATATTCTTCGATAACGTCCCGGGTCGTCCCGGCGACGTTAGTTACGATGGCCTTATCCTCATGCAAGAGCGAGTTTAGTAAACTTGATTTACCAACGTTCGGTCGGCCAATAATTGCCGTTGCTAACCCATCGCGAAGGACTTTTCCTTGCTTAGCCGTCTTCAAAAGGCCTTCAATTCGTTGCCGAATGTCAACCGCCTTTTCCCGCAGGAGTTTACTCGTCATTTCCTCGACCGCATCATATTCGGGATAGTCGATATTGACTTCGACCTGCGCTAAAACATCGAGGATATCTTGCCGTAATTGTTTAATCAGATGTGAAAGGTCCCCATCGAGCTGGTTTAAAGCGACCTTCATCGACTTATCCGTTTTCGCTCGAATCAGGTCCATCACCGCTTCGGCTTGGGATAAGTCTAACCGCCCGTTTAAGAAGGCCCGTTTAGTGAATTCACCTGGTTCTGCCATCCGAGCTCCGGCCCCAATCGTCAATTGGAGAATTCTGTTCGTGGCCAGCAGGCCCCCGTGACAGTTAATTTCGACGACATCTTCCTTGGTATACGTCTTCGGTGCCCGCATCACGGAAACCATGACTTCATCAACTTCGTCCTTAGTTTGGGGGTCAATAATGTGCCCATAATTAATCGTATGCGTCGGCACCTTGGCCAGGTCCTTGCCCTTAAATAACTTCTTTACTACGGGAATGGCCTCTTCGCCACTAACCCGAATGATTGAAATTCCACCTTCGCCAACTGGCGTTGAAATTGCCGTAATGGTATCAAATTCTGAATTAGCCATTGTGCCCCTTCCTTTCTAATTCAATAAAAAAAGTGCCAATTCCACACAACAACGTCGTTCCGTTGAGGATGGTCAAAGCACTTTCACTACTCTAACAAGCTCGATTTAATTATCACCGTTATTTTAAAAGTCCACTTCTCAATTGTCAATACTCGACCTAGTTTTTCGGCGCGATGACAATGCTCCGGAAAGGTTCTCGACCGTGAGAATATGTCCGGACCTGACCTTGACGTTCGGCCAATTTATGCAGGAACTTTCGCTCACGCGCTGGCATAGGATCCAAAAAGACCGCTTGGCCAGTCGCAATTACTTGGGTAATACTGCGTTCCATAATTTTTTCAAGTGCCGCCCGCCGTTTTGCGCGGTAGTCGCCAGTATCCAACATCAATTGGACATCATGAACACCGTGATAGTTGAGATAAACAGCCCCTAACTGTTCGACTGCATTAATCCGTCGTCCATGATAGCCAATCACTTTCCCGGGCTGTTCCGTCACCAAATTAATTGAACAATTATGCGCCCGCTCTTCAATAATTTCAGGTTGGACGGTCACCCCTAAATTAGCATAAATTGAAGTTAAGTATTTTGTTAGGCCATCCGTGGCCTGATGCATCATTGCTAAATTTTTCTGGTGGTTTGCCGCCATTTCGGCCTGAAGCTGTTCTTCGGCACTCAACTCTTGCTTGGCGACGTGGGGAGCTACTTGCTGCACCACTTGTTTGTGGGGCTTCGCTTGTTGGGCTGGTTGCGCCGTCGTGGAAGCTTTCAAAGACCGCTTTGGCGGTTGTTCCGGCCGTTTTTTTGCCTCAATTTTGGCTGGTCGACGGCCAATACCAAAAATTCCCCGACGAGCGGTCTGGATAATTGTAATCTGTAAATGCTGCCGATCCGTGGCCAAGTGGCCTTCTGCAGCCCGAATGGCGCTTTCTTGATCTTTCCCTGTAAACTCCGTCATGATTGTCACCTCAATTAAAAAACCACTAACCTTCCAACCAACTAGTGGTTGCCAGGCTAGTGGCATCATTGTTATTTCCGTTTACTCTTTAAAGCATTTCGCTTCGCATGAGCAATCTTATTCTTCCGTTGCCGCTCTGCCCGTTGCTTAGCTTCCCGTTCCCGCTTAATCTTAAATGGATTTTGCAGTAATAAGGTTTGGCCAACTTGGAAAGCGTTAGTAACCACCCAGTAGAGAGTGATGGCGGAAGCAAATCCTAACGCCATGAAGAAAATCATGATCGGCATTACCCACGTCATCGCTGTCGACATCGAATTTTTTTCTGGCATGGAAGCCATTGAGAGCCATGAACTAATAAAGGTAAACAGGGCCGCCAAAATTGGTAAGACGTAGTACGGATCCGGATGACCTAATTGTAACCACAAGAAGGTCCCATGCCGCAACGTACTGGTCCGCCAAATTGCTTGGTACAGCGCCCACATAATCGGTAATTGAACAATTAACGGTAGCATGGAAGCGAAGGGGTTCACACCAGCTTCCCGATACAGTTTTTGTTGTTCAACTTGCAATTTTTGCATCGTTTCACGGTCACGTGAAGAATACTTTTGCTGCAGTTTTTTCAGCTCTGGAGCTAATTCCTGCATCCGCATCATTGACTTGGTTTGGTAATACATCAATGGCAAGATGATGATCCGGACAAGAATCGTAAAGATAATGATCCCCATCCCATAACCACCAAAGTGATTAGACAACCAAATAATAAACCGTGAAAAGTTGTAAATAATGTAGTGATCCCAAATTCCAGTGCTATGACTAGTGATTGGTTTATTAGAACAAGCGGCCAAAAATAGGGTCAAACTCATAATTCCCAATAAACTGAGGACCTTTTTAGGATGCTTTTTCATCTCATACCTCTCTTTAATCCACTAATAAATGTGCAAGCTTTAAAGCATGAACTAAATTTTTCTTAGTTTCCGCCATCGTCATTCCGTCTGCAGCAGGCCGCGCAATCACGAGAAAATCAACATCCGGTTTTAACTGTGGCTTCACCTCTAACAAGGTTTGACGAATGCGCCGCTTTAACCAATTCCGGTGGACGGCATTGCCAATTTTTTTACCAACCGAGATACCGACGCGAAAATGAACTTGCCCCGGCTTTTCCATTTGGTAAATAACAAATTTATGATTTGCAACGGAATTATGCGTTTCAAATACCCGTTGAAACTCACTTTCTTTTTTTACTCGAAAAGTCTTTTTCATATTTAATAAATCTCCCCAGTAACAAAAAAAGGCGGTAGGAACATAAACAAAACCACAACATTAAAAATTGCAGCAAAGTGTATGGCCCTGCCCCCTACTGAGAAAAAAGCCGCGCAAACGGACTTTTTTATGCAGATAATACTTTACGACCCTTTTGACGACGACGGGCCAATACCTTGCGACCGTTGCTAGTGCTCATCCGAGCGCGGAAGCCGTGAACACGAGCACGGTGACGCTTCTTAGGTTGAAATGTGCGCTTCATAAGTTTTGCACCTCCTCAGCAATTTAAGAATTGTTTCGGTTTAACGTCCCTGAAGGACAAACTCTTTAAACATACTTTGAAAGTATATCATACTTTTCGGAGCTGATAAAGGGCGGAATTGCCAAGAAACTTTTTTACTTATCCACAGGCAATACAAAATAATCCACAGCGTTACTTTTTTATTTTGAATCAGCATTCCTAATCCACAGCCTTTTTCACCCTGCTCAACTTAAGCACAGGAATGTTAACAAAGTTATCCACAAGTCTGTGGAAAAACTGTTAAAAGTCCGTGTTAATAGTGTTCATTAGTCCGGATATCCACAAAAATCTGTGGATATCTGTATTTTTCTGTGGATATTTCCACAAATTCACACCCTTGTGGATTATTTCCACACAGCGTTGTGTATTTTGTGGACGAAAATTTATTCAGCCTGTGGAAAACTAAAAAAACTAATGATAAAATTGATTCTGGTTTTATTTTATCCACAACATATCCATATCTTTGAGGAGGAATTTTATTTTGACTGAGCTCGATTCTCTCTGGGAAACGGTCCAAAACGAGTTTAAGCAGTCGATTACACCACCGACTTACGAAAACGTCGTTGCTCCGGCAAAAGCATACTCTCTTCAAAACCACGAATTAACTGTCGTGTTGCCAACTGATTATCATCTAGATTGGTGGAAGAAGAGTCTCAACATTCAACTTAAGCACATCTTGCATGAACAAACTGGTGAAGACATTGAACCACGTTATGTCTTAACCAAGGACCTCATGAAAGAAGACCAGGCCGTTGGTGATTCGGTCAAACCAACTTATAAAACGCAGACACCGTTAAATAAGGAATATACCTTTGAAAATTTTGTTGAAGGACGAACCAACCAATTTGCCTATGCGTCAGCCTTTGCCGCTTCCGAACAACCAGGTGGGCTCTATAATCCCCTCCTCATTTACGGTGATGTTGGGCTCGGTAAAACGCACCTAATGCAAGCCATTGCTAATAACATGCTCGTCCACAATCCAGATGCGAAAATTAAATACGTCACCAGTGAAAATTTCATGAATGACTACATTAATTCCATTAAGACGGGGACCCAAGAACAATTCAGACAAGAGTACCGCGACCTTGATGCGCTGCTCGTGGACGATGTTCAATTCTTTAGTGAAAAAAATGGTACCCAGTTGGAATTCTTCAATACCTTTAACAGCTTGCATGACAATAATAAGCAAATTGTCCTGACCGCTGATCAAAATCCAAAAGAAATTCCAAACTTAACTGATCGGCTCGTCTCCCGGTTCGTCTGGGGACTGACCGTTGAGATTACCGCTCCTGATCTGGAAACTCGGATTGCTATCTTGAACCGAAAGGCCGAAGAGGAACACTTAGAAGGCATTCCCAACGAAGTTTTCAACTACATTGCTTCCAAGATTAATACTAACGTCCGGGAACTCGAAGGTGCCCTAATGCGGGTCCGGGTCTTTGCTAACCTTCACAAAACTTCCATTAATGAAGAAGTTGCCAGAGAAGCCCTGCAGGGAATTGGCAATGATACTCCTGCCACCCTCTCCATTGATCTTATCCAAAAGAAAGTCGCTGCCCACTTCAACATTAATCAAAGTGACATTACCGGGAAAAAGCGGGTTAAAAATATTGTGATTCCTCGACAAATCGCGATGTACCTGTCACGTGAGTTAACGGATAATTCCCTTCCCAAGATCGGTAAGGAATTTGGCGGAAAGGATCATACAACAGTGCTCCATGCGATTGATAAAATCGAAAAACAACTCACTGAAGATCCAAACCTGCAAAAAGAAATTAATTCATTAAAGAACGACTTACGTCCTTAGTAAATGTGGATAACTTTAGAGGTTTTCCAAAATAATCCACAAGTTTTCCACATGTGGAAAACTCTTTTTCCATCTGGTTTTGATTGATTTTTCCACATTTTCCACAGGCCCTATTACTACTACTAGTTATAATATTAATTAAATATAGATATTAAGGAGCGGTACGCAATGAAATTTACGATTAATCGAACTGCATTTATTAATCAATTAAATAATGTGTTACGAGCAATT
Organism: Limosilactobacillus caecicola; assembly: GCF_943192935.1. Lineage (GTDB taxonomy): Bacteria > Bacillota > Bacilli > Lactobacillales > Lactobacillaceae > Limosilactobacillus > Limosilactobacillus caecicola. The sequence continues at coordinate 436,040 of NZ_CALPCI010000001.1, read as the reverse complement.
TCTTCAAAGACAACAATTCCAATTTTGACAGGAGTTAAAATCGTGGTTGATGATCAGCAGGTTATCTTAACTGGTAGCAATGCTGATATTACAATTCAAACCACTTTAAAGGTTGCTGATGGCGATGCTGGATTAACCATTGAAGAACCAGGTGCCATTGTGTTGCCTGCTCGTTTCTTCAGTGAAATCGTGAAGAAGCTTCCTGATCAAGAAGTAACTATTGAAGTTCGCGATGGCTATCAAGCACAAATCTCTTCTGGGAATGCTGAATTTAAGATTAATGGTCAAGATGCGAATAATTATCCACACTTACCAGAAATTGAAAGTGCCGCAACCATTAGTATTTCCCCAGATTTATTACGGGATGTCATTGAACAAACCCGGATCGCCGTTTCCAAACAAGAAAGTCGGCCAATCCTGACCGGGATTCATTTCCAATTAGCGGATGACCAATTAACCGCGGTCGCGACTGACAGTCACCGGTTAGCGCAACGGAAAGTGGCGGTGCCAACGAACGACCACAGTTATGATGTTGTCATTCCGGGGAATAGCATGACCGAATTGGCGCGGATGATTGCGGATGTTAAAGATGACATTCAAGTTCAAATTGCCGAGAACCAGGTCCTGTTCCAATTTGGTAACGCCCTGTTCTATTCTCGCTTGCTGGAGGGGATGTACCCAGAAACAAGTCGGTTAATTCCAGACACTGCTGATACCACCATTGAATTAGATGCTGGCAAATTCTTAAATGCCATTGACCGGGCTTCTTTGTTATCACACCAAGGTCATAATAACGTTGTTAAATTAACGTTAGACCCAGATAATGGTTCTGCCAAAATCAGTGGTGATTCTGCTGACGTCGGTAATGTTGAAGAAGATGTGGCGTTTGAAAAATTGACTGGTGCTCAACTGGAAATTTCTTTTAATCCAGATTACATGAGTGATGCCTTAAAGTCGTTTGGTCAAACCACGATTCTAATCTCCTTCACTTCGCCATTACGGCCCTTTACCTTAGTGCCAACAGAAGACCAAGAGAACTTTATTCAATTGATTACTCCGGTCCGGACCTATTAAAAATTAATTCAAACGAATGTCACCCGAACGACGGTGACGTTCGTTTTTTATTTAACAAAGCAAATTTGATTGTATATTTAGTGTTGGTAATTAAAACTATCTCTAAAATGGTGAAATCAGCCTAAAACGATTCTCGCTAATTTTAGGGCAATTTTGAGTTAAATCCCTCATTCATATTAAATTTGCTAAAAATGGCTGAGAATGCGTTTAAATTTGTTTTTAGGTTAATAAAAGACTATAATATTAGCATTAACAAAGTAGGTGATGAGAGTGCAAAACTCGAATGTTTTTCAAATTGATCGTGACTTTATCACCCTTGGTCAACTTCTGAAGGAAGAAGGGATTATCCCAACGGGAGGCGCGGCCAAGTGGTTTTTGAAGGAACATCAGGTCAAGATTAATGGTGAACTCGATGATCGCCGGGGGAAGAAATTACGTCCTGGTGATGAAATTGAAATTGTTGGAATTGAAACTGTCAAAATCGAAAGTAAGCTGTGATCACAGATGATTCTTCAGGAATTAGGCCTGAAAAATTTTCGTAATTATGATGATTTACAAGTCAGCTTTTCCCCGGGAATTAACATCTTAATTGGTGAAAATGCCCAGGGAAAAACTAATTTATTAGAGGCAATTCATGTTCTTGCCCTTACCAAAAGCCACCGCACTTCTAAGGATCGTGAATTAATCCAGTGGAAGCACAAGCAGGCTTTTTTGTCTGGCAAAATTCAAAAGCAAGTGGAACGGGTGCCATTGGAAATTCAAATTGCCCAAGGCGGGAAGCGGGTCAAAGTGAACCACCTTTACCAGAGTCGGCTTTCTGCTTACGTTGGTAATTTGAACGTGGTCCTCTTTGCTCCTGAGGATCTCGCCCTTGTTAAGGGCGCGCCACAGGTGCGGCGACAGTTCATGAACATGGAATTTGGTCAAATGAGTAGCGCGTACCTTTATCACGTCAGCCAGTACCGTTCACTGCTTCAGCAGCGGAATCAGTACCTGAAGCAACTTCGTTCTGGTGAACAGAATGACCGGGTGCTATTAGGGGTAATTTCGGACCAACTGGCCGAAGCGGGAGCTCAGATTGTTCAAGCACGCTTCAAATTACTGAAACAACTTGAAAAATGGGCGCAGCAATTGCACGAGCACATTTCACTCCAAAAGGAGCAATTGCAACTGCAATACGTGACGCAACTAACCATTGATGAGCAGACTGAGGTTGCAGACTTGCAAACCCAATTACGGCAATTATTTGACGACAATCTCGAACGAGAAATCTTACTTGGGACCACCCTCGCTGGTCCACAACGCGATGACATCCATTTCATTGTGAACGGCCAAAATGTTCAGCATTTTGGCTCTCAGGGTCAGCAGCGAACGACGGCGCTAGCGGTTAAATTAGCTGAGATTGACTTGATGAAAGAACAGACTGGTGAGTATCCATTACTATTACTGGATGATGTTCTCTCAGAACTCGATGATGACCGTCAAACGCATTTATTAACGGCGATTCAAGATAAGGTGCAAACATTTTTAACCACCACCAGCCTGAGTGGAGTTGCACGGCAACTAATTAAGGCTCCGACAATTTTCGAAATTGATGGTGGGACGTTAACGAAGGAGGAAACAACGTGAGCGATAAAGAACGCGAGGTCCAAGAAACGGCGGCTGAGAAAAAAGCCGAAGAAAAGGCGGAATTAGGTAGTAAGTACGATGCGAGCCAAATTCAAGTGCTAAAGGGGCTTGAAGCCGTTCGAAAGCGTCCAGGGATGTACATCGGTTCAACGACTGCCCAGGGGTTACACCACTTAGTTTGGGAAATCGTGGACAACGGGATTGATGAAGCGCTGGCCGGATTTGCTGACGAGATCAACGTCGTAGTTGAAGAAGATAACAGTATTACCGTGACCGATAATGGGCGGGGAATTCCGGTTGATATCCAAAAGGAAACCGGCAAACCAGCCTTGGAAACCGTCTTTACCGTCCTCCACGCCGGTGGGAAGTTTGGTAATGGTGGTTACAAAGTTTCTGGTGGTCTTCACGGGGTTGGTGCCTCTGTTGTGAATGCCTTGTCGACTGAGTTAGACGTTCGCGTCACGCGGCAAGGGAAGGAATATTACATGGACTTCCAATATGGCCACGTCAAGACGCCAATGAAGGTCATTAAAGAAGGATTACCGGAAACTGAGCACGGCACTATTGTGCACTTTAAGCCGGATCCGGATATTTTCCAGGAAACCACGACCTACAACATTAAGACGTTGACGGACCGGATTCGTGAACTAGCCTTTTTGAATAAGGGACTCAAGATCACAATTGAAGACAAACGGAACGACGAAGATAATCGGCAAGAATTCCACTACGAAGGCGGCATTCGTCATTATGTCGAATTCTTGAATAAGGGCTATGACCTGCTGTTTGATCCACCGATCTACGTGGAAGGTGAATACAATGGGATTACAGTCGAAGTTTCGCTTCAATATACCAGTGGTTACCGGAGTAACTTACTAACCTTTACTAACAACATTCACACTTACGAAGGCGGAAGCCACGAAACCGGGTTTAAGACCGCTTTGACCCGGGTGATCAATGATTACGGGCGCAAGAGTGGACAATTGAAGGGCAACAACAGTACTCTGTCCGGTGACGATGTCAGAGAAGGGCTCACGGCGGTTGTTTCCATCAAGCACCCGAACCCTCAATTTGAAGGTCAAACAAAGACGAAATTAAGTAATTCTGATGCCCGGACGGCCACGGATCACATCTTTAGTGAAACAATGAACCGGTTCATGATGGAACACCCCGACGTGGCAAAGAAAATTGTCGAAAAAGGGATGTTAGCTTCCAAAGCTCGGGTAGCTGCAAAGCGGGCGCGGGAAGTAACCCGGAAGAAGAGTGGTCTTGAAATTAGTAACTTGCCTGGTAAATTAGCGGACAATACTAGTAAGGACCCGAATATCTCTGAATTATTCATTGTCGAAGGGGATTCCGCGGGGGGCTCTGCTAAGCAGGGTCGTTCACGGTTGACCCAGGCGATTTTGCCAATTCGGGGGAAAATCCTAAACGTCGAAAAGGCCAGTTTGAACCGGATTTTGGCGAATGACGAAATTCGGTCACTCTTTACCGCTTTGGGCACGGGCTTTGGTGACGACTTTGATGTTTCCAAGGCTAATTACCATAAGCTGATCATCATGACCGATGCGGATGTCGATGGTGCGCACATTCGAACTTTGCTCTTAACCTTGTTCTACCGCTTCATGCGGCCGATGATTGAAAAAGGGTATGTTTACATTGCGCAACCACCGCTGTACCAAGTCCGGCAAGGGAAGTTTGTCAAATATATTGAAACTGATGAAGAGCTTGAACGAGTCATCAATTCACTCCAACCGAGCCCGAAACCAGTTATTCAACGGTATAAGGGGCTTGGTGAAATGGATGCTGAACAACTGTGGGAAACGACCATGGATCCTGAAAATCGGCATTTACTGCGGGTTGACTTGGATGATGCTGAAGCAGCTGACAAGATTTTCCCAATGTTAATGGGTACCAAAGTTGGGCCACGGCGTGAATTTATTGAAAAGAACGCCACCTTTGTAAAGAACCTAGACCTGTAATTGAAGTAAGGAGCGAGACGAGTGGCTGAAGAAGAAATGTCAAATCGCATCACTGACGTCAAATTAACTAGTCAAATGCGGAATTCATTTCTGGACTACGCAATGAGTGTCATTGTGTCACGGGCATTACCAGATGTTCGAGACGGGCTCAAGCCAGTGCAGAGACGGATTTTATACGGAATGAATGAATTAGGGGTGACCCCCGACAAGCCTTACAAGAAGTCCGCCAGAATTGTTGGGGACGTCATGGGGAAATTCCACCCGCATGGTGACTCCTCAATTTATGAAGGGTTAGTGCGGATGGCCCAGGACTTTAGTTACCGCTACATGTTAGTTGACGGTCACGGTAACTTCGGTTCTGTCGACGGTGATGGCGCCGCCGCAATGCGGTATACTGAAGCGCGGATGAGTAAGATCGCGGTTGAAATGCTGCGGGACATCAATAAGGATACTGTTGATTTCCAAGACAACTACGATGGTTCTGAAAAGGAACCAACAGTGCTGCCAGCCCGGTTCCCTAACTTGTTGGTAAACGGGGCTTCAGGGATTGCCGTTGGGATGGCGACGAACATCCCAACCCACAACCTGGGGGAAGTTATTAGCGCGATTCATGTCTTGATGGATAATCCCGATGCAACGATTGAAGATTTGATGAAGGTCTTACCAGGACCAGACTTCCCAACTGGTGGGGTCGTCCTTGGTAAATCAGGGATCCGTAAGGCTTATGAAACGGGCAAGGGTACGATTATTGTCCGCGCGAAGGTCGACATTGAGGAAACGAAGACTGGCCGCCAACAAATTATCGTTCACGAAATTCCGTACATGGTCAACAAGGCGAAATTGATCGAACGGATTGCGGAACTTGCCCGGGAAAAAGAAATTGAAGGTATTACCGACGTCAATGATGAAACCGACCGTGAAGGGATGCGGATCGTGATTGATGTCCGGCGTGACGCCAGTGCCGAAGTCATTTTGAACAATTTGTACAAAATGACGATGATGCAGACAACGTTCAACTTCAACATGCTAGCCATCGTTAACGGTGCCCCAAAGATTTTAAGTTTGAAGGAAATCCTGACCTACTACCTTGAACACCAAGAAGAGGTTGTTCGGCGGCGGACTGAATTTGAACTGAAAAAGGCACAAAGTCGGGCCCACATCGTTGAAGGATTACGGATTGCCCTTGATCACATTGATGAAATTATCAAGATCATTCGTCAATCCCAAACGAGTGAAGTTGCCAAAAGCGAATTAATGAGCAATTACGGCCTTTCTGACCGGCAAGCACAAGCTATTTTGGATATGCGGTTGGTTCGGTTAACCGGCTTGGAACGGGAAAAGATCGAAGCTGAATATCAAAAGCTGATGGAAGCCATTGCTGATTACAAGGATATCTTGGCACACCGGGAACGGATTCAACAGATCATTTATGATGAATTAAAGGAAATTCAACGGAAGTTTGGCGATGCCCGGCGGACAGAATTACAAGTCGGCGACATTACAAACTTGGAAGACGAAGATCTGATTGAAGAACAGGATATCGTAGTGACCCTCACCCACAACGGTTACGTCAAACGGCTGCCAGTGGATGAATTTAAAGCACAAAATCGTGGTGGTCGTGGTGTCAAAGGGATGGGTGTCCACAGTGATGACTTCATCGAACACTTAATTTCCAGTTCCACGCACGATATGTTGCTGTTCTTTACGAATTCCGGAAAGGTCTTCTCAATGAAGGGCTACGAAATTCCAGAGTATGGCCGCGCCGCGCAAGGAATCCCAATTATCAATTTGTTGGGAATTGATGGCCAAGAAAAGATCAATGCAGTGATCAACGTTTCTCATACGGCGGATGAAGATGCCGATCACGACCTCTTCTTTGTTACGAAGCAGGGGATTGTTAAGCGGACGTCTGTGGAGGAATTTAAGAATATCCGCAGTAATGGTTTGAAGGCAATCAACCTTCACGATGGTGACGAGTTAATTGCGGTAGAAATTATTGACCATGACCAAAATATGATTATCGGAACGCACGAGGGGTACGCAGTTAGCTTTAGTGCAAGTGCGGTTCGGTCGATGGGCCGGGCTGCTGCCGGTGTCCGGGGAGTCCGTCTCAGAGAAGGCGACTACGTCATTGGTGTTGGTCAATTGAAACCGGATAGCAACGTCCTTGTCATTAGCGAAAAAGGGTTTGGTAAGCAAACGCCAGCAGCAGAATACCCAATCAAGGGCCGGGGCGGAAAAGGAATTAAGACCGTCAACGTCACGGAAAAGAATGGTCCGCTGGCAGGCTTAACCACGGTTTCTGGTGATGAAGACATCATGTTAGTAACCACTGAAGGGGTTATTATCAGATTTGGTGTCGAAAGCGTTTCTGAAACTGGCCGGGCCACCATTGGTGTGCACTTAATTAAGCTAAACGAAGGCTCGAAAGTGGCCACGATGACGCGGGTTGCTAAGGAAGAAGAAGCTGACGAAGATGATGATAGCCAAGATACGGTTGATTCAGAAACGACCACTTCTTCATCCGACACAGAAAATTAAATAATATAAAAGATCCGAAAATGCGTCTTTAAATAATAGACCGCAATTTTGGATCTTTTTGTTTAATCCTTGTTATTTATTGATAATTATGATAACATTCTAATTTGTGAGTATACGTTCGAGAACGTCTGCTCTCCTTGTTCTTTCTCATGAGGGGAAAGGGCCAGAGTCCATAAGGAGGTGTAACATTCATGGAAACACGCAAATATGAAATTACTTACATCATTCGTCCTGATATTGATGAATCAGCAAAGAGCGCTTTAGTAGAACGCTTTGACAAGGTTCTTTCAGACAATGGTGCAACTGTTGTTGACTCAAAGGATTGGTCAACCCGTCGTTTTGCATACCCAATTGATAAGTACACTGAAGGTACTTACCACGTTGTAAATGTCACGACTGATACTGACCAACCATTAAACGAATTTGATCGTTTATCCAAGTTCAGCGACGACATTTTACGTCACATGATCGTTAAGCGCGGTTAGTCTTAACGAAATTTTTTGAGAGGAGTGATGTCCGATGTTAAATCGTGTAGTATTAACTGGACGGTTAACTAGAGATCCGGAATTGCGGTATACCGGTAGCGGAACAGCAGTCTGCAGCTTTTCAGTAGCTGTTGATCGCCAATTCAGAAACCAAAATGGTGAACGGGACGCAGATTTCATTAACTGTGTTATCTGGCGTAAATCTGCTGAAAATTTCGCTAATTTCACTCACAAGGGTTCATTAGTTGGTATCGATGGCCGGCTTTCGACACGAAACTACGAAAACAACCAAGGCCAACGTGTCTACGTCACCGAAGTTACGGTTGACAACTTTGCATTGCTCGAACCACGTTCCAATAATCAAGGTCGCAACAATCAGGGTGGTTACAACCAAGGCAACAATGGCGGCTTTAATAATAACCAAAACTTTAGCCAAAATAATGCCTTCAATAACAACAATGGTGGTAACTTTGGTAATAACGGCCCTGCTCAAACCGCGAATAATCAACCAGTCTTCAACCAAGATAATCAGGTTGATTTAAGTACCTTGCCATTTAACAATGATGATGCCGACAATGGTTCATCAAATGGCAATGGGATTAACATTGACGATAATAGTGCAATGGGCACTAATCAAAAGAATGACAGTTCATCAGATGATCAGAATGATGATCAACCATCAATTGATGATGTACCGTTTTAAAAATTAAAAATACGGGGAGGTAATTTCATGGCACAACAACGTCGTGGTGGCCGTCGTCGTCGTAAGGTCGACTTCATCGCCGCAAACCACATTGACTACATTGACTACAAAGACACTGATTTATTACGCCGGTTCATTTCTGAACGTGGGAAGATCTTACCACGTCGGGTAACTGGAACTAGTGCTAAGAACCAACGCCGTTTGACGATCGCAATCAAGCGTGCACGGATTATGGGTCTTCTGCCATTCGTTGCGGATGACTAATCAATAAGTGAGGCTGGGAATTCTCAGCCTCTTTATTTTACATTTGACCACGGAGGGTTTCAGTATTCTGATTTACCGGATACTGGAGCTCTTTTGTGTTGAAAGCGGAATTCATGGTCAGTATGTGATAAGATAATAATGTTAAATCTTTGGACAGGAGGTGAGAAAATGCACTGGTTTTTACAGGGAATGATTAGCAAATTTCTAAAAAATCGCCGGTTACGGTTAAATACGGCCTTCCTGCTATTGACAACTGTCGTGGCCATTGTGATGGCGTTCCTGTATAACTGGATTGCTGGGTTGATCCTGTTAGTTTTAGGGATCATTGGCTTGGCAATGAGCTTGACCCAGTTGCAACACCTGGCTGGTGATACTGAGCAATACCTGCGTGATCTCACCTATGAAGTCCAAAATAGCCAACAAGAAGCCCTCCTGGAAATGCCGCTTGGCATTATCATCATGAATGCACGCGGAGTTGTCCGGTGGGCGAATCCATACATGGTGAAGTATTTGGGTAATGAAATTGTCGTGGGCGAAAAATTGGAAAATAGTGTGCCAGAGCTTGCGCAAATTGTTGCTGATCACCAAGATGACCAGGAACCTATTATTATTACTTGGCAGGGTCATAAGTTTGAATTTCGCTATCAAAAACGGTTCCACAATATCTATTTGAAGGACATTACCAAGTATGAGCGGATTAACCAACGTTATTTGGATGAACGACTTTTCCTGGGAAATATTTACCTGGATAATTATGTGGAATTGACGCAGGGAATGAGTGATTCCGACGTTTCGAACTTGCATAACTATGTTACTTCAGAACTCAGTGACTGGGCTAATCAATTTAACCTCCTGCTGAAGGTAATTGACGATGATAATTACTTGCTGCTTGGTCACGAGAGCGACTTGCATCGGTTAGAGAACCGTAAGTTTAAGATTTTAGATATCATTCGTGAAAACACCTCGAAGATGAACTCACCAGTGACGTTAAGTGTGGGGATTTCATATGGCCAAACCGATTTTATTAAATTGGCGGATACTGCCCAACGAAATCTGGACCTTGCTCTTGGGCGTGGTGGGGATCAAGTCGTTGTCCGCGCCGAAAACGAGCAAGCCCGGTTCTTTGGCGGTAAGACAAATCCGATGGAAAAACGGACACGGGTGCGGGCCCGGGTCATCAGTCATGCTTTCCAGGAATTGATGAACCAGTCTGACCAGCTCTTTGTTGTTGGGCATAGTAATCCTGATATGGATTCAATGGGGGCTTGTTTGGGAATCCGCCGAATTGCCGAAATGAATGGTCAGAAGTGCTGGATTGTCCTGGATCAAGAGCGGCTACACTCTGATATTGCCCGGCTGATTTATCAGATCAAGGATTATCAAAGTATTGAAGATTGCATTATTACCCCCGCTGAGGCGCTTGATAAGGCCACATCACAAAGTCTCTTGGTCATGGTTGACCACTCCAAAGTCAGCCTGTCAATGGCCTCAGATCTTTATCAACGACTCGCTGACCGGACGGTGATTATTGACCACCACCGGCGAGGTGAAGAGTTCCCTGAAAACCCACTGCTGGTTTACATTGAACCATATGCTTCCTCAACGTGTGAACTGATAACAGAAATGTTTGAGTATCAACCGCGCGAAGGGAAGGCGTTGAATAAACTTGAAGCGACAGCAATGCTGACGGGGATTGAAGTCGATACTAAAAACTTTACCCAAAATGCCGGGACGCGGACGTTTGATGCAGCAAGTTATCTCCGTTCTGCCGGTGCCGATGGTTTGATGATTCAATACTTCATGAAAGAAAACGTTGATGACTTCATGGAACGTAACCACCTGATTGCTCACACTGATTTTGTGGCTGGCCAGCTAGCCCTTTGTGTGGGAGCTGATGATAAAATTTACGATCCTGTCACCGCTGCTCAGGCGGCAGACATGTTATTGCAGGTCGAAGGTGTTGATGCGTCATTTGTCATTACACGGCGTTCTAACGATACTGTCGGGATCTCAGCCCGTTCAATGGGTGACTACAATGTTCAAATTATCATGGAAAAAATGGGTGGTGGTGGTCACTTGGCCAATGCTGCAACCCAAATTAAAGATCAGTCTGTTGATGAAGTTAAACAGCAATTATTAGATTTGGTACAATCAACAGCAGAAGTAGAAAATCCAGAGGAGTGATCTAGAATGAAAGTTATTTTTGTTGAAGATGTCAAAGGCCGTGGCAAGCGTGGGGAAATTAAAAATGTTCCTGACGGGTACGCACAAAACTTCTTGATTCCCCGTGGTAAGGCTAAGGCAGCAACCAAAGCAGCCCTGAGTGAAGTTGAAGGTCAAGAACGGTCGAAAGAAAAGCATGAAGCTGAAGAACTTGCCGAAGCGAAGAAGCTGAAGAAGGTTCTGGAAGCCGATGACATGGTTTTGGAAATGAAGGGTAAAGCTGGGACAGATGGCCGGATGTTTGGTTCCATTTCCAGCAAGCAAATTGCCAAAGCACTTCAAGATCAATACAATATTAAGTTAGATAAGCGCAAGCTAGAATTAGCTGCACCAATTAAAGCACTTGGCTATGTAACGGTGAAGGTTAAGTTACATCATGACGTGGAAGCTAGCATGCGGGTGCACATTGCAGAAAAGTAAACGTCAGTTAATTTTAGGATAAGGAGGGGCATCAGTGGATAACGCACCAGATATTAAGCGGACGCCACCACGCAATCTAGAAGCTGAACAGGCGGTACTTGGGGCCGCTTTTTTAGCCAAAGACGCGATTGTCGAAGCGATGGAATATGTCCAGCCGGATGATTTTTATACGCGGGCGCACCAAATTATCTTTGGGGCGATGATTAAGCTCAATGATCGTGATGTCCCGATCGACATTGTTTCCCTGAAAAATGAATTGGATCGGGAAAACCAGACCGAAAATGTTGGTGGGATGGAGTACCTGGCTAAGTTGGCTGGTGCCGTCCCAACGGCGGCGGACGTCGTTTACTATGCCAAAATTGTTAAAGAAAAGTCGACTTCACGGAAGTTGATTGATACGGCAACTCAAATTGTCAGCAAGAGTTATGATGATACAGAAGACCTAACGGATTTGCTTGATGATGCAGAACGTTCGATTCTGGGAGTTGCCGAAAGCAATAATAATACTGATTTACAAAAAATCGGGGACCTCTTAAATTCCTCAGTTAACAAGATTTTTGAGCTTTCGCGGCAACAGTCTGATGTGACGGGAATTGCGACTGGTTACCCACAGTTAGATAAGATGACGACCGGGTTACACCCTGATGAACTTGTCATTTTGGCAGCCCGTCCCGCAATGGGGAAAACGGCATTTGCTTTGAACATTGCGCAAAATGTGGCCATCAAGAATAATACGTCAGTGGCAATTTTTAGTCTCGAAATGGGCGCTGAATCACTGGTTAACCGGATGCTATGTGCTGAAGGCAGCATTAATGCGAACCACCTTCGGACAGGTGAATTGACCCAGGATGAGTGGCGGAGTCTTTGGGTGGCCGCAAGTACCCTGGATGCCGCAGATATATACATTGATGATACTCCGGGGATCCGGGTTCCTGAAATTCGGGCGAAGTGTCGACGGTTAGCAAAACGAACAGGAAACCTCGGATTAATTGTGATTGACTATTTGCAATTAATTGAAGGTGGGAATGCAGAAAGCCGGCAACAAGAAGTTTCCGAGATTTCGCGGCAACTGAAAAAGCTTGCTAAGGAATTGCAATGTCCGGTGATCGCACTTTCCCAACTTTCCCGGGGAGTGGAACAACGGCAGGATAAACGACCGGTACTGTCTGATATTCGTGAGTCTGGTTCAATCGAACAGGATGCAGATATCGTTAGCTTCCTCTACCGTGATGACTACTATGAGCGTGAACAAGGCGATGGTGATCAAGGTAACAATCAACCTGCGCAACAGGATGCGGATGTACCAAGTCTGAGCGAGGTCGAGGTAATTATCGAGAAGAACCGGAGTGGTCCGCGGGGGACGGTCAAATTACTTTTTAATAAGACCTACAATAAATTTGCTTCTATTGATTATCAACATGATGATCAATAGAACTAAAGAGGCTGGGTTTCCCCAGCCTCTTTAGTCTGTAAAACTGATTATTAAGGAGAAAATAATGAAAAAGGGCATCAAACTCCACTGGTTATTAGTGGGGGTTTTTCTCGTGAACTTTGGCAACAGTTTTGTGTGGCCGTTAACGACCGTTTACATTCATGATCAGCTTCACCAAAGCCTCACGGTTGCCGGGTTGGTAATCCTCTGCTATTCGGGAGCCAATGTCGTCGGTAGCTATATTGCGGGAATCCTCTTTGATCACTACAACCCGCGCACTTTAATGATTGAAGGATTAATTGGGGCAATTTTAACGATGTTTGTCCTGATATGGCGAAGTGGTTGGCCGATGTATCCCATTATGCTCACGTTGGTGGGATTCTTTAATGGTTGGCTAGTTACTCTTCACAATTCATACGGGACCATGGTGACGGGCCACGATGGACGCTATGTTTTCAATATGATCTACTTTTCCAATAATCTTGGCATGGTGTTTGCGACCAGTATTGTGGGCCCACTTTACCAGTATGCTCATAACCATGTTGGTCCCTTATTTGGCTTGACGGGGATTTTGTACATGTTCTTTATTGTGATCGTGTACTTCTTCTACCGGGTTCATGTGACACGTCAACAGGCTGCAGCGATTAATGCCGATGAAATGCCGAAACACGCCACCAAACTTCCGCGCCCGAACTTAGTGACGATTTGGACGCTTTTTATGACCCTCATGGTGATTTGGGTGACCTACTCCCAATGGTCCAGTAACATGTCCGTGTATATCACTAACCAAGGAATTTCAATGACCCTTTATAGCATGTTGTGGACCGTTAATGGGTTGATGGTGGTGATCTTACAACCGTTGATGAATATCGTTAATCAATATGTTCATAATGATTACGGCAAAATCTACGGGGGAATCTTTGGAATTATGCTTTCGTTTATTGTCTTGCTGTTTGCCAAGCAATACGGGTGGTTTGTTGTCGGTATGGTGGTCCTAACTTTAGGAGAAATCACCGTCTTTCCGACAATTCCTGCAGTGGTTAACCAACTATCCCCAGAAGACGAGAAGGGCCGTTACCAAGGACTGCTGAACGCATTTATTTCTTTTGGGAAGGCAGTCGGCCCAGCGATTGGTGGAGCAATGATTGAAGCATTCTCCTATCGTCCGTTATTTATCGTCTGTGCTGGAGCATTGGTGATCGCAATCATTGTGACCAGCATTGTCTTGGAGCGGAATAAGCACCGCGTTACTGAATATTAATATTTCCTGGGAAATAAAAAACCGATCATCAAACGATGATCGGTTTTAATAATGGGCAGTCAGGGGATCGAACCCTGGACCCACGGATTAAGAGTCCGTTGCTCTGCCAGCTGAGCTAACTGCCCATATTGCTTGTGACAACATATAAAATAATAGCAAGTTTTTTGAAAAATGGCAAGCTGTTTTTTAAATATTTCACTTCACAAATAAATAATGGTCACCAACTTTGAGGTTAATCAAAGTTGGTGACCATTTAAATTTATTGATCGTGATTAAGGGAGTTTGTGACCAGCCGCAAGGTATAAGTCATACCATTCTTGGTTGGTAATTTCAATTTCGCCACCCTTAGCACTGTCTAAAATGTGTGCGGGATTCATGGTCCCAATAATCATTTGCATGTCTGCCGGATGTTTGAGGATCCAAGCGGCAGCAATCGCATTCTTACCAACACCATATTTGTCGGCGACCTTTTGGAGAGCCGCATTTAATTCTGGGTAATCTGGGTTATCAATGAAGGTGCCTTCGAAATTACCATATTGGAATGGTGACCAGGTTTGGATGGTGATGTGTTGACGTCGACAATATTCAAGCAAACCACCATCGTGATCGGTTCCTTCACTATTGCTAATGTTGGTATTCAAGCCAAAGTCAACCATCCCAGTGTGCATGAGGCCGAACTGAAGTTGGTTGAACATTAGCCGTTGGGATAACTCAGCCTGAAGCATCGCTACTTGTTGCGGGTGGAAGTTGGAGACACCAAAGAAACGGACCTTCCCACTTGCTTGGAGAATGTCAAACGCCCGCTTAATACCGTCTAAATCCATCAGCGCGTCTGGACGATGAAGTAGCAGGGAGTCCAAGTAATCAATGTGCATGCGTTGAAGAATGCCATCGACAGCTTCGAGTAGGTGTTCCTTAGTAAATTCATAACGCCCACCAAAGACGAAGCTTCCGTGACTACGTGCCGGGTCAATAATGATGCCGGCCTTCGATTGAATAAAGAGATTTTCCCGCTTTACGTTTCCCAATTTGAGTGCTTCACCGAAAACCTCTTCTGATTTGCCTTGCCCATAAATATCCGCTGAATCGATAAAGTTAATGCCAGCATCATAGGCAGTCTCAATGGCGGTAGCAGCATCTTTTGGCGATTTTGCTTCCATTCTCATAATTCCTAACGCCATTGCGGGAATTTGGAGAGTGGTTGCACCTAAGTTTACTTTTTTCATTGTCAATCCTCCTAGTAGATAGCTTTCCCCATTATCATAACTAGGAGACAACAATCAGGCAAGACGGGACTTCAAAGACAATCGGTTACTTTTCGGTACCCGGGCCTCGTTGCATAAAAAAAGAGACTGAGAATTGCTTCTCAGTCTCTGTAAACCTCTGATGGGCAGTCAGGGGATCGAACCCTGGACCCACGGATTAAGAGTCCGTTGCTCTGCCAGCTGAGCTAACTGCCCATATTTATCAGAACAGTAGTTATATTACCAGTAATTTTGCCATTACGCAAGCATTTTTACGGACTTTTTTTAAATTTCTAGGAAGTGGTATAATGTGATAGTAATTAAACGGATTTAATGAAAAAGCTACATTCAGTCAGTCCTTATAAATTGGAGGAATTGAAATGGCCAATAAAGTTTTGGTAGTTGATGATGAAAAACCAATTTCTGATATCATCAAATTTAATCTCGAAAAAGAAGGGTACGAAGTCGTCACCGCTTTTGATGGGGAAGAAGGCCTCGAAAAAGTGGAAAGTGATCAACCAGATTTGATCATTCTCGACCTGATGTTACCAAAGATCGATGGTCTGGAGGTTGCTAAGCGGGTTCGTGCCAAGCACAACACGCCAATTATCATGGTTACGGCAAAGGATTCCGAGTTAGATAAAGTCCTAGGATTGGAATTAGGGGCCGACGATTACGTTACGAAGCCATTCTCTAATCGTGAATTAGTGGCCCGGGTGAAGGCTAATCTGCGGCGGCAAGACGTCGCTAGCAATCCAAATGCCGATGCCGAAAATAACGACATTAAAATTGGTGATTTAACGATCCATCCGGACGCCTATACAGTTACTAAACGTGGTGAAAATATTAATTTAACTCACCGGGAATTTGAATTGTTGCACTATCTTGCACAGCATATCGGACAAGTCATCAAGCGTGAACAGCTCTTACAAACTGTTTGGGGTTATGACTATTTTGGTGACGTGCGGACGGTCGATGTTACTGTCCGGCGGCTTCGTGAAAAGATCGAAGATAACCCTAGTCACCCACAATGGCTGGTGACCCGGCGGGGAGTCGGTTACTACTTAGCAAATCCTAGTCAAGAGTAGGGGAAAATAAGTTGTGAACAGCAAATTAAAAATTTATCAATCAATTCATTTTAAAATCGCCCTGGTATTTGCGTTAATGTTGATGTTGACGCTCGAAATTGTTGGGGCGGTTTTTGTGCGTCAATTGGAACGGCAAAACATCTCCAATTTTAAACAGCAAATTGAATTGCCTGCTTATATTGATAATTCGCTCGCCACACAACTCAGCCGTAAGAACACTAAAAAAGCGAACCGCCAGATTCGGGAAATCCTCACGGAAGTTAATAATAACAACATTTCAGAAATCCGGGTAGTTGACAGCAAGGGGATTATCCGGGGAACGAGTAATGCCAGCAACCAAAGCATTGTTGGTCAGCGGACGACGGATAATACCGTTAAAAATGTGCTCGCAACGAACCGGTCACACAGTAAGAATGTTTACGATAGTGACAATCATAATCGCTACTACGTTAACGTTGTCCCGTTATTAAGTAGCAACAATACCAACAACGTGGTCGGCGCCGTTTACATGCGGGCAAGCCTAGAAAGTGTCTATTCGACCATTAATAATATCTCGTTGATCTATGTCTTTGCGGCACTGATTACGATTGTGATTGGTTTGGGAATTACCATCATTATTTCCCGGGAAATTACTCGACCAATTGAGGAGATGCGTAAGCAAACGTTGCGAATCGCCCGGGGAGACTACTCCGGACGAGTTAAAGTGATGGGTAATGATGAATTAGGACAACTTGCCGGGGCGATTAATAACCTTTCTGTCCGGGTTGAGGAAAGTCAAGAAATTTCAGAAGCTGAGCAACGGCGGCTGAATAGTGTCCTTTCCCACATGTCGGATGGGGTGCTAGCCGCTGATCGTCGGGGGTTAATTACCGTGATCAATGAAACTGCTTTGGACCTCCTGGATCGCGATGACGAAGATGACGAAGATGTGATTGGTAAATCGTTATTAGACATTTTGGAAATTCGGCAAGATTATACAATGCGCGAACTCGTTGAGGATGATGTCCAACAGATCCTCATTGATAACACGGATACTAGTGGGATGATTCTCTCGGCGTACTTCTCGACCGTTCAACGTGAATCAGGCGTGATTAGTGGTTTTGTTTGTGTTCTCCATGACGTGACGAGTCAACAAAAGGAAGACCAAGAACGGAAACAATTTGTTTCCAATGTTTCCCATGAGTTACGGACTCCATTGACGAGTGTTAAGAGTTACGTGGAAGCCTTGAGCGATGGTGCTTGGAAAGATCCAGAGATTGCTCCACAATTTCTGCAGGTGGTTCAGGATGAAACCGACCGGATGATCCGGATGATCAACGATTTGCTGAGTTTATCGCGGATGGACTCGGGTACTGTCAAATTAAATCTGGAATTCGTGAACATCAATGAATTATTTAACTACATTCTAGACCGGTTTGATATGATCCTTAAAAAGGAAAAGGATCCTGACCAAAAGAAGTACACGATCCAACGTAATATCACTAAGAAGGACTTGTGGGTTGAAATCGACACCGATAAGTTTACTCAGGTAATCGACAATATCATGAATAACGCCGTGAAGTATTCTCCAGATGGTGGAGTGATTACTGCCCGGCTAATGGAAACCAAGAACCACGTGATCATGAGCATTGCCGACCAGGGATTAGGAATTCCGCGGAAGGATATTGGTCATATCTTTGACCGGTTCTTTAGAGTTGATAAGGCTCGTTCACGGAAGCAAGGTGGGACCGGTTTAGGATTAGCCATTTCTAAAGAAGTCGTGAACCTGCTAGGTGGTCAAATCTGGGTTGATAGTATCGAAGGCAAGGGATCGACGTTCTACATTTCATTACCATATGTACCGTACGATGAGGAGGATGAATGGGATGATGACAAAGATTAAGGATAATTGGTTAACCATCCTTTTAACGATCGTTGTGATCATCAGCCTGGTGTTGTCCGGGATCGTGTGGGTTAATCCTTACCGGACTGACCACCGGTTCTTTGGTGACAATACCTCATCTTCCAATAAGCAGATGACCACGCAGTCAATGCGGGACATTTATCTGCCGACTCAGGTGATTAGGACCGGTAGTAACCAGGGCCAGCATCTTTTGTATGGTCAACCCAAGAATACGGTCCTGACAGCGCGGCAAAGTATTGAAAAGTGGCGGTTACGTCGTTTAACGAGGATTGAATCTGGGCGCCCCAATAATTATTTGAATTACTTACGGTTAAACAATTCGGTCATGCTGTCGTATCCGCAAAGCGTGCCAATGACCATCTTTAATGACAGTTTTAATCAGAACTTGAACTACAACAGTTTGGGAAAGATTAACCATATTGTGATTCCACTGGATCATTCCAATCGGATTAACCGGATTTACCTCCTGAGTGATGATAATTACCGAGTTTTCCGGGTGAAGGTTAGTTATGCCAATATTAAGGCCATCCGTCAATCTTTACGTGGCGGATCATCCATCAGTGTTGACCATAAAATTTACCGGGGCCACCCGATTGTGACCTACCCGCATGGGGTTAAATTGCCTAATTTTGGTTACCAGATTAGTAAGTTGAATCCAGACAGTGTTAGCCAAACCCTGATGAGCTCCTCTAACAAGAGTTCGTCGGTAACCTCGAAGCAAGAGAATAATCAAATTGTTTACCAGAGTGGCACTAGTCGGCAGCTAGTTTTTAGCCCGGCCAAAGGAACAATTGATTACGAAAATTACGTTGGCCATACGGATCAATTCAATTACCAACAAATCTTTGGCCATCTGTATAATCAATTAGCGGGGACGTCGATTCCACTTGACTCGTTGCGTTTTGATGCGTACAGCAGTAAAAATGAATCCATTACCTACCGCAGTTTCGTGGAAGGTTTCCCGATTTTTAATGAGAATGGCTACGGAACTGTCCAAATGCAAAACAATAGTGATGGGGCAGAACGCTACCACTTCTCAATCTATAGTCTTCAGGTGCCAATTCCGGTTAAAAATAAAACGACGACACTTCCTTCCTCGGCGGTGGTCTTTAACGGCCTGCGGAGTAGTAATAAGGTCAAGGACATTAGTGGAATGCGGATTGGTTACCGGTGGAAGAATGACCAAAATTCGAAAACCGTCACGCTCACACCAACCTACTACCTCAAGTATCGGGGCAATTGGGTTGATTATGAAACTTTGATGAACTAGGAGGACTAGGAATGAACTTTAAACGAATCCAGTGGATTTTTATCCTTGCCTTTGTCCTCTTAGATCTGGGGTTATGTCTTTCATTATTCATGGGCACGCAATTTCATAACAGTACACAGCAACAAAGCCAAACCCAGATTACGCTTAAAGAAATGAAAAATGACATGATTAGTTTTAATCAATTGTCCAACAAGCGGCGGGATGGTTACTACGTTTCAGCAGCAGATAATCAACAATGGACGAATAATAACCACCTCAATACGTTGAAGGGCCAATCAGCCCGGATTAGTAATGGGATTGTGACGAGCACCTTTGATAAAACTATTAAGGTGAAGCCAGGGATTCAGATTCAAGCACAATTAGACAAGCTGGTACATTCGAAACGAATTCTTCACGGACAGCAATATACTTATTCGGCTGCCCTGTCGTCGACGCACCAGGTTGTATATACGCAAACTGTCCATGGCCAACCCGTGCTGGAACGGGATGGGCAAATCAGGATCCGGATCAATGACAATAATGAGGTTACGGGCTATACCCAAGGATACGTTGGCCAATTTAAGAATCTCCGGCCGCGGGCGATGACGGTTTCACAGCAGCAAGCGGTGACCTGGCTTTACCGGCACAACCAAATCGCTAATAATTCACGGATTCGCTACGTTCTGCTTGGTTATGCGAAGAGCGAAACCGTTAATAACCGGACGGTTTATCTGCCGGTTTGGAACGTGAATGTCAAGAGTAAGGCGGATGATAATAGTCAGAACCTCAGGGTGAACGCATTTAGTAACACCATTTTCACAACAAAACAAAGTAATTAAAAGGAATGATTAACTGGTGGCAAACACAGATGATTTACACTACAGTATTTTAGCTAGTGGCAGTAAGGGTAATTCAACCTACATTGAAACGGCCCACCACCGGATTTTGATTGATGCTGGATTAAGTGGGAAGCAAATTGAGGCCCGGATGGCAGAGATTAACCGGTCGATGGCGGATGTTGAAGCGATCTTTGTCACACATGAACATAGCGATCATAGTCATGGGGTGGGGGTTCTCGCCCGTCGCTATGGGCTGGATGTTTATGCTAACAAGGGTACCTGGGCGGCAATGGAAAATAAGATTGGTAAGCTCTCTTTGGACCAAAAACACCTGATTGCTCCCGGAACAGTCAAGGACTTTGGGGACTTACAGGTGGAAAGTTTTCCGGTTTCTCACGATGCTGCTGAACCACAGTTTTATCAGGTCCACCATGATAATCAGGCATTTTGTATTTTAACCGATACTGGTTACGTCTCTGAGCGGGTCGCCGGCACGATTCGGGATGCGGATGCCTACCTAATGGAGTGCAACCATGATACGGAAATGCTGATTAACGGGACTAAATATTCCTGGCCGCTCAAACAACGAATTTTAAGTGATGAGGGGCACCTGTCAAATGAGGATGGGGCGGAGGCCCTCATGGACGTGATTGGTCGGCATACTAAAGAAGTGATGATTGGCCACCGGAGCCACGAAAATAATACGCGGTCGTTAGCCCACTTGACGGTTGCTTCCTTTTTGGAACAACACGATTTTGGGGTGGACCATGACTTTAAACTCGATGATGCGGAGCAGGATCACGCCAGTCAATTACGGACTTTATAGGAAAAAATATGCATCTTTCAAGAAATATTCATATTTAGTTCCTATAATTGGACTGGATAGGAGGATTAAGAATGCAACAGAAGAATAACAATAAGTTTTGGCTGAAGGTTGCGGTTGTTGGCTTAGTCGCTGGTCTAATCGGTGGCGGAATTTCGCTCGGTGCCGGGGACCTAATTTCTAATCTTCGTGATCGAATTTCTACACTGACCACGTCCAGTTCTAATAAGGCTGGCGGGACTTCGGTTTCCAAGAATAAGGCCAATTTGAATAATCAATCAACGAAGGCGTATCAATCTGTAAAAAACTCGGTTGTGTCGGTGATTAATCAACAAACAACGCAAAGCAATAATAGTATTTCCAGTATGTTTGGGAGCAGTTCCAGTAATAGCTCTGGTTCTTCCAGTAGTAAATTGCAGACCGCGAGCGAAGGTTCCGGGGTAATTTACAAGAAGAGCGGTGGTTACGCGTATATCGTTACTAACAACCACGTTGTGTCGGGTTCAAACGCCTTGAAGGTGATCTTAAGTAACGGGAAGGAAGTTTCGGCTACCATTGTCGGGACTGACTCCACAACCGACTTAGCCGTCTTAAAGATCAGTTCTGCTCATGTTACCTCCGTCGCTTCGTTTGGTAATTCCAACGATATTGCGGCCGGCCAGGATGTGCTGGCAATTGGTTCACCAATGGGGAGCGAATATGCCAACACCGTTACCAAGGGGATTATCTCTGCGAAGAAGCGGACGATTACAGCTTCATCAGGTGCGGCTGCCACGACAGTTATCCAAACTGATGCCGCTATTAACTCCGGGAATTCGGGTGGCCCATTAATCAACATGGCTGGTCAAGTCATAGGGATTAACTCGATGAAATTGGCCTCCGATACGAACGGTAGCAACGTTGAAGGGATGGGCTTCTCAATTCCAAGTAACGAAGTCGTGCGGGTCATTAACCAACTTGTGAAGAATGGTAAAATTACTCGACCATCATTAGGGATTGGTTCACTTGATTTAAGTGATGTTTCTAAGGAACAACAATCATCAGTTCTGAAACTGCCAAGCAGTGTCACTAAAGGGGTTGTTGTCATGAGCGTCACCAGCAATGGGGCCGCGCAAAATGCCGGAATTCAAAAGTACGATGTGATCACCAAGTTAGGTAACAAGACCGTTAAAGACGTTAGCTCGTTGCGAACGGCTCTGTACAAATACAAGGTTGGCCAATCCGTTAAGGTAACGTACTACCATAATGGGAAGGCACACACCGTGACGGTGAAGTTAACCCAATCATCGTCCAGTTCATCAAGTAGCAGTTCTTCTGACTCTAATAGCAGTAATTCATCCCAACAGGGTGATACTGATAATGAACAGGGCCAGGATGATTCTGGAATGACCGCTGGATATTAACTATTAAGCACACTCAGGAACTGTGACATAAGTTCCTAAAACGAAACAAGGCTGGATGAAACCGTTGGGGATTTCATCCAGCCTTAATGTTTTTTCTATTATGACTTTTGTCACAGCCCTGTCATGGTCCGACTAGCTTAAACTAGTTAATTATCCAGACATTGTCGAATAAACTGGTCATAGATATCAGTCATCCGTTGATCGTAAAAGGCGTTGTTTCCGTGTGTGGCACCTTTAATCAGATACAAGTGAACTGGTTTGCCAGCAGCTTTTATTGCTTCATACAATTCAATGCTTTCTTGATCTGAAACGGTTGTATCACCAGTCCCATGTGCAATTAGCATTGGTGGAAAATCTTCGTTCACATAGGTTTTGGAGTTAGCCGTTGCCGTTTTCTCAAGGTGAGTGGGGATATCAAAGCCCATTTCACTGCCTTCGGGAGTCTTAATGCTATGGCTATCACCAGTTGACGGAAAACCACCTTTCATGGATAAGTCCACCGCTCCATACAGGTCGATGATCCCCTTGACATCAGGTGTTTCGTCATTAATTGGTTGGTCAAATAGGGCCGTTTTGGCAGTCATACCGGCCACGGTTGCCACTTGGCCACCGGATGAGTCACCCATGATAATGAAATTCTCTTTCTGGATATGGTAAGTGTCGGCATTTGCTTTGAGGAACCGAATTGCATTTTTCGCATCAATGATCGGGTCCGGAAAGTGGAACCCGGCTTCATAGTCACGATACTGAGTAATGGCGACGACATAGCCTTTAGCCGCTAACTTGGTCAGATAGGAGACCCGCCGGTAAACATTTTGCGTTGCCCAATGACTTCCCTGGACAAACACGATTGCCGGATAGGTTTGTTCCGGGTGATTAAAGGCGTTTGGTTGCAAAATTTGCAACGTTAATTCTTTACCGTAATTTTCGTAAGGAACGTTGGGGAGGTATTCAACTTCGATTTCGTTGCCATTCATTTCCAAGATAGTCTTGGTATCATTACCAGTTAGGTTAATTTGGCTGGGCTTTGCTTGCGTATTTTTCAAATTTATCATTCACCTTTCATGCAGATACGTTATTCATTATATCTAAATCATGGACGGCACGTAATAGTTAGCCCATCTTCTGACTCTGACAGCAGTAATTCAAACAGGGGGATAACTAAATCAGGCCTCGCAAGCTAAATGTCTGCGAGGCCTAATTTAATTGGTTAATTGATGGATTGTGAAGATTGGGTTATTAGCAATGGAGTGGCTTAAGCAAGGAGTTGCTTGATGGCGTCAACAATCGGGGTTACAGGACGCCCAAGGACCTTAGCTAAGTCATCAGTGTCCTCGGTTAAGTCACCGCTATCGATTGGTGCTTGGAAGGAGGCAAACATTGCTGCCAGGTTGGCGTCTAAGCCACCATCTTCCAAGTACTTAACGTAGTCGTCTTGAGAAACTTGCTTGATTGCAAAGTTGTTACCAGTTGCTTCTTGAAGAGCGTGACCAAGGTCTTCATAGCTCCGGGAAGCACCAGCAAATTCGTAGACTTCTTGAGCTTGGTCAGCAGCGACCACTTTGGCAGCAGCTTCTGCATAATCACCTTCAAGAGCCCAACCAGCGTTGTTGTTCGCCCAGTATAATGCATCCTTGTTAGCAGCACCGCTTTGTAAGAAGCCCATTTCATTTTGCAGGTACCAGTTGTTCCGCAAGAAGGAGTGGTCAATTCCGGCAGCGATGATTGCGTCTTCAGTCACCTTGTGGTCACTTGCTAATGGTGACTTGGCGTCTTGGGCGTGTGGGTAACTTGTGTAAGCCACAAACTTAACATCGTTAGCCTTTAGAGCGTCAACAACGTTCTTGTGAGCAGTAGCCCGATCAACTTTACCACCAGGTTGTGATGAGATAAAGAGGACCCGGTCGACACCTTGAAGGGCGTCCTTAATTGAAGCGGCGTTATCGTAATCACCTTGTCGAACTTCGTTTTGTGGGAATAGCTTGTTGCCCTTTTCGGTGTTCCGGACAACGGCAATCACGTTGTCTGCACCAACTAAGTCGTTCAATGTCTTCACGGCAGTTTGACCAAAGTTACCAGTAGCAGCAGTTACAGCGTATTTCATGAATAAAACTCCCTTTCGTTTCATGCTTGTTGTTTTTTGGTTTACAAGTGTTATAATAACACGTGTGATTTTATTGTCAACATGTTAAGCGAATTTTTTTCAAGGAGGTTAATAATGAACCAAATTCAACGACGTGAATACCTAATTAAGAAGCTTTTGGCGGAAAATCCGGAATATGCATCAGCAACGGTTCCGGAAGATGAACCGACCCAACGGCTATTGCTCCGGGCATTAATGAATGTCCGCGCGCCCAAGGAAATTTCTGCTGAATTTCAGCAAGTTCAAGATGAGTATTTGCAAGCGGAAAATGCTCAGCAGGGGGTGGTCACCGTCGACCAGTTCCAAACTGGACTCAATCTTTGGCGGGGCGATATTACCCGCTTAGCAGTCGGTGCCATTGTCAATGCGGCAAATAGTGGGCTGACGGGATGTTACTTACCAAACCATAATTGTATTGACAACGCGATCCATACTTTTGCCGGCATTGAATTGCGCAATGCCTGTGCAGCATTAATGAAAGAACAGGGGCATCCGGAAGCAACGGGTCAGGCTAAAATTACCCCGGCATTTAATCTTCCGAGTGATTATGTTATTCACACGGTGGGACCAATTGTAGAAGGGGACCAGCCAACCCCACAGGATGAACAATTGCTGGCCTCATCATACCGGTCTTCATTAGCCCTTGCGGATCAAAATGGGGTGGAGAGCATCGCATTTCCCTGCATTTCGACGGGTGTCTTTCATTTTCCAAATCAGCGGGCGGCCGAAATTGCGGTGGCCACTACGCGTGAATATATGAAACAAGCACAAAACATTCAGAAGGTGATTTTTGATGTCTTTAAAGAAGAAGATTATGCCATTTATGAACAACTCCTCTAATAAGAGTCGGCAATTACAGAAAAAGTTAGCGGCGGCGGATGCAGTCATCCTCGGTGCCGGCTCAGGGTTATCGACGGCTGCCGGCTTGACCTATTCTGGGCCCCGGTTTGAAAAGTATTTTCATGACTTTGAAGTAAAATACGGGATCCATGACATGTATTCGGGTGGTTTTTATCCATTTAAGGACCCGACAGTTTACTGGGCATGGTGGAGTCGGATGATCTGGGTCAACCGCTATCAAAAAGCCCCGAAGCAGACTTATCAACAGTTGTTAAAACTGGTTCAAGATCAGAATTATTTTGTTTTAACTACGAATGTCGATCATCAGTTTCAATTAGCTGGTTTTGACAAACAACGGTTATTTTATACCCAAGGAGATTACGGGCTGTTCCAACGGGCGGACTTAAACCAAACCTATTCGAATTACGACCTAGTTAAGGCAATGGTCCTGTCCCAAGGCTTTGAAATTAATCAGGCGGGGCAATTGGTGGTCCCGGAAGGAACAAAAGTTAAGATGCATGTTGCTTCTGAATTAGCTGAACAAGCGGCTATTTACCAACGAAATTTGCGGGAAGACGACCAATTTGTCGAGGACGAGGGCTGGCAACGGGCGGCGGCCCGTTTTAACAACTTTGTTCAACAACATCAGCACGGCAAGGTCGTTTACTGGGAGCTGGGAGTGGGCATGAATACCCCGGTGATTATTAAATATCCATTTTGGAAATGGACTGCTCGGAATCCACAGGCGACCTTTGTGACAATGGATCAACAGGTGATGTACCCACCAGAAATTGCCCAGCAAACATTGGCTTTCCAGGGGGATATTAATGATAGCTTAGCTTCGCTGATAAAATAGCCCGTCAACTAGTTGCCAAAGTTTGCATGAAAAACGGTTCAAGTGTCAAGCATTAACCCCTGACATGGAGCCAATGAGGAACGTTCGGCAATCCCGGACGGTTATTTCCTAAAACCGATTAAATTCTACTTAATATACATAAAAACGAATATTGAGTAACAGCAGCAATTTAATTGCGGCAGGAGTGGATAAGTTTTCCACAAAGTTTTCCACAGGCTGTTGAAAGTTGATTTAATCGCAATTGTGGCTGTGGAAATAGTTATCAACAAGCATTGTGGATAATTGTGGATAAATCTCATTTCTCGAAAAAAAGAACGCTAGAATGCTTGATATAAAAGGACTAGCAAAGTGTGGATGCGAACGACCGTTTCTGTGGATAATGTGGATAAGTGATAAAAATGGTTGATGAGGAATCGTTTTTTAAAGAACGAACAAGTGGGGATAATCACAGGATTCTGTGGATAACTTGTGGATTATTTGTTGAAAACTTGTGGGTTATTCACAGATCACTCCCGGATGCGCTAAAATAGTGGAAAACTGAAGGAGTTACAGAATGAATATCAAAGTTATTGGCGTTGGCAAGGTGAAGGAAAAATATTTTAAAGATGGAATTGCGGAGTATGCAAAACGATTAAGTCGTTTTTGTAAGTTTAAAATTGTGGAAGTTCCTGATGAACCTGCTCCTGAATCGCTCAGTCAAAATGAGATGGATGAGGTCATGGCTAAAGAAGGGGAACGAATCCTGAGTAAGATTAAGGACCGCGAATACGTTTTTGCATTAGCCATTCAAGGTAAGGAACGTTCCTCGGAAGAATTTGCCAAGGAAATCAACCAACTAACCACCTATGGACACAGTGACATTACCTTTGTCATTGGTGGCTCTTTAGGGTTGAGCCCGGCGGTTTTAAAACGGGCGAATACGCAAATTTCTTTTGGCCGGTTTACCTTGCCCCACAAATTAATGCGCTTAGTACTCACTGAACAAATTTACCGGGCCTTTACGATTATTAATGGGCTTCCATACCATAAATAAGATAAAACCATCACATTGTTCCATTTTCGTTAAACCCTTCAATAACAGTGTTTGTGCGCTGAACAGGTCCTTATCTACCCGAATTTAGTGTTGATCTGCACAAACTTCGTACTAGAATCAAATGTGTAATTACTTTTTGGAGGCAAATAAGCATGGAACAACAATTTGATTTCTTAATGCCAAGTGTGAACTTCTTTGGCCCTGGCGTCATTGCCAAAATTGGTGACCGGGCTAAGATGTTAGGGATGCATAAGGTCCTGATCGTTACCGGAGGCCACGTTAGCAAGATTGAAAACGGCCCAGTCGACCAAACCGTCGCTTCATTAAAGAAGGCTGGCGTTGACTACGTCATTTTTGATGGAGCTGAAGAAAACCCCAAGATTCGGGACATTAAGAAGGGAAAGCAGTTATACCTGGATGAAGGTTGTGACAGCATCATTACCGTTGGTGGTGGCTCCTCTCATGATTGTGGTAAGGGAATTGGGATTATCCTGACGAATGGTGATGACATTACCAAACTGGCCGGGATTGAAACCCTGGACAACCCATTGCCACCATTGATGGCCGTTAACACGACTGCTGGGACTGGTTCTGAATTGACCCGGCACGCGGTCATTACAAACGAAGAAACCCACTTGAAATTCGTTGTTGTTTCATGGCGGAATATTCCGTTGGTTTCCTTCAATGACCCAATGCTGATGTTGGATATTCCACAAGCAACGACCGCGGCCACTGGACTTGATGCTTATGTTCAAGCCGTTGAACCATTCGTTTCCGTTGACCACAACGATATTACGGATAGTCAATGTGAAAAGGCAATTAAGATTATCCAACGATACTTGCCACAGGCAGTGGCTAATGGTCACAATGTGGAAGCCCGGACGAAGATGGTTGAAGGGGAAATGCTTGCCGGCATGGCCTTCAATAACGCTAACCTCGGTTACGTCCATGCGATGGCCCACCAACTGGGTGGCCAATATGATGCCCCACACGGTGTCTGCTGTGCATTGATGCTCCCGGTTGTTGAAGAATGGAACATCATTGCTTGCCCAGACCGGTTTGCTAAGTTAGCAGAAATCATGGGCTACGATACTACTGGCATGACCACCATGGAAGCTGCCCACAAGTCCATTGATGGAATGCGTGAATTGGCTAAGTCCATTGGCATTCCTGATTCAATCGAGGCAATCGGTGCCAAGCCAGAAGACTTTGAATTAATGGCAAAGAACGCTTTGAAGGACGGGAATGCCTTCTCTAACCCACGGAAAGGGACGGTTGA
The DNA here is from genome assembly GCF_943192935.1 of Limosilactobacillus caecicola. Taxonomy (GTDB): domain Bacteria; phylum Bacillota; class Bacilli; order Lactobacillales; family Lactobacillaceae; genus Limosilactobacillus; species Limosilactobacillus caecicola. The sequence continues at coordinate 407,329 of NZ_CALPCI010000001.1, read as the reverse complement.
AGAAGTTGTTAAGCTCTTCCAAAAGGCTTATGACGGAATTTATTAATTATTAAAATTGCCAATCAAAAATGGCGAACGGAATGTTTTCCGTTCGCCATTTTGTGTTTCACGTGAAACACTCTACAGTTGTAATTTTAAATCATGCGGTTCAATGATTGCGGACCGCTTGACGAAAATCAGGTTCATTAGCCAGGCTGCCAAGAGGGGAATCACAACATAGCAAAGCAGGACCCGCCCGATTAAGAATGGGCCGGTGGAGTGTTGATACGCGGTTAGGGGACCAATGAGTCCGGCAAAACCGAACCCGGCAGAAAATGGTGTCCCGCCCATTTGACAAAGGGTGGCGAAGAAACCAGTGATTCCGGAGGCAAGAATGACGGGGATGAACAACTTCGGCTTTTCAAGCATGTTCGCCATTTGGACCTTTGGTGAACCCAAAAAGTGAAGGAGGGTTCCCCCAACGGGATTAACGGAAGCGCCCATCCAAGCCAGGGTAAACGAACAAGCAACAATTCCGGCATTTGCGGCGCCTGATCCTACTCCTGACAGGGAAATTGCCATGGCAATTGCCACGGAAGAGATTGGGGAGACGATCAGGACGGCAAACAGGATTCCTAAAGCAGTGCCCATCAATAATGGTGACATCTCGGTTGCCGCTTGGACGACTTGACCGATAATATTTTGAATGCCAACCATCACTGGCATGGTAAGCATGCTAATGCCACCGGCAATCAAAAGGACCAGCAATGATTCTAAAATCATTTTGAATTGGCCTAGGTAGTGATCGAGTAAGATGACCACGACAGAGGCAATCAGCGTCGTTAGCATGATGTTTAAAATGACCCCAGACCCGCTTAACAGGAAGGTGGATTTTTGTGGGGTGGCATTGCCGGCCGCTACGAAGGTGGCGAGGGCCATCGAGCCAACTTGTAAGGTTGAAAACTTAAGGATCATGCCGACGGCAAAGGCGGCAATAAAGGGAAAGGTCGTCTGGGCCAGGTTAATCATGTGGCTAATGCCGGTTGTAAAGGTATTGGTGGGGCAAAATTGCAAGACTTGTGATAATAAGGCACTGGGAATCAGTGCGATGATAATGGCGATGGCATTACCGTTCAGCGTCGCCATGACCAGGCTCTTGGGCTTGATTTTCATAATAATCTCCTCATTTAATTATTTGCATTCGTGGGGCGATTCGTTACCAGCTAAAATTGTCAAAACGTCAGTTAATGAAATATCAACCATGTTTTGCACGGCGATATTTGTAAAGAAGGCAATGTGTGGTGTCAAAATGACGTTGTCCATTGCGTGGAGCTCTTCGACCAGGGGTTCTGCAGCCAGGCCATCTTGACGATGATCCTGGTTGAAGATGTGTTCTTCACCTTCTACAGTATCCAGGGCAGCAGCAGCGATTTCCTTGTTCTTCAAGGCCGTCACGAGGTCCTTCGTGACGACGACGGGACCCCGACTAGCATTGACCAGTCCGGCTGTCGGCTTCATGAGTTTGAAATCATCGATCGTCATGAGGCCCTTAGAAGTGTCATTCAAATCAACGTGGAGGGAAACGACATCTGATTGCTTCAGTAGCTCTTCCTTCGAAACGTATTCCACAATTCCCTTCATTTCTTCACGTGGTTTAACATCGTAACCGAGCACCCGGGCGTCAAGGGCCTTTAATAACTTAGCGAGGGTCCCACCGATCCGGCCAACTCCAATAATCCCAATCGTGGCGGAGTGAATTTCGGTTGCTTGTAGACCGGCCCACCGGTAATCATTTTCCGCTACGCGATGGTCAAAGGCGTAAGTATTACGGAGCAGGCGGAAGGTTTGCATGAGGGCGTGTTCGGCGACACTCCGTGGTGAGTAAGCAGGTACGTTGGTAACTTTTAACCCATTTTCGTGTGCTAAGGGAATGTTAATGGTATCAACACCGGCAGTCCGGGTACTAATTTGTTTTAGTCCGTTTGCTTTTAGTGCTGCGTAGGCGTTGTCCGGCACCTTGGCATGTTGTTGAATTACTAAACCATCCATGCCCTTAGTCATGGCAATTGCTTCGTCATCAATGAACGGTTTGGCAGTCGTAATGATTTCAACACCGTTCTTTGCTGCAAATTCGTTGATGGCCTTTGCCTCATCAGGACGGACACTGGTCATTAAAATTTTCGTCATTGTTAATTCACCTTTCTTATTTACCTAACATTGTTTTAATTCGTTCAACGGCTAATTTGATGTTTTCCATGCTCGTGGCGTAGCTTAACCGAAGGAAGCCTTCACCACCATCACCAAAGTATGAGCCTGGAATGACCGCCACCTTGCCTTCTTCGGCTAACCGGGTCGCAAATTTCACATCATCGGTTCCTTGATCAGCTGGCAGCTTAGCGAAAACGTAGAAAGCCCCGTGTGGAGTGGCAACCGTGAAACCAAGCTTTTGCAATGCAGCGACGATGTAGTCACGCCGCTTTTCGTAAGCATCCTTCATATCCAAGGTGGCTTGTTTCCCTGCTTCACTATCAAAGACTGGAATTGCCGCGGCCATCGCTGGATCGGATGGAGACGTAATCATGATGGAGTGAACCATGCCGAGGCGTTTCATTAATTCTGCTGGTGCTGCCATGAAGCCAATCCGGTAACCAGTCATGGCTCCCGACTTGGAGGCCCCGTTTAAGACCACAGTTTGACCAGGGATGAACTTGGCAATTGAAGTATGGTGGCCACCGTAAATTAATTCGGAGTAGATTTCGTCAGCGATCACAATCAAGTTAGTGTCGGCCAGCACATCAGCAAGGGCCTTTAATTGGTCTGCCGAGTAGGTGACCCCAGTCGGGTTAGAAGGGTAATTCAGGACGATTGCTTTGACATGGTCGTGGTCAGCGAGGGCCTGCTTTAACATTTCTGGGCTCAGGACAAAGTTGTTGGCACTGGTGTCGATATTGATGGCTTCACCACCCAGCAGGTTGACGACTGATTCGTAAAGCGGGAATGTCGGGGTGGGAATCAAGACCTGGTCGCCCTTGTTGATGATGGCGAATAACGAAGCATAGATGGCTTCCGTTGCCCCGATTGTCACGGCAATTTCGGTCTCGGCGTCGTAATCAAGGTCGTAACGATCCTTAAGGTAATGGGAGATGGCAGTCCGTAAGGCTGGTGTCCCGGAGCCAGCAGAATAGTGGGAATCATTATCCTTGATACTGTCGATGGCGGCTTCTTTGGCAACTTCAGGAACGTTGAAGTCGGGTTCGCCAAGGGTTAATTTGACGATTTCAGGGATTTTACTGGCCTTGTAATCAAAAGTTCGGATCGGGGTTGGTTGCACGCGGGTAAGGTTGGTATTGAATTGTTGACTTAAACTAGCTTTCATTTCTGGCATGGTAAATGTCCTCCTTAAATAAAAATCCCGGGGTTGCATGTTGTGCAACACCCGGGAGCGCTCTGTTCTTAAATGGTAGTATGCCAAATTAAGGTTGGTCGGCTTCCGGATGTAGAGATCCTAGAAGCCATCACAAAATGCTACTGACTCTAGGAGATGGAGTTCCAGAACCAGTAATAAAACGCATTATTTACATGAAGATAATTTAATGCAGTCATTTTGTGAACCTCTCTAATTTGATTGTCTATATTCTAATCTAATTTTAAGAAATGTCAACAAGAGGATTAAAAAATTATGAAAGCGGGGTGCAGAAAGGCCTGAAATAATTGTCTATTTTCTTATTATTTTTCTTTGGTTATCAGTAAAAAATAATTCACATTTTTCATATATTACACTTGTGTTATTCCACAAGTATGATATAATGATAATCGTAAAGGAAGTGAGCGGTAATGCGGGTGAATATCAAATCATATCTTGATGCAAATCATTTGACGATTTATCGCGTCGCCAAAAGCTCCGGATACGGCTACACCACTTTACATAAGTCTTTTAATAAGCAGCAATCGAGTGCCACATCTTTGAACTTGCGCGATTTGGATGCAATTGCCAAAGCGCAACATCTCCAGATGTGGGAGGTCTTACGAGACCTCGAAGAAAACTACTTACAAGACGAGTAGGGTCAAAATAGGTAGCCGATATTTTGGACATCGTTTTTAACCTGAAATAAACTTAAAAAGAGAATCAAATTCAATGGGAGGAATGAATTATGGCACAAAATCCAAGAGATCCATTTGACAACGACATGAATGACATCTTTAACCAATTGATGGGTGGCATGAACGGTTTCAACTCTGACAACCGTCGTTACCTGATCAATGGTCGGGAAGTAACGCCAGAAGAGTTTGCACAATACCGGCAAACTGGTCAATTGCCTGGTGGGGCTGCACCACAACAACCAGGCCAACAACCAAATGAAGGTAAGGATAGCATTATCCACAAGTTAGGCCGGAACTTGACGGAAGAAGCTCGCCAAGGTGAATTGGACCCTGTCATTGGTCGTAACAAAGAAATTCAAGAAACTGCCGAAATTTTGAGTCGGCGGACAAAGAATAACCCTGTGCTGGTTGGTGATGCCGGGGTTGGTAAGACTGCGGTTGTTGAAGGCTTAGCCCAAGCTATCGTTTCTGGTGACGTTCCTGCACCAATCAAGGATAAGGAAATCATCAGTATCGACATTTCCGGTTTGGAAGCTGGGACGCAATACCGTGGAAGCTTCGAAGAAAACATGCAAAAGCTGGTTGACGAAGTCAAGAAGGCCGGTAACATCATCCTCTTCTTCGATGAAATTCACCAAATTATTGGTGCTGGTTCGACTGGTGACTCTAGTGGTTCCAAGGGAATGGCTGACATTATTAAGCCGGCTCTTTCCCGTGGTGAAATCACGGTGATCGGTGCAACCACCCAAGACGAATACCGGAACACGATTATGAAGGACGCTGCCTTAGCACGGCGGTTCAACCCGGTTACTGTGAACGCCCCAAGCAAGGCTGATACGTTAGCCATCTTGAAGGGAATTCGCGACCTTTACGAACGTCACCACAACGTTAAGTTGCCTGACGACGTGCTCCAAGCGGCAGTGGACTACTCCGTTCAATACATTCCACAACGGTCATTACCTGACAAGGCAATTGACTTAATCGATATGACGGCTGCTCACCTGGCTGCTCAACACCCAGTGAAGGACGTCAAGGAAATCGAAAAGGAAATTGAAAAGGAAGAACAAAAGCAAAAGGACGCTGCTAAGAAGGAAGACTACAAGGCAGCCCAAGATGCGAAGGAAAAGATTGCTGATTTGAAGAACCAAATCAAGGATCACTCCAAGCAAGAAGAAGTTACGGCTACTCCTGAAGACGTTGCCAAGGCCGTTGAACAAATGACTGGGATTCCGGTTTCCAAGATCGGTGCTAGTGACGTTCAACGTTTGAAGGAAATGGACAAGCGTCTGGAAGGCAAGGTCATTGGCCAAGACGAAGCGGTTGAAGCCGTTGCCCGGGCCATTCGGCGGAACCGGGCTGGCTTTGACGAAGGCAACCGGCCAATCGGTAGCTTCCTCTTCGTTGGGCCAACTGGGGTTGGTAAGACTGAACTTGCTAAGCAATTAGCCCTCGACATGTTTGGTTCCAAGAACGACATTATCCGGTTAGACATGTCTGAATACTCCGACCGGACAGCCGTTTCCAAGTTGATCGGGACCACTGCTGGTTACGTTGGTTACGATGACAACTCCAACACCTTGACGGAAAAAGTTCGTCGTCACCCATACTCCATCATTCTCTTAGATGAAATTGAAAAGGCAAATCCACAAGTGATTACCTTACTTCTCCAAGTCTTGGATGATGGTCGCTTGACTGACGGTCAAGGGAACACCGTGGACTTCAAGAACACGGTGATCATCGCAACTTCCAACGCCGGCTACTCCAACGACGCACCAGTTAAGCTTGGTGACGAAGCGGATGAAGAAGACTTGATCAAGAAGTTGACCACGTACTTCCGTCCAGAATTCTTGAACCGGTTCAACGCCATCGTTGAATTCCACAGCTTGACGAAGGACGACTTGCAAAAGATCGTTGACTTGATGATCGCTGACGTTAACAAGACGTTGGCTAAGAAGGGCATGGACGTGAAGGTTACCCCAACGGCTAAGCAATTCCTGATTGATGAAGGATACGACGAAGCCATGGGTGCTCGTCCACTTCGGCGGGTTATCGAACAACAAATCCGTGACAAGGTTACTGATTACTACCTTGACCACCTTGATGCAAAGCACTTGGTGGCTGAAATGAAGGATGGCAAGCTCGAAATTGTCGATGCTAAGGATGCTGAAAAAGACGACAGCAAAGAATATACGGCTGACAAGGACGATGCTCAAGATGATAAAAAAGCTGACGACAAGGACTAGTCGTTAGGTAATCGAAGGCGGTCTGCTCACACGAGCAGGCCGCCTTTTGCGTGGGGGAATGAATTATGATATGATCGTCGATGTAAAAAAGTGAACCTGTCTGGGGTGCTATTAACTTAGCTGAGAAATACCCATAGAACCTGATCTAGTTAATACTAGCGGAGGGAGACAGCAATTATTCGATGCGATTTTGAATTTCGGTAATGGCTTCTCCATGATGGGGGAGCCTTTTTCAGTATCAACGTTGTTTTAGACATGATAGAAAAGGAGCGAAAAATGTTTAAACGTTATACACACTGGAATCTTGCATCGGTCATTCGGGTCGCCCTCGTGGGGATCCTCTTTGGGGTCATCTACATGTTGCTGATCAATACGGTCTACAACTTTGTGAAGGCCCTCTTAACCCCGCTGGGAATCGGTCCTCTGGTGGACACCGTTCTGTCAGGGCTCTGGTACATGGCTGGACCAATCTCAATCTACCTGGTACCCACGATTGGCTCGTCAGTGGTGGGGGAAACCATTGCCTCAATGATTGAAATGTTCCTCGGCGGTCAATGGGGCGCCCTAACGATTATGGAAGGCCTCATCCAGGGAGCCGGGAACGAACTGGGCTTTTTCCCGAAAAAAGCGCGTTACGCCAAATGTAGCTGGGGTAGCGTCCTGTTGGGATCCTTTGGTGCTCACCTCGGCGGCTTTATTCCGTCATACTTTATTTATGGGTGGAACCACTTTGGTGTGGGCCTTCAAGTGGCAATGTTTATCACCGGAGCATTGTCGTCGTTAGTTTTCGACGGGGTACTCGTTAAATTGATCATGAACCTGCTTGATAAGAGCCTGTCACCACAGGTGCAATAATGTATATTGATGTTCATTGCCATAATGACGCCACAAACGCCATTCTACAGGTGCAGCAAGCCCATCACATGGCCAGCACGATTAGTTCGACTAGTAACGCAGAGTATCGAAATAATAAAAAGCAAGTTGGCTCACGGCAAATCTTGAGTTACGGGATCCACCCGTGGCGGGCAGCGACTGAGATCCTCGATGAGGAACTGCTCCGGCACGTTGCGGTCGTGGGCGAAATCGGCCTGGATAACACCTGGACGACCGTCCCCCTGACGGTTCAGCGGCCAGCTTTTCAGTGCCAACTCCAATCGGCGGCTGACCATCATCAACCGGTGGTCTTGCACGTCAAAGGGGTCGAAGAGGAACTCTTAAGGACAATTCGCAAGTTTCCGCGCGTGCATAAGTTGGTGCACTGGTATTCAGCCAACGAATTGTTGGCACAGTATTTACGGGTGCCGAACACCTGGTTTTCGGTGGGACCCGATGTCTTTAAGGATCCGGCGGTGCAAGCAGTCGCACGCCAGGTATCTTTGGACCAGCTGTTCATCGAAAGCGATGGGTTTGAGGGCATTTCTTGGGCCCTCGATCGACCGGTGGATCAGGGGAGTTATTATCAAACAATCCAGCAAATGTATCAATTTGTCGCCAAACTGCGGGACCTGACGCCGGGTCAATTGGAACGGCAAATCGAATTGAATTGGCACAATTTTATGAATTAAAAAATCACGGGCCCAGTTGCCATTAGCGCAACTGGAACCCGTGATTTTAGTTTGGGATCGCAATTACCGGTTCTTCAGGTAAATCGCTAAGGCAATCAGTGCTAATAAAACGATGATTGCCAGGATCGGGTTTTGATTAAATAACATGTGGAAGGCACGAATTTGACCGACCCCCAGTTCTGGTTGCAACATTTTGATCACCTCGTCGTCATTTTGAATCATTATACCCGAATTAGTCAGTTGGTTCATCCTCCAGAATGCGTTAGAATTAAAATAAGGACGCAAAGGAAAGGAGGACGACTGTAATGATTCTAACGTGGCAGATTATTAAATGGACCCTCATTACGATCGTCCTCGTGAATGAAATTGCGGCCCTCTTGACGGTCTTCCGGGAAAAGCGGGACATTGCGGCGACCTGGGCGTGGTTGTTGGTGTTAACTCTCATTCCGGTATTGGGCTTCATTGCCTACGCCTTTTTGGGCCGGAAACCAACCCGGCAACGAATGGAGCGGATCCAGAGTGCCACCCAGTTGGAACTCACGGAGGCGATTGAAGACCAAAAACGGCAGTTTGCTAATATGATGAAACCGAAGCACCAGACGCCCCGGACCTACTGGCGGACCGTGATGTTGTTTCAAAACCTCGATGATGCTTTTTTCACCCGGCATAACCACGTTGATATTTACCATGATGGTCACAAACTATTTGAACAGCTGTTTAAGGACATTGAGGGGGCAAAAAAGAGCATTAATATTGAATTTTATACGATTTATAATGACCAAATTGGGAACCAATTACGGACGATTTTAGAGCAAAAGGCGGCCGAAGGCGTTGAAGTCCGGGTCCTCTATGATTCATGGGGATCACGGGGGGTAAAACCAAGCTTTTATAACCACTTGCGGGAAAATGGTGGTGAAGCGGCCCAATTCTTGATGACGCGAAGCAACCTGTTTGACTTCCGGATCAACTACCGGGATCACCGGAAAATTGTGACGATTGACGGCAAGATTGGGTACGTCGGGGGCTTTAATGTCGGGGACCAGTATCTTGGGCGGGTCGCCCGGTTCGGCTACTGGCGTGACACCCACCTTCGGTTAATTGGCGGGAGCGTCTATTCGCTCCAGCAACGGTTTATTCGGGACTGGAACGCCACCATGCAGGGGACCGATAAGCAGATTGTGCACTACCGTCGGTTCTTCCCGCCGATTCAGGTGACAAATGGAGAAACGCCGATGCAGATCGTTTCCAGCGGCCCAGATACCCAATCAGAAACGATTAAGCTTGGCTACCTGCGGTTGATTAATGCGGCCCAGGACCATATTTGGATCCAGTCACCGTACCTGATTCCTGACGATAGTATGATTGATGCCTTAAAGGTGGCGGCTCACTCGGGGATTGATGTGCGGATCATGATTCCGTGCAAGCCAGACCACCCGTTTGTCTACCGGGCGACGCAGTATTATGCACGAATGTTGGCTAACGAAGGGGTCACGATTTACTATTATGAACACGGCTTTATGCACGCCAAAACCGTCATGATTGACGGTAAGATGGCGTCGGTTGGCTCCGCAAACTTGGATTACCGGAGCTTTAAATTGAACTTTGAAATTAATAGCTTTATTTACGACCCGGCTACGACTGACCGGCTTGAGCGGATCTTCATGGATGATATCCGCAACAGCCGGGTGGTCACTCCCGAGATGTTTAAGGAACAATCGTGGTGGTTGCGTTTTAAGCAGATCGGGTCACGGTTGTTGTCACCGATATTGTGAAAAAAAGCTATTGACAGCGCTTACATACAAGGCTATTATTATCGTGTAGTCAAATGTTATTACTTCGGGTAAGCATGAATGGCTATGTATTAAATAAAGATTGATTATCTAACGTAAGGTGTTATCCTAACGGAGCATGACTTACTAAAGGTCGACATTTGTAGTACCCTTAGTAGGTCATTTTTGATTTAAAGGAGGGCGGATGGTTTGCAGATTAAACGAGTCTTAAACAATAATGCTGTTATTTCTGAAAACCATGACGGCGTGGAAGTCCTCCTCATGGGTTCTGGGATTGCCTGGAATAAAAAACGTGGTCAGGACGTTGATATTAGTAAAGTTGAACAAACTTTCTTATTGAAGAATCCGGACACGCTAGATAAATTTAAAGAAGTCGTGATTGACGCGTCGATGGATGAAGTCATGATCGCAGAACGTGTTATCAATTACGCAAAGATTAAGCTTGGCCGTAAGCTAAACGAAATCATTTATGTGAATTTGACTGACCATCTTCGCGGCGCGATTGATCGTTACAAGCAAGGTATTAAGCTTAACAATCCGTTAAAATGGGACATTGCTCGTCTTTATCCTGATGAATACGATGTTGGGATGAAGGCTGTTGAACTCGTCAAAGAAAAATTGGGAATCACTTTTCTCGATGATGAAGCAGCGTTTATTGCCCTTAGCTTCCTTGATGTGGAAGCAAACGGTGGGACTGAGCAAAATAATGCGTATCAGATGACACAAATTGTGACGGAAGTAGAGAACATTGTGAAAGACTACTTCCGGACGGAGTTTGACGAGCAATCATTAAATTATTTTCGTTTCATTACTCATCTGAAATTTTTTGCTCAACGGATTTTGACCAATACGCATTATCCAGCGGATGATACGGATTTAGAGCTGATGGAAAGCCTGAGTAAGCGGTATCCAGAAGCATTAGCGTGTGCCAAACAGGTTCAGGATTTTATTCAAAACAAGTACCACTTTACGGTATCTAATCAAGAAGTGATGTATTTAACCGTTCATATTGCACGGTTAGTAAAAAATCTTTAATGTCGGGTGTTATCTTTTATAGAGCATGACCGAAATAATTTCCTTGAGGGATTATTTCGGTCTTTTTTATTAAAGGAGTTAGGAAAATGGCAAATCAAAAAGACATTGAACAATCGGTTCAACAAATTTATGATGCGGTTGGTAAGGATGACAATATTAACTCATTAACCCACTGTATTACGCGCCTTCGCTTCCAACTAAAAGATTGGGATAAGGTGAATGATGATGTGGTCAAAGACATCCCGGGAGTCCTCGGTGTTAACCGTCAAAACGGTCAATATCAAGTGATTATCGGTAACCAGGTTGCGGACTACTACGATGCAATTACTAAGCTGGGACACTTTGCTTCCAATGGGGAAGTTCCTGCTGATGACGATGAAGATGGAAAAAAGCGGGGACTATTTGACCGGTTTGCTGATTTTATTTCTTCGTGTATGGCGCCACTAATTCCCGCATTGGTTGCCGGCGGTTTGATGAAATTAATCCTGATCGTCTTGACGACGGTCGACTGGATGAGTGATAAGAGTCAAACATACGTCTTGCTGAGTGCAATTGGTGATGCGCCATTCTACTTCTTACCAATTGAACTAGCGTATACTTCAGCGCGGTATTTCAAAGTGAATGTCATGCTGGCAGTAAGTACTGCCGGGGTATTAATTTACCCAACTTTTACTGCCATGGTAAAAGCTGGTAATGCTGTACACATGATGGGATTACCAGTAACTTTGGCCACCTATTCTTCATCAGTCATCCCAATTTTGATGACCATCTGGGCGATGAAGTATATTGAACACTGGATTGACGTCATTACCCCAAACCAAATTAAGAGTATCGTCAAACCACTCGCTGAACTCTTCATTATGGGAGTGTTGGCTCTCGTTGTGATTGGCCCAATTGGCACTTACCTTGGGAAGCTATTATCCGCAATCATGTTGTTCTTGAATACCAAGGTTGGTTGGTTAGCGATGGCTTTAATGGCTGCTTTAATGCCACTGATCGTGATGACTGGGATGCACTGGGCCTTTGCCCCAATCTTCTTGGCAGCTTCCATTGCTAAACCAGATTCGTTAATTCTACCAGCCATGCTGATTTCCAACATTGCTGAAGGAACTGCTGCCTTAGTAGTCGCATTAAAGACTAAAAATGTTAAGTTACGTGGGGTCGCTTCTGCAGCAAGTATTTCTGCATTGGTTGCCGGGATTACTGAACCAGCCATGTATGGGGTCACTTTGAAATATAAGCGGCCACTATATACGGCAATGATTTCCAGTGGGGTAATTGGTTTATTTGCCGGTTTCTTCCACATTCGGGCGTTTGCATATGCCAATCCATCGTTTATTTCATTGCCACAATTTATTGCTAAAGTGGCACCGCATAACTTTATGTACGCCCTGATTTGTGCGGTCGGCTCGTTTATCCTAACGTTCATTTTGACGTTTATGTTTGGATACAATGATAAAATGTTTGGTGTTACGGCTGATGGTGAAACAGCACCTGTTCAGGCGAGTGATGCCGAAAACAGTAATGATGATGTAAAAGTAACACCGAATGAAAACAGCAACATTGAAGCTGGTGTAAAAACTACGAAGAAGGTCTATGCACCAATGGCCGGTCAACTGATTCCTTTGGACCAAGTAAAGGATAACGTATTTGCATCTAAGATGATGGGTGATGGTGCGGCAATTCAACCAACGGATGGTAAGATTTACGCACCATTTGATGCTAAAGTAGTGACAGTGTTCCCAACGAAACACGCCATCGGTCTCAAGAGTGAGAATGGAATTGAATTGATGATTCATATTGGTCTAAATACTGTGGAACTAAAGGGAAAGCCATTTACCCAACATGTTGCCGTTGGCGATGAGGTTAAGAAGGGGCAATTGTTAATGGATGTTGATCTTGACGCCATTAAGGATGCAGGCTATGACACAACTACACCGGTAATTGTTACCAACAGTAAGGACTTCGTTGAGATTGAAGCTGCTGATCAACAACAAGTGACGACGGATGATGTAATTTTATATGTAATTTAAAGTGAGGGATAAAAAATGAGTGAATTTCCAAAAGATTTTATGTGGGGTGGCGCAACCGCTGCTAATCAAATTGAAGGGGCTTATGTTGTTGATGGTAAGGGACTCTCGATTGACGATGCGCTACCTGGTGGGCCAGATCGCTTTAAGATTGTGAATGAACCTGACTTTAACTGGCAGATTGAACCGGATCGTTATAAGTATCCAAACCATGACGGAATTGATTTTTATCACCATTACAAAGAGGATATTAAATTATTCGCGGAGATGGGCTTTAAATGCTACCGGTTCTCCATTGCCTGGACTCGGATTTTTCCTAATGGAGATGAAACGGAACCGAATGAAAAAGGGTTAGAATTTTATGACCGGGTCATCGATGAATGTTTAAAGTATCATATTGAACCGGTCGTCACTCTTTTCCACTATGAAATGCCGATTAACTTGGTTACGAAGTACGGTAGTTGGAAAAACCGCCAGTTGATTACCTTTGCTGAACGTTATGTCAAAGCAGTAATTGATCGTTATAGTGATCGGGTTAAGTATTGGATTACCTTTAATGAAATTAATTCCGCCTTACACTTCTCAGTAATGGGACAAGGACTTGTAAAATCAAACGGGGCGGATGATAAAAAGAATATCTATCAGTCATGGCATAACCAGTTCGTTACCAGCGCCTGGGCAGTGAAGTATGCTCATGAGAAGCGGGCGGATTCTAAAGTTGGCTGTATGATCTTATATGCCACGATGTATGCCTACGATGCCGACCCGAAGAATCAATTAGCCCGGCTTAAGGAAAACCAAGAATTTAACCAGTACTGTGCGGATGTCCAAGCACGGGGTGAATATCCAGACTATGCTGAATCTCTCTATCGGAAATATGGCTTTACGTTCGCTGATTTGGAAACTAAACCAGAAGATTTTGAACTACTTAAAGAAGGCACGGTTGATTACATTAGCTTTAGTTACTATATGTCCACTGCAATTAACGTCACCGATAAGGATCTGCCAACCGCGAATGGTAATTTGGTTGGCGGAGTTAAAAACCCATTTTTGCAAGCAAGTGAATGGGGCTGGCAAATTGACCCAACTGGTCTTCGGATTGCGCTGAACGAACTATACTACCGCTATCAAAAGCCGGTCTTTGTAGTTGAAAATGGCCTTGGTGCTGTAGACCAACCTGATGAAAATCACTTTGTTCAGGATGATTATCGGATTAAGTATTTGAAACAACATATCGAAGCGATCGCTGGGGCCCTTGCGGATGGTGTTGATGTGATGGGTTACACGCCGTGGGGATGCATTGATTTAGTGAGTGCATCGACTGGTCAAATGTCAAAACGGTATGGCTTTATCTACGTGGATAAAGATGATGACGGAAACGGTTCATTAAAGCGGTACAAGAAAGCATCGTTTGACTGGTATAAGAATGTGATCGCCACTAATGGTAAAGAACTATAGTAATTAACGCCTGCAGGATGGAGGTTCTGCAGGCGTTTCTATGATTCTATCGTAGATATAGACTTTCGTTTCGGCAAATAATATAATGATTTTTACATGTCTATCGTATCTATCGTAGTATTAATTGGGAGGATTAACGATGAAAAAAGTAGGTTTAATCTGTTTCACGGCTCTAGTTAGTTTATCATTAGCAGGTTGCGGTAATAGTTCAAAGCAAAAAGAAAATAGTAGTCTAAGGGCTGAAAACTCAAGTTTGAAAGCCAAAAGTTCTCAGAACAGTAGTACAAAAACAATCTCTAATAAGCAAAGTGACAATAATAGTCAAACGAATACGGAAGCATCTTCAAGCTCAACTAGCCAACTAACTACTGATGAAGTTGCCAATCGTTTTACTCAAGTTCATCGAGTGGAATCGGGGAGTACGGTTTATGCAACTGCCACTTCAACACCTGGCGTTTATCATATTTATGTAAAGGGACCAAATCAAGATCCAAACGTTGATAGTATCGCCGACCATTACATGTTTAACGTCAATTCGAATACGGTCACACATGCCGTAACCCGAGAACAAGGGCTGGAATAAGTGGTAACGTAACCGAACGACATCTGGTTTAGCAAATTTAGTTTAACATGCTGCATATTTTCTGCGAGCGATTAATGCTGGCCTAGATAGTTAAGAGAATAAAGAAATCAATTTTAGCGTGCCCTCAAGCACCAGCTGAAAATTGAATGAAGATAATCACTCCACATCATTCGCCAGTCGCCATTCATGATATGCTATATTAGTTATAGCAACACTACAGAAGGGCAAGTAGCGATGAAAAAGAAATATTTTTATGAATTCACGATGGCGATTCTCGCAATCATTTCCATCGTGCTGATTGTGTTAAGTTATCTAGGCAACATTGATTTGTCACGACCGCCGTATAGCTTTGTTGATAACGGCATTTTAATTATCCTAGCAATTGATTATTTTGTGCGCTTGATCATCGCCAAGGATAAGAAGAAGTTTTTTATCAATAATATTTTTGATTTGCTGGCTATCATCCCGGTCAATAACCTCTTTTACTTCTTCCGGTTCGCGCGGGTCGGACGGGCTTTCCAATTGGTCAGGTTACTCCGGGTCCTTCGCCTGGTCGGGTTAACCGGCCGATTGAAGGAGTTTTTACACGTTAATGGGCTCCTGTATTACCTGTACCTGAGCTTAGCAGTGATCTTAGTTACTTCAGCGCTTTTCTGCATTGCTGAAAAGATCCCATTTATGACCGCTTTTTGGTGGTCCATTAGTACCTCGACCACGGTCGGTTATGGTGACATTTCGCCGCATACCGCTCTAGGGAAATTTGCCGCCATTATTGATATGTCAATCGGGATTGGTTTAATTGGAATGCTCACCAGTAGTATCACAAATGTGTTTTCGCGAAGTAATCATGATGACTTGCATGCGGAACTTGCCAAGGTTAAGAAACAAAATAAAGAGATCCTGGCGCAGCTTAATAAAATCGAAAAACAATTGAATAAGTAATCATCTGTCGAGGCTAGTCGTTGTACTAGCCTTTTTATTTTACGTTGGCGCAGTTGTATAATTGAAATTAAGTCATTAAAGGAGATCTGAGTAATGAGTACAGAAAATACTGTGACAAGTTCGATGATTAAGCAGTTCCACGATAACTATGTTTCACGTGGAACATCAAAAGTCATCGAACGCGCCATTCGCAAAAATGGAATTAAAGCAACGAGTGAAGACCCGGAAATTAGCCAACGTCTTCACCGGGTGTTCTCCCACGAAATTAAGACGGGCAAAGTCAGCAATCAAAAGCATAGTGGCCGGTGCTGGTCATTTGCAACGCTCAATACCCTGCGTCACAAATTTGCCTTAAAAAACAAGATCAAGGACTTTGAATTATCGCAAAACTACTTGTTCTTCTGGGATCGGATCGAACGGGCCAATAAATTTTTCGATAATATCCTGGCTACGGCTGACCGTGACCTCCACGACCGGATCGTGGACTTCTATATCCAATCGGCTGAAATGGACGGTGGTCAATGGGCCAACGCGGCTTCAATCATTGAAAAGTACGGGGTCATCCCGCACTATGTCATGCCGGACACTTACAACACCCAAGACACGACCGACATTGCCGAAGTGCTGACCTACATGATGAAGAAGGATGCCTTGCAACTCCGGCAATTAGTGCATGAACAAGCGGGTGACGAAGAAATTCAAGAGACCCGGCAACGGATGATGAATGACGTTTACCGGGCTTGTGCCTACGCCTTTGGTGAACCACCGGCTCATTTTGACCTTGAATACCGGGATGATGACCATAATTATCACCGGGTGGCTAATTTGACACCACTGGATTTCTACCACCAATACTTCGCTACCGACTTGCACGATTACGTGGTTGTAACCAACGCCCCTGACCACGAATATAGCAAACTCTACTCTCTGCCATCCCAAGATAACGTCAATGGTGGGATCCCAATCCAATTTGCCAATGTGTCCTTTAAGAAACTCCAGGATGTCGTCCTCAAACAACTGGACGCTAACGAAACAATCTGGGTTGGCAACGATATCTTGCAACAAATGGACCGCAAGCGGGGCTTGATGGACGCTCAGTTATTCCACCGCGAAGAATTACTTGGCATTGATTTCACCATGAGCAAGAAGGACCGGCTGGAAACCCACCAGGCGGAAGTTTCTCATGCCATGACACTGACCGGCTACAACATGGTGGATGGTCAACCAGACCGTTGGAAGATTGAAAATAGCTGGGGTGATAAAAATGGTGACCAAGGCTACTTTGTAATGAGCCAAGACTGGTTTGAACAGTACACTTATGAAGCTGTGATCAACAAACAGTACTTGACGGACGAGATTAAGGAAATTGCGGCGCAAACTCCAGTGGAATTACCAGCGTGGGACTCTCTCCAATAGTTAGATTAAAAATAAATTAAAAAAATCTCATAAAACTCTTGACGACCTTTCTAAATTGCTTTATAGTGTTAGCAACATCAAGAAACGGTACAAGAAACACGATGAAGCGGAGATTAGTTTAGCCGCCATTAGCAAGCGACCCTATGTGAGTGTGAGTTAGGGAAATGGTTGTTAGACGAAAGTAGCCGCTGAGTGACTAGGGCGACAGCGATGAAGTTCTAGGCGGGAGCGCCCGTTACAGCGCCAACGTATCTGTCGATTTGACATGTACGGGGTGAGGGGTCACTAGTGATGGTGGCCTGAATAAAGGTGGTAACACGCGTCAGCGTCCTTTTAAGCAAATGCTTAAAGGGGCGCTTTTTTTGTACCGTGATGGTAATGCTAATTTGAGAAAGGGAATGATGATTATGATGGAGACTGAGAAACTAACGTTGAAGAAAACGATTATTATTGCGTCACTAATTTTTGGAATGTTATTTGGTGCCGGGAACTTAATTTTCCCCGTTCACTTGGGCCAAATGGCGGGTGGTCACTGGCTGACAGCGAGTAGTGGCTTCTTAATTTCTGGGGTGCTGATCCCGTTAATGGCTCTGTTGGCCATTAGTATTACCCGATCCAACGGGATCTATGACCTGGCCCGGCCCAATGGTCACTGGTACGCCTTGATTTTCTTAATCTTGGTTCACGCCACTTTAGGGCCATTGTTCGCAACTCCCCGGACCGCCACTGTTCCATACGCGATCGGGATTGCCCCACACTTATCCGCTAGTAATAATCCGCTGGGGCTGTTAATCTATTCGGCCTGTTTCTTCGGTGCCGTTTACTTCTTCTCGACCCGCCAAGGTAAGATTACGACGTTAATTGGAAAATTGCTGAACCCACTGTTCCTCTTGCTATTGTTTATTATTTTCTTCCTGGCATTCCTTCAACCAATGGGGAAGGCTACGACAACGTCCATTACTAGTACCTACTTACACAATGCGTTTACCAACGGTTTCTTGCAGGGTTACAACACGATGGATGCACTAGCTTCATTAGCCTTTGGGATTACCGTTATCACGGCCATCAAAGGACTAGGAATTAAGAAGCAACGCGCCATTTCTTGGGCAACCGCGAAGGGCAGTATCTTCGGCCTGGCCGGGATCGCCATTATCTACCTCGCCTTAACCTGGTTGGGTGCCACTAGTCTGCATGACTACCATTTAGCTGCTAATGGTGGAACGACACTGGCCCAAATTGCTCACCGTTACATGGGAACTGTCGGTGACGCTTTGTTGGCAACGTTAGCGACGATTACCTGTATGACGAGTGCGATGGGACTGGTTGTTGCCTTTTCTCAAGATTTCCATCACCGTTTCCCAAAGATTTCTTACAAGGCCTTCTTGCGGTTTAACTGTGGTCTGTCGTTCTTTATTGCTAACTTGGGGTTGAACCAAATCATTGCTTGGTCCACGCCATTCTTAATGTTCTTGTACCCATTGGCTATTACCTTAATCATCTTAGGGATTACCTCACCACTGTTTAATCGTGATCCGCTGGTTTACCGGATCACCACAGGCTTCACGCTGATTCCAGCAATCTTTGATATGCTGAATGCGTTTCCTGAACCAATTCAGAGTTTGGCCATCACCAAAACGTTGTTGGCCTTTGCACAACACTACTTCCCATTTTTCAGTCTTGGGTTTGGTTGGCTTAGCTTCGGGATTGCTGGCATGATCATTGGACTCGGTTGCCACTTCCTGATGCAACGGCGGGCTACCGCAGGGACCGCTGCCGAACGAGACTAATCAAGGCATAATGATTAAAAAATTCCGTTTAATGATGGATATGGCCGAACGATGAATCATGAATCAAGCCACTTTTGATAAAATAATCCTGGAGCAATTATTATATTGTGATAGTTATTTTGGGGATTAACTATTAAATCATTCAATTGCTATTGGGAGAAATACTATCCTGTAATTTCGTTCATGACGGAATTCATAAGTCACCCAGTAATGAGTGGCTTTTCTTTTTGGCAATTTTGGATAATTGAAAATCAGAATTAGGCTCCCGTAGTGGGGGCCTTTATATTTGCAGAGGGGATTAAAAATGAAGAAATTAAAATGGGTACTCGTCATTATTGCGGTGCTATGTATCTTTGTCGGGGCATATTTTGCGGGGCGGATGTTTAGAAATAATCAGGTTGCCACGAACCATTCGCAACAAACGACGCAAAGTAGCTCTAGTAGCACCAGTTCAACTGCGGAATCATCTTCCAGTACGGACTGCGCTTTTGAGTCATCTCCGCAATATCCAAGACTTGGATACCAAGAGTTTGGTCTATAGCAAAGTCATGGACGGCCTCAGTAATTGCTGGGGCTGTTTTTCATTAAACGGTCAAACGGATTAAAGCTCAGTTAAATACGCTAATTAACGTTCATCCCTTTCATTCGGTAACGACAATCCAAAAAGCCATGCCGGAACCGAGTGTTAATAATGTTTACATTTTGAAGTTAGAAATTGATGATGATTCTCAGGCGGGTTTAAAGTTTAGTCAAGAAATTCGTAAATTCGATCTTAAGGCGTCGATTATTTTTCTGACGGTCCACGATGAGTTCCTGTCCACAACCTATAAATATCAGGTGGAGGCCCTCGACTTTATCGTTAAGCGGAACGATTCGATTGAACCGGTAGACGCGGGAATTGATGGGGAAAATGAAAAATGACCAAATGATTAATTGGTAACGAAAAGCGGTCCAGGGTGATTCAACACTCTGGACCGCATTTTTTCAATCATTTGATCTTGTTAACAAGACAAAAATAGCATTATTAATCCCGCCGCAACTGTTGGCGCATGGTAAAGAGGTAGCTAAGGCCGATCATGATTGCTAGCCACAGGAGGCCACATAGAACCCAAGACCCCGACCAATCAACGAGGCTGGAGAGCGCCTGCAAGGTAGCAGCACTGGGGTGCCAGAAATTGATTAGGAGCCGAACAATTTGTACTAGGACGATTAGGATCACGGTCGGAGTGGCGATGCCGACGATGATTTTCCACTTGCGTGATAGAAGGGCAAAGCCACTTCCCACTGCGTAGGCTAAACTGACCACGTCGATCAGGATCAGGAAAGTTCCAAAATAAGGTGTTATTGTCTGGTAATGCCAGCCGCCGGCCGCTAACCAGAGCAGGAAGTTAAAGATGGTGGTGGTGATAATCCCCAGAATCTGACTCAGCCAAATTTGGTGCCGGGTTTGACCATTCTGCATTCCAAGCTTGAATTCTCGGTAAGGAACCCATAGGTAGTAAAAGCCAAACCAGATGTAGGCGAGGGGGATGAAAGTATTCAGGAAGTCATCACCGAAGCCGGAAAAACTTTCTCGTAAACTCGCCCCGGTCAGTAGGCCAAAGACACTACTAATGATGAATAATGCCAGGACAGTTAAAAAGACGATTGCTAAACGTGCGAAGTAGGTTAACATTGATTTTCGATAAACCATTGGTAGTCGCATGTTAATTCTCCTTTCCGTTGGTCAGGACCATGAAGGCCCTTTGGAGGTCGATATGTTCGATTTTCACTTGGTCAGGAATGATCCGTTGCTCATCAAGTGGTTGAACCACGTAGACCGTCTTGATATTACTGATGGTTTGCTGGTCAAGGATCGTTAGCCCTGCGCAGTATTGGTCCACCAAGGCGGCCGGTCCACTAATTGCCCAGGCGTTGGCGAGAAGCTCATCAACCGCTTCATCCTTAATCAGGTGTTGGTGGTGAAGGATAAAGACATGATCGATTAATGGTTGCACCTCACTAATTAAGTGGGTGGATAAAATAAAGGTCCGAGGACGGTCTTCATAGGTTTTGAGGAGTTCACGGTAGAATAGCTCCCGGTGATTTGCGTCCAGACCGAGGGTTGGTTCATCCAGGAAGACAAAGTCGACATCGACGCACAAGGCCGTAATCAATTTGGCAATCGTCGTCAACCCAGTCGAAAGGTTATTGAGCTGGGCACGTTCATCTACTTCAAATTCGCTGGTGAGGCGGTGCGCTAATGCCAAGTCAAAATCACGGTAACCGGTAGCGGCCATTTTAAACATGTCGCTGACCCGGGTCCGCTTGGGATACATGTTGGCTTCACTCATCAAGTACATTCGCTGCAGTGCTGTTGGGGTGTTATTAATTGAGTCACCAGCAAGGGTAATTTCACCATCAGTCTGGAAGTTACGGTTATTAATGATGTTGAGGAGGGTACTTTTTCCCGCACCATTGCGGCCAAGCAAACCGTAGATATGCTGGGGTTCCAATTGGAAGCTCAGATTTTCTAAAATGGTGTGCCGTCCAAACCGTTTGGTGAGCTGGTTAATCTTCAGTGTGGTCATGTTGGTACCCCCTTTGAATCAGTGTTAATAAATGGTCTTCAGTAATGCCTAATTTGGTGGCCTCTTGAATCAGGCTTTCAATGTAGTTTCGATAAAAGCCCTCTTTGCGCTTTTCCATAATTTTCTCCTTTGCCTGCGGCGTGACGAACATTCCTAAGCCGCGGCGCTTTTCTAATAATTGCTGGTCCACGAGAATATTCATTCCTTTGAGGACGGTGGCAGGATTGATGTGTAACTCTTGTGATAGCTGGGTGGTTGAAGGGACTTGCTCGCCTTCGGCAAACAATCCGGTAAAAATCATTTCTTCTAACTGGTCCGCGAGTTGCTGATAAATGGGCGCCGACTGGTCAAATTCAAAGTGCATTCCTGAAACCTCCTTTCACGTTAGTTAGTTAATTACTTGTGTAACTAACTATATAACCACCCGAGAAATTTTGCAATAGAAAAATAAAAAAAGGTCTTGCAAACGCGTTGCAAAGCCTTTTGAAGTGGTAATCAAATTATAGGTTTGGATCCAACTTGAACGTTAACTTCGAAAGGGTGGTTCCCTTACTGAGTAACTTGAAAATTAGTTGTCGAGTTTGTTCGTTACAGTATTGGGCGATTTCGTGATTTTGTTCCGTCAGGAACTTGGTCAGATCGTCACCGGTCTTTTGAGCCGCAGTGACGTCGACGTTATGGAGCTTGCGGCGGGTCCAAGCCTGCATGTCTTTCAGGAAGGCCTGGTCGTCTTCGTAAAAGTCTTCCAGGTGGGCTTCCACAATTTCTGCCAATGCTTCATCCAACCAGAAGGTGTGGTCAAAGTCCATCGTCTTTGGTAAATCACGGTAGGAAACGTCCGTATCAGTAGCGTTCCCAAAGAATGGCACGTAGGCCGAGAAGGTTGGAATGCCAAAGTTAATCCATTGGACAGCTTGGGTACCAGTATCGTGAGGGCGGACCTGCAAAATATGGGATTGGGCCGTCCGGCTCAAAGCGATTGACCGGTAACGACGCTTGTCATCAGGGGTACCGTCACCGAGCGGGTCATACTTGGTTTCGTTGAAGTGGGAACCGAGGAGGTATTCGATATCTTCTACGGAAATTTTACGTTCTGCCTTGCGGATAAACGGCATTTCCATGTCTTCAGGTTGTTGGTCAGCGGCCGCTTGGGGACTGAGGTAACGTTGGGCAAACCAAACCCGTGGCGTGTTGTAATGCCGGTCTTTCCGGGTCCGGGTCCCAAAAATGTGCCGGAAGTTCCATTGGTCGTGGTCAGGATTCAGGTCATGTTCAGTGACGAATTGCCGAATTCCCTCGGACCACATGTAGTTATCGGGATCTTGGAAATCAATTTGTTCAATCATAATTTGGTTCGGTGCGATTGCATAGCAATCATCTGGGATCCGCACGGCAACCCATTGGTGACCCGTGGCGATTTCCATGTACCACACTTCATTTTGGTCAATAAATTGGACCCCGTTACCTTCGGCTGAGCCGTAAGTGGCGACTAACTTGCCAAGGTATTCTACCCCTTCCCGGGCCGAATGAATGTAGGGCAGGACCAGGGTCGTCATCGAATCTTCGGCCAAACCGTTTTTGATGTAGGGATCGTAGGCTAACACGCGGGCGTTGGCGTAGACACTTTCGGTTGCACTTTCCCCAACGTTGGCTTCATTAAAGCCGTCTTCTTCGTTAGGCCCCATCGATTGGTCGACGTGGGGCGTGGACGTATAGCGCATCCCATTTTCGGGCAGGGGGACGGTTAATTGATTATATGGTGAGACATAGGTTTCATGACGGCCAGTCACAGCAGGCCGGACTAGGAATTGCTTTGGTTCGATTGGGACAACCCGGTCTTCATTCCGGGAAATAAAGGTTGAACCATCAATTGAGGCCTGTTTTCCGACCATAATTGACGTACATGCTGAATTACGCATAAAATCACTCTCCTTGTTATCCATTATAAGGGTTTTACTATGGTAAAGACACGTTACTCACGCAAAAATGTCCTAAAGTCAGCAATTGCTACATAATTATATTAGAATAGAAGGGGAAAGCGGGGTGACGTCATGGCATATCTACAGGGCTTACTAATTGGACTGGCCTTTGTGGCGCCAATTGGCATGCAAAATATTTACGTTTTTAATAATGGCCTTTCTTACAAACTCTCGCGGGCCTTGTTATATACCCTTTTCGTCTGGTTCTTTGACGCTCTTTTTTGCTTAGCGGCCTTTTATGGTATTGGCGCCATCATTAGCCATAACCAAATCGTGAAAGTGGTCGTCATGATCCTTGGTGGGGGATTAACGATGTACATTGGTTATAACATCATTCGGTCGGCTAACCAGCGCGCAATTACCAGCGCTGATAATCACATCAGTGTAAAACAGGCGATTATGACGGCAATCGTGGTTAGTTGGGCTAATCCACAAGCATTGATTGACGGGACAATGATGCTAGGTGCTAGCCGGGGAACCCTCACGGTGGCCGAAAGTATCTTCTTCATTATTGGGGTTGTGACCTCGTCCTTTATTTGGGATCTGGGAATGACCAGTGCCTTTAATTTGTTGCGTCACCGCATGCCGGCCAAGTTACTAGTCGGGATTAATTTAGTGAGTGGGCTAATCGTGTTTGGTTACGGGATTTTCTTGCTCGTGAATGGAATTCATCAAGCAATTTAAAAATGTTTCATGTGAAACAAAAAGGGTCACGGGTGCAAAACCGCACTCGTGACCCTTTTTCTAATTGGTCAAATATTTTGCTTTGAATTCGGCAATGGTCCGGTCAGTGAACCCTAATTGCTGTTTGGCAAATTCTTCTGTCGAACCCCAACTATCTTGAATGGTGTCGAGAAAGGCCCGCATCACTGGTCCGTCACCCTTGGTTAAATTCATCTTGGCGACCATGGCACCAACTTCGGTATCGCTCGGTAATTGCCGTCCGCTGGCGAAATCGTAAAGTTCGTTGGTAAGGAGGTAGTCACGAATAATAGTGTCATCATCAACCCCAATGAGGCTCAAAATGAGGGCAGACATCATTCCGGTTCTGTCCTTTCCGGCACTACAGTGGTAAACCAGGGCTTGATCTTCCGGTAAGACGAGTAATTCGGCGAGCACTCGTTGGAACATTCGCTCACTATGCTCATTTAAAATCACGTGTTGATAGACTAAGCCCAGGTAATTATTTTCCTGCAATGGCTGCGGTGTCCGCACTTGCCGGTCAACGTCATCCTCGTCAGGGTAGACGTGGCAATCAATGACCTTGGTAGTGGCAGGCACGACGTCAGGGGCCATTCCTTGCTCATAGTCGGAACGTAGGTCACAATCAACGGTGATGTGCAAGTTCTCGAGCCTTTGCAGGTCCTTCCTTGAGAGGTTACTGAGCGAATCAGCCCGGTAAATATGCTGCCATTTGACAGTTTTACCTTCCTGGGTCCGGTAGCCACCAAGGTCCCGGAAATTCATGGCACCATCGAGCTGAACTAAACGTGCGTGCTGATTCATGAGTTTACCTCCATTGAATGTTGTTCCTCTTTATTTTACGCCAAAAAAGCGGCTCCGCAGAGAACTTCTGCAGAGCCGCTTAAAATTTCAGCGAATGATTAGTCTTTGTTCCGGGAGTAGGAAGCAATGTCAGCGAGCAATTCATCCATAAAGTCTTGCTTGCTCATGCTGTTTTGTTCCTTTTCACCATACTTCCGAACGGAAACGGAGCCGTTAGCCATTTCATCGTCACCAACAACCAGGGTGTATGGAACCTTTTGGGTTTGGGCTTCACGAATCTTGTAACCCATCTTTTCGTTCCGGTGGTCGACGTTGACCCGGATCTTAGCAGCCCGTAATTCCGCACCAAGTTGGTCGGCGTATTCGCCGTGCTTGTCATCGGAAACTGGGATGATGTGAACTTGTTCAGGAGCCAACCAGGTTGGGAAGGCACCCTTGTAAATTTCGGTCAGGTAAGCAACGAACCGTTCCATGGTCCCAACAACCCCACGGTGGATCATCACTGGCATGTGTTCTTGACCATCCTTACCAGTGTACTTCAGGCCAAACCGTTCTGGCAGCATGAAGTCTAATTGGATGGTGGACATAGTTTCGTCGTTACCGAGGGCCGTCTTGGTTTGGATATCCAGCTTTGGACCGTAGAAGGCAGCTTCACCTTCGGCTTCGTAGTAGTCAAGGTTCAAGTCATCCATGGCAGCCTTCAGCATTGATTGCGAACGTTCCCACATTTCGTCATTAGCGTAGTACTTCTTGACGTTCTTTGGATCACGGAGAGAAAGCCGGAAGCTGTAGTCGGTGATGTCAAAGTCCTTGTAAACGCTCATGATTAACTTCAGGATCTTGGCAAATTCAGAACGAATTTGGTCTAAGGCCACGAAGGTGTGACCGTCGTTCAAAGTCATTTCACGAACCCGTTGCAAACCAGAGAGGGCACCAGACTTTTCGTAACGGTGCATCATCCCAAGTTCGGCAATCCGCAATGGTAAGTCACGGTATGAACGTAAGTGGTGCTTGTAGATTTGAATGTGGCTTGGGCAGTTCATTGGCCGTAATTCCAACATTTCGCCGTCACCCATGTCCATTGGTGGGAACATGTCATCACGGTAGTGTTCCCAGTGGCCAGAAGTCTTGTAGGCGTCTAGGTTCATCAATACTGGGGTGTAGACGTGTTCGTAACCGTCGGCAACTTCCCGGTCGATGATGTAACGTTCAATTGTCCGCCGAATTGCGGCACCCTTTGGCATCCAGTATGGTAAGCCGGCACCAACCTTTGGATCAACGAAGAAGAGGTCCAATTGGTTCCCAATGACCCGGTGGTCACGTTCCTTGGCTTCTTGACGCTTCTTCAGGTCGTCTGCTAAGTCGTCCTTCTTGTAGAAGGCGGTTCCGTAAATCCGTTGCAACATTGGGTTGGAGGACATGCCCTTCCAGTATGCACCGGCAACGGAGAGGAGCTTGAAGTTCTTGACAACATTACCGTAAACCAGGATTGGGGCACTAGCCACCGCGTAGGTGTCACCAAGCTTGTACATGGCAACTTTGCCATCCTTGGCATTGTCTTGGATTAATTCAGTGGAGAACTTGTCATCCTTAACGTCGGCTAAGGCTTCGTCGACATCCCGTTCAACGAATTCAACTTTTGCGTCATCCTTGGCTAACTTCTTGATATCAGCTTCGAGGCCTTCCAATTCATCGGCGGAGACTTGTTGGTCATCTTTGTCTGAATCAACCCAGAATTGGTCTTCTTCAGCGACAGCATCGCCTAAGCGAATGCCATCGTACTTGTTTCCCAAAGCTGCCTTGAGCATTAAGGCAACCATTTGTCGAAGGGCCGCAGCACTTTCTGCTGAGTCCTTATCAATTTTGTTTACTTCACCATTTGGTGACATTACTGCAACTTGCGCCATAATTAATCTCTCCTTTATCTAAATAAAAAAACGTCCCTAGTACCGCTTCACGATACTAGGGACGTCGGTTTAACAAAATCAGCGTGGTTCCACCCATGTTCAGAGTTATCAAAAACTCTCTCTTAGGTGTTGTAACGGACACGACCCGCTCCTCCTTATTTCGGAGGGAAGTGTTTAAAGGTGGTACCGCCATTACCGTCACTAATGATTCTTCCACTAATGAATCACTCGCTGGGTAGGAAAGCAATGGGGCTTGTCCTTTAGTTAATGCTGATTATATTCGTGGGGAATTTCCCTGTCAAGACCCAAATGAAAAAATTCTAATTTTATTGTTGATTGCCACCTGTGGAACCAGTACTGCCGCTACCGGTATTCTCAGATTGGGTACCCGTACCACTGTTGCCTTGGCTTTGCGTGGTGGATTGACTTTGGCCACCGTTATTTTGCTGAGTAGTATTATTTTGTGATTGGTCACCTTGGTTGCTGCGACTAGTATTGCCGTCAGTAGTCGTTGTGGTGGTTGAGTTGTTAGTGCCTGAACTTGGCGATTGAATTTCATAAGTTGCCTGGTTGTCATCATCAGTATCATAACTAGAACTGGATGATGAATGACGCTTATGGTGCTTTTTGTGCGATGAACTGCTGGAGGAACTTGATGAAACGGTCGTATCGGTATCCGTATTAATAGGGTTCTGTTGCCGGATCGCAAAGATAATGATCATGATGACCAAAATTCCCAGCAGGATGGCGAGAATTATTTTGTAAACTCGCCCATTGCGCTTTTTGCTGCGCGGCTTTTTCGGGCGGGAACCCTTTTTGGCTGTATTCATACTGGAGCGACTCATTGAGTTGCTTCCCTGAATGGGTTGGGCAGTCGGGTTCACGGCAGACCGTGATTTTGACTTGCGACCAAATAGGGACCGTTTTGGTTTCTTGCGACTTTGCGGGGTATCGTATAATTCAACCCGACTCAGGTGTTTTTGCTCGTCGCGATTACGATTATTATTATCCAATGCTTTCACCTCAATTGATTTCGGCAAGGATGATTACCGAAAATGCTTTTTGATATTATAACATTATCAGCGAAGACAAGCGAAAAAGGACTTGAAACATTACTAAAAATAAAACGCTGTGCTGACGCACAACGTTTTATTTGATTAATTAGCTTCTTCTTCAGCAGCTGACTGATCCCAAGCATGACCCTTGTGTTGTTTGGCCAAGCGGTGGTCACCAATCACCATCTCAACACTGGTCCAAACCAGCAGGACCAGGATAACAATGATGGAGATCCATGCCAACACATCTGAGGTGCCTTTATTCCAAATACCAAAGCCTTCAAATGTTTGGGGAAGGTTGTATAAGTTCAGGAATGTCAGTGCTAGCACCGCAATCCAACCTAAAATCCGGGTAACGACATGG
The DNA here is from genome assembly GCF_943192935.1 of Limosilactobacillus caecicola. Taxonomy (GTDB): domain Bacteria; phylum Bacillota; class Bacilli; order Lactobacillales; family Lactobacillaceae; genus Limosilactobacillus; species Limosilactobacillus caecicola. The sequence continues at coordinate 379,019 of NZ_CALPCI010000001.1, read as the reverse complement.
TTACGGAATTGCCCCATTTCTGACTTACTGTTGGTCATCAGTAGTAATGGCAACATGGAGAATGGGAGGGCGAAGGCCAGGAAGACTTGTGAGTTTTCCATCAAAAGGTTCAACGCCACGTGTTGTTGAGTTTCGGTATCCCGAGCGGTGAAGGCCACACAGAGGAGTACGGGAACTACGGAAAGTAACCGGGTAATTAACCGCCGTGCCCAGAGTGGCATCTTCATGTGGACAAACCCTTCCATGATGACTTGACCAGTCAGGGTCCCAGTAATGGTTGAATTTTGACCAGAGGCCAACAGGGCCACCGCAAATAGGGTGGAAAGAACCCCGGACTTGGCAACGCTGATCAAAATCGGATTACTCAGCATCGAAGTGTTATTCAGCGCTTCGTAAAGGCCGAAGAAAGAACTGTCCTGAACAGCACCGCTCTTGAAGACAGCGACCCCCATGATTAAGAGGAGGGCGTTGACGATGAATGCCAAACTCAATTGGATATTAGAATCCCACATTGTAAAACGGACGGTTTGTTTAATGTCATCGTAATTGGAATGATCCAACTTCCGGGTTTGCGAAATTGCCGAGTGGAGATAGAGGTTGTGCGGCATGACCGTCGCCCCGATGATCCCCAGTGAACCAGTTAATGGGGAAATCCCCCCAACAATTGGGCCCTTGGCAATGGCCTTTTCAGAAGGAATCAGGCCCATGAAGACACTGCCCCAGGCTGGCTTGGACAATGCCACTTCGTATGCGAAGACAAAGAGGATGACCAAGATTAGGCACGCTACGATTGCTTCGATTTTTCGGAAGCCGATTTTGGTTAAGAGCAAGAGAACCAGGACGTCCAGGACGGTGATGAAGACCGCCGGAATTAATGGAATATGGAATAATAGATTCAAGGCAATTGCCGCACCAATAACTTCCGCAATATCGGTTGCCATAATGGCAAGTTCGGTCATGATCCAAAGAATAATTCCTAAGGCCTTCCCTGTACGAGCACGAATGGCCTGTGCGAGGTCCATTTGACTTACGATACCAAGTTTAGCCGCCATGTTTTGCAGTAACATCGCAATCAAACTTGAAATCAGGATGGTCGTCATCAAGGTATATTGGAAGCTTTGCCCCCCGGTAATCGAAGTTGACCAGTTACCAGGATCCATATAACCAACGGCTACGAGAGCACCAGGTCCGGAGTAAGCGAAGAGTGTTCGCCAGAATCCTTTACCATGAGGAACCTCAACTGTGCCGTTGATTTCCTCTAGAGATTTACCGTTCGCATATTCAATCAGTTTATGTTTACGGTGTTGATTTTTTGTGTTTGCCACGCCAAATCCTCCCTTTCTTTCGTATGCTAATAAGGTATGTCCGGAGTGAAAAATTAATCCATTTGAACACCTTTGTTAGGTTAGCATAAAAATTTAAGTAACGCAATGGAAAATGCCCAATTTTCGGCAATACAGGCGACTTTTTGGGTGGGGAAAATTCTTCACTTATGCAAAATTTCACATTTAAAAAGAAACTTGCCAAATTAATTTAAAATTTACTGACAATCGTTTGACAATTGAAGCGCTTTTTCATATACTAACGGGGTAAATTAAACTATTCACAAGAGAGGTATTCTACTCATGAAGGCATTAGTTTTAGAAGGTCTTAAAGACCTTAAAGTTGAAGATTACGAAGTTCCCGAAATCAAGCCTGACGAAGTCTTGATCCACACGGCTTACGCCGGTATCTGTGGTACTGACAAGGCGTTGTACGCTGGTTTACCAGGTTCTGCAGAAGCTGTTCCACCAATCGTTTTGGGACACGAAAACTCTGGTGTCGTTACCAAAGTTGGTTCTGCTGTGACAAACGTTAAACCAGGTGACCGGGTAACTGTTGACCCAAACATCTACTGTGGCCAATGTGAATACTGCCGGACTCAACGTCCTGAACTGTGTGAAAACTTGGACGCCGTTGGTGTTACTCGTGATGGTGGTTTTGAAGAATACTTCACTGCTCCAGCAAGGGTTGTTTACCCAATTCCTGATGATGTTTCATTAAAGGCTGCTGCCGTTGTAGAACCAATCTCATGTGCAATGCACGGGGTTGATTTGCTTGAAACTCACCCATACCAAACTGCTTTGGTCTTAGGTGACGGTTTCGAAGGTCAACTCTTTGCCCAAATTTTAAAGGCTCGTGGTGTTCACGAAGTTACCTTAGCCGGTCGTTCTGACGAAAAGCTTGAAAACAACCGTAAGCACTTTGGTGTGAAGACGATTAACACCACTAAGGAAGACATTCCAGCTGATCATTACGACATCGTAGTGGAAGCCGTTGGTTTGCCTGCAACTCAAGAACAAGCTCTTGACGCTGCTGCCAAGGGTGCCCAAGTTTTGATGTTCGGTGTTGGTAACCCTGACGACAAGTTCTCCGTGAACACTTACGACGTCTTCAAGAAGCAATTGACGATCCAAGGTGCCTTCATTAACCCTTACACGTTCGAAGATTCAATTGCTCTGTTAGCATCTGGTACTGTTGACCCACTGCCACTCTTCTCCCACGAATTAGACTTAAATGGTGTGGAAGACTTCGTCAGTGGTAAGTTAGGCAAGGTTTCTAAGGCGATCGTTAAGGTCGGCGGTGAAGAAGCCTAACCTTCAGTAATGCCCATTAGTAAAATTAATCGGTCATCTGTGATGGCCGATTTTTTTTTGCCGGTGATTGAGACGGTGTCACTTTGCTGGTATGCTGTTAGGAAAAATCTGGTGACGTGGTGTCACCAAGGAGGCGGAGAGTTTGCCATCAAGCACTTTTGAAAATTTACCACCAACGAAAAAAGCGAATATGAAGCGAGCGCTTTTGACGGAGTTTAGCGCCCATAGTTTAGCAACGGCCCAAGTCGCACGGATTGTTAAATCTGCTGGCGTGGCGCGCGGGACCTTTTATAAGTATTTTCCGGATCTGGTCGATGCCTACCAGTGGCTCCTCAAAACGGTGATGGTCGACCTAAATATTCATTCGACCGAATTTATGCATGGGCAAACCGCGGATTATCTGGAAGCCATTCGTCAATTAATGGTCCGGATCCACCAGAGTGATTACCGGCCATTTATTAAGATGTTTTATGGAGCAAATGAGGGACTCCTCGCCATGCAGAGTAGCGCTCATTATCCTGTCCCAGGGATTACCGGCACTCAGTGGGCGGTGATGGTCCTTTGTCATCAGGCGATTAAGGAGTGTCTCCTCAGTCCTGACCAGCAGGATGTCGTTCTGGACCGGTTACAGGAAGCATTAAATAACATCATTGGAGGTTAAGCATGTTTTTAGCGATTCGAGAAATTAAGCATAATAAGCTGCATTATGGCTTAATTATTGGAATGGTAGCCCTCATTGGTTACCTGATGTTCATGTTAGTGGGGCTGATGTTGGGGTTAGCCAATGAAAATACTGCGGCGATCAAGAGTTGGGATACCCAGACCGTCTATTTAAATAAGGATGCCAACGAAAACCTGAGCCAGTCATTGATTTCTAAACAACAGGCTGGAAAAATGAATTCCCATGAAGCCCTTGTCGGGACCGTTCCGGTCGTTTTACGGAAGACCTCTGGTCACGAAGCGAAGCAATCAATCCAGTTTATGGGTCTGTCAAAATCTCAATATATTTACCGTAATAAATTAAAGATTACCGAGGGACGGAAGCCAACCAAGGCCCACGAAATTGTTCTGGATGAATCATTGAAGGATAAGGGTTACAAAGTCGGCAGTCACGTCAAGTTGAACTCCCAGTCAACCACTTACCGGGTAGTTGGGTTTGTTAAAGACGCCCAATTGAACATTGCTTCGTTAGCCATTGGTTCTTTAAGTACGTGGCAAGAGCTCAAGGGCACCAGCAACCAGTTCGTGGCGAGTGGAATTTTGTCTGATCGTTCCCTTTCGGCAAGCCATCATCGGCAGTTAGCGCGTTACTCGGTCAACCAATTTATTCAAAAATTACCGGGCTACTCGGCTCAAAACGTGACCTTTGAATTCATGATTGGCTTCTTAATGGTGATTTCACTGATCGTGATCGCGGTTTTCCTCTATATTTTAACGATGCAAAAGTTGCCTGAATACGCCGTCCTGCGGGCGCAGGGGATCCCGGTCAAGACCTTGGTCTGGGGAACCCTTGCTGAAGCCATTATTTTGATGGTTGCGGGGGTCGTCATCGGCCTAGTGCTCACGTTTGGCACGTCCTTGGCTATCCCAGCTGCGGTGCCGATGCTGATTAAATGGCCATTAACGCTGCTGATCGGCTGCAGTTTGGTAATTTTGGGGACAATTGGGGCTTTACTTCCAGTACGGATTATCACCAAAATTGATCCAGTTGACGCAATCTAGGAGGGATATCCATGGCAACTATTGAATTAAAAGATGTCAACCGCTCCTTTGGGAAAGGAGTCGGGCAAGTTCAAGCACTGACGGCAATTAATTTTCAAGCAGAACCAGGCGAATTAACCCTGATTTTGGGGCCGTCCGGTTCCGGAAAGAGTACGTTTTTAACCATTGCGGGCGGCCTCCGGCGGCCAAGCTCAGGACAGGTCTTCATTGATGGACAGGACATTAGCAACCTCAGTTCTCGGGAACTCGACCAGCTGCGGTTAAACAAAATTGGTTTTGTGTTGCAGTCATACAACTTGCTGCCGTACCTCACGGTGGCTGAACAATTTCAGCTTGTTGACCGTGTCCGACCAAAGGGAAACTTGTCACCGCAAGAATTGGACCAACTACTCCAGGAATTGGATATTGACCAGTTAAAAAATCAGTACCCGGATCAATTATCTGGTGGTCAAAACCAGCGAGTCGCGGTGGCTCGGGCCCTCTACACAAACCCAGCGATTTTGCTTGCTGATGAACCAACTGCGGCCCTGGACAGCGTCCGTGGCGCTGCCGTCGGTCGAGAATTTAAAATGTTAGCGAAGAAAAAACATAAAACCGTCCTCGTGGTCACTCACGATTTGCGATTGAAGGAATATGCCGATCGCATTTTTGAAATTAATGATGGTAAAATTAAACAAACCAAGTAAGTAGGAACAGTAGGAGGGTACCATGGTATTTTTAGAACTACACCAGATTTTCAAATCTTATTTCCTGGGAAATGATGAATTTCCCGTTTTAAAGGGAATCGATTTGAACTTTGATAAGGGCGAATTTGTCTCGATTCTTGGAGAATCTGGTGGTGGTAAATCAACCTTGATGAACATCGTCGGGGGGCTCGATCGTGAATTTGATGGTCAAGTCATCGTTGACGGTAAGGTGCTGGACCACCGAAATGAAAAGCAACTTGACGAATACCGCCGATCCACAATTGGTCATATCTATCAATCATACAACCTCATCCCGCACCTGACCGTGCTGGATAACGTGTTGGTATCACTGGACATGACCACATTGTCTGCTGCTGAAAAGAAGGCCCGGGCAGAAGGTTTGCTGAAAAAAGTGGGCCTTGCAGATCAAATTCGGAAGTACCCGAAGCAACTTTCCGGTGGTCAAAAGCAACGGGTGGCGATTGCCCGTGCGCTGGCCAGTGATCCCCAAATCATTATCGCTGATGAACCAACGGGCGCCCTGGACTCCAAAAACACGCAAGAAGTTCTCGAATTAATGGATGAAATAGCCAAAGACGGGAAATTAGTGATTGCGGTCACGCACTCCTCAGAGGTGGCCAATCACGGGACCCGGATCGTCCACATGGAAGATGGGAAAATTGATCGTGACGAACACCTAAAGGATCCATACCCGATTCCGGAAGATCCCACCCACATTCAAGCCCAGAAATTGCCAGCTCGTGCCAGCTACAGCTTTTCGTTTAAGCATTTGATGTATAACTTCTGGCGGAATTCCTTAATTATGCTAGGGGTCGCCATCGGCCTCTTTGCCGTGATGATCTTTAGTGGCCTGGGTAACGGGGTCAACGGTTATATTCAAGACCAAGTCAACTCGATTGCCAATCCCCGGGTGATCCAAGTTCTTAAAAACACGACCGGAAAAAAGATGAACCAGCAGGAATTATTGGAGACCTTCCAAAATATTGCTGGTGATCCGCAAGCGGGCTTGATTGATAACCAACAAGTTCAACGGGTGGCCAAGTTAAAGGGTGTCCAAAGCGTCGAAAAGGGTTACACATTGCCAACGTATCGTTTAGAGCTTACTAGCAGTGGGAAAACCCAAAGTGGCTCGAGCCTTAGCACGTGGAACGCGATGGATAAAAAGAGCTCTTTGAAGAAGGGGCACGCGCCAAAACAAGGCGAAATCGTGATTGGCAAACAAGAAGCTGCCCAGTTTATGGGAGCGAAAAACTACCAAAAGATTATTGGTAAAAAGATGACCCTGTCCTTTAACTGGGTCGACGGGAATGGCCAACCGGTTGCCATCAGTGTGCCAGTGAAAGTCGTTGGCCTCGTTGATAGTTCGACTGCCGGTGGTTCAGCTGTAAACTACGAAACGATTCGTCAGGCAATAAAGAAACAAAACGCTGATGACCGGCCAAACTTCCTCGCGGTCAAGGTCAAGAATTTTAATCAAGTGCAAACGGTGGCCAACAGGATTGATGGCCTCCGGTCTGGTAACAAACGGATCTTTGGTTCAATCACCGTTGGCTCCATGTTAAAGCGGATTAACCGTTACGTGAAGTTGGCTTCCAACGTCCTGTCTGGCGTGGCGGCTGTCTCGTTACTGGTTTCGGCCCTCATGATCATCGTGACGATGTACATGTCAGTCTCCGAACGGACGAAGGAAATCGGGATTTTACGGGCTCTGGGTGAACGGAAGGTTGATATCCGCCGGTTGTTCACATCGGAATCGATTTTAATCGGTCTCTTCGCGGCGGTCTTAGCGTTAGTCATTACATTGTTGGCCACGTGGGGAATCAACAGCGCCCTGTATGGATTGATTAAGTACAATATCATCCAATTAACGGTCGGTAACGTCATTTTTGCCTTTGTAGCGGCGTTGGTCATTTCCTTCTTGGCCGCATTACTGCCGGCACGGCGGGCAGCTAAACTGAACCCAATTGAGGCCTTGGCAGCTGATTAAACGCCAGCTTATTACTACGGTTGTTGACTAATGATGGTCAACGACCGTTTTTGGTTTGCAGTCGCTAAATAAAAATGGTAGAATTATGAGAATTGAATAAGAATTCTATAAGAATTGCCGTGTGAGAACCCGGTTTTCACAAAATATCCATGGGAGAGATGCATATGAATATTTGGAAGAGAATTACCATGAAGGAAGATCCCAGTACCTACGAGGTCAAGGATGCCCATTTGGCGCGAACGCTGCGTGTTCGTGACTTCCTAGGCTTGGGGGTCGGAACGATTGTGTCGGCTTCGATCTTTACCCTGCCAGGGGAAGTGGCCGCCCAGCACGCTGGCCCGGCCGTCATCATTTCGTTTATTTTAGCAGCCATCGTTGCCGGCCTGGTTGCGTTTGCCTACGCTGAAATGGCCGCCGCCATGCCCTTTGCCGGTTCTGCTTATTCTTGGATTAACGTTATTTTTGGGGAATTTTTCGGTTGGATTGCCGGTTGGGCACTCCTAGCTGAATATTTCATCGCCCTCGCGTTCGTTGGCTCCGGGTTGTCGGCGAACTTCCGGGCATTGATTGCCCAGTTCGGGGTGACCTTACCAAACTCACTTTCCAATACCTTTGGAAACAACGGGGGGATTGTGGACCTGGTTTCAGTCGTCGTCATCATTGCCGTGGCCTTGCTGATTGCGCAAGGGGTTTCTGGGGCTGCCCGGGTGGAAAATCTGCTGGTCATTTTGAAGGTTTTTGCCATTCTCTTGTTCGTTGTCGTGGGGGCCGTTGCCATTAAAAAGGCGAACTTTATTCCGTTTGTTCCTAAGTACCGAATGACTTCTAACGGGGCCTTTGGTGGTTGGCAAGGAATTTACGCCGGGGTTTCCATGATTTTCCTGTCATATATCGGTTTTGATTCCATCGCTGCTAACTCTGCGGAAGCCATCAACCCACAAAAAACGATGCCCCGAGGAATTTTGGGCTCACTGTTGATCGCGGTGGTATTGTTCGTGGCCGTTAGTTTGGTCTTGATCGGTGTAATGCCGTACACGAAATACGCTAACTCTGCTGAACCAGTTGGGCTGGCACTGCGGGCAATTCACCACCCAATGGTGGCCGTGGTTGTCCAAACAATCGCCGTTGTCGGGATGTTTACTGCCTTGATCGGAATGACCCTGGCCGGTTCACGGTTGATCTACTCATTTGGTCGTGACGGAATGTTGCCAAAATGGTTGGGTAAGCTAGATGATAAGAAACGGCCAAACCACGCCCTGTTCGTATTGACTTGTGGGGCGGTCCTGATTGGGGCCTTCTTCCCATTCGCCTTCCTGTCACAATTGATTTCTGCCGGAACGTTGATCTCCTTCATGTTCGTTTGTTTGGGAATCTATGCATTGCGGAAGCGTGAAGGGAAAGATATCCAGGATCCGGCATTTAAGATGCCATTCTACCCAGTTATGCCAGCACTGGGCTTTGTCGCTGCTCTGTTGGTCTTCTTGGGCTTGAGTACAGACGCTAAGATTTACGCCGGCTTCTGGTTCCTGGCTGGATTAATTATCTACTTCGTCTATGGAATTAGCCATTCTGCGCTTAGCAAACGTTCAAAGAATTAATTAATAAAAGAAGGGTGGGTGAGTTTTTTCTCAGCCGCCCTTCTTTTTTGCATGAAAGTGGTTTAATATTAGATATTATGAATGATTATTCAAAGGAGAATCAAATATGAACCATCGTGACCGGCGTAAATTAATTCTGGACCTGATTAACAATCACCGGGTGAATACCCAGGAAAAGCTGTTACAGCTATTGGCAGAGCGGGGAGTTAACGCCACTCAGGCCACCGTCTCACGTGATATTCATGCATTAAATATCGTGAAGGTGAGTGATCAGGCGGGACAGGCCTACTATGCACAGCTCCAGGTAGATAATGAAGATCAGCACCAACGATTATATGATGCTATCCATGATAATGTGGAAGATTGCACAGTGGTGCAGTTCATGAACGTTATCAAAACCACGCCGAATTCGAGCTTTGCGACCGTCTTGGCCGGTTTACTTGATGATAGCGACCTGACCGATATCGTGGGGACACTCGCTGGTAATGATACGTTGATCACCATTAGCAAGACGAACGAAAGCGCCAATGCCATTGGTCGTCTGATTCATGATCATATGGCGAATAAATAATAAAATCCGGGTAAACGTGCTTGGCACACTTACCCGGATTTTTGAATGCACTAATTCTAAAAGTCGTTAATTCCGCCCATCGCGTCAGCAATTAAGGTCATGACCGTTGGATTATCTAATTTATATACGATTTGTTTCCCATGGCGTTCATAACTAACACAGTTATACTCCTTCAGAAGTTGCAACTGATGCGATACTGCGGATTGCTCCCAATTCAAAGCCGTACTGATTTGTGACACTGTCATGGAATGCTGAATGAGTAGGTAAAGGAGTTGGAGGCGCTTGGTATGACCTAAAATTTTAAAGAGGGAACTGACCTCATTTAGATCGTCTAGATTGGATAGTTGATAGTTAATCATTTGCCGAAACCTCTTTAACTAAAACCAAAAACGAATCTTTACGTATATAAATTATAAATCTATTTTTGACTAATTCGCTAGAATTACAAAGCGAGTCGTTGGCCGACGTAAATAGTATATGGCGCTTGAATGCCGTTTCTAGCAGCTAACGTCGTCCAGCTAATTCCGTAGTTAGCGGCGATGCCGGAGAGGGTGTCGCCGCTCTTAACAACGTAGTTACAACGGGAACTAGATGACACTCTGGCAGCACTAGTGCTGCTACCACTAATTTGAAGAACTTGACCAACGTAAATCGTATTTGGATTGGAAATGTTATTACGTTGCGCCAAGGCTTCATAGGTGGTGCCGTATTGAGCAGCAATCCCCGAAAGGGTGTCGCCGCTCTTCACGGTGTAGGTGCCGGTGCCAGTCGTAGTCGTATTGGAACTACTGGAAGTCGTCGTTGTTGAACTACCAGAAACCTTTAAGACTTGGCCAACCCGAATTAAGTTTGGATTCGACAAGTTATTCAATTGCGCCAAGGTTTCATAAGTGGTGCCAAATTGACTGGCGATGGATGACAGGTTATCACCGCTTTGGACGGTGTAAGTGCCAGTGCTGGTCGTGGTTGTCGTTGAAGTGTTAGTGCTAGTGCCCGCGCTAAGCTGCAGAACTTGACCCACGTGGATCAGGTTCGGGTTCGACAAGTTATTTAATTGGGCTAATGACTGCCAAGTCGTCCCGAATTTGTTGGCGATCCCGGATAAATTATCGCCACTTTGGACGGTGTAACTAGTGGCCGTCGTTGTCGTGGAGCTTCCCGTGTTAGTGGAAGTTGAGGGGGTCGTCGTCGTGGTCGTTGAATTTGAGGAACTAGCTTGCTTAACCAAGAGACGTTGACCAACATAGATCCGGTTTGGGTTCGAGATGTCGTTTAATTGTGCTAACGTTTGAACAGTTGTCGCAAATTCACTCGCAATCCCGGAGAGGGTGTCACCACTTTGGACGGTGTAGTAACCAGAATTATCAACGCTGGAACTGTTCCCATTGTTACCCTTATTAGTAATTACTGGTTGGGCACCAGAAAGGGCAATCGTGTCTAATTGGGTCAGATTGTAGGTTTGAATTAAATTAATTAACGAGCTGGCGTAGCTTGGGTCAGTTGCGTAACCATCAGCTTGAAGTTTTCTAGCAACACTGGCGTAGTTTGTGTCACCAAGTAAGTTACTGTAACGGCTGTTGCTGTACAGGAAGTTTCCGTGGTCTTCAACTGATTCGGAGTTGTTAGCGTAGGCCCGGAAGGCGGCGTTAACGTAAACGGAGCGACCGTTATACACTTCCCGGGTTGACATGGTCACGGAATTGCCATTGTAGGAACCCTTGATCCCGAAGAGGTTGTGAGCTTCGGTCGACAATGTTGACGTTCCCCAGCCACTTTCGAGGATCGCTTGCGCAACGGTTACAGAAGGCAGGACACCATATTTGTTCCAGCCTTCGATGGCTCCGCTAGCGACACTTTCAATAAAGTTTTGCTGCTTAGCACCATTACTAAAGTGGATAGCACTAATGTCAGCTTGGGTGTTGGCAGTTGGTGTTTGCACGAAGTTGACAACGGCCTTTTCTGAAGCTGTTGAAGCAGTGTTGGTAGTATCGGATGAAGTCGTCGTATCAGTCGTTTGGGCAGCGGTACTGTTGGTTTGAGAACTAGTATTATCATCAGTGTTGCTCTTGAAGTTGACACTCGCCGCAGCGGTTGCAGAACTCGTGCTTGCTGATGAATTGTCATTCGTTTGACTGGCACCACCATTAATGGCAACTTGGCTGTCATTGTTATTCGTATTGCCGGTATTATTGTTCGTATCGGATGATTGGCCATTGGTATTGCTGGTTTGACTATCGGCGTGGGCAGTCATGGTGCCAGCAGCCAACATGGTCAAAGCTGCGACGCTCGCAAACATCCAATTCCGACCGTTCTTATACATTTTGGAGTGATTGGTCATTACTGAAGTCTCCTTTGAAATAGAATAATTAAGAAATTTAAGAATCTTAATAAATTCGTAAGATTTCTAAACAATTAAAATTTAGCATTATCTCAAGATTTGGTCAAAGAATTTTATCAAAATTTACAAAAAAATTTTTCAGGTGAAAAATACAACGTTGCGGTCCGAAAATTCGTCAAATAGACACATAAAGTTATGTAATTGTTTATCGCTTGACCCAGTTCAAATTTTTTCAAGAAATAATTTTGATAAACGTTTGACATTTTATTTGAAGATTGCTATATTCTTATGTGAATTAATGAGCTTTTGTCATTAATATCTTGGGATTTAATGAGGTTTTATCATGCAGAATAAGAATTCGATGATTACAAAATTGGCATTCTTGTCAGTTTCCTTCATGTTAACGAGTGCTTATGCCGTGCAAAGTGCTTTACCACAATTAAAGGCTTCATTGCACGTCACACAGACTCAATCGGAGTATTTAGCAACGACCCCATCCTTTGCCGTGATGATTTTCGTGATTTTGTCACCACTTTTACAACAGTGGTTCAAAATTTCTGATAAGAAAATGATCATGATTGGGGTCACGATTGTTGGGGTGATGGGATTAGTACCATTCTTTAACATTCGTAGTTACCCAATCATTCTGGCTTCACGGTTATTGCTAGGTGCCGGTTATGGATTGTATAATTCACAAGCGATTTCCATGATTTCAGTCTGGTATGAAGGGAGCACCCGGGCGCAAATGCTGGGGTGGCGAGCTGCTGCCGAACAGATTGGTCAAGCCTTTACCCTCTTCGTAGCTGGTTTGCTGTTAACGGCGAGTGGCTGGCACGCCTCGTTCCTGGTTTACGCCTTGGCCTTCGTTGTTTTGATCTTCTTTGGTCTCCGGGTTCCGGATGATTCCAAGGCTGACAAATCAGCTTCTGATCAAGCAGAAGAGGCGACTGAAGATTTACCAGCTGAGGATGAGATCCAAAAGACCAGCCCAACGGTGTACCTGTTAGTCCTCTTTGCCTTCTTATTAGTTGTGGACTACGTTGGGATGGAAAACCGGTTCCCCGGTTTAGCCGTTAATATTCGTGGTGCGCAATACACCGGTGCTTCCAATTTCTTATCGTTGATGTTAATTGGAGCCACACTCGGTGGGCTCTTCTACGGCTCGATTCAAAAGCGGTTAGGATTTGGGACGGTTTACCTGGGATTAGGATTGATGGCCCTCTCCAATTTCCTGTTCTACTTTGCTGGATCGAATTTCGTCTTATTAGTCATTGGGTTATTATTAATTGGGTTCCCACTCCAATTAGTTTCACCATTGATCTTTAATTTATTGCCAGGGTTAGCGCCAGCGAAGCGTCAACCAATGGTCACATCGTTGGTTCTGATTGGTTTTAACTTTGGGGCCTTTTTCTCCCCATCGATTGCTGAATGGACCAACCATTTGATGGGCCAACCAACCAGTGGTTATGGGCTGGCTGCTCCATTCCTCGTTTACGGGATTGGGTTGCTAGTAATTGCCGTCATTATCTTTGTTGCTACTCGTCGTCATGCCACTAAGTAAAATTTTGGAGGATTAGATTATGCCAATTCAAAATAAAGCAATGTTGATTACTTACTCCGATTCTATGGGTAAGAACATTAAAGAAACTCACGAAGTCTTAAACAAGTATATTGGGGACGCCATTGGTGGGGTGCACCTGTTGCCATTCTTCCCATCCACTGGTGACCGTGGCTTCGCGCCATACCGTTATGACGTTGTTGACTCCGCCTTTGGTGACTGGAGCGACGTTGAAGCATTAGGTGAAGATTACTACCTGATGTTTGACTTCATGATTAACCACATTTCCAAGAAGTCTGAAATGTACCAAGATTTCAAGAAGAAGCATGATGATTCCAAGTACAACGACTTCTTTATCCGTTGGGAAAAGTTCTGGGAAAAGGCTGGTAAAGATCGGCCAACCCAAGAAGACATTGATATGATCTACAAGCGGAAGGACAAGGCTCCAGAACAAGAAATTGACTTCGATGACGGTACTAAGGAACACCTCTGGAATACGTTTGGTGAAGAGCAAATCGATATCAACGTCAAGAGCAAGGTCGCAAACGAATTCTTTAAGGAAACCTTGATCGATATGGTGAAGCATGGGGCTGACATGATCCGTTTGGATGCCTTTGCTTACGCGGTGAAGAAGGTCGGCACGAATGACTTCTTCGTTGAACCAGAAATTTGGGACTTGCTGAATGAAGTTCAAGATATCTTGGCTCCATACAAGGCCATCATTTTGCCAGAAATCCATGAACACTACACGATTCCACAAAAGATTTCTGCACACAACTTCTTCATTTACGACTTCACCTTACCAATGACCACTCTCTACACTCTGTACTCTGGTAAGACGAACCGGCTTGCTAAGTGGTTGAAGATGAGTCCAATGAAGCAATTCACTACCCTGGACACTCACGACGGGATCGGGGTTGTCGATGCTAAGGACATCTTGACTGATGACGAAATCGCTTATGCTTCTAATGAATTGTACAAGGTTGGGGCCAATGTTAAGCGGAAGTACTCCAGTGCTGAATACAACAACTTGGATATTTACCAAATTAACTCCACTTACTACTCAGCCTTAGGGGACAACGATAAGTCCTACCTGTTGGCACGGGCTATCCAAGTCTTTGCACCAGGAATTCCAATGGTTTACTACGTTGGTCTGTTAGCTGGTTCTAACGACTTAGACCTCCTTGAAAAGACCAAGGAAGGCCGGAATATCAACCGTCACTACTACACCAAGGAAGAAGTTGCCAAAGAAGTGCAACGACCAGTGGTTAAGAACCTCTTGGAACTGCTCTCCTGGCGGAACAAGTTTGCGGCCTTTGATCTGGAAGGTTCAATTGATGTTGAAACACCAACTGACACGACGATTAAGATCACGCGCAAGGACAAGGACGGTAAGAACGTAGCAGTTCTGGATGCTGACGCTGCTAACAAGACATTTACGATTACTGCTAATGATGAAGTAGTAATGGAACAAAAGTAATTTACAGAAAACACTCTCTTAAAGGGATCTACCTCAATCCCATTCAAAGGGAGCGTCCCAGGAGCAAGGCTTCTGGGACGCTCCCTTTTCTATTGGCTAAAAATTGCGGTATAATAAATTATCTAACAATGGAGTGAATTGAAAATGGTTGCAAAATTAAAAGATGTTGCTGATTTAGCGGGGGTTTCAGTGACCACCGTTTCCCGAGTCATCAATAATTATGGCTCACTAAGTAAAAAAACAATCGCGAAGGTGCATGCCGCAATGCGGGAATTAAACTACCAGCCGAACGCGTTAGCACGGGCCATGCAGGGAAAACCTTCCAAGTTCATTGGGTTGATTTTTCCGAACACGACGAACCCATTTTTTGCTGAGTTAATCAATGATTTAGAATATCGGTTATTCGGTTTAGGGTACAAGACGATCATTGCTTCTTCAGCGGAAAATGAGCAGATTGAGCATGACTATTTGGGGATGTTAATGGCCAATCAAGTGGATGGCATTATCTCTAGTTCGCACAACTTGGGAATTCGTGAATACCAACAAATTTCATCACCGATCGTTTCCTTTGACCGTTACCTGGCGGGAAATATTCCAATTGTCGAATCCGATAACTACCGAGGTGGACAACTGGCGGCGGAATATATTATGAACCATGGCGGTAAAAAAATTGCGGTGATGATTGATGAAGATACGTCGGTTTCCCCAACGCTAAACCGGGTTCAGGGGGCCGTTGATTACCTTACTGAACACCATGCCAACTACACGCCGCTGGATTTGAAGCGGACGAATTTTACTCAGACATTTCCCGGGAAATATGATGCGGTGATTGCTACTAATGATGTTCAAGCCCTGCAAATTCGCAATGTTGCGAAGCGGGCTGGAAAGGTGATTAACCAGGACTTTGTCGTTACCGGGTACGATGGTTCGAAAATGATTCGGACGGTTGCACCAGACTTACCGACGGTGGTGCAGCCAATTGACCAAATTGCGGATGAATTGATTGAAACACTGATGGCTAAAATTAAGGATCCTAAGCAGGATTTGGAGCCCAAACAACTCCCCGTTAGCTTTCATGATCCAGAATAGACAAAAGAAGCGCCCAATTGGGCGCTTCTTTTGTCTTCACGAACGATTTTATTGGTGAGAATCCATAAACCGCCGCAACAAGCCTTCTTCTTCGGGAGTTGCATCGCTGGCTTGTGACTTGATGTCGTGAACCCGTTCTACAGATAATTGGCTACCGAAAGCCATTTCGTTATCGGTCAGGTCGTGGTCCTTTTCGTAGTTAATAATGTCCATTGAAAGGTTATTTCCTTCATCCATTATGAGAAGTCCTCCTTAGTTTAACACGTAATCGTGCCATCAATATTACCATTATAACTGTTTGCCGCGAAAAACGCGAAGAAGAAATGGATTGTGGTACAATTAGGTGACAAATGATAAATTAATTTGACCGCTGCACCAGCGATCAGGAATGGAGAGAACGGATGACTTGGAATTGGTTGGGGTGGCTATTATGGATCGCTGCCGTTGCATTCTTGTGTTACGTAATTCACTATATTCGTGTGAAGCAATTAATGCTCATCGCAAAGACCGGCAAACGATACCAGGGGAGCTTGGTAGTTCGTTATATCATTTTGCTAGTAATTGCCCTCGCATGGTTGTGGGGCATGTGTTACCTATCGTTTTTCAGAACCGTAGATTACCACAATCAAAGCGAAGTTAGCACCAGTGTGAAGTATCAAGCACTTCAACTCACTGAAATTAAGGATGACTATTACTACGTCAAAGTGAACCGGAGTGATTCAGGAAAGCGGCCGGTTGTTTCATATACTTATTGGGCCACTAATAACAATAAGTACATGACCAATTCGCGGTTTGGCTCCATTGCGGACAGTAGTCACTACCTAAGCACTGAGGCGGCCGTTTACCCGTGGAACCGGAAGGCCCTCGCGAAGGAAGACCAGCGAACGAACCACGCCTTTGCCGCAGTCATGACAATCCGTTATAAAAACACCTTATTAAACGGCCTCGGTTGTCGGATTCACCACGTGGCAGAACAATACACTCTGATTCGGGTGCCAGCTTCGAACTTGATCTACCAAAAGTAGTGCGAAGTTCCTGCTGAAAAGTGATTCTAATCTATGATATAATGAAATGCGTATGCCATAGCTTCTGACGGCTATGGAAATTTCGTAAAGAAGGAGTACTTATAATGATTCAAACAATTGATTTGAAAAAGGGTATGGTATTCAAGCGCGATGACAAGTTACTGCGGGTTTTGACGATCAACCACCACAAACCTGGTAAGGGTAACACCTTAATGCAAATGGACATCCAGGATATTCGTTCTGGTTCCATCGTGCACACCACGATGCGTCCTTCCGAAAAGGTTGAACAAGTCAACGTGGATAAGCGGAACACCCAATACCTTTACGAAGAAGGCGACAACTCCGTATTTATGGACCTCGAAAACTACGAACAATACGAAGTGCCTAACACCAACATTTCCGAAGAAAAGAAGTACTTACAAGAAAACATGGAAGTACAAATGGAATTCGTTGGTGGCGAAATCGTTGGGGTTGAATTACCAGCGACTGTGACCCTGGAAGTTACTGATACCCAACCAGAAATCAAGGGGGCAACCATCGATGGTGGTGGTAAGCCAGCAACCTTGAACACTGGTTTGGTTGTAACTGTACCAGCCTTCATCAAGAACGGTGACAAGATCATCGTGAACACCGCAGATGGTGCCTACAAGTCTCGTGCTTAATTGAGACGCAAAAAGGAGCTGAGCATGTGCTCAGCTCCTTTTGTTTACAAATAATTAACTTTACAGATCGTAAGTTCCCATGTCGTTAGCCACGGCAACCTTTCCGGCGGCGTCCTTTCCAGCTCCCTTGGTTAAACCAACTTTGTTATATGCAAAGGTCACGGTAGTGTCTGCCTTCACGGCAACACCCATGACTTCACCAGTATCGGTGTTAATACCGGATGGCATGTCTACTGCCACGACGGGTGCAGCAGAATCATTCATTGCCTGAATGACGTCGACGTAGTGGCCTTGCACTTCGCGGTCAATGCCAATTCCGAAAATGGCATCCACGATCAACGTGGCGTTGGTAAGAACCTGTAAATCCTCAGTTTCAGGAATTTCGTAATACTGGCAGATCTTTTCTTGAGCTTGGTGCTCATTAGAAGCGTGTGCCGGGTTGCCAACGTTGAGAATTTGCACATTCACTCCGGCGATTTTGAGGAGCCGAGCCACGGCCAGCCCGTCACCACCGTTGTTGCCACTGCCGGCAACCACGACAACGTTTTCTTGGTTGAGTGGGTAGGCTGTGAGGATTTCATCACGGACGGCGAGGGCAGCCCGTTCCATCAGGACTAATGACGGAATCCCAATTTCGTTAATGGTGTGTGAATCGAGCTTTTTCATTTCTTCAGCAGTAACAATTTTTTCCATTTAGATGTCCTTTCTTTAATAAATCATTCTAAAATGATACTAACACTAATTTTACGAAATGGTGATGGCGAATAATGAGTAAGAAAAATCAATACGCGGTCCAAAAATTTTATGGACTTCCCGTTGAAAATAATAATTCTGGTGGCTATGAACTCAAAGTTGGTTCAGATGGTGAGGCCAAAATTCATACCTGGCGAACTGGCAAGCATACGAAGGGTAAGTACCGACATCCAGGCCAATTGTTGCTCACTGAAAATAATCTGATGGTGATGATAATAGCTACGGAGCGAATGGCTTTTAAAGACCGGCATAGTGAGGTACCTTGTCAGCGCTTTTTGACGGCAACTGTAGATGCAGATTTACTTGCTGTCGGTCAACAATTATACAGAAAGAGTAAAATCGATAAAGCAGACGTTTAAATTATTCATTCAATTATTTTAGTACGGTTTTATGGAATGCTAAACTGAAAGTGTAGCGAGTAACTATTGAATTAAAAGGAGGTTATTCAAATGGATCAAAGACCAATCGGAGTAATGGATTCAGGAATTGGTGGTTTGTCAGTAGTACGAGTATTACGTGACCATTTGCCACATGAAGCAATTGTGTTCGTTGGTGATCAAGGGCATTTTCCATATGGATTACGCACCCAAGCCGATGTTTGCCAGCTGGCGTTAAATATCGGTAAATATTTGTTAACGCATGACATTAAAATGATGATTATTGCATGTAATACGGCAACTGCTGCATCATTGCCAACCCTTCAAAAGGAACTGCCCATTCCCGTAATTGGTGTGATTAAACCTGGGGCTGAAGCAGCTCTAGCAGAGCCTCATCATGAACGCGTTGGGGTGATTGCAACGGAATCTACTACCAAAGCTGGTGCTTACCCCAAGACGATTCACGAACTGGATCCGAACGTCACGGTGATTAGCAAAGCTGCTCAACCAATGGTGGCAGTAGTTCAGCATAACGAAGTTGGTACCGCTAAAGCACAGACAGTTGTTGATCAAGAACTAGCAATTTTTAAGGAAAAGCCAGTTCAAGTCCTCATCCTGGGGTGTACGCACTTTCCTTTTCTTTCTCGGGAAATTACTAATTTCTTAGGATCTAATGTTACGTTGGTGGATCCAGCGTTGGAAACGGTTAAAACTGCTGCTGAAATGCTGCAAACAACGGATTCATTAAATAACAATACAACCAAAGGAACTTTAACCTTGTACAGTACGGCAGACAATGCTGAATTAGTTCAGGGTGCAGAAAAATGGTTGGCTGGTGATCAATTTACCTGTAATCATGTTGATATTCCAGGAGACTAAAATTATTAAGATAAAACCCGTGGCAGAAGCGTCGCGTATGGCTTCATAGTCACGCTCCCGCAAGCAACAATAGGGCCCCAGCATTTGGCTTTACCGGATGTTGGGGCCCTATTGTTGTGATGCGCTGTTCGTATTACAGATACGTTGGAGGAATTATGTTACAACTTCACTTTATCATTATCATGCCAATTTTTGCTGTAAAAGGGTTTGCAAAATGATGGCTTGGTTGTATTGGGGGTCTTTTGCCCCGTATAATAAAATTACATTTTGGGTAGACAACTGTGTTTTAACCGTAGCTATCAATTGTGTGTAAGCTGGGTTATGTTGTAATTCAGCTAAGTATCGTTGTTGAAATTCAGCAAATTTGTTCGGCTCATGATTAAACCATTGCCGAAGTTCAGGACTAGGTCCGACTTCCTTCGCCCATTCGTCTAAGTGGGCGTTGACTTTGGAGATCCCTCGTGGCCACAAGCGGTCGATAAGAATCCGGTAACCATCTAGGTCAACGGGTTTCGTATAAATTCGTTCAATTTTAATTTCCACGATTAATCACCTCGTTTCTAATGATAGGCTAGTTCACGAAAGGAGTAAACGTTCATGGATGATTATCAGCGATTTTTCACTGGTCGACCTACGACCACGATTGCACAAGACCTGTTAGGTCGCCTGGTCCTTTACCAAGGTGCCTCTGGTACCGTGGGTGGGTTAATTGTTGAAACGGAGGCCTATCTCGGCGAAGACGATTCAGCTTCCCATGCTGCCGGTGGACGCCGCACCCACTATACCGAATCGCTGTACGGTGCACCAGGGACGTTATATATCTACCAAATTCGTTCCCACTATTGTTTTGACATTGTTGTCCAGAACACGGGTGAACCTCACGGAATCCTGCTGCGCGCAATTGAACCGACGGTGAATGTTCAGCAAATGATAAAAAACCGCGGCATGACTGGTGTTAACGTTTCGAACGGCCCGGGGAAATTAATGCAGGCACTGGGAATCCAGGACCGTTCTTTGGATGGTCAACCAATGGCAATTGCGCCACTGAAGATTAAGCTTCAAAAACGGCGGATGCCGCGACAAATCATTAGTGGACCACGGGTGGGCGTTAACCAAGCTGGCAAAAATGCATCAGACCGGTTGCGCTTTTATGTTGCCGGCAATCCGTACGTTTCTAAAATTCGGCAACGGGATGTGGACTCAGAGCATTACGGTTGGAGGGATTAACCGATGGCACTCAATTATCAAGCAATGAAACAAGCAGTGAAAACAGTGATTAAGGCCGGCAACGTCCCTAACTTGGTCGGGGAGGCCGGGATTGGTAAATCCACCTTGGTTAGTGAAGTGGCTGAAGAGCTCGGGGCGAAATTGTTCACCACGGTCGTGAGCTTGGTCGAAAAGGGAGACCTGGCAATCCCGGTCCCACCGTTACGTGACGAGGCGTTTATTAAAACAACCCAGTATGGTGAGTTAGCGAATGTCCAGTATGGTTATTCGGAGACCCTGATTCAGATTATCCAGCAGGCGGAAAGCCATCCGGAGCAACCGATTATCTGGTTCCTCGACGAATTTAACCGCGGCACGGTCGCGGTGCAAAGCGAATTGATGAACCTTGTACTACAACGCCAAATCAATAGTCTGCTCCTCCCGCGCCAGGTTCGAATTGTGATTGCAGAAAACCCGGATGATTCAATGAGTGGCTTTGCTGATACTGAATATGCGGTAACGCCGGCGGATGCGGCCATTAAGGACCGGACCGTCCGCCTAGTGATGGAAGCTTCATTGACGGATTGGCTTCAGTGGGCTTCAACCACGGAAAACGGCCAGCCACGCATTCACCCGTTAGTTCAAGAATATTTGCAAGCCTATCCTGAGTCGTTGACTGGTCCCCGGAATGAGGACTTGTATCCAACTCCACGGGCGTGGGAACGGGTTTCTAAAAACCTGAGTGAGCTCCTGCAATTGGAACAATCACTTCAAGAACAGCTAATGCCGGACGTTTTTAGTGGCGATTTGGGTGCTGAGGTGGGGGTTGCCTTTACGCAGTTTGTGTTGGACAATGGCAATCAACTTACCGCCGATGACTTATTGACCGACCAAGGAACCAAGCAATTTGAACAGTTAGCCGAACCTGACCGGGTTCAGCTTTTGAACCAATTTGTTAGCGACCAATTCACCAAGTTGCCGGAGCCAGCTGTCCTGAAGCATTTGCTAGCAGCCCTTCAAGTAGTTAGTCCAGACGGTCAGTACGCGGTCGTTCAACAATTTGCTAAATTAAGTCACCAGAACCCGACGGTATTAGAAAAATTTTATCAACAAGCCCAACAGGATTCTTTGACTGCAGAATTTTACCAACTGCTCCAAAGGATTGCGGTGATGTAAATTGGATCAACTTCAGAAAGCACAACAACGGCTTACTAACGCCATCATTCAGCTATTAACGACCGACCCGCTGAGTGGGGAAGTTTTGATGATGATTTCCCGGGAAATAATTACCCAGGGGAATTTTTCCTGCGCCTTGCGTTGGCAAAATAATCAATTAACGTTAGTGGCCTGTGCGGAACAAGTGAACCGCCAACGACTGGATGACCTGGTTAATGACCTGCGGCACCAAGCGTTGCACATCATTTGGCAACACCCCCTCCGGTATGCGCAAGAACGGGACCGTTCCCTCGTGAATGTCGCGTGTGACGTCGCGGTTAACCAGTACCTGACCACCCCACCGGCAGGCACGATGACCTTGGCACGGTTGGAACAAATTCTTCACCAGCCACTCCCTGTCCAAGCGGACTCCCAAACCTATCTGCAAATTTTGCGGAATTTAGATCAACGCCAGCAAACGCGGTTAGCAACGGAGCTCAAGAAAAGCCAGGCTTCCACGCAACATCAGGGCTGGTACCAAAATGGTAACCAGCTTATTCGGCAGGGCAACTTAAAGCAAGTGGTCCGTCAGAGTATCCACCATTTAACCGCTCGGCAACGGGGGACGCTTCCCCAGGCTGTCCGTGAAATACTTATGCCCACGTCGCAACACTACCGGCTGCCGTTTCGCCAGGCCTTTTGGCGATTGGTTGGCCAAGTGCCCAGTGGCTACCAGGAATCGCGGGCCCGGTTTAACCGGCGTCAACCCCAACGGTTAGAACTACCTGGCCGTGTTACCAGACTTGTGACCCGGTTGACCGTCTTTGTTGATCAGTCAGGCTCGATGAGTAATGACACCTTGAGCAAGGTAGTTGGTATGCTGAATGAATTAGCTAAGCAGGCAGACATAGAAATGCAAGTCGGTGATTTTGATGCGCAAGTGCAGACGCCACCAAAACCGGTTAACCACCTGGCCGCCTTTGAGCGCCATGGGGGAGGTGGTACGAGCTATCAAGCAGTCTTTGACTATTTAGCTGACCACAATTTTAGTCGCCAGACACCTGTCATCATCGTGACTGACGGCTGGGGTGAGCACAAAATTGACGATCACGGTTACCATCGGGTACTATGGCTGCTGACGAGTCAGGACCACTTATCGGTTCAGCAACCCGTTGGTCAGGTGATTCGATTGGAGGAAGATGAATGAAATTATTACCACCACAAGAATTGCAAATGGTGTTGGATCAGTCGCCAGAATATCGCCAGGCACGGAAGCTTTTACGGCTCGACATTGATGAAGACCCAAACCGACTGTACCACCAACCAGTAAACGCATTAACGGTCCGGTTAGCCCGGACCCTCCAAACTAGTAATTTGATTCAAGGACGGGTTGACTTGAGCGATTATCGTTCAGTGAGTCAACTCGTGGGCCAACATGATCGCTGGTTTTCTGGAGACGCTAAGCGTGAGCTGCTAAAACCTTTTGAGTAGAATCAGGTATAATAGATGAAAAAATGAAGGAGCGATAGCAATGACTGAGATTGATCAAACAGCCATTAAGGAAGATTTATACGAAGCCGTGAACGGTGAATGGCTCAAGACTGCGAAAATTCCGGATGATAAACCGGCAACCGGTGGGTTCAACGACCTGGTTGATGACATTGATAAAAAGCTGATGGCGGACTTAGACAAACTGGTCGAAACGCCAAGCGATGATCCACGCATGCAAGAGGCCACCAAGCTCTATCAGCTAGCGAAAGATTTTAAGCGACGTGATCAGGAGGGGACTCAGCCACTCCAGGACCGCTTGGCAAAGCTGACGGTCTTAAATAGCTATGCGGACTACCAAAAGATTTGGGGCCAACTCATTTTGGAAGGGTCGGCGTCACCCGTTTCGTTTGATATTGATGCGGACATGAAAAACGCCACGGTCTACGCCCTATTTGCAGCGGCACCTGGCCTGATTTTGCCGGAAAAGAGTTACTACGCTAAAGATAATCCACAGGGACCACAACTGTTGAAAATGTGGTCAGAAATGACGAAGAAACTGTTGCAAAAGGTTGGCTATTCTGAAGAGGAAGCCGATGACCTGATTGATGACACAATCCAGTTTGACTCATTATTGGTTCCTCACGTGAAGAGTGCGGAAGAGAGTGCCGACTACAGCAAGATGTATAATCCGCAGAGCTTTGCCGAATTTACTGCCCACACGGCCCAACTGGACCTGGGGGCCGTCATTCAAGAATTAGTTGGAGCTAAACCAACGAAGGTGATCGTGACCGAACCGAAGTACTTTGCGGCATTGAATAGCATTTTGCAGGACCACTTTGCGATCTTTAAGAGCTGGTTGATCGTTAACGAAGTGCTTGGTCAGGCTGGGTTGTTGACTGACGAATTACGGACGATTAGTGGCGAATATGGCCGGGCCCTCTCCGGGAGTAAGAAGCCGGTCAACCAACGGAAGTTTGCCTTTTACCTGACCCGGGGGATTTTTAGCCAGGTCATTGGTGATTACTACGGTAAGAAATACTTTGGCCCCGAAGCCAAGGCCGATGTGACCCACATGGTTAAGCAGATGGTGGACGTTTATAAGCAACGACTGGCCAACAATGATTGGCTCGGCAACGCCACTAAGGAAAAGGCGATTACCAAGCTGAACCACCTGGGAATTCAAGTCGGTTACCCGGACCAAATTCCAGACCTCTACAACCATTTGAAGGTTGATCCAACCAAGAGTTTGTTAGAGAATGTCAATGATCTCGGGGTCGTAGCTAACCGGGAATTATTCAGTCGCTGGAACCAACCGGTGGACCGACTTCGTTGGGAAATGAGTGCGGCGACCGTCAACGCTTACTACCACCCGTTTAAAAATATTATCGTCTTCCCAGCCGCCATCTTGCAGGCGCCATTCTATAGTTTGCAACAAAGCAGTAGTGAGAACTACGGTGGTATTGGGGCCGTGATTGCCCACGAAATTTCCCACGCCTTCGACAATAATGGGGCCCTCTTTGATGAATACGGGAACCTGCACAACTGGTGGACCAAGGAAGATACGGCCCACTTCCAGAAGTTAGCCCAGAAGATGATTGATGAATTTAACGGCTTACCATTTGCTGGCCAAAAGGTCAACGGCAAGCTGACCGTTTCTGAAAATATTGCTGACGGTGGGGGCTTGAGCTGTGCATTAGCTGCGGCCAAGGAAGAGGACAATTATTCCGCCCAAGCATTCTTCATTAACTGGGCGCGGATTTGGCGGATGAAGGCCACGACTCAGTACATGCAACTCTTGCTGTCAATTGATGTTCACGCCCCAAATAAATTACGGGCAAATGTCCAAGCCCAGAATCAGGATGATTTCTTTACCGCCTTTGATATTCACAAAGGTGACGGGATGTGGAAGGCTCCCGCTGACCGGGTCAATATCTGGTGAGCGGCTATGACACAGATTCAAGTGATCCCAGGCGACATCACACAGTTTGCCGGTGACGCGATTGTGAACGCCGCGAACACCACTTTAATGGGTGGCGGTGGTGTGGACGGCGCCATTCACCGAGCAGCCGGTCCGGCCCTCTATGCGGCCTGTGAAAAGTTTCATGGTTGTCCAACGGGGGAGGCCCGGATTACCAGCGGTTTTGCCTTGCCGGCCAAGTACATTATTCACACGCCCGGCCCAGTTTGGCGGGATGGCAGGCATGGGGAACCCGAGTTGTTAGCAAACTCGTACCGGAATAGTTTACAATTAACGGATGAGTACGGGTGCCAAACGGTCGCTTTCCCATCAATCAGTACCGGCGTTTACGCTTTTCCGCTCGACCAGGCCGCGCCAATTGCCATTCGAACAATCCGGGAATTTTTGCGCACGGCGCAGCATGTCCAAACGGTGACGATGGTATGCTTTGATCCCGTCACTGAGCAAGCTTACCAAACAGCTTTGAACGCATAGAAAACTCCTTCAACCGACTGGTAAAGTCGAATTGAAGGAGTTTTTTTATCGCAAATTTTAGTGAGCCGATTCAACAGCTTTGCTGGTCACAAAGCTCTTTTGAATTCGAACCGACACGATCATGGCTAACAGATCAATGATGATAAAGGCAATCAGGGTCACGTAGTAGTTGTGGAGGACTTGGTGCGTCCAGGATAACAGGACGGGGCCCACCATCCCAGCGGCGGCCCAAGCGGTTAGCACGTAACCGTGAATGGCCCCCAATTCCTTGGTACTGAAAATGTCACCAAGGTAGGCGGGAATGACGGAGAATCCGGCACCGTAGCAGGACATCAACAGGCAAAGTGCCACAGCGAAGATGAATGGTTGCTTAAAGAAGATCAAGATGACCAACATGATGACATCAATGATGAAGATGAGGCTATAGGTGAGGGGCCGACCGATGTAATCGGACAAAGTTGCCCAAGCGAGGCGGCCAAAACCATTGAATAAGCCGATAATCCCTACCATCACCGCGGCGGCGGCCGCTGTCATGGAAGTCATGCTCTGGGCCATTGGCGAAGCGGCAGACACAAGGCCAATCCCGGTCGTGATGTTGATGAAGAACATGAACCAGAGGGCAGCAAACCAAGGTGTTTTGACCGCTTGGTTGGCGGTTAAGGATTGGTTCGTGAGGCTGACCCGGGCGGCATTTTGAGCAATCACGGTTGGTAGTTCGTGTGGGTGTGGTTTTCTAATGAATTGGGCCGTGATGATCATGACCACGAAGTAAAAGGTGCCTAAGGCATAAAAGGCGTTTGCTAAACCGATCGTGGTGATCAGGCGAAGTGCTAACGGACCAGTTAACAGGGCTGCAAAACCGAAGCCCATGATGGCTAAGCCGGTTGCTAACCCCCGCTTGTCGGGGAACCAACGGACGATTGTGGAAACGGGAGTGACATAGCCAGACCCCAGGCCCAGACCACCAATGACCCCGTAGGCCAGGTAGAGGAGCCATAATTGCTGGGTTTGGATGGCCAACCCGGTCAGAGCGATTCCGGATCCATAAAAGATGCTTGAGATGGTTCCAACTTTGGCTGGGCCAAACTTTTCAACGAGCCGGCCCATGAAGGCAGCGGACATGCCTAGAAAGAAGATGGCTAAACTAAAGGCAAATGAGACACTCGCTTCTTTCCAACCGGTTTGTTGGGCGATGGGCTTAGTGAAGACACTCCAGGCATAGACCCCACCGATCATGAGGTGAAAAATTACTCCGGCGATGGCAACTCCGTAACGTTTAAGTGGATGTTCCAATTTTCTCTCCTTTATAAAAATACGAACATTAAAATTGAATAGCGAATTATAATTCGTGGTTATAAGGTAACATAAGATTTGACGGATAACAACCACCAAAGTAGAAAAATGGAATAAAAAAGCCAGCGACAACCGTTGATGATCATTGCTGACTTTGTAAATAAAGTTCGTGTTTAACTCACTTCAATGATTTTCACCTGGTAGGTAGAGTCCGGTGACTCGACAGTTACCGTTGTCCCGGCTCCCTGATCCATTAGTGCTTGACCCAAGGGTGAATCAAAGGCAAGTTTTTGGGCCGCCAGGTCCGCTTCCTGCGTCCCCACGAGTTTGTAAGTCACTTGTTCGTGGTCGTCCAAGAATTCAATGGTGACGCTACTTCCCAAGTCAATCGTGCCGTTGGCTTGGGGTTGGACGATTTGAGCGTAGGTGAGTTGCTTATTGAGAAAGCGGAGGCGGCTCTCAAGATGGCGAAGGTCCCGCTTCGCCGTGCTGTATTCCGTATTTTCGGAAAGGTCGCCCAGGGCTCGGGCAGCCTTCAGTCGGGCAATTTTAGTGGGCCGGTCCTTCTTGAGCTCCTCAATTTGTTCTTCAATTTCGTGATACCCTTCCGGGGTCATCTTCTGAAAGTAGATCTCTGCCATGGTAATCCTTCCTTAGAGCTGGTTAACCGGCCACTGTGGCTTTTCGCCCTTGAGGACCCGAACAACTTCGCTTGCCGCATCATGACAACCACGGTCCATTGCGTCGATCGTCCCGCCACCGATGTGTGGGGTGAGGAAGACGTTTGATAGGGTGGTTAATTCATCATCAGTCGGCAGGGGTTCCGTTTGAAAGGCGTCCAAGACAGCACTGTGAATCTGGCCGTTCTTCAGCGCCGCAATCAAGTCATCGTGGTTGACTAGTTGGCCCCGACCAAAGTTGATCAAACTAGCGGTCTCCTTCATCTTGGCAAAGGCGTTCTGGTTCATCATTTCCCGCGTTTCGTCGGTCACTGGAGCACTCAGAGAAACATAATCAGCGGTGCGCAGTAATTCATCAAGGGAAACGGCGGTGCCGACTTCGGGATCTTTGTGGTGGCTCCCGTTATTGACCAGCACCTTCATCCCCAGGGCAGCAGCCTTTTTGGCGAGGGCGTGACCAATTCGGCCGTAACCGATAATGCCCAGTGTTTGGCCCGCAATGTCGTGACCGGCGGTGGCGTGGCCTTCGTCCCAGTGACCATCACGCAAGGCCTGCTGCCGTTGGAACATATCCCGTGAAGTTAGCAAAATTCCTCCCAGGATCGCTTCCGCCACGGAATTATAGTTGGCGTGCGGGGTGATAGTGACCCAAACCCCATGGGCAGCGGCACCTTGTGGATCAATGTTGTTATAGCCCACGCCGACCCGGGCCAAGACTTTCAAATTCGGGGTCTTTTGGTAAGTTGCGTTACTAATTTGGTCAAGCATGACCACCGCCCCTTGAATGCGGTCCGCATACTGAATTAAGGCGTCATTGTTGACGTCCTCGACTTCGATCATTTCAATTCCGGCGTCCCGAAAAACCTGTCGACCGGCTTCTTGGAAAATCTTGGGAATTAAAACTGCTTGTGACATGACAAACTCCTCCTCGTTCTGTGTTACCTTTATTATGATATGATAATCAGTAGAATTCAATTTAAGAAGGGTGAGGAACATGAGTTTAGATGTACCTGAAAACATGGAAGAAGTCGCAATGAAGATTGCGCAATATCAGGTCCGGGGACAAAAAATTACGGAAGAAGAAGTGATCACCACCGCGGTTCAGGGAATTTTACAGGGTTATTTGGATGAAGCCTTGGAAGGGCACTATGACGACGTTAAAATGGCCGTTGATGGCACCCTGGTCGTGACCGATGTGATGGGTGATGAAGCAGGACAAGTTAAGCCGACGGGCGCTGATTGGGTCGCGGACTTTAAGGCGGATGCAGATGCCCTGGAAGAACGCTTTGCTCATGAGGCTCAACGGATCGTTGGTAACCGGTAAAATTAGTTCACGTTTCTAGTTGACATTTGTCAACCAGCCTTGTAAAATTTTACTGATTGAAAGTAAGTAATAAGATGGAGGCGGTTGAGCAATGAAAAAATGGATGAAGCGGCTTGCTGTGATTGGTGCTAGCTTGTTAGCGGCGGTGACCTTAGCAGCATGTGGAAAGTCTTCTTCAAGTAGCAGTCCTCAATTAGTCAAGAAGGGGACGATTACTGTTGGTTTGGAAGGGACTTATGCTCCGTATTCATACCGTGAACATGGTAAGCTGACCGGATTTGAAGTTGATTTAGCCCGGGCCTTGGCCAAGAAGATGGGCTACAAAGTAAAGTTTGTCCCGACTAAGTGGGATTCGCTGATCGCTGGGGTTGGTTCCCACAAGTTTGATATGGCCATCAACAACATCGCGATGACTTCAGCCCGGAAGAAGGCTTACCTCTTCTCCACCCCTTACATTTACTCCAAGACGGCCCTAATCATGAAGAAGGACAATACCACGATTAAGAACGTCAATGATATTAAGGGGAAGAAAATTGCGGCCGCTACTGGGACGGCCAATGCCGACAACGTTAAGAAATTCGGTGGACAAAATGTTTCATCAGATGACTTTGCAACCGCGATGGCATTGATTCGTCAAGGCCGGGTCCAAGCCGCGATGAATTCCAAGGAAGCCTTCCTTTACTACCAACGCACGAATAACGCGAGTGATTTGAAGGCCATCACGGTACCAACTAACAAGATTCCAAGTCAACCAATTGGAATTCTGATGGCTAAGAACAACAAGGCCTTGAAGACAAAGGTTGATAAGGCACTGAAGGAACTTCGCAAGGACGGGACGCTGAAGCGGCTCTCCGAAAAGTACTTCAAAGAAAACATTACTGATAAGTAACATCACAAAGGCCAAGGTCGCGGAGTAAACGAGCTTGGCCTTTTGCAAAAGGAGCGAACTTTATGTGGGATATTATCAAATCATCGACCCCGGAAATCCTCTGGGCCGGTATTAAATACACAATTCCAATTGCGGTGATTTCCTTCATTATCGGGTTGGTGATTGCCATCATCACGGCGTTGATTAAGACTTCGCAGCCCCGGGGAAACGCGGTTACCAAGAGTTTATGGCGGATTGTCAAAGCATTCTTTGCCTTTTACGTCTGGCTCTTCCGGTCCACACCATTGATTGTGCAATTGTTTATTGTCTTCTACGGGCTGCCAAGCATTGGTCTGCAACTGAATGCATGGACGGCCGGCATTTGGACCTTCTCCTTAAACACGGGGGCCTACGCTTCTGAAACGATTCGGGCGTCGATCAGCTCGATTCCGACTAGTCAATGGGAGGCAGCCTACTCGATCGGGATGACCTACCGCCAAGTCCTGTTCAAGATCATCCTGCCACAGGCCTTCCGGGTGGCGATCCCACCGCTGTCCAATTCATTCATTAGTTTGGTCAAGGATACCTCATTGGCAAGTACGATTACCATTGCGGACATGTTCCTGGTGAGTCAACAAATCGCCTCACATAACTACCAACCAATGTTGATGTACTCCATTGTTGCGGTCGTGTATGCCATTTTCTGCTCGATTTTGACGATCCTGCAGTACTTCATGGAAAAGCGGCTGTCCCGCTACATTCAAGCAGAGGGGGAATAATTGATGATTACACTTAGCCACGTTGATAAACAATACCGTGACCACCACGCCCTCAATGACGTCAGTGTTCAGTTCCCAGAACACGAGACGACGGTGATTTTGGGACCATCGGGGGCCGGGAAATCAACCTTGCTGCGGGCTATTAACTTGTTAGAACGTCCGCAAGCTGGTGAACTCACGATTGGTGACCTGCACCTCAATTTTGCGGATAATTTGACGAGCAAACAAATTCTCAAAATGCGGCGGCAAACCGCGATGGTCTTCCAAAGTTGGAACCTTTTCCCGAACTTGACCATTTTGGAAAACATTACGGAAGGCCCAATTTACGTGTTGAAACAGAGTAAGGAAGCAGCGGAAACACGGGCCCATGAATTACTCAAGCAGGTCGGCTTGGATGACGTTGCGAACCGGTACCCGAACCAACTTTCTGGGGGCCAGCAACAACGGATTTCCATTTGTCGGGCCTTAGCGTTAGATACTGACTTTATCCTGTTCGATGAGCCAACGAGTGCTTTGGACCCCGAATTGGAAGCCCAAATCTTGAGGATCCTGCAGGACCTTGCTGAACGGGGTCACTCCATGATTGTGGTCACCCACAACATGGAATTTGCCCGGAAGGCGGCGGACCGGATCGTCTTTGTCGAAGATGGACAGATCGAATTTGCCGGGACTAGCAAGGAGTTCTTTGAAGAACCGACCCAGCGGATCAAAGACTTCTTGGCAGCAATGAAACTATAATGAAAAAGCCATTCGGAATTGGAACAATTCTGAATGGCTTTTTTGAAAAATCATCGTTTTGTTGTTAATTATCCAGATCATCAAACAGAGAATCAACTGAATTGAAAGATTTACAATCACCGTGATTCAGCTCAGCAATGGAATGGTCCAGATTGTTAGAGCCGTTACGAACTTTAATGGGTGTACTGTTTATCTTAAACTCGTTTCTTGACTTCGTACGGCTTGGTTTGCTCAACCGGTTCATGCTTGGCATCCTTTGCATAAAAAATCGCGTATTCTTCGTTGTCTTTATCCTTGGCGATTACCAGGTCATCCACCTTGCGTTCTTTTTTAAAGATTTGCCCTTTCCGGACGGCTTCGTTGTAATCGTGAATGTTAGCGATCGAGTCACCAGGGTTGAAAAAGATTCTTGTTTCCATGTTCTCACTTCCTTTAGTAATTAATCTGCCCGTGAAGGGAGGGTAATGGTAGCTTGGTCTAAAATGTGACCGTCTGCTTGGTGAAGAAATTCGTTCAGCCAGTAACCATTTTTGAGGGGGAGTACCGTATCCAAAGCGTAAACCGTGAGCTGGTAATCATGGGTCCCATTTGGTGGGGTTGGTCCGGTGTACCCAGTTGCTGGTTCAGCATTGACGAACCGGCTGGCGTTACTATTCTTCCCTTGGATAAAGCGGTCTTTTAATTCTAAACTGGCGTTTTCTGGAATCGTTGACCAATCGGCAGGAATGTTGGCCGCAATCCAGTGGATCCAAGTAAAGCCACAAACGGGAATTGAATCATGGTCAATCATCACTAGGGCATATGCGGCAGTCTCAGCTGGAGCGTCCTTAATTTGAATGGGAAACGAGGTGCTGGGGTTACCACCAATTTTAGCATTCTCTGGGGCAAATTTTCCGTATTGGTCAGGTAAGAGAGCATTATTTAATGGAACGTTAATTTTCATCTTGAAGTTCCTTTCTAATTAATTAAATATTTTGCTTTTAAATCTTGCAAATCCTGAGGAGACAATTGAAGGGCCGTTGTGAGGTAACCATTGACGTCACCATATTCGGCTTGAAGCACTTTGAGCGCAGCCGCTAAATAGCTGGGGTCGGCAGTCCAGAGGGCCGTGTAATTATCAATCAAAGTTGCTGGCTTACCAGCGGAACGGAGCGTTGCTTGCTGACCGCGGAGAAAGTTTTTCAACGCGGTATTGGTCAACAGGTAGTCCTTTTTGGCGACCGCCGGGCTGACGCCGAAGGCCCGTAAAATCAGGTAGGCGCTCATTCCAGTCCGATCTTTCCCCGCCGTGCAATGGAAGAGTACACCTTGTTGGTCATCGACGGTCAACAGTTGTTCAAAAATTTCGCGAAAGGCGTGGGCGGCCGCGTCACTAGTCATCATATCATGGTAAACCTCTTGCATGTGCTGACGGCCAGCACCGGCTTCGCTTTGCAGGTTGTGAGCGAGGTTGCTGACGTTTTTCGAAGAATCAGTGACGTCCCGTTTAAAAACCGGGTTGAATAGGTACTGGACTTGCTCTGGCAGGCGGTCTGGTGAGGATTTGGTTTCTTCTGCAGAACGCAGATCAATATCGACACCGATGGCCAACTTGACTAATTCAGCCTGGTCGTCCTTGGACAACCGGTCCAGTTTATCAGCCCGAAAAATACGTCCCCATTGAACGGTCTGACCAGTGGCGGTCGCATAGCCACCAAGGTCACGGAAATTATTCGTATGAAAAATAGGGATAATTCGTTGATGAACCACGAGCTCACTTCCTTTCTTGACACCTATTGTACCAGTTGCGCTAGGACTTGTGCAAAATGCTCGCCGGCCTCTTGGGAGCCTTGTAAATCAGGGTGGAGACCGTCAGTAGTGTGGTGGCACCACCCAGTTGTTTGAATCACCGCCATGCCGAGTTCCTGACCAATTCTGCTGATGATTTCGTGAAAACTTTGGCGGAAGGGGACCATTAATGCCACTGGAGATTGATAGCGGTGTTGGACCGCTTGCACGTAATCTCGGTAGGCGGTCCGAAATTGGTTTTCGCTGAAACGGCGGTCATTAACCCCCAACGCGATGACGATTGAATCGTAATTACCAACAGTCGCAGCCTGCTGATCGTCAAGTCGGGTGAGCCATTGACCGGCGGGTGGTACATTACCGGTTCCGGGACGTAAAACACCCGCCGCCGAATAGGCAACGCGCTGAATTTCAGTGTCTGGTAGCAGGTTTTGTGCGATCGCAATGTAGTTTTGTTCTGGCCGGTAATCAACACTGGCGTGCTTACCGTTGATCCAACAGCCGGCCGTGATGGAATCGCCCAGAACCAGTACCTTTTTGGTTTGCTGAACTGGGTGCACTATGGCCTGGTCGTCGACGACTAATTTAGTGAGAGAAAAATCCTGCTGTTGAAACCAAACGTCATCTAAGTCACAATTACCACCCGTCATGATCCGGACACGGTGCTGATCACTCGTCATTGGGATCTCGAAGGCCAACTGGCTGGCTGCCCACCGTTGCCACGGCCCATTGTCAATGCGAATGGCCCAGTACTGACTGGGCGAGAGTGGGTTGGCATGGTTGATAGTGTGAACCGCCAAACTTTGCGTATTAGTAACGGTAAATCTTAATTCAGCACCCAATAGTGGTGACCGCAACTGCTGGTCTTTAATAAACCACCGACCAGTTTGATGGGTTTGGGTGAGTAATTGTTGGGCAGTAAGTTCCAAAGTCATAGTTCCTCCTTTGCTCGGCTGTGTTAATTTTACCGTAATTTTTGCCAATGTTTCACATGAAACATTACCTACTAAACAATCTTATAAGGGTAAAATTAGACTTAAAAATTTATATACGGAATTTTATAAAAGCCAATGTTTAATTTGTGGCGGGCTGATATACACCAGCCGCGAAGCCATGTTCCTAACCCATCTGATGGGATCGGCCACAAGCCAGACTTGCCAGGTGGCACGAAGTATCAATGGAAAGATCCGCAAAAGGTTCAAGATGACGTTAATACGCCAGGTGACCATGATGAAGTCATTGTGGTAATCTACCCAGATGGTCAAACCTCTGAAATCACCGTCACGATTCACGTCACTCCGGCTGACCGTGGCAATGGTGACAACAACGGTAATGGCAACATCACCATTACTGGGAACAATAACGGTACAACGACGAATGCTCAAAAGCAGGCCCTCCCACAAACTGGTAATGAGAATTCTTCCGCTATTGGTCTTGGCATTGCTGGTCTAAAGAGACGTAAGAATGATTAACATTCTCCCATATGTTGATTGTTTTTTAGGCTGGCGAGCGGGAATCAGCTGATTCCCGATATATATGAAAATAGTCTCAGGTATTCACAACCCCGAATGCCTGGGGCTATTTTCGAGCCCCCGCCAGCAACAATAGGCCTCCAGCATTCGGCTTTACCGGATGTTGGAGGCCATTGTTGTACTGCGTTATTTGAATTTTATTTTGGCTGCATTATTTATGTTCTTGATGATTAGTTTTTGAATTCAAGGTGGTGGTGGAGGACCGGGAGAAAATGCTGGTCCGACCAACCAATCAGGTAACCTTGGGTCAGGATGTTGTAGATGGTCCCGATCCCAAACGAGTACCAGTGCCCGTTAACAACGAACACGAGGACCACGATGATTAGCGGTGGCACGTTGCTCATCCACTGGGAAAAGACTGATGAGCCATGCATGAAGCGGAACCGCAGAATGTATGGTAAATCGTCATTGGGGTGCATGATGATGTTGGCCCGTTGGTAAAGCGAGACCGCGGCAGCGACCCCGAAGAGGCCGATCACGTCGAGAACTGCGCGCCAGCCGATCCCTAATTCAGGAACACCCCAGTGGACGAAGAGTTTTTCAAAGCCCGCTAAAAGGTAACTGAACGGGGTGATGAAGAGCAGGTTACGGACCAGTCGGAACCAGTCAAAATGACCGAGCAGGGCGAGGTTGGTGAAGGCCACAATTACCCCTTCGGCGAAGAGGACGTTTCCCAACGAAAAGTGGAGCCAGTTACTTAGACTCACTGCCGACGCTGTCCAGATCGCACTCCCCATTTGCGTTGAAACCGTGAGGGCGTTAAAAAAGGAATTAATTATGATGGAAATAGCGAGAAAGGTAATCCGGCCGTTAATACTATTGGCCCACTTTTTTGAAATCATTACAACCTCCCATATTATTTAAAACATGATTATTTCAGTAACAATGATACTCTGGTTTATTCAGGAGTTGAATAAATTTTCGTTGAAACTATGCTAAAATAATTGTTTAAGAATTGATAAGGAGGGGGTAGCCGTGAAGCACTACCGTATTAGTCGCCTTAGTTTGGGGTGGCAAATTTTTATTGGCCTGATTGCCGGAATTATCTGTGGGATGATTTTTTACAAAAATAACTCCGCAATCGTTGTGATGCAAAGCCTCGGGACGATCTTTTTGCGTCTGATTCAAATGATCGTTATGCCGATTGTGATCTCCTGTCTGACCGTCGGGATTGCCAACATTGGTGACTTCCATAAATTAGGACGGATTGGTGGGAAGACCATCATCTACTTTGAGGTCTTGACCACCATTGCGATTATTGTCGGGTTGATTGTCGCCAACGTGGCCCATCCAGGGAGTTTTATTGAGATTAAAAGCCTCCACGCTTCCGATATTTCAAAATACATGGCGACGGCGAAAGCGGCCAAGGGGCATACGGGCTTTTGGGATCAAATCTTAGCGATTATCCCAACCAATATCTTCAAGTCGATTAGCGATGGCGATATGATGCCGGTGATTTTCTTTAGTGTCTTCTTTGGCCTTGGCTTGGCTTCGATAGGAGAACGGGGCAAGATTGTCGTTGATTTTTTGAATAGCGTTTCCGAAGTAATGTTCAAAGTAACGAACTGGGTTATGAAATACGCACCAATTGGGGTCTTTGGCTTGATTGGGATGACGATCGCTGAAATGGGGATTAAGGCCCTGTTGCCGTTGGGTTACTTTGTCTTGTTAGCCTACCTGACGATGGCCTTTTTCTGTATTGTCGTGTTAGGGATCGTTGCCAAAATCTTCCACCTGCACTACTGGAAGACGATGCGGGCCATTTGGGAAGAAATCGTGTTGGCGTTCTCAACCGCCAGCTCAGAAGTAACCCTTCCGCGGTTGATTGAAAAGTCCCAAAAAATGGGGGTTGAAAAGGGGATTGCGTCCTTTGTTATTCCAACCGGTTACACCTTTAACCTGGATGGTTCGGCCATTTACCAATCATTGGCGGCCATCTTCTTGGCGCAAGCCTACGGGATCCATTTGACTTGGGAACACCAATTTACCTTACTAGTTGTTTTGATGATTACCTCCAAAGGGATGGCCGGTGTTCCAGGAGCGTCCTTTGTGGTCCTCTTGGCTAGTGTCTCGACCATTGGGGTGCCAGTTGCAGGGTTGACCTTTATTGCCGGGATCGACCGGTTTGTGGACATGGGCCGGACTGTGGTCAACGTAGTCGGTAACTCGATTGCGACCCTGGTGATCGGGGAATCCGAACACGAATTAGATAAGGATAAGTATGTTGAGTACCTGGATAGTTTTGATCGAAAGAAGGCCTAATTGATGAGTGATGAACACACGTTGCCGAGTCGGCAGGAGGTGTCGATGGCATTGACTTGGGATCTAACCCTGTTGTATCCCAATGATGAAGCTATGAAGACACAATTGAAGAAAACGGTGGCGAAGGCGACCGAACTTCACCAGTTAGCTGGTCAGTTGGCGAATAGTGGTGAGACCCTTTTGCAGGCTCTGCAAGCTTCTAAAGAAATTGGCGAGGAGCTCGAACGGGAATATGTCTACGCCTTTCTCCGCCGCGATAGTGACACAACGGATGCGCAAGCAACCGAATTGTACGGGGTTGCAGAAAAGGCGGCGACCCAAATTGATACCGCC
Source organism: Limosilactobacillus caecicola (assembly GCF_943192935.1). Taxonomy (GTDB): domain Bacteria; phylum Bacillota; class Bacilli; order Lactobacillales; family Lactobacillaceae; genus Limosilactobacillus; species Limosilactobacillus caecicola. Next base: position 341,739 of record NZ_CALPCI010000001.1, on the reverse strand, counting down.
CTGTCCTTTATGGATCCCGAAATCGTTGCGATTGATCAAACGACGCTGGACCAATGGTTGCAAACCATTCCAGACTTGCGTGAATTCCGGTTCATGCTTCACCAGATCCGTCTCCAAAAGGGGCACGTCTTGACGACCAGCGAGGAGGGGTTGCTGAGCCAATTGAGCCGGTCCCTCGATAGTGCGGATACAATTTACAACACTTTGAATGATGCTGACCTCCACTTTGGCAAGGTGAAAAACGACCAGGGTGAACTGGTCGAACTGACCCATGGTAACCGGAGCCAATTTACGGAATCGACGAACCGGGACGTGCGAAAAGCGGCCTTTCTAGCTTATCAAAAGCCGTATCATGAATTGCGCAATACCTTTGCGTCAACCCTGAACAGCTTTATTGATAGTCGGAATTCCATTGCGGAACTCCGGCATTACAAGAGTGCACGGCAGGCGGCCTTAGCGGGAAGCCAAATTGATGAAAAAGTCTACGATACCTTGGTTGACACGGTCAACCAGCACCTCAACCTGGCCTACCGTTGGTATTCCATCAAAAAACGGGCCTTGCATTTAGATCCGTTCTACCAATATGATGTCGGGGTACCACTGGCGGGCAAGGACTTGCTCCGGACAACTTTTGACCAGGGCAAGGAAATGGTCCTCGATGCGATGCAGGTGATGGGGCCAGAGTACGTTGCCGGCCTAGAGCAAGAATTCACGCATCGGTGGATTGACGCCGCGGAAAACCGGGGAAAGCGGTCCGGTGGTTACCAGATTGGGGTTTACCAAGCGAACCCATACATTTTACTGAACTGGACTGACAAGCTCTACAGTACCTTTGTCCTGGCCCACGAGTCTGGGCATGCCATGCACAGCTGGTTTAGCCAACACGCTCAGCCGTCCGAATACGCGGATGCGCCGATTTTCTTAGCGGAAGTGGCGTCAACGTTTAACGAAAATATTTTGACGGAATACTTGTTGCAAAAGTACCATGACAACCGTGAATTACAGGTCTTTATCTTAGAACAATCAATTAACGGGTTTATTGGCTCGATTTACCGGCAAACCCAGTTCGCAGAATTTGAAGATACGGCCTACCGTGAGCAGCAGGCTGGCCGGACCTTGACCGCCGATTACCTTGATCAGATGAACCAAAAATTGGTTGAGAAATACTACGGTCCCGACGTGAAGTTGGCGGGGACACCAACCCAGGGCTGGGCCTACGTCCCCCATTTCTACATGAATTACTACGTTTACCAGTACGCGACGTCGTGGGCGATTGCGACGACGTTGTCTGAACGGGTTTGGACCAAGCAACCCGGGGCCTTAGATAAGTATTTGGCATTCCTGCGGGCTGGTGGTTCGGCTGACCCAATTACGATTCTCAAGCGTGCCGGAGTCGACGTGACGAGTGGTCAATACTTGGAAGACTCATTAAAGGTCTTGAGTCAGCGTCTGGATCAAATTGAACAATTACTGGATTTAGCTTAAAGCAAAAACAGGAGCCTAACATTAATGTCGGGTTCCTGTTTTACTTATTGTTCACTTAACTTGATTCCCCGGTGTTCCACACTGGTGGAGAACACAATCTGAGTGCTGGTTTTACCAAAGCGACGTTGGACTTCATTAATGAAGTCATCCAAATCACCGGTGGAAGGAAAGGCGACTTCCATTACTTCAGAGTAGTCACCAGTAATACAGTTACACTCAATGACGTTTGAAATTGAGCGCACGTATGGATAGAAATCACCCTTTTGGCTTGGTTCTAGCTGGACCATCACAAACGCTTTGACGTGGTAGTCCAACTTTTCCTGGTCAATACTAGTGTGGTAGCCAGTAATGATCCCAGCGTCTTCCATTTTCGAAATTCGGGCTGCAATCGCCGGTGAGGAAATGTAACAAGCTTTCGACATTTCCTTTAGCGAAACGCGGGCGTTTTCTTGAAGCATGTTCAAGATTTTCATATCAATTTGATCCATTCAGTCATCCTCATTTATTGTCTTGTGTTACCAACCGAACTTTACAAAAATCAGTTAAAGGTTAAGTAGATTGTAGGCTACTTTGGTTGGGAAGTCAATTTAGGGTGATCAAAATCAAATTGTTTGGAATGGATTCCAAATTAGTTTTCTGAAAATGAATTGATGATTTGCACAGAGTAAGCTAAATTTTACCCTAACCAATTAATCAACGGAATGTGGTAAAATAGTACTGATAGTTGATTGATTGGAGGCTGTTGATTTATGGATCAAGAATATGAAAACATTTTGGTACCAGTGGATGGTTCCAAGCAAGCTGAAGCTGCCTTGGAAAAGGCGGTCGTTTCCGCTAAGCGGAACGATGCCCACATTGATGTGCTGAATGTTGTGGATACCCGGGCGATGGCTTACAACTTTGCCGGCATGTCCGACGGCAGCATTGCTTATCAATTGGTGGACAAGGCCACTGATTATTTGAAGGACCTTTTGAAAAAAGTTAAGCAAGACGATGACTTTGATAACATTGATATCCACATTCGTTTGGGGAACCCGAAGACGGTGATTGCCTTTGATTTCCCAAAGGACCACAAAAATGACTTGTTGATCATGGGCGCCAGTGGGATGTCCCGTTTGCAACGGGCCATGGTTGGTTCCGTGACGTCCTTTGTTAAGCGGAACGCCCCATGTGACGTTTTGGTTGTCCGGACTGGTTTAGATAACCAACAATTGGATATTAAATAAAGCGAATGAAAGGCTCCCGCTGATGGGAGCTTTTTTGTTTCTTTGCAGATCAAGTTGGCCCAATTCGGTCGGAGGAGTAAATATGATGGATCAAGCAGCACTTTATGATGCTTTGCCAAGGCCTTCAATCACCCGGGGCAAGACCTCTTTTTCTCACCAGGGCGCATTAACCTGATTGGTGAACATACGGACTACAATGGTGGGCTTTCAATGCCGTGCGCGATTAGCTTAGGGACCGACCTACGGGGTTTATGCACCACGGCAGGATGACCAAGTGGCCCTGTATTCGGCCAACGTGCAAAGTGAGGTTGTCCGGTTCTCGATTAACGACCAAGAACCGGCCCAAGATGATCAAGCAAAGTGGACGAACTACTTCAAAGCAATGCTGGTATTTCTCCGCCAAGCGGGTTATCAGATTGATCATGGCTTTGAACTGTACATTTCTGGTAATCTCCCGTACGGGGCAGGCTTGTCATCGTCTGCTTCCATTGAAATGCTGATGGGGGAAATCCTCCGGACGGAATTTCAGCTCGACGTTAGTGACCTTGAATTAGCTAAGCTGGGACAACGGACCGAAAATGAATTTTTAGGGCTGAATTCTGGGATCATGGACCAGTTTGCTGTCCGAATGGGCAAGGCTAACCAGGCGATTTTACCAGCTTGGCTAAAGGACGAATTAGCCGAGGTCAAGAAATATTAGCTCGGGCAAGCGAATAAAATTAGCGAAGAGCATTTGCCGTGGGCAAAGGAAGTCCCGTCAGCAGATTACGGCAGAGAACGTTGATGAAGTGTTACAAGTAGAGTTAGCAGAAGTCTTCAAAAATGACGCTGCGGGACGCGCTGGCTGGGAGGACCGGTTTATTCACTCATTGACGCATTAATTTGAATTTGATGGTACACAAAAAGAGCGAATTTCTAATGAAATTCGCTCTTTTAATCTGGACAATAAGTAAATTATTGTTCTTCGTACCAGCTGTAGTGGAAGTTACCAGGACGGTCGGTCCGTTCGTAAGTGTGAGCACCGAAGTAGTCACGTTGTGCTTGAAGCAAGTTAGCAGGAAGGACTTCTGCACGGTAGGAGTCGTAGTAGCTAATTGCGGCACTCAGTGATGGAACTGGGATACCTGCCTTAACAGCAAGAGAAACAACATCCCGAGTTGCCTTTTGGTACTTCTTGGCGATTTCCTTGAAGTAGTCATCAAGGAGCAGATTCTTCAAGTCAGGGTTCTTATCATAAGCATCAGTGATGTTTTGTAAGAATTGAGCACGAATGATACATCCGGCACGCCAGATTTGAGCTAATTCACCCATCTTGAGGTTCCAACCGTAGCGTTCGGAGTCGATCCGCATTTGTTCAAAACCTTGAGCATAGGACATTACCTTACCGAAGTAAAGGGCTTGACGAATCTTTTCAACCATTTCCTTCTTATCATCAAAGGAAACAGCTTCAACGTCTTCAGGCAATTCCTTGCTTGCTTGAACACGTTCGTCCTTCATCATGGAGATGTAACGAGCGTAAACAGCTTCAGTAATAACTGATTGAGGAGCACCACCGTCAAGGGCAGTCATAGAACTCCACTTACCAGTACCCTTGTTGGCACCACGGTCAAGGATCATGTCAACGATTGGCTTAGCCTTGTCGTCACCAAGGTCATCCTTACGAGTTAAGATGTCAGCGGTGATATCAACTAAGTAGCTGCTTAATTCACCCTTGTTCCATTCAGCAAAAGTCTTGGCAATGTCATCAACAGGCATCTTCAAAACGTTCCGCATGATGTTGTAACTTTCGTCGATTAATTCTTCGTCACCATATTCGATCCCGTTGTGGACCATCTTGACATAGTGACCAGCACCATTAGGGCCAATGTAGGCAACACAAGGTTTGCCATCTTCTTCAGCCTTAGCAGCAATCTTAGTTAAGATTGGGGCAACTAAGTCATAAGCTTCCTTTTGACCACCAGGCATCAGAGAAGGACCATGGAGAGCACCAAGTTCACCACCGGAAACACCCATGCCGATAAAGTTGATACCGGACTTGTCCAACTTAGCGTTCCGTTCCATCGTGTCGTGGAAGTTGGTGTTCCCACCGTCGATCAACACATCACCCTTGTCAAGCAATGGTAACAATTCATCGATAACGGCATCAGTTGGTGCACCAGCCTTAACCATCAAAAGGATTCGACGAGGCTTTTCAAGTGAGTCAACAAAGTCCTTAATCGTGTAACTAGGTACCAGGTTCTTGTCACTGTGATCGCGAATCATTTCGTCAGTCCGGTTACGGTGACGGTTGTATACGCCGACAGTAAAACCGCGACTTTCGATGTTCAATGCAAGGTTCTTACCCATAACGGCAAGGCCTACAACACCAATTTGTGCTTTCTTATCTGACATTGTGTTGTCACACTCCTTAATAGAAATACATTTTACGGTACCCATTATAACAGAAAGGAAAACGATATCAAAACAATTTGAGAAAGTTTGCACAAGGTTTTTTCATTAACAAAATGGGTCTATGCAAAATGAATTTTTCCTATGGTAGATCAGCACTACAACCGATTGTCTAACGTCTGTCAAATTAACAATTGGTCTAGTGCTAGAGATCAAAATTTTAATAGTTTGTTCAAACATTAAACAATTCATAATCATCAAGAAACACTACTTTGAAATGGTTTATGATTAAGGAGTTGCTGCAGATATTGTGACCTTTTAAAATGAGATAGGGAAACAAGTATTTGACTAATAGGTGAACTCAGCATGCACAACTTAAATTTTCTAACGGACTTCACTGGACAGGCTTTGGATCCCTACGTCCGACTTAATGAAGGCCAACTTTACCATTTTAATGATCCACACCCTGGCTTATTTATTGCTGAAAGCCCAAAGGTGATTGAACGGGCCCTGCGGGCGGGTTATCGGCCAGCTTCCCTTTTGGTGGAGGAAGGGGTTTTAAAACGTGATTTGGCTGACCTGGATCATGAAATGGCAGTCCATAACACTGCTGGACTAGGGCAAACGCCCATCTATGTTGCCAATCGACAACTGTTGAACCAACTGCCAGGCTACAACCTCTTACGAGGCGCCCTTGCTGCCATGCATCGGATTGAGCGACCGGACCTCACCAGCTTTTTAGCCTCCATGCCCAATGGTCACCCCAGAATTGCGGTTCTGGAAAACGTCGTCAACCCTAGCAACATTGGGGCGATTTTTCGATCGGCAGCCGCATTGGGAATCGATGGTGTGATTGTCACGAGTGACTCGGCCGATCCCCTTTACCGACGGTCTTCGCGCGTCTCAATGGGGACGGTGTTCCAGATCCCCTGGACCTATCTAGATGCCCAAACTTGGTACACGGAGGGTATTAGTCTCCTTCATCGGTTTGGGTACCAAACGGCTGCGATGGCCCTCCGTCATAATACTGTACGGATTGATGATCCACAGCTTAATCAGGTACCTAAATTAGCGATTATTCTTGGCTCGGAAGGGCCTGGATTGCGAACAACGACGATTCAGGAGAGTGATTTTACAATCAAAATTCCAATGGCGCCCGAAGTAGATTCTCTAAACGTTGCGGCAGCTTCTGCCTTAGCATTTTGGGAGTTAGGGAATCGTCAATCATAACAAACGAAAAGGATCCCCGAGATTTGAAATCTCGGGGATCCTTTTGAGTTAATTTAACTTAGTGTTTACCTTGTTCCTTTAACGCTTTATCACGCTTGTTTTGTCCCGTGATGAAGTAGAATGGCAAGATAATGATTAAAGCACCAAATCCAGCGATCAATTGGTAAGCCTTGGCATTCGCTAACAGCCAAACTGAGGCTACAATTGCGAGGATTGGGATTAACCAACCACCTGGAATCTTGAAGGACGACTTTTGGTTCTTCATCGTCTTTCTGAAGACCATCACAGCGATACAAGTTGGAATGTATTGGGCAAACCGTGAAACCACGGAAATGTTGGCCAAGGTGTAGTAAGAACCAGACCAAGCAACCGCCATGGCTAAACAAGTGTGGATGACGATGGCCACGTATGGCGCACCCTTGCGGTTTTCAGCCCCTAACTTCTTTGGCATTTGATGGTTGTCGGCCAAGGAGGCAGCCAACCGTGGTGAAATGAACGAACTGTTCAGGGCCAAACCACCCATGGATAGGAAGGTTCCAACAATGATTACCGATTCACCAGCCCGGCCAGCAACGGCTTGGGCAGCGTCTTGGAGTGGAACAGAGCTCTTGGCTAAGCCACTACCGAGGATCCCAACACAGGAAACGACGACCAGGACGTAAATCGTGGCTACCGCAATGATGACCAGCAGGAGGGCCCGTGGTAAGTTCTTGGAAGCATCTTTCATGTTTCCGGCGGTAATCACCAGGGATTCAATCCCAGTGAAGACCATGAACAGCGTGATCGTTGCGTTAGCAAAGCCGTTCGCCGTACTTCCCGGCAGGAAGAATGGATGGAAGTTAGTCGGGTGTAAGAAGAATAAACCAACAATAGCAACTAACAGGATTGGCACTAACTTCGCGACGGTTACTACGTTGTTGAAGAGGGCAGAAGTTTTAACCCCCGTCATGTTAATCAGAATTAAGCAAATTCCGATGATGGTAACGATGATGTTCTTGGCACCGGTCGTTGCCCATGGCTTGTAGACTCCACCAAGCGCGGTGGCAATGGCCACGTAAAGGGTTCCTTCGGCAATGATCCGAATCGCCCACGTTACGACCCCAACTTCATAACCGATGAAGGGACCGAAGGCTTTTTTAGCATATAGATAGGCACCACCAGTTTCCTTAAAACGACCGGCACATTCCGCAAAACAGAGACCGATCATGAAAACTAAGAGTGCGTCGGCTAACAATGCCAGGATACTAGCTGGCCCAAACAGGTTATACCCCTGTCCGGGTAAGAGGAAAATCCCTGAGCCGAGGATTCCGTTGACTCCGAAGAGCACGATGCTCCAGAAGCCCATCTGTCTTTCGACAGAACTACTTTGTGTACTCATATAATATGTCACCTCTTAAATAATCGAGAACAATAGCTGTAATTTAATTATTACATTTTCTCGCGACCACCGCAAATTAACCAGGACAATCTATTGATATATAAGGCAATTATGCCAAAATGCCTTAATTTAAATTACTTCCCGAAGATTGTAAGCGCTTCAACAAAAGTTCAAAAAACAGAACCTGATCCGCAGACCAGATTCTGTTTGGTAATTCGTTTACTTGTTAAGACGGTAAACCCATTGACGGCCATCCCGTTCAAGGAGTTCGTCAGCAGCCACTGGCCCCATCGAACCAGGGGTGTAGTTAGGGAATTGTGGTGTTTCAATGTCCCATAACTTCCGGGCCACGTCAACAAACTTCCAGGCGTAAGCAATTTCAGACCAGGAAGCAAAGTTGGTGTGGTTGCCTTCCAAAGCATCATGGAAGAGTCGTTCGTATGGTTCTGGTGATTCTGCCTTGGTCGAATCGTCTTGCATGAACTTGAGGTCCACTGGTTCGGTATTGAAGCCTTGACCAGCGCTCTTTGCGTTGACCCGCAGGGAGAAACCGGCGTCTGGTTCAACGAAGATCGTCAAAACGTTACTCTTCAAGGATTGTTCGGACTTCATCCGTGGGTTAGCAAAGATATCGATCAATGGCTTCTTGAAGACCACGTCAATCCGGGTGAACTTGTCAGCAAGCTTCTTCCCAGTCCGGACGTAGAATGGTACTCCAGACCAACGATAGTTGTCAAAGAGCAACTTAGCAGCAACAAAGGTTTCAGTGTTGGATTCTGGATCAACCCCGTCTTCATGACGGTAAGCATTCGTATCTTGACCGGCATCGTATTGGCCACGAACGAAGTTTGAAGCAGCTTCGGCAGGAGTGTAAACCCGTAATGAACGTAAGGCCTTGATCTTTTCGACCCGGACATCGCTATCAGTGAAGGAAACTGGTTGTTCCATCGCTAATTGGGCAACGACTTGCATGATGTGGTTTTGCATCATATCACGGAGGGCCCCGGACTGGTCATAGTAACCGGCCCGTTCTTCGACACCCAGCTTTTCACTCAGGGTAACTTGGATATTGTCGATGTAGCGGTTGTTCCACAGGGATTCGATGATCGTGTTACCAAACCGCAGTGCTTCGATGTTTTGGATCATTTCCTTACCCAGGTAGTGGTCAATCCGGAAGATTTGGTTTTCATTGAAAGTTTCAGATAATTCGTCGTTCAACTTCTTGGCGGATTCGAAGTCCCGGCCAAATGGCTTTTCGATGACCAGACGGTTGTAACCATCATCGGACAGTAATCCTTGCTTCTTTAAGTTGATCGCAATGGTACCAAAGAATTGTGGGGCCATTGACATGTAGAAGAGGCGGTTGCCGTCAGTACCAAATTTTTGATCAAGGTCATTAATCCGCTTCTTTAATGCTTCGTAGTGTTCGGGCTTTGTAACGTCGTGGGATTGGAAGAAGAAGTGCTTTACAAAGTCATGAGCTTGACCATTTTCGGTTTCTTTAATCCCGCTAATGGATTTTGCCACCATGGCTTGAAATTCTTCGTCGCTCTTTTGACGACGGGAGGTCCCCAGTAATGCGAAATGATCACCAAGGTAACCCTTTTGATACAACTTGAATAGGGATGGATAGAGCTTCCGTTGTGCTAAATCACCGGCGGCTCCAAATAATGTGATAACAGCTTTGTTTTCCTTAGCCAAAATGTTCACTCCTCTTGAATACAATTTATATTCACTCATCGAGTACGATTATATACTTTCGCACAACCGATTGCATTAAAAAAGGGAGCGTTTTCTTAACTTGTAAAATTAGTAACAAAATGGCTCGCAACACTGATAACACATGGTTAAGCCGATTGATAAACGTTTGCCATTAATTGGTCTAGGTCAAATTTTTTTAAAATCCAACCGTTACATTGATTTCAAAAGGGATGCTTGCTAAACGGTTTATCAACATTTGAGCCAATTTGACGTGGAACGTTGAAGAAATTATAATTAAGGAAGTATTTTTTACGGAGGAAAATGATGGAGGCAGACATATACCCCTTTTTAACTTTTGAAAATAGCGCGGAAGCGATGGATTATTATGTCCAGGAATTCGGTGCAAAAATCATTCAACGGACCCCATTTACTGAGGAACAGGTCGAAAATTTGGGACTCAAGGTAGACGATTTGGCCAAAACAACGGTCGTTGGGGAATTTGAAATTGCTGGGCACCACATTTTATGTGGTGATGCCACAATGACGACCCCTCAAGCGTCTTCGCTGGTGTCCTTGTTTTTAGACTTTGGTGGCGATGTTGCGGCAGCCAAGGGTTTATTCGACCAATTAGCTCAATCAGATTTGCAACGGGTCACGTTGCCGTTTGCAGACCATGTTGTTGGTCGACAATTAGGACAGATTGTGGATTATTACGGAATTACCTGGTATATTGCTGCCGGTACCCAACCGGCTGAATAATAAAACACCCGTCAAAAGGAACAACCAACCATGTTGGGATTCCATTTGACGGGTGTTTTCAATCGTTGGTAACTAACTGTTAAGCTTCAACAGTTTTCCAACGCTTTTGTAAAATTGTGTAGATGTTGTCAATATCTTCGTCCGTACCACGTAATTCATAGTCGGCTAGGAAGGGAGCATCAAACTGGTCACAGTACTTCCGCGCAGTCAGACAGTATTGTTCATTGAAGTTTTTATTACCACTGCCGACGACGCCGATACATTTATCAGCGTTGTTGTTAGAAGCAATGTATTCACCTAGTGCATTGGTCATGAGTTCATTGAAACCAGAATCAAAGCCATTGCCACCATCGAGGTAGGTTGGGACAAAGGCAAAGAAATTCTTGTCTTCCGCTTCGGGAACCGTTTGGTCAGTGATTTCTTTTAAGTTAATGGTCAAATTTTGGCTGTTGATACTGTGTTGTTGCTTAGCAAAGGCTTGCAACCGGGTAAGAAATGAGCGGGTGTTGCCCTCGATTGAGATGAATAAAATGTTCATTGTTGTTTCCATGCTTCATGTCTCCAATACTATGATTTTGTAGGCTCTTGGTGTTTCTGCGGGGCTTTAAAAACTTCGAACCAGTCGATATACGAATTTTCGTAATCCTGGACGATTAACTTTAGGTTCCCAATGGTGATGGTGTCACCGGTTTTGACGTGTGGGAAATTATCAATGACGTACCCGGAGAGGGTGACAGCGTCATCTGAATCAAATGCTTCGATCTCCTCGTGGAAGAAACGCTCAAAGTCGTAGGTGGTAGTTTTTCCGTCAACTTTGTAGTGGCCGTTTGGCAATTTGCTGATCATATTGTCGGCAACGTTGTCGATTTCGTCCCGGACAGTACCGAACAGTTCTTCATAGATGTCCTTGTCGGTAATGATCCCGGAAGTGCCACCGTATTCGTCAACGACGATGACCATTGGGACCCGGGTCCGGATCATTTGCTCGAGAACTTCGGTGATCGCGGTGTTTTCAGGGGTCGTTGGTAAGTGCCGCAGGACTTTAGCAACGGACAGGTTGCCATTAATCCGTGATTGTTTGATGAGGTCGTAATTGAAAACGTACCCCACAATTTTATCCTTATCGTTATCAGCAACAACTGGTAAACGGCTGTACTTAGTTTGGATGTACTCTGTTAATGCTTCATCAACGGTTTCAGTAATGTCCACAACGGTTAGTTGAGTCCGGTCAATCATGATGTCCTTGGCCACTTTATCATTAAATTCAAAGGCCCGTTCCATATAAAGCAAGTCGCCACGTTCTAGTGCGCCCCCCTTCACGGAATTACGGGTGAGGCTAATAATCTCGCCTTGGGATAAGACCTCATCATTTTCATCAGCCGGCTTCATGCCCAGCATACGGACGATGCCGTTGGCAGAAGAATTTAATAGCCAGACAAATGGATAAAAGATAATGTGAAAATAGTGCAACGGTGTCACGGTTGCCATCATCATCTTCACCGGGATATCAATGGCGATGTTTTTCGGAACAATTTCCGTTAAGACCACTTCAAGGTAGGTTAGTAAAAGAACCCCAACAACGGCACTGATGACGTGCACCACATTTTGGTTCAGTGACCAGTTTGGTAGGTGCAGAGCATCAACGAGCAGTTCTTCAAGGGTTTCTTCACCAATCCACCCAAGAATAATTCCGCAAACGGAGGTCCCAACCTGGGTAGTAGAAAGGTATTCCGTTAAATTAGACACCATTTTAATGGCCCGCTTGATTTTGAGTGAGGGCTTGGCGAGTTCCTTCTGGCGTTCTTGCAGGGCGGTGACTCGAACTTGTACCAGAGCAAATTCAGCAGCCACAAAAAAAGCGGCAAAGATAAACGTAACGATGATGATCAAGAGATTGATCATTATCTGACTTTGATCCAAAGAAAAGACTCCCCATTCCTGAATGATTACCATTACAAATGATAATCAAGCTAATATTGCATAACGAGATTATTATACCATGGTAAACTAAAGACGAAACAGGCGAAAGGCGGAATGTGACTAAATTTAGCCGTGATGAAGGAGAAAAACCATGCCACAGGTAACAATAGTTAATCAGCAAAGTGATCGCTTATGTCAATTAGTGAATGATAAACTGCCAGGCGTCACTCTCGTGAATGATTTTAACCAACCATTCCAAGGCGGTGTTTTATGCTGGCTACCAGGCGCCCACGTTAGGGTGGACGAAGTCGTCCAGGACCTCGTTCACTTAGTTGACCACAGTGCCCAGCAACCAACAAAAATTGTGATGAATTCAATCATGGGAACGGCAGATGACGCAACGGTAGAGCAATTGCAAGCGTGGTATGGGGAGGATTTCCAAAACATTGTGGCGGACCACCTCTACGCCATTAAAATGATTGATGAACTCGAATTACCATACACGATTGTTCGGAGCTTGCCATTGACGACCAAGTCAGTTGACCGCCCCGTCATGGATGAGGGGCAACCAGTTACGGGAGACTGGAGCAATGTCGCTGCCGTGGCGACAACACTTGCCCAAGCGTGTGATTTGGAGAATTATTTAAATCAATCTGTCGGGATCTAGTTTTAAAAACTAAATTATGGTATATTTAATACTAAATAATAACTAGACGAGGAGGTTACCCTGATGATCGAACAAGCATTTAAAGATTGGCGCAAGAATTTAGCAAAGGTGCACTTGGAAAGCTGGGATGAGCTACCCGAAATGAACTTGTACGTGGACCAGGTGGTCTCGTATGTCAATGATCGGTTAATCGATCTGAACGTGGATCCATTAACCAAGTCGATGGTGAATAACTACGTCAAAAAAGGGGCCATCATGGCCCCCGTGAAGAAAAAGTATTCGGCTTACCAAGTCGCATCGCTGTTCGCCATTGCCCTGTTGAAAAACGTGTACTCTTTGGACCAGATTCGGTCGGGAATTGACCAAATGGCCATCAATAATTACCCGAAGGTGATCTATAACCGGTTCGTGGAACTGTTCAATGCCCGCCTTCAGGATCAAAAATTTCCTGAACATAGTGTGCTCACCGCCACAAATGATTACATGTTGCGCCTGATCGTGGATACCGCCTTTCAGCGAATTTTAACGATCCAACTGCTCAAGGAAATGCAGAAGAGTGAAACACCGGTGACCCTAACTAAAAAATAATTACTGTACTAATTGCATGAGATAATGATGACTCTGGATTTGTTCCCGGCAGTCATCATTATTTTTTAGGTTAATTTCGTAAATGCTGGTGGCATTTTGGTTGAGTAACGGCAGGGCTGCTGCCCAGTCGATTTTACCGGTGCCAAGCGGCAAACTATCGTGGGTCAAGCCCATTGAATCGACCAGGTGGTAGTGTACAACGTCAGGCTTTAAATTAGTGAGTGAAGCCTGGAGCTGACGGTTGCTACCGTGGCTATAGATAAAACAATGGGAAGTATCAAAGGCCAGCCGGTAGTGGTGAGCCAAAATTTCTTCTTCGGATTGTTCATCACCGTAGCAAAAAATGGATGAAATTGAGTTTTCAAACATGATGTGGTCTTGGCCCATTTCTGCGAACCGGTCCAACCGCTTAAAAACGGTGTCTTTGGCGGCGGTTAGTGAAGGATAGTGGGCGATGAAGAGTGGGGTTTCTTTGGCGTACGAACCATGAACCAGGCACTGAACGTTCAGGTCAGTTGCCAAACGGATCAACTGCTCGGTCGACTTTTCGATGAACCGGTAAAGCTGGGGAAATTGTTGCTCTGGGGCGACTAGGTCGGTATGAAATTTGCCATAAGCCATCGGGTGGTGGATCACCACGTTCTGGACGCCTTTGCTTTGGATGTACTGAACGGCATCATAGAGTTCTTGATAACCTTCCGTGGTGAAATCACTAGTGTCTGTATAAAATTCATAAGTTGTTGGGTGGTATTGCAAGCGGTCGTTGACCTGTTGAGGATCACGACTGCCCTTTAAACCAAGTTGTGGTAACATGCGGTGCTCCTTTCAAAATAAAAGAGGTTGGGAATTCTCCCAACCTCTTTTAACTTTTAATCAAGTTGATTTAGATAATTTTCAATGGTCACGAAGACCCCGTTTTGATCATTGGTTGGTGCTGTGTGCTTGGCTAACTTGATGACTCGGGGGTCGCCATTAGCCATGGCATAGCTTTCACCAGCTAATTCTAACATCGTCATGTCATTCTGGCCATCACCAAAGGCCATTAATTCGTTAGGCTGCCAGCCGTGAACTTCCATTAACTTGCGAAGTCCGGTCGCCTTATCAAGACCGCTGACGATCAGGTCCATGTTGCCGTACCCACTGGAGACGGCGGTCAGTTGGCCCGCGAAATCGTGATTGATTTTCGCTTGCATTTGGGCGGTGATTTCGCCAGGGACGTCCATTTGCATTTTGACGATTTGGTCGTCAACTTCATCTAACGAATTGATGGTGACAAGGTGGGGATAATGAACCCGAATGCGGCGAACAAAGTCGGGATCTTCATCTTGAAAGACAAAGGCCCGTTCCACGCCGGAAAGTAAAAAGGTGCTGTGCGGCGTGGCTTGGTGGAGACGAAAGAGCCCCTGAATAGCTTCGTCAGCCATTTGACCGCAGTACAGTAGCTGATTGTTACGGTCAAAGCATTCGACACCATTTTCGGCGACAAAGCAGAGGTCGTTGATCTGTTCGGGGAACGCCATGTGAAGCTGGTAAATCGGGTTGCCACTGGCGACCACTAATTGGATCTGGTGCTCTTGGAGACGGCGGAATATGCGCTGAAAAGCCTCGTGGTCATATTGCCCCGCCGAATTTAAAAAAGTCCCGTCCATGTCCACAGCAATTGCTTTAATCATAGTTATTCCTTTCCTAAACTAACGAAGGTATTGAAACGCATGTATTGATAATGGATTCGCATATTGGAAACTTCGAAGGGGGTCCCGTCGTCGAGAAAAAAGACCCCTTCCATGATGCCGACCGGCTCCGTTGCTTTCAGGTCAAGCAGCTTTTGGTCAACGGCATTTGAAGGTTCGACCGTCAGCGTCAGGTAAGAACGGGTCACGGTTTTCCCCTTTTGACTTTCCAGATAGTTAAAAATGGAGCTTTCTAAAATTTGGGGAGAGAGGGTTGGTAAAATTTTGATTGGGATGTAGCCCGTTTCGATCATAAAGGGTTGGTCATCAATCAACCGGAGGCGTTCGATTTTATAAACGTATTCGTTTGACTCCAAGAACAGGTCTTGTTGAATTTCTTCAGGAGCGGGGATGACCCGGTAATTCAGCAGCTTAATGCTTTGCTTTTTGCCATCTAAGCGGAAACTGTCGGTGATTCCCAGGTTACTCCCTTCGTAGCGAAACATTGCCCGGTTTTTGAGGTAGAGCGGGTTAATAAAGGTCCCTGACCCCCGTTTCTTGAAGATGATTCCTTGCTGAACGAGGACGTCTAAGGCCCGCTTGATTGAACTTCGACTAACCTGGTACATATCACTCAGGCTTCGTTCATCGGGAAGTTTCATTCCAGGATACTGATTATCCAAAATTTTTCCTTTTATATCGCGCATGACTGAGCGGTATACTAAATCTGCCATAATTATTGCTCCAAATCTTCCCATTTTGGGGAAAGGTAGTTGTAATTGTGATAATTTATAATTAGTATACCAAACTTTTCATAAGTGGTAACCACTTTTGGAAAATTGGACCGTTCCATAAAACAAAAGGAGCAGAGAAACAATGAGTAAGAAAAAGGGTCAATTAAAAAAGACCCAAGTTGAACAAATTCTAGATAAAAACCACGTTCCATATCACCAGGCCGTCTTTCCAACCCACCAGGATGGTGACGTCCGGTCATTAACGGTTGACCATAGTGGGATTGACGAACACCGAATTTACAAAACGCTCGTGCTGGAGGGGCCAACGACTGGGCCGTTGGTCGGGGTCGTGCCAATTGACACGCACCTGGACGAAAAGGCCCTGGCCCGGGTTTCCGGTAATAAAAAGGTGGAAATGGTGCCATTAAAGAAGTTGGTCAAAACGACGGGTTACGTGCACGGCGCCAACACGCCAGTTGGCATCTATGAAAAACACCATTTTCCAATCTTTATTGATACGGATGCGCAAAAGGAAGACACAATTTACGTGTCTTCTGGCCAACTGGGGCGGTCGGTCGAATTAAATGCGGATGATCTGGCCAAACTGGTCCACGCTGAATTCGCGGACCTCCAACAGAAATAATGCTAGCTAATTTTATTCGAACCCTGGCAGCGATTGCTGGGCTGGTGGTGGTCATTCCCAGCATTTTGGGGATGATAGTAGTCGGTATTAGTCGGGCTAATAAACGCTTGTCAGTCATACTCGGTGGCTTTTACGGTCAGATTTTGTTGGGTGGCCTTGGCGTAATTATCCACGAACTTAGTCACCTTATTATGGCACTGCTATTTGGCCATCGAATTCAGAGCTTTAGTTTATTACACATTCCGAACGCGTATGATCCTTATGATACCGGTTTAGGATACGTCAACCACGTCTGGGACGACCATAACTTTTACCAGAAGATGGGGAATGTGATGATTGGCATTGCCCCCGTTATTGGTTGCACGACCGTGATGGTGTTGAGCACGCGGTGGTTAGTCCCGGATTTTTACAATCAATGGCTGGCCTTGACCGGGGCAGCGCCGGTGGAAAACCGGCCACTGGTCTGGTGGCAACTGCTGGTGTGGTTGATCCTGATGGTCAACATTAGTGTAGGTGGTTTTGACCTGAGTCGTGCCGACTTACAAAATTCGCGTCAGGGACTAGTGGTCTTATTGTTACTATTGGTAATCAGTGCGGGAATTTGTAGTTTCGTTACTGACTACCAAAGCGTCATTACACAATTAACGGTTTTTTTGACCCCGTTTTGGCTAGCATTCGGCTTTGCGATCGTCATTAACCTAGTGTTATGGGGACTGTTACGGTTATTTGTCCACGTAAAAGGCAATTATTGAATAATTGACCGTTTAATTGTCGAGGACTAGAATTAAAATATTAGGTACAAGAATTAGGTACCATAGTTTTGTTTTTGAAAAAGAAGGGGTTTATCCATGAGAAAAAAACTTACTGCATGTACGACCATCCTAGTTGGTAAGAACGCCACAATTGATGGTTCCACATTGGCCGCCCGGAACGACGATACGCCAGCTGCAATCACGCCACAACGGTTTGTGGTTTATCCTGCCTACCATGACAATCCAAACCAAGTTCACGCCTTTTTGAACAAGTTTGTTGGTGACCGCCCAGCCGACGGCTACCGTTACCAAGGGGTGCCAAACGTTGACTTGAAGTCCGAAGGAACCTTTGACGAAAATGGGTTCAACGAAAAGAACGTGGCTATGTCCGCAACGGAAAGTTTTTACGCTAACGAACGGGTATTGGCTGCTGACCCAATGAACACCGTCAATGGGATTAACGAAGATGCTATGGTTGCCATGGTCTTGCCATTCATCAATAGTGCTAAGGAAGGGGTTGCTTATCTCGGAAAGTTAGTTGCTAAGTATGGTTCTGCTGAAGGTAACGGGGTAATCTTCTCCGACAAGGACGATATTTGGTACATGGAAATCGCTACTGGTCACCACTGGGTTGCCCAACGGATTCCGGATGACTGTTATGCCGTTACTGGTAACCGGGCGGCGATTCAAGATGTTGATTTCAACGACCCGGATAACTTCATGTGGTCAGAAGGAATTCAAGAATTCGTTGAAAAGAACCACTTGAACCCGGACCTTGATGAATGGAACTTCCGGCACATCTTTGGGACGGCGGATGTTTTTGACTTGCATTACAACACGCCACGGCAATGGTACGGTCACTTCTTATTCAGCCCAGATGTTGAAATGGACCCTGAAGACTTTGATCTGCCATTTGTGATGAAGGCCCGTCATAAGTTCACTGTGGAAGACCTAGAAAAGTACTTGAGTTCTCACTACGAAAATACGCCATATGATCCACTGGGCCACATGGGCACGAAGCAACAAAAGCTTTTGTACCGGCCAATTTCACTGAACCGGACCCAAAACTCCCACGTTATGCAAATCCGGCCAAACGTACCAGAATCGGCCTCTGCAATTATGTGGATGACGTTCGGGGGAATTCCTTCATTCTCACCATACATGCCATTCTTTGCGCAAGTTGATGACAATGATGCCCGGCTCCGTAACACACCAATGAAGATGGACCTTGATTCCGACAGTACTTACTGGCTGTTCCGTCAATTGTCCATGATTGTCGAATCTCACATGTCCGAATTCGCTAAGCCAGACTTAGACTACTTGAAGGACATTCGTCAATACTTCCACAGTTGGGTTGCCGAGAATACAGAAAAGTTGGATGGCCTTTCTGATACGGACGCAACTGCCTACTTGAACGAACGGACTAAGGAAATGCTGGACGAAGTTTACAAGCGGACGAAGACATTGATGGCTGAATTAATGACCAAGGGTGTTGAAATGTCGAAATTAACGTTCGATATGGATCCAAACCTGTAATTAAAGTCCATAAAATTAATCAAACCAGAGCGGTGATTGACCGCTCTGGTTTTTTCTGTATGGAGAAAATTTTAAGTGAAATCAGCAAAAGTTTCTCCACACTGAAAATTATGAGGAAAAGCCGAAAAATTTTCAGTACAGAGAAAATTTAACTACTACGCTGGATCCTTAGTTTTCCAGACGTGAGCCGAATTTGAATGCCCGTTTACGAAAACGATTTCCTAAAGAATCTTGACAACGCTTTCAATGGATAATATTATACTGGTGTATCGATAAACTAAAACGCTTTCAAGAAACGAAAGGGTGGGATTAGATTGCAGTATTTTATTGGAGTGGATGTTGGGACAACCAGTACCAAGGCGGTCTTGTATGACCAAAATGCCAATGTACTGACCCAAGCCAAGCAGGGTTATCCGCTGTATCGGGACGCCGCTGGAATGGCTGAGCAAGACCCGGACCAACTGGTTGATGCAGTTGAAAAGGTGATTCATGATGCTGTGCAAGAAGCTGATTTAACAAATGGTCAGCTATGTGCCGTATCGTTCTCCAGCGCCAACCAAAGTGTGATTTTGCTTGATGAAAATCACCGGCCGTTGACACGGGCGATGACCTGGGCGGATACCCGGGCCCGGAAAGTTGCTGCCGACCTCAAGAGTTCTCCTGAGGGAAAGCAAATGTACATTAAAACGGGGACCCCAATTCACCCGATGTCGCCATTAACGAAATTAATGTGGTTGCATCAATCAGCACCAGAAAAGATGGCGCAAGCTAAGTATGTTGCAGATATTAAGTCATACTTGTTCTACAAACTGTTTGGTGTCTTCCGAGTTGACATCTCCATTGCCTCATGTACTGGGATGCTCAATATCGAAACTGGCGATTGGGATTCACAAGCGTTGGAACTGGCACATGTGAGTGCTGATCAGTTACCAGAAATCGTGAGTGGTACGACTCAACAGATTGGCTTGATGGCTGAAGCCCAATCTAAGATGGCCATTCCTGCTGAAACACCATTTGTGTACGGTGCCTTTGATGGTGCCCTCTCTAATCTCGGGGTTGGCGCATTATCTAAGGACACCGTTGCCATTACGATTGGGACCTCAGCAGCGGTCCGGGTCGTTACCGACCATCCGGTCATTGATCCTGAACAACGGTTGTTCTGTTACGCGGTTGATAATGGGCTGTGGGTCATTGGTGGTCCCCTCAATAACGGTGGTGATGTCTTCCAATGGGCGGTTGAACACCTGGTAGACGCGAGTGCTATTAAAAATGAAAATACCGACGCCTACGCTTTAGCAAACGAAGTCATAGCTGGGGTTCCCGCCGGTGCTCATGGGTTGATCTTTAATCCATACTTAGGTGGTGAACGGGCACCAATTTGGAATGCTAACGCGCGGGGCAGTTTCTTCGGCCTCTCCCAATTGCATACGCGGGCAGATATGCTCCGGGCGGTAATGGAAGGAATCAATATGAACATTAACAGTGTCTTTCAAGCTGTTCGGAAGTTAGTTGGTGAACCAAAGAGTGTGACCGCAACTGGTGGTTTTGCTCAGTCACCGGTTTGGAAACAAATGCTGGCGGATGTTCTGAATTGCCCGGTCGAAATTCCTAATTCGTTTGAATCTGGTTGTTTAGGAGCCATCGTCATGGCGATGAAGAGTCTTGGCATGGTCGACAGCTTGAGTGCGGTTAACCAATTCATTGGTGACAAAGAAGACTGCCAGCCAGATCCGGAAGCAGTGGCCGTTTATCAAAAGTACCAACCAATCTTTGAACAGGTTGTGACACTTTTGTCACCGGTTTATGCACGAATTTCAGATTTACAGCAAACAACGGATCACAAATAATTCAAAGGAGTTATACAGATGCCATTACTCATTGTTTTAATCGGTGTTATTTTCCTGATCTTTTTGATCGTTAAGCTGAAGTTGAACACCTTCGTTTCATTAGTTGTTACTTCATTTTTAATTGCCATCCTACTTCAAGTACCGGTTTCAAAAATCCCAACCGCGATTGAAACGGGGATCGGTGGTCAATTAGGGCACTTGGCCATTATCTTCGGGTTTGGTTCAATGCTCGGTGCTCTGGTTTCCGATGCTGGTGGTGGTTTCCGAATTGCCACGACTTTGATTGACAAATTTGGTCGTCGCTGGATCCAACTTGCTATTATTCTCGCTTCCTTCATTATTGGATTAGCCCTCTTCTTTGAAGTTGGTCTGGTGGTTGTCTTACCAATAGTCTTCATTATCGCTCGTGAATTGGATATGCCACTGATGTATCTTGGAGTTCCAATGGCTGCAACGTTGAACGTTACCCACGCCTTCCTACCACCGCACCCAGCACCAACGGCGATTGCCGACATGTTGAATGCTAACTTAGGACACGTGTTGTTACTGGGGATTATTGCCGCAATTCCAACGATCATTATTGCTGGACCGGTCTTTAACTGGTGCTTGCGGAAACTTTACCCACAAGTTTACCGGAAGAACATTGATATTTCTGTTTTGGGAGAATACAAGGAATTTGACCTCAAAGATACCCCAGGATTTGGAATCTCAGTTTTGACGGCTATGATGCCAGTTATCTTGATTGCTTTAGGAACGATTCTTGGCTTTGTTTTGCCCAAGCACAGCGTCATTGGCCAATTTGTACAATTCGTCTGTGCACCAGATGCGGCGATGCTGATTTCCTTAATCTTTGCTATTTTCACGATGGGGCTGCGTCGAAACAAGAAGATGCAAGAAATCGAAGGAACATTGACTGCCTCAGTTAAGCAAATTGCCCCAATGCTCTTAATCATTGGTGGTGGTGGTGCCTTCAAGCAAGTTTTAGTTGAAGGTGGAATCTCCAAGTACGTTTCCCAATTGTTCACCAACACGCATATGTCCCCGATCCTGGCAGCGTGGTTGATCACTGCTATCCTGCGGGTTGCCCTGGGATCTTCAACCGTTTCTGCATTAACTGCGGCTGGTTTGATTGCGCCAATGGCTCAACAATATGGTTCGCAATCTGCAATGGCCGCTTTGATGGTCCTGGCCATCGGTGCTGGATCAGTCTTCTGTGACCACGTTAACGATGCTGGTTTCTGGATGATTAAGTCATACTTTGGTCTTTCATTGAAGGAAACCCTCCTTTCCTGGTCAACATTGACGTCGGTACTAGCGCTCGCTGGGCTCGGAAGCGTTTACGTAATCTCACTCTTTGTATAAATTAATCTAAGAAATAATGATGAAACACCGGTTGGCTTGAACGTGGCGGACACCATGTTGCCCAAACGGTGTTTTTTAACGGGAGGTCACAAATGATGTTTGATTTAAATAGCTTTTCTTTAAAGGGCAAAACGGCAATTATTACTGGTGGTGCGTCTGGATTAGGGGAGTACTACACTAAAGCGATCCTCAAAGTTGGTGGGCGCGTCCTGATTGTGAGCCGAACCGATAAAAATTGGGATGCAATGAAGGACTATGCAAATCAATTGGGAGCTGACTTACGCTTCTTTAAACAGGATTTGACGGCGGCTGACGCACCGGCAAAGATCGTAAATGATGCATTAAAGGAATTCGGCCAAATTGATATCTTAGTGAACAATGCTGGGATGCAGTTACGGAATGAATGGCAAGCTTATCGGGATGAAGACTGGAACAGGGTGGTTAACTTAAACCTCAATGCTGTGTACTTTCTATCCCACGCCGTTGCTAAAGAAATGGCCAAACAAAAATCCGGGAAAATCATTAATATTGGGTCGATGCAATCTTTCCGGGCTGGTAAGTATATTTTCCCGTATACCGCTAGTAAACATGGCATTGTTGGCTTGACAAAGGCGTATGCGGATGCGTTGGCACCTGACAATATTCAAGTTAATGCGATTGCGCCAGGATACATTAATACGCCAATGACCAAGGCTTTACAGGAGGATCCAGTACGAAGCAAGGAAATTCTGGAACATATTCCAGCTGGTCATTGGGCAGATCCAAGTGAATTAATGGGCGTGGTTGTTTTTCTTGCCAGTGCTGCCTCCAATTACATTACTGGAGTTACTTTACCAGTTGATGGTGGGTATTTATTAAGATAACTGGTAGAATATTAGACAGTAACTAATTTTGAAGGGTGGTTAAACTGATGAAGCGGCCAACGATCTCACAAGTTGCCAAAGAAGCCGGCGTCTCAGTTACCACGGTCTCTCGCTGTCTTAATGGTAAGTATTCCAAAATGGGACCGGCAACTAAACAAAAAATTGAAGAAACGATCAAACGGTTGAATTATATTCCAGCTGCCTCAGCCCGGCGTTTGCGACAAGGGCAATCCCATGCTGTCGGCGTCTTAGTTGGGGACATTGGTAATACCTTCTCTACGTTGTTGGCAAAGGGGATTGACGATATTTTGCAACCAGCTGGGTATGACATTATATTAATGAATACCAACAACAGTACGGTGATTGAACGTCGCTCGCTACAAAGGTTATATGAACTACAAGCCGATGGAATTATCGTTCAGCCGGATTCAATCCATTTTGCTCAATTTGAAGAATGTCTTCAGCGGGAAACACCATTAGTGTTGGTCGATCGTGAGGTAGGAGATCACCCCTTGAATGTTGGTAAAGTGACCAGTGCTAATCAGGATGCTTGTTACCGCTTAGGACAGATCTTGCATCAAAAAGACTATTCCAACATTTTGACGGTGAGCGCCCACTTTGCAGAAGCTTCCGGGCAAATTCCGCGGATTGCGGGGCTAAAGGCCACCGCGGATGATTATGGCTTGAGCTATCACAATTTAGAAACGCGTGGTCATGACCGGCAGTGGCTGCGAAAGGAATTATTTCAGATGGTGAACCAATTACCTGGCAAAACGGTGATCATTTCGTTGATGGGCCCGGTTCTCTTTGAAATTTTAGACATCCTAAAAGATTTACAAATCAAGTTTCCCCAGGATGTTGGCTTGGTTAGTTTCGATGATTGGAATTGGTCCCGTTACGTCCAAGATGGTATTTACCTCATGCGACAGGATATGGAATTAATGGGTAACGTTGCCGCTCGGCAATTGCTAAATCAGATTAATCATCATACAACGGTGGATAGTACGACCATCTTGCCAGTTACGATGGTGGATAAACCGTCAATCTAGTTTGGCATTAGAAAAGGGCATGCTAAAATAATGGTGACAATTGCACGCATTGCTATAGGAGGGCAACATGTTATTAAATTATTTCTTTGACTTTGATAAAACGCTCGCGAGTTCGGGCGATGCTTCCGTTAAAGCAACGAAACAGGCATTTCAGGACAACGGTTTAACCGTGCCAACGACCGACGAGATCTTGGACTTCATGGGGATTCCGGCCGAAGTTTCATTTCCTAAAATGGCTGCAGAACCGTTAGATCAGGCCCAAACACAAAAGGTCGTGGACCGTTTCCGCGAAGTTTACAGCGATTACGAATTGGAATCTACTAAGTTATATCCAGGGATCCAAGCAATGCTGGATAAGTTAACCCAACGCCATAAAAACCTGTTCATCGTTTCCAGCAAGCAAACCGATGCGGTTGACCGGAATCTCAATAATTTGAAGATCCGCCACTACTTCAAAGATGTTGTCGGTTGTGATCAGGTGGACCACTACAAACCGGCTCCAGATGGCATTTTATTGCTCCTCGATAAGTACCAACTCCAAAAGGAAGATAGTGTGATGATCGGTGATGCCCGTTACGATTTACAAATGGGTAAAGCCGCCGGCGTGCAGACTTGTGGAGTCACCTGGGATGCCTTTGATGTTGAAAGCCTCAAACGTGAACACCCAACCTACTTAATTGATGCACCACTAGAATTATTACCATTAGATCAAGATTAAATGTTTTAAGAACACGGAAGAATGTTACAATTCCGTGTTCTTTTTGTGTAAAAAGGAATTTTTTGTGTTCAGTAACTTTCAAATCCCTTGGGAGACAAGGAATACAGATTTCTAAAAATTGGACCGTATCAATTTCTAAAAAGGTTGACTTTTTGCTAAAATGCTTTATCATAATAGTCGTAAATTGATGAGATTTACGATGCGTTACATAGTCGAATACGTAGTTATTTCTTTATAGAAGGAGTGTTTATTACAATGACAGTAGATTACGATTCCAAGCAATACTTGGAAAATGTTGATGCTTACTGGCGTGCTGCCAACTACCTTTCAGTTGGTACGCTGTTCTTAATGCACAACCCACTGTTACGTCGTGAATTAGAGGCTAAGGACGTTAAGCCTAAGCCAATTGGTCACTGGGGTACGATTGTTCCTCAAAACTTCATTTACGCACACTTAAACCGTGTCATCAAGAAGTACGACCTGGACATGTTCTACATTGAAGGTTCCGGTCACGGTGGCCAAGTAATGGTTAACAACTCATACTTGGATGGTTCATACACTGAAATTTACCCTGACTACACTCAAGATGTTAAGGGTATGGCTAAGCTGTTCAAGCACTTCTCATTCCCAGGTGGTACTGCTTCACACGCTGCCCCTGAAACTCCAGGTTCCATCCACGAAGGTGGGGAATTAGGTTACTCCCTTTCCCACGGTGTTGGTGCTATCTTAGATAACCCTGACGTTATCGCCGCTGTTGAAATTGGTGACGGGGAAGCTGAAACTGGCCCATTGGCTGCTTCATGGTTCTCAGACAAGTTCATCAACCCAATCAAGGATGGTGCCGTATTACCAATCCTTCAAATCAACGGTTTCAAGATTTCTAACCCAACCATCGTTTCTCGGATGACTAATGAAGAACTTACTAAGTACTTCGAAGGTATGGGCTGGAAGCCATACTTCGTTTCAGCTTACACTGATGGCGAATTTGATGGTTTGAAGCCTCACATGGAAGTCCACGAAGAAATGGCTAAGGTTATGGACAAGGCCATTGAAGAAATCAAGGCTATCCAAAAGAACGCTCGTGAAAACAATGATGACTCATTACCACAATGGCCAATGATCATCTTCCGTGTTCCTAAGGGTTGGACTGGTCCTAAGAAGGATCTTGACGGTAACCCAATCGAAAACTCATTCCGTGCTCACCAAATTCCTATTCCGGTATCACAAGATGACATGGAACACAAGGACATGCTTGTTGACTGGATGAAGTCATACAAGCCTGAAGAATTATTCGACGAAGATGGTCACCCAGTAGAAGCAGTTACGATGACTACTCCTAAGGGCGACAAGCGGATGGCTATGAACCCTATCACCAACGGTGGTATCGATCCTAAGCCATTAGTCCTCCCAGACTACCGTGAATTTTCTGTGGATGTTAAGACTCCAGGTTCTGTTGTAAAGCAAGACATGATCGAATGGGGTAAGTACCTGAACAAGGTTGCTGAATTGAACCCTAACAACTTCCGTGGTTTCGGTCCTGACGAATCCAAGTCTAACCGTCTCTACGCAATCCTTGACGATCAAAAGCGTCAATGGATGGAGGACATTCATGAACCAAACGATGAAAACATGAACCGCTCTGGTCGGATGATCGACTCACAACTTTCAGAACACCAAGCTGAAGGTTGGCTTGAAGGTTACACTCTGACTGGTCGTCACGGTTTCTTCGCAACTTATGAATCATTTGGTCGGGTTGTTGACTCAATGTTGACTCAACACATGAAGTGGTTACGGAAGGCTAAGGAAATGTACTGGCGTCATGACTACCCAGCACTGAACTTTGTTGATACTTCAACTGTCTTCCAACAAGACCACAACGGTTACACTCACCAAGATCCAGGTCTGTTGACTCACCTTTACGAAAAGGAACGTCCAGACTTAGTTAAGGAATACCTTCCAGCTGATACCAACTCACTGATGGCTATTTCTGATGTTGCATTCCGCAACCGTGAATGCATCAACATCTTCGTAACTTCTAAGCACCCACGTGCACAATGGTTCTCCATTGACGAAGCTACTGAACTTGCTAAGAACGGCTTGATGTACGTTGACTGGGCTTCAACTGACCAAGACGCTGACCCAGATGTTGTCTTCGCTTCTGCTGGTACTGAACCTACTGAAGAAGCTCTTGCTGCTATCAGCCTTCTTCACGAAAGCTTCCCAGAATTGAAGATTCGTTACATCAACGTTGTTGACATCATGAAGTTGATGACGCTTGAAAAGAACCCAGAAGGTCTTTCTGACGAAGAATTCGATCGTTACTTCACTACTGATGCTCCTGTAATCTTTGCATGGCACGGTTTCGAAGACATGATCCAATCACTCTTCTTCCCACGTCACAACCACAACCTTCACGTTCATTGTTACCGTGAAAATGGTGATATCACCACGCCATTCGACATGCGTGTCTTGAACGAACTTGATCGTTACCACTTAGCTAAGGATGCTATCCTGAACGTTAAGGGTTACGAACAAAAGGCTGCTTCCTTCGCTCAAAAGATGGATGACATGGTTGCAAAGCACAACCAATACATTCGTGACGAAGGTAAGGATCTTCCAGAAGTTGAAAACTGGGTATGGAAGACTTTAAAGTAATAACTACCTAACGTTTCGCGTTTTAAATCGCAAAAAGGCATGGTCCTAATCGACCATGCTTTTTTTGTGCACAAATTGGGACAATCGTCTCAATTTGTAGATTGAAGCAACAGTGACAGCGTGTTATGCTCTTCACTGTTGTGAATTTGAATGTAATGGCATTCAACATTCAAGCCACGAAATACATGAAATATTAGTAAAGGAGTCGCAAGAGAAGTGAAAAAATTTGTGCAAAATCACGTGTTCTCATTGATTGCGTGGGTCATCATTCTAGTGATTGCCTTAGTATCATTTCCTAACGTTAACCAACTGACGCGTGATCATTCAGCCGTCAATTTGCCAGCGAGTGCCCAGAGCCAAATTGCGGAGAATATCCAAGAAAATCATTGGGGACACCACCAGGGCAATTCGTATCAAGTCGTTGCCGTTTTTAATAACGGTGACCATTCGATGACGAAAGCTCAGCAGGCGAAGGTGCAGGCGACAATCAATAAGTTGCAGCAACACCAGAGTCGTTATGGGATCAAGAGCATGTTGGCGCCCCAGGATAATGCGGCCACCAAGAAACAATTAATTTCAAAGGATGGTTCGACCCAGATTGTCCAACTGTACGTTAGCAAAAAGCACGGGACGATTAATCACGTTAATAAGCAGTTAACGAGTGCCATCAAAACCAGTGGGATCAAAACTTACGTCACTGGTGCGGACGTCTTGAATGATGACTTTTCCGAAGCAATCCAACAAGGAATTAAGAAGACAGAACTCATTTCCGTTATTTTCATTTTCATTGTCCTCTTGTTGGTCTTCCGGTCACCAATTACGCCGTTGATCTCACTGTTAACGGTCGGGGTTTCATTCATGACTTCGTTCAGCATTGTGACGAATTTGGTGAAGCATTTCAACTTTCCATTTTCTAATTTTACCCAGGTCTTCATGGTAATTGTTCTTTTCGGGATCGGGACGGACTATAATATCCTGCTCTACAATAAGTTCAAGGAAAACCTCGGTAACGGTATGGATAAGTGGGAAGCCACTCATGATGCCCAACATAGTGCCGGTCGGACGATTTTGTATTCTGGTTCATCTATCCTGATTGGGTTTACTTCGTTAGCATTAGCGAAGTTCTCGATTTACCAATCTGCCGTCGGGGTGGCCGTTGGGGTCGCGGTGCTGCTTGTCGTACTGCTAACCTTAAACCCATTCTTTATGGCGATCTTTGGTAAAAAGATGTTCTGGCCAGAAAAGAAATTTGTGGGAGAAAATCCTAACAAATTCTGGCATAAGTTGGCCACCTCGTCAGTCGCCCACCCAATCATTTCACTGGTTCTGGTGTTCGTGATTCTATTGCCAATTGGCTTGTCTTACCAAAACCACCTCAACTATGATGACGCTGCAGAAATTAGCAACTCAACGCCGTCTAAGAAGGGACTGTTGGTTGTGGAAGACCACTTCTCCAAAGGGACGGCCGAACCCGTTACGATCTATCTGCGGGCCAACCACAAGTTAGATAATGAACGGGACCTGCTGTTGATTGACCGGTTAACCGATCAATTAAAGAAGAATAGCGACGTCCAAACCGTAGCTTCCGTGACCCAGCCAGCTGGCTCCAAGGTCAGTCAGTTGTACGTTAATAATCAACTGGCCCAATTAACGGGGCAATTAGGCACCGCCACTTCCAGCATGTCACAAATGCAAAGTGGTATGCAGCAAAGTGAGCAACAACAAGCTGCCCAACAAAGTAGTCAGATGATGCAGGGCTTAGGACAATTAGATAGTGGGCTCCAGGCTGGCTCGCAATACCTGACTGGTTTACAAAAGTCTGCCGCAGCGCAAACTTTCTACCTGCCACAATCAGAAATGGCTAATGCTCAGATCCAACAATCTGTGAACACGTACTTGTCTGACAACAAAAAGATTGCCAAGATTACGGTCGTTTTGAAGTCGAACCCAAGTAACACCCGTTCGACGAAGGCCATTCACCAAATTACTAAGATTGCAAAGTACTCTCTCAAGGGCACGAACCTTGGTAAGGCCAAAGTAGCCGTTGGTGGGCAATCCTCCAAGATCGCGGATACGAAGAACGTTGCCGGTGGCGACTTCTTGCGGACGGCCATCATCATGGTTGTCGGTATCGGTCTGGCCCTGATCTTTGTGACCCGGTCACTTCTTCAACCACTGTACATTATTGGAACACTGGTTACAGCTTACCTGGCATCATTATCCATCACCCATGTCTTGACACATTGGATCCTGGGTCGGTCAATGTTGACTTGGAATACGCCGTTCTTCAGCTTTATCATGCTGCTAGCCCTTGGGGTAGATTACAATATCTTCCTGGCGATGCGCTACCGGAATTATGACCAGTACAAGCTCCTGCCAACGGAACGGATTATCCGGGCTTCCGCTGTGATCGGGACGGTGGTAACCTCTGCAGCTATCATTTTAGGTGGAACCTTTGCGGCCTTGATCCCGTCCGGCATTCCAACCCTGATTGAAGTGGCAATGACGGTCATCATTGGGTTAATCATTTTGGTAATTATCATTCCACTAGTAATTCCAAGCACGATTCACCTGACCTACCCGCTTAAGTCGACTTTCCATGACCAAGATGGTGAAAAGAAAGTTTAATTAAATTAAGTCAACTGTCTCATCAACACTGATGAGGCAGTTTTTCTTAATCGTTCCTAGAAATCTCTTACATCCACTCCCAATTATCTTAGGCCACGAAGGGTCAGGGATCGTTGAAAAGGTTGGTTCTGAAGTCAAGGATTACAAATCGGGTGACTAGTTCACTTCAACATTCCTCCTTTAGAAATAATATCGTCCCTTGCATCGACGCAGTGCAAGGGGCTTTTTTGGTGTGGAACGTAAATTTATTCCACGTCTGGGAATCTTGGAATGAGTGAATTGATTATAATAAATTACAGATCAAGATTAGAAAGGAAGGATTATCATGAAAAAAGTCGGTGTAATTGGTGCTAGTGGGATGGCCGGCAGTGCCATTTATCAATTAGCGAGTGCTGATTCCAATTTGGATGTAATCGGGATTGTCCGGAATGAAAAGCGGGCGAAGGAGGTCCTGGGTGACGATGCAAACCTATTGATTACCGGAGACGTGTTAAACTTGTCAGACGCGGAATTAGCCCGGTTCGACGTGATCATTGACGCTTTTGGCACGGCACCTGCCAATGCCGATCAACAAATCAAGTTAGCCGAAAAATTAATCAATGTGGCGCGGCAGGGCAAGATCCGGGTTATCTTTATTCTGGGTGCCGGAAGTTTGCATACCGGTGAAGATAACCACCTGGTAGTTGACGACTTGGCCAAGTTACCGAACGCTGAAACCTGGATTAATACGCCAAAGCAACAACTGAAGGAACTAGAATTCTTGGAAACCGTGGATGATGCTGACTGGCTTGGCATTTCACCAGCAATGACGTTTGAATCAGGCCCAGCGACCGATTATGAACTGGGTCAGGATGAATTACTGTTTAACTCCGCCAATGTTTCACGAGTAACTTCCGGGACGATGGCCAAATTAGTAGTCAGTGAAGTGGTCGATCCACAACACCACCAAGAACGGATTACGCTAGTTAATGAAGGATAAGGAATCACTAAAAAGTGTAACGTTTTCAATGTCAATCAGCCGCCTGGAGGACCGTCGTTAGGTCATACGAAAATTAATTTGTGAAATCTTTGTGAAACGTTTGACAACCCCTCCGAGAGAGTGTAAATTATAGCTTTGTAAGCACATTCACAAAGAGAGGAAGTTAGCTATGGATGAACAAACGCCTGTCCAAGGGAAGGTCCAAGAACGGACGATTTCCCTGACAGCTAGTTGGGCGTTTTTTGCCTTTTCTATCGTGATCAACTCGATGGGGAATGTTTTGACGCTGGTTACTAGTTCACATGTCCACCCACAATTCCTGGGTTCAGCATACTGGACTGCTGCTGAAAATAACTTGGGGATTGCCGTGTTGGGTAATAATTCAATGACCCTGTTCTGGGCCTTCATGGTGCTGGGGATGTTGACCTCAGTCCTGAACGCAATTTTGATGCATAAATGGGATTGGAAACGAATTGGTGGTAACTTTATTTTCATGTTGCCATTTTCAATTTTCATTCAATGGTTCTCCGACATTTTTAACCGGATTATGCCAGACGCCACTTCGTTACCAATGGTTATTCTCTACGTTTTGATTAACTTCTTAGGGGTGGCTTTTATCGGGACTGCCATTTCGATTTACCAACGGGTCAACTTGGTTCTGCACCCGGCGGATGACTTGTATCAAATCATCCGGTTCCGTTACTGTCATGGGAATGCATCCATTTCAATGTGGATGTCATATATTCCGCCGACAGTGATGGCGATTATCGCGGCCATCATGCAGGGTGGTATTTACAACTTTGGGTTAGGGACCCTGTTTGCTTTAGCATTCCAAGGGGCCATTACTGGCTGGGCCGACCGGCATATTTTCCCGAAGCTGCATCACCAAGCTTTGGATATTGGTAACTAATTGGAAATAAAGGAGATTATTATCATGGCATTTAACAAGAGCTTAGCAGGTTACTTTGACGACGTTCAACACATTGGAATTCCAACTGATGACATGGCCGCAACGATTGCTTTTTGGGAAAAGCTGGGCTTCAAGAAGTTGGGAGAATTTGATACTGATGACCAAGGCAACGAAGTAGTGTTCATGCATTACAACCACTTGACTTTGGAAATCTGGACTGGTGACGGTGCCGTTTGCAAGACTGGTGCGATCAACCACATTTCTTTGAACACTAAGGATGCCGATGCAGCATTCAAGGCTGCTAAAGCAGAAGGCTTCAAGGTCAAGGATGACGCAGTTCAACACCTTGATTTCTGGGACAAGGGCATTAAGTTCTTCAACATTGAAGGACCAAATGCTGAAACGATTGAATTTTGTGAAATCGTGAAATAAAAATCGATGACTCAATTAAAAGGACCGCTACCCCATTCGGGTAGCGGTCCTTTTGTGTTCATGTTGCTAATGCAGAAGCATACTTTTCTATTTGAAGGGTTATTAACACTTCGTAACGTTAAACTCTGCCAATTTAATGGTACCATCTGGCGCTAAATCTAGGCGGGAGTAACTACCGTTAGCTGGTACTGCCCTACTATCGTCGTCACGATAGACTTTGGCACCATAATGCTCACAAATTGTCCGAATCAATGTTCCATGTGAAACAACCAGAATGTTGTCGCCAGTGTCAAAATGGTGACTTTGTAGTTCTTGCAAGAACGCTTGCCAACGGTTTAGGACGGCGGGATAACTTTCGGCTAAGTGAGAATGATCATGTTCAACCATCAGGTCCCGGACCTTCTTCATTCCACCATGTTTAATAATGTCGTTTTGGGTGTGCATTTCAGTGCCGGTGGTAATATCGGCCCAGACCTGGTCAATCGGCATCGCGTCAAATTCGCCAAAGTTCACTTCCCGCAGTTCGAGCCGGTATTCGGGAGTGAGGTGGTTCGGAAGCTGGTCTTGAATGAGTTGAGTTGTCTGTTTAGCCCGGCCAAGGTCAGAAGAGAAAACGGCCTGAAACGGAATTTGTGCCAAATTTTTTCCTAACGTGGTGGCTTGGTGCTGGCCACGTTCCGTCAAGGCAGAGTCAGTAATGCCTTGCATGCGGTTCATTTGATTTAAAAAGGTTTGTCCGTGGCGGACTAGATATAGGTGTGCCATTAAAATGCCTCCATTGACTGTGCTTTAACTGAGTAAATTGCTATCTTGTAATAATTTATTAAATTCCGTTAGCGTTTGAATATGACTTAATTGGTTAAAATAATTATCATTTTGAACAAATTCTAATAGATTCGCTAAAACTCTAAGGTGTTGATGCTGGTCAACTGGTGCTAAGCCAACTACTAAACGTATCTCTTTACTAGAATGAGTTGTTTTAAATGGCTGTTTAAATAGAGTATAGCTGAATCCAAGATGATTTACACCAGCTGAAGGGGTAGCATGAGCAAGAAAAATTCCATTGCCAATTGCCATATAATCGCCATGTTCTTCAGTAAGCTTAATGATTTGTTTAGTATAAGCAGGTTCGATGGTTTTGTTTTGCTCTAAGCTACGAAGTGATTTTTGGATGGCAGTTTTCCAATCTACAGCTTGTTCAACCAATGCGGTGCTGTAATTGATTGGTGTTTTTTCACTTACTATTTGTGGAGCATTGTTGTTACGAGTAGATTTCTGAATATACTCACGGAGCTCTTTTTCTAAACCGTTTGGATCAACCATCCGGGTATGATGAGCAATGATGTCCATTAACGTTGCAACTTGAACTTTGTTATTAGTCGAATTCTGAATTAATTTTACTTCTTGGAGCCAATGATCAATTTGCTGCCAATCATAATTAGTTGGAATTACGGGTACTTTAATCATCGGAATTTTTTCAGGGCTTTTTGGTAAGGCCATGGTGCTAAGAATTAAACGTGTGTTTTGGTGATCTGCATTTTCATATTGGAAAATATTATATGGCCCAGTAAAGATGACATTAGGATAGTGAGCCCTTAATTGGGAGATTAATAATTCGGAAGTGCCAATACCACTGGAACAGATTACCATTGCACTATTTTGGTCTCTGGCCGTAATGTTCGAGTTTCTGAGAGCGCTACTAAAATATACAGTAATTAGAGCGATTTCATCATCTGAGAGTCTCTTTTTTGTGAATTGCTCGAATGGCTTAATTGACAATTTAGTAATTTCAAATGTTTCCTGGTAGGATTCTTTAATTTGTGTAACTAAGGGATTTTTATATTTAATCTGGTATTTAACTCTGTAATAGGTTGATATGAGATGGATTGTTAGGTTCTTTTTTAAATTTTGACCATTAAAAGGTAAGTTCACGTCAGCAATTGTGTTAAACCTTTGGATAATTTGGGCTACTAATGGCTGAAGAATGGGGATCATTGGGTTATCTTCACTAATATGCTGGTAGGCTTGAGTGTTTACGATTTCTGCTAAAAAAATAGCTTCTGAAGTTGATGCTATTCCGATATCATTTAAAAAACTTTTTGCCCATGTATAAGTTAGAGAGTATTCACCGATTTGGTATTGATTCTGTAATTTGTGATTTGGAAAGGCTTTAGCACGTTCAATAATCCAACTAATGTAAGCTGTTAATAAATTTAAAGAATCATCAGTGAACGCATTTCCAGTAATCCGTTCTAATAGATTTAGTTGGTCAATATATTTAATACGTTCATTGTTTTGAAACGTCAATTTTGGTTTGATGAGTTCCATAATGCTTCTAAAATTTTCGAATACCCATCGTCTCAAGACGTTTTCATTTCCTGAAAAGTACTTACCATCTTTAGTGTTTTTTAGGGAAAGCTGTGGAGGAACTAACGTTTTAACAGTTTTTAGGTCGGTGATGATGGTATTTTTACTAACTTCAAACTGGTCGGTTAATTGATTTAATGATGTTTTATTACGGCACATTAAACAAAATGCAATCAACAGGACTCGATCATCTTTTGATAACGCGGGGAAGTTAAAGTGACTGAATAATTCTATAAAACTATGAGCAACGTTAGTTTGCCAACTTTTTAGTAAAGCTTGACGGGTTTCTTTAGGAAGTCGGTAGCCGATTCCTCTGATATTTTCCACCTCATCTAGTCCATTTGCTGTTAATGTTTCATTTATTTTTTTAATTGTATAAAAAATGCTTCGTCTTGATAATTTTAAAGCAGTTTCCAATGTTTCTAGCGAAACTGCAGTAGGAGATTTAATTAAGACATTTAGTAATTGTTTACCATGTTTTACTTTTTTGAATTCCACTATTGCGTCACCTTATTTCTTTACTAAATCATTATACTAGTGCAATTTTTGCACTAAAGCAAGTCACATTATTGCACTTGTTGGGTAATTAGCAAATGATTATTATAAAAATCGTAAAGAAGTGAGGTGATTTTTTTGGCACTAGAGTTATTAAATGCTGACACTGTTCAAGTCCTCGAAGGAGATAATCTTAATTGGCAAGGGGCGATTCGCCGAGCAGCAAAGCCACTTGTAGAAAATGGAACTGTCGGGGAGGACTATGTTCAATCAATGATTGATGTTGTTCAAGATAAAGGACCATATATTAATATTGGGCCAAATATTGCATTGGCTCATTCACGTCCAAGCGACAGTGTAAAGAAAGTTGGCTTGGCCTTATTAAAGACGAATTGCTCCATTGACCTAGTTAGTGAGGAGCATCCCATTAAATTGTGGTTTGTACTTTCAGCAGTTGATAGTAATAGCCACTTGAAGGTGATCCAAGAACTATCACAAGTTTTGATGGATAAGGAACGGACTAATGGGTTATTGGCATCAACATCAGTGGATCAGATCTTAGATGTTTTAAAGGATTAGGGGGAATCGCTATGAAGTTTGAAGCTTTATGTCAATCAGGTTTAGGCAGTAGTTTTATGGTTCAAATGAACATTCAAAACCTTTTACAACAAGAAAATGTTCAGGAAGATATCAAAGTTGACCATTCCGATATTGGTAGTGCTACTGGAGATCAAGCAGATTATTTTTTCTTAGATCCAACCCTTAAAACTTCCGCAGGGAGCTTACCGCAAGAAAAAATTGTTATTTTGAACAGTCTTGTTGATGCGGATGAATTAAAAGAAAAGGTTAATGCAATTTTGGATAAGGAAGGAATTGCACACGATTAATTAGTGAGTGAAGATATTATTCTTCTCCTTTTGCAATTATTTTCTCACTCATTAATTTATGGGGGATTAGTTTATGAATGGAATATTAAATCTATTTGAAAGTATTGCAACTACTCCTGCTTTATTAGTTGGATTAATTGCGTTAGTTGGTTTACTTCTTCAAAAGAAGAGTGCTACGGAAGTTATTCAAGGTACAATTAAAACTTTCGCTGGTTTCTTAATATTAACTGGTGGTTCCACAATTTTAAGCGATGCCTTAACTCCATTTGCTAAAATGTTCAAGTTTGCATTGGGCGTACAAGGGGTTGTGCCTAGTAACGAAGCTGTTGTAGCGATTGCATTGGTTAAATATGGCTCTGTCACTGCTTTGATTATGTTAGTCGGGATGATTGTCAACATCTTGTTGGCTCGTTTCACAAAATTTAAGTACATTTATTTAACTGGTCAGGCTATGCTATATGTTTCGTGTTTGACAGCTGTTGTCTTGATTAGTGCAGGAATTGGAAATAATTGGAAGACTGTTTTACTTGGCGGCTTGTTTGAAGGTACATTACTGACGATTACGCCCGCTTTCTGTCAACCATTCATGCGCGAAATTACACACGGCGATAACATTGCGATGGGCCACACTGGTAACATTGGTTACGCAATTGCCGGGTTAGTTGGTAAATGGTTTGGTGATAAGAAGCACAGTACTGAAGATATTGAATTTCCTAAGTCTTTAGGTTTCTTACGTGATTCTACTGTTTCAATCACAATTGTTATGGGAATTGTTTACATTATTTTAGCGATCATTGCTGGGCCTCATTTTGTTGAAAACAAATTAAGTGACGGTACAAACTATATCGTTTATGCCTTTGTTCAAGCTGGTACTTTCGCTGCCGGATTTGCAGTTGTTTTACAAGGTGTTCGGATGATTTTGGCTGAAATCGTTCCTGCCTTCCAAGGGATTGCTAAGAAGTTAGTTCCAAATTCAAAGCCTGCTTTGGATGTACCAATCATTTTCCCATTTGCACCAAATGCTGTACTACTCGGCTTTATCGTTAGTTTTGCTGTTGGTGTACTAAGTATGTTTGCAATGGTTGCAATGCACACCGTTGTTATCATTCCTGGTGTTGTTGGACACTTTTTCTGTGGTGCCGCAGCTGCTATTTATGGTAACTCTAAGGGTGGCCGTCGTGGTGCAATCCTTGGTGCGATTGTTAACAGTTTATTGATTAGTTGGCTACCACTTTACATCTTGCCTGTTTTAGGCAATTTGAAGATGGCTGCTTCTACATTTGCTGATACTGATTACTTGGTACCAGGGATTTTGCTTGGTAACTTAGGTCACTTTGGACCAACTGCTGTAACCTTCAGTATCATCGGCTTTACTGTAATTGTAATTATCGTAAGTATGTTGATGAAGTCACCAAAGACTGCAACTCCAAAGGAAAGCAAATAGTTAAATGTACATCGGATAATTACTAGGACCGAATCTAATATTAGGCACTTAGTAGTTATCCTTTTTATTAGGAGGTCAATTATGGATAATAAAGAAATGCAAGCTGTTAATGCGCTTCGCTTTTTAAGTGTGGATATGATTCAAAAAGCGAACAGTGGTCACCCTGGTGTAGCAATTGATGCTGCGCCCATGGCATATGGCCTATGGGAAAAGGCGATGAACTTTAACCCCAAAGATTCGGAATGGTTAAATCGTGATCGATTTGTTTTATCCTCAGGGCATGGGTCTTCGTTATTATATAGTTTGCTATATTTCAATCAATTTGGTTTGACAATTGATGATGTAAAAAACTTTCGGCAGTTAGGTTCCAAGACACCAGGGCACCCAGAATATGGCCATACCAAGGGGGTGGATGCCACGACTGGTCCATTATCTCAAGGATTAGCAATGGCTGTCGGAATGGCGATGGCAGAAAAGCATCTTGCTGCAATGTACAATAAGCCGGGTTACAAGGTGATTGATCATTATACCTACTCGCTATTGGGTGATGGAGATTTGATGG
This sequence comes from Limosilactobacillus caecicola, assembly GCF_943192935.1. GTDB lineage: Bacteria > Bacillota > Bacilli > Lactobacillales > Lactobacillaceae > Limosilactobacillus > Limosilactobacillus caecicola. The sequence continues at coordinate 303,864 of NZ_CALPCI010000001.1, read as the reverse complement.
AAGGCTTAAGCGAAGAGGCGATGAATCTTGCTGGCGATAAAGGCCTATCTAAATTAATTGTTCTCTATGATTCAAACGATATTTCACTTGACGGACCCTTAAGCTTAAGTACAAATGAAGATGTTCAAAAGAGGGCTGAAGCAGCTGGATGGGATTACTTTAAGGTTTCAGATGGTAATACTGACGTGGATGCAATCGTATCTGCAATTGAAAAGGCAAAGCAAACGGATAAACCATCACTAATTGAAGTTAAAACTACTATTGGTTATGGAACACCACAGAGTGGTACTAATGCGGTTCACGGTTCACCATTAGGTGAAGAGAATGTTGCCAAAATGCGGGACTTCTTTAAGTGGGAATTAGCGCCATTTGAATTTACAGATGAAATTCATAAATACTTCGACGATGCTATTGAAACTAAAAAAGCTAACTATGATAAGTGGACAAAGATGTTTGACGAATATCAAGCAAAATATCCTGACGAAGCAAAACAGTTAACTACACAAACTTTAGATGTCGATCAATTAACTACTAGTTACAAGCCTGGGGATTCAATTGCTACGCGGGTAGCTAGTCAAGAAATTTTGCAGCAAGTTGCCAAGCATAATCCTGAGTTTTGGGGAGGAGCAGCTGACTTAGCTTCATCTAATAAGACCTTCTTAGATAATGATGGACAGTTTACTAAAGATAATCCTGCTGGCCGGAATGTTTTCTTTGGTGTTCGCGAGTTTGGGATGGGGGCTGCCGTTAATGGAATGAATCTTCACGGTGGTAATCGTGCATTTGGTAGTACATTCTTCGTATTTACCGATTACTTGCGCTCTGCAGTTCGTTCTGCGGCCATTATGAGTTTGCCTTCAATCTTTATCGGATCTCATGATTCGATTGCTGTTGGTGAAGATGGTCCAACGCACGAGCCAATCGAACATCTGACTAGTTTCAGAGCAATGCCAAATCTCAATTTGATTCGTCCAGCTGATGCAAATGAAACGCTGGCAGCTTGGAGAATGATTGGTCAAACTACCAATCGCCCATCGTTGTTGGTAACTTCTCGTCAAAAATTACCTGTAATGAAGGAAACTATTGATGCACCGATTGAAAAAGGTGGATATGTTCTTTCGGATTCAGACAAGCAAGAACCAGATGGTATTATTCTTGCTGCCGGTTCAGAAGTATCATTAGCCATGAATGCTAAAGCGCAATTACTTAAAGATGGAATTGACGTTCGGGTGGTATCAATGCCGGTAATGAATTTGTTTGACGAACAATCTGCTGAATATAAAGAAAGTGTGCTACCAAGTAATGTAACAAAACGGTTAGCCGTAGAAATGGGCGCAACAATGAGTTGGTATCGCTATGTTGGACTAAATGGTAAGGTCATGGGAATTGATACTTTTGGCGCTAGTGGTAAAGGAGAAGAGGTAATCAAACACTTTGGCTTTACTCCGGAAAATGTTGCTAGAGAATTTAAAAGTCTTGGTTAATAATTAGTATTATCTTAAATTTTGATAACTCTTTTTGCAAAGGGCCGTTGAGTATAGGAACTTAACGGCTTTTTTCAATATGCCTTTATGGTAACTACCTAAAAGATTTTTTGGAAAAATGATTGCATTTTATGGCAAATTGGTATAGTATCTTAATCGTTGATTGAATTAGACCATTTAGTCAATATAATTGTGAAATGCCTTGATTATGGCAGTTCACAATAAATACCAATTAGAATATATTTTGATACAAATAACTATACCTTTAATTACTATCAATCCACACACAAATAACGCGAGTTTTCGCGATGAGGTGAATAGTTTATGAGTAATCAAAATATGGAAGCAGTGAATGCTTTAAGAATGTTAAGTGCAGACATGATTAACCGGGCCCAAAGTGGGCACCCGGGAATCGTGTTAGATGCTGCACCAATGGCCTATACTTTATACGAAAAAGTGATGAACTTTAATCCTGCAGATCCAAATTGGATGAACCGGGATCGTTTCGTGTTGTCATCAGGGCACGCTTCGGCACTTTTGTACAGTCTGTTGTACTTTAACCAATTTGGCTTGACCATTGATGACTTGAAAGAATTCCGTCAGTTAGGCTCCAAGACTCCTGGTCACCCTGAATATGGGGTCACGGCGGGAGTTGATGCCACGACTGGACCACTTTCTCAAGGGATCGCAATGGCGGTCGGCATGGCGATGGCTGAAAAACACTTGGCAGCCATTTATAACAAACCAGGTTATCCAGTCATTGATCACTACACCTACACTTTGCTTGGTGATGGTGATTTGATGGAAGGCCTGAGTGAGGAAGCCATCAACATTGCTGGACAACACCAGTTGAGTAAGTTGATTGTCTTGTATGATTCTAACGATGTTTCGTTGGATGGCCCACTGAGCTTCAGTACTCATGAAAATGTTCAGCAACGCTTTAACGCTGCTGGCTGGGATTTCCAACGTGTTGACGATGGTAATAATGACCTGTCAGGGATTCAGGCAGCCTTGGAAAAGGCGCAAAACACCGATAAGCCGTCGATCATTGAAGTCAAGACGACTATCGGGATTGGGACGAAGGAAGCTGGTACAAACAAGATCCACGGTGCGGCCTTAACTGATGATCAAATCAAACAATTACGGGATTACTACAATTGGGATGCGTCACCATTTACTTTTGCGGACTCCGTTTATGAGACTTTTCAAAACGCCCTTGATAGCAAGAAGCCAAACTATGACGAATGGCAAACGATGATTAAGAAATACCAAGCGGCTTACCCAGAAGAATACCAACGGCTGATGAGTGACCACCTGGACACTGACGGGATCACGACCAAGTACCAACCGGGTGATGAAGTTGCTACCCGGAATGCTTGTGCCGAAGTACTGGAAGAACTTGCCAAGAAGAACCCACAACTCTGGACGGGAGCAGCCGACCTTTCGTCTTCTACTAAGACGAATTTACAAGCTACGGACCGGTTCTCCGCTGACCATCCAGAAGGGCGGAACGTCTACTTTGGCGTTCGTGAATTTGGTATGGCAGCAGCCACGAACGGCATGAACTTGCACGGTGGTAACCGGATTCTTTGCAGTACGTTTTTAACCTTTACGGACTACATGCGTTCTGCAATCCGGTCAGCGGCCCTGATGCACTTGCCATCAGTCTTCGTTGGTTCACATGATTCGATTGCAGTGGGGGAAGACGGCCCAACCCATGAACCAATTGAACACGTTGCCAGTTACCGGGCAATGCCAAACGTCAATGTCTTCCGGCCAGCGGATGCCAATGAAATGTTGGCTAGCTGGCAGGTCATTGCTAATACGACCGATCGGCCATCCGTCATGGTCACCAGTCGGCAAAAATTGCCGGTTCTTGCGGAAACGGTGGGCGCTCAAGTTGACCGTGGAGGATACATTCTCAAGGATAGCAAGGCTGGTTTACCCGACCTGATTATCATGGCAACTGGTTCAGAAGTTCAGCTGGCGATGGACGTTCAGGCACGTTTAGCAAAGAACGGTCTTAATGTCCGGGTTGCTTCGATGCCATGTGTTGATATCTTTAAGGAACAACCACAGGGTTACCGTGACAGCGTTTTTCCACCAGAAGTTAAGAATCGGGTGGCAATTGAAATGGGTGCCAGCCAAAGCTGGTACGAATTTGTCGGTCTAGATGGTCAAGTTTTTGGCATCGATAGGTTTGGAGCCAGCGGTAAGGGTGATGAAGTGATCACACACTTTGGTTTCACCCCTGAAAACATCACTAACCAGATTTTGAAGAAGATGAAAGTGACTGTAACTGAATAGTTTAAATAAGATGAACGCTCTAGAACTAATAGAAACTAGTAAGTTGTAGGGCGTTTTTTTGATATGCTCAAAAATAAAGAATGTTTAACAATTAATGTCCATGCCTATGGACATTAATTTATCTTCAGGTATTACTGAAATTGCTAGAATTATGATTGAGGAGGGAGGAATGATGACTAAAAGCGGTGACAAAATTATAAGTGTCTTGTCGAAGTACGACAGATTTGTTACATCTAAAGAATTGGCTAATACCGTTGGCGTTTCAACAAAGACAATTTATCGAAAAATATCAGAGATTAATAAAAACTACCAATCACCAATTATTAAATCTGAACCTGGTAAGGGATATATCATTGATTATGAACAGTATTTAAAGACCAAGGGACATGATACAAAAAACAGTACTTCTGCACTTCAACTAACTCCATTAGAGCGAAGAAATGAAGTAATGACTGTATTACTTTTTAATGCTCCTCAAGCTATTAATATCAATGACGTTTATGACAAATATTTCATTAGTTATGATCTTGTTAAGCAAGATTTACTAACAATCGGAAAAACTTTGTCAAAGTTTCATATTAATTTATTCCGCAATGGAAACCAAATTAAGGTTGAGGGCAAAGAGCAACAGATTAGAAAGGCTATTAATAATGCACTGTTGCAAAGTAAGGCGATGAATACTGAAAGTATCAATGACTTTGCCAGTGAGTTTAAGGACTTAAGTCACCAAGACAACCAGTTTTTAACGACACAGATTGATTGGATTCAAAAATCTCTACATACGACAGTTCCATACCCATATAATATCAACATATTTTCACATTTATACGTACTTATTAAACGATTCCGGTATGGGAAGGTTGTTAAAGCAGACGAGGAGTCCAATGAGTTTTATGATCAATATCAGCAGATTATAAATGATAATCCAAAATTTTGGAAAATCAGTACTGATGTGGTTAAGAATACGGCCGATTATATTCATCGAGAAATCCCTGAAATAGAAAGCTATTATTTATTAGAATATTTAATTTCTATGAGATATAATCATGATTTTCAACTTAATGACTCAATTTCAGCAGATTCAAGCGAGTTAGCGGATTTTTACATAAAGGGATTTAAATTAGATGAAGGTTCTTCTAAGACAAAATCTTTGAAGAATGACTTAATTAGTCATATTCGGCCAATGTACAACCGATTGAAGAATCATATCGTAATTGTTAATAAATTATTGAAGGATATTCGTAGCGAATATTCTAATATATTTAATCGATTACAGAAACTAAGTCAACAAGCGTATAAAACAAACCTATTGCCATGGCCAATTAGCAGTGACGAAGTTGGTTTTCTAACTTTATATTTTGCGAAGTACTATGAAGAAGTTAGTTTAAATAAAAAAGTTTTAGTTATGTGTGCTAGTGGTGTAGGGACATCAAAACTCTTGTATGCCAAAATTCATCGTAATTTTCCAAATTTAGATCTAGTGGGTATAACCTCTAAATCAGATTACGAGAAAGATTATGATAAATATTCTGACGTTGATGTAATTGTATCGACAGTTCCTGTGGTTGCAAAAAATCACGCTGAAGTTGTGTTGTCTAGTGCAATGTTCAATTTACAAGATCGTAATAGGTTAAGCAGGTACATTAATGAAGGTTTTTCTGGATAAACATCTTGATGTTGAAAATTATGACAATTGGGTAACACTCACTGTTAATAAGCATTTTACTGATTATGATAAATCACTTCGCCAAGAATTAGTTACTGAATTAGTTCAACGGGATCAACTAGGCAGTCTCCAAATTGCCGAACGGGTAATTTTACCTCACATAATTGATTCGTCATTGGCAGAGAGTGTTATTGTCATTAGTCAACTTAATGAACCAATTCTATACCGAACAAATGTCGAAATTACGACAGGGATATATATTTTGGCACGGCAAAATGAACCATCGATTACAAAAATTATAAATCGACTAATTGATGAATCGGTCATCCTCACTCTGCAGTCGTCTCGTTTAACATTAGACGAGGTGCAACACATACTTACGTAGACGGGAGAGACGGTATGCTTTTTGATAAGAAGGTTATACTTTTCGATCAAAGCGCTTCGGATAATACTGATGCTTTGACACAATTGGCAAATCATTTACATGAGGCTGGAGTTGTTAACGAAGAGTACAAAGATGCTATTTTGAAACGGGAAGCAAGTTTCCCGACAGGTTTAATGACCCAAACAATTGGAGTAGCAATTCCTCATTGTGATCCTGACAAGGTCATTGAACCGCAAATCGGTTTTATGCGTTTGAAGGAACCTGTTACTTTTCATCAAATGGGTGATAATGCCGAGATACAAGTAAAAGTGATTTTTATGTTGGCATTAAAAAAGTCTGATGATCAGTTATCTATGTTGCAAAAATTAATGGCGTTATTTCAGAATAAAGAAGCAATGAATGCAGTGCAAACTATAACGTCAGTTGATGACTTTATTGAATTAATGAAGAGTAACGAGATTATTAAATAATTTTAGGAGGGAAAAGTATGAGCGCGATCAGTGCGGGATTGCAGTGGTTTGTTGACCTTGGAGCAAGCGTTATGCTTCCAATCCTTTTATTCATTTTTGCTTTAATTTTACGAATTAAACCTGGAAAAGCCTTTAAGGCTGGATTAACCGTTGGGATTGGGTTTATTGGCTTAAACTTGGTAATTGATTTGTTAACCAAGAGTTTAGGACCTGCTTCACGGGCAATGGTTCATAACTTTGGTTTACACCTTTCAACTTTAGATATTGGTTGGCCAGCTGGGTCAGCGGTTGCTTACGGTACTGTTCTGGGTAGCTTAGCCATTCCAGTTGGTGTTATTACCAATGTTATTTTGCTATTAATTGGTTTGACTAAAACATTAGATGTGGATGTGTGGAATTACTGGCACATTGCATTTACAGGATCGATTGTTTATGCTGTTACTCATGACTTTGCTTTGGGTATCTTTACGATGGTTGTTCATATTATGATCATCTATCTTTTGGCCGATATGTCAGCTCCATATATTCAAAAACAATATGGTTTACCAGGCATTTCATTCCCACAGGGGGCTTCAGCGCCAGGATTTGTTCTTGCTTTGCCATTAAATTGGTTGATGGATCGAATCCCAGGGATTAACAAAATTCAAATTACTCCGAAAACAGTTCAAAAGAGAATGGGTGTTTTCGGTGACGCCTCAGTGATGGGATTAATTATTGGTATCATCATTGGTTTACTTGCTAAGTATTCGTTTGCTAAGACTTTACAATTAGGTGTAAAGACAGCGGCTGTCTTAGTCTTAATGCCACGGATGGTATCATTGTTGATGGAAGGATTAACACCAATTTCTGAAGGTGCTAATGATTTCATTAAGAAACGTTTCCCAGGCCGCAATTTGTACATCGGTATGGATAGTGCTTTAGCTGCAGGTAATGAAACTGTTCTGTCATCAGCCTTGATTTTGGTGCCGATTACACTGTTAATTGCGATCGTCCTTCCAGGTAACAGCACGTTACCATTTGGGGACCTTGCTACTATTCCATACATGATTGCGATTATGGCAGCCGTTTTCCGTGGTGATATTTTCCGTACATTAATTGGTGGAATTGTTGATATCATCATTACCTTGTATATTGCTTCTTGGGTTGCACCGTTTGTTACAGCTTCCGCAAAGGCAGCACATTTTGGGCTGCAAGGAGCAAGCTCAATCACTGTGTTGAGTGATGGTGGTGTTTGGACTACTTGGTTAATCATCGGTCTTGGTAAGATCATGACATGGGGCGGTATCGGACTGATTGGTATTGTTACATTAGCTTTCATGATTTGGTTTAACAAGTTCCATAAGGCAAAGGAAACAAACGCAGAACAATAATAAAGGAGAGGTAATACTATGAAGACTTTAATGGTTGTTTGCGGTAGCGGAATTGCTACTTCTACTGTTGTTGAAGGCAAAATTCGCGACTTTCTAGATTCTAAGGGTGTCTTAGATAAAGTGAAGATGTTAAAAGGTAACATTGCTGAACAAATTAACCATATTGATGATTATGATGCATTTGTAAGTACAACGGTGGTACCAGATGACGTTAAGGATAAGGTTATCAGTGGTCTGCCTATTTTGACAGGTGTTGGGGCGGACGCCGTATATGACCAAATTTTATCTAAATTGGGTTTAAACTAATATAATCTAAATAACCTGGAACTGCGCCAAAAATCGTAGTGCCAGGTTATTTTTATGTTTAAATTTCTAATACATTGCCGCGAGTGCTTCATCCATTTCCTGATCCCGTTCAGCCTTGGGGATGAAGGAGCGGATCGAATCGCTATTAAAGCCAATTTGAATTTGGTATTTTGACATGATGATGGGCGCCCTTAACAAACGGGGATTGGCACAGACGATTTCGGTGAATTCATCAAAACTCAATTTGTTAAAGTCAATTTGCATTCGCTTATAAATATTTGACCGCGTGGAAATGAACTCTTCGGTTCCTTTCTCTGAGAGGGTCAACATTTGTTCAAGCTCTTTTTGTGTAATCCCAATGGTGTATAATTTGTGTTCAGTAACGATGATTTGATGATTACGAAACCAATTAAGTGCCTTGCGGCAAGATGAAGAATTGGCAGCGGTATAAACCGTAATCATGCACCCACCTCCTTTACATGGTGTCACTTATTAATCACTCTATACCTAGATTCTAAATCAGATTGGTAGCGATTGCAAAATAAATGCTTTAAATTATTCAGGGAACACCAGGTTATTCAATAGATGGGGGGGGGTAATAGACTTAATTTAATTAAATATATCGCTATCAGATAATAACTAAAGTTGGATTATGTAAAGCTTAAATGCGGGTTTTTAGCAGGAACTTGGCTTTCAGTTCACTACCGGGTAAGATAGACCCATTATTATAATGACAGGAGAATAACCAATGAAGGTTCGAACCATTAGTCGTGACGCAATTTTATTTGCCCTGCTGATTATTGCTTCACAAATTTCACTACCACTGCCAGGAATTCCACTAACGCTGCAAACGTTTATGATCGGGTTAATTGCCACGCTTGTTCCGGTGCCAGAAACTTTGGTGATCATTGCCAGCTATTTGGTATTAGGGACCCTTGGCCTGCCCGTTTTCAGTAATTTTACGGGTGGCCTATCAATTCTGCTGAGCCCCTTGGGTGGTTTTTTAATCGGTTTTCTGGTGTACGGGATCGTCACCAGTGGTCTACTAAGCTGGTGGGGACAAACAACGTGGCCAATTTTACTAGCCAATTTAATTGGCGCACTTCTGCAACTGTTAATCGGGACCTGGTGGTTTAAGCTCTGGAATCATTTATCCTGGTTCCACGCCTCTGCCGTTGCCTTCTGGCCTTTCGTATTACCGGGCTTAATCAAACTTGGCCTACTAATGTTAGTTGCGCCGCGTCTTCTTCGGGCGCTCAACCATTTGAACCATTAAAAAAGCGCGCCACCAAACTAGGTGACGCGCTTATTTTGTGCTTGCTAATTATTGATGATGTTGAACCTCATCGAGATTGCCAATGTGGTGCTTCTTTGTTGCTTGATAAATGGCAAACGGCAAAATGAGCACGATAATAAAGGAAACAATCAAAATTGTCATGTAGGCTGGAGCGGACGAGCTTGGCAATGAACTGGATGGGAAGAAGGAAACGATAAAGGCAAAGAGGGTAACTAAAAGTCCAAAGACTGCGCAAATCGTTTTACCAACGGTTCCTCCAGGAACGTTATAGGTCCGTTCGAGGTTCTTCTTCTTGAAAACTAATACCAGGTAGCCGATAAAGAACATGAAGTAAGCAACCAGGTAGATAACTACGGTGAGTCCCATGGCAGCGAAGAAGGAGACGTTACCGCCACCGCCACCAAGGGTTAGGACGGCATCCCAAATCGAAACAATAATTCCTTGGACGATGATTAATCTTACCGGAATGTTGTGCTTATTAGTCTTCTTGAAGTAGGCAGGTAAAATCCCGACTTTTGCAGTATCGTAGATCGCCCGTGATGGTCCAGTGACCCAGGAACTAATTTCGGCAATGACCCCGCAGGCCAGCATGAGGCCAACGATCCGGGTTAACCAACCGAGTTTAGCGCCACCTAAGTGAACAAAGAGGTAGTTGAAGGCTTGGACAACTCCGGCACTCAAAGAGAGCTTACTTTGTGGAATTACCGCAGCAACTGTGAAGCCACCAAAGGTATCTAGACAAATGGCCAAGATGACCAAGATAAACATGACTAACGGATAATTTCTGTTTGGATTCTTCAATTCATTGATGTAGGAAGCGGAGGCTTCGCCGCCCATGTAAGCAAGAATGAATGAAACAAAGACAACTAGGGTTGAAACCTTTGAGAAGTCAGGGACAAAGGCATGTGGGGTGAAGCTAATCAATAACTTACCACCACTGCAGAGGTACCAAATCGCCAAGATAAAGAGGATGGCGGATGGAATCAAAATTCCAATCATAAAACCGAATTTAGCAATCTTTTGGGTGTATTTGGTTCCACCAAATTGAGAAAAGGTGACAAGCCAGAAGACAATCAGGACACCAAAGAACTTGACCCATGGATTACTTTCTAGCGCTGGCCAACTAACTACGAAGGCCAGAGCCCCTAAAATGAAGTAAATCATCGTACAGAAGTTGACGGTAATTTGGAACCATTGGAAGAAAATGGCGGCAAAACCGAACCGTTGGCCCAGGGTGTGGCTGACCCAGCTGAATTCACCCCCGCCATTATCATTCCAACCTTTAACAGTTGCCATTTCGGCCGCACATAAGGCCACCGGAATGAACCAGAACAAGCCACCAAGGATGAGGAAGAATACCAAGTGCAGCTTTGAGGTTGCAAACGTTGGGTATTCATAAACGGTCAATACCATGGCGGCAGTAATTGAGAAGAACCCCCACATGGTTAGGGTTCTCTTATTCTTCACGTCACTCATATTGCTACTCCTTTCCATGAAACGACATACATAATGACATAATTGCGCAAACCGTTCGCGGTTCATGTTCATAGTATTGTGACTCCGGTCCGTTTGACAAATATAATGAATGTTAGATTTCCCTCAAGTTAATTTTTGCAATTTGGCGAATGGATTCGCTACACTGATGATGAATCATGATTTATCTGAGACATGCCTCGCTAAAGATTTAGAAGGGAGGTCGGGAATTAGTTCGCTACCAATTCCTGGATGTAATTATGGATAAAAAAGATCAAGCATTAGAACAAAACTGGCTCGGCAGTGTTGAAGCAGGTGAAGATTTACCTGACCAAGAAATGCCGGAAAATGCGATGAATCCGACGGTTGCCAAGCAATTAATTGAACATTTCCGCCTCGATGAAGCGAAGGCTGATCAGAACCTGACCACTTTCTGCACCACGCAAATGGAACCAGAAGCGGATGAATTAATGAAGCAAGCGATGAACACCAACGCCATCGACAAAACAGAATATCCAAAGACTGCTGCCATGGCCGACCGGTGTGTGGCCATGATTGGGCACATGTGGGGAATTCCGGAAAATGAAAAGTTTCCTGAAGACTTTATTGGGACTTCCACCGTTGGTTCTTCAGAAGCCTGCATGCTCGGTGGTTTAGGAATGCTCTTTACCTGGAAGCACCGGGCCAAGGCTGCGGGAATAAACATCAACGACCTTGACCACCACAAGCCAAACCTGATCATTGGCTCTGGTTACCAAGTTGTCTGGCAAAAGTTCTGCACTTATTGGAATGTTGAAATGCGTCAAGTACCATTGAAGAAGGGCTCTGACGAACTGAACTTAAATATTGATGAAGCGATGAAGCTCGTGGATGAAAACACGATCGGGATTGTCGCCATCTTTGGGATTACCTACACCGGGGCGGTTGATGATATCCAAGCCCTTGATAAGCGGGTCAGTGAATACAATGAAGATCACCCAACCCTACCAATTCGGATTCACGTGGACTCCGCATATAATGGTTTCTTTGCACCATGGGTTTCTGGTTTCGAACCATGGGACTTCCGTCTGAAGAATGTGGCTTCAATTAACGTTTCGGGTCACAAGTACGGGATGGTTTATCCTGGAATTGGCTGGGTCGTTTGGCGGAAGAATACCTATGATTACCTGCCAAAGGAATTACGGTTCTCGGTTAAATACCTGGGGAAGACCGTTGATTCGATTGCGATCAACTTCTCACGGTCTGGCTCGAACATTGTGGGCCAATACTACAATTTAATTCGGTTTGGGAAGGCCGGCTACCGGGCTTGCATGGAAAATGTCCGGAAGGTTTCTGAAAAACTCAGTAAGGCGATTACGGACACGGGTTACTTTGAAGTCATCACCGATGGCTCAGAATTACCAATCATTACCTGGAAGTTTAAGCCGGGTGTCGACGTAAAATGGAACCTGTACGATGTTCAAGATGCTTTGAAGATGTTTGGCTGGCAAGTACCGGCTTACCCACTTCCGAAGAACCGAGAAGATGAAATCGTACAACGGATCGTGGTTCGTCCAGGGATGGACATGACGATTGCCAACGACTTTATCGCTGACTTTGGTCACGCCTTGGACTACGTTAATCACAAATAATTAATTCTTAAAACTAATGAAGACTCGACTAGGTTATGTGGGCACTTAGTCGAGCCTTTGACGTATTTGAGTTTGTTAGGAAGATTCGCTACAATGGCAGCAGTTCATTAGATCGGAAGGTGGCAGAAAAATGAAGAAGATTGAAGGGCACATTCATTTAATTCGTGAACTGGCCGGGGCGAAGGGGCAAGGACGGTTGAGCCCGCTCGGTAACGGTGACGCCATTTGGGATAATGGTGAAGTGATCCACCTAATTCCCGAAGGCTGGGGTGATGATAACTTTCTCGTGGAAAAGTACCTCCCCATCATGAAGCAGGAAGGAATCGAAAAAGCTGTCCTGTTGCAGGGAACCCTGAATGGTTACCAAAATTACTATACTTACCAGGTGGTCAAACGGTATCCTGGTAAATTTATTGGCGCCTTTGCGGTTGATCCTTATGATGACTATGCTATGGAAATTGTGAAACGGCACGTCGAAGACCTCGGTTTCCGGGCAATCAAGTTTGAGATTAGTCAGGGTGGGGGTCTTCACGGCTTCCACCGGCCATTCCGCTTAGATGAGGATAATCACTGCAGCCAGATTTTCCATTATCTAGCCGATTACCCCGGCTTTGTTGTGACGGTCGATTATGGTGATTATACGCAAACGAGTTACCAACCTGAGGCAATCGCCAACCTCGCAAGTCGTTACCCATTACTTGACTTTGTGGTTTGTCATTTGTCATTTCCGAATGCCGATCACCTACCACGCTTAGCAAATGCGTTAATGCAGTTTGCTCCGCACAAAAATATTTACGTGGACCTCTCTGCCATCCAAGATATTGAAGGAGAACGGCCGGCCGACTTTCCGTATCCCCGGTGTCAAGCCGATGTTGAATTGGCCAAGCAATTTATTGGTGCCCAACGGTTAATTTGGGGCTCTGATTCACCATGGTCAGCGACCTTTAATAGTTACCATCAATTGGCAACCTGGCTGGAACACACGGACCTCTTTACGGAACAGGAATTAGAAGATGTGATGTACAACAACGCTAACCGGGTTTACTTTAAAACACAAAATGTTGCTGCGGCGGCAAATGCTGAAGACCCGGTCATGAAAAAATAATTGAGAAAAAGAAAAACGGTTCTGAATTTTCAGAACCGTTTTTTGTTGTTGAAATTAGAAATTAGCGACTTGGATAACCTTGACGCCCTGCTTACGGAAGGCGTCCAGCGTTTTGCCAGAGACGAAGGGGTCGGTAATCAAGATATCGATGTCACTGACCTTGCCGATTGTAAAGTTAGAAAAACTACCAAACTTACTATAGTCCGCCACCACAATGACCCGGCGGGAGTTTTTAATGATATTGCGGTTAACGTTGGCTTCCTCGATTCGTGGCGTGGAGATCCCTTGCTCAAGGCTGATCCCGGCACACCCGATGATTGACCAGTCAGCCCGCATGCTCAGGAAGGTTTGGTTAGCGATATCTCCACTCATGATGTCATGCTCGTTGACGTTACCACCAGACAAAATTAATCTAGCAGGGTCGTTGTCGCTAATATAGCGAGCGGCATTGCCATTGTTGGTGATAATGGTAACGGGTTTCTTTATTAAAGCAGCGATGGCATACATGGAAGTGGTACTTGAGTTGGTGAAGACAATTTCACCATCGTGGATATGGAATGCTGCTTCATGGCCCAACCCTTTTTTGATTTTTTCTCGTGACTCACTATGGTTCGCCGTTTCTTGAGAAACGAATTTGACGATGCCGCGTTTTTGCGTAATGCGTCCCATTTGGGAGAGGTTATTACAGTCACGACGAATGGTCATTTCTGAAACGCCAAGTCGATCACTTAATTCACTGATTGTCATTGAGTCCACATGATTCAAGACATCAAGGATCTTTTCACGACGACTGGCAATTGCCTTGTACGAGTTTTTCATGAAAATGCTCCTCCTGGTTAAAATCTAGACAATTGAATGATTTGTTAAATGATAACTTCATATGTGATTATAACAAATCGAATTAAAAAACAAACTATAATGCTCGTATAACTAGATTTTAACATAAGATTATCGTTTAATTTTCATAAAAAGTGATAAATTATCATAAAACATGATTGAAAAGGCTTTCTAATGAGAATATATTATAACCGTAAACAAATTATGATGTTGTTTAGGAGGAATTTAGATTATGGCATCACCAAAAAACATTAACGATGTAACTCCAGAAAACTATGCGTCAAACAATTTCCCAGAATGGGGTACTTACCTCAACGAAGAAATTGCGGACTACAAGGTTCCAGCAGGTAGCTTCCGTCTTTGGTGGACGGGTTGCATGGGCTTCTGGTTGAAGACTCATGAAGGTACTAACATCCTTGTCGATGTTTGGAATGGTACTGGTAAACACACTCATGGTGACGGCAAGATGCGTAAGGGTCACCAAATGATGCGGATGGCCGGTGTTGAAGCACAACAACCAAACCTGCGGAACCGTCCATACGTGATCGACCCATTTGCATTCAAGGACGTTGATGCCCTTTGTGTAACTCACACGCACCACGACCACTTGGACATTTACACCGCTGCTTGTGTTAACAAGAACTGCCCTAACGCTAAGTTCATCGGCCCTCAAGGCGTTGTTGATGAATGGATTGAATGGGGAATTCCTGCTGAAAAGACCATCGTTGTAAAGCCTGGTGACGAAGTTAAGGTTGGTGCCGTAACTGTTAAGGCCCTCGAATCATTTGACCGGACTGAATTAGTGACCGAAGATGATCCATCAGTTACTTTGGAAGGCCACATGCCACGGAAGATGAGCGAAGTTGCCGTTAACTACTTGTTCGAAACTTCAGGTGGTAACCTCTATGACGCTGGTGACTCCCACATGTCCAACACCTTCACTAAGCACGGTAACGAAAACAAGATTGACGTTGCTCTCTGTGCTTATGGTGAAAACCCACGGGGCATCACTGATAAGCTTGACGACTCCCAAGTTCTGCGGATGTCAGAAGACTTGAAGACCAAGGTTGTTATCCCAATGCACTGGGACATTTGGTCTAACTTCTTTGCAGATCCTAAGGACATCATCAAGCTTTGGGAACTCAAGAAGTACCGTCTCCACTACGACTTCAAGCCATACATCCTTCAAGTCGGTGGTGGCTTCAGCTTCCCACAAGAAAAGGATGACTTTGAATACAATTACGACCGTGGTTTCCACGATGCATTCAAGAACAAGCCAGACCTACCATTCCCAGAATTACTTTAATTCTGAGTATGCATACGGTTAGTCGGCCGTTAATGGAAAATATTAATTAGCAGCCCCGATCGGGTGGGCTTGGGAGGAAATTATCAATGTTACGTTACTTTTTAGAAAATGGATTAGTAAACATTACTGATCAGCATCCCGATAATTGGGAAGACGCAATCCGGGTTAGTGGTGAGGTTATGAAGAAGAATAACCTGGTCACGGACCAATACATTGACCAAGTGATTTCAGATGTGAAGGAATATGGCCCTTACATTGTCATTGTTCCAGGAGTAGCAATGCCTCACTCTTCTGCTGAAAATAGTGGTGTCTTGGGAACTGGAATTGGCTTTACGATTATGCCAGAAAAGGTTTCATTCGAGGATGGTAACCCTGATAAGGATGCTAAGTTATTCTTTATGCTTGCTGCTAAGGATCACGATACCCACGTTAAGAACATTGCTAACCTTTCCGACATGTTAATGGAAGATGGCATGGTTGATGATCTGTTGAAGATCAAGACGATGGATGATTACCGTGATGTGATGAAGAAACATAATATGTAAGATTGTCGATTAAAGGTGATAAATAATGAATGCAGTATTAAACGTCTTAATGGCAATCTGGGAATACTTTGCGAAAAACATTCTAGAACAACCAGCCTTCATGATTGGGTTCATTGTTCTGATTGGTTACCTGCTCGAAAAGAAGAAATGGTACGAAGTCATTTCCGGATTCCTAAAAGCAACTATTGGTTACTTTATTTTAACAGTTGGTTCTAACGGACTGGTTACTTCATTCCGGCCAATCCTGGTTGGTTTGAAAGACCGTTTCCATTTGTCAGCCATGGTTACCGACCCATACTTCGGTCAAAACGCCGTTACGGTTGGGATCATGAAGCGGTTTGGTCGTTCCTTTGCGGACACCATGCTTTTGCTGCTATTTGCCTATATCATTAACATTTTGTTGGTTCGTTTCCAAAAGTACACCAAGCTTCGTGCTGTGTTCACAACTGGTAACGTCCAAGTTCAACAAGCAGCGACCGCTTTCTGGCTCTTCCTGTTCTGTTTCCCACACATGGGTCGATTGCCAATTCTGATCATCATGAGTATTGTGCTGGGACTCTACTGGGCCGTTGGTTCAAACTTAACCGTTGGGATTACTCAGGAATTAACTGATGGTGCCGGCTTCGGGATTGCCCACCAACAAATGTTTGGGATTTTCATCTTCGCTAAGTGGGCTGAATGGATGGAAAAGCGTGCTAAGGCTAAGGGTAAGACCGAATCCAAGCGTTTGGAAGATATCGAATTACCAGGTTGGTTATCCATGTTCAACGATAACATGGTTTCCACTGCGATCTTAATGCTCGTCTTTTTCGGGATCATTTTGATCGTTTTAGGCCCATCCTACTTGATCAAAGCTGGTTTCATGAAGTCTGGCCAAAGCTTTGTCTTCTACATTATTCAAACTTCACTGATGTTTGCCGTTTACCTGGCAATCTTGCAACTCGGGGTTCGGACATTCGTTAATGAATTGACTGAATCATTTACCGGGATTTCCGATCGCTGGCTCCCAGGTTCCGTTCCTGGTATCGACGTTGCTGCTACCTTAGGTTTCGGTTCACCAAATGCCGCTACGATTGGGTTCATGTTTGGTGCTCTGGGTCAATTCTTGATGATCATCTTACTGATCGTCTTCCACTCACCAACAATTGTTATCGCCGGATTTATTCCACTGTTCTTTGATAACGCCGCAATTGGTGTCTTTGCCAACAACCGTGGTGGTTACAAGTACGCAATGATCGCACCATTCATCTCTGGTTTAATCCAAGTTGGTGGATCTGCTTTGATCGCTACCTGGGTTGGTATGGCAACCTACGGTGGTTACCTTGGAATGTTCGACTGGGCTACCGTATGGCCACTCGCAACTGTCATCATGAAGTACTTAGGTTACATCGGTATCGCTATCGTGATCATCATCTTCGTTATCATTCCACAATTGGAATACCGTCACGATCCAAAGGGTTACTTCTTAATCGTTAAGGATTACGACGCCTGGAAGAAGATGCACGAAGAAGAAGCCGACAGTGCAAAATAATTAAAAAGCTAACTAACTCACGAATTCTCAGGAGGAAAGATCATGAAAATTTTAAGTGCATGTGCTAATGGTTCAGGAACTAGTTTAATGCTTTCACGGACTGCTACTAAGGCCATGAAGGACTTAGGCTTCAACGTTACCACTTCAGACCACACTTCCGTTTCTGAAGCCAAGGGGACTGCTCGTAACTACGACGTTGTCTTCACTTCATTACCATTCGTCAAGATGTTTGACGAAGCTGAAAAGCGTGGTGCCATCGTTATCGGTGTCAAGAACGTGATGTCCAAGCAAGAAGTTGAAGATGCTGTGAAGAACAACGAAAAGCTGCAAGCAAAGCTGAACGGTTAATTTAAAGGAGACAAATACACATGGCAAAACCAATGTTACAGGTAGCCTTGGATACTGATACCACGGCTCAAGCCTTAAATATTGCTCGTCAAGTTAGTGACGTTGTAGATGTTGTCGAAGCCGGAACCCTCTTGATTTACCAAGAAGGCTTTGACGCAGTCAGTGATTTGCGGGCCGTTGCCCCAGACAAGATTGTACTTGCCGATGCCAAGTGTGCCGATGCTGGTGGCCACATTGGTAAGGTGGCAAAGGAACACGGTGCTGACTGGTTGACTTGTATCAATGCTGCTACTGTTCCAACCATGGCCAACGCCCAAAAGGAAATCGAAGTTCAAGTTGAACTTTACGAAGGTTGGGACAACAAGGAACGTGCTCAAGAATGGTTAGACAACGGGATCGACCAAGTGGTTTACCACCAAAGTCGTGATGCTAAGTTTGCTGGCCAATCATGGGGTGAAAAGGACTTGAACTCTGTCAAGAGTTTAATTGACATGGGCTTCAAGGTTTCCGTTACCGGTGGAATGAAGCCTGAAGTTCTGAAGCTTTTTGAAGGCGTTCCAGTTTACACATTCATCGCCGGACGGGCAATTCACGGTGCCGATGATCCACACGCGGCAGCGCTTGAATTCAAGAATGAAATTGACCGTATTTGGGGTTAATTACAAACTGCCTCAGTCAAAATAATCTCTCTTTTGAAAAGCAATGGCGGGCTGTAATTGGTTCGTCATTGCTTTTTTGTTAGAAAGGAATCACTTTTTATGACAGAAAATGCAATCGGTATTTACGAAAAGGCCTTACCACAAGACCTGACTTGGAAAGAAAAGTTTCAATTAGTTCACGACTTGGGCTTTAACTTTCTGGAATTCTCAATTGATGAAAGTGATGAACGGCTCGCGCGGTTGGACTGGACCAAGGAACAACGGGCAGAGTTCCGTCAAGCAATGTGGGAAACCAACAGTCGGATTAATACGATGATGTTATCCGGCCACCGGCGTTTCCCACTGGGTTCTAAGGACCCGGCAGTTCGCCAAAAGTCATTAGAAATGATGCAAAAGGCAATTGACTTGGCCGTTGATTTAGGAATCCGGAATATCCAAATGGCAGGCTACGATGTCTATTACGAAGACAAGACGATGATGTCACGTGAACTGTATGTCGAAAACTTAGCTAAATGTGTTTACATGGCGGCCAAGAAGATGGTCATGCTCTCGATCGAAACGATGGATGACCCCTTCTTGAATTCCATCGGTAAAATTAGTGAATTAAAGACGCAAATTCACAGTCCGTGGCTGCAAGCTTATCCAGACCTGGGAAACCTCAGTGCTTGGCCAGAAAACTATGTGCCAGTTGATTTTGAAAAGCACATTGATGATGTGGTGGCCGTTCACCTTAAAGATACCAAGGCCGTGACACCAACTTTTGAAGGCCAATTCAAGAACGTGCCATTTGGGGAAGGCTGTGTCGACTTCCCAGGCTTACTTAAAGAACTGGTGCGGCTGGATTATAACGGCAGCTACACCATTGAAATGTGGACTGGGGATAACGGTGATGCAGATCCGGTTGATGAAATTAAAGCTGCTAAACAGTACTTTGACCAAATCTTTAAAGAAGTCGGCATTCACCAAGAACCAGTTGTGAAGTAATTTAAAGGAGAAAATTATGCTCGAAGAATTAAAGCAAGAAGTTTATGAAGCCAACATGCAATTACCAAAGTTAGGGTTGGTAACCTTTACTTGGGGGAACGTTTCTGGGATTGATCGTGAAAAGGGCCTTTACGTCATCAAGCCATCTGGGGTGCCATATGATGAATTGAAGCCTGAAGACATGGTTGTAGTTAACTTGAAGGGTGAAGTTGTTGAAGGGGATTACAACCCATCTTCTGACACCCAAACTCATACCTATCTTTATAACCACTTCCCAAAGATTGGCGGGATTGTGCACACCCACTCACCATGGGCCGTTTCCTTTGCGGCAGCGCACATGGATATTCCAGCTTTGAACACCACTCATGCGGATACTTTTTACAATGATGTTCCAGCTGCTGACGCGTTGACGAAGGAAGAAATTGAAGAAGATTACGAAGGCAATACTGGGAAGGTGATTGTCCGGACCTTCAACGAACGGGGGCTCGACTACGAAGCCACTCCAGCTGCCCTCGTTATGCAACACGGTCCATTTGCCTGGGGACCAACGCCAGACAAGGCGGTTTACAACGCGAAGGTTCTGGAAGTCGTTGCTGAAGAAGACTACCACGCAATGCAATTGACTCGTTCCAACCTGGAATTGCCACAATATCTGTTGGATAAGCACTACTACCGGAAGCACGGCGCCAACGCTTACTACGGTCAAAACAACGCCCACTCCCAGGACCACGCCAAGAAAGCTTAATTGATCATTTAAGAGACTGGGAAGCTTCTCAGCCTCTTTTAAAAAGTAATTTTGAAAGCGTTTGTCATTTGCTGTAGTAATCATCATGAAAACGGTTTATAATTATTAACTGTGATTAATTAAATTTAATGAGGAAGAGGAGAATGACCATGTCAAAAGACATTAAAGGAATTGCCGCTAGTGATGGGATTGGGATTGCCCCAGCTTACCTGTTGGTCGACCCAGACTTATCCTACGACAAGGATAAAAAAGTTGAAGATGCTGACGCAGAATACAGCCGGGTGGAAACAGCCTTCAATGATTCAATTGCTGAATTACAAAAGATCAAGGAAAACGCCAAGGGCCGTCTAGCTGACGAAGAACTCGAAGTCTTCGATGCCCACATCGCGATCTTGTCTGACCCAGAAATGTTGGGTCAAATCAAGGATGACATTACTAACAATCAATCTAGTGCTGAAGCTGCCGTTGACAAGGTAACTTCCAACTTCGCTGACATGTTGGCAGCCATGACTGACAACAAGTACATGCAAGAACGGGCCGCTGACGTTAAGGACGTTGCTAAGCGGGCAATGAGCCACTTGATGGGGAAGCAATTACCAAATATCGCGGGCATTGATCACCCCGTAGTTATTGTTGCAAAGGAAATTACCCCATCTGATACTTCACAGATGGATGCGAAGTTCGTTAAGGGGATCGTTACCGACTTGGGTGGTCGGACCAGCCACGCCGCAATTATGTCCCGGACCTTGCGGATTCCAGCCGTTGTCGGTGCTGAAAACATCACTGAAAACGCCAAAAATGGTCAAATGATCATTGCTGACGGATTACACGGTGACATCATCGTGGACCCATCTGATGATGAGGTCAAGGACTACCAAGCTAAGGCCGACGCCTTTGAAAAGGAACGTGCAGAATGGGCAAAGTTAGTTGACGCTCCTTCCGTTTCTAAGGATGGCAAGCACTTTGAAATTGCTGCGAACATTGGGACCCCTGATGACGTTGAAGATGCAATGAAGCAGGGTGCTGATGGGGTTGGCCTCTTCCGTTCAGAATTCTTGTATATGGGTGCTGACCACCTCCCAACTGAAGATGAACAATTCGAAGCCTACAAGAAAGCCATCGTTGGCATGAAGGGGAAGCCGGTTGTTGTCCGGACCCTTGATATTGGTGGGGATAAGCCACTGGACTACATGCCACTTCCAGAAGAAATGAACCCATTCTTGGGTTACCGGGCCATCCGGATTTGCCTGGACCGTCCGGAAATCTTCAAGACCCAACTGCGGGCCTTGATCCGGGCTTCTGAATTTGGACCACTTTCCATCATGTTCCCAATGATTGGGACCTTGGCGGAACTGCGGCAAGCTAAGAAGATCTTTGAAGAATGCAAGACTGAATTGCAAAAGGATCACCGTGACTTAGGTGATGACATTAAGATCGGGATGATGATCGAAGTACCATTAGCAGCCATCAATGCTGATAAGATGGCCGAAGAAGTTGACTTCTTCAGTATCGGTACTAATGACTTGATCCAATACAACTTTGCTGCCGATCGTGGTAACGATGCGGTTTCTTACCTTTACCAACCACTGAACCCAGCATTCTTGGGCTTAGTTAACCACGTCATCGCAGCGGCACACCGTCATGGTACGAAGGCTGCAATGTGTGGTGAAATGGCTGGTGACGAACTAGCACTCCCACTGTTGATGGGGATGGGCTTGGATGAATACTCCATGTCTGCTTCTTCAATCCTGCGGACGCGTTCAATGATGAAGAACTTGGATACGAAGGATTGTGCAAAGCTGGTTGAAAAGGCGATGGACCTTGACACGAACGAAGAAGTTGCCGATTTAGTAAAAAAAGAATTGAACTTAGACTAGTTTGCAATTCATAAGAAAAGGGGCTGCGGAAAAATCCGCACCCCCTTTTTTATGATTATTTACGAACATTTTTTTGTCGAGCCACAATGACATCACATGGCGCCATGCGAACCACATATCCCGTGGTGGAACCGAGCAATAAGCGCTCAATTCGTGACGCTCCAGTCCCACCCATCACGATCAGGTCATTATGGTGGTCACGCAGAAAGTCGCGAGAAATGACCAGCTTAGGACTACCAAACCGGATGTGAATATTAACGGACTTTACCCCGGCATCTTGAGCCTGCTTTTCCAAATCACGCAGGCGTTTCTCCACAATTTGGACCAATTCGTGGGTTTTACCATCACTAAGGTCGGTTAACGAGGCAAACCCCTCCGTGACTTGGTTAATTTGGACAACGTTGAGAATGTCCAGGTGAGCGTCGTTATGCAGGGCGGCTTGGATTGCCCGTTTCATTACGATTGGCGTCTGTTTGGACCCATCAATTGGTGCGAGGACCTTTTGGTAGCTTTGAATTGCCATGATATAAAATTCCCTTTCTGTCTTTTTATCTATGATACCATGGATATATAGAACAAATTGAGCTTTTCTACGTTGGATAGTAAAATAGAAGGTACTAATTGAGAGGAATATCATTTTATGCAAAAACAAAATAATGTTGTGAAGATTATTGCGGTTACGATTGTGACGTTAATTATTGCGATGGTCATTGAGTTCGTGATGTTCAATGAACATGAGATCGCTTGGACGTCGGGCAGTGCATTAACCACCCTCGCGATGATGGTCATTATCATGATCATTGTGGTTCTCCTCGCGGTGGCTGATTGGCACTTTTCAAATTATGCAACGATCATTGCAATGTTGTATTACGGGATCATTAGCCTTGGGGGGCTTCTGCAAATTCATGGGAAGTCCACCCCATTTGGGTTGTTAATTCAATTATTAGCGATCATTGGCCTAGTCCTATGTGTCTATGGCCTGGTGCTGGGCTTTAAGCAACGTGAACTGTATATGCGTAACAAGTATCGAAAAGATCATCGGGGGATGAAATAATGGAATTAACGTATGGTGATTATTTGAATTTACTGGAAGGTGATCATGTCCAGAGGACGACGGTCGATACGACAGTTGCAAAGATCCAACAGGAAATAACTATTATTCCGGGGCTCCGATACATCGAGGACCAACTGGCTAGTGGCTACCTGTGCAGTTATGAGTGGAACGTGCAAATGCCCATTGGCGATCCACTAAGCGTTCGCTTAGAAACGAACTTGATTAATATTCCGATGAAAGAGGCTCAACGGCTGGACCCGAAGTTACTGGACCGCGACCCACAATATACGGTCAATGTGTACATGGTGGCTGAAGGCGACCATCTTAACAACTCTGGTCTCCGGATTGACGAACTGGCTAGTGGTGACGACTTCAGTAGTGCCACCGATTTGGTTACCAAGTTCCAAGAATGGGTGGCGAACCAGTTATCAATGGCCACCACTAACCGGAAGGAAGCCGACCAGGCCAAGGAAGACAGCAAGTAGTGCTTGCGTTACTTACTTTAAGTATGGTAAAATGAAATATGCGATGAGTCGAGAGGTCTGGTTGCGACCCAAATTGCAACCATTAGACATTTCGAGTGGGGCACGTTAACCTGCCGGATTGCAGGGTGCCTGGTTAACTAGGAAGTGGACGTCTTAGTTGACCTGAGATAGTATCAATACACAAAAACAGGATTGGTAGTTTCTGCCAATCCTGTTTTTTTATTTTACCAGATAAATTTGTTCATCAATTAAGTCAAACGATTTCAAGTATTGGTTAACCTCCTGAAGCTCGGTCGGCTGTGACAGGTGAGCATTTTGCCAGAAGGCTGGTGAATTGGTGGCGCCGTCCTTTTCACCAATGACGAGGAACTGAAGCTCTGGATAATCGTTCCGGAGTAGTTGCAGGAGTTCCCAATCTTGTTCACCCTTGTCGGGAGCCCAGGACATGATGACGAAGTCAACCTGGTGTCCGTATTTTTGGACGGCCGCGAATGCGTCCAGTCGTTCAATTGGGGTGACGGGGTGTTTACCGGTTTCGTTTTCTTTTGTCCAGGCTTGACTATCAGTTGTGTAAATGACTTGGTGGGGGTTACTATTCCGCAAGCCCTTGGAAAGGTAACCATTGCCGGCCATCACTTCCAGAACTGGTTTGCCCGCAAGGTATTTACTCAAGGAATTGGTAAAGGATGAATTAGTGTACGACCACATTCCGTAGGTCTCTTCGAGATAATCACGAAAGTTCCGTAGGAGGCGATCTAATTTCGGCAGGGCCGCACTATACTGATTCCACAATTTATCACCGCGCGGATCACCTTTTGGGTACTCAGCATTCACTTGCTGGAAAATGGTGTCCTGGATGTCGTCAGGCAAGAGCATTTTTGGCAATGGTTGGGGAAGAAGTCCGGAACGTAAGAGCCGGTCGCTCAGTAGAGCGTTGTTAATCAAAAATTTGATGCTGGAAAAATCCTTAAACAAATCTGCATACTGCTCTAATTGCTGAATATAGGGGGTCTTTTTGACTGCGGCATGGGCCCGGTGGTATTGCTTTTTTAGTTTTTTAAGTTGTTTTGGATTCATGGGCGGCCTTCTTAATTAAAGTGCAAATTGAGTTCTTCTTGCTTACCGTAGAAGGTATCAGTATCTTTCCGGTGGTTCCGACCAGTGAGGTAACCGTCGATTAATTGGAAAATTTCGTAGCGGTCTTCGCTAGATAATTTGGTATGGTTAAATGTGAGATTCTTACTTGAAAAGAATAATTTAGCGAGGTCGTAATCGTCGTGATCCTCTTTACCGGTGAGGTAATCGAGGCTCACGTCAAAGAACTCCGCTAATTTTTTGGCTTCGATGTAGGACGGTGTCCGAATGCCCCGCTCCCAATTACCAATTTGTGAAGCGGTATTGGGGCGTTCATTTGGCTCTAAATTTTTATTTAACTCGGTGGCGAGCTGTTTTAAAGTAATCTTTTGTCCGCGTCGTAAAGCTCGAAGACGTTCAGGAAACATCATTACTTCCCCCTTTTGTTAGCTAGCTCTATTTTACCATCGAACCACGCTTCGTGGAAAATGTTGCTGCATTTTCCTCCTAAATGCGCTAAAATGGTCGCTATGATTGGGATAGGAGAGAAATGAAAAACATGAAACAACAACGAAAACATCATTTATGGCGCTGGCTTGCCTGGATCTGTGGTATTTTAGTGGTCCTTTGGTTGGCAGCTGGGCTATACTTTTTCAAAGTCGGCATGGTTCCAGGACACAAGTCATTCATTAGTAGTAATCAACAGACTTTACGGAAATCTGATCCACTTTATAAACAAAAGAAGTGGTTTAAAAACGTCCATAAGCAAAAATGGACGATGATGTCGGCTAGCAAACACTACCGGTTGGTTGCTGACTACATTCCGGCTAGCAAGCCAACGGCCAAGAGTGTTTTAATTTGTCATGGTTTTATGAATAATAAGGAAACGATGGGGGCGTATGCTGCGATGTTCCATCAACTGGGTTACAACGTCCTCCTACCAGACGCGAGAGCGCATGGTCAAAGCCAAGGTAAGTACATTGGTTATGGGTGGCCAGAGCGGTATGACGAGCGCAAGTGGATTAACCGCTTGATTAAGAAAAACGGTCAAAAGAGCCAAATTGTGATGTTCGGGGTCAGCATGGGTGGTGCCACGACGATGATGACCAGTGGAATTAAGCTCCCAAAGCAGGTTAAGGCCTTTATCGAAGATTGTGGTTACACCAGTTTGGCCGCCGAGTTAGATCACGAAGCGGGCACTCTGTATCATTTACCGGCGTTCGTTGCTAAACCAGCAGAATTGTCACTCAGTATCGTCAACCGGATTGCCAACGGCTTCTTTACGACGGAGGCCAGTTCGGTTGCGTCACTTCATCATAACCACCGACCAATGCTCTTTATCCACGGTGCGAAGGATAATTTCGTCCCAACACAGATGGTTTACACTAACTATCGAGCAACGCGGGGGCCAAAGGAATTATGGATTGTCCCAAAGGCAGCACATGCCAAGTCTTTCCAGACGGCACCACAGCAATACCAACAACACGTTCAACAATTTTTAGCTAAATATGTGAAATAGTAAAAGCACGCCCGCGGGCGTGCTTTTTAGTTGAGCGACTGCATGTAGACTAATTGGTCAGTCGAAACCTGTTCATTTAAGGCGTTTGCTAATTCAGAAGACATCTTTCCGGCGGCAGCTTGCTGTTGGATATAGCTGTGCTCGCTTTGGAAAGCGTCAATGAAGTAGCTGGTCATTTGATCTGCGTCGAGCTGGTCCCTTCTGGAGGCAAACCGGTACCGGTTGAGGTAGGTTCGCCGGACAGCCGCCACTTCAAAAGCGTTTTGCGTCGTTTGCACTTCATTCAGGTACTTATTGATCCGCCGGATAATGATCCGCAGGGTACTACTCATTTCGTCGTTGAAATTTTTAAAGCGTTGTAGGTGGCGTTGCTGAATCTCTGGATGTTTTTCAGCTAACCTATGCATTTTGTGGCGGACCCGCAACCAATGGAGTCGCTGATAAATGATGGAGAAGAGGTCCCAAAAACCGTGGTTAGAATGATTGAAAACATCTCGAACCATCAGTAAGGCATAAGCGCGCTCTTGCTGAGGAGTGATGACATCGTCATCAACCAATTCTTCCAAAGTATTTAGTTCGACCTGGTGACATTTTTGCAACAGTTTATTGTAGACCTCGGTATTTAACCGGGAACGCATCGTCATCTGACTTGCTAACTGGTCAATCACCAACGATTTTTCCCGATTTTGGTCCTCTGTATTGGTGAGTTCTGTAATGGCGAATTGAACGGTAGCGGTCATTGCTTTTTGAAACTCAGTGCGCGAAAAACTGGCTTGTTTCTTAGGTAGTAGGCGGGGAAACGCAACGGTTCCAACAAGGAGGCTAATTAAAATTACAAAAGCGGCGATTAAAATAAGCGCGTTTCTCATTGCCACGCGGTTGGCGGTTGCCAAAATGGGGATGGAAAAGGCCATCGCCATGGTGATGGTACCGTGGATCCCACCAATGGCAAGCAAAAGACTGTCGCGACGGGGATTTTGTTTCAATGTTCTCGAATGAAGGTCCACCAATCCAAACCGCGACCACAGGTAACGGAGTCCCGTCATGACTACATAGAGAATGACGGCAATGCCAATAATTTTGAGGGTCTGGAGTTGTTTAATATGATTAATTACCATGGGGAGACTTAGTCCCAGAAAGACGAAGACCAGGCCATTGAGGGCTTCGGAAATGATGTTCCAGATGGTCGTGGTGGCAATTTGAACCTTCGTCGAAGTCAGGTGCAGACGATCATAAAGGATACTGTGCATAATCCCTGCGGCGACAACCGCTAAAATCCCTGAGAGGTGTAATTCTTCTGCCAAATAATAAATGAGCAGGGGCGTCATGATATTGATTGGAATTACGATCGCCGCGATATCCACGTGACGGGCGAGGAGGGCCGTCCGTAATCTGATTAGTAAAGTACCAACGATCGTTCCAAAGATGATCCCACCAAAGAAAACGTACACGAAGGTCCAAATCCCATTCGCGAGGGAAAATTTACCGGAGATTAACGTGGTCTCCGCCAGGCTGAACAGGACAATTCCTGAGGCGTCGTTGAAGAGGGATTCATGTTCCAAGGTTAGATTAACGTTTCCTGGCATTTCAACGTTCGTCGTGAGTGATTTAACCGCGACCGCGTCAGTCGGTGTGATGATGGCGGCCAACATGAATGCGATCGGCAATGAAAAAGACTGGGGAAGAAAAAGATGCAGGCCAAGTCCCAGGATAATCACTGTAACCAGGGCCAAGTAAACTGCCATCGACATCGTTCGCGAGAAACTGCGGGCCAACTTTTTCGAGGAAGTATTTTGACCGTCATTAAACATTAACGGGGCAATGATGAGTAACATGAAAATCTCTGGCTCGAGTTGAAATGTTTTGAGGTCTGGAATGACCGCCAAAATGACCCCCGCCACAATTTGATAGATGGCTAAGGGGACCACCGGCCAGATTAAATGCACGATGTTGGCGATGACAACGGCGGCGAGTAACAGGAAAATTCCAATAACGGTTGCCATGGTCGGCCTCCTTTCGCAAGAATGAACTAATAAAAAAGGCTTAACAAAACGTCACCGGAGCACGTTTAGTAAGCCGATAAGATCCTATTGACGTTTGATTAAAACACCGACAGCCATGGCGAGGTTGTAGATGTACAGCAATAACGAAATCAAGAGGGCAATGATTGTCAGAATACCAAAAATCCAGCCACCCGCAGTGCGAATTTGGGCGACACCACTGGCGCCCATGATGAAGAACATCAAGAGAGCGATGAGCACGTAAAGTGCCGGGAAAATCTGTGACCAGAAAGCGAGTTTAGCATGGCGGACAACGTAGCGGTCTTGCCGGTCAGCGATCCAGATAATTAATGGCAAAATGACCGGTAGAAAGAGGATGCTCAGGTAAGCCAAACAACTTAATACACGACTTGTCGTGGGAACACGGTTCAAAATTAACACTCCTTTTTTAAGACCAGTATAACAAGAAATATTACGGTAACCAAATTAAGCCCGTCTGCAGGAGAATGAGGCTGCTGGCGGTGATGAACCAATCAAGCGGCCGGACGCGGATGATCCGGGCGTGGGTGCGTGGTTGGCCCTCCACAAACCCCTGGGATTCCATTGCTTGGGCAAGGTCGTCTGACCACTTCAAAGCTGATAGGATTGCTTTAAAGTAAAGCTGGGGTGACCAAAAGTGCAGCATGATCCCACGCATTTGCGCGGCCACCCGGATCGTTTTAACTTCCTGGATCGTTTTGGGAATGAGGTTAATCGCAGCTAATGTGCCGTACGCAAACTTGGCAGGAAGGTGGGCATTCTGTTCCAACGAATGCGCTAATTCTAATAGTGAGGTGGAAGTCGTCACCACTGCCCCTAAGAAGCAGTAGGCATAGAGTCGACTGACCATTACCAAAGCATAAAAGGTGCTGTGGCCAGGACTGAACCAGCGGATGGTGATGGCGATCACTAGTGCCGGAAAAAGAGGAAGCAGAATTAGTCTGGCCAAAGTTTGCCATTTCACTTTGTGGCACAATAAGTCAACCAGGGCGATGCCAATTAATAGTAAGTTCACCACGATTTTGTTGGTGAAGGATATTTCCAGGGAAATAATGATGACCAATAGTAATTTTAAACTCGGGTTCATCGGGTCGCGCCTCCTTGGTATCGCAAGTGCTGGTGATCTAAGACGAGATGGTAATCAATCAGGTCTGCCAAACCAGCCAGTTGGTGACTAATAATTATGATCGTTTGTGGTTGGACCACTTGGCAGTTGCGAATTAAGTCGATCACTGCCCTAATGGAACGGGAATCAAGGCCGCTAAATGGCTCGTCCATTAATAAAATGGGTTGTCCCATCATTAACATAAGGAGGATCTGCAACTTTTTCCGTTGGCCCCCCGAGAGGGAATAAACCACCCGTTCCTTGAGTTCGCTGAGGCCAAGCTGTTTTAAGACGGTTGCAAGTCTTTGCTGCGTAAAATAGGGATGGTGACCGTGTGTCAAACTAAGGTTGAGTTCATCATTCACGGTGACGTTCATAAACTGGTCATTCGCATTTTGAAACACGAGGCCGATGGTTTGACCTAGTTGACGTCGTGAATACTTGCGCAGGGGCCGCTGGTTAACTTGTATATTTCCTTGATGGGGGACTAAATTGATGAAGGCCTGAAAGAGAGTCGATTTCCCAGAACCAGACTCACCAGTTAGGAGGGTGATATGGCTCTTTATAATGTTCAGCTGCTCCTGTTGGATGAGGCAGGAATTTTGCCGGGAGAGCGTGAAGTCTTGAAGGGTAATTGCCGCGGCGGCTGTAGGATCAGGAAGGCTTGTTGTTGGCTGGGAAAGTGAACGGAACTGCTGAAAGAGTTGTTCGCGTTCCGATGGAGTTAGTGTCCGGACATCCTCCCGAAAAGAAATTACATTCGGGTCTAGCTGGGTGTATGCAGACAAATCATGGTCGGCAATAATGATGGTCTTGCCCCTTTGCTGTAATTTAACTAGTTGTTGCAAGATCAGATCACGGTTGTGGTGGTCAAGACTTGCGAACGGTTCATCTAGCAGGATAATCTCTTTTTGCATCGCCACAATGACGGCGAGGGTGGCGCGTTGCTGTTCTCCACCGGAGAGGGTCGTAAACTGGCGGTCAGCCAGCTTAGTGATCCCGACATCAGTCAGGGCAGCCGCGGTGCGGTTTGGAATCTTATGACGCGGCACCCGTAAGTTTTCCAGAGCAAATTCAATTTCGTGACGGGGAGTATCCAGGGCAAATTGCATGCTGGGGTCTTGGAACATTAAGGCCGGTTTCACGTTTGTTGGGAATGTGATCCTACCAGATAGGGATCCCCCATATTTAGGAAGTAATCCTGCCAAGATTTTCAGGAACGTCGACTTGCCACTCCCAGAAGGCCCATGCAAGAGGGTCAGGTGGTGGAGTGGAATTGTCAGGTGGGGAATTTGTAGGATTGGTGGCTGGTCCTGGTAGCTAAATTGTAAAGAATCAATTTGAATTTGTTCGTTCATCATGCAACCTCATAAAAAAACACCCTGGTGGCCAAAAAAGTGTCCGCAGGGTGTTCATTAATCGTGATCATTGATTGCTAATCTTGTGATCTCCCTTCGCTGGTCTTAACCAGAGCAGGTTCGATGGGTATTTCTCAGCCAATGGCACCCCAGACAAAGATAATTA
The DNA here is from genome assembly GCF_943192935.1 of Limosilactobacillus caecicola. GTDB lineage: Bacteria > Bacillota > Bacilli > Lactobacillales > Lactobacillaceae > Limosilactobacillus > Limosilactobacillus caecicola. The sequence goes on along the minus strand of NZ_CALPCI010000001.1, from coordinate 272,738 downwards.
CATTTTACGTTTATCATACCGAAAACGGGTCAGTAACGCAAGATGAGCAAAGAAATCAACAGGGTGTGGATAAATTGTGCACAACTAATCGATAGCTAGGAAGGCTGTTATAACGGGACTTGTGAGATAAGCTGTGGACAAAAATAGGGTTATCCACAAGATGTTGTGGATTAAAGTCAAATCATCCACAAGACCTAGAAAAGAATCGGGTGGAATTTGTGAATTGCCTAACCACAGAGCGTGGTCTAAAAAATAATTAAAGCGACACTTACAAATAATAAATAACTTTCCGTGGGCTGTTGGACACAAAAAAAGCCCGCCGAATGGCGAGCTCATTAATTTGATTAGTGTTCTTTGAAGAGGTTGGTTAAGTAATCCATAAAGGTCTTTAAGTAACGTTCCTTGTCAACGTTGACTGCCACCTTGACGTTTGGATTAGGATCATTTAACTTCGCGTTGTTACCAACGGTCCGACCATAATCCGCTCCTTCATAAACAACCTTCATAAAGAGGCTGATAGTTTGAACAAAACTAGGATCTAATGAGACCCCAACGGCTAATGGGTCGTGGAGAGCACAACCGTTCTTGTCGATGTCCAGGTTGTAGTAAGCATCGATGTAAAAGTCAGTTAAGTCAGCGTAGGCTTTTCCGGCGGCAGTACCGAGGTCACGCCATTGTTGGGTTTCCTTCTTGGTAAGCAGGGTCCGCAGGGTCACATCAAGGCCAACCATTGTTAATGGCAAGTCAGGATTGGACAACACAACGTTAGCGGCTTCAGCGTCTTGGTTAATGTTGGCTTCTGCAGCGCCAGTGACGTTTCCTTCCACGGTCAAAGCCCCACCCATGAAGGTGACGTTACCGATTAGTTTAGCAATCGAAGGATCCTTTTCTAAGGCAGCAGCTAAGTTGGTCATTGGACCAGTTGGTACAATGATCAGGTCTTTGCCGTACTTATGGGCAGCCTCAATGTAGAAATCAACCCCGGATTCACTTTCGACTTGGCGTTGGGGATCTGGTAGTTCAACTTCACCAATCCCATTGTTACCATGGATGTCTAACGATACTTGCATGACATCAAAGTGGTCGCTGGTGCTGGAATGAGGGAGTCCCTTGTAAACCGGGACATCGGTTTGTCCCAGTAATTCGAGGAGCTTTAAACTGTTTTGTGCACAAACGTCCAGGAGATTGTTACCATATGATGAAACGATCCCGATTAAGTCAACATCAGGGGCCGCTGTCGCATAAGCAATGGCTAATGCGTCATCAACACCGGTATCCAAATCCAAAATCATCTTTTTAGTGGCCATAACCCTACCTCCATAAATAAATTATTTGAATGCACCTCTATTTTACGCGATTTTGCACGAAAATACAATCAAAATTTTACGAGAGCGTTTTCGATGTTCAGAACATCCTGAATAATGTCATGTTACAATTAGTTCAATATCCTTTGAATAATGGAGAGGTAGAAAGCCTATGAAAGAACCACTTTACGATGTCACCATCATTGGTGGCGGTCCGGCAGGCATGTTTGCTGCCTTTTATGCTGGATTGCATGAACTAAAAACACAACTGATCGAAGCCTTACCACAATTAGGTGGTCAAGTACGGGCACTGTATCCGGAAAAGCAGATCTGGGACGTTGCCGGCAAGCCAGGTGTGACTGGAGAACAGCTGATCGCCGATTTAGAAGAACAACTGGCCATTGTCGATATTGACCAGTCACTTGAGACCACGGTGGCGGAGGTTGAACAAACTAATGATGGTTTCTTAATTAAGACTAATCAAGGACAATCACAGACTAAGGCCGTCGTGATTGCCCTGGGTAATGGTGCATTTTCGCCACGTCCACTCGCGGTGAACGGGGTGGAACAGGTCGATCCACAAAGAATCCACTATTTTGTTCAACACAAAGCTGACTTTGCTCACCAACGGGTTGCCGTGCTCGGGGGTGGTAATTCAGCGATGGATATGGCCATGATGTTGGAACCGGTAGCTGAGCAAGTGTATTTGGTTCATCGGCGAGACCAATTCCGGGGTCTCCCAATGACGTTGTCCCGACTGAAAGAATCAACGGTGCAATTACGAACACCGTATTTACCACGGGAAATTAGCCAGGCAGCGGACGGGACGCTGACACTGCAATTAAAAAAGATGCGTAGCGATGATGAAACGACTTTAAATGTCGATCATGTACTGGTTAATTATGGATTTACGGCTAATAATGCGGCCTTAAGTGATTGGTCACTTGATCTCGCAACGGATCGACACTTAATTCGGGTTGATTCCACGATGGCCACTAGTGTTCCAGGAGTGTATGCAATTGGTGATGGTAATACGTATCCTGGTAAGGCACCATTGATTGCAACTGGCCTCGGTGAAGGGCCGATCGCTATTAATGCTTTAGCAAAAAAGCTTTATCCGGACAAACGGATGGCGACCCATAGTTCTTCGCTGAAAATTAATCGTTAATCGCAAAGAAACAGGTGGAACCACACTAAGCAGTTCCACCTGTTTTTTAATTGATTTCTTTGTAAATATCAGCAAGTGGCTGACGAACCTTTGGGGTAATCTCTTGGTTACGATAGCCAAAACTGGCCATCACGGCCACTCCCCACATGGTCGGATCCATGTAGTGGTGGTCAGCCATAAACTGATTCATTTTTGCATAGTTGAAGCCTTCGATCGGACAAGAATCAATGTCCAACGCTGCTGCAGCATTTAGCATATTCGCCATTGCAATGTAGCACTGGCGAACCGCCCATTGAAAAACATCAGCAGGTGTTTGGAGGCCAAGGTCGTCCTCCTGAAACGTCTTGAAGTTTTGGGAAACTGCTGAAGTTGGTGAGTAGTCTTTGTGCTTGATGTCATTCACCATGTGTTCAACATATTCACTATCGTAGGTGACGTTTTTACGGGCTAAAATGACGAGCAACTTATCAGCACCGGCAATACTGTTGGCAGCACCCCAGGCAAACGGTTTGATCGCCTGACGGGCAGCTTCGTTGTTGAGGGCAACAAATTGCCAAGGTTCATAGCCAAACGAACTTGGTGACAGACGGCCCACCTCAAGAATGGTTTGCCAATCGTCGTCAGGAATGTGTTTATTAGGGTCGTACTTTTTAGTAGCATAACGGCGGTGCGCGTTTTGCAAAATCAGTTGTTGAATTTCCGGTTTATCCATTGGACAGTCCTCCTTATATTAAGTAAGTATAACATGATATTTCCTGGGAAATACAAAATGCGCGATGAAAGTCAGTACAGATTTTCATCGCGCATAATGATTTAATTATTCCCATCTGGGTTGGTAATCTTAATCCGGTTAGAATCAGTCTTAGAGTGCTTTTGTTCAGGAGCATTCGTTGAGTAGTCACTAACGGTGGACTTATTACCATTTTCACTATAGATGCTGGTTGATTTCTTACCCTTCTTCTTTTCGATTGCTTTGGCTTTCTTCAGGCCGTTGGAGTAATTGTAGTTCTTCGGGTTAACCTTCTTAAAGCCCTTTGGTGTGTAGAAGCGTAAGAGGTTCTTTTCGTTGAGTGAATCGGAAAGACTCAATTCTTTATTCACTAATTTTTGTGCCGCTTTCAAACGCTTCTTTTGCGCTTTAGTTAGTTTAGCGACTTTTCCGGTTTTATTATTGTAAATTGTGCCACTGATACTGGTGTAATTAGGGGTCACAAAATCGTGGTTTCTGAAGGCCACGGTTTGACTATGCTTGGAACTAAAGAGGTCGGTACCAAACATGATGTAACGCTTGGAACTAATTCCCAGAAGGTGGAGCAACGTTGGCAGAACGTCAATTTCACCACCATAAGTATGGTAAATACCACCGTGACCACCAGATCCGGGAATTACAAACATTAATGGAACCCGTTGTAATTGAGCATTATCAAAGTCGGTCCAGCTATCAGAACTCTTGCCCAAAACACTAGCCAAGGTTTTGTTTTCGGAGTTAGAAATTCCGTAGTGGTCACCGTAAATCATGATGATCGACTTTTTATCTAACCCGGTCTTTTTCAGGTAAGCAAAGAATTCTTGGAGTGATTGGTCTAAATAGTGGGCCGTTTCAAAGTAGCCATCAATGTTTGAATCACCGGTATTGGTGGTTTGGAAATTGGAATCCTTATCCTCATCATCAATGGTGAATGGGAAGTGGTTAGAAACGGTTAAGAACTTCACGTAGAACGGTTGCTGGAGGTTTTGTAAGTACTTAATTGAGTTAGCAAACAACAGCTTGTCCTTTAAACCATACCCAGTAGCTTTATCACCGGACGTATCATAATAACTAGCGTCGAAGAAGTATTGGTAGCCAAGATTCTTGTAGACGTTATTCCGGTTCCAGAAACTAGCGACATTTCCGTGGAATACCGCGCTGGTATAGCCAGCCCGTTGGTTGAGGATTGCGGGGGCAGCTTCAAAGGTGTTGTCACTACCTAATGTGGCAAACAAGGAACCTTGGGATAACCCAAAAGTGCTCGTTTCCAGCATGTTTTCCGCATCAGAAGTCTTTCCTTGACCAACTTGGTGGAAGAAATTATCAAAGGCATAGGTGTTGCTTCCGTGGTACAAGGAATTTAAGAATGGGGTCACTTCTTGACCATTGATCTTTTTGTCAATCAAAAATTGTTGGAAACTTTCCAGGTGAATGACGATGACATTCCGGCCCTTAGCAATACCGAACATTTTCGGGTTGGCCGGGGCAAAGTGCTGATCAGTAAATTTTTTAACTGCGATCATTTCAGAACGTTTAGCGCTCTTTCGCATATTATCGATATGTTGAGACTTTACTAAGTCGTAACCAGTAAAAGCATCGATCCCGAGGTATTTAACGATGTAGGAACGGTCAAAGGTCCGACTTAATAATTGGGGACGGCTGAATTCCGCCACCATTAAGTTGAGGCCAAACAGTAGGACTGATAATGAGGTGAAGGAAAAGGCGAGCCGGTGACTAATTGCGCGAGGGTCAAACTTGATCACTCGGAAGAGCATTAATAACAGAATAATGACAATATCGGCCCAATAAAGGAGGTCGTGCACGTTGGTTAAGGCGAGTGAACTACCGCTTAATCCTTGGTTCACCTTTGAGTACCCCGTCATCGTTGCGATGGTCATGAAGTCAGTAAACTCACGATAGTAAATGACGTTTAAATACAACAATAAGGTGTTTAAAATATCAATCCCCATCAAGACTGGGTAAAAAAAGCGGGAACGCTTGAAATAAAACGCCAGACTAAATAGGAAAATTGTGGTTGCTAACGGATTAAATAGTAGGATGCCGTACTGCACAATCCCAGTGGCGCCTAGTTTGAAATCGGTAAAGTACGCCAGGAGCGTCTTCAACCAAAAAAGGACGACCAGAAGGCCACAAAAGCCAATCCGGGTGTCCACAAGTTGACCTAGTTTTTTCATTAGGAAATATCCTCGCAGTTCCAGAATTTGATCTAAAGTCGATTTTTTCAACGCTCCCTATTTTAACACATTATAAAAAGGTTCAGTACGCCTAGATAAAATGTAGCCTAATCTTAATGATTCTGATTGGTGGTAGAATGATGCTAGATTTAGAAAGGACGTTGGTGGGAATGAAACGAAATCTATTTTTAGTACGTCATGGACAAACTTACTATAATATCTACAACAAATTACAGGGGTGGAGTAATTCGCCGTTAACTGAAAAAGGGCAGCAAGACGCCCAGCAGGTCGCTGAACGATTAAAGACGACCCATTTCGATGCGGCTTTTTGCTCGGATTTACCGCGGGCGATCGAAACTTGTCAAACCATTTTAGATTTGAATGAAGCTGACTCGGTTAACAAACCGACCGTGTCACCATACTTTCGTGAAGAATTTTATGGGGTATATGAGGGAACCAATATGGACCAGGCTTGGTACATGGCAGGGGCCCCACATGGCCTAAAGACTTTTAAAGAGATTGTTACGAAGCATTCAATTGGGACTGCCAAAGACTGGCTTCATGATGCGGATCCATTCCACGATGCGGAAAATAACCAGCAGTACTGGGCGCGGATGGGCAAAGGGATCGCATTGATTCGTGACGCGGATTTACCGGACAATGCAAACGTTTTGTGGGTGAGCCATGGGAATACCTGTTTGAGTATCGTCGAACGTTACGGTGAAGGCCAATATGATATTACGGAACGCCCAGCCAACGGGAGTTTGTCTAAACTAGTGATGACTGATGATGATATCCGGTTTGAATACTATAATCGGAAGTAGAAGATTGTAAAAAAGGGACGTGACAGAAGTTGTTTACGACTTCGTAGTCACGCCCCTTTTAAATCAGATCATTTCAGGTTCATTGGTTAAGTTAACATCGGTTGCGACTGGCTTCCCCCGGAAACGGTTGCCAGCTAATTGCCGATAGTACAAGGCATTAGTAGTTTGCATATATGGCCGTAACCAGAGAAAACCAATGCCAAAAGTGAAAATGCACAGAAGTGCCCAGCCCAAAAAGCTTAACTGTAAAACGAAGAATTCCCATTTATGGCCGTCCATTAATTCGCGACTTTTTGTAATTGCTTCAGTGGCAGCCACTTCTTGTCCAGAGTCCAGTAGGTCTTTGGCAATGTAAAAAGCTTGTGAGTACGCAAGGGCCTTGATAATTCCTGGAATCACCAGGAGTAATGACCACAGAAAAGTAAAAATCGTCTGGAGTAACCACGTAAGAAAGACGGGAATGAACCGTATACTGGTGAAGGCCGCAAACATTGCGGTAAAGTAGTTGTTTTCTCGCTGCCCGGCGGTAAAGTCTAAAAAGGTATACGCGTAACCTGCGAAGATTAAGCCGCCAACGATCATCCCAATCCCGCCGGTAAGGGCAGAAATTACCCCGGTGATAATGGCGGTTAACAGTGAAAAAATCACGGCCCACTGCCAATTACCACTCAAGAGTGACTTGGCTTGGGTCTTTAAGTTTTCCCGATTCATAATTACATCCTCCGTTAAATTGGTCCCCTTGATTATCACAAAAAAAGGGGACCGAGTCAACTCAGTCTCCGAATGATATCACAGGCCATCGCCAAGGTTAAACGAAATGTCAGAGGATAACAAACTTTGGTGGACTAAACTGTCGATTAAATCGGTGGTGACTTCCGTGACGTGGTCGGCAGTTTGGATATTTTCATTGGTTAAAAATTCTTGCAATTCAGCCCCGGTCAGTTGTTTGGCTTGGCGGTCCACCTCGTCTAATCGCCCCACCACGTAACTTTGGGCATCATCACGGTAAGCATTGACCTCGTTAATAAATTGATGGTACTTTGGTTCGATGATGATTGGCAGCAGCTTGTACATCCAGTAAGCACTGTCTAAGTTGAATTTGTCAGGAGCAAACTTGTAATTTGCTGGTGTGTCAACGATGTTAGCGTAGAACGGGACGTAAGGACTATAACAATAGAAACCAAACGCGATCCATTGAATGGCCGCCATTTCTGCCGGGACATCGTTACGTAATTGCAAAATGCAAGAGCTTTGGTTCCGGTCGAGGGCAATGGACCGGAACTTTTTTTGGGCTGTTTGGTCACCAGAGGAGTTGGTATTGAATGGATCATACTGGGTTCCATTGTAATGAGAGCTCAGGAAAAATTGGACATCCTCCACGGCGATTTTCTTTTCGGGCTTGCGACAGAATGGCATGTTTTGGCTAGTTGGTTCTTGTTCGACACTAGGGTTGAAAAGCTTCTGGCCGTACCAAGTCCGTGGTGTGTTGTAGTAGCTATCCGCCTCGTTTTGGGAACCAAAAATGTTGCGGAAATTAAAGTCCATTGGGTTGGGGTTGAGGTGGTATTGATTGACAAAGTCACGAATCCCGGTTGAGTGCATAAAGTGGTCATGATCACCAAAGTCGATGTTTTCAATCACCATGATGTTGGGGCAAATTGCGTAGGCATCATCTGGGAGCCGTTGGGCAACCCATTGGTGGCCACCAGCAGTTTCCATATACCAAACTTCATCTTGGTCACTAAAGGCAATTCCGTTACTTTCAGCTGTTCCGTATTGCTCAATTAAGTCGCCCAGTCGCTGCACCCCTTCACGAGCACTCTTGATAAACGGGAGGACGAGGCTGACCATTGCGTCCTCGGCAATTCCATTGTCAACTAGTGGGTCGTGACCGAGAACGCGGGGGTTGGTGAGTTCCGTTTCCGTTGCGGACATGGCGACGTTTTGTTCATTGATCCCGGCTTCGTACCAGTCACCTTCGCTAGGATTACCATTTGGTGTGGCGGTGTAGCGGTAACCATGGCCCTTGAGCGGGACTTCTAAACCAGTATATTTAGAATGATAGGTGATGTCATAATCTTGCGCGGGAATTACCACAAATTTTTTGGTATTGATGGCGGTATGGGCATCTTCATCCCGGGCGATGATGGTGGAACCATCAATGGTGGCTTTTTTACCAACAATCATCGCCGTACAATCTGAACTTAAACGGTTAAATTCTTCCATTAAAAACACTCCTTTAGACAATTCAGCTCGTGTTCATATTATACGACTGACTCTCTAAAGGGGTTCAACGTTAATTCCGTGATTTCTTAAATTCATCGAAATTCAATACTAAATTCAAAATTACGGCCGTGAGGCTGCCCATGACTACGCCATTACCGAGGATAATTTGCAGTTCAGTATTAAGGTGTTGGAAAATTTGTGGGTACACAGTGACGCCAAGTCCTAAACCAATCGAAATGGCGGCGACCATCAAGTTACTGTTTTTGGAAAAGTCTACATTGTGCAAGATTTGCATTCCCTGAATACCGACCATCCCAAACATGACGATCATGGCGCCACCCAAGACGGGGTCAGGAATCATTGTGGCTAATGCCCCTGCCTTCGGCAATAAGCCAAGGATTAATAAGAGGACTGCAGCGTAGTAAACTGGTCGACGAGTCCGTACTCCCGACATTTTCAAAACCCCAACGTTTTGGGAAAACGTGGAGTAAGGGAAGGTATTGAAGAGGCCACCTAGGATGGCGGCAATTCCTTCAGCCCGGTAACCATGTTTCATATCAGTTTCCGAAATGGGTTGGTGAATCGCTTCAGCCAGGGCAAAGTAGACCCCCGTGGATTCAATCATGGTGGTAATCGCCACCAAGATCATGGTAATGATCGCACCTGTACTGAATTTAGGGGTGCTGAAGTAGAAGAGCCGGGGGAGGTGAAACCAGGCCGCTTGACTGACGGGTTGGGTGGAAACCATTCCCCACAGTGCGGCAGCAAGTGACCCGATTAAAATTCCCCACAAAATCGCAATCGACTTCATAAAGCCACGACCAAAGCGGTGAAAGAGAATGATGACAATGATCGTTAAAAATCCGATGACCAGGTTTTGGGGATTACCAAAGGAATGCGCGGTGGCACTACCCCCACCAAGGTCCTCGAAACCAACTGGGACTAAAGTAAAACCTATTACGGTAATCAAGGAGCCGGTGACCACCGGTGGAAAAAGGCGCTTCATTTTGGCGAAAAAGCCGGCAATGAGAAAAATAAAAATTCCGGCACAGATAATCGCACCATACATGTAGCCGATGCCCATTTTGCTACCGATGGATTCCAGCGGTGCTACCGATTGGACGGCACAACCAAGGACGACGGGCAAACCAATTCCCATTAAAGGAGTTCGGTGTAATTGTAAAAGGGTGGCAATCCCACACATGAAAATATCGATGGAGACCAGGTAGGTCATTTGGGCCTGGCTAAAATGGAGGTAATTACCAATTAATAGGGGCACCAAGACGTCGCCTGAATACATGGCGAGCAAATGCTGAAAACCGAGTACCAGATTCTTTCCAAAACCAATGCTAGTGGCTGGTTGTTGAATTTTTTGATCCACAATAATCCTCCTGAAAATAAAAAACGAGGCCCTTACATCCGTAACGGTCTCGTAGATAATACGCTGCTTATAGTCTCATATTTACGGCATGAGGTAGAAACGTCCGACCATATTACGGAATTATATAGGCAATATTTAATTAGTGATTAATGGCATTCTAGCATGATTAGTGAACAATCACAATGGTTACTTCCACCAATGACGGTTAAAGACGAACCAAATCGAGAGGGCCATCAGAATTAGGGTGATAATAATGGTGATTTGCCAAGCAAAGTCATTTTCAGCAAACGGCAAACTTTTGACGTTTTCTCCATAAAAGCCAGAAACGATTGGTGGAATCGCCAGCACGATTGAATAGACGGTGAGAAACTTCATGGTTTGGTTCAGGTTGCTATCTAAGACCTTACTATAGGCGTCCGATACCCGGGCAGACACGTCCGAAGTCATCTGGGCCATTTCCAACCCTTGTTGGGCTTCAATGATGACGTCATCGAGGTCGTTGCGCTGCTTGCGGGTCATCAAATGACTAAACCGGCGCTTAAATTCCTGGAGCAGTGAAACGTTGCCTTGAAGGGACGTCAAAATATAAACCAACCCGGTTTCGATTTCCATAAATTCAGTGATCGCTTTACGTTCAGTATGGTGCTGCAGGTTCTTTTGGATTTCCCGTCGTTGTTGGTCAGCACGACGAATGGGACCGAAGTAGGCGGTCGACAGTTGGTACAAAATCGGCAAAATAAAGTCAAACTGGTCGGTCTGGGTGTCACGTTTTTGTAATTTGTTTAATTGCCGGGCAATAATGCCGTTGACGAAGTTGGTTTGGGCGTTCGTAAACGTCAGCACGTTGTTCGTGGTGAGCATGATCCCGATTGGGGCGGTTTGTGGTGCCGACAGTTCATGGGTCGGCACGTACACATCGAAGACCAATAGTGTTACACCGGCGTCTGGGTCGACTTCCACCCGGGCTTTTTCGTAGGGGTCAATTGCGTAATCCAGCAATTCCTGGGTCACTTCATACTTTTCAAAGAGCGCGTCTCGTTCGTTCGGCAGGGGCTCGAAGACACTGACCCAGTAACCATGATTGTTAATTTTGACTGAACTAAGCACAATTTCACCCCCATCAAGATCCACTATTTATTATACGCTATTATAATAACAAGAAGAAACAGGAATTGTGAGGATGAAAATGACAAAACCACGCTGGGTAATTCAAGAACAATTACAAAGGGATCAACCAATCATCACGGTTCGCCAATTATTGCAACAGCAATGGCTCCTACCGAAGCGGTTTGTCCACTACCTTAGGAGTCGTCAGCAAGTCACGATTAATGGTGACTATCGTCATATGAACGAGCTGGTCCATCCGGGCGATCAGGTCATAATGGGATTTTGGGGCGATGAATTTCGAACGGCGGCATCGCACTACTTGCCAACAGTGGGCCCGCAGTTGGATGTCCTGTTTGAAAATCGTGATTTGTTGGTGGTTAATAAACCAGCCGGGCAGAAAACCCATCCCAACCAGCCGTTGGAGACTGGTACCCTACTAAATGACGTGGCAGGCTACTTAGCCGACACCCCGTCCCAAGCTTACATGGTTCATCGCCTTGACCAACAAACGAGTGGGGCGGTCATCGTGGCGAAAAATCCGGTGGTTGTGCCGATTTTGGACCGGTTAATTGCGGAGGGACACATTCATCGTCAATATTTGGCGGTCGTGACCGGAATTTTTCAGCGTCCACGGGGAACTTTTGACTGGCCCATTGGTCGTGATCCTCAGGATCAGCGGAAGCGGATGGTAAACGGCGCGGCGGCTAAAGAGGCCCATACCGCTTACGAAGTATTAGGCACCGGCGCTGGGCAAAGTATCGTGTCTTTGACGTTACAAACGGGGCGGACACATCAATTACGGGTGCATCTTGCCCATAGTGGCCACCCAATCATTGGCGACCCGCTCTATAACCCGGGAACAGGGGACCGTTTACTGCTTCACGGTGTTCAGCAGCAACTGATCCTGCCATTTAGAGAAAAATTAAGACGAATTTCTGCACCAGTCCCTAACTATTTTCCGTCAGTTCTGCTAAAATATTATCAAAATTAATCTCAAGGGGGATATTAATTGTCACTTATCAGTGAACTATATGGGCCGTTTTTTGATGCCCATAATTGGTTAACGGTGATTGAATCAGGCCAGGATTGGCTAGTGATTTTTTCGTTGGTAATGATTGAATGTTTGTTGTCGGTAGACAACGCGATTGTGTTAGCGGCGCAAACGAGGGTGTTGCCAACGCTGAAAGAACAGGAAGAGTCACTATTTTACGGTATTTGGGGATCCTACCTGTTCCGATTTTTGATTATCGGGATTGGGACCTACCTGATTAACTTCTGGGAAATTAAGGTGATTGGGGCGGTGTATCTGATGTACCTTTCCTACCGCTTTTTCCACCATTTACTCTTAGGCGACCGGCAGCAGAAAAAGGTCCGCAAAAATCGGGCTGCTAACCTGACCGGTCGCAAACGATTTTGGATGGTCGTGGGGCAAATCGAATTTATCGACATTGTCTTTTCGATTGACTCCGTGTTAGCTTCCTTGGCAGTTTCGTCCAATCCGGTGATTGTCCTCATCGGTGGGGTGATCGGGATCGCATGTATGCGGGGAATTGCCGAAGTTATTATGAAGCTTATGCGCAGAATTCCGGAATTGGAACCAATGGCGTATGTCCTGATCTTTTTAATCGCCATCAAACTGTTCTTGACGATTCCGGCGATTGATATTGAAATTCCATCTGGTCAATTTGGGATTTTTGTGGTCGGCGTCTTTATCGTTACCTTTATTGTTCACTTTATTCGGAATCCAAAGGGCAAGGGTGACCAACCCCAAAAAGAGGAGGAACACCATGATTGAAGCAAGCGTTGCTAATTTCGATGAACTAACGACCGGACCAATGACGGTGGTGGATTTTTGGGCACCGTGGTGTGGGCCCTGCAAGATGATGGCGCCCGCATTGTCTGCTGTCGAACAAAAATATGGTGACCAGATTAAATTTGTTAAATTCAACGTTGATGATGACAAGTCCATTCCACAGCGTTATAAAGTCATGAGCATGCCAAGTTTGGTCCTTTTTCGTGATGGTCAAGCCAAGGAAAAGGTGACGGGCTTGTACAATGCCAGCCAATTGAGCCACTATTTTGACCGCAAATTAGCAGAAACGACAGCTTAAATAATAGAAGTCCCGCTCCATTGTGAAGCGGGACTTCGTGTTTTTAATGATGAAAAATTTGCTTAAGATTTCGCCACAGGGAGCCAGACTGTTGGTGGTTAGTAACGTCTTGGGTCACCTCAACACAACCGAGATAATTATTTTGCTCATCGCGGAGGGCATAAAAGGCGATGTTGACGGGGCGATCATGGTACTTAATCATTAAATTAATTGAATCACGACCACCACTGTGCATGTCGTGGAGAACCTGCTTCACATGCTTTTGACTGTGGCCGGGATGAACTTCCAACACATGTTTGCCGAGGTCATCAGCGGTTCGTTTAAAGAGTCGGTGCCGATTAGCAGACGACCACCGAATAATGTCGTGTTCATCGATAAAATCGAATTCTACCGGAATGGTTTCAAAAATGCTATTGAGTTGATTTAATTTGAGTGAACCGCCTTTGAGGTTAACTTCTTCCATTCGAATCTCCTTTACATCGTCAGTAACTTCTGTGCGTCAACAATATCTGTGATCAGAACGTTGGGGTAGCCACCACATAAAGCCGCGTGAATGGCGGGTAATTTTTCAATTCCCCCGGCCACTAAAATGGATTCACGTTTCTTCTTGAGTTCGCTGGGATTTAGGGACATCGTCCGCTCGGCAATCTTTGGGGCCGCAATCGTACCATCTTTATTGATAAACTGGGACAAAATATCGCCAACCGCGTGTTCTTCCAAATAGTTAATTTGGGCTTGGTTAAAATAGCCAAGCTGGAAGAGCATCGCTTCCGGTCGGACCGTTCCGACGGTATACAGGGCGATTTGGGCTTGCTGACCTTTTTGAATGATGCGCTTGATAAATTGGTCTTGGGACACAATATCATGGGTTTTTTGATGGTCAAAGATCACGGGCACTGGTAAGATTTCGGTTTGGGTGTGGAAAGCAGTATTAAAACGTTCCGTCACAATGCTGGAATAGTTATTGTGCGTCGAATTGGAAACCGTTCCCTTGAGATAGACCGTCGAGACGTTCTGGCGGGCGTTTGTTGTGAGATGTTTAGCCACTGCCGCCATTGTCGTTCCCCATGTCAAACCGATGATGTCATTATTTTGGACAACAGTACTCAAATAGTGAGCCGCTAATTCCCCAATCTGGTCTAGGACACTAGTATACGAAGATCCAATTTGATCTGCAATTAAGACCTTTTTGAGGCCATACTTCGTTGCTAATTTTTGAGGCAGATCCGGTACTTTTTCAAATGGGTTATTAATTTTAATTTGAACAATATTTTGGTCTTGGGCCAACTGGAGGAGTCGCGAGATTGTCGGTCGCGATAAATTTAACTTTTTGGCAATTGCCGTTTGGCTAATTTTATCGAGATAGTATAACCGACTGACTTCTACAGCCGCCTTCATTTGGGCGGTATTTTTAGCTGACAGTGACAAGATCATCACCTCCGTTTGCAAACGCTTGTCTTTTACTATTTTTCATTTTAGCTATTTACAAATGTAAAAGCAAGGGTTAACATGAAAACGTATTCAAAACATGAAAGCGCAATCATGTTAGATTGCGGAGGAGGATTTTATTCATTATGGAATTTAACAAATATATTGACCACACGTTGTTGGCACCAGACGCAACTGAAGAACAAGTGGACACGGTTATCAAACAAGCAATTGACAATCATTTCCACACCGTCATGATCAATCCTTACTGGGTTGCAAAGACGCACAAGGCACTTGAAGGCACGGACGTTAAGACTGCTTGTGTGATTGGCTTCCCTCTCGGGGCTAACACGACTAAGATCAAGGTTGCCGAAGCACAAGATGCGATTGATAACGGCGTCGATGAACTTGACATGGTGATGAACATCGGTGAAATGAAGTCCGGTCACTATGACAAGGTGGAAGAAGACATTCAAGCCGTTGTCGATGCTGGTCACGCTGCTAACAAAGTGGTGAAGGTCATTATCGAAACCTGCCTGTTAACTGATGATGAAATCACTAAGGCTTCAGAAATCGTTGCCAAGACTGGGGCTGACTTTGTTAAGACGTCAACTGGTTTCTCCACTCAAGGGGCAACTGTTCACGCCGTTGAATTAATGGCAGCTGCTACCAAGGGCACGGATACTGCAGTGAAGGCTTCTGGTGGTATTCACAGCGCTGCAGAAGCCCAAGCAATGATTGATGCCGGTGCCACCCGGTTAGGGGTTAGCCACAGTATGGCCATTATTGGTAAGGAATAAGTCGTTACGGATTAATTAATGAGGTGAAATCATGAAACGATTTAATTTAAGTCATGCAATGTTCTCTGACGCCAAGTACTTATTGTACGAAGATGATCACTTCAAGGCAGAAACCTACAAGTTTCCGGCTGGGGTCGAAGCAATCAAGGTATCTAACAGCCGTGGTTATTTAACCTTGTTGCCATTTTATGGCCTAATCATTTGGGATGCTGTCTTTGACGGGATTCAATTAAAGGAAAAGGATGGTTTCAAACAACCACACTGGGGAAACCAAATTGCCGATACATACGGTGCCTTTGAATTTACTTCTGGATTACTTGCCAATGGGAACCCTGGTCCTGAAGACACCCACGTTCAACACGGGGAAGCCGCTACTGCGCGGATGGACCACGCATACTTAGAAATCGGTGATGATACCCTCACCGTCAAGAGTGACTACGAATATATCAAAGGCTTTGGTGACCACTACATCGAAACACCTTCCGTCACCCTGCACAAGGACAGCGGTCTCTTCGACATTCGGCAACACGTTAAGAACCTGTCAGGCTGTGCACCAATGACGTTGCAATACATGTGCCACCTTTGCTACACCTACGTTGACAATGCCGTTATGACTTCCAATATTCCTGACGAGGCCTTCCAATTACGGACTTCCGTTCCTGACCACGTTCACCCAACACCAGAATGGACGAAGTTTACTGATGAATTGGAAAAGAGCGGCAAGTTGATTGATAAACTTGACGACGCTAGTCATTACGACCCAGAAATTGTCTTCTTCTCTAAGGACTTGCGTCAATACACGGACAAGGCTGAATTCCGGATGGATCTGGGCAATGGGCACAGCATTTTAACGACTTACAGCACCGAAAACTTGCCAATTGTTACCCGGTGGATTCTCTATAATGCTGATCAACAAGTTGCAGCATACTGTTTACCAGGAACTTGTACGCCAGAAGGGCAGCATGCTGCCCGCGAAGCCGGCACACTGATCATGCTTCAACCAGGTGAAGAAAAAGACTTCCACGTAGTTACAGGACTTGAAAAATAGGAGGGGTTTAAGATGACTCACGATATTACAGTAATTGGTTCCAACATGATGGAGCTTTCAACGGATGTTGACCGGATGCCGGAACTAGGGGAAACCGTTGCGGCGCCAGATTTTCACATGGCCTTTGGTGGTAAAGGGGCTAACCAAGCTTATGCCGCCTCACAACTTGGTTCCAATGTGGCGATGATTTCAAAAGTTGGATCTGATATGCTGGGGCGTGAGTATCTTAAGCACTTCAAGGAAAGCGGCATCGACGTTTCTGGAGTTAGTGTGGGCAAAAAGAGTAATGGGGTTGCGCCATGCTTTATTCAAGGCAACATGAACAGCATCATTATTGTTCAAGGGGCCAATAGTGAATTGACTCCAGAAGCCCTCGAGGATTACTGTGACATTATCAAAAACTCCAAGTTGATTGTCCTTCAACAAGAAATCTCGTTAGCAACTGACTATAAGGCAATTGAAATGGCTCACGAATATGGTGTACCAGTTATGCTAAATCCGGCGCCTGCCAACGACCACATTGATATTCAACACGTCGCAATGTGTAAATTCTACTCACCAAATGAGACCGAACTGGGGCGGTTAACGAAGATGCCAATTGACACGATTGACCAAATTAAGGCCGCTGCACACAAGTTAGTTGACTTGGGCGTCAAGAACGTGATTGTGACAATTGGTTCCCGGGGTGCGCT
The DNA here is from genome assembly GCF_943192935.1 of Limosilactobacillus caecicola. Lineage (GTDB taxonomy): Bacteria > Bacillota > Bacilli > Lactobacillales > Lactobacillaceae > Limosilactobacillus > Limosilactobacillus caecicola. The sequence continues at coordinate 255,706 of NZ_CALPCI010000001.1, read as the reverse complement.
CTGGGTTGATAAGGATCACGAAGAATTAATTCCTTCTTACAAGGTCAAGGCGGTTGATTCGATTGGTGCCGGTGATTCCTTTGTTGGGGCCTTCTCCCACTACTATACACAAGGGGAAGACATTAGCACTGCTTTGAAACACGCCAATGCCTATGCCGCAGTGACGGTTACCCGTGAAGGTAGTCAAACCTCATACCCAATAGCCGCAGAATTGCCTGCTTTACAAAAGAAATTGGGAATTGATGTGACCAATGAATTAGTTGGTGCTTAATCCTTATTTTCCAAGCGTTGCGCGACTTGAAGCACAACGCTTTTTTGGTGGTGGCAGCTCAAGCTTTCACAAACAAACCGGTTTCATTTGGTTGAGATTATTTGTAAGCGATAACAACCCGGGTGGGTTCCAGAAAAAATTTTCTAAAAAATTTGAACGAATGTGAAACGGCGAACGTATACGTTTTCATGCTGTTTTCATTGCTAAAACGTTATACTTGTTGTCGTAATAGTCTTGCAAACGATTTCTTTGTGTGATAAATTATGAACTGTTAACGAATGTAAAACGATTTACGTGATTTTACTGAACAATAGGAGGATTACAGTATGTCAAACAAGATTGCGGTACTCGGTAGTATTAATGTTGATACCACTTACCACATGGATCGTTTCCCAGAACCTGGTGAAACCCTCCAAGCTAAAGACAAGTCTTCTGCTCCTGGTGGTAAGGGTGCTAACCAATCAGTTGCTTGTGCTCGCTCTGGAGCTAAGACTTACCACATTGGGATGGTTGGTGCTGACCAAGAAGGTAAGTTCATGCGTGAATCAATGCAAGAAGATGACATTGATACCAAGTTTGTCGGCATCGACAAGATGCACGGGACTGGGACAGCCTTAGTTACTTTGGACGCTAATGGTCAAAATGACATCATGGTTTACGGTGGTGCCAACCAATCAATGACTAACGACGTTTTGAAGGGGACGGATGACTTATTCAAGGAAATTGATTTCATCATTACCCAATTTGAAACGCCACAAAGTGTTTCAGCTGAAGCATTTAAGCGTGCTAAGGACAACGGGGTCATCACGATTTTGAACCCTGCACCAGCTAAAGACATTGACCCAGAATTATTGAAGTACACTGACATGATTGCGCCAAACGAAACGGAAAGTGCTTTGTTGACTGGCATCAAGATCACTGATGAAGATTCAATGGTTAAGACCGCTGAATACTTCAAGAGCAAGGGTGTGCCAAACTTATTGATCACCTTAGGTTCAAAAGGGGTCTTCTATTCCACACCAGATGGTCATGGTTTGGTACCAGCCTTCAAGGTCAAGGCCGTTGATACGACTGCTGCTGGTGATACGTTCATCGGTGCGTTGACTTCACAATTGAAGACCGATTTGAGCAACATTGCTGATGCACTGGTTTATGCTCAACGGGCTTCAAGCTTAACGGTTCAAAAGATGGGTGCCGCTCCTTCAATTCCAACTTACGACGAAGTGAAGGCCGCACTTGCCGAAAGCGGCAAATAGGATTTTTGAAAGGAGAACATTAAAATGAAAAAGACTGGAATTTTAAATTCAGAGGTTGCTTCCGTTGTGGCTGGAATGGGTCACATGGACTGGTTATCAATTGGTGATGCCGGTATGCCAGTTCCAATGGGCACCAAGAAGATTGACCTTTGCTTAGATAAAGAAGAACCAAGCTTCATGGACGTCTTAAACAACGTTTTGAAGGAACTCAAGGTTCAAAAGATCTACTTGGCTGACGAAATCAAGACTGACAACCCCCAACAATTAGAAAACATCAAGAAGGCTTTGCCAGATGTTGAAATTGAATTCATGCCTCACGCCGATCTGAAGAAAAACTTGGCGAAGACGCATGCCTTCATCCGGACTGGTGAAATGACACCATTCTCCAACGTCATTCTTGAATCTGGCGTAACGTTCTAGGTCGTTATTTAGAAAGAGGTTAAAACATGGACGCTCCAAAAAAGCAATCATGGGTTCAATTACCTGATGGTTATTTAAGTAAAACGCCAATTTGGCAATACATTTTAGTTACCTTGGTCTTCCCATTCTGGGCAATGGCCGCAGCATTGAATGACATCTTGATCACTCAGTTCAAGACCGTCTTTACTTTAAACGATACGGCAACCGCACTTGTTCAATTTGCTTTCTACGGTGGTTACTTCTTAATCGCTTTACCTGCCGCATCAATTATTCGGAAGAACACGTATAAATTTGCTATTTTAACTGGTTTGACATTCTTTATTATCGGATGTGCATTGTTCTTCCCAGCTTCTCACATGGCTACTTACGGAATGTTCCTGGGTGCCGTCTTCGTTATCGCCATTGGTTTAAGTTTCTTGGAAACTTCCTGTGATACTTACGCTACGATGATGGGACCGAAGAGTAGTGCTAACCTGCGGATCAACATTTCTCAATTATTGATTCCAATTGGTAACATTACTGGGATCGTGTTAGGTAAGTACCTTGTCTTTGCCGGCCACGGTAACATGGAAGACGAAGTTAAGGGCATGAATGCAGCTCAAAAGCTTGCTTACAACAAAGAAGTGCTGCAATTGACTTTGAAGCCTTACAAGTACATCCTGGTTGCCCTGATTATTCTCTTCATCTTGATTGCCGTTACTCACATGCCTTATTCCAAGGCTGCTACTAAGAAGGATGCTAGTGGTGTTGAAGAAAAGAAGCCATCAACTGGCGAATCAGTTAGCTACTTAATTCACAACAGTCGCTTCATGAAGGCCGTTGGTGCTCAATTCCTTTACGCCGGAATGCAAACCTGTGTCTGGTCCTTTACCATTCGGTTTGCTTTGCGGATCATCCCTGGTATTACTGACCACGCCGCAACTAACTACATGATTATCGGTTACGCTGCCTTCTTCATTGGTAAGTTGCCTGCTACTTGGTTGATGCACCGCTTCTCCATCACCAAGGTTATGGCTTGGTACGGAATCCTTGGCACTTTGAGCTTAGTCTTTGCCTTCACTTACCACGGAACTGCAGCTATCTGGGGTGCCGTAATGAGTGACTTCTTCTTCGGACCATTCTGGCCAACGATTTACTCCCATGGTTTGGACCAAATCCACGAAAAGAAGTACACCGAAACTGGTGGTGCCTTCATGGTTATGTCCTTAATCGGTGGTTCACTTGTTCCATTGCTCATGGGTCGGGTTTCTGACCTTTCTGGCTCAATGCAACTTTCCTTCCTTGTTCCAGCAATTTGTTTCGCATTAATTGCGATCTACTTCTTTACTGAACACCGTTGGGAAATGGCTCACCCAGATCAAGTTCAAGAACACTAATTTTTATCCAACAATGTTATAATTAAGAGGTTTGAAAACGAGGTTTTCAAGCCTCTTTTATTTTATGAAAAATTAGGAGGATCAAGATGAGTTGGTGGATTTACGTAATCATTGTCGTCGTATGCTTTATTATCGGAACGGTCTGGAGTTATCGTAAAAATCGTCGTCAAAAATAATTAGAATGGGGCGCAGTAATTCGTGATTAATCTTCAACAAGTCCGGGCTGACTTTCCAATTCTGGAACAACGGGTGAATGGGGAGCCGTTGGTTTATTTTGATAATGCGGCGACTTCACAAACTCCTGTGTCAGTGTTGGACGCGATGCGAAACTATTATTTAACCGAAAATGCGAACGTGCATCGTGGTGTGCATACCTTAGCAGAGCGGGCCACAGAACACTACGAACGCGTTCGGCAGCAAGTAGCTAATTTCATCCATGCCGCTTCTGCGGACGAGATTGTTTTTACCCGCTCAACGACCGAAAGTCTCAACTTGGTGGCTAGGGGGCTCGGTGACCAAATCCTGCAACCGGGTGATGAAATTGTGATTTCGATCATGGAACACCATAGTAATTTGGTACCATGGCAGGAAGTGGCGAAGCGTACCGGAGCGGTGCTCAAATATATCGAATTGAATGATCACCAGGAATTGGATCTTCAATCGGCTCAAGAACAGATCACACCACAAACGAAGATTGTTGCCGTTGCAGCGGCTTCAAACGTTTTAGGCACGGTGAACCCGGTAAAACAGCTCGGTAAATTAGCTCATGCGGCACATGCCTGGTTTGTCGTGGACGCTGCTCAATTTGTTGGCCATCATCCATTAGATGTGCAGGAATGGGATGCCGATTTGGTGGCTTTTTCGGGCCATAAAATGTATGGGCCAACCGGGATCGGCGTCCTGTACGTCCGTGAACAACTCCATGACCTGCTTCGCCCAGTTCAGTTTGGTGGAGAGATGGTCGAAACCGTCACCCGTGAACAAACGACGTTCAAAAAAGCGCCACTGGGGTTTGAAGCGGGAACCCCAGATATTAGTGGGGTCGTTGGCCTGGGAGCCGCAATTACCTACCTCCAAACGATTGGCTGGGAGAGCATTGAACACCAGGAACGGGTCTTGGTAAATTACTTGCTACCACAAATCAAGGCAATTGATCACGTGACCATGTACGGTCCCCAGGATCACCATACGGGCGTGTTTGCCTTTAATGTCCGTGGTGTCCATCCTCACGATGTGGCAACTGCGCTCGACCTGGCCGGCGTTGCTGTTCGTGCTGGTCATCATTGCGCTCAACCGTTGATGAGCACACTTGGTGTTACCGCAACGGCCCGGGCCAGTCTCGCGTTTTATAATACAAAAGCAGAATGTGATCAATTCATCAATGCGTTGACCGCAGTAAAGGAGTTCTTTATTAATGGGATTAGCTAAATTGAGCTTTTTATATCAGACCTTAGTGCTTGAACATGCTAAAACTCCCCACCATTACGCTGCTAATTTGCCAACGAATGGTCAGGAATTAACCCTCCATAATCCAACCTGTGGTGATACTATCAATGTCGCATTGCAACTGCAGGATCACCACCTTCATAATCTCTGCTTTAACGGCAGCGGGTGTTCGATTTCGCAAGCTTCGGCAAGCATGATGACGGAAGTACTCAATGGGAAAAGCGTGGACGAAGCTGACCAACTAATCCAGGCCTTTTTCGACCTGTGCATGGGGAAAGCAGTGTCACCGGAATTGCAAAAGCAACTTCAGGATGCTGCTATCATGGGGAGGGTCGCGGAATTTCCTGCCCGAATTAAGTGCGCGACACTATCTTGGCATGCAGTTCAAGACCTGCTTCAGAAAAAAACTGATTAATTTAAACAGGCGACCAACATCCCGTTGGTCGCCTGTGTGCTTATTTTTGCCAATGTTCTTTTTTAAATTGTTCCCGGCCGCCAGCTTCTTGCACCGCATAAGCTTCCGGATTTTTCTTGTAGAAAGCCTGGTGATAGTCTTCGGCCAAGTAGAACGGTTGCGCATCCTCAATCTTAGTAACGATTGGGTCGGTAAAAAGGGCACTTTCTTGCAGCCGCTTCTTGGAGGCTTCTGCAATTCGTCGTTGTTCGGCGTCTTTTACAAAGATGACCGGACGGTAATTATCACCACGATCCTGAAATTGACCGCTGGCGTCAGTCGGGTCAGTTTGTTGCCAGTAAATTTCTACCAGGTCCGCGTAAGAAATCTTCGCTGGGTCAAAGGTAATTTTGACGGCTTCGGTATGGCCAGTCGTGCCAGATTTCACTTGCTCATAAGTGGGATTAGCAACGTGGCCACCGGTGTAGCCGGATTCAACCTTTTCAATCCCTGGGTAGGTATCAAATGGTTCGACCATGCACCAGAAACAACCACCAGCGAAAATTGCAGTATCTAAATTCATGTTCAATTCCTCCTTTAGTTTTTACCGAAGATTGGCCAAGCAGCGATTTCAGAACCCTTGTAGGTTTTTTCGATCGCCTTCTTCGTTGCTTCGGTTTGGTAAGCAGCGACAACCTTTTTATATACGGGGTTGTTCTTGTTTTTGGCTTGCACTGCGATGATGTTAACGTATGGTTTAGCCTTCTTATTAACTGGTTCGAGGTAAATCGAATCCTTCTTCGGGTTCAAGTTAGCTGCTTCAGCGTAGTTCCCGTTGATAATTGAAGCGTCGACGGAGCTTAATGCACGGGCAGCGGTGGCCGGGTCGACTTCCTTAAATTTCAAATGTTTCGGATTACTTGTAATGTCATTTAGTGACGGTTTAATTCCGGAACTCTTCTTGACCTTAATCAAGCCAGCTGATTGAAGGACGTTGAGTCCCCGACCAAGAGTGGTGGGTTCGTTTGGAATGGCGATTGTCGCCCCGTCCGGGAGGTCCTTGATACTCTTATATTTTTTAGAATAGACGCCCAGTGGTGAAATGACGGTGTTACCGATGGAAGTCAGGTGGGCGTGTTCCTTTTTATTATAGGAATCAAAGTAGTAACGGGTGAGGCAAGAATGCATGTCAATTTTGCCTTCCTTGAGGGCTACATCTGGTTGAACGTAGTCGTTGAAAGTGACGTATTTAATCGTGATTCCTTGCTTCTTTAAGCGGGCGCGGACATTATCCCACACTGGTTGGGAATCCGTTCCCACCAAGCCGAGCCGGACAACCTTATTTTGAGTCGTAGTCCGGTGATGGATGAATCCGATGATTCCGCCAATGACGATAATGGTAATGATGATGAGACTAATTAACCCTGTATGACGCTTTTTCATAAGACATCCTCCTCAGATTAGAAAAGAAAAAACGTCCCTGGAAATGACGATAGTCACTCCCAGGGACGTCGAAAACGTGTTACCACCCTGCTTCAGTATCCGGTAGATACCCTTAACCAACTCACCAACAGGAAAGTTGAAACGTTTGTAACGGTTGCTAGGCCGTAGCTGACTGACAGCTTCACTGCTTGCCAACTAGATTGCTTTCAAGACCATCTTCGTTAACCATTTCAGGATCACCTTTCAGCCCCATGGTGACTCTCTGGACGAGAAATCGGTAACTACTCATCTTTTCTAATCGTTTTTTAATTTATCTGCGATTATACTAACCGAAGTTTAATTTAGTGTCAACCCTTTACAAAGATTTTCCTAGTTCATAGGCCACCTGCGGATAAAAGCGGAGGTGGTCCGGCCCCGTTACCTTCCCGGCCAAGACTTGACCGCCAAACCGCCAGCCAAATTCATCAAAAATTTCTTTGAATTCTGATTTGACGTGGTCAAAATTGTCCGTGGTCGAAACTGCGATCAGGACCCCGGTTTTTTCTTGCCGGAGTTCGTGATCCCAAAACTGCATATAATCAACGACGGTTTTCATTTGCGCTGACATGCCAAACAGGTAGAGGGGCGTTGTGAAGACAATGGTATCAGCCAGTGACATTGCTTGTTTTAACTGGTCCAATCGTTGATCTGTTAATTGAAAATTATTTTCCTGATCAACACTCAACATGGGGAGGGGATTGACCCCCACGTCAAATTGGGTGACCTCCTGTCCGGCCTCCTGTGCACCGGTGCTGAATTGATCAGTAATCGCTCGTACGGCACCATTTTTTCGTGGACTACCATTAATAATTAACATGCTCACGATAATCCCTCCAGTTTGTCTCGTTATTTATAATTCGTTAAATATTACTATCTCTATCTTAGCACTTTTTAAACTTTTTTGTTGTTTTCTATCGGATAAATTGGTATGATTATCTGTATTTGAGTAAATTGAACGGGGGATGAACTACGTGGCAGTGTTAGATGTGACCGGACTGACCATGAGTTTTGCCGACAAAAAACTTTATGATGATGCTAATTTTCAGCTAGAAAAGGGCGAACACATGGGAGTTGTCGGACAAAATGGTGCCGGTAAATCGACCTTGATTAAGATCCTGATCGGCAAGGAATTACCGGTGGCAGGCCAAATCAAGTGGCAAAAAAATACGAAAATCGGCTACCTTGACCAGTACGTTGATATTCCTCACGGCATGACCCTGATCGAATTTTTACACACTGCTTTTCAGGACCTTTACGATACCAACGAGCAGATGAACCAGTTGTATGCTGAATATGCAACCGCAATGGACGATGAGTTATTGACGAAGGCTGGACGGTTGCAAGAAAAGCTGGATGCCAATCATTTTTACGAAATCGAAACCGAAATTGAGCGGGTGATGTCAGGCCTGGGTTTGAACGAAATTGGCAAAGATCATGTGGTATCGGAAATGAGTGGTGGTCAACGTTCCAAAATCATTTTGGCCAAGATGCTCTTGGAAAACCCCGACGTGATTTTGCTTGATGAACCGACTAATTACTTGGATACGGCCCACATCGAGTGGCTAATCGACTACTTGAATGGTTTTGATGGCGCGGCAATGATCATTTCCCATGATTATGATTTTTTGGAACAGGTGACGAATTCAATCGTCGACGTCGCCTTTGGCAAAATTACTAAGTACCGGGGAAGCTTCCAACAGGCGATGCGCCAAAAGGAAGAACGAAAGGAAACTCAGCAACGCGAGTACGAAAAGCAACAAGAAGCAATTGAAAAGGCCCAACGGTTTATCCGGAAAAATAAGGCGGGTTCCAAGTCGAATCTGGCCAAATCCCGGGAAAAAATGTTGGCGCGAATGGACCGGATTGATCCGCCATCGGATAACCTCCAGGCCAGTTTCAAATTTCCGTATGAAAATACGGGTTCCGCAAACGCCCTCCGGGTCACCAATTTATCTGTTGGGTATGGGCATCCCTTACTAAAGCCAGTGACCTTTTCGATGACCATGGGTGAAAAACTGCTGTTTACTGGCTTTAACGGGGTTGGAAAATCAACCTTGATCAAATCCATTCTGGGGAAAATTCCTGCGTTAGCGGGGCATGCGGAATTTTCGCCCTCGGCGATCGTGAATTATTTTGACCAGGATTTGGAATGGGACGATCCGCAGCTGACGCCATTGCAAACCATCCAGAACTTGTTTCCAACCATGATGCCGAAGACGATCCGCCAACGGCTCGCCCGGGCGGGAATTAATGCAGCCAATACGCAAAAACCGCTGCACCTGCTTTCTGGTGGTGAGCAGACGAAGGTAAAGTTAGCAATTTTGGAATTAACGCCAAGTAACTTCTTGGTGATGGACGAACCAACCAACCACCTCGATGACGAAACCAAGGAAGGTTTAAAAAAGGCCCTGCAGCAATTTCCGGGGAACCTGATTCTGGTTAGCCACGAAGCAAGCTTTACCAACGGTTGGTTTGATAAGGTCCTTAATGTTGAAAAGCTTAGTTTAAAAAAGCAATTGTAAGAACAATTGATTGACGTTCCGGGTGACCGGGACGTTTTTTTGAGAGAAAATGTAAACGTTTTCTTAAAAACTATTGCAAATTGGTCAAAAGGTGTTAGTATGAGAATTGTAGTTAATGTAAACGCTTACGCAAGATAGTTGTCTACAGAAATAAAGAATACTGCTTTGTTTGCAATTATTCATTACTTTCCTTTATTTCTGCTGTCAGTTTCAATAGGGAGTGTAATTATGGATATGACACATAATGGTCACCAAGTCCATCAGGACCAGCCGGCGAAAAAGGCCCGGGTTGATCTGGATGCTGGCTTGCCTGACCTCTCAAAACGGGTGATCTTTGCGATTACTTTCGGTTTCTTAGGAATCAACATGGGCTTTTCGCTCCAAAGTTCCCAAATGAGTCGAATCTTCCAATCAATTGGTGCCAACCCGAATACGTTAGGGTTCTTCTTCATTTTCCCACCATTGATGGGGATGATTGTCCAACCACTGATTGGTAAGTATTCTGACCGGACCTGGAACCGGTTTGGCCGGCGGATGCCTTACTTACTGTTTGGGGCACCAATTGCCGCATTAGTTCTGTTGATGTTACCATTCTCCGGTTCATTTGGCTTTGGTTATGGTTCATTAGCCGCCATGATCTTTGCGGCCTTTGCCGTTTGTTTCATGGACCTGTTCAACAACATTTGTATGCAGCCATTCCGGATGATCGTTGGTGACATGGTTAACAACAAGCAAAAGAACTTTGCTTGGTCCTGGCAACAAATCTTCTTTAACACTGGTGGTATCTTAGCCTCCTTGCTGCCATTCATCTTTACCGCATTTGGGATGCACAACACCGCCAAAAAGGGTGTCGTACCAAACACCGTTATTTGGGCCTACATCGTGGCCGCTGCTGTGCTTCTCATTACGAGTATGTGGACCGTCTTCAACGTTAAGGAATACGATCCTGCTACTTATGCGAAGTATCATGGCATTGATCCTGCTGCAAACAAGAAGTCTGTTTCCCTCTGGCACTTGTTAAAGACCGCTCCAAAGGCCTTTTACGAAATTTGCCTGGTTCAATTCTTTAGCTGGGTTGGGGTTATGTACGTTTGGACCTACACGACTGGGACCTTGGCCAAGAATGTTTGGGGCACGACGAACCCAACTAGCGCTGGTTTCCAGGCCGCTGGTAACTGGTACGGGGTTTTGACCGCTGTCTTGAGTGTTGCCGGAATTTGTTGGGGCTTCCTGTACTCCAAGTCTAAGGCCAACGCCCGGAAGCAATGGTATGTTTTGGGCTTGACCCTTGGTGGAATTGGGTTGATCATGGTTGCGCTAGTTCACAACATCGCATTAACGGTGGTTGCGTTCATCCTCTTTGGGATCTCTTACTTCACCATTCACACCATTCCATTTACGCTGTTGACCTCCTCACTCAACGGTGAAAACGAAGGGGCCTACATTGGGCTCTTTAACATCGGAATTTGTTTACCACAAATTGTTGCTTCAATCTTAAGCTTTGTCATCTTCCCAATGACGGGCAAGAGTCAACCAACAATGATGTTGATTGCCGGGATCTCTCTGATTATTGGTGCGATCTGCGTTCACCAAATTCATGAAGGGGTTGCCGCTCACAAGGCCAACTAATAAATTGCTGCTTAGTTAAACCAAGCCCGTCAGAATGGATGTAATCCATCTTGACAGGCTTGGTTTTTATTGTTGATTTTGCTTATCGAGTTGACGATGCTTTAGAACCAGCGTGGTGACGGGAACAATTAACAACACGCCTAAAAATGACATTAATAACTCAATGAGTGCTTGACCTAAAATTTGGTTATTGATAATTTGTTCCAACGAATAATTGAGTTGTGAAAACCAAATAAATAGTGCTAATGAACTACCAAAAAGGCCAAAGAAAAGGGTATTGAGAGTCGTCCCAATAATTTGTTGTCCAATGTGGAACCCACTAAGGAGAAATTGGGTAGTGCTTAATTGTTGGTGTTCTAGAACTTCTTCTAAACCTGTGGCAACGGCGATCGAGGCCTCCGCAATTGCACCAAGGGAACTGAAAATCATCGAGACGGTCGCAATTTGTAAGAAGCTAATGCCAATTTGCACCGAAAAACCGGCGACCTCGTCACTTTGTTCGTTACTAAATCCTTGGATCATTGCGTGGTAATTAACCAGGACAATCAAACCGCTGAGGATGACTAGGACAATTAATGACGACCAAAAAGAGGTGGTGGTTACGGCGAGATCATCGTTGCCGGTAAAAATTGTTACTGCGAGGATACTAGTACCGACAACAATTAGAACGATGACGGGAGGAATTTGAAATGCCATGAGGGCGATGCCGATAAAAAGTAAAACAAAATTAATCACTAAGCCAAGGAAAGCCTGCCAACCATGCTTGTGACCGATTAATAACATCAGGATTAACAAGATGGTTGATAAAACAGAAATTGTACTCATTGATTATCCCTCCGTTGACCCAGTAGGTAAGCACCACAGCAACTGGTGAGTGGAATGGTTAGTAAAATACCAATGCCACTAATTAAGCTTTGTACCATTCCAAGCCCCATGTTCATGCTAAAAGTGTATCCCCAGCTATTACCATTCCGGAGGTAGAGGAGGCTCATGGTGATCGTGTCGGCGATAAAGATCAGAAATAAAACGTTAATTAATGGTCCCATAATGGCTTCACCAACCTTAATTCCAGATTTAAATAATTGGGCTTGCGTGATCTTTGAATCAACACTTTTCAGTTCATAGAGGGTCGCCATAATGTCACTAGCCTCATCCATGACAGCTCCCAGTGACCCCAAAATGGTTTCCGCAATGAACAGGGGAATGGGCTGCTGAGTGGCATAGTCTAGTGTTTCAAAGAGGACGCCTTTATTATTAGTGACCTTTAATACCACCACCCCGACGATGACGGATAAAAGGGTGCCACCAAGGGTTGCAATGAGGGTTGCTAACATCTTTTTGGAGGTTCCTAAAATTAGGGTGAGACTGACTAGGGTAAAAATGGTGGCAGCAAGGCTGGCAATCAGTAAAATTTGATTACCGTTCAAGAGGTTATTAACTTTAATCATGATGATTAAAAAGCCGGTATTGATGAGAACCCCCAATAAAGCCAACCAACCGGCCCGCTGCATTGAAAGGACAAGAATCGTCATGACCAGCCACAATAACATCGTAATTAACCGGTCCCGCTTCAACCCAACAATACTAGAGCTGAGCCTTCCTTGTTGCTGAGTAATGGGATTGAGGATGAGTAATTGTCCTCTTGAATAACGGTGACTCATGCCCTGAGATTTTGTGTAGGCATTATTAAGGATAATTTGATGATTCTTATAACGTCCATTAAGGATTCGAGCACGGATCTTTTGCTGAATTTGTTGATCAGTATTGTTGAATTCATCGTGAAGTGACTGATGTTGTGTAATGGTGGTTTGTTCGATTTTGGCCACCGGATTACGATAATAACGCTCGTTGGTACTGGTGAAGATTAATAATGCGGTACCAATGGCCAACATTAGAATGGTTACTGGCCAGTGAGAAAATTTTTTCAAAGCGTTCATCATCAAGCATTCTCCTTCTCTATTTACCGGTGCTAATAGTAATAGTTGCCATTTATCTAAACAAGTCTTTCAAATAAGCTTTGTGATTTCTTAAGATCTCTTAGTGATGAAGTGGTGGGGAGCTTTTTGCTATACTAGTAGTTAATAAATTCAATAAAGGACGTTTTGTAATGGCAACGCAACAAATTAAAATTTTTTCACACAATGATCTAGATGGTTTTGGGGCACCATTCTTACTGCAGGTTGTCCAACCAACCCTGTTTCCTGAAGTTAGCTATGATATTACCAACATTGGCGCCGGAAAAATCGATGCCGAACTAGATTACTGGTTCACGCATGCTGATCTGGGCTCCTATACTGATTTATATATCATGGACATGACCCCGGATAGTGAACATACCTTTGAACAGTTAAACCAGCACTTTGCAAACCACTGGCTGGTTTTTGATCACCACGAAAGTGAGGCTGCACAACGCGCTAAGTATGCTGCCAATACTGTTAGCAGTGCAGGAGAGCGAAACGAAAGTGCTACCAGTCTGGCCTGGCAGTGGGTGCAACAGCAGGAAAAGTTTAATCGCCTCCCAGCTATTCAGCAAGGGCAATTGGCCCAGACGGTAGAACTGATTCGGGCTTATGATACTTGGGATTGGCAAAACGACCCCACCCTCTCTGCAGAAGAAAAGCAGGGGGCGGATGAACTTGACCAGCTCTTCTGGTTCTACCCACTCGATCACTCTACTGACTTTATTCAAGAGGTTTACCGGCAGGGGTGGCAAGAATACCGCCATCACAACCAACTACTGATTCAAACGCTCAATGATCGGCGGGCTAACTACCTTCATCATCATCTCAAAGATGTGTTGATTGATGAACTGGATGGGCACCAGTGGGGCTTCGTTTACGCGGATGACTATAAATCTGAGATTGCCCATCAATTGTTGCAGGATCATCCAGAGGTCGAAGCAGCAATGGTGATTAGTCCCACCAGTTTATCGTTGCGGAGTAATGGTAAAATTGATGTGGCTAAGTTTGCTGAGCGCTATTTCCGTGGTGGTGGTCACGCCGATGCCGCTGGTGGACGAATTGATATTAATCTGATTCAAACTGGTGAGCAGGCCGTGATTGATCATTTGAAGAACGTCATTAAGGACGCTCAGGAAGACCAACGGGCTAATCACGAAACACTGGCGGACAATATTGATCCAGAAGTAGCGGCCAAGATGGCGGCCCTGTTTGGTAAGCAGAACAAGTAAAAAATCGGGCTTTCAAGCCCGATTTTTATTTTTGATAGTGATGATATAAGAACTCTTCCATGTTTTCAGGAGCTTCGCCAGTCAAACGGTGGAAGTCATCGCTAATGCCCTTTAAAAGACCCTGACCACCAGCGGCGTACATGGAAGCTAGTTCTGCGCCACCATCGTCACGGTAAATCCGGGCAAATTGCTCGACCGTTACTGGCCGGTAAGTAATTGGTTGGTCACTGACATCGCTCATGATTTTTGCTAATTCAACCATATTGTAATTGTGGGACATGGTTAATAAATAACTTTGGCCACGACCCCGTAACGCTGGTTGAACCGCCAGACTAGCAATTGCTTTAGCACTATCGTCACGACTAATGAAGCTTAACGGTTGGTCACCAACCGGGTAGATCAGGTGACCCCGTTCAATGAGTTCTGGCAGGTAGGAAACTAATGGATCAGCGTAAAGCGAGTTACGGACGTACGCATAAGCGATCCCACTTCCGGCAAGTCGCCTAGGAACATATGCGTAGAAGGGCGCCATTTGGAAGGGGTTGTTGACCTGGTCAGCAAAGAAACTTACGAAAATGAAGTTTTCCACGTGGTGCCGCTGTGCACCTGCTAAAACATTTTCGAATTCTTGGATCCGCTTGGTTAAGTCATAAGTAATGCTGGGAATATAAATCAAGACATCAATCCCCGTCATGGCTTGGTCAATTGAGGATTGATCAAAATAATCCAGGTGGTTGACGACCACGTCGAGGCCAGTAAATAAGTTAGCTTTAGCCATATTATGGACGCCAGCGTGAACTTCGCCATCGCTAATGTTATGGCGGAGGTAACGGACCACTTTCTGGCCTAAGTGGCCACTAGCACCAGTTACTAAATATTGCATCTTAATCATCCTCCTTTGCTTTAAATTAATTATAGTAAGGAGCGGGCCGGGAAAGCAACGCAAAGGGGGCGTGACTGTTCAGTCACACCCCCTTGATATTAGTTAACTTTTAGAAATGACAACTTTGGTGCCCGTTGGAATGTTTTTGTACATCCATTTAGCATCCGGAACGGATAGCCGGATGCAACCGTGGGACATTGGCTTTTTACCGAGGTACGAAGCTTGCTTTTTGTCGTATTGCCCCTTGCTGTTGATTGGTACGGAGTGGAAGAGGAAATCGTTCCCTTTCCAAGCAACATAATAATTGGCCCCGGCCTTTTCTTCTTGATTATAGAAGGTCTCACCACGGAGGTCTTCAATGTAATAGGTTCCGGTTGGAGTGGCGTTGTGGGCGCCAGAAGAACAGTACATTGTGTAGAGGACCTTGTTTTTGCTACTCATTAGGTAGACCCGTTGTTTCTTTAAATTAACGTGGATCCACATTCCGGGATTCTTTTGGACATCCGGGTATGGCTTGTTTTCGGAGGGCTTTCGATAATCAATCGTGGCGGCCTTGGTGTTGTGTAGTGCACCACCCAGGGTCAAAAAGACCATCACTGAAAGAATCGTCAGTCCAATGAACTTTTTTAAAAATTTCATAATTTTGCGCTCCCTTTAATAATACAGGGACCATTCTACCACAAGATCAAGTCTATCCAGCAGGAGTTTTTTGGACGCTTTCGCGTTCGACAATGTGGACGGGCAGAAATTCTGCAGGAGCGTTCTCCATTAAATTGGTAACACTTTGTTTGCCCATTTCGTGAAAGGCTTGGGAAACGCTGGTGAGTTGGGGAGCGGTAATGTCACAAATAAAGGTACCATCAATGCTGATGATGGAGAGGTCCTCTGGTAATTTAAAGTCATACTGGCGCGCCGCCTTAATAATCCCCGCAGCTGCCATGTCACTGGCAGCAATGATGGCGGTCAGACCCAGGTTGCGCACCCGTTTAAAAAGTTTTTGGGCATTTTCAAAGCTATAGTCACCGTATTGAATCCAGTCTGGGTCCACGATTAAGTTGGCCTTCGACATCACCTTTTCGTAGCCCAGAAGCCGCTGTTTCCCCGTATTCGACTTATCGATGCCGAGCAAGCCAATGCGGCGGTGGCCACGGTCGATTAAGTACTGGGTGGCTAATTCGCCGATTTTAATATTGTCCGAGCTAATAAACTTTGTCTCGTGATCATCGCTACCATAAATTGAAACAAACCGGAAGGGCAGCCCAGAATTGTTGAGGGTTGCGAGCTGGTCAGGGGTGGCTTTGGTAGCAACCAGCAAAATTCCAGAAACAGCGCGTGCCAAGGCATCATTAATGGCGTTCGTCAGCATTTGTTCATCATTATCACCGGCATAAAAAATGATGGAATGCCGATGGTTCGCTTTGAGTTCCTCTTGAATGCCGTCCAACACTGCTTGCCAGAAGTTGGTTTTCGTGTTGTTAATGATGATTGCAATGGTTTTAACTTCATTCGAGGCAAGTTCCGCCGCCGAAAGGTTCCGGTGGTAGCCCAATTCGTTGGCAATTTTACGCACGTGTTCGGCTGTTTCACTCCGGTAGGTTCCCTTTTTGTGGGCGAGGACTCGGGAAACTGTCGCTGTGGAGACGTGAGCCGCCTTCGCGACATCTTTAATTGTAGCTTTCATTTGATCGCTTCCTTGTGAAATTTACATTATTACTATTATACTCCCAAATCATGAGTTAGGAAACGTTTACATTGTTGAGAAATAACTATTGTAAACGTTTACGTAATGTGCTACAGTATTCACTGTAAACGGATTACATTAAACTTCAGGTCATTTGAAAGGAAGTTTCTAGCTTATGAGTAATCAATTAACCGACTATCAGGATAATGATCAACGTGTGACGTTGAATTACGCTGGTGGTAAAGACTTAATCTTGAACATTTTAACAAATGAAATTATCGAAGTCTTCCAAGATCATGGTTGTCCAACCAATTCCTATGCCGTGGAAGGGGACAAAAAGCGGAAGACTAATTATACCGTTGAAAATCAGGGAGACCATGTTGAAATTCGCACCGGTTCCTTGATTGTGAAGGCCTATGACGACGAGAAAATTGACGTGTTTGATGGCGACGGACATCCACTCGTGTTGGACTACCGTGGCAAGCGGGAACCACTTCCCACTGATATGGATGATGAACACCGCAAGACCGTTATGTCAGAAGGACATGCGGTTCACGCCAAAGCCAACCCAGATAACGTTAACTTTGAAATTATCAAATCCTTAGCCAAGGACGAAGTTTTCTATGGTTTGGGCGGTAAGACCGGGTTCCTTAACAAACGGGGCTATGAATATGACAATTGGAATAGTGATGTTCCAGTTCTCCACAACGAATCTGAAACCCATCTCTACAAGTCCATTCCGGTTATGTATGGGTTGAAGAATGGTCACCCATACGGGCTCTTCTTCGATGATACCTACAAGAGTCACTTTGACCTCGGTAAAGAAAGCGACAATTATTATTACTACTCTGCAGTGGGTGGCAACATTGATTATTACATCATGGGTGGTCATACACTCAAGGACGTTGTTTCAAACTACACCTACTTAACTGGGGTGGTCCCATTACCACAAAAGTGGATGCTGGGTTACCAACAATCACGGTGGGGCTACAGTACCAGTGACCACCGGGTCGAAAGCATTGCGGATGGCTTTGCTGAACATAACCTGCCAATCGATGTTATTCACCTAGACATTGATTATATGTACGGCTACCGTGACTTTACCTGGGATACGACAAAGTATGAGAATCCAAAGGCCTTCGTACAAAAGATGCGGAAGCGGGGAATCCGTCTCATGCCAATCCTGGATGCCGGTGTGAAGGTCGATGACAAGTACGATATCTACAAAGAAGGAATGGAGAAAGGCTACTTCGTTACTAATCCAGATGGTAGTGTCTACGTTGGCTCCGTCTGGCCCGGTGATTCAGTCTTTCCAGACTTTGGTAATCCGGACGTACGGCAATGGTGGGCCAAGCACGTTAAGTTCTTTGCTGATATGGGGGCCTGCGGTGTTTGGAACGACATGGACGAACCAGCGAACTTCCGTGCCAAGGGTCAATTACCAGATGACTTAGTCTTCCATGATGGTGTCAACATTAGTACCCATGCTAAGATGCACAATGTCTTTGGCCACCTGCAAGCCCAAGCAACGTATGAAGGAATGAAGGCAGCCACTGGTAAACGGCCATATATCATTACCCGGGCCGCTTATGCCGGGACCCAAAAGTATTCCACCGTTTGGACTGGTGACAACACTGCCGTTTGGTCTCACCTACAATTAGCCATTCCACAATTAAATGGCCTCGGGATGAGTGGCTTTGCCTTTGCGGGTACCGACATTGGGGGCTTCCAAGAAGACACTACCCCAGAACTGTTGACCCGGTGGATCGAAGCTTCACTGATGGTGCCATTGTTCCGGAACCACTCCATCTTGGGTTCACGGTATCAAGAACCATGGGCCTTTGATAAGCAAACGTTGGATATTTACCGGAAGTACTTGAATTTACGGTACCGGTTTATCCCATATCTGTACGATCAATTCCGTCACGAAACGGAATCAGGTTTGCCAGTAATGCGGCCATTGGTCTTGAACTACCCAGAGGATCCGGAAACACGGAACCTGAATGATGAATACATGGTTGGAACGAACCTCTTATTAGCGCCAATTGTTAACCAAGGGGCCACCAAACGGTTAGTCTACCTGCCAGCTGGTGATTGGGTTGACTTCTGGAACCATGCTGAATATTCAGGCAAGCAGTATATCATGGCAGA
The DNA here is from genome assembly GCF_943192935.1 of Limosilactobacillus caecicola. Taxonomy (GTDB): domain Bacteria; phylum Bacillota; class Bacilli; order Lactobacillales; family Lactobacillaceae; genus Limosilactobacillus; species Limosilactobacillus caecicola. Next base: position 237,005 of record NZ_CALPCI010000001.1, on the reverse strand, counting down.
TGCACCAATTGATAAGTTACCATTCTTCGTGAAGAAGAACACCATTTTACCATGGGGCAATAAGGTCATGCACGTGAGTGACGAACCTGACAAGGTGATGACCTTCCGGCTCTTTGGTGAATGTGGTTCCTACCAGCATTACCAAGATAATGGTCAAGACTTTAAGTATCAACAGGGTGAATTTAATGAATACTATGTTGAAGTGACTGAAGACGGTCAGGTTGCCGTGAAGTTAACTAAGCATGGTTATCAACCAACGTACGATAGGATTTATGTTGAAACTGACCAAAGCCGGTTTGAATTTGATTTTGACAACACTGATGAAGCTTATCACCTCGTCAGTGAACATTAAAAAGAAAACAATAGGGCTCCAGCATTCGGTTTTACCGGATGCTGGAGCCCTATTGTTGTACTGCGCTGTTCGTGATACAGCTATCTTTCAGGGATTATGTCACAACCCCATTGCTTTACAGGGAGACATTAATAATGTTCGAGGTCCGTTGGGGTGTGCAATAAAATATCCGCCCCTTCTTGAATGGCTTCTGGATTTGCAGAACCATACAATGCGGCAGCAAATTTCACTCCGGCAGCATGGGCCGCTTGAAGGTCGTTGACGGTATCGCCAACGTAGACCGTGCTAGCCGGGTCAGCATTCATGGCTTTGACAGCGGCCAAAATTGGGTCCGGATCTGGTTTATGCTTGGTTGTATCTTCAGCCGTGATAGCGACGTTGAAGAGGTCAGCAAAGTAATAACGCTTTCGGAAATTTTGGTATTCGTAATTTAATTTGGAAGTTGCCACGGCCAGCTCCGTCTCTGGACGGCGGGACAAGTCATCTAACATTTCTTTGATTCCTGGAAAAACGGTGACCTGGTCTTGACGGGTATAAGCCAGCTGGAACCATTCGGTTTGAATCGGTCGAATATCGGCTTCTTTGACATTACCTAATCTGAGAGCATCGTCAGCGGTAATCCCGAAGCCCACCTTGTTGAGGTGGTCAATTTCTTCTGGGGTATAGGTATAGCCGTGTTTTTTAAGAGTTTCGAACATTGCCGGCATGTACATGTCGATGGTATTAATTAAGGTTCCATCGATATCAAAAATAAAGTTATGTAATTGTGCCATGAGAATTCCTCCCCGCTTAATCTTTACCTCACATTCTACGCTTTTTTAAACCAAACCAAAAGGGCACCCCTTGGGTACCCTTTAAATTTACTTGTTAAATGTCCCAGCCTCCACTTCACGAATGAAGTCTGCCAGGTGCTTGTAGTAGACATCTGGATTATCCAGCATGTGATGGTGACCACCATTCGGGGTGGTGACTAACTTAGCGTTTGGAATCAGTTTTTCCATTCGCCGGGCCGCACTCAGGGGCATGGTTTCGTGCTCCCCAAAAGTTAGCAACGTTGGCACCTTAATGTTCTTTAACTGGTCGGTAAAGTGCCACTGGTCCAGCTTTCCGGTGATCACAAATTCGTTATCTCCTTGGAAAGCGTGATAAACGGCGTCACCATCAAGACTCTTGACGTGTTCGAGTTTTGATGGTTGTTTCCGGTCCACGAAGTTTTCGTTCAGGACTTGGACGTCGGCTTGGTAACGCTCGTTATCCCAGTTACCGTTGTTTTCACATTCCTTCATGAAGGCGACTTCTTCTGCTGGGAGGACCTCTTCACGCACTTGATTGACGTGTTCAACGTAGTCATCGACATCATCGACCATCGAGGAGATGATGGCCCCTTTCAAGTGTTGGCCGTACTTGACGGCGTACTCTTGAACGAGGAGACCACCCCAACTTTGGCCAATCAGGTAGAAATTATCCAACCCTAATTTTTGCCGGACTTCTTCAACTTCATCTAAGAAGTACTCGTAGGTCAGATACTTTTTGGCAATTTCTGGGTCAGCAAAATCGGGCTGGTCGGAGTATAAAGAACCCAGTTGGTCGTACATGTGGACTTGGACGTCCAACCCTTGTTTCTTGAGTTGTTCAGCGGTATCTTCCCAGTATTCGTGGTTTCCACCGGGGCCACCGTGCAAAGCTAACAGGTGGATCGTGCCTTCCCCCTGGGTGTTGGTCCAGAGGTGGTAGCCATTATCCAGCGTTAAAATTTTTGTCCCTTGCTTCATAATCAAATTCTCCCTCTCGTCAGTCATTAGAATATGATAAATGTTAACTCATTTTCTTCTTAAAAACAATTCGTTGGGGAGAATTAACTTTGGCGCTGGGCAACTAATTGTTAGGGATGATCAATTCACAATGTTGGGGGTCAATTTGGTATTGAATCTTTTCGTTGCCGCGCAGCGTCATTTCGTAGTCGGTTGCGTAGAGGACCAATTCCAATTGATGGCCAGTCGTCAGGGTATGGAAAACGGGTTGTAGTGGTAATTCAACGTCGACAAATTGGCCGGCCGCCAAATCGTCAACACTGGAAGCATCACGACGGTTTTGGAGGTTGATATGCCCAAACGAGATGACCTTCGCTGGGGTCACTTGTTTTTGCAGTTCAAATTCACGGAGGTCATCCTTGCCAAAGTGGTAGGCCAACTCGAGACCATCCTTGGCTAAAATGACTGGAGTGGTTGTCAGCCGCTTGGCGTCGCCACGGTCCACCAGGCGGGCACTAAGAAGGCCGTGGTCAACGGAACTAGCAATCCGGACCCTCAACATTGGTGTTCCACGGAGGACCCACTTTTCTTTTACCGGGGCTCCAACGAAGTGGGCACTGAACTGACCATCTTGGTCATTTAGTAAGGCTTGGGCCCATTTATCAGGATGTTGACACCAGTCCTGATAAGTTGCTGGTTCTTGATGGTCATCAAATGTGACGGCTGCTGTGGTTGGTGTCGTAGCGGTAGTCAAACCGTTGGCTGTCAGGTTGAACGTGGTGGACTGGTTGCCTGACCAATTGGTCGTGGTGTGCCAAGTTTCGGCATGGACGTTATCTTGAACCAGGACATCGGGGAGCAAGTCGTCAGCGTGGTTATCTAGTTCCCATAATTTGTTGGCAAACCACAAGTTCGCCATTTCGGAGAAATCTAGTGACCGGAAGGCGTTGATGTAAATATGTTGTCCCTGATGGAGAATCAACTTGCTGGTAACGGGGAGTCCTTGGAGGGCATCATAGAGGTTTTTGACGTTGACTGGTTTGACGTTCCAGTCGTTAAGACCATGGACCATCATTACGGCACATTTAATGTTGTCCACGTTCGGTAAATAATTCCGGTGAGCCCAAAAGGCGTTGTAATTCCCTGTTTTCCGATCTTGGGCGGCAGCGATGCCTTGCAGGTACTTGTCATTGGTGGCTTTAATTCGCTGGTAGTCAGCTGGTGATTTGGTCCGACTAAAGGTTTCGGCTGCTAAAACGTCAGCGTCTTCCCCCTGGAAACCACCCGGGGCCATGACTAACCCATTTTCCCGGTAGTAGTCATACCAATTCGAAATGGCGGCTTCGCTAATGATGGCCTTTAATCCGGCCACACCCGTGGTAGCGACCGCGGTGGCGAGGGTTCCCAGGTATGAACGACCCGTCATCCCGACGTTACCGTTACACCAATCTGCACTAATCGTGATTCCGCTGGTCCGGTCGGTAAATGCGCGGCGGTCATCGTGGAGCCATTCAACGACGGCCTTCATGGAAGCCGTTTGTTCAGGAGAACCACAGGTTTGGAGACCATCAGAATCCTTGGTCCCGATTCCAGAGGCGTAGACGATCGCGTAGCCACGAACACTCAGGTAGGTGTTGAGAGTATAGGCTGGCGTCGTACTAAAGCTCTCGGCCGCTTGGTGGCTTTCACCATGGACAGTTTGCTTAGTGAATTCAATTGGGAAAGTCGGTTCGTTCGGGGCTTGGTAATCGCTGGCTTTGTGGGTTAATGGCACGTTCACGTTATGGGTGATTTCTTCGCCCCACTTGTCGTTTGTCCCCTGGTTATAAGGACTCGCCGTGAAAACAGCGGGAACCTTCAGTCCATCGTTACTTTCTGCCGGCCGCATGATTTCGACTTTTACCAAGTCAGCTTTACCATCGTAGTCGGTGTCCATGTCTGTTTCGACGTAAACCACTTCGCGGATGAACCGGTTCGGATCAAAACTGGCCAGTGGCTTACCATTAAAGAAGAGGGGCTTTTGCTTGGCTGGTAACGCGTACGTCCAAGTTAGCATTCCTTGACTGGTGAGCCGGTCAATCAGGTTTTGACCGAGCTTGGTTCTGGTATTTAACAGGAGGTAGAACGAATCAATAACGGCAGTGGTGTCCCATTGATCATGAGTTTCTAGTGGCAGTTGGATTTTTTGCATGCCGTCCAGTGGGGCGTCGAGGGAGAAATCCAGGGCCGGTTCGAATTGCAGTAATTGTAAGGCGACTAGGTAAAAGACGTTGTTCGTCAGTGGTTGGTGGCTGGCTAACCATTGCAAAATGGATTGGTCAGGTGTTGCCAGCAGGCTGTTGAGCCATTCACGGTCCAACGCTTCAGTGTGGTCAGCAACGTGAATCCGCACCAGTAATTTAGCCCATAATTCAGTTGGACTTAGACTGGCTACTTCATCGGGATGGAGCAGGTGGATTCTCTGAAGCTCTGTCACCCGCGTTTGGTGGTCGGTCGATTGAATTGCGAATTGATTATTTTTCATTTTCGATAGCACCTCACAAATATAATTATCCTTATTATGACACGGAAAACGGTCCGAAACACAAAAAACTACCAGTTGACCTGGTAGTTTTGTTTGGTACATGATTAATCTTTTGTTGCAATCGTACTGTGACGGTAACCATAGCTGAAGTAAATGATGATCCCGATGATGAACCAAATTCCGGCACCAATAAAGGTCGTCTTACCAAGTTGTAAGATCATCCAAACGCAGGCGACCCCAGAAATGATTGGCAAGACTGGATAAAGTGGCACCTGGAAACCACCGCGGTTTTCGATGTCTGAACGGTGGCGCAGGGGAATAATCCCGAATGAGACAAGGGTGAAGGCTAATAAAGTCCCAATGTTAACCAAACTGGTTAATTCATCAAGGGAAACGAAGCCACCCATGATACAAATAATGATGGTGACAAACCCCAGCGCATTTTCTGGAGTTTCTCCTTTGGCTTCATTCAACTTACTCAATCTTTTTGGTAACAAGCCGTCACGGCCAAGTGAGTAGACTAACCGGGAGCTCGCAAAAATGGTACTAATCATCATGGTAAACATCCCGATTAAGGCCCCAATGGCTAAGGTATCAGCTAACCAACCCTGGTTCACGACTTGCAGAGCGTAGGAAACGGGGTTGGCAACGTCCAATTTGGTGTAGTGAACCATCCCGACTAAAACGGCGGAGACGCCCATGTACAGGACGGCCGCAATGAGTAACGTGCCGATAATTCCAATTGGCATGTTCCGCTTGACGTTTTTAACTTCGGCGGCAGAACTAGAAACCGCATCAAAACCAAGGAAAGCAAAGAAGACGGTCGTGGCACCACGCATGACCCCGGAGAGGTGGTATGGCATGAATGGTCGGTAGTTAGCGGGTTTAATAAAGAAGAGCCCGACCCCAATAAAGAGGAGAATAATCACAATCTTTAAAACCACCATCGCATTATTGATTCGCTTGGAAGATTGCATCCCGTGCGAGAGGATCCAACTAACGACTAATAAGATTAATACTGCGACCAGGTTAAAATAGGTCCCATGGGCGGGGTCAAACGGTCCTGAAATCGCTTTGGGAATGTGGATCCCAAAACTAGCCAACAGGGAGTTGAAGTAGGCTGCCCAACCAGTGGAAACGGAGGCAACCGCGAGCATGTATTCGAGCACGAGGGCCCAGCCAAGGATCCACCCGATAAATTCACCGTAGATGATATTCCCGTAGGAATAGGCACTCCCGGCGACTGGTAAGGCAGAGGCAAATTCAGCATAACACATGGCCGCTAAACCACAGACGATGGCGGCAAACAGGAATGATAGGATGACTCCAGGACCAGCATCATTGGCGGCCACGGTTCCCGGCAGGATAAAAATCCCGGTCCCAATGACCATCCCAACACCCATCGTCATTAAATCGAAAGCGGAGAGCGATTTAACGAAGTGCTGGTCGGCTCCTAAGTAATTTGAAAGACTTTCCTTTCTGAAAATCTTTAAATGCATAATCACTAACCACCTTTGCTATAATGTTCTATAATATAATTTCTACATTAGATCTATAATAAGTTCCATTAATATTAAAAGTCAATTAAAAATTGATTAAAGGAGTGTTCGAAATGGCAATTGAAGTTACTGCGGGTGCGGTTGTTTATCGAATTAAAAACAATGAGCTTCAGTACCTATTATTGGAAAGCACCAATCAAGGGAACTTTTGGGGCTTCCCCAAAGGCCATGTTGAGGGGGAAGAATCATTAGCCGAAACCGCCCATCGTGAAATTAAGGAAGAAACGTCATTGGATCTGCCCATTGATACCAGTTTTAATGTTTACACCGAATATGACCTTCCTAATGGTAATCATAAACAGATGACGCTATATACAGCGCAGTTACCAGACACTCACGACCTCCATTTACAAGCCGCGGAAATCAAAAATGCGGGCTGGTTTAATTATGATCAGGCTCGTCAACGGCTCACCTACAACAATTTAAAGGAATTGTTGGATAAAGCGCACGCCCACTTAGTAAATCAGGTTGACTAATGAAAACAGGAAAGGTATTTGTAATCACCGGAGCGACCGGGTCTGGGAAGACAACGGTGGCTCGTTACTTACAACAGAAATATCATTTATGTAAAGTGATCACCCATACAACCAGGCCACCGCGCAGTGATGAACAAAACGGAGTTGATTATTATTTTGAGCAACCGGCGACGATGAAGAAGCTCCATCTTTTAGAGAAGGTGGAGTATGACCACCACCTGTATGGATCCTCATTAGAGGGACTGCAAAAGGGGTGGCAGAATCACCAAGATGACGTGATTGTTCTGGATACCAAGGGGGCTATTACCTATAAAGAAAAGCTGGGCGACCGTGCTGAAGTGATTTTTTTAACGGTGTCCCACTTTCAAAAATTGGCCCAGCGGTTGAAGGAGCGTGGTGACTGCCAAACGGCAATTAAATCGCGGCTAAATAGCGATGAGTACGAGCGTGATTTAGCCCTTCCCCGGGAATTAAAAGGGAAGGCGCACGTAATTGTGAATGATAAATGGCAGGAGACGATTGCCCACCTCGACCAGATTTTTAAACGTTAGTTTAGTGAGGTAAATAGCGATGGATGACATTGACTTACGAGCAAAGCGATTATTGAAGGCGGCCGGTCTGCGTTGGACTAAACAGCGGCAGTCCCTTTTGCATATTTTAAATTCATCCTTGGACCGTTATTTAGATATTACGGAAATTGACCACCAAATGCGTCAACAATATCCGAAAATGAGCCATAACACTATCTACCGAAATCTCAAGGAATTTAAGGACCTCAAATTAGTGGAAATGCGTCCAGGAGAAAATGGCTTGATGGTTAAATTAGAGTGTGACCAACACCATCATCACCACTTTATTTGTCAAAATTGTGGCCGCGTGCAAGAGATTACGATGCCCCATTTTGATTACGCTGAATATCAGCAACAATTGCCGGGAGCAAAAATTACTGGTCATAGTTTTGAACTCTATGGATACTGTGCCCAATGTCAGCGAAAAATGGCCGCCAAATCTTAGGAGATCCTTAACTTTTACGATCGGTAAATTTGATTATAATTGGGTATTAAAGGAGCGTTGAATATGTTAAAAACACCACCATTTGTTACCCCATTTGCACTAGTGTCCTTAGTTTTAGCATTAGGTGCAACGAACGTGGTTGTTAACAAGACCACCCATACTAACGAAGGGGCAAAAGTGACCAGCACACAAAGTAGTAGCCGGACCTCATCTGATCAGCAGCGGGATAATAGTAGTCATGAAAGTAGTGATGATCGTGATCGGGATGACCGAACTTCATCCTCCTCATCCTCCTCATCCTCCTCATCGACAACGCGACAAAGTCAATCTGGGACGGACCGCACAGATGACGGCAATACGACTACGACTGGGCAAACGACGACCCAACGATCCAATTCAGATAACGGTACGGATAGTAATACTAGTAACGGTGGAACAACCACTAACAGTGGAAACACCACGAATAGTACTACGACCACTGATAGCACGAATTAAGAGGAGGGTGACCCATGTTTAGTTTTCTTGATATGATTAACCACTCGTTAGGTTACTTTAATATCAACACCAAGTTAAAAAATAAAATTTACACGGTTGTCGCCCTGCTCGGTGATTTCTACTTGATTTATGTCACTTACCGACTGCTAGCCAACCACGTTTGGCTGCGGGGGTTTTTGTACTGTTTAGCTGTTATTCTCATCACTTACTATGTCTATTTAAATGCTGTGTACTATTTTTTGGAACGAACTTCACGCTTGGACGTTCTGTCACCGTGGTTAGTTAAAATTACGGGTTATGACCAAAGCAATGAAAACCGGGCGCAGACGCGGTCGGAACAGGCGGCGGCCGTGATTAATAACCAGGCCAATGGTTACTTTACCGATAGCAACTTGATCGCCGCTGAAGTCAGCATTAGTGGCGAGGAACAGCAAAACTTACGGCACCTAGTGGACCAGTTAGTGGAACAGGGAATCTTTGTGGCTGATTATGATGGCAAGGATTCCACCCAGATTATTGATGAATATAACCAAACTCACGAACCAGTGAACGCGCTGAATAAAAATCAAACCCCACCATACTTTGATTTGGTGCACGATGAATTAGGCCACCGTTTGGAAATTTACGCTGGTTTGAACCAGATGGAACGGGTCCGGGTTGGTCACATTACAAAGGTTGGCTTGACAGATGTTCATGCTGCCCATGCCAGGTACCGGCTCTATTTAGCAAATGTTTACGTTACCGGTGGTCCGCACAAGATTCCCGGACGACGGGGGACGACAATTTTAACGGATGGTGACTTTGGACTGGTCGCCCACGTTGCCTATAAGACCCGAGACAGAGAAGAATCAACTCGGCGGCGTCGGCGGTCAGAAATTTAATCTATGGATACAAGAAAGCGGGGTTGCGAGAATGTTGCAACCCTTCATTTTTGGCAATAGCTTGGGAGGAAAATTAGTGGTTACAATTAGGACAATTGCGGAGAAAGCGGGAGTCTCAACATCGACGGCCTCGCGTGCATTGAATGACAATCCGCGCATTAGTAAGGAAACCCGCGATAATATCAAGGCAATTGCAAAGCAGTTGGGTTATCGGCCAGATTATTCAGCAAAGAATTTAAGCTTGGGGGAATCTAATATTATTGGGGTGGTGTTCCCAATTCCGGAAGCAGGGAATAATGCTCCGGCAAATCCCTTTCACATTGAAATTATGTGGGGAATTGGTAAAGCAATCCGTCAGCACGACTACGAAATGATGGTGGCGATGGGGACCAGTGAGCAAGACTTGGTAAATCAGGTGGCCGCAATGGCCGAACAGGCCAAGGTACAAAAGTTTGTCTTACTGTATTCGCAACCAGCTGATCCAGTCGTGAAATATTTACGGGAACACGACCGTTCATATGTAATTGTGGGTCACCCTTACGATGAGGGGGATCGCTTTGTCGATAACGATAACGTGGGTGTGGGCCAGGCAGCTACCAACCAATTGATTCGGATTCACCACCCGCACCACCCTGCCTTTATCCAATCGAGTGCCGACCGGTCCTTTGAAATTGATCGTCGGCAGGGGTACGAAGAAGCAATGGCAAACCACCAGCTGGAACCGTTGGTCGCCAAAGTTGGCGTCGACAATCCGTTGTTAAAATGGTTGGATCAGCATCCGGAAGTCGACGGTCTACTATTTGCGGATGATGTTTTATACCTCGCAGCGGCACGCCAGTTACGCGAACACAAGATGCCAATTGTCTGTTTTAATAACAGTCAATGGATCAAGTTGGTCTTTAACGACCAAAACGTGATTGATTTACAACCGCAAAAATTGGGTACCAAGGCTGCGGAATTGCTGTTTGATCTCTCCCAGAACCATGTTTATGTCCCATACCAAGTTAATTAGTTGATTAGCAGGCGTGACGTTTAGCCATTATGAATAAGCAGTCACGCTTTTTTAGTTTGCAAACTAGTTAAAAAAATTAGCAAAAAAGTTGTGCAAACGGTTGCATAAATTTTTGGTGTTTGGTATATTATTAGCTGTAATGTAAAAGCGCTTTCACAAGCGAGTTGTTTTTGAAGGAGTGTTTGTTATGAGTCAGGAAAATTCTCAAGCGGCTGGATTACCAAAACTTTCCAGCAGCACGATTTGGATGATTAACTTTGGCTTTCTTGGTGTACAAACCGCATTTACTTTGCAGAGTTCCCAAATGAGTCGGATCTTCCAAACCATTGGTGCGGATCCTAATAATTTAGGATGGTTCTTTATTTTGCCACCGTTAGCCGGCTTGATTGTGCAACCAATCATTGGTTATTACTCAGACCGGACCTGGGCACCAAAGCTTGGTGGTCGGCGTTTGCCATACCTGCTGTTAGGAACGCTTGTGGCCGTTATCGTGATGCTATTATTACCTAATTCAGGAAGCTTTGGCTTCGGCTATGGTTCATTAGCGGCCCTTTGGTTCGGCGCGATCACCGTTGCCTTTTTGGACTTGTCCTCAAACGTCGCGATGCAGCCATTTAAGATGATGGTTGGTGATATGGTTAATGATGACCAAAAGAGTTACGCCTATGGGATTCAAAGTTTCTTATCGAACACCGGGGCGGTCTTAGCAGCCATCTTCCCATTCCTCTTAACCTGGTTTGGGGTTGCCAACACCGCTAAAAAGGGTGTTGTTCCAGATTCAGTGATCATTGCCTTTTACGTTGGGGCAGCATTATTAGTTGTTACTAGTTTATTTACGATTTTACGGGTTCACGAATACGACCCAGCTACTTACGCTAAATATCACGGAATTTCTGAAGAAGATAACAAAGAAGGGGGCAATTGGTTAACCCTCTTACGGCATGCGCCAAAGGCCTTCTGGACTGTTACCTTAGTTCAATTCTTCTGCTGGTTTGCTTTCCAATACCTCTGGACTTACTCCGCTGGGGCAATTGCTAAAAACGTTTGGCACACTACAAACGCAACTAGTGCCGGCTACCAAGCAGCTGGTAACTGGTACGGGGTGTTAGCTGCTGTTCAGTCAATTGCTGCGGTTATTTGGTCTTACGTTTTGGCCAAGGTGCCAAACAAGTACCACAAGGTTGGCTATGCTGGTAGTTTGCTACTTGGTGCCGTTGGATTCATCTCCGTCTTCTTTATCCATGACCAATGGACTTTGATTGGTTCCTACGTTCTGGTTGGGATTGCCTGGGCCGGAATGAACACTTACCCACTGACCATTGTGACGAACGCCTTGTCTGGTAAGCACATGGGAACCTACCTTGGATTATTCAACGGTTCAATTTGTTTGCCACAAATCGTTGCTTCGCTTTTGAGTTTTGCCCTCTTCCCATTGTTGGGTGGATCACAAGTCCACATGTTCCTCTTGGCTGGGGTTATCATGGTTCTTGGTGCACTTTCTGTGGGAACGATTCATGAAACTTACGTTAAATAATTTGATTGCATTTGTAGAGATTGAGAAACGGGGTTACAGTATTTGCTAACCCCTACTAGAAAGGATTTAACTATGAAACAAACATTTGAAATTGCTCCATGGCACGTTGCCACGAAAAAATGGGATCCTGAAGACAAGCGTCTTCAAGAATCAATGACGTCACTTGCCAACGAAAACCTCGGAATGCGGGGCTTCTTTGAAGAAGGTTACACCGGTGACCACATGCAAGGGGTTTACCTTGGTGGGGTTTGGTTCCCTGACAAGACCCGTGTTGGTTGGTGGAAGAACGGTTACCCAAAGTACTTTGGTAAGATGATCAACGCTGTTAACTTTATGAAATTAATCATCAAGGTCAACGGTGAACAACTGGACCTCAATCAGCAAACTCCGAAGGATTTTAAGTTAGACCTTGATATGAAGCGTGGGGTCTTAACCCGTGAATTCACGGTTGAAATTGGTGGTACAGAAATGTACTTTAACTTCGAACGATTCGTTTCTGCGGTCCAAAAGGAATTAGTTGGTCAACGCCTGCACATCAAAAACCGCGGTAACGGTGACGCGAAGGTTGAAATCACTAGCATGATTGATGCTGATGTTTACAATGAAGATGCTAACTACGATGAACAATTCTGGAATGTTTTAGGCAAGAGTGCAGATGGCGAACATGCTGAATTGACTTCTATGACGAAGAAGAATGACTTCGGCACTCCACAATTTATTGTTGGCATGAAGACGACCAGCAAGACGGACTTAGACCACACTGGTGATGGCACTGACGACAAGGACGCTTATAACACCTTTGCGGGAACGGTTGCTGCTGGTAAGGAAATTAACTTTGAAAAGCGTTCCGTAGTAGTTACTTCCCGGGACTTTGATTCTCAAGATGCCATTGAAAAGCACCTGGACGAATTAACTGACAAATTAGATGCGAAGAGTTTTGATGACCTGTTAGATCCGCACGTTCACGAATGGGCCGATCGGTGGATCAAGTCGGATGTCGAAATTGACGGTGATGAAGGAGCCCAACAAGGGATTCGTTTCAACCTCTTCCAACTCTTCTCAACGTACTACGGTAACGATTACCGTCTCAACATCAGTCCAAAAGGCTTCACTGGCGAAAAATACGGTGGTGCGACATACTGGGACACTGAAGCATACTGTATCCCAGTTTACCTGGGGGTTGCTAACCCAGAAATTGCCCGGAACCTGCTGATGTACCGGTACAAGCAATTAGATGGGGCGTTTGTTAACGCCAAGGAACAAGGACTCAAGGGTGCATTGTTCCCAATGGTAACCTTCAACGGGATTGAATGTCACAACGAATGGGAAATTACTTTTGAAGAAATTCACCGGAATGGTGATATTGCTTATGCCATCTACCTATACACTAAGTACACTGGTGACAAGTCTTACGTCCTCAACGAAGGGGCAGAAGTCTTAACTGAAATTTCTCGCTTCTGGGCTGACCGGGTTCACTACTCACAACGGCAAAACAAGTACATGCTTCACGGTGTCACTGGTCCTGATGAATACGACAACAACGTCAATAACGACTGGTACACCAACCTCCTTTGTCGGTGGACGTTACAATACACGCTGGAAATCTTGGACGAAGTTGACGACAAGGTTGCCAAGAAACTGAATGTTTCTGAAGACGAAAAGCGTCGTTGGAAGGGGATTGCTGACAACATGTACTTGCCATATGACAAGCAAAAGGATATCTTCCCAGAAAACGACGGCTTCTTGGATAAGGACCTCAAGCCAGTTTCTGAAATCCCATCTGACCAATTACCATTGAACCAAAACTGGTCATGGGACAAGATCTTGCGGTCACCATACGTTAAGCAAGGTGACGTTATCCAAGGCCTTTGGGACTTCATCGATGACTTTACGAAAGATGAAAAGAAGAAGAACTTCGACTTCTATGAACAATTTACGGTTCATGAATCTAGTCTCTCCGCTTCAGTCTACTCGATCCTGGCTGCTGATATTGGTTACGAAGACAAGGCTGTTGAATTATACGAACGTTCTGCACGGTTAGACTTAGACAACTACAACAACGACACTGCTGATGGCCTCCACATTACCTCGATGACGGGGAGTTGGTTAGACATCGTGCAAGGCTTTGCCGGTATGCGGGTTCGTGATAACGAATTGCATTACGCACCATTCTTGCCAAAGAAGTGGGATTCATACCAATTCCGCCAAATGTTCCGTGGTCGGATTTTGAAGGTGAAGGTTGATAAGCACGGTACTAAGATTGACTTGGTATCTGGTGACCCAATCACCATTGATCTTGATGGCAAGAAGTTGGAATTGAAATAAGTCGAGGAGGCAATGATGATGAATTTTGCTGATATTAAAGGCTTTGCATTTGACATGGACGGGGTAATCGCTGATACCGCCCGTTTCCACGGCCAAGCGTGGCACCAATTAGCTGATAAAGTTGGCACCACGTGGACCCCAGAATTGGCTGATGCCTTAAAAGGGGTTAGCCGGATGGACTCCCTTGAATTAATCCTCAAGGCTGGTGGTCACGAAAATGACTATACCCAAGCTGAAAAGGAAGCCCTCGCTGCTGAAAAGAATGACAATTACATTAAGTTGGTTGAAACTTTGACGCCTGCTGACATTTTGCCTGGTATGAAGGCATTTCTGGATGAATTAAAAGCCAACGGCTACCATTTGGTTTTAGCTTCTGCTTCGAAAAACGCACCGAAAGTTTTGCAATATCTGCAATTAACCGACTATTTTGAAGGAATTGTGGATCCTGCTAAACTCACCAAGGGAAAGCCAGATCCAGAAATCTATGTTGAAGCTGCTAAGACAATGAACTTACCAGCTAACCAGGTGGCCGGGGTTGAAGATGCCCAAGCGGGAATTCAATCCATTAACGGTGCCGGTGAGCTATCCATTGGGATTGGTAGTAGCTTACAAGACGCAGATGTGAAATTTGCTGATACGAGCGAAGTTTCATTGGACGCCATTAAAGCACAATTGTAATCTGTAATCTGATTCACTCATCATTCAAATCACTGTAAAACAGGCTAACGTTGGTTAGTCTGTTTTATTTATTTTCGGGTAAACGGTATAATAAAAGAGATGTAAGCTAAGCTAAAGAAAGTGAGTAGAAAGTTCAAATGAAGATTAAAAAGCGGACGTTAACGTTGGCAGCAGTTAGTTTAATGATTGGAAGCATCGGCAGTGGCGTCCTATTGACTAACACTACCAGCCCAGTTATCCAGGCCAGTGCGTCACAAATTAAAATGGATGAACAGGCCGCAGTCAAGAAATTCCAAAAGCGTTATGCGAATGCCCAAGTTACTAGTCTGACCTTAGAAAAGAAATTTGGCCAATATCGGTACGAAATTGAGGGTTACGACCAGTCTAAGGAACGGTCAATGGATATCAATGCGAAGACCGGAAAAGTGATTAAGACCAGTAGTGATCGTCTCGAAAGTGACGACCAAAACCAACGTTTGGACTTTAGTAAGTTAATTAATCGCAAGAAAGCGAACCAGGTGGCAACTAAAGCAGTCAAGGGAAGCAAAGGTATTGAATGGACATTGGATCATGAGAATGGCCAAGCAGTGTGGGAAGTAGTTGTTCAAAAAGGCCGCCACGAGACTGAAGTTGTCATCAATGCCCAAAACGGTAAGGTTTTACATACTGAACAGGATGACTAAACGGAGACAAAATCATGAAATTTATTTCTTGGAACATTGATTCAATTAATGCGGCTTTGACGGGAACGTCAACCCGGGCCGGAGAAACCCGGGAAGTATTACACCAAATTGCGGCGCTGCAACCGGACATGGTTGCCATTCAAGAGACTAAGCTTTCAAAAAATGGGCCGACTAAAAAGCATCTGGCTGCTTTGAACGAAATTTTTCCTGATTATGAAGTGGTGTGGCGCAGCTCGGTCGAACCGGCGCGGAAGGGTTATGCAGGAACGATGTATTTATACAAGGCCGCCTATCACCCGACGGTTAGCTATCCAGAAATTGGTGCACCGGAACCGATGGACCAGGAAGGCCGCATGATTACCCTCGAATTTCCAGAGTTTTATGTCACGGAAGTCTATACGCCCAATTCTGGTTCCGGATTAAAACGGCTGGCGGAACGGCAAGCCTGGGATGACCAATACCGGCAATATTTACACCGGTTGGACCAGACCAAACCAGTCATTGCCAGTGGTGACTTTAATGTTGCCCATGAGCCGATCGACCTTGCCCATCCCGAAAATAACCACCATTCGGCTGGTTACACGGATGAAGAGCGGGAACACTTTACTAAACTTCTCCAGGCTGGATTTACGGATACTTTCCGCCACCTGCATCCAGAAAAAACGGGGGCTTACTCTTGGTGGGCCCAACGGGTCATTACTAGTAAACAGAATAACTCAGGCTGGAGAATTGACTACTGGTTAGTAAGTAACCGGCTGGCCGACGCCGTTACAAATTCCTCAATGATTGATACCGGTCAACGGCGTGATCACGCCCCGATCGAATTAGACATCGATTTGTAAATTTGTTAAACTAGACCCGCACTTATTTATAAATGATGTTTGAAAGAAAGGAAGTTAGAGAATGAGTAACGTGAAAAAACGTTTTGATTGGGCGGCCTTTATTTTAGGGGTCCTCTTTGTTGTTTTAGGTTTCGTGGCAATGTACCATATGGATACGACCTTAAAATTTGTTTCAATCTTGTTTGGGATTGGGGCCATTTTAAAGGGAATCTACGAAATTTGGTTGCGGCAAACCGTTGATAGCCTTTTGAACCATAAGTCCGTTTGGTTGTTGGTAATGGCTATTTTAGACATCATCCTGGGATTAATTTTCCTGTTTTTCCATGGCGTTGGTGTCTTGACGATTGCCTACCTGTTTGCCTTCTGGTTCATTATTGATAGTATTGGTCAATTACAAGTTGCCAACTTTTACCGTCAATTTGGTAAGGGTTACTACTGGTTATTAATCATTTTGAACATCTTAGGAATTGTCCTAGGAGTGGTCCTGTTATTTAACCCAGTTCTTTCTGCTGTAACTTTGGTTTGGCTGATTTCTGCTTTCTTAATTTTGATTGGGATTACTGCCATTGTGGCAGCATTCTAAATCGCGTTATGTGCAAATCGGGGACGTGACGTTGAAGTCATTTGTGACTTTGGCGCCACGCCCTTTTCGTTTGTTTGAACGTGGTAAAATTAAACATAAAGAATTCAAAAGGGGAATGTGTATGGGAACCGTCATTGTTTTACCAGCTTTTAACCATGATTCATCAATGTGGCAACAAGTTTCGCCAGGCCACCGTGATTTGCAAATCATTGATTATCACCAGTTTGAGCTGCCAGAATATACGTTTGAATACCTAGTTCAAGCGGTCGTGGAAGTCGTTAAGCAAGCGCCACAACCAGTGATTCTAGCTGGGGAAGACTTTGGTGCCTTGGTTGCGTTACGGGCGTCAGTGGACTTGCTGGGCCGCCTCGACCGGCTACTATTAGTCAGACCACATTACCAGGCAACGAATTCCCTTTTGCGGACCGGGGTGTTTGGTTCGCGACCAATTGACAACGTACAGTATAAGACACTAAAGAAATCGCTCGTGAACGTGGATTTGACTAAGAAACTGATGCATATTCAGGGTGCAACTTTCATCTTTACTGGAGACCAGGACCGCAAAAATAAGCAGGTAGCTCTGGATTTGAAGAATCGGTTACTTGATGGTCATCTCACGATCGTACCGAAAATGGGGAAAGAATTAAATACTGAGGGAGTCCGGATGTTGAATGAAAATCTCCGTTAAGCCACGACTAACTAACCGGCAGCTGACGGATTACCAACGGGTAGCAGTTGCTAAGTTGGAGTACCAAACTTTATTGGTGGGTGACCGGGTTCAAATCAGTGATCAGTTCTTTGGTACAGTCCAAGAACACATCACCACTACTGATGGTTTGCAAGTTTTTATTATTCGTAACCGACTTCATCGTGAATATACCCTGTTATTCAAAGGATCGTCGGGGATTTCGAATGGGACTCCAGAAACTTGGAATAATGAATGGTTCGCGACTAACTTTCCGGTGGGGTGGTCATTATTCACTCATCAAATCACTGTTCCGGGCCAGCTAAGAACCGCTGCGCGGTATTTAAACCGACTTCTTAAACAGGAACCAAATGCGCAATTTTACCTTTATGGTCACTCACTTGGGGCGATGAATATTCAATATGCACTGAGTCATTGCCACCACATTGGGCAGGTTAAGCGTGCTGATATTTACGAAGGGCCAAACCTATTTTGGCTATTGAATCGTCGGGAGCGGCACCACGTGCGAAAGTTTAAACATAAGGTGCACAATTACGTTGATGTTTATGACCCGGTGACGGTCGGGTATGTCGACGGACGGCACTTAGTTGGTAAATTGCATTACTTAGTTAGCAAACGGTTACCACCGATTCCCCAACACATGTGGGGTGGGTACCAATTTACTTCTACTGGACAGTTAAGGGAACGACCGTTAGACCAACCATTTTTGCAGCGGGCTGAGGTGGATCAACGCTGGCGAGCGAGTGGTCGTCAATTATATCAGACTCACCGTCAGCTCACTAGGCGACAACGAGAACAACTTGCCGTCATTAAGGAATTGCTAGACAAGCAAAGGGGAATGATCACCACTAAACTGGCGTGGTCACAAGGTTTACCGAAGTTTGGCGATTCGGCCTGGCTAAAATTATTATCAAAATAGGGATCGTTACAGAAGTCGTTTCCGACTTCGTATTAACGCCCCCGTCGACGCGTAGCTAGTCCCCTTGCGGGAAAGCAACAATAGGGCTCCAGCATTCGGTTTTACCGGATGTTGGAGCCCATTGTTGTACTGCGCTGTTCGTGTTACAGCTATCTTTCAGGGATTATGTTTAATTATCAAGGACTTTTTTGGTGGAACGAGCGAGCTTTTCAATCAATTTTTCACCGGAATTCATGGTGGAATTATCATCGGTATAAACAGCAATGGTGTAGTTATTATTATTGCTACCCTTAATATAGCCAATACTATTGACGATCCATTTGGTGGAATCATCCTGGTTGAGCCAGCCATTTTTTATGGCAAAGTCATTACTGCCGGCTGAGATTCCCCAATTTTGATCGCTTTCGACGTTGGACATCAGTGATTTAATGTAGCTTTGTTCTGAGCTGGTTAATTTATTAGAACTCATAAAAATGTTGTTGAGTAATTTCACCTGGTCCGCTGGGGTGGTGGTTGTCATTCCCCAGGCTGATTCTGCATGAGTATTCGTCATTTGAAATTGGTTGAAGGTATCCTGCAGGCCATCAGTTCCACCGAGGTAATTATCAATCAGGGCAGTAGTAGAGTCATTATCGGAATTTTCAATCATGGCCTTAGCATAGTCGCGCCCCTCAGAGTCTAAATCCCCATCGTTTTTCAAAAGCACCCCCGCCAGGACGGAAACCTTAACGGTACTTGCCATATGGTATTTGTGGCCAGGCGTTGTATTGTAGGTGTAGGTGTCACCAGTTTTAGTGGAGTAGACGGCAATCGAGACGTTGCTATCGGAATCAGCTAAATCTGCTTTCCAAGCCTTCTTTAACCGGCTACTGATACTACTGGACTTAAAGAGGTTCAGGACGGTTTTAGTCGGGTTGCTCGATTTGTTTTGAGTGAGGGGGTTGTGATTTTGGTAAATCAAACCAACGTTTAAAAGGAGGGCCATCACAATAAATGCGATGCTTACACCCCACGCTTTTTTGCGGTTACTGCGCTTTTTTGCTGCTCTTAACTCACGCCGTGATGGTTCACGCAATGCTAGTCCCCTCCTCACTATAAACTGCACAATATAAAATCTTATCATATTATCAATCCAGATGTGTGAATTTAATATGAATATTGGGTTACAAAAAGCCAAGTTTAGGAAATAAAATCAAAAATTTGAAATAATATGCACATGAATGGGCGAATTGTTGTATAATTATGAGGATTATTCAAAGAAAGAAGTTTTTGATATGGATAAAAAAACCACCCAAATTGGTTTGAGTGCGTTAGTTTTGATGATTTTTTCATCTATCTTTGGTTTTAGTAATTCACTAACCGCCTTTTACCAAATGGGGTACGCCAGCATTATTTGGTACATCGTGACGGCGGTACTCTTTTTCTTACCATCGGCGTTAATGTTTGCTGAATATGGTGCGTCATTTAAAGCTGCTAAAGGGGGGATTTTTTCCTGGTTGCGGGGGTCAGTTAGTGAAAAAACGGCCTTCATCGGGACCTTTATTTGGCTAGCAGCGTGGGTTGTTTGGTTAGTGTCCTCAACGCAATACTTTCTGGTGTCAGTTTCCACAATGATTTCGGGAACTGATAAGACCCAGAGTTGGCACCTTTTCGGGTTGCCAGCCAACGAAACCCTGGGATTACTAGAAATCATTTTTATGATCATTGTTACCTGGATTGCTTCTCGTGGGATTAACAAAATTGCCAAAATTGCCTCTGTCTGTGGGGTTGCTACTCTGGGAATTTCGGTGGTCTTCATTCTGGCAAGTCTTCTCCTTTGGGCATTGAACCATGGTCAACTGGCGGAACCAGTCACAGTGATGAGTTTGGTGAAATCGCCTAACCATGCCTTCGTGAGTCCAATTGCGGTTATTTCCTTCATTGTTTATGCATTGTTTGCATACGGTGGTTTGGAAACAATGGCGGGAGTGATCGATTCAGTGCACAAACCGGAAAAGACCTTCCCACGGGCTTTGATCATCGCTATGATCATCATGACATTAATTTATATTTTAGCCATTTTCCTGTGTGGGGTCAGTGCCAACTGGCAAAAGGTACTTGGCCGGAGTAACGTTAACTTAGCCAATGTGGAATACGTGTTGATTAATAACATGGGGCTTACCGTTGGTGCTCGGCTTGGCATGAGCCATTCTGGTGCAGTCATGTTGGGACGGATTTTCTCCCAAATTACTGCTTTGAGTGACGTCTTAGGTGGCTTGGGGGCTGCCTTCGTTATGGTCTATTCACCAATTAAATCCTTCATTGAAGGTTGCGACTCCCGGTTATTACCAAAGCGGTTAACCAAGATGAACGATGTGAATATGCCATCATTTGCCATGTGGTGCCAAGCCATCTTGGTAAGTGCGATTATCCTCTTCATCTCCTTTGGTGGGGATGCTGCCAACCAGTTCTACACCATTTTGACGGATATGATGAACGTTTCTTCGTCTGCTCCGTACCTGTTCTTGGTAGGGGCCTTCCCATTCTTTAAGATGAAAGCGGACCTTGATCGACCATTTATCTTCTACAAGAGTATGACGTCGACGTGGATTGTTTCCATCGTGGTGTGGTTAGTCGTTGCGATCGGGATTGTCTTCACCTGTGTCGAACCAATTCTCGAAGGCCAATATTCAACAGCATTCTGGACAGCCTTTGGGCCCGTTTTCTTTGGCATTATTGCTTGGGCCTTATACACATACGCAGAACACAAAAATGTTTTGGCAGATTAACTAAAAACAGCGGCCGGGGAATGCAGATTCCATGGTCGCTATTTGATTTCAAGGGTGATTTAAATGAACTGGTCAAAAATTAAAGTAAGTTTGCGGCGAAACCTCTTTGCACTGTTAGACTTATTTGCGCAGGAAAGTGATTTTGTCAATGGCGATCGTCGTAAGGCCATTCACGAGGCCAATCAACGTCGTCAACAAGCCAAGGCTAAATCAGTAAAAGATTCTTCAACTCATTCGGGGTCTTAGTACGTGGGTTATCATCCCAAACGTCATCCTCCAGGTATTGGTCGGCAACGTCCCAATAATAATCTAACAGGTGTTCACCACTTTCGGACAGAAAGACTTGGTTGGTGGTATGCTTAATCACCAGTAACTGGTGTTGCCATAAAAATTCTAGTTGCTGGGTTGCGCCATTTTTCGTGAGTAACGGTTGCTGATTTTCCCAAAAGAGGTCATCATGACGATGGAGTGGAGAGTCTTCGAACTGCCCCCATTTTTCGACCAACGAAAGGCCGGCAAAGTGGTCATAGGTCAGCCGAAGGCCCTGACTACGGCGACTGAGGATCTGTCGCACTGCCGGAATCAAGGCATGATCATGAGGGAAAGCACGTAAGTTGAATGAATACAAATCAGGATTTTTTTCCTGATGATCATGAAAGGAAAACCGTAATTGGAAGAGAAAATTTTCTAATAACACATCAACATAGACACTTTCACTCGATTTTGATTGGTGAAAGCAAACAACTTGATAATCATCACTTGGCAAAGCGCGATTGATGACGAAGTGAATTGCGGATTGCCAGTTAGCTTGATCGACCGGTGTTGTCATAATTGGCTCCTCCATTTAAAAGGCTGTTTTTTTTATTGTAAATAATCCACGACCAGAAAACTAGCTGGCCGTGGATTTTCTTAAATATTTTTAAGTTGGTACAGGGTTCCGGTAGCGTTGACGGAATGATTGAAACTCATTTGCTGATTAGCTTGGTCGGTAAAGTAACGTAGTGTGAGGACGTGGGCACCATCGTTGACGAAAATTTCGGCAAGTGAATGGTCTAAGAAGATTCGTAATTTCAAATCTGCATGGCCAGGCAGTTTGATGGACCGGGTCGTGCCGAACTTTTCATCCATGCCTTGGCTGACTGTAGTACGGTCAACCGTTAAAGTTCCTTTAGTCGTATCAAATTGCACTTGTAAGCTCGTTTGGAGATCGTCACTCGCTGCCAGATGGAGGATGCCCGCTTGATCGTTAGTGATGGTCATCTCTAACTCACATTGCTGACCAGCCCGCTGGGCAATCACTTGGGTCTCATCGCTGAAGACGGTGGCGCCTTTTTCGTCGCGTAATTTTTTCATGGCGGGAACCGGTTGTTGGTAAAGGTGGCCATCTTTCAAGTGGAGCGCTTTGACTTGGCTCAAGCAGTTGGCCCACGTCTGGTTGTCAGTCGGGTAGCTAGTGTCAGGCAAGCCAACCCAGCTAATGGCGTAGGCAGTACCGTCAGGGGCGTTAAAGGCCTGGGTTGCGTAGACATCGAAGCCATCGTCAAGGTTAACGGGGACTTGAGAACTGCCTTCAAGCCGTGCATTAGCAAAGTCAAAGTGTTCGCCGGTGACGTACGTGTTCGGATAAATATTCGCGTAGTCAGTAATTTTCTTTTCTAACCCTTGCGGACAGAAGATGATGACTGGTTGATCATCCACGGTGATCAAGTTTGGGCATTCAATCATGTAGCCCATTGGGTAGGGAGTGAAGTCGACAAGACCGCCATCGTGCCAACCACTGGTTAGGTCATCGCTCGTCCAAAGGGCCAAGTGGCCTTCTTCCGTTTTGGCATCTTGGGCGCCCAGGAGTGCATAGTATTTACCGTTGTGCTCCAGGAGTTGGGGATCGCGGAAGTGTTCGCTGATGTAATTCGGGTTACGAAAAAGTGGTTGTTCAAGTTTGGTAACTTGATTTTTCTGATCCATCCACGCTCCTAATTGATAAGGCGTCCGGTTCCAGTTAGCGTCACGGTGGTTGCCAGTATACATGAGAAAGAGCCGGTCACCAATTTGCTTTGCTGATCCGGAATAAGCACCATGACTATCATATTCATTATCGGGAGTTAGTGCTAAACCACGGGAATGCCAATGAACGAGGTCGGTTGATTGCATATGCATCCACGACTTCAAGCCATGAGTCGCCCCGAAGGGAAACGATTGATAGAAGACGTGCCAAGCGTGATTGAAATATGAGAATCCGTTGGGGTCGTTTAGAAGGCCAGATTCCGGACGGATATGGTAACGAAGTTGTTCTGGTGAATTGTCCGCAGCGGCCTGGAGTTCTAGTAATTCTAATGCAGAATGTTGGTCATAAGGTAAGTAACGTTGTTCACGAGTCCATTCCATAAATTAAATCTCCTTTTGGAAGCGCTATAGTTACGTTGATTTTAAAATATCGCTTGCGGGGTGTCAAACGTGTAACAAATTGATTTGCGCAGTTCTTCACAAAAAGGACTACAATGAGGAGGAAAACTAGATAAAGGAGTCAACCAAAAAATGAGTGAAATGCCAAAAGTAATGCGCGCCTGGGAAGTAACTAAGCCGGGACCCATTGACCAGTCACCGTGTCCATTGCAACTGGTTGAAAAACCAGTACCGACACCACAGGTGGGTGAGGTCTTGGTCAAGATTCTGGCTTGCGGGGTCTGCCATACTGATTTACACGTTACTGAAGGCGACTTACCTGTTCACCGTGAACGCGTCACCCCTGGTCACGAAATTGTCGGACGGGTGGTCCAGCAAGGGCCGGGGACGCAACGTTTTCAACTGGGTGAAAAAATTGGAATTCCCTGGTTCCGTCATGCCTGCGGCGTCTGTCGCTTTTGTCGGTCAGGCCGGGAGAACCTCTGTCCCCATTCTACGTACACTGGATGGGATCATGATGGTGGTTATGCCGAGTATGTCACCGTTCCGGAAGGTTTTGCTTACCGGTTAGCTGATGATGCGGATCCAATGACGACAGCCCCATTGCTTTGTGCCGGCATTATCGGGTATCGGGCTTATTTGAGAGCGAAAGTTCCTGCTGGCGGGACACTGGGGCTTTACGGTTTTGGGGGTTCTGCCCATTTGACTGCTCAATTAGCGATCCAGCAAGGAATCGAAGTACACGTCTTTACGCGGGGCCAGGACGCCCAAAAATTTGCCCTGAAATTAGGCTGTGCTTCTGCGCAGGGGGCGTATGATAAGTCACCGGTGCTGTTGGATTCAGCAATCATGTTCTCACCAGCAGGAGCAATGGTTCCTAACGCACTGGCCAACCTAGTTCCTGGTGGAACACTGGCGCTGGCGGGGATCCATTTGAGTGATGTACCGAGTTTAAACTATCAGCAACACCTGTTCCACGAAAAGGAAGTTACGAGTGTCGAAAGCAATACCCGACGGGATGGAGAAGAGTTTCTGACGCTTGCTCATCGTTTACGCATTCAGCCGACAATTACCTCCTACCCATTTGAAAAGGCCGATGAGGCGTTGAAACGGGTTGCCAAAGGGAATTTAGATGGTGCTTGTGTCTTGAAAATTAGTGATGATCATATCGCCAAAAAATAAATTGATAAACGCTTGACATTTCCTCTGGATATAGTACCATTAGAGTCGGAAAAGCGCTTACAATTTTAGCGAAAATATAAATTAAGATGGGAAGTCATGCTTATGGATCACAAACAAGTTGCGACCAACGTCATTAATGCCGTCGGTAAAGACAATTTAGTTGCCGCTGCCCACTGTGCAACGCGACTGCGGTTAGTTTTGAAAGATGATTCTGCGGTTGACCAACAGGCATTGGACAATAATGCTGATGTCAAGGGAACGTTTAAAACGAACGGTCAGTACCAAGTTATTATTGGTCCTGGGGACGTTAATAACGTTTACGACGAATTCATCAAGCAAACGGGGCTGAAGGAAGTTTCCACCGACGATTTGAAACAGATTGCGGCGAAGAACCAAAAATTCAACCCAATCATGGCCTTTATCAAGCTTCTGTCTGATATTTTTGTTCCAATTATTCCAGCATTGGTTGCTGGTGGTTTGTTAATGGCCTTAGATAACGTGTTGACGGCGAAGGGACTCTTTGGTGCACAATCAGTTATTCAAATGTGGCCGGCCCTCAAGGGTGTTGAAGGTATGGTGAACGTCATGTCTGGGGCACCATACGTTTTCTTACCAATCCTGGTCGGGATTTCCGGTGCCAAACGGTTTGGGGCTAACCAGTACTTAGGTGCCTTTGTCGGGATGATGATGACGGCGCCAGCGTTAGCCGATGGTGGTCATTGGAATTTATTTGGGCTCACTGTTCATATTCAATCTTACACAAGCCAAGTTATTCCAGCGTTAGCTGCTGTTTGGCTATTATCAATTTTTGAAAAGTGGTTACACAAGAAGTTACCATCAGCGGTTGACTTTACCTTTACACCACTGCTTTCAGTTCTGTTAACTGGTTTCTTAACCTTTATCGTGGTTGGTCCGGTCATGAAGGAATTATCTGACCTGATTACGAACGGAATTGTTTGGTTGTATGACACGCTAGGCTTTGTCGGAACTGGGATTTTCGGTGCTCTGTACTCACCGATTGTCTTGACGGGGCTGCACCAAAGTTTCCCGGCAATCGAAACGCAATTAGTCACGGCCTTCAAGGCTGGTAAGGGTTCTGGAGATTTCATCTTTATTGTTGCTTCAATGGCCAACGTTGCCCAAGGGGCGGCTACCACTGCGGTTTACTTCTTAACGCGTAATAAGAAAATGAAGGCCCTCTCCAGTTCTTCAGCAATTTCGGCATTACTGGGAATTACCGAACCAGCCATCTTTGGGGTCAACTTGAAGTTGAAGTTCCCATTCTTCTGTGCATTAGTTGGTTCTTGTATTGCTTCGACAATTGCCGGATTGCTGCATGTTGTTGCCGCTTCAATGGGTTCTGCCGGTTTCATTGGTTTCCTCTCCGTTTACGCTAAATCAATTCCGGCTTACTTACTCTGTGAAATTATCTCTTTTGTGATTGCATTCTTAGTCACTTTCTTCTACGGCAAGATGCATGATGACATCGTTAATCCTGAAACGGTAAGTGATGTCGCCGCTGATGGAGCGTCTGTCGCCGCTACTGCTGCCGCTCCAGTTCACCATGCTGCTGCGCCAGCTGATGAGGCTGCAAAGACGGAGACGATCGTTAGCCCAGTTTCTGGTAAAGCCGAAGATCTTTCCCAAGTTAACGATGAGGTCTTCTCCCAAAAGATGATGGGTGATGGTGCTGCCGTTGTTCCAAGTGATGGTACGATCTATGCACCAGTTGATGGGACCATCACGGTGGCCTATGCAACTAAGCATGCGTACGGTTTGACCTCTGATGATGGTGCTGAAGTGTTGATTCACGTTGGCCTAGATACCGTGAACTTGAAAGGTGAGCACTTTACTAGTGCGGTTGAACAAGGTCAAAAAGTTAAAAAGGGTGACCAACTAGGGACGATTGATCTCGACGCTGTCAAGACGGCCGGTTACGATACGACCGTGATGGTGGTGGTTACCAACACGACTAATTACTCGAAAGTTGCACGGGTGGCCGATGGTGACATCCAGCACGGTGACGATTTGATCAATGTGGTTGGCAAATAAAGTGAAGCAAAGCGATTGGCAGTTTTGCCAATCGCTTTTTTGACGGTAAAACCGTAAATCATCCCGTATTCCATCGGAAATGTATTATAATTAAAACGTTTGATTATAAATTAGAGATGGAGAAAACATTATTAACATGGGACCTCAGAGTGAAAAAAAAGGTTGGCGTACCCTTGGACCATACTTTGTCATTTTTTTAGCGTGTTTTGTCATTGTTGCACCACAAGTGATTGAGCACTCAATGATCCTTGGCTCTGATTCAATCTTTCACTTCAACCGGTTTTATGATGCTGCCAAGCAAATTCAGAATCGCAACCTGAGCTTTTTCCAAACCAACTATGGTTATCAACAAAGTGGCCGGGTCATTAACGCAATTTATGGGCCGCTATTTGCTTACCTCAATGGCGCGGTTCTGGGAATGGTGGGTACTTGGTACCGGTACGAAGTGCTGAGTGCGCTAGTCATCTATTGGATTGCCGGAGTTGGGATGTACCAATTAGCTAAACGGCTAGGGGCCCGACCAACGATGGGGACGCTCCTGGCGATCATCTACATGAACATCGGCTGGCTTCCCCGCTGGGAAACCGCCCAAAATATGAATGCATGGGGAGCAGCGCTCGCTCCATTTCTCTGTATTTGCGCGGCCCGGATGATTCAAGATCGTCAACAACCAGTTAACCGGTGGCAATTACTGGCCATTATGACCGTTATCATTCAGATTCATATGCTGAGTTCATTGTTCTTTGCAGTGACGCTCGTGCCCTTTTTTATCTTCGGGTTGCGGTCAGCGGCTGACCCGAAAAAAATGTGGAAAGCGACTATTCAAGCGGCACTGGGGACAATTGTTTTAACCGCCAATGTGTGGGGTGCTTTGTTGGCAATGGAAATGTCAAACGACATTGCTAAGCCAGCCCCGTTTAAATTGACGAATAATGTTTTGATTGCTTCGTTTAGTAAGGGAAGTCGGGATTACATTCTAGTTGGTGTCCTCGTCCTTTTGTTAGCGCAAATTATTTACGTCATCCTTCATTGGTGGCAATCACGGGTGAACACGATCATTACGGCCGTGGGAGCGGTCTTCCTGTGGTTAAGTAGTCCCTTTTTTCCTTGGGGATTTTTACAAAAAGCTTTTCCAACTTTGGAGCGGATTCTCCAATTTCCGGACCGTTTGACGGTCCTGGCCTTTCCACTTCTTTTTGCGGGAGTGGCAGTGACCAGTCGAGAACTAGTGCTTCAGCACTCACTTCGCCAGCGCCATTGGCGGAAAATTGGGATGCTAGTTATGACATTACTGGCCGTTTGGGCCCAGCTAGCGAACATGATGGATATTTATCAAACTAGCCAGAGCTACCATACTGACAAGGTAATTGTTCATCAGGGGGGCGTTTCCAAACATAGTCCCCATGATCACTTGATTCGAATCTCAGTTCACTCGCTTCACCCTGGCCAATTGTTGCAATTGGTTGAAAAACGGAGCCCTGACTACCTCCCGGTTACCAGTAAAAACTTGAGTAAGAAGTACGTGCGTTCTTACGCTTATGAAAACCAGATTATCGAACACGTCAATGAATTTCAACATACCGTATTGCCAGGCGGAAAACTGCAACTAACTTGGCACTCTAATCGTGCCGGTGAAATTCGGTTGCCAATTGTTACCTACCGACAATCGCGGTTAACGGTGAACGGCAAAGTAGTTAAACATTACCGCCGGTCCAGCATTGGTGCTCCATTTATCCACCAACGGAAGGGGTACAATCGAGTCACTTTGCAGTTTGTTCAACCATGGTGGCTGACGCTTTTGATTATAATTTCTTTATTAGGAATCGTGGGAGTTTTAATTTTTGGTGTGATTAAGTTGCTGCTTTACGTCCAGCAGTGGTACAAATCATGATATAATACAATCGCAAAAATGATAGGAGGATGAGAAAATGGGTGAGTTTCCACAATTAAATTTAAGTAATGCAAATGGTTCACGTGCGACTTTACATACCAACCATGGTGACATTCAAATTCAATTATTTGATGACCTCGCACCAAAGACCGTTAAAAACTTCATTGAACTAGCTAAAAAAGGCTACTATGATGGGGTTACTTTTCACCGGGTCATCCCTGACTTTATGATCCAAGGTGGGGATCCAACTGGTACCGGAGCTGGTGGCGAAAGTATCTACGGTGACGCATTTGAAGATGAATTTAGCGATCAACTATTTAACTTTAATGGGGCCCTTTCGATGGCCAATGCTGGTCCCAACACCAATGGTAGTCAATTCTTTATCGTTACCAACGAAAATCTGACGACTAACTTGACGGACCAAATGAAGGCCGCGGGGTACCCACAAGAAGTGATTAACCATTATGCAGAAAATGGTGGAACTCCTTGGCTAGATCATCACCACACTGTTTTTGGTCAGGTCATTGCTGGACAAAAAGTGGCTAAAGAAATCAGTCGGGTGGCACGGGCCCTCAATGATCGTCCGAAAAAAGATGTTGTGATTGAATCCATTTCAATTGATTAGTTGGAGAAAAGGCCATGGCAAAAACTAACTACGACGTAATTATTATCGGCGCTGGTGGTGCCGGACTGACAGCCGCGGTTCAGGCACGTGAATTAGGCTTAACGGTGGCGATCTTAGAAAAGAATCCGAAAGTTGGTGGTAATACCAGCCGAGCTTCTTCCGGGATGAATGCGGCGGAAACTAATGTGCAAGCTCAACATGGGATTGTCGACCGAATGCAGGATTTCTATCAAGAGACCTTCCAAGGCGGAGGGAAGCTTAACGATCCAGCGATGCTTCAACAGTTTGTTACGCACGCACCATTAGCGGTGGACTGGTTAAACCAACATGGGCTGCCACTGGAGGACCTTACGATTACCGGTGGAATGTCAACAAAACGGACGCACCGACCGGCTTCGACCGCGCCAATTGGTGCTTACCTGATCAAAGGCCTTCAGCAGTTGGCCAGTGATGATGGGGTAGAAATTATTACTGACGCAACAGTCACTCAGTTGTTAACTAGCGATGGAAAGGTTATTGGCGTTGAGTACATGTCTACCGCTGGCCCGCAGCAATTATTGTCACGGGCAGTAATCTTAGCAAGTGGTGGTTTTGGTGCCTCTAAAGAACTAATTCGTCGCTACCGGCCTGATTTAGCGGATTATCGAACCACGAACCAACCGGGAGCAACTGGTGATGGTCTAAGGTTAGCTCAACAAGTTGGTGCGCAATTAATGCAATTGGACTTAGTTCAAGTTCATCCCACTGTCCAGCAAGACCAGGAGCATGCTTTTTTGATTGGGGAAGCAGTGCGGGGTGAAGGAGCCATTTTGGTAAACGCCCAGGGCCGACGTTTCGTCAATGAATTGGCGACGAGGCGCATTGTTTCGAACGCCATTTCTGCACTGCCTGACCACCATGCCTACCTAATCTTTGACCAACAAGTTTGTGACCGGGTCAAGGCTATTGAATTTTACAATCAGATTGGCTTAGTGAAGTCGGCAGCTTCACTAAGTGCATTGGCTGGCCAATTGGGAATGGCGGATTTGGTTGGTTCAGTCAACCGGTGGAATGAAGTCGTTGAAACTGGTCAGGATCCACAATTTGGTCGGACGACCGGTCTGACGGCTCCCTTAGTTAAGGGGCCATTTTATGCTATTCACGTGGCTCCCGCCATTCATTACACGATGGGTGGGGTCCATGCGGACGCAGAAACCCGCGTGTTAGACGCCAATGGGCACCCCATTCCCGGTCTGTATGCGGCCGGTGAAGTAGTTGGCGGTTTGCACGGTAATAATCGGATTGGTGGAAATTCGATTGCGGAAACCGTGGTCTTTGGTCGCCAAGCAGCATTGACGCTGAAAAGGGATTTAGAATCATAATTAAAAAGCCACCGTAACTGATTTTGCAGTTACGGTGGCTTGCTTTATAGTTTAGGAGAATTTCATAAAGTTGTATTAATCACGTTGGTATTCCTGGTTAACGGTTTTGGCAGTTAAACCAACAATGTTCTTCTTTTGTGGAGTGAAGAGACCAACAAACCATGCAATAAACATGGATGATAAGAAGGAAACACAGGAAACCATGAATGGTGACATTCCTTTAGATTGTACGTAGTACGTTAAGGCAGCACTGACAATCAGTCCAGTGACGGCACCAATTGTGTTAGCACGATGAGTAAAGATACCGGCGGCAAAGATTCCGGCAATTGGGACACCAAACAAACCAGTGATGGCTAAGAAGAGGTTCCAAGTCTGAGATTGGTTACCAACTAAGAGGTAAATGGCCATGAGTAATCCAAGGATCCCGGCGATTAAGATTACTAACCGTGCTAATTGGACATCGCTGACTTTCTTAAATTTGTCATCGAAGAACCGTTGCTTGAAGTCTGTAATGGCACAAGCTGAAATGGCATTTAGACTCGAGGCAATCGTTGATTGAGCAGCAGCAAAAATGGCGGCAATGATTAAACCGGCAATACCGGCAGGGATTTCTTTGATAACAAAGTATGGAACAACCGCACTAGTGTTAAAGCCCTTTGGAAGACTAGCTGAATGTTGATAGAAACTATAAAGAATGGTACCCATTCCGTAAAAGATTGGGATGGTAATGAAGGCCAACAGCCCGTTCGTCCAGAGAGACTTGGCAGTTTCCTTCATTGATGAAGTGGTTTGGTAACGTTGAACAACATCTTGACTCCCGGTGTATTGATAGAGGGAGTTGAAGACAGAACCAGCAAAGATTAGTGGAATGAAGAGCTTTAGATTCTTTGGATTCCAGTTAGCACCGGAATAAAGCTTATGATGTAAAGCCACATCATGACCAACGGTGCCTAAACCACCATGGATGTAATGAATCCCCATGATAATGATGAGGATGGCCCCACCAAGTAGTAAGAAGCCTTGGATAACGTCCGTCCAAATAACCCCTTCAATTCCGCCAAGATAAGCATAGATGATACATAAACCACCCACGAATAAAGCAATCAAGATTGGGTTAATGGAGGAAACTGAAGCGATGGCGAGAATTGGTAAGTAAATGACAATGGCAATCCGTCCCAAGTGATAGAGAATAAACAACAAACTGCCGAGGACCCGCATGACGGGGCTAAAACGGTCTTCCAAGTATTCATAGGCAGTCGTGACTTGTAGTTTTCTAAAAAATGGAACATAGTACTTAATCAAAATTGGGATAATCAAAATGATCGTTAAGTTACCTACTGAATAAGACCAATCGGTTAAGAAGGCTTGTTCAGGTGTTGACATAAATGTAATCGCACTTAAAGTCGTGGCGTAGATACTAAAGCCGGCGGCCCAAGCAGGAACGGAACTATTTGCTTTAAAGAAAGCATCAGTATCCTTGCTAGCTCTTTTAGTAAAGTATGCACCGATTAAGAGCATTGCAAGAAGATAAACAAGCAGGACAATCCAATTAAGTGTCCCAAATCCAGTTTTTTGCATATTAATCTAATCGCCTTTCCTTATTTTGACTTTTCACGTTACGTTGAATAAAAATTTTGAGTAGCAATGGTGCCAGTAAGGTCGTAATTACAGTCACTAAGATTAGTGAGGTGAAGTAGCTCTTATCGATTAAACCCGATGAAAGAGCTACCTTAATTACCACTAGTGCCATTTCTCCTCGCGAAACCATTCCGGCACCAACGACATTTGCCTCTTTCCAATTCAGGTGGAACAGCTTTGCGCCAATTCCACACCCAAGTTGTTTACCCAATACGGCAATTGCGATGAGGCAAAGAATAAAGAGAATGTCATTACCGATTCCTTTGAAAGTGACTTCCAAACCGATGCTAATGAAGAAGACAGGAGTGAAAATTGCATAACCGATTGGTTCAATTTTCGGCTCGAGATCTTGTTCGTAATTAGTTTGCGAAATGGCGAGTCCGGCACAATAGGCACCTAGTACGTCACTCATTCCACATTTAACAGCGATCCAAGAAAACCCAAAGCAGATAATCAAGGCTGCAGTAGGAAGACTTTCGTTAATTCCCATTTTGTCAAAGATTTTCAAGAAGGTTGGTACAATGAAGCGACCAATCAACAGGACAATCACAAAGAAGAGAATTTGTGGAAGGACCATCGAGATAATTTCATCACTGAGCGAACTTGCTGAGTGTTTGCCAACTAGTTGAACACTAACGCCGAGCAAAATAATACAAATAATATCATCAGCAACAGCTGCGCCAAGGATAATTTGACTTTCTCTAGTATTGGAATAACCCATTTCCCGGAGAACTTGGACAGTGATGCTAACGGAAGTAGCGCTAAGTACTAATCCCATAAACGCTGCCGTTTGAATATCAAAGTTAAAGGCGTAGTGGCATAGTAAGAAGGCAGTCCCAGTTGGAAAAATTACCCCCAAGGTTGCCACCGTTAGGGAAGGGGCCCAGTAATGGAGGAGCTGTTTTAAATTACCCTCCAAACCAGCAATAAACATCAACATGATGACCCCGATTTGCGAGAAGTAATGAATAAATACGGTTGGTGTTAGCAGGTGAAGAACCGCTGGACCAATTAAAATCCCGGCAATTAATTCACCCATCACTGGGGGTAACCCAATTCGCGAAGAAAATTCTGAGCAGACCTTACCGACCAATAAAATTAGTACAATTTGCAATAAGTAGTTCATTGGTCGATTCTCCTGGATTACAAAAGTCGGTTGACCTTTGCAATTTCACTATCAAGAAGCCGTTCAGTTGGAATGTTGTATTCTAAGAAAACTGGGATACCAGTAGGGACCTTTTGAGTGAGTTTTACCCAATCTGTCGCACCATCATCTAACATCGTGGTATCCAAATTCTTGATATTTTTAAGGTGGAAAATGGTGAGCATGGATTGGAGTTGATCCATTGCTGTTTGTGGGTCTTGCTTGATCCAATACCAATTTCCAGAGTCGAAGGTATAACCAAAGTGTTGATCAGTGGCCCGTAAAAATTTAACGATTTTATCAACTTCACCGTGTGCATTTGGTTCATTTTCTACTGAGATAGAAACTTGATCTGTAGGAATTGCCAGTAGCGTCTTTTTAAGGCTGGCATCAACAGTTGGAGCATCGCCTAAGCTAATTTTGAGATTTTTGATCCCAAATTTTGTTGCCATTGTTAGGTAATTCTGTAAGTGTGGGTTTAATTTGCCATCATCAAACAGCGCTTCTGGAATGGAGTAATAAAGCCCCCAACCATTTTCTGCAGCTAGATCACTAATTTTGGCTAATTCGGCATCACGTGTATCATCTTGGAAAAATTCACCACGAACTTCGATGTTAGCAATTGGTTTTCCAATTAGGGTTTGCAAAACTTCGTATTGGGAGTGGCCTGCATTCATTTGATCCAGAAACACGGCGGTATTAATCGAGATCTTCATTAGTAAGACACCTCTTTAAATTACAGGAACAAAAAAACACACAAACAAAGCGACCGTTAATCTCGTAGCGACGCTTAATTTGTGCGGTTGAATTTATAAAGATTAAACTATTACGTTGGTTATACTAACATAGGTTCAGAGTTTTGTATACGCTTTCATAAAAAGAAAGGCGAAATTGCGCCATACAGTTGCGCCTTATCTTGAAGCTCTGTTGCTTGAATATCAACGTTATCGAGCCCGTCTGGTAAATAGTAATTAGTGGCATTTTTTATTTGGTTAATAAAGTAATCCCCTTGTTGGCTTACTGCACCACCAATTAAAAAAATATCAGGGTCCAACAACAAACATATTTGAGCGATTTGTTTTCCTAAAACATGACACCACTTACTAATCAATTGTTGATATTTTTCATTTCCTTGGCGAGCGAGCGTGAAGGCCTCTGGTACGGTAACGTTAAAAGGTGCCAATTGATTTTGAAACGCTAAAGTCGAAGCGTGACTTTCAAAGCTTTTTTTGGTTTGTGGATCATAATTTAAGGATCCAACAGCGTTGCCAAGATTATGAGCACCGTCGAAACGTTGGCCATTAACATAAAATGCCCCACCGATGCCGGTTCCAAGAGCAATACAATAGATGGATTGATTTCTTTGATGATGCCCACGAAAAATTTCCCCCATTAGTGCTGCATCGACATCGTTCATTACGTGAACTGGAAGCTGACTTTCTTTTTCTAGGCTAGCTTTAATTTGTGTTCCTTGGTAATCACTGACGGTGGGTCCAGCATAAACTATTTCTCCGTACTTACCGACTCTGCCGGCCGTACTAACGCCAATTCCGGAAAGGGTAAACTCATCCAACATTTCAGTAGTGACGCTGAGTAAGGTCTTGATAATCGTTTGGTCACGGTTATTCCTAGTAGGGGCCTTTCCATTGGTAAGAACTACGCAATTAGAGTCCAGAACTGCATATTTAATTGACGTCCCGCCAACGTCAAAGGCTAAGTACTTTTTCATTGTGATCCACCTGAATCCTTTCAAAAAGCCATTTAAAACGCTTTCATTGTACCATACAAACTAAAAAAGTTTCAATGAATTCACTGGCTAATATTCCTGATATCGCAACGTTTCGTGTGGTAATTGAAAATGATTATCGAAAATGATAATTGCAAAAATTATTTCCGTAGGTTATCCTTAGGGTGCGGTTGAAGAAGAACTATTACAAACTTTTAGCAATTGACGTTATAAACAAAGGATGGTAAAAATGACTAAAAAATTATATTCCGCATTGTTAACTTCTTTCAACGCTGATGGGACCTTAAATGAAAAAGGGACTCGTGAAATTGTTCGCCATAACATTGACGTTAACCATATTGATGGTCTTTACGTTGGTGGAAGTACTGGTGAAAACTTTATGCTTCGGACGGACACTAAGAAACGGATTTTTGAAATTGTTAAGGATGAAGCGAGTGATGATTGTGATTTAATCGCGCAAGTTGGTTCAATCGACTTGACTGAATCTAAGGAACTTGCTGATTATGTTGTCAATGACCTTGGTTATAAGACCATTTCTGCAGTTACACCGTTCTATTACAATTTTAGTTTCCCAGAAATTAAGTACTACTATGACGAAATTGTTAAAGACGTTGATGCTAACTTGATTGTGTACTCAATTCCGGCATTAACTGGGGTTTCACTTTCCTTGGATAACTTTGCTAAATTGTTTGAAAACCCAAAGATTATTGGTGTTAAATACACCAATGCCGACTTCTTCCTCTTGGAACGGCTTCGGAATCGGTTCCCAGATAAGCAAATTCTCTTTGGAACGGATGAAATGCTCTTACCTGCATTATCACTTGGTGTTGATGGAGCCATTGGTTCAACTTACAACGTTAATGCTGCACGGGCCAAGGCTGAAATTAAAGCTTTTGAAGCTGGCGATATGAAGAAGGCATTGGATATTCAGCACGAAACCAATGATTTGATTTCTGCCATCCTTGATAATGGCCTTTACCAAACCATTAAGCTCATCTTATCTGATATGGGTGTGGAAGCTGGTTATACGAAGCAACCAATGCACCACTTTACTCCAGAAATGAAGACACGGGCTAACAAAATTTATAAGAAGTTCTTACAAAACTAAACTTAAAGAAGGCACTTTAATTATGGAAAACAATTTTATGAAAGCAACGAAGGGCAATTTGGTAGTTTCTTGTCAAGCATTGCCTGGTGAGCCATTACACAGTTCATTTATTATGGCACGGATGTCTCGTGCGGCGAAGCGCGCTGGTGCAGCAGCGATTCGTGCGAACTCCGTTGTTGACATTCAGGCCATCCAAGATGAAGCTCATTTGCCAATGATTGGTATTGCAAAAGTGGATTACGATGATTCGCCTGTTTACATTACTCCAACCATGAAGGAAATGCGTGCGGTAGCAAGTACTGGTTGTGAAGTTGTTGCTTGTGATGTCACAGGACGGCCACGGCCAAATGGCGAAAAGCTAGCAGATATTGTTGCTCAAATGCGCAAAGAATTTCCAGATACTTTGCTAATGGCAGATACTGATTGCATCGATAGTGTTAAAATTGCCAATGACTTAAATTTTGATATCATTGGGACTACCATGCATGGCTATACACTAGCAACTGATGGAATGAATGTTGCTGATAATGACTTTGAATACCTCAAGGAAGTTATCAAAGTGGCTGAGCACCCGGTTATTGCTGAAGGTAAAATTGATCGTCCTGAAAAAGCAAAACGGTGTATCGAATTAGGCTGTCATTCTGTAGTAGTTGGAGGAGCCATTACCCGGCCACTCCAGATCGCTACGGGATTTGTTAACGCCCTTAAATAGTTAGTAAGGAATGATGATGGATGTCTGAACGGTTCATGACACAGATTGAGAATATTTTTATTGACCTTCCTCGACAAGAAAAAAAGGTTGCGCGGGTGACTCTTCAGAAGCCAACGGAAGTTCGGCAAATGAATATTACTGAACTCGCCCGTGAAGCTGGGGTCGGAGTAGCAACTGTGACCCGCTTTACTAAGCGGGTCGGTTGTAAAAAATTTGCTGATTTTAAACTGGCACTAGTCACCCCTGACTCAATGCAACGTGAAGCGGAGGAAAATGTATCAACACCGCATGACATCCATGACTATTATCAAAAGATTCTTTCAGAAACAATGGCACTAGTTTCCGACAAACAATTGCGCCGTGCGGGTGACCTTATTCGTCATGCTCATCGAGTGTACCTATTTGGCATCGGCAGTTCAGGATATAATGCCCAGGAATTTGGCCAACGATTGTTGCGAATGGGAATAACGGCCTTTGCCATGACGGAAAGCAATATGATGACGATTGCTAGTTCAACAATGCAATCGAATGACGTCGTAATTGCTTTATCAGTTTCTGGTAGTACCCCTGAGGTCTGCTCAGCGGTACGAGAAAGTCGCAAAAATGGTGCAACGATTATTTCTATTACGGCCTTTAAAAATAGTCAACTTGCGAATATGAGTGATTTGATTTTTCAGATCAAGAGTACGGAATTGGTAGGTGACTATGACTTCATCAACTCTCAATTTGCGGTTACCTACGTTATCGATATGCTAACCCAAATTCTCCTCCAGTATGATGATTATCGTGCCTCAATGGATAAGACTGTTGAATCGATATTAGTGATAAAGGAAAGTTTTGCGAATAAGAATCATCACCGGTAGCAGCCGGTAAAAAAATAGCGGAAAGGAATTTCGAGATGAACGTAATTGTTGTCCAGAATGCTGAAGAAGGTGGTCGCGAAGGATACAAAATCTTCCGTAATGCCAAAGAGAATGGAGCCACCGTCTTTGGCCTAGCTACGGGAAGCACCCCGTTGACGACCTATGCTGAACTCTGTGATAGTGACATCGATTTTAGCGATTGCACTTCGGTAAACTTGGATGAATATGTCGGTCTAGGCCCTGATGATGATCAAAGCTATGCTTACTTCATGCAACATAACTTGTTCAATCAGAAACCATTTGCCCATTCCTATATTCCAAACGGTCTCGCAAATGATATTACTAAAGAAGTTAGTCGTTATGATCAAGTGCTCGCAGATAATCCAGTGGACCTCCAGATTTTAGGAATTGGACGCAATGGTCACATTGGCTTTAACGAACCAGGCACACCTTTTAATAGTAAGACGCATGAAGTTCAATTGACACAGTCAACGATTGATGCTAATTCACGATTCTTTGCTAATAAGGAGGATGTTCCGCGGTCTGCGCTTTCCATGGGGATGGCTTCGATTATGCAAGCTAAGAGTATCCTACTGGAAGCCTATGGTGATGCTAAGGCGGATGCAATTGCACAGACAATTGAAGGCCCAGTTACTGAAAATGTGCCTGCTAGTATCTTACAACGTCATCCCAACGTGACTATTATTGTGGATGAAGCGGCGGCAAGCAAACTTAAGGGGCAATACTAAGGAGCAGGACAGATGCAAACAGTGATTAAACATGCAGATATCTACACCGGTGAGGATGTCGTCAAGGATGGTTACATTCGTTTTGCCGACAAAGTTCTTGCTGTTGGGCCAATGATTGAATATCAACCGCAAGCAGCGGATGAAAAGATTATTGATGGCCATGAACGGGTGATTGTTCCTGGTTTTATCGATGTTCACAGTCATGGTGGCTATGGCCTTGATACGATGGATGGTGACCCAGCCAAATTAAACGAGATGGTTCATCAAGTGACCAAAAATGAAGGGGTGACCTCATTCTTTCCAACGACGGTGACTCAGTCAGTTGAAGCCATCAACCAGGCCATGAAGTCGATTAAGGAAGCGGCCAAGACTAACCCAGTTATTCAAGGAACCCACCTTGAGGGGCCATTTGTTTCTGCTGAATATAAGGGGGCTCAACCAGAAAAATACATTCAAGATCCAGATTACAAACTGCTGGACCAATGGAATGAATTAGCTGGTGGTTGGGTCAAAATGATCACCTACGCTCCTGAAAAACCGGGGGCTCACGAGCTGGAAGAATATTGTTTGACACATAACATTGTGCCATCAGCCGGTCACTCTAGCGCCACCCGTGAACAAATGAAGCATTCATTGGCGAGCCACATTACCCACCTTTATAATGCTCAACGTGGGATGCGCCACCGTGAACCAGGCCTAACCGGGGATGCCCTGATGGAAGATAACCTGTATACCGAAATTATTGCGGATGGTTTTCACGTTGTGCCCGACATGATTCGGTTGGCATATGAAATCAAGGGCCCAGACCGGATGGAATTAATTACCGATTCTCTGCGGGCGAAGGGAATGCCAGAAGGTGTTTCTGAATTGGGTGGTCAAAAGGTGATTGTCAAGGATCACCAAGCCCGGTTGGAAAATGGTCACCTTGCCGGATCAGTATTGCAATACAACCTGGCCTTTAAGAATATCATTGACTTCACTGATTGTGGAATTGCCAATGCGGTTAAGATGTCATCAGTCAACCAAGCCCGCGAATTTAATCTCTCCACTAAGGGTGGGTTAACCGTCGGCAAAGATGCCGATTTGAATATTTTGGACCAAGATCTGAACTTACAATCAACATATAGTTACGGCCAATTAGTTGATTAATTGGCAACATTAGATACCAACAACACTCCTTCTGAATACGAACAGAGCACGAGAATGTGACTTCATTACGTCCCACTCTCGTGCTCTTCTTATTTTCGTGGTTTTGTGAGTTGATCCCAAAGGGCAAATTTATACGGGGTTAAAGTCGCGGTACTTCGTCGAACACAGGAAATTTGAAATTCCGGCTTTTCTGGATCTAATAATGGAATTTGAACTAACCCATTGGAAGGCAAGATTGCCAAACTGGTCAAGTAAGAAATTCCAATATTTTCTGCCACCATTGATTTAAGCACGTGCACGTCATTTGTTTTATAAATTGTCCGTGGTCGAATGTGGTTAATTCGGCACATCATTCGGAAAGCTTGGTTATGAACGAACCCCTCGTCAAAGTTGATGAATTTTTCGTTAGCTAATTCGCGAAAATGGATCCCCCGCTGAGCAAATTTTGCGAGGTGGTGTTTTTTAGAAACAATGATGTTAATTGGGTAGTGTTGAATAGTTCGGCTAATTAACCGGGGGTAATTCAAGGGAATGAGTGACCCTAAAAGGGCGATATCAATGTCACCATGGCGCAGCATTTTTAGTAGCTGGGCAGACCCGTGTTCGAAAACTTCCAAGCGATCCATTAATTGGTAGTTCATCAAAGCTGGCGTTAACGGTGGAAAAAAATAATTTCCAATAATTGGCGGGAGACCAAATAGAATTTGTTCCTCTTTCGCGTTTGCAATGTCCTTATGGGCAATCTCCAGTTCTGAAAGAATCGTTGAAACGTGTTGGTCAAACTGCCAACCATTATTAGTAACGGTTAAATTATGATGTGATTGATCACGTAAGAAAAAATTCGTTTGAAATTCCTTCTCTAAGCGCTTAATAGCGTTGGTGATGGTTGGCTGGGTAACCCCAAATTTTTCCGCCACTTGGGAAAAGTTTTTTTCGGTAACTAAGGCATGATAATATTCCAAATCTTTTGTATTCATCCCAAAACACCTCTGAATCAGCATTTAATTTCCTCATATTAATTTTCTTTATTATAACACGACGATTTGACTATATTTTTCGAAGCCGGTTACAATGGCTGCGTAATTTGATAATCGATTGCAAAATAGAAAGGATCTTACATCATGACAAAAGCAATGGATATTTTAAACAACCCTTACATTAACAAGGGTACCGCCTTCACGATGGATGAGCGGAAAAAGCTGGGTTTAGTAGGAGCTTTACCAGCTAAGGTTCAAACGCTTCAAGAACAAGCCGATGAAACCTATGCCCAATTCAAGACTAAGCCAGCTGGGTTGCCACAACGGCAATTCCTGATGGAAATTTTCAACACGAACCGGACCCTATTCTTCTACATGATGGGTCAACACATTGTTGAATTTATGCCAATTGTTTATGATCCAGTCATCGCTGAATCTATTGAAACTTACAGCAATATCTTTATTCAACCACAACAAGCAGCCTTTTTGTCTGTTGATGACCAAGACAGCATCGAAGAAAGTTTGAAGAATGCTTCAGATGGTCGTGACATTCGTTTGATTGTTGTGACCGATGCCGAAGGAATTCTCGGAATTGGTGACTGGGGTGTCAACGGGGTTGACATTGCCGTTGGTAAATTGATGGTTTACACTGCTGCTGCTGGGATTGACCCATCACAAGTCTTAGCCGTTTCACTAGACGCGGGGACCAACAACCAAAAGTTACTGGATGATCCAATGTACTTAGGTAACCGTCACAAGCGGGTTTACGGTGATGAATACTACGCCATGGTTGATAAGTTTGTTCAAGCTTCCCGGAAGCTTTTTCCAGAAGCTTTGCTCCACTTTGAAGACTTTGGTCGTTCCAACGCGGCCGTGATTTTGAACAAGTACAAGGATGACATGCCAGTCTTTAACGATGACATCCAAGGGACTGGGATCATCGCCTTGGCCGGTGTTTTAGGTGCGTTGAACATTTCAAAGGAAAAGTTAAGTGACCAAAAGTTCCTGACCTTTGGTGCCGGAACTGCTGGGATGGGAATTGCCCAAATGCTCTATGATGAAATGGTTCGTCAAGGGGTTGACCCTGTAGAAGCCAAGAAGCACTTCTACTTGGTTGATGTTCAAGGTTTGTTATTCAACGACACCCCTGATTTGACACCAGAACAAAAGGCCTTCACTCGTGACCGGAGTGAATTCGCGAATGCTGATGAATTAACGGACCTGCTTTCCGTCGTTAAGGCGGTGCACCCAACTGTCATGATTGGGACTTCCAAGCAACCGGGTGCCTTTACCGAAAACGTTGTTAAGGAAATGGCGGCGCACACTGAACGGCCAATCATCTTCCCAATTTCGAACCCTACGAAGTTGATCGAAGCAATGCCTGCTGACTTGATCAAGTGGACTGACGGGAAGGTGCTGACCGCAACCGGGATTCCTGTTGATCCAGTTGAATACAAGGGGGTGACCTACACCATTGGGCAAGCTAACAACGCTTTGGTTTACCCAGGAGTTGGCTTCGGGGCCATCGCTGCTAAGTCCAAGGTAGTTAATGAAAAGATGCTGGCAGCTGCTGCCCACGCCCTTGGTGGGATCGTTGACCCTGACCAACCTGGTGCCGCTGTCTTACCACCAGTTGCTAAGCTGGAAGAATTCACCACCCGGGTATCAGAAATCGTGGCTCAATCTGCAATTGACCAAGACTTTGCTGGCGTTACCGATGCTAAAAAGGCCGTTGCTGACCTGAAGTGGGAAGCTAAATATTAATTTAAATTTTTGATAAGGGAGTTTGAGAAATGTCTGTATTCTTAACATCAGTTTCGAGTGTCGTCGAAATCGTGTTAATTATGGCGCTTGGTTATATTTTGCGTCGTAATAACTGGTTTGCCGACTCATTCGGGGGTAATATTGCGTCTTTGATTACGAAGATTGCGTTACCTGCTTCCATCTTCATGAGTGTTATGAAGTACCTCACGAAGGATAAGTTACTTGGTCTGGGAGTCGGAATTATTTTCCCAGCCATTGCCGTTATTATTAGTTACTTAATTGCTTTTGCTGCCGTTAAGTTGTTCAAGATTCGTCCGGGTCGCCGGGGGATCTTTATCAACGCGGTAGCAAACGCCAACACGATCTTTATTGGGATGCCGTTGAACACTGCTTTGTTTGGTAACAAAGCGATGTCATACTTTTTGATCTACTACATCGTTAACACTGTTTCTACCTGGGCCTTTGGGGTTTACCTGATCCAAAATGACGACCCCACTGC
This sequence comes from Limosilactobacillus caecicola, assembly GCF_943192935.1. Lineage (GTDB taxonomy): Bacteria > Bacillota > Bacilli > Lactobacillales > Lactobacillaceae > Limosilactobacillus > Limosilactobacillus caecicola. Next base: position 194,039 of record NZ_CALPCI010000001.1, on the reverse strand, counting down.
CGATGGTAAGAAGAAGGAACGTGGTAAGATCAACTGGAGTAAGTTGCTACCAATGCCATTGGTTGGCTTTATCTTCTCCATTATTTGGCTGTTAATCGGGATTCCGGTACCAAACTTCCTTGGCCAAACTTTGACCTACGTTGGTAGCTTGGTGACCCCATTGTCCTTGATCTACATTGGGATCGTGCTTTATGATGCTGGTTTAAACAACTTCCGGTTTGAACGTGATTCCATTCTGGCTTTAATTGGCCGGTTCATCATTTCCCCAATTGTTTTGATCGTTTTGATCAAGCTCGGGATGGGAATGGGTGTCCACTTGCCAAGCCTGATGCGGCAAACCTTGGTTGTTCAATCCGCAACGCCAATGCTGGCCGTCTTACCAATCTTGGCTAAGGAAGCTCACGGTGATGTTAAGTACGCAACTGACGTTGTTGTGATGAGTACGGTACTCTTCGTCGTTGTCGTACCAATCTTGATGTCCATCTTACAATTTGTTTAATTCAGATTGATTTGGGAGCGTTACAGAAGTCGTTTACGACTTCGTATTAACGCCCCCGCAAGCAACAATAGGGCTCCAGCATTCGGTTTTACCGGATGTTGGAGCCCATTGTTGTACTGCGCTGTTCGTGTTAGAGCTATCTTTCAGGGATTATGTCACAGCCCCTTTCTTTTAGAATTTTCGGTACACAAAGTTATGTTAAACTCGTATAATTAAAATGTTAGGCTTGAGATTCCGCAAAGCACCTGCTTGTTTTGGGGGTCTTTTTTCATGAAGAGGGATGAGGAGTGAAAAGATGAGTAGTCAGGAAGTACCAGTCGATCATTATCAACACCATATGAAGATTGATTGGATGGATTTTGTCACGAGCGATAATATTACACCGGCCACTGAGGCTAACTTGGTCGAACGGGCAGTGATCGTTGGCCGGATTGGTATTATGATGTTAGCGTGTGGGACGGGATCCTGGCGGGTCCGCAATTCAATGAACATCGCGGCCCAAACGTTAGGCATGACTTGTTCAGCCGATATTGGCCTAGTTTCGATTGAATATACTTGTATGGATAACCACCGTAGTTATACGCAAGCGTTATCCTTGCCCAGTACGGGGGTGAACACGTCAAAGCTTAACGCCATGGAGCGTTTCATGAAGGACATGGAAGCTGAGGGGGTTAGTTGGACCATTGGGGAAATCCATGACCGCCTGAACAAAATTCAAAAAACCAAGGGTAATTACCAACCATGGATGGTCGGTTTAGCGGCTGGGTTAGCATGTAGTGCCTTCGTCTTTTTGCTGGGTGGTGGCTTAGTGGAAATGCTTTGTTGCTTTATTGGTGCCACGTGTGGTAACTTTGTGCGGCGGAAGATGATTGACCATCATATGACTCTCTTTGCTTGCATTGCCGTTGCCGTTGCTACGGCCTGTTTAGCATATTTGCTTTCTTTTATTAGTGTTCGGGCCCTATTTGACGTGAGTGCCCGTCACGAAGCAGGATATATTGGTGCAATGCTCTTTATCATTCCCGGATTTCCATTCATTACGAGTGGCCTGGACTTGTCCAAATTGGATATGCGGTCCGGTCTGGAACGGGGTGCCTACGCAATTTTGATCATTACGGTGGCGACCCTCGTGGGCTGGCTAGTGGCCATGTTGGTTCACTTACGTCCAGAAGACTTTATGCCATTACCACTTTCGCCGTTGGCTTACCTCTTATTGCGGTTGCCCGCCAGTTTTTGTGGGGTTTTTGGTTTCTCCATTATGTTTAACAGCAAACCACGGATGGCAGCTACGGCAGGGTTAATCGGTGCGATTGCCAATACCCTCCGTTTGGAATTGGTCGATCTTGGTCACATGCCTGCTGGGGCGGCCGCCTTTCTGGGCGCGTTAACTGCCGGCCTGCTGGCCTCAATTGTGCGAAAAAAAGTTGGTTACCCGCGGATTTCCATTACCATTCCATCAATCGTGATTATGGTTCCGGGATTGTATATGTATCGTGCCGTTTACAACATTGGATTGACTTCAATCAGCACCGGGGCACTCTGGTTAACCCGGGCACTCTTGATTGTCGTTTTCTTGCCACTAGGGTTAATTGCGGCCCGGATTTTGACCGATCCAAAGTGGCGTCATAATGGCTAAGTATTGGAGGAGCAAGGATGCAAATTCAATATCCATCAGCAATGGTGCAGCAAATTAAAGACCGCTTGAAGGGCCACCACTTAACCGGTTTTGTATCCGGAATGGGGCCTGAGCACCCGCAGATTGCGTTGTTAGGGGAAGCGCCTGGTCGGCAGGAAGCAGAAACTGGGGTCCCGTTTGTGGGGAGCTCCGGCAAAGAGTTGATGAAGATGATTGGCTTGGCAGGCTTGACCCGTGATGATGTCTACATTACGAGTGTGGTTCGGAGTCGTCCGTATTCTGTACGTTCCGTGGTTGATAAAAAAACTGGTCAACGGGTTGAAAAACATCCCAACCGGACACCCACCAAAAAGGAAGTTCTAGCATACGCCCAGCTGTTTGATTGGGAACTTCAGCAGATTCAACCACAAATTTTAGTGCCGTTGGGAAATACAAGTTTGCAACGACTTCTCGGACCACGAGCTAATATTGGAGAACTGCATGGGCAACCACGTTATACAGTCATTCAAGAGGCATTACCTGATGATTGTGGATATCAAATGGGTGAGCATCAATACTGGGTTTATCCGATGTACCATCCGGCTGCTTACCTATATGCGCGGCGCTTAGAGCCAACCGTCCGCAAAGATTGGCAGAAATTTGGGACCTGGTTGCAAAAATTAAATCAACGTTAAGAAGCCGGAAAGATTTCCGGCTTCTTTTGTGATTAAGCTGATTTTTTCGCTGGAATGCTATACCATAAGTAGTATCAACGTGGTTTGGAGTGGTAAGGAGTTATTATGAAACGAGAATATCAGCTTAACCGCCAGACAGCGAAAACGGTGGCCAATAGTTTCAAAAAGAACCTGCGGGAACAGTTGAATTGTGGTCACAGCAGGTCTAAGAAAGCGGCCTTAGTCGAACTCAGTTTACAATTGTCGGGATTTAAACAAATGCTTCATGATCCCGCACGACTTCAGGCGGCGCTAGCGGATGCTGCAGAGGCCGCACAAGAACCGTTTGTGTTGCCAAGCGATGTCGAAACTCACCCGGGGGTCGTGCGAATTGAAAAGGCTAAAACGCCCACAGTGTTATTGAATGCTGGGGCAACGAGTGGCCGGGTGATCCTCTTCTTATGTGGGGGTGCCTATTTTCTTCAACCGACGAAGGACCACTGGCACTTTTTAATGAACTTGGCAGATCAAGTGGACGCTAAAATTGTGGTGCCCCAGTATCCGCTGGCGCCAACATTTCATTTTGACCAGGCCTATGCTCAATTAAGGAAGTTGTATATAGAGCTGTATACGAATCACCCCGCTTCACAACTTACCTTAATGGGTGATTCGGCTGGTGGTGGACTGGCTGCCGGCTTTTGTGAATGGTTGGCCGAACAAGGAATGCCCCAACCAGGTAAGCTGGTTCTGATTTCACCGTGGTTAGACTTAACCTTGACCAATCCATTGATTGAAAAATATCAAGCCAATGATGCGACTTTAGATGTAATCGGCTTACGGACTGTTGGTCGCTTATGGTCAGGCAATACTGCCGTGGACGATTACCGGCTGTCACCAATTAATGGCCGGGTTGATCAATTAAAAAATGTTCTCGTGTTTGCGGGAACCCGGGAAATCATGTTTCCAGATTGTATGAAGTTCGTTAAAAAATTGCGTCAGGAAAACGTCAACGTGCGGTCAGAAATTGGTCGGGAGCTCTACCACGAGTACCCGCTAACCCCAATTCCGGAAGCTCAGGAAGCCATCCAAGTAATCAAACAGTTTTGTTTTAACTAAATGAGGTGACAATAATGAAGGTAGCAGTAGTATTAGCAGATGGTTGTGAAGAAGTCGAAGCTTTAACGCCGATCGACGTTTTTCGCCGGTTAGGGATTCAAGCTGACATGGTGGGCTTAACCAGTAAAGACGTGATGGGGGCCCATCAAATTCCGTTACAATGTGAAAAAGTGGTGGACGATTCATTGCTTGATTATGACTGTGTCATCTTCCCTGGTGGAATGGGGGGTGCCCACGCCCTCCGTGATAACGATCGTCTGATGGATTTGATGAAGCAACGTCAAGCAGCTGGTAAGTGGAATGCGGCAATGTGCGCGGCGCCAATTGCCTTTGCCCGCTATGGATTGTTGGACAATCATGATTACACTTGTTTCCCAGGGATTGATGAAGAAACGAAACAAGTCGCACCAACCGGCCATTTTAAAGAAACGATCACCGTGGTGGATCATGACGGCCACTTGATTACGAGCCGGGGGCCAGCTACTGCCATGGCCTATGCCTTTCAGATTGCAGAAGTCTTGGGTGTCGATACTAAGGAATTGCAACACCAGATGTTGTATGATTATTTAAAGAAGAATATTTAACTACAAAGGAGCCTGGGCAAAAGCCCAGGCTCCTTTTAACAATTAATTCAAGCAAAAATTTCTTCACGTAAGGCGGTGTAAATTGGCCGTCCTCCAAGAAGGTCGTTAACCACATAGGCTACGAAGGTCATGATGGTCATTGGGAGAATCTGTTCAATTGAACCCACCATTTCGGTTAGTAACAGAATCGCCGTGAAAGGCGCCTTTTCAATCGCGCCAAAGTAGGCCGCCATCGAAAGGGCAACAATGTTGATAAAGGCGTTAGCGGGAATGATACCCGCTTCGATCATCAGCGGCGCACTGATGGCCCCCAATAGGGAACCTAGGACAAGGATCGGCATGAAAATTCCGCCCGGCACCGTCGCTCCGTAACTTAGCATGGAAAGGACAAACCGAATGACAAAGAAGATCCCCATCAAAATTAGTAAATTCTGAAAACCACTTAGGGGGGGCTTGGCGCCTTGCTTAGCAATGTCATTAATCAGCAGGTGACTGCCCCCTAATAACTTTGGTTGCCAGAGACCAACGGGAATTAATAGTACGAACGGGATGATACTGTGGTATTGAGCTGGTAATTTGGGCACTTTGCTGAACCACCACCGGAGGTTTAGTAAACACCATTGGTAACCATAAGCTAAAATACCGAGAATGATTCCTAACAGGGCGATCACAGGGTAGGAGCGCAATGGCAGGTTGACGGTAATTGGCAAATAAAGGCAGGGTTTAGTACCAAATACGCCGATGGTCACGGCATCCGAGCAAATCGCTGCTGCCAGAGCCGTTAACCAAATTTTTGGCTTGAATTGGAAGACAATTTCTTCTAACAAAAACATGGTTCCAGCCAGGGGTGCACTAAAGGCGGCCGAAAGCCCGGCGGCGACTCCACAGGCCAGTAAGGTTTTGGTTGCCTGCTGATCCCGATGGAAGAGTTGCTGACCAACTCCCTGACCAATTGCCGCCCCCATTTGAATACAGGGTCCTTCCCGTCCCAGAAATAATCCTGGACAGATTGCTAACAGGCCGCCAATAAATTTCCGCCAAAGAACTTGAAACCAGTTCATTGAATGCTGGTCATTGAGAATGGCCTCAATTTGGGGGACACCAGAACCAATTAAATCCAATTGGTAGGGGTGGATGAGCCGCCCTAAAATTAAACAAATCACGATCATTAGTGCTAAGTAACCAATAATTGCTAAGTGGTGGTGACCCATGAAGGGGTAGATAATTTGCAAGCCCTGCATGGTTTGATCAATGATCCACCGAAAGAGACTGACCACCAGGCCGGTGAAGATCCCCACTAGGCAACCTTCTAAAATGATTTTGAGAAAATCCGACGTGAAGGGTCGGTGTAAAACATCACGCGCTTTTTTCATAATGACTTCCTCCTATGATTAATGCTTCCACCAAAGAAACCAGGGATGACGACTAGCTTGTTGGTCAATCCGTTGGTTAACGACGCTCAAGAGGGCCAGCATTGAGGCAATTAACGAAGCCTTTTTGCGGAAGACGGTGTAACGCGGGAACCACTTTGAGGCGTACTTCTCTTTATACCGGCGGAGACCCTGGAAACCGTATAAGTGATACCCATATTCGTAGATAAAGTGGGCCACCTTTTCTTCAATAAAGCTATATTGGGATGCCCCAACGTTTGCCAGGGGAGCCATCCCCAGGTCGAAATATTCATAACCGTGTTCTTGGCCGTATTGGAACATCGAAACAAAAATTTTGTCCATGATTCCTGAAGGGGCCGTGTGACTGTGGCGCATGAGGTCAATGGTCAGGAGCTTCTTACTACCGGTCGGCATTAATGTTGCAAAGGCGACCAGTTGTCCATCACTGGCACGCACAAGGGCGACCGGCGCTTCATTAATGTACTGTGGTGAGAAGTAACCAAGAGAAAAGCCCTTTTCCACTTCTTTACCCAACCAATCATCGGAAACAGCCTTCAATTCGGCCATTAATTGGTCATCAAACGGTGGTTGGACAATTTCAAAGGTGTAACCTTCCCGATCAAATTTATGCATTAACGCCCGTTGCGAACGTTGCTTTTTACCGGCTAACGTAAAGTCGGCTAATTTGACCCAGCCATCTTCACCGGTTTTGATAAAGTCAAAACCGAATTCATGAAGATCCATCGTGGTGTCGCTGTCCACTTCGTAAAAGACGAGTTGGTAACCGTAACGGTCGGCTTCGCGAAGGAATTGTTTAATGGCGACGTTCTTCTTTGCTTGATTGCCGACGGGATCCCCCATGATGATTAGTTTGTCATTTTTGGGACGGTACATAAAGAAGAGTTGATCATGATCGTCTTCTGTGTAGTAGTAGATATTTTTATCGCGCAGGAGGGCCAGGTGACTCGTTTCGTTTCCACCAAATTCATCAATGATGGCCAGTACCCGGGGTTTGTCTAACGGTTGCTCGCCGGCAAAGGGGTCCGGACCCGCTGTAAAATAGCGCAAAATCACGAACATGATGGCAAAACCTAAGATCAAACCAATAAAGCCTGATAACCAAATTTTTTCACCAGGGAATAAGAGAAATTGGGGAACTGCATGATCGGCAGAGTAGCGTGGGGTGTTAATGACGCCGACGATGATGTAAAGGACGAGGCTACCAACAAAGATGATGCTGTCAACGATGAATTTACCGACGGAATATTGGAGCTTCTCGCGGTATGGCACATGGCGCATTAAAAAGACCAGGATGAGGATAATCAGCAGGAAAATCGTTAATGAAATCGTGCCGAGGTTAATAATTGTGTTGGTAATCCCAATTACCAAAATGATTAGCGTTGGCCAGTAAGCTTTTTTAACCTTGGCTTGCAGCCCCCGCGCGCACGCTAACATCGCGATTGCAAAGAGAATCGTGGTGAGCTGGTGCAGAAAGAAAAAGGTAAAGGGGTAAAAACGCTGGAGGACACGGTTGCTGTCGGTTAAATCAGGAACGGATGCCGCCAATAACATGAGGATCCCGGAAACGTACATGAAGCAGGTAATGAGCCAGTGTGCAGTTTGCCGGGCAATCGAACTCGGAATGTGGTCGAAAAAGTTGTCCAATTGGACAAAAACGTGGTGTAAAAAGAAGATCGCGCCCAAAATGATCGGGACGATATAATAAAAGACCCGGAATAAGAGCAGCCAAACAATTGCCGTTGCCCGTGGCACCCCGAGCATGCTCAATTCAAAGAGCATCATGACATCAAAGGAACCAATCGCCCCCGGCAGCATGGAAACAACCCCGAGAACTTGGGCGACCACGTAGAGGGGGAAGACGGCAACTAAATTCGTTTTGACCCCCATTAAATAACCAATCAGGATGAAGAAGAGAGCCACTAGTAACCATTCAAAGGTCGAGCTAATCGTAATGAAAGCTTCTAATTTTAAAGTTAATCCTTGAAAAAGTTTCGAATCATGCCGTCTGGTAAAGAAGAAAACAATTGGGAAATAGCATCCACCACCAATTAACCAGATGGAATACCGGTCAAAATGGCCACCATCATGGAAGCCATACATGATGCTTAAAGCCACCCAACAGAGGATTGATAATCCAGAGATCAGGAAAACGGCGATTTTGGCAATCGCTAGTAAGATTTCGCTCCGGCTGGCTTTTTTTCCGTAAAAATAGGCTCGTAAGGTTGCCCCAAGCAATCCTCCAAAGCCTGCGATGTTGGTTAATGTATTTGTGATCCAGCCACTTCGGACAATATAGAACTTGCTAAAGTGGCCAGGGAGGAGGTGAGTGATGGCCACGTCATACCCAAGCATTGGGACGACGGCAACCAGGCCACCAACCGTCATGAGAAGCAAGTTGGGCCATGATTGATCCTGGATTCCCATTTGGACTTTTCCCCAGTCAACATCTTTGAAGAAATTGCTTAATGCGATCACTACAAAGATGACGACTGAAGCAATAAAGATGGTTTTGATCACCTTAGCGTATTTGTTCCAGATATTTTTTCCTTTCTGGATGATGGTTTGCATAATATGGAATACCCCTTATCTAATTCACATTCTTCATTATTATGATAATGGAAGAGCTTGGCTGATGCTAGTATCCGGAATGATTAATCCATTTTTTTCGAAAAAAGATTGACGGGTTTGAAAAGTTCACGTATACTACTAATTGTTGTCAAATGGTCCGTTGGTCTAGTTGGTTTAGGACGCATCCCTGTCACGGATGAGATCACGAGTTCGAGTCTCGTACGGACCGTATTTACGAAGCTGGGTTTTGCCCAGCTTTTTTTGTACAAAGGAGTTCATATGGAAAACACATGGCAATATCAAGGACAGGAACCGTTAAAGATCAAACGCTTTTTTAGCCAGTTGGGCATGGGACACCGGCTCTTCAATGACATTAAAAATGGGGATGGTCAACTGCTCGTTGACCACCGGGTGGTGCGACCTACTACCAAGATTTTGCCTCATCAAACCCTCACGATCACTGTTCAGCCGGAGCTTGCGGATGAAAGTGTCGAAATCAGTCATGAACCGTTGACGGTAGTTTATGAAGACGATAACTGGTTAGTGATTAATAAGCCAAGTGGGGTGGCGTCAATTCCTGGTCCCCATGAAAGCAACGGGACAGTTTTAAACCGGGCCAAGGGTTACCTGATCGACCACCATGATGAAAATCATCGTCCCCATCTCATTACCAGGCTGGATAAGTACACGAGTGGCTTGCTATTGGTTGCTAAACACCGGGTGGCCTCGAGTATGATTAGCCAACAGGTAGAGCAACACACGATGGATAAACGTTATTTGGCGTTAGTCAGTGGGCAGGTTGAACCAGCTCACGGAATGATTGATCAACCGATCCAGCGGGTTGCGGGTCAGGCTGCCAGGATCATCGGCCAGAATGGCCAATCCGCAAAAACCGAGTATTGGGTTGTGGAGAGTAATGCAGATTACAGTCTAGTAAAGTTGAGGCTTCATAGTGGTCGGACCCACCAAATTCGGGTGCATATGCAATCGCTTGGTCATCCGCTCGTCGGTGATCATCTCTATGGCGGACCGTTGGAGTTGGCCGACCACCAGGTGTTACATGCCAGTGAGCTGAGCTTTTTCGACCCATTTACTCAGCAACAATTCCATTTCACGGCTCCGTTAACGGCAACCGAACAGCAGTTACTGGAGCGCGTGGGCCTAACTATTAAATAACAAAACGGCGATGATTGTGATAATCATCGCCGTTTGTTGTTGCTTAGTATTGCAGCTATTTGCTACGTGCAGTTTGCGCTGCTGCAGCTGCTTGCTGCTTCATCATCGTTTTTAACTGGGTAGTAGTGACTTTCCGGTAGCCACGCGGGTAGTAAAGGGTATTGGTCCGCTTCACTAACTTATTATTCATCCCAGTTCCCGTAAAGAGGAGTTTAAAGAAGCCGTTTTGGAATTGCCACCGCGTTTCCTTTGTCACGATGGAAGCTTGAGAACCGTTGGTAGTTTTAGATTGACTATAAGTGAGTTCATTTGCTTGAGTATGTTGGGGTTTGCTTTGCTTTGGTGAAGTTTTGTAGATAAAGACATTGTCCTCGCCAGAGGTTCCCACTGGTTGATAAAGGTTGATGGGAAGGTTAGTACCCGCAGCGGAAAAGATCTTTTTACTGGTCGTGGTCGTGACCTTCTTCATTCCCCAGTGATGAGAATAGTTGGCCGTCACACCCGCGGTACACAGCACAAAGAGCACTGCAAAAAGGGTGACACCGAACTTTCGGCCCTTTTTCAAAAACATTGCACAGAGGTATAAGCCAACGGCCATCAAGAATGTAATGTAAATGAGCATTAGTCAGCCACCTCCTTGTCTTTTACGAGGTCTCGTGGGGCATTATCCTTCAAGAGGAAGGTTGCTAAGAACCCAATGAGGGAGAAGGCAACGGCGAACCAGAATGAAGCGTGGTAACCCTTTAAGTTCGCGTCAATCATTGCGGACTTATATTGCAATGGCGCGGTCGTCAACAGGTGTTTAGCGGGTTGGGCATTTTTCGTTACGTTGGTCAAAACGGACATTAAAATCGCCGTCCCGACTGAGGTGGCAACTTGCCGCATTGTGTTGTTGACAGCTGTGCCGTGCGCAATCAGGTTAAACGGCAGCGCGTTCATCCCGGAAGTGGTTACTGGCATCGTGACCATGGAAATCCCAAACATCCGAATTCCGTAGAGGATCACGATGTCCACCGTTGGTGTATCTCGGTTAACAAAGGCGAATGGTAAGGTGCCGACCAAGAGAATAAACATCCCGGTCATGGCTAATCGACGGGCCCCAAACCGGTCAAACAAGTTCCCGGTAATTGGACTCATGACCCCCATGAAGAGGGCCCCAAATAGCAGGGTTAATCCAGAATGGAAGGCAGACATTCCATGAACAATTTGCAAGTACAGTGGAATGACCAATTCGACAGCGACCATCGCCATCATAGTAATGGAACTTAGGATGGTGGCGATGGTAAATTCAAAGGTTTTGAAAACCCGGAAATCCAAGAATGGGTGGTCCAGCCGGGTTTGGCGGTAAGCCAGCAGGAAGACCAAAGCGGCCCCAACCACGATAGTAATGATTACTTCAGGGTCTAACCAACCCTTATCGCCAACCGTGGAGAATCCGTAGAGCATGCCACCAAAACCAAGGGTGGAAATAATGACGGAAGGCCAATCCAGCTGTGGATGCCGATTTTCAATTACATTCTGCACTAAGAATGGCGCACAGATAATCACGACCGCAACAATTGGAACGATCATGGCGAACAGGTTCCGCCATGATGAGTTATCGATGACCCATCCAGAAAGGGAAGGGCCAATGGCCGGTGCTAACCCGATCACGAGTCCGTTAATTCCCATGGCAGCACCACGGTGTTCAGGTGGATAGATCGTCAACATAATTGTTTGCATCAATGGCATGGTGATCCCAACACCGACGGCTTGAACCAACCGGGCAGTTAGTAAAGTACCAAAATTCGGTGCTAACCAGGCCGTCACGGTTCCAATTTCAAAAATAATCATTGCTGATGTATATAAATATTTGGTGTTGAACCGGTTACTGAGGAAGGCACTAATGGGGATCATAATCCCGTTAACCATTAAAAATCCGGTCGTTAACCATTGAACGGTGGAAGTTCCGACATTGAAGGTCTTCATTAAAACAGGGAAGGCCGTCGCCAAAATGGTTTGGTTTAAAAAGGTACAAAACGTCCCAACTAATAGGATGGCAACCATGAGAAATCGGTTATACGGTTTTCCGTTGATATCAACTGGGGTAGTATCTTGCACGCAAATCCCTTCTTTCGATAAATTTTACACAGTACCAAACACTATAGGCTTTCCAAAAACTTTTGTCAAATTATTTGACAAAGAAATCAAAAAGGCTAACATTGTATTGTGATAATTTGAGAAAAAGGAGGCTCGTTTGTGAAAAGCTTAGTGAAAGAGCTCCACCACATCTTTTTTAATTCTAAATTGCAAATTACCCTCAGTGAGCTGAGTGAGGCTAGCGAAGTGTCGCCCAGCCAAATTCGCTATTGGGAGAAAAAGGGCTACATTAAATCGATTCAAGGACAGAAAAACCAAAGCCATAAGTACACGATCAAAACGCTTGGAACGGTCATGGGGATCAAATATTACCTTAACCAAGGGTTTACCCTCAAGGCCGCGTTTGAAAAACAAGATCAAAAAAAGGACTTATTCACCGCTATTCGGACATTTGCCGTTCACCGAGTTTCAGATATTGAATTAGCCGAGAATGGGGACGTTAAAATTGACTTAGGTCCGATTGATGGTGAACCGACGAAACACGTTGTGGGCATCGTGAGTCCATCGAGCCAAACCAAGATGGTCATTGAGCCAGCCGAATAATTATTTAACGAAATCGTTTTCACAATGTTATCCTATATTATAGTTAATAAGAATTAATTTGAAGGGAATGACAATTGTGAGTGAACAATTAGTTGATTATTCGAGTCTGTCTGATGAAGCCAAGAACCACGCTCGTGAGGATTTTATTACTTTTTATATCCAACAGTTTAAGGCTGATAATTTGGAAGTAGTGTCCAACCTGGCGGATGATCAGGACTTAGCCATGGTCAATCACTTAATCGGCGAAAATAATTTTCAGACGACTGATCAATTAGTACCATTGTGTGAACGGATGGTGCCTGGTTCATTCGATCGAATTCTTGAAAGCCTTGGTGTAGAATTTAACCAAGATGGCGAACCTGAACAGACTTGGAACGCTTGGGAACGGGCCATTCATGCCAGTCTCCCGGTTGAAGACTAACAAGTAGAGTAGCGATAACGGAGTTGTGTAGAAGTCTATGACTGACACAACTCCGCTTGTTTTAATTTTAGGAGAATGTCGAATGAGAAAAACCTCAATTTATAGTCGGGATGTTATTTTGGTGATGGCCGCTTCGTTCTTTTTCATGTTTAGTACGATGTTTGTTACACCATTAATGAACGGTTATGCGCGTAATCTGGGTGCCACGGCTAGTTTTGCGGGAATTATTGTGGGGATTATGAGTGTTGCCTCCCTGTTTTTGCGCCCGGTGGCTGGCAACTTGACCGACCGCTATTCCAAATATGGTTTGTCCTTTTTAGGTGGGATCTTAATTGTCATCGGGGTGGTTGGCTATGCTGTCACACCCAATAGTGAATTACTATTAGTCTTTCGACTTATTAATGGGGTTGGATATGTTCTTGATACGGTTTGTATGACCACCTGGTTGGCCGCCTTGGTTCCGCGGCAACACGTCGGTGAAGCAATGGGTTTCTATGGCCTTATGAACGCGTTGGCAATGGCGATTGGGCCCGCAATTTCTATTAATATTTACCAAACGGTTGGTTATCGACATTCCATGTTTCTATCCGCCTTATCGGCACTCTTGATGGTAATCATGATCCAGTTTGTTCAGCAAAAGGGGATGCCAGTTAGTCATGAAAAGAAGAAAATGCAGTTTAAGGTAATTCAAAAGGATGCCTTTCCGGTAGCTATTTTAATTACTTTGTTTGCGCTCCCGTACTTTGCGACCCAGGCTGATATTGTGACTTACGTTGCCCAACGGCGGATTGACGTTGCTGTTGGCTCCTTTTTCCTGATTTATGCGGTCATTTTACTAGTTCTCCGGATCATCTTAAAAAACCTCTTTGATACGGTGAGCTTTGGTTGGTGGTTGCTGGCTAGTACCATTGCCACGGCCTTTTATCTCCTCATGCTGGCGATCATGCATAATAATTGGCAGATGGCACTTGGCGCTGCTGGCATGGCGGTTGGTTACGGAATTATTTATTCTGTTCTGCAATCGACTGCATTGCTGCTGGCCCCATTAAGCGAACAGGGCTTGGCTTCTTCTACCTTTTATTTAGGGATGGATATCGCCATGTCACTTGGTCCCATTCTTGGTGGGGTAATTGATAGTACGTTACCAATCCGCTGGTATTACCCGGCTATGATGGGGTTAGTACCGATCATTATTATTGTCTATGTGATCTATCACCGTAGTTTGAACGGGGCGATCCATAATCACTAGTGATCAGACTTCTCATTAATTCGGTCTTGTGGTAAACTGGTTCTAGTTACTTTGAACGGAAAAATATAACTAGTTTGTTTCACATTCGAACCAATCAGTGGCCATTAACCCACGGCTGCTCTTTTGGCGTACCCTTTTTGGGATCCTACATAACAAGTTATAAATAAACTGAATTAAAGGAAGGTACTATGCAAAAATTAAAGATTAAGAATAATGAAGTTGCATTTTACGCAGTCGGTGGACTGGGTGAAATTGGTAAAAATATGTACTGTGTGCAATTTCAAGATGAAATCATTGTGATTGACTGTGGGGTCTTATTCCCTGAAGATGAACTACTGGGTGTTGATTATGTAATCCAAAACTATGATTACCTGGTTGAAAATAAGGATAAAATCAAGGGAATCTTTATTACCCACGGTCACGAAGACCACATTGGGGGCTTGCCGTTCTTCTTACAAAAGGTGAACGCCCCAATTTACGCGGGACCGTTTGCCATGTCCTTGATTCGTGGGAAGTTGGATGAAAAGCACCTCTTGCGGGATGCCGAACTTCACGAAATTAACGAATTCGATACGGTTCACTTTAAGAAACTGTGGGTCAGCTTCTTTAGAACTACGCACTCGATTCCCGATACTTTAGGGGTTGCAGTCCACACTCCTCAAGGGACGATTGTTCAAACTGGTGACTTTAAGTTTGACTTGACGCCAGTTGGTAACTTACCGGCACCCAATTTCCAACAAATGGCTAAGTTAGGTGAAGAAGGGGTGCTATTGTTGACCTCAGACTCCACCAACGCTGAACGACCACAATTTACGAAGTCTGAACGCTGGGTTGATATTCACATTCGGCGGGTCTTTGAACGAATTAAGGGTCGGATCATCTTTGCGTCCTTTGCATCGAACGTTTACCGGTTACGTGAAGCCGTCGATGCCGCTTTGAAGCAGGGACGGAAAATCGCCGTGTTCGGACGGAGCATGGAAAATGCGATTGAAGCAGGTCAACGGTTGGGTTACCTCAACATTCCGGAAAAATCGCTGATTGATCCCAATGAAATTAATTCCTACCCACCAGAAAAGGTGCTGATTATGTGTACTGGTTCGCAGGGTGAACCGATGGCTGCCTTGAGCCGGATTGCTAACGGGACCCACCGACAAATCAGTATTCAACCTGGTGATACGGTTGTCTTCTCCAGTAACCCGATTCCTGGTAACACGATTAGTGTGAACGCCCTTATCAATAAGCTCGAGGAAGATGGCGCAGAGGTCATCCACGGTTATGTGAACAATATTCACACTTCTGGGCACGGTGGCCAAATTGATGAAGAATTAATGCTCCGGCTTATGAAGCCGAAGTTCTTTGCTCCGGTGCACGGTGAATATCGGATGCAAAAGATCCACACGAAGTTGGCACAGCTGACGGGAGTTCCCAAGGATCATTGCTTTATCCTTCAAAACGGTGATGTCCTGGCCTTGACCAAGGATACTTGCCGGTTGGCTGATCATATCGACAGCATGGGGGACGTTTACATCGATGGTCGTGACGTGAATGATTCTGTTGGTAATCCAGAAATTCGTGAACGGCGGATGCTATCCGAAGAAGGGGTCGTGACCGCCATTGCCGTGATTGACATGAAGGACAAGCAGATTGTTGCGGGTCCAGATATTGTTTCCCGGGGCTTTGTCTACATGCACGAGTCCCAAGAACTGATTAAAGCGGCAAATCATGAGGTCTTCTGGGCAATTTTGAATACCTTTAAGAACCATGCCCACCCGGACCGTCGGGTGATCAACCGGACCATTGTCAGTCGTTTGCAGAAACTTCTGTACCAACGGACTGGTCGCCGGCCAGTGATTATTCCCATGGTCACGATTTTGAATGATAGTGAGGGACGCAAAGAAGTTGGTGAAAAGCGGCATAACAATCATCATCGTGGTCACCATAGTCATCGTGGCACTAACCAACACCAGCAAACTGCAAAACCAAATCACCAGTCTACGGAAAAAGTGACTGAATAGGACAAGAAGCGGGCCGAGCATTAGCTTGACCCGCTTTCTAAATCTTCTTGATAATTCATAAATTAGTCTTTTGATTAATGAATGAGTTTGTTATCATCGAGGTAGCTCTTATTTTGTTTTGTAGAATGGAGGAATGAATATGTCAGGAAGAGATTACCTCCACATCTGGTATATCGCCCAATCGGCGGTAATTTTATTCTTGTTACTATTGATCGCTGCGTGGGAAGCCTATTATGGAATTCGGCTGGTGATGGTCGTCATTCCAGTGGCCCTGATTATGTTGCTAGCGATTGTGAGTGCGACGTTGCCTCAATTACCACACTGGTTACAGTTAATTAATCGGTGGCTCCAGGCAGTCTGCCAGCCATTCATTTTGGCGATTGTGTGGGGCATGGTAACCCGAATCCTCATCGCGCGGTTACAATTGCCGGCTCGGGGAATTGTCGCGTTGGGGATGCTTTATTACATTGTGATGTTTGCCCCCTTTGCGAGTGAAATTGGTGGTCAGTTTCAATGGGCGGTCAGCCGAATTTGCTACCTATTTTGGTGGTTAAGCTGCATTTCTACCATGGGTGTTGGCTTACCCATGAAGTTTGCTGGTCCGCACACCTTTGTGGTGTTAATCAGCACGGGGGCGGTTGCCGCCATTGCCTATTTTGTAATGGTGACGACTGTGATGCGTTCTTGGAAATTATCGTGGCCCGGCATTAAACCGCAGTTTGGTTGGGGCTTTAGTTGGTGGGTCTTGATTACCCTTGTTCTTGTTGATGTGCTCTTTACTATTTGGAACGCCTACGGGGCAGGGGATAGTTGGAAAAATATGTTCTTTAGCTATGATTTTCATGGCATTCGACCAACTGGTACGTTGACGATGCAGGCTTTTGAAGCGGGGGTAGCTGAAGAAACCCTCTGTCGTTTTGGTATTTTGGGTTGTGCGCTCTATGCTTTTCGTCGGTTTGAAAACCGCATTCCTTATGCCGTCCTGCTAAGTTCAGCCCTGTTTGGTTTGATTCACTACACTAACCTGGCCGAGCAAACCTTTTCGTTAACGACCGTGCAAGTATTAAGTGCCTTTGCAATGGGGCTCTTCTTCTGTGTCGTTTACCTTTATACCGGGCAACTGTGGATTACCATGCTGATGCACTTTTTAATCGATTGGACATCATTTACGATCTCTGGTTCGGCAGTGATGAGTGGCCAGGCTGGCGCCATGGATTGGATCACTTTAGCAGTCCAAATGGTAGTCTTTGTTGGTGTCACGATTTGGATGATGTTTGGTAACCGCCGGCACGTAATGAAGCGGCATGCTGACCGGTTAATCGGGGAAGACCAACGCTTTGGCTTTCGCTTACAGTTTAATTAGCTAAAAAAGGTTCTGCCAACGTGGAACCTTTTTTATAATGCGGTATGAATCATTTTGATGTGCTTGCGGTCAGCTTCAATAAACGGTTCGCCCACTTCTTTAAAATCAAATTTGGCGTAATACCCGGTTACTTGGTATTGGGCGTGGATCACGATTTCATTTCCTGGGAAATGTTTTTGAATCCCATCCAAAATATGTTGCAATAGTGGGGTTCCTAATCCTTGACCGCGGTGAGCATTATCAATCACGACCCGGCCAAAGGAAACTTGATCCCCTAATGTAAAGTAACGGGCGTAAGCGACGACGTGACCACTGTCGGTTGCAAAAATGTGGCGGGCAGTGAGGTCTTGATCGTCAGGATCACAGTAGTCACTATGTTGTTCGGTATTAAAGACCGTCGCCCTCAATTTATAGATTTCAAATAGTTGCTTCACAGTTAATTCAGCGAAGTTTTTGTTATGCCATTCCATTGGTGAGGCCCTCCTGAAAAGTTATTAGGGACCATTTTAGCATGGTGGTGGTGATCTGAGAATAGTAAAAGGTATTTGTAACGGTAATGATGTTTACTAATTATCAAAAAAAGTTTAGGTTAGGCTAAAAATAGTCATTTACAAAATCAAATTCCGTAGTAGTATGAATAGTGAAAACTGACGAAATGCTAATGACAGGCTTTGTTATTTAGCGGATTAGAGAGGGGAAATTTTACGATGTTGGAAGTTAAACCGAAAAAATTTCACAAAATTTTGGTCGGGGTTGATGATGCTCCGGACGCCCGCGCAGCATTTGCGTATGCTGTTGATAAGGCAAAACGTGATGATTCCGAATTAGGGATTGTCTCCGTTTATGAAACCAACGACGTGAATGTTTACCAGGCTTTGAGCCGGGATTATGTTCACTCCAGTCGTGAGGAACTGAAAGAACGGATCAACGAGTACGTGGAAGCAGCGATTGATTATGGCGTTGATCCGAAGAAAATTACCGCAATCATCGATGAGGGTGAACGGCCAGCAGAACGAATTTGCAATCACGTCATCCCTGAATTCCACCCTGACTTGCTGATTGTCGGTTCGATTGGAAAAGCTGGTAATCGCCACACGGTGGGTTCACAAGCTTCTTACATGGTAAAACATTCTGGTACCTCAGTCTTTGTAATTCGGACTGAATCGACCGAAAACTAACTAATCATGGGCCATAACTACAATCTCCTTCCAGGTTGCAGTTGTGGCCCTTTTATTAATAATAATTCTAAATAATTGAAGTTAAATGTTGAATTAACTTTATTTCTTTTGCCAATAAGATTATAATGATTCTAAATTAATTGGAAGGGGTAGTCAAAATGGTGAAGAAAATGTCATTAGCACAGAAAATTAATGTGCTGCGGGCGACAGTGATGGGCGCCAATGACGGGATCATTTCGGTTGCGGCCATCGTAATTGGGGTTGCGGCCGCAACTAATAATAGTTATTCTATTTTAATTTCTGGGTTGTCAGGAAGCCTTGCTGGAACCATTTCAATGTGCATGGGAGAATATGTTTCGGTTAGCAGTGAAAAGGATTCACAACGTAAGGCGATCACTGAGGAACAGCAACGCTTGAAACATGATTTCGCTGGTGAATATGATTACGTCAAGCAAAAATACTTGGCTCAGGATATCGATCCACAGTTAGCGGAGCAGGCGACAAAGGAATTGATGGAAAAGGATGCGATGACAACAGCCGTCCAAGAACGGTACGGTTTTAACCCGCATGAATTCACTAGTCCCTATGCCGCGGCCATTTCATCGTTTATTTCTTTTCCTTTGGGATCAGTGCTCCCAATGTTGGCGGTAACGTTGTTTCCGCCGGCACAACGGATCATTGCGACCGTGATTGCCGTGACAATCGCTCTTGTGATTACGGGCTACTTGGCAGCAGTTTTAGGGAACAACCCGAGTCGTTGGAAGTCGGTGGTGCGCAACACCGTTTCTGGCCTCTTAACGATGGGAGTGACCTTCTTAATCGGCATGTTGCTGAAACATTAATTGGGAGGATTAAAAAATGGAGTTGAAAAAAACTAACCAGCGGCAAAAGCAAACGATGCAAGAACGGTTGAACACCTTACGGGCAGGTGTGTTGGGTTCTAATGATGGGATTTTGACGGTCGTGGGGGTGCTAGTCTCAGTCGCCGCTGCGACGGCCGATCGTTTTACCATTTTCATTGCTGGATTATCTGATTTATTGGCCTGTGCTTTTTCGATGGCCTGTGGTGAGTATGCGTCCGTCAGCACCCAAAAGGATACAGAAACTTCAGCGGTGGCCCGGGAAAATGAATTACTGAAAACCGATTACCAAGCCGAATTAGATGCGGTTACCCAGCACTATATGGATAAAGGAGTTTCTGAACAGACATCCCGGGCGATTGCAACGGACCTATTACAAAAGGAACCTCTGGAAACCGTGGTTCGGGTGAAGTACGACATCGAATTGGGACACTATTTAAATCCCTGGGATGCCGCGTTTGCTTCCCTGTTTTGTGCAGCCGCCGGTGGGCTCTTGCCATTAATGGCAATGACCTTTGTCCCGGGGACGCTCATGAAGTGGGGAGCCACCATTTTGGCAGTGGCCCTCACCAGCGCGCTGACTGGCTTTATTAGTTCCAAACTGGGCAATGGGTTAGTCAAACTGGCTGTAATCCGCAATATTGTCATTGGTTTAATTACGATCACCATCCACTATGGGGTAGGAAAGTTATTCTAAATGAAATTGCCGTCAACCAAATGGCTGGCGGCAATTTTGTTTAGTTACAGAAATGTTTTTCATCGGCGTCCGTATCAAAGAGGTCTTCCTGCCGACCCCGTTGGCATTCAGCCTGTAACGTGACGTGGCTAATGTTATATTTATTTGTTAGTAGTTGTTCAATTTTTCGGTAAATGGGTTCACATTCACTAATTTTCATGTCACGACAATTGATGTGAGCAGAGAAAACGATGCGGTGTTCATCCATGGACCAAGCATGCAGGTGATGGACACCCTCGACACCATCAATCGCTAAAATATCCTTTTCAATGGCCGGGTAATCAAGTTGGGGTGCTGATTGCATCAGAATTTCGATCGTCTTTCTGATAATCGGCCAAGCCTCATATGCAATGTAGATGGCCACGGCAATGGTTAAGAGCGGGTCTAACCAGGTAACGTCGACAAACATCAGGATGATGGCACCGATGATCACCGCAACTGATGAGAGACTGTCGCTGAGGACATGGAGGTAGGTTGCTTTAATATTCAAGCTATCGTGACTACCAGCATGCAGGAGTGCTGCCGAAACCAGATTGGCAATTAAGCCAATGACCGCCACGATCAGCATAATCTGGCCGTTGATCGGTTCAGGATGCTGAAAACGTTTTACGGCTTCAATGATTAAAAACACCGACATTATGATCAGAAAGAGGGCGTTGAGAAAGGCCGCCAAAATTTCTGCACGGCGGTAACCAAACGTCCGACGACTGTTTTCGGGACGTCCAGCGATGACTTGGGCAACGTACCCGAGGATGATCGAAAGGGAGTCCCCAAAATTATGAAAGGCATCCGAAAGCAACGCCAGGCTTCCGGAAACGAGTCCACCGATGATTTCAACCACAGTGATGATCACGTTTAAGACGGTCACGAGGAAAAAACGGCGGCCGTTCAGCTGTTGTTTATCCATGAAAAAAACTCCTCAAACAGATTTATAACAAAAAAGTTAGGTAATCCAAATTTACTGCCTTAATAATATGCTATAATCATCTTACGTTCAACTCAAAATCAGAGTAAATAAGTACGAAAGAAGGCTGATGGCGATAAATGACGCCGATGAAAGAGGACTATCTCAAAATTATCTTTGAACTTGGTGGGGGCAAGAAAAAGGTTTCCAATAAGGATATTTCGCTGGGCTTGGGAATCGCGGCGGGCTCAGTTACTGAAATGATTACGAAACTGTCTGAAGAAGGCCTGGTTGCGCATGAACCTTACGCTGGAATTTCATTAACCCCAGAGGGTGCTAAACTGGCTGCTGAATTGGTGCGCAAACACCGCTTATGGGAAAGCTTTCTGGTGGACAAACTCGGCTACAGTATGGCAGACGTCCATTCAGAAGCTGAAATTTTGGAACATAAAACCAGTGACCGCCTTGCAGCCTCTTTAGATGATTTTCTTGGTCACCCGCAAACTTGTCCCCATGGTGGTGTCATTCCGTCGGCCACGGGCAGTTTTTCTGATGTCAGTCACCGCCTTCTCGCGGATGGCAATGATGGCGAAGAAATTGTGATCGAGCGGTTTTTAGATAACCACGAATTGTTAACCTACTTAGATGACCTGGGTTTACAACTTCACGAACGCTGCCAAATCATTAAGCATGAACCATTTGAAGGACCGATTGTGTTAAAACGGCTCCGTGATGGGAAAGAAATGATGGTGTCTTACAAAGCATCACATAATATCTTTATTAACGAATAAATAATTGACTGGGCTGGCAGGTGTCAACCCTTTTTTAATGAAAAATTGTATAATAATGGTGGTAACTAACGGAGGTGGTCAGATTATGGGCAAGTACGATCCAAAGCAACTCGCGGTTAACTGTTCTTTACTCGCGGGACAATTACTAATTGAAAATGGTGCCAATATGGAGCGGGTGAATGATACCATGTACCGAATTGCGGATAATGCTGGCCTCCATTCTTTTCAGGCGTTTACCACCGTTACCGGGATTGTGGTTTCGGCTGAACACCAGTCCAATGCCCAGGCTGTTGATATTCGTGCCCGTCATAACGACTTGAGTAAGGTGGCACGGGTGAATGAAATCTCTCGTCAGTTTGCGGTGAAAGAAATTAACTTAAATGAGATGTACCACCTTCTCAAAAAAGTTGATAAAGGGACCCCGCAATTATCGATTCTGACCCAATGTATCGGGGCAGCAGTCCTTAGTCTCACGTTAATGATTGTGTTTACGGGAGATGTCAAGGATAGCTGGGCGGCCTTTTTAATCGGTGGTTCCTGTTACTGGGTTTACCTGTATCTGCTGCGCCGGTTCAAAGTTAAGTATATGGGGGAGTTCGTTTCCTCATTGCTCATTGGCGTGATTGCCATTTTGACGACCAAATTGGGATGGACGAGTAACTTAAACGACATCATTATCGGTAGTGTGATGCCACTGGTGCCAGGAGTCCCGTTAACAAATGCCGCGCGTGATTTAGTTTCCGGCAACTTAATCAGTGGCCCAACGCGTGCTTTGGAAGCGATCATCACCGCGATTGCCATCGGCTGTGCCATTGTGATTGTCTTGCGGTATGCTTAGGGAGGTGCCAAAGTGAATTTGCAGTTGATTTTGCATTTATTACTAGAATTTATATTGGCCGATGTTGCGACCATTTGCTTTGGTATCTTGATGAATATTCCCCACAAAGCCTATTTGCCAGGCGGCATCATCGGTGGCGCGGTGTGGGTATTATACATTCTGATGTACTACCACCTTCACTTGGGCTTGGCAATGAGCAACCTGCTATCTGCAATTGCCATCTCGGTGTTGAGCTTAATGGCCGCTCGCCGGTTCCGGTTGCCGATGATTATTTTCAATGTTCCAGCATTGGTTTCATTTGTGCCCGGTGGTCAGTCCTATCAGGTTGTGCGGAACTTTGTTTCGGGAAATTATGGGACAGCCATGTCATATTTATACCAAGTAATTGTGATTGCCGGAGCAATTACGCTAGGTTTCGGGCTGGGGGATGTCATTAATGCGGCCCTGCATTACCGGCCCAAAAAATGGAAAAATCGGTGATGTTCCGATGAAGAATTTCTTATGTCGTAATGATTTGTGTTATACTCAACAAGACTAATTCAACAGGAGATAAATTTATGATTATTGAACAAGATTCTGGACGGTGGAAACGGCTGGTTGTTAGTGGCGTGTTATTCATCGTCGTTGCTGCAATGATTTATAAAAATTCAATGCTTAGCGGTACTATCGATACTGTTTTTCAGGCACTTTTCGCTAGTTCCCATGCTAATACCGCCAGTGGTGGACGGACTTTGATGGTGATTATTAGTTTTCTGGGGAGCCCGAAGATGGACATCCTTTGGACACTGATTATCGCGTTCTTCCTCTGGGGCTTTAAGTATAAGATCCCAGCCTTGTGGGCTATTTGTACCGTCCTCGGTGGTGATGTGGTTGGCTTTATTGTTAAACACATTGTTAAACGGACGCGGCCTGCTCAACACATGGCCAAGGACAGTGGTTATAGTTTCCCGAGTGGTCACGTTTTAGGATTTTTCTTAGTGGCAGCGGTTTTGTTCTTAGTGGTAATTCCATTAATTAGAAGTGCGGCTGTGCGAGTGATTTGCCAATTGCTCTTGATTATTTTCGTGGCTCTGTTAGCCGTTTCACGGGTTTACCTGTTAGCCCACTATCCATTTGATACTTTTGGGGCCATGCTCCTCGGGTATGCATGGGTGCAAATTGCAGAGTATCTGTACGTTGTACTGGCGCCTCGTATCAGTAATTGGCGGCTTGTCCATCATTCATATTATTAACACACAAAAGGCTGGGCAAATTGCTCAGCCTTTTATAATCAGTATTGGAGAAGCCATTCGTTTGCTAACTCGACCCAGTGAGCGACGTGCGGTTGCGCACCATCAGGGTGGTGCGCAACTAGTTCGTTGGCAATGTCCATGCCGTGCGGGCCATGGGTGAACAAATGAATTTCCTGGGAAATATCCTGATTCTTGAGTGCCAACGAATAGTTCAGCGAATGTTGGACGGGGACAAATTGGTCATCCATGGTATGCCAGATGAAAGTGGGGACGTTGTGGCGATTGACATGCCGGCTAGCACTAAATTTGGCTGGATTATCCGTCCATTGAGCGATTGTCTGTTCATCAACTGGAAAACCAGCATCTAAGTCAATCACTGGGTAGCCAAGCACGATTTTAGTGGGCTTTAAAACTTGGTTAGCAATCCCCGTTAAATTACTAAGCCACGGCGTTGACCAATAATCGTTATACAGGGCAGTAATATGACCACCGGCGGAAAAGCCCAAAATGAACAGCTCATCGCTGAGGTGCCACGCTTCACGGTGTTGTTTTACCAACTGCACCGCTAAGGAGAGGTCGATAAGCGGCTGTGGGTAGAGGGGCTGTTGGTCAGCTAAAAAACTGTACCGCAGGATGAAAACTTGGTAACCCTTCGCTGCAAAGGCAATGGCCGTCTTTTCGGATTCTTCTGGTGGAATATGGGTCATCGAACCACCAGGCACAATGATCAATGGCGGAAATGCCTGCCAGGGACTATTGGGAGTTGGCTCCTGCAGGTGTGCTGTCAGGGTCGCATTAGTGGCGTGGTCAGCATCGGCTAATGGAATGGTAGTAATTTGCATGGCAATAATGGTCCTTTCGTTTTGAAATGATTGTAGGTAATTATAATGGAAAATGATCAACAAGCAAAATCACGATTACTGACACGCCGGTTAACGACTAGTGACGAAGACGCACTAATTGGTATTTTACAGGACCGCTCTCTCGCAGCCAGTGCAGGCCTGATATTGATTGGCGACCAACAGACTCAGCGGTGGGTGGTTCAGCATTGGTTAACCGATGCTGAACTTTACGGTATTTATGACCGGCGTCGGTTGGTCGGGCTAATCGCCATTTTTTCGGTTCAACAAGGTGGCGAAATAGGTTACTTTATCCTTCCGGAGTACCGTCATCAGCATGTGATGACCAATGCCGTTCGGATCGTGTTGCAACAAACCCGGTTTGAACAATTAGTGGCAGAGGTTGAAAAGGCGAATCTTGCTTCACAGCGGGTGCTCATTAATAATCACTTTGGTGATGAAGATGTTAGCGGTCAGCTCGTCCGGTTTACTTGGCAAAAGTAAGGTTTGCTCATAAGCAGAATTCATGTATAATATGAATGTTATCAAGAGAAGAGGTTGCAGCCGTCAAGAGTATCACGCTGCCTTCACGCGGGTAAACGCGGGCGCGGAGAAAGGGACGACTGCCGAAACTGTGGTGAGTTTACCCTGATCACGGTTGGGACGTAACGCGAAAGCTTACGGACTGTCGTAAGAATACTTACGGAGCGCTTCGGGAATTCCGGTAATCAAGGACTTCTTTTGAGTGCGCTCAAGAGAAGTTTTTTAGATTTGGGGGATTATTGTGACAAAAGAACAGTCAAATACCGGTCAAGTGCACCGGTCACTCAAAACGCGTCACCTTTCGATGATTGCCCTCGGCGGTTCCATCGGGACGGGGCTATTTATTGCTAGTGGCTCGGCGATTACTTCCGCAGGACCAGGGGGCGCGCTAATCGCTTATACCGTGATGGGGATCATGGTGTATTTTCTCATGACGAGTTTGGCAGAAATGGCGACTTATATTCCACTGACGGGGTCTTTTGCAGCTTATGCTAGTAAATTTGTGAGTCCCGCCTTAGGGTTTGCCCTTGGTTGGAACTATTGGCTTAACTGTGCCATTACGGTGCCGGTCGAAGCGACAACGGTCGGGCTAGTTATGAACTTTTGGTTTCCCCACATTCCGTCGTGGATTTTTAGTGGCATCACCTTTGCCCTGATTTTCCTGATTAATTACTTATCCGTGAAGTCTTATGGGGAAACGGAATTCTGGTTGGCATTAGTAAAGGTGGTCACGGTTGTAGTCTTCTTAATTGTTGGGGTGCTAGTGATCCTGGGCATCATGGGTGGCCATGGCCCAGTTGATTTACAGAATTTCACTTATAAAAAAGCTCCATTTGTGAACGGAATTCCCGGAATTATTAGTGTATTCTTGGTGGCCGGTTTCTCATTCCAGGGGACTGAAATGATCGGGATTGCCGCTGGGGAATCCGAAAACCCCGAGAAGAGTGTTCCAGAGGCAATTAAGTCCACTTTCTGGCGGATTTTACTGTTCTACATTTGTACGATTTTTGTCATCGCCTGCATTTTACCGTATACCGATAAAAACCTGTTAAGTTCAGACGTGACGGATATTGTGACGAGTCCGTTTACTCTGGTCTTCAAGCGAGCTGGTTTAGCAGCGGCCGCTAGTGTAATGAATACGGTGATCTTGGTAGCCGTTCTCTCTTCTGCTAATTCATGGATGTATGCGTCAACACGGATGCTCTTCTCACAGGCGCGGGAAGGGTATGCTTGGCGGATGTTTGGTTATGTCAACAAGCGGGGAATCCCAATCTATGGCTTGCTCGGGACCACCGTTATCGGCTTGGTGATCTGGTTCACCCAATTTATGGGTCCCCAAGCCTATAATTATTTAATCGGGGCTTCAGGGTTGTCCGGGTTCATCGCCTGGTTGGGGATTGCCATTAGCCACTATCGTTTCCGGCGGGCATTTATTAAGCAGGGGCATGATTTAAGTGAATTGAAATATCATGCTACCATGTTCCCGTTTGGCCCGATTTTCGCCTTCATTCTGTGTGTGATCGTAATTCTATGCCAAAACTTAGATGCGTTTGCGAAACTTGATTGGCAAAGTATTGCGGTTACTTACATGACGATTCCGATTTTCATCATTTTATACTTGTACTATAAATTAAAATACGGTAGTCACTTGATCCCGTTAGAAAATGTCGATTTATCACGGCGAACGAAGGGTGAAAGCTACGAAGCGGAAGATAAATAATTACAGTTTGGAAATTAATTTTCCAAACTTTTTTCTTGCGACAATTTGATGACATTGGTCGCAATTCTTTTAATTAGGTGATTAATTAAAGATAGATCGCCGGACAATTGTTCATTTTTAATGCTACAATAGTTTGTTGTGACGAGAGATTATACGGAGGAAGATTTCATAATGATTGTGTTAGCCGGAACCATCGGTGCAGGAAAAACAAGTTTAACGAAGCTCTTATCCAAGCATTTAGATAGTCAGCCATTTTTTGAATCGGTGGATGATAATCCAATTTTGCCACTGTTTTATCAGGATCCACAAAAGTACGGTTTTCTGCTACAAATTTACTTTTTGAATCGGCGCTTAGATGAAATTAAGGGTTCCTTTGATAATGACCTGAACGTGTTAGATCGTTCCATTTTCGAAGATTCACTCTTATTCAAATTAAATGCGGATTTAGGCCGGGCAACCCATACTGAATCTGATATTTATACTTCGCTGCTTCATAACATGATGGAAGAATTACCTGAAGAGAAACATCAAAAGGCGCCCAACCTGTTGATCCATATTCAAGTGTCATTTGAGACAATGTTGGAGCGGATTAAAAAGCGGGGGCGTTCATACGAACAAATTGATAAGGATCCAAGCTTGTACAAGTATTACCAGGAACTTAATCAGCGCTATCAACAGTGGTATGCGGACTACGACTTGAGCCCGAAGATGGTCATCGACGGTGATCAGTATGACTTTGTCGAAGATGATCATGCAGCTGACCAGGTATTGTCACTGATTGATGACAAACTGGTTAGTCTGGGCTTGAAATAAGCATTGACAATTAAATTGAACTAGCTTAAACTAATTTAAGTCAAGTTAGTTCAGTTATGGAGGATTAGCTCAGTTGGGAGAGCGTCTGCCTTACAAGCAGAGGGTCACAGGTTCGAGCCCTGTATCCTCCATTTTTTTGCGGATATGGCGGAACTGGCAGACGCGCAAGATTTAGGTTCTTGTGTCTTTATGGCGTGGAGGTTCGAATCCTCTTATCCGCATTCTCTTGGTCACTACGGACGGGTAGTGGCCGTTTTTTATTGGCAAAATAATTTGATTTTTTTACGGTTTCATATTGACGATAACTGAGAAAACTAGTATTATTAAACACTGTTGAAGGAGTTCAACGGTAAAGTTAAATACTTAATGCGGAAGTAGTTCAGTGGTAGAACATCACCTTGCCATGGTGGGGGTCGCGGGTTCGAATCCCGTCTTCCGCTTTTTTGCACCCATAGCGCAATTGGATAGAGTGTCTGACTACGAATCAGAAGGTTGCAGGTTCGACTCCTGCTGGGTGCATCACTTTATGGCGTGGCAGACTCCGTGAGAAGCTGCTACGCTTGTTTTGTAAAGTGACCCTTTCGGAAATTAGCTCAGCTTGGTAGAGCGCTGCGTTCGGGACGCAGAGGTCGCAAGTTCGAATCTTGTATTTCCGATCATTAGAGAATCTCATTACCATGGTTGATGTAATGGGGTTCTCTTTTTTGTTTTCAGTTATCTCAGGCCATTTCTGAGAGATTTTTGATTGTCTTTTGCCAAATTTAGTAAAATAGAATTAAGCGCTCATTAAATATTTGGAGGAGATGGATGTATGATCGGTACAATGGCAAACGTTGTGGCCATTTTAATTGGGACCTCGATTGGTTGCCTGGCTAAAAATGGCATTAAGAAAAAGTACGAGAATGTTCTGTTTCTAGCAATGGGTTTGGCTGCCCTAGGGATTGGTTTACAAAACGTTGTGAATAACATCCCCAAAAGCCATTATCCCGTGCTATTTATCGTCAGTTTAGCAGTGGGTGGACTGCTAGGAACCTGGTGGGATTTAGATGCCCACTACAATCGGATCATTGACAAATTTAGCAACGGCCATGGCTCTCAGATTGGCAAGGGGATTGCGACTGGTGTCTTGCTGTATTGTATTGGGGCCTTATCAATCGTGGGCCCCGTAATGGCGGCGGTAAAGGGAGATAATACGATGCTTTTTACTAACGCCATGCTCGACTTCGTCTCATCGATTGTCTTTGGTGCCAGTTTTGGGTGGGGCATGTTAGCATGTGCGCCAGTCCTCTTATGCTGGCAAGGTGGGATCTTTTTAATTGCCAAGTACTTCTCCGCCTCATTTTTTAGTAACTCCTTAATTACCGAGATTGCGATCGTCGGTGGCTTTTTAATTGCTACTACGGGGATTACTTTGCTGAAATTACGGGAGATTAAAACCCTTAATTTACTGCCATCACTCTTAATTCCCATTCTTTTCTTTTTAGTGCAAATGTGGATTTAATTTTTAGGAATTTCTTTAGTTCAATCCTTTATTAAAGAGATTCCCTTCCATTGTGGTATAATTAACTTAATAAAGTAAATTGTACTATCAGGAGGGTCATATGATTTCAATTAATCCATCAAAATTTGCGTTAGCCTGTGTTCAAAGTAGTTCAGATCAGTTGAGTGTTCGTGATAAGCTTGACCTGTATAAGCGGGCTTACATTGTGGCGGATCAACTGTCGAAACAACAGACAAAACAGCAAACCCAAGAAGTCAAAGAAATTGCTGGTAAAAAGACTAAAGAAGTGAAAGATTTTGCCGGTGAAAACCTGCAAAAGGCTCACCACGCGGTTAAAAACTTGTTGAACCGGAGTGAGAAATAGGCGAATTGGCCAACATTATCACGCAATTCACCAATAATATCTGATTGTTTTGATATAATACACCTTGTAGAGTGGTTCAAAATTAACCGGTACTTCAACTGAGGTATCGGTTTTTTGCTTAATTTTTTGGTAATCTTAACGGTGACGTTCGATTATTGACAAAGGTTGTGGTATATTAATGTGACTATGATATTAGGAGGAGTGCCTTCGATGAACGCTTGGCTAATGGACTTCATTAACCACTTTGGCTATTTGGCAATCGCCGGCTTGATCGCTTTAGAAAACATTTTCCCACCCCTGCCATCAGAAGTGATTCTGACGATGAGCGGCTTTCTGACCACCTCAACTCGCTTAACGATTGTTGGTACAATTATTGCTTCAACGCTCGGGTCATTAATTGGCGCTGTTGCCCTCTATTGGATTGGGCGTCAATTA
The DNA here is from genome assembly GCF_943192935.1 of Limosilactobacillus caecicola. GTDB lineage: Bacteria > Bacillota > Bacilli > Lactobacillales > Lactobacillaceae > Limosilactobacillus > Limosilactobacillus caecicola. The sequence continues at coordinate 163,911 of NZ_CALPCI010000001.1, read as the reverse complement.
ACGGTGGACCGGCTTTCACGCTTGTTAGAAGGGCGGTTATTTAAAATTCTCGGTTTCCATGCTGAGGATGCGCAGCGTTCAGTAAATTGGTTTCAGCAACATGGGACACCAGGAATTCTTTACGGTCGTTGTATTCCAGTGATCCGGAGCTTAATTTCCATTCCAGCAGGGATTGCGCAAACAGCCTTTGGGAAGTTTTGTGTATTAACGACCATTGGTAGTGCAATTTGGAATACGATTTTAATTACCTTGGGAGCTTTACTTGGTGACTCATGGCAGCAAATTGTGCTCATTTTCGATGAATACACCACCGTTGCCATCGTGATCATGGGACTAGCGATCTGTTACTTAGCTTGGCGCTGGTACCAGCAAAGAATTAAAAAATAATGGACGATTGATTGAGCAGTGATTATGGAACAACAAGAGTTAAAACAATTAATTGAGCAAGTCAATACTACAGTTGCAGAGGTGTATCAAAAGCGCAATGGGCAACCATCGTTTTGGTTTACGCACGCCCCCATTACTGGTACCTATGTTTTACAACTAACCTTTCAGCACCGGATTAGTCCAGAAATCGTGGGTGAGACAATTTTAGAAGTCAATGATCAAAAGATGGGGTTAGCCGACTTTTGTGTCCTCTTAAATGCACTGAGTGCGGAATGGAACTTTCGGTTGTTAGCGCACGCTTTTGATAAACCAACGTTGGCTTACTTGCGTCAACACGTTAACGCACACATTCGAGAAGATATTGTGATATAGGTGACGTCATGAGACGTTGCCTTTTTTGCTGGCTGCTGCCTGGTGGTGTAATTCTGCAGAGTGTTCTGATAAGAAAAAGCCAAATTAGTTCCCGATTAATTAGGTTTGTTTCTGCAGTCGAAACATCTAATTTGCTGGAATGGGCGAATCCCGTTAGCCCAGCATCATCAATGACCCCCCATTGAAGAATCAATTGCAAGGTAGACTCCCTCCCTGCGCGCAAGCGGGCCGCCACCTGAGCGCCGATTTCTTTGATGACTAGTTCAATTTCAGCTTGTTGAACGTAGTCTTTGGCGAGGACTTGTGAATTACCGATGCTCTTGTCTTGGTGGCGTAGACACCATGAGGTTCATTAGTATAATCCAGCGTATTCACCAACTTTATCGTTAAGGTCACGTTAATCTTACACTTTTGGAAAAGATTTTCCAAAATGATTTTAGATTGACAGGAACACAGAATCTTCATACAATCAAAATCATTCCAAGCAAAAAAGCCGCCAGCTAAACATGAAGCTGACGGCTAAAATAATGTGAGGTGATAATCAGTGGTGCTCAGAATAGCAGTTAGTAGTGATAACCACTTGGATGTTAATCGGATCGCCCCTAGTGTAGTAATGCGTGAACAAGTTGCGTGGTTGCGCCGCCACCAAATTGATTATTACCTTTTTGCTGGCGATCTCTTTAATGACTTTCAGAAAACGAGCCATTATTTTCAGCAAATGCAAGCAATGGCGACGTCAACCAAAGTTTTCTTTATTGCCGGTAACCACGATATGCTGAGTGGTGTGGACTGGTCAACGATGGAAAATTTCGCGTCACCTCAGTATCTTCACCGCAAGTTTGTGGATCTGCCGGGAACGGATTGGCACATTATTGGCAACAATGGTTGGTATGACTACTCATTCTCTCAGTACGTCACCGAGCCGGAGCAGGTTCGGCGCTGGAAAAACGTGTATTGGTTAGACAGTGTGATTGACCAGCCAATGGATGACCAGCAGCGGATGCAACTGGTTTTAAAACAAGTTCGTCAGCAGTTGCGGGCGGCGCAAGACGCGCAGAAAAAAGTATTATTTTTAACCCATTTTGTGCCCTTGGCGGAATTAGCTGATGATGCTACCGGGCCAACGGCACCAACGAATCCGCGGTACCAACGGGTTTACCAAATGTTTCGGGCCATGCTGGGCAGTAACCAACTGGGCAGTTTACTGGAACAATTTGCAAATGTGAAAATGGTCTTTTACGGTCATTTACACGGCGCCCACCCGCCAGTTATTCATAGCGGGGTAACGTATTATCACCAGGCAGTGGGGGTTAAGAATAAGCGAACCAATGAATGGCAAGCGCCTACCTTGTTGGAGCAGTGGAAAAAGACTTGTCGGATCATTCAATTGGATGACGATGAACCATTGGACCAGTGATCCAGCAATACTTTAAAAAATTGACAGATATTTAATGCCAGCCACATTCGCCAAAAAACAGCCCAACTGATGGGTTGCAGGTGAAAATGAACCAAGCGGAAAAGCAGACATAATAAAATATATAAGATGTTGGCTCTTAAAATATCCTTTGACCAGTGGTGATCAATGATATAATCCCAAAGGTTTAATAATTGTTCTTTCATATGTTTAGGCCTTCAGTTAATTTAAATTAGCAAGAATCACTGCAATGATGAAAAAGACGAGGGCAGTGATGTAGGAAATTTTTAAATTTTCACGCATTTAAATCGACTCCTGTTGCTTATTTAATGATGATGCAATAAGATTATCACTATTAATTATGCTACAAAATAAAAACGAAGAGAAGTTCATTATGATAATAAAGTCGCGCAAAAATTTGATTTACTTATTATTTTGTATTGCTGCAGTGTACTTAATTGCTGTGCGACCAGTAGTTAAGCAACTCCGCTCGTCAACGGCAACACAAACTGCTACTTCAACGACCCAAAAAGCAACGCACCACACTGCAACCAAGAGTGTGATGCGGACGCAATTAATTGGCAAAAATCATCAGAAACGGTCCCGTACCCCGATCTGAGTAAGGTGAAAAATTTCAATGTGAAGGTGAGTTTATCCAAGAACCGCACTTACTTGTGTGATGGTAATAAAGTGATTTATACCATGTATAGTACGGGTGGAATGTACCACCGCGATTCCAAAACTGGTAAAAAGGTTAGTTACACGCCAACTGGCACCTTCTATGTTCAAGCGGAACGGGGCGACCATTTCTTCAACAATAGTCTGAATGAAGGGGCAAACTATTACACATCCTGGCTAAACCATGGTGAGTACCTTTTCCACAGTGTTCCAACTAAGGCGGATGGTTCCTATAACCTCAAGGAAGCTGCTAAGCTTGGTAAATCGACGGGTTCCCACGGCTGTATTCGTCTATCAGTCCCGGATGCCAAATGGATGATGGAAAATCTGAAGGTCGGGACGAAGGTTCAAATTAAAGACTAAGGCAACGCTGCACCATAATTATCCACCCGGTGCGGCTTTTTGTTTGCTTGTTTGATTACTATTCATTAACAAATATAACCCGAAATGTCTGTTTTGTCCCGCGGTTAAATGCTAAAATAGGGGTGAAGTTAAAACGAAAAGAGGGATCCTCATGGCCGCAAAACAACGGACGGAACTTTTGGAAAACAGCAAGCGAGTGGTGATCGCGTTGGTGTATGGTGTGATGTCAGCAGTCGGGATCAACATGTTTTTGGCACACGCCAATTCATATTCTTCGGGATTGTTGGGACTATCTCAGCTGTTACAAACGGTCTTCTCGCTATTTCATGTTCAAGTGAGTATGAGTCTCTTAATGGCAATCTTCAATGTGCCCCTCTTTATCTTTGCCTGGCGAGTCTTTGGCATGCGGTATCTCTTCTTTTCTGGGTTAGCGGTGCTTGCGAACATCGTCTTTTTAGCGGTGATTCCTCACGTGACCTTAGTGACCGAGCCCCTGACAAATACCATCGTTGGGGCGGCATTGATTGGAATGAGTGTTGGTTGGTGTTTTAACAATGGTTTTACCACCGGTGGGGTCGATATTTTAGTCACTTATTGTCAGAAACGCTTTCACCAAAACGTGGGAATGTTTGCTAACGTCATCAATGGCCTCATTTTAATTGGTGCCGTAATCTTCTTTGGTCCAGGACGAATTGTCTACAGTTTAATCGGGATGCTGATTACGAATGGCCTGATGGATTACATGTATGTTTCGCAAACGGACGTGTGTGTCACTATTTATACTAAACACGCGGATAAATTAGCTCAACCGTTACGCAGTTTTGCTCATGGGGCCACCCTCATTCACGGGGTGGGAATGTATATGGGGGAAACGACTGATATTATCTTGGTGGTTACCCCGCGTGGTCAACTATCCTTTATTAAAAAGATGGTGAAATCGCTCGACCCGGAAGGCTTTATCAGTATCCAACGCTCAGATGTGGAGCTTGGTAAGTACCGTCATTATTCATTGTAGTAATAAAAAAATTCACGATGCATTGCGCATCGTGAATTTTTTTATTTAAGCACCAAAGTACTTTTTGTGTTCCCAACTAGTGACGTTAGTCTTGTAATCGGCTAATTCAGCCTTCTTAAATGCCACAAAGGTTTGAACGTAATCTTTACCAAGGGCGTCTACCAAAATATCATCGTCTTCTAAGTTGGCAATCGCTTGGTCTAATGAGCCAGGTAATTCAGAGATCTTGGCTTCATCCCGGTCAGCAGCGGTCATCTTGTAGATATTACGTTCAACTGGTGCGGGTGCTTCAAGGTCATTTTCAATGCCATCGGCACCGGCGGCCAGGATTGCAGCGATGAAGGTGTACGGGTTAGCGGATGGGTCACCAGACCGTAATTCGAGCCGGGCAACTTTACCACGACCTGCAGGGATTCGAACGAGGGGAGTCCGGTTGTCGGTTGCCCAAGCAATGTAGGTTGGGGCTTCATAGCCAGGGACTAACCGCTTGTAACTGTTGATGGTTGGGTTGGCAACTGCGGTAAAGGCAGGAGCGTGTTTTAATAATCCCGCTAGGTAACTTAACGCGGTTTTGGAAAGGCCCTTGAAACCGTTAGCGTCGTCAAAGGCGTTTTTGCCACCCTTGAAGAGGGATTGATTAAAGTGCATCCCGGAACCGTTAATCCCAGTGACCGGCTTCGGCATAAAGGTTGCGGCCAGGCCATGTTGCTTAGCAATTTCACGCACGACCAGCTTGAAGTATTGGATCTTGTCGGCGGTATGCAAAGCATCATCAAAGCGGAAGTCAATTTCATGTTGTCCAGGAGCAACTTCGTGGTGGGCAGCTTCAATCGAGAAGCCCATGCCACTTAGTGCTTTGGCGATATCGCGCCGGCAGGCTTCACCTTCATCCTTTGGTTCCGTGTCAAAGTAGTTGGCTTGGTCATTGACTTCCATGGTTGGTTGACCATTTTCATCACGCTTAAAGAGGAAGAATTCAGGTTCGGCCCCAATGTTTAAGGTATCAAAACCCATTTTCTTAACGGCGGCCAGGTTCTTTTTCAAGATTCCCCGGGGATCACCAGCAAATGGGGTGCCGTCAACATTGTAAACATCACAGATTAAAGCAGCGGTTTTGTCTTCGCCGGTTGTCCATGGGTAAATGACGAAACTGGAAGGGTCTGGATACAGATACATGTCAGCTCGTTCAATTGGTAAGAAACCGTCAATGGAGGAACCATCGATCTTAATTTCATTGTTTAAAGCGTCATCTAATAATGAAACCGGGATTTCAATATTTTTCAGGGCGCCCAGTGCATCGGTAAAACTCATTCGTAGGAAGCGGACATCTTCATCTTTAGCAATTTTCTTTACATCTTGAGCAGTTAACATGTTTCTATCTCCCTTATTCATAAATTGGTCTAACAATTAACATGGTGCAATATTAATACTGCTGATCAGAGCTGTGAAGGCTTTTTGCCAAACTCTAGAAATACTAAAGTGAAAGCGGTCTACCTGCTTAAAATATCGTTTGACACGGGTGACTTCCCCTTAATTAAATAAAGCACCGAAAAAACCCCAACAAGGAGGAGATAGTAAGACCTTGCTGGGGGTAAGGAGAAATGAATTGTAAATTAGCATGAAGGGCTGGCTTTGCTAGGCTTAGTCGTCAAAGTATTCTTTATGTTCCCAATCAGTAACGTTTGTACGGTAAGCATCGATTTCTTGCTGTTTGAGTTCGGTAAATTTATCAACGAAGTAGCTACCCAGGGCACTCTTAACAACGTCGTCATTATTCAGATCGTTGATGGCTTCACTTAACGAACCTGGTAATTCAGTGATGTTTGCTGCTTGGCGTTCTTCTGGAGTCATCTTGTAAATGTTCCGTTCAACTGGGTCTGGAGCCTTAATCTTCTTGTTAATACCGTCAATTCCGGCAGCTAAAGCGGCGGCAATGGCAATGTATGGGTTAGCGGTTGGGTCACCAGACCGTAATTCCAGCCGGGTTAACTTACCACGCCCTGCTGGGATCCGCACCAGTGGTGTCCGGTTAGAAGTCGACCATGCCACATAGGTTGGGGCTTCGTAGCCAGGAACTAACCGCTTGTAACTGTTGATGGTTGGGTTGGCAACGGCAGTAATGGCCTTGGCATGGTGTAAGACCCCACCCAAGAAGTACAGGGCGGTATCGGAAAGGCCCTTCAAACCATCAGGATCGTCAAAGACGTTTTGACCATCCTTGAAGAGGGACATGTTGAGGTGCATTCCAGAACCGTTAATCCCGGTGATTGGCTTTGGCATGAAGGTTGCACAGAGGCCAAAGTTCTGGGCGATCCGCCGAATAGTTAACTTGAAGTATTGAACGTTGTCAGCTGTGTAGAGTGCTGTGTCGTATTTGAAGTCGATTTCGTGTTGTCCAGCGGCGGCTTCGTGGTGGTCGGCTTCAACTTGGAAGCCCATTTGGGTCAAAACGTTGGCCGTTTCCCGCCGGCAAGCTTCACCAAGGTCCTTTGGTTCCAGGTCAAAGTAGAAACCATCATCATTGACCTTCATCGTTGGATTGCCATTTTCATCGGCCTTAAACAGGAAGTATTCTGGTTCGGCTCCGATGTCAAAAGTGTCGAAGCCTAATTCTTTAACTTCTTCCAATTCGCGCCGCAGGATGCTCCGTGGATCACCGATAAATGGTGTGCCGTCGGTATTGTGGACGTCACAAATCATCGAAGCAGTCTTATTCTTTTCTGCAACCCATGGATAGATCTTCCACGTGTTAGTGTCTGGGTATAAGTACATATCCGCGTTTTCAATCGGTAGGAACCCTTTAATTGAGGAACCATCAATTTTAATCTTATTATTTAAAGCATCGTCCAACAGTGCAATTGGAATTTCAATGTTTTTCAAAGCACCGAGCGCATCGGAAAATGTCATTCGTAAGTAGCGAACGTTTTCTTCTTTAGCAAGTTTCCGTACATCATCAGCTGTAATCATAATCTTTACCTCCCTGAAATTCCTTAATTAGTGAATATTATGAGTTAATTCTTGATCTTCTTCTTTGATGTATTCAGCGACATCATGACGCCACTTGTCATGGAACCGGTACATAATCAATGGCAATACTGAAACAATTGCACACATAATGATTAATGTGATGACATATAGTGTCCGGAGATTTGCTGGAGTACCATCAGCTGGAATGAAGGTAATGAAGAAGGCAACTAAAGTAATGATAAAGCCTAAGACGGCCACGGCTATGCTGAAGTTCCGGCTCTTACTCATCCGGTAAGTCCGGTGAAGGTCTTCGTGCTTCGTTTTTAAAACGATGTAAGCGACGATCATCATCAGGTAAACCATGAGGTATTGAGCGGTCGTGGCTGCCATTGAAACGTTAAATGCAAAATCAGCATTTTTGCCACTGTCAAAGGTGATCATTAATGCGGTAATTGTTACCACAATTGCTTGCAAAACGACAATCCGCATTGGTACACCCCGTTTATTTGGCTTGGCAAAGTATTTTGGCATGTAGCCTTGCCGTGCCGCGACAAAGAGGCCTTGATTTGGCCCAGCAAGCCAATTACTGAGTTCACCGATAATCCCGCAGGCCAACAGGATTCCAACGATTTTACCAAGCAGGTTGCCTGGTAAACCAATAGAAGAAAGCAAGTGACCGTAAGTATAAACAAATCCGGTACTGTTTTGAATATCTGCCTTTGGAACGGTCATTGCAATTGACAGACTGCCTAAGAGGTCAAAGCAAATGGCGGTGAGCGCTAAGCCGAGCATGACCTTTGGGTATTGGTTTGGATGTTCCAAGTTTTTAACGTGTGGCGCCTGAGCTTCACCACCACAGAATGCCAAAATGAATGGGACAAATGCTACTAATGTGGCGCCGTTAAACTTGCTTGGAATCATGGTATGGAAGTTTAAATGAATATAAATTGGATTCCCTTGAATCAAATAAGTAATAAAGACAATGATGAGGAGAATAACTGGGGTGGCGATGCCGAGGCCAAAGAGCCATTCAGCAATTTTACCAACCCGTTTTTCACCAAAGTGTTGGATGAGTACACATCCCCATAAAATAATCATCATTAAACCAAAGCGAACCAATGGTTGCGTGTTAAACCAGGGGGTCCCGAGAGCAATTGAGAAGGCACCGATGACAAAGTACATCATGGTGTCCATTCCAACTGTGATGTGGATCCATTGATAGAACATTGCGGTCCAACCGGATTTTTCGCCCAGGGTCCCTTTGACCCAGGTGAAAATCCCACCATCACCCCAGCCATCAATCGAGGCCATTTCACCAGTTTCTTGGGTAATTGGTAAAAACCAAAGAATGCCAGCGATTAGTAGCCAAAAGAGTGAGGTTGCTCCTGCTTTACCGAATGGAGCAAATTCGTCAACCGAAATAACAACTGAACAGGACATGGCAAAAAGTTTTAAGCCAGTCAATTGGTTGTATTGCTTTGTGCTATTATCTAGTGTCTTGTCAACGTTGAAATGGGGTCCGCTGTGTGGTCCGACTGAAATATCAGCCATTATAACCATCTCCCACTAGAATCAAAACGTTAGTTCAATTAAAAATATAAAGCATGTGACTGGAAAATCTGCCTGTTAAAATAGTTGTCTTGAAAGGACCTTTCACTTCTTATTATTGACATAAATCGAGATTTGTCACCATACATATAACGATAAGTGTCCTAAAAATGGATAATTTTTAATTAAAACTGTCTAATTTCTTAATAAATCAAAGACTGATAACTATATAAAACGTTTTCAAGCGGTTGAAAAGTTAATCAAAATGATTATGGGATAATTATAGATAATGCCCTCAATCATGATTAAATCAAGGTTTTAAAGGCTTGATGAAGTTAATTAAATGTTAATAATTTCATACACTAATTGAATAGTGTCAAATGCTTGTCCTCCGCATTTGCCACTGAATTAAAGTAAGTGAAAAAATCAACAAACGTTTCTCTGAGGCGGTTTAGCCTGATGAAGCCTAATTAATCAATGAATTAAGAAACTTTCATGTTTAGTGGTCTAAAGAAATTATTTGAGAATGTTCAATATTTCACTTTATTTTTACGAAAAATCTGTTAAGATTAAATCGTAAACGATTTCAAAAGACAAAAAGGAGATTTAGCACTATGAAAGCTGCTGTTATTAATGATCCTGTAGACGGATACGTTACTGTTAAGGACGTTCAACTTCGTGATTTAAAGCCAGGTGAAGCCTTAGTTGATATGGAATATTGTGGACTTTGTCACACTGACCTTCACTGTGCTGCCGGTGACTTTGGTAAGAAGCCAGGCCGGATCATTGGTCACGAAGGAGTGGGCCGTGTTTCGAAGGTTGCTCCTGGTGTTACTAGCTTAAAGGTTGGCGACCGGGTATCAATCGCGTGGTTCTTTAAGGGCTGTGGCCACTGTGAATACTGTTTGACCGGTCGTGAAACCCTTTGCCGGGACGTTCTGAACGCTGGTTACACTGCTGATGGTGCAATGGCTGAACAATGTATCGTTCCAGCTGATTACGCTGTCAAGGTTCCAGAAGGTTTAGACCCCGTTGAAGCAACTTCTTTGACCTGTGCCGGTGTTACGATGTACAAGGCTTTGAAGGTTGCTGATATCAAGCCTGGCCAATGGGTATCGATTGTTGGTGCCGGTGGTTTAGGTAACCTTGGGATCCAATTTGCCCACAACGTCTTTGGTGCTCACGTAATTGCCGTTGATGGTAATGAAGATAAACTGAAGGCAGCTAAGGAAAATGGTGCTGAAATCTGCATCAACCGTCATGATGACAATGTTGATGAACAAATCCAAGAAAAGGTTGGCGGTGTTCACGCCGCAGTTGTTACCGCCGTTACTACTGCTGCCTTTGATCAAGCGGTTAACTCACTTCGCCCAGATGGTAAGTTAGTTGCCGTTGCCCTTCCACAAGGGGACATGCAGTTGAACATTGCGAAGACCGTTCTTGACGGAATTATTGTTGCCGGATCATTGGTTGGTACTCGTCAAGATTTGGCAGAATGTTTCCAATTTGGTGCTGAAGGTAAGGTTCACCCAATCGTTCATACCCGGAAGCTTTCTGAAATTAATGATATGATCCAAGAACTGAAAGACAACAAGGTTGTTGGCCGGAACGTGGTTGACTTTGTTCACAACGAGGATTAATATACTCAATACTTACTTTTTATTAACAGTTCGTAGCTTTGACTACGGACTGTTTTTGTTCTCTCTATTGATGATGAGGCAATTGAACCACGTGGAGATTGTTTTCTTGGTCTGGTATAATGGTGATAAACTAAGGTCAATATTAGTCAAGAATGGAGATGAGCAAATGGAAGAAAAAAGTATCTCGGATATTATCGAAAGATATTTGAAATCAATTTTGGCGAATGATGAAAAGGTTGAAATTCGCCGTTCGGAAATTGCCGACCACTTTGACGTAGTTCCTTCGCAGATCAACTATGTTATCAAGACTCGTTTTACCCTCCAAAACGGCTATTTAGTACAAAGTAAACGGGGTGGCGGTGGCTACATTCGAATTGAACGGGTGAACCTTTTAGATGATGTCGACGTCTTGGACATGCTGATTAGTAACATTGGTGACTCCATTAGTGAAAGCGATGCGTTCACCATTATCCAAACTCTTTATAATGAAGAAGTGATTACCCGGCGTGAAGGTGATTTGATGTTAGTGATGTTGTCTAAAAATACCATTGGCCTTGATGATCGTAAGGCCACCAATAAATTGCGTGCCAAAATTTTAATTTCATTACTCAATCGACTCCGCTTTGAAAGTTAACGAATTTGTAAACTGGAAGGAGACTGCTTATGCCTGATTTCTTATACACTTCCAATGCTCAAGCAGCATTAAATATTGCTCAGGAACAAGCGCGCTATTTTAAACACCAAGCGGTTGGTACTGAACACCTTTTGATTTCGCTCAGCCTCGAAAAAACCGGGGCGGCGGCTAACCTTCTCCGGCAATTAAACGTCACAACGGATGACCTCCGTGAAGAAATTGAACGGTTTACTGGCTATGGAACGATGACTAACCTCAACAGGAGTAGTTATCTCCCGTACTCACCAAAAATGCGCGAAATTATCTCGGTGGCTGGTCAACTGGCTCATCAATTGGGCACAGACCGTGTGGGAACTGAACACCTGATGCTTGCACTGTTAGGCGATACCAATATTCTTTCTTCCCGGATTTTGAATAGTTTGGGGGTCGATGTTTCCCAAGCACGGCGGACTATGCTTAGACGGTTAGGTGTTGACATGAATAAGCAGCGCCTCAATGATCGTCAACGGCGGAACCAAGGCAATAAGAGTCAAACCCCGACATTAGATAAACTAGCTCGGGACCTTACCAAAATTGCTCGCGAACAGGATCCTGACCCGGTCATTGGCCGTGATCAAGAAGTCAAACGAGTGGTCCAAATTCTGAGTCGGCGGACAAAGAATAACCCCGTCCTGGTTGGTGAACCGGGCGTTGGTAAGACGGCGATCGTGGAAGGCTTAGCCCAAATGATCGTTCGTGATCAAGTGCCGAGCGAATTAGCCCAGGATCGCTTAATGATGCTGGATATGGCTTCATTAGTTGCCGGCACCAAATATCGGGGCGAATTTGAGGACCGTTTAAAGAAAGTAATTGACGAAATTCATCAAGATGGGCACGTGATCCTCTTTATTGACGAATTACATACGTTGGTCGGTGCTGGTGGCGCAGAAGGGGCAATTGATGCCTCCAACATCTTAAAACCCGCTCTTGCACGTGGTGAAATCCAACTGATTGGGGCCACAACCCTGGATGAATATCAAAAGCACATTGAGTCAGATTCTGCTTTAGAACGGCGTTTTGCGACGGTCACGGTTGAAGAACCATCCCGAGAGGCTTCAATTAAAATTCTACAAGGGATTCGCCCAAAGTATGAAAAATACCATCATCTTAAAATCACCGATGCAGCGATCGAGGCAGCAGTTAACCTTTCTGACCGCTACATTGCAGACCGTTTTCTACCAGACAAGGCCATCGACCTGATGGACGAAGCGTCTGCGATGACCAGGATAGAAGGAAACGGGAGAAATACTGCTCACGCTAAGCGGATGCGTAAATTAGAAGATTTGCGTGAAAAAAAGGAATTGGCAATCGAAAACCAAGACTTTGATCAAGCCGCTAAGCTTCGCCAGCACGAATTGAAGCTGAAAGGGCAAATTGATCAGGATGTTGCTCGCCAAGAAAAATTGGAAGCACAGGATGAGTACTCCCTGCAAATTGGTGACCAAGGCATTGCCAAGGTTGTTTCGGAATGGACGGGCGTCCCATTGACCCAATTGAAGAAAAAGGAAAGTGAACGGTTAGTTCATCTTGAAAAAGGACTCCATGAACGGGTAATTGGTCAAGACGAAGCAGTTTCGGCCTTAGCACGAGCAATTCGGCGGGCAAGAAGTGGCCTTAAGGATCCACGCCGACCAATTGGTTCGTTTATGTTCTTAGGACCGACTGGGGTTGGTAAAACCGAGCTTGCTAAGGCTTTGGCAGAGGAGATGTTTGGCTCTGAAAATAATATGATTCGGATTGATATGTCTGAATACCAAGAACGTTACAGTGCTAGCCGGTTGGTTGGTGCTGCTCCGGGCTACATTGGTTACGAGGAAGGTGGCCAATTAACCGAAAAGGTTCGTCAACATCCATATTCAGTTGTCTTACTGGATGAAGTCGAAAAGGCCAATGTGGACATTTTTAACCTCCTTTTGCAGGTTTTGGACGATGGCTACTTAACAGATTCTAAGGGACGCAAGGTTGATTTTCGGAATACCGTTGTGATCATGACTTCCAATTTAGGTGCAACCCAGTTGCGTGATGAAAAGACAGTTGGTTTTGGTGCCAAGGATGTGCAAGGTGACTACAATGCAATGAAGAGCGCTATTAACGAGCAATTGAAAACTAACTTTCGTCCTGAATTTTTGAACCGGATTGATGAAACGATCATTTTCCACTCCTTAACTAAGGATGATCTTCACCAGATTGTTAAGCTACTGCTAAAGCAACTGATTAAACGAGTTGCTGATCAAGGGATTACATTGAAGTTCACACCAGCTGCGATCGATGCAATTGCTACTGATGGCTATGACCCAGAATATGGCGCCCGTCCACTTCGCCGTTCAATTCAAACATTAGTTGAAGACCCCCTGAGCTTGGCCTTGCTTTCTGGTGATGTTCACGCTAGTGAAACTGTCCAGGTTGGGGCTCGACAAGGAAAATTAAATTTCACCCAAGTACATAATGGACAAAAGCAACCTTTATTGGTTAATTGATTTGTCAGTTTAATGTGATTAAAACGGGAAACTTCCTTAAAAATCGGATTGAAAAACTGTCTAAATAATATATAATTAGCATGTCTAAACTAAAATAATAATTGGTATTTGGTTAAAATCGCATATTAGAAAGGCTCGTTTGAAATATGAGAAAATCTGTACAATTAGCAAAAACCCGGACGGCGATCATGAAAACGGCAACGAAACTGTTTTTGAATAAAGGATTTGGGGGAACGTCTACCCGCGATATTGCTAAGGAAATTGGGATCACTCAACCGGCGCTCTACCACCACTTTAATGATAAAGAAGTGCTATTTTTGGATGTGATGACGGCTCACGGGAGTAAGGTCCGTCAGGAAGTTAATAAGGTTATGCAAGACAGCGATCAAACTGGTGAAGACCTGTTATGGGAACTAGCTAAAACCTTGCTAAAGCTTCATCCCAAAGACATCTATGAACAGTGGCAGAGCGCGGGTGATCTGCTGAGTCAAAGTTCTAAGCGCAAACTCAGCGTCATCTTCATGATCGATTATATCGAACCAGTTTCTGCATTCTTTAAACGGCCAGAACTAAAATTACGGCCGGATGTCTTGCCAAAAGAAGCGGCAGAGCTGTTTATTTCTAGCTTGAGTCCAATGTTTAATTCATTCCAAAAATTTGGTGGCCGTTCCATTACGGATGAACAACGTAATCGGATCATTCTGGATGTCTTTATGAATGGATTAAACCAACGCGAAAACTAATTAAAATGCTTCACGGTAATGTGGAGCATTTTTTGCGTTTACTATTGACTTTTAATGCTACAACATTTACTATATTAAAGTATGTAGCTGTAAGTCCAACGATTGTGATGATCTATTGTCCATCACGATCCTTATAAATCCCAAAGGCAGTCGCCAGCTGCTTTTGGCTTTTTTTTGCCCAAAACTTGCAATTTTTGCAAGATGTAATCAAATTGTAACATTTGAGTGAACGGACTTGCCGATTAAATTAGAGAGGTGAATACTTTGGCTGGACATTTAGTAAAGTACGGTAAACACCGTACCCGTCGTAGTTATTCCCGGATCAAGGAAGTTCTTGATCTACCAAACCTGATCGAAATCCAAACTAATTCATATAATTGGTTTATGGATAAGGGAATCCGGGAAATGTTTAATGACATTATGCCAATCGATGATTTTCAAGGTAAATTATCTTTGGAATTTGTTGATTATCAACTAATGGAACCTAAGTATACTGTTGATGAAGCACGTGAACATGATGCAAACTATTCTGCGCCACTGCACGTTACTTTACGCTTAACTAACCATGAAACTGGTGAAATTAAGTCACAAGACGTATTCTTTGGCGATTTCCCATTGATGACGGATCAGGGGACCTTCATCATTAACGGTGCTGAACGGGTAATTGTTTCTCAATTAGTTCGTTCCCCAGGGGTTTACTACAATAAGGAAACCGATAAAAATGGCCGGCCAAGTTACGGTGCCAATTTTATTCCAAACCGTGGTGCTTGGTTGGAATACGAAACTGACGCTAAGGGGATTTCCTACGTCCGTATTGACCGGACCCGGAAATTACCTCTAACCGAATTAGTGCGGGCTCTTGGCTTTGGTTCTGACGATGAAATCATCGAAATGCTCGGTGGTAACTCCGATTCATTAAGTGCGACCTTGGATAAAGACGTTCATAAGGACGCCGAAGATTCACGTGTCGAAGAAGCCTTAAAGGACATCTATGAACGCTTGCGTCCAGGCGAACCAAAGACTGCCGATTCTGCTCGGAGTCTTTTGACTGCGCGTTTCTTTGATCCAAAGCGTTATGACATGGCTCCTGTTGGTCGTTACAAGACGAACAAGAAGCTGCGGATGAAGTACCGTCTGCTTGGTCAAACCTTAGCAGAAACGTTAGCAGACCCAGACACCGGTGAAATCCTTGCCAACAAGGGTGACGTCGTTACCAAGGAAGTTCTGAAGAAGTTGGAACCTGCTTTGGAAAGCGATGACTTCAAGATGGTTACTTACACACCATCGGATGAAGCAGTCGTAACCGAACCAGTCAAGCTGCAAAAGATCTTGGTTTACTCCAAGAACGATCCTGAACGGGTGGTTCCAATCGTTTCTAATGGTCACATTCCATTGGAATTGAAGCACATCCAACCAGCGGATATTATCGCTTCCATTAATTACTTCTTTAACTTACAAGAAGGGATTGGCTCAACTGACGACATTGACCACTTGGGTAACCGGCGGATTCGTTCAGTTGGTGAATTATTACAAAACCAATTCCGGATTGGCTTAGCACGGATGGAACGGGTAGTCCGTGAACGGATGTCAATTCAAGACATTAACACCGTGACGCCACAACAATTGATTAACATTCGTCCAGTGGTAGCGTCAATTAAGGAATTCTTTGGTTCTTCACAACTTTCTCAATTCATGGACCAAACTAACCCATTGGGTGAATTAACCCATAAGCGGCGGCTTTCCGCCCTGGGTCCTGGTGGTTTGACTCGTGACCGGGCTGGATATGAAGTACGGGACGTGCACTATACTCACTATGGCCGGATGTGTCCAATCGAAACTCCTGAAGGTCCAAACATCGGGTTGATCAACAGTTTGTCTTCATACGCTCGGGTCAACAAGTATGGTTTCATTGAAACTCCATACCGGCGGGTTTCATGGAAGACTCACAAGGTTACGGATAAGATCGACTACTTAACTGCCGATGAAGAAGATAATTACATCATTGCCCAAGCTAACTCAAAGCTAAACGATGATGGTTCATTTGCTGATGAAGAAATTATGTGTCGTGACAAGGATGACTACATCGCTACGACTCCTGAAAACGTTGACTACATGGACGTTTCTCCTAAGCAAGTAGTTTCAGTTGCCTCTGCATGTATCCCATTCTTGGAAAACGATGATTCCAACCGTGCCTTGATGGGTGCTAACATGCAACGGCAAGCGGTACCTTTGATCAATCCTCATGCGCCATTAATTGGGACTGGGATCGAATATAAGGCGGCCCACGACTCTGGTGTTGCTTTGATTGCTAAGCACGCCGGGACTGTTGAATACGTGGACGCGCGTGAAGTCCGCGTTCGTCGTGATGATGATAGCCTTGATACTTACAAGTTAATGAAGTTCCGTCGTTCCAACGGTGGTAAGAACTACAACCAACGTCCAATTGTTAAGGTCGGTGAACACGTTGATGCTGACGACATTTTGGCCGATGGTCCATCAATGGAACAAGGTGAATTAGCCTTAGGCCAAAACCCATTGATTGCTTTCATGACTTGGGATGGTTATAACTTCGAAGATGCCATCGCAATCTCAGAACGGTTAGTCAAGGATGACGTTTACACTTCTATTCACATCGAATCATACGAATCAGAAGCTCGTGAAACGAAGCTTGGACCTGAAGAAATGACCCGTGAAATTCCAAACGTTGGTGCTGACGCATTGAAAAACTTGGATGAAAATGGTGTTATCCGGGTTGGTGCTGAAGTTCATGACGGCGATATCTTGGTTGGTAAGGTCACTCCAAAGGGAGTTACCGAATTATCCGCTGAAGAACGACTGTTACACGCCATTTTCGGTGAAAAGTCACGTGAAGTTCGTGATACTTCCCTCCGTGTTCCTCACGGTGGTGGCGGAATTATTCAGGATGTGAAGGTCTTCACTCGTGAAAATGGTGACGAACTTTCTCCTGGTGTTAACAAGATGGTCCGGGTTTACATCGCTCAAAAGCGGAAGATCCAAGTTGGTGACAAGATGTCAGGTCGTCACGGTAACAAAGGGACGGTTTCCATCGTGGTTCCTGAAGAAGACATGCCATATATGCCAGACGGGACGCCAATCGACATCATGTTGAGTCCAATGGGTGTGCCTTCCCGGATGAACATCGGTCAGGTTATCGAACTTCACTTGGGAATGGCTGCTCGTGAACTTGGCATTCACATTGCCACCCCAGTCTTTGATGGGGCCAATGATGATGATGTCTGGAATGCCGTTAAGGAAGCCGGACTGCCATCAGATGGGAAGACGATCCTTTATGACGGACGGACAGGTGAACCATTTGAACAACGGGTAGCAGTTGGTGTCATGCACTACCTGAAGCTGGCTCACATGGTTGATGATAAGATCCACGCCCGTTCTATTGGACCATACTCCCTAGTTACCCAACAACCATTGGGTGGGAAAGCCCAATTCGGTGGTCAGCGGTTTGGTGAAATGGAAGTGTGGGCTTTGGAAGCCTACGGTGCTGCTTACACCCTGCAAGAAATCTTGACTTACAAGTCAGATGACGTGGTTGGTCGTGTCAACACTTACGATGCCATTATTAATGGTGAACAAATTCCAAAGCCTGGTGTGCCTGAATCATTCCGTGTGCTGGTTAAGGAATTGCAATCACTTGGCTTGGACATGAAAGTCTTAGATAACAACCATGAAGAAGTTCAATTGAAGAACATGGATGAAGACGTCATTGATGTTCGGAAATCAGCTCAACATGGTCAACAAAAACAACAAGAAACAGCGGCTGAAAACCAATCAGCTAATGCTGAAACTGATGAAGCAAAACAAGACTAATAAAAGGAGGACAGCCCTTTGATTGACGTCAATAATTTTGAAAGTATGCAAATCGGGTTGGCTTCACCGAATAAGATTCGTAGTTGGTCTTACGGGGAAGTTAAAAAGCCGGAAACTATTAACTACCGGACGTTGAAGCCTGAAAAGGAAGGTCTGTTTGATGAACGGATCTTTGGGCCAACCAAGGATTACGAATGTGCCTGTGGTAAGTACAAGCGGGTTCGTTTTAAGGGCCTGGTTTGTGATCGCTGTGGGGTTGAAGTTACCAGTTCAAAGGTTCGTCGTGAACGGATGGGTCACATTGAATTAGCCGCTCCAGTTTCTCACATTTGGTACTTCAAGGGAATTCCATCACGGATGGGTCTGGTTCTCGACATGAGTCCACGAGCCTTGGAAGAAGTTATTTACTTCGCTTCATACGTTGTTCTTGATCCTGGCGACACCCCACTAGAAAAGAAGCAATTACTCACCGAAGCTGAATATCGTGATAAGAAGGCTGAATACGGGGATCGCTTTACTGCTGAAATGGGTGCTGAAGCCATTCAAAAGCTTTTGAAGGACGTTGACTTGCAAAAGGAAGCCGATGAACTTAAAGCTGAACTGAAGGATGCCACTGGTCAAAAGCGGACGCGGGCCGTTCGTCGTTTGGATATTTTGGAAGCCTTCATCAAGTCTGGCAACAAGCCTGAATGGATGGTTATGGATGTCATTCCGGTTATGCCACCTGATCTCCGGCCAATGGTTCAACTTGAAGGTGGTCGGTTTGCTACTTCTGATTTGAACGACTTGTACCGGCGAGTTATTAACCGGAATAACCGTTTGAAGCGGTTGTTAGAATTAAATGCCCCTGGCATCATCGTTCAAAACGAAAAGCGGATGCTCCAAGAAGCCGTTGATGCTTTAATCGATAACGGCCGTCGTGGTCGTCCAGTTGCTGGCCCAGGTAATCGTCCATTGAAGTCCCTTTCTCACTTACTGAAGGGGAAGCAAGGTCGGTTCCGTCAAAACTTACTTGGTAAGCGGGTTGACTACTCTGGTCGTTCGGTTATCGATGTTGGTCCATCATTGAAGATGAACCAAATGGGTCTGCCAATTCCAATGGCTTTGGAATTATTCAAGCCGTTCATCATGCACGAATTGACCAAGCGCAATCTGGTTAATAACGTGAAGGCTGCTAAGCGGATGATTGACAAGCGTGACGATAAGGTCTTCGATGTTCTGGAAGACGTTATTAAGGAACACCCAGTTCTGTTGAACCGGGCCCCTACGCTGCACCGGTTGGGGATTCAAGCCTTTGAACCAATTCTGGTTTCTGGGAAGTCCATGCGGTTACACCCATTAGTATGTACCGCCTACAACGCCGACTTTGATGGTGACCAAATGGCCATTCACGTGCCACTTTCTGATGAAGCACAAGCAGAAGCACGGCTGCTAATGTTGGCTGCTCACCACATTCTTTCACCTCGTGACGGTGAACCAATCGTGGCCCCTTCACAAGATATGGTTATTGGTAACTACTACATGACCACTGAAGATAAGGGCCGTGAAGGCGAAGGAATGATCTTCAAGGATGCTGATGAAGCTGAAATGGCCTACAAGAACGGCTACGTTGCCTTACAAACCCGGGTTGGGGTTCAAGTAGCTGCATATCCTGACAAGCCATTTACTGATGACCAGCGTGGTAAGATCATGGTTACTAGTGTTGGTAAGCTATTGTTCAACAAGATCCTGCCCAAGGACTACACTTACATTAACGAACCAACTGATGATAACCTTCAAAATGGTGTCTCTGACAAGTACTTCTTGGACAAGGGTGAGGATATTCACGAATATCTCGAAAACGCCCCATTGGTTCCACCATTCAAGAAGGGCTTCTTGTCAGACATCATTGCGGAAATCTACAAGATTTACAAGGTGACAGAAACCTCAGAATTCCTTGACCGGATTAAGGACCTTGGTTACTACGAATCTACTATTTCTGGTTTGACCGTTGGGGTTGCCGACATTACTGACCTGAAGGAAAAGCCTGAAATTATTGAAAAGGCCCACAAGCAAGTTGCTTTGATTACCAAGCAATTCCGGCGTGGTTTGATCACTGATAATGAACGTTATGAACGGGTTATCGGTGTTTGGAACGATGCTAAGGACGAAGTTCAAGACAAGTTGATTGAACACATGGATATCCATAACCCAATCAACATGATGTCTGACTCTGGTGCTCGTGGTAACATTTCTAACTTTACCCAATTAGCCGGTATGCGTGGTTTGATGGCCTCACCATCTGGTAAGATCATGGAATTGCCAATCTTATCTAACTTCCGTGAAGGGTTATCTGTTCTGGAAATGTTCATTTCTTCTCACGGTGCTCGTAAGGGGATGACCGATACCGCTTTGAAGACTGCCAACTCAGGTTACTTGACTCGGCGGCTGGTTGATGTTGCCCAAGACGTCATTGTTCGTGAAGAAGACTGTGGTACTGACCGTGGTTTGGATGTTTCCGCAATTACAAACGGTAACGAAATGATTGAACCACTGTATGACCGAATTCTTGGCCGTTACACGATGAAATCAGTCTTTGATCCAAAGACTGGTGACCGAATTGTTGGTAAGAACGTTCTGATTGATGAAGCCATGGCTCAAAAGATTGTAGATGCGGGTGTCAAGACCGTCACGATTCGTTCCGCCTTTACTTGTAACACTGAGCACGGGGTTTGTGAACGTTGTTACGGTCGGAACGCCGCTACTGGTGACAAAGTGGAAGCTGGTGAAGCGATCGGGACTGTTGCCGCTCAATCAATCGGTGAACCTGGTACGCAATTGACTCTGCGGAACTTCCACACCGGTGGTGTTGCCGGCAACGAAGATATCACCCAAGGGCTTCCTCGTGTGCAAGAAATTGTTGAAGCCCGGAATCCAAAAGGGAAGGCCACAATTTCCGAAGTTACTGGTGAAATAGAATCGATTGAAGAAAACCCCGCTGAACAAACGAAGGTCATTACCGTTAAGGGTGAAAATGATACACGGACTTACACCTTACCAATTACCGCTCGTTTGCGGGTTTCTGAAGGTGACTATATTCACCGTGGTTCTGCATTGAACGAAGGTTCAATTGATCCAAAGGAATTAATCCGTGTTCGTGATGTTCTCTCAACTGAAACTTACCTCTTGTCCCAAATCCAAGGAGTCTACCGGATGCAAGGGATTGACTTGCTGGATAAGCACGTTGAAATCATGATTCGGCAAATGATGCGGAAGGTTCGTGTCATGGATCCAGGTGACACTGATGTATTACCTGGCGAATTGATGGACATTAGTCAATTCCGTGATGCTAACTACAAGACATTGATTTCTGGTGGGATTCCAGCCACTGCTCGTCCAGTTATCCTTGGGATTACCAAGGCCGCTCTGGAAACCAACAGTTTCTTGTCTGCCGCTTCATTCCAAGAAACCACCCGTGTTCTTACCGATGCTGCTATTCGTGGTAAGGAAGACCCTCTGGTTGGTTTGAAGGAAAATGTTATCATCGGGAAGATTATTCCTGCAGGTACCGGGATGGGTGCTTACCGGAACATCAAGCCGAAGGAAGTTAGTGTTGGTGCTAGTGCTGATAGTGGTGTCACATCACTACCGAACAGTTCCATTCGTGAAATGGAAGAACAAATGAAGGAAAACGAAGATAAATAGTCGTTTTCTTTCTCATCGTCAAAAGGTGTAAGCAATGTTGCTTACACCTTTTTTGTTGCCATCAATTAGTGAATAGTGATAGTGTATTAATGTTAGAACTTGGAGGAGAAAGTTTTGAAAAAATATCAAATTGAGGTTCCAGAGTCTGCAATCAAAAAATTGGATCTGGAAAATGTCGACTATTCAATGCGGCTGGATCATAATTCTATCCTGGTACGGCCAACGAAGATTGCTGATGCGATTCCTCAAATTTATTTTTGGTGGTACAGTGTCTTAGCCCTGGTCTCAGCGATTTGTTTCTTTATTTTCATGTTTAACCGCCATTTGCGGATTGTGCCATTAAGTGGCTACTATTCAATTGCTTCGGCATCGATTATCTTAAGTGCGGTTTGTGGTACGCTTTTGTTTGCGATTACCTTCATTGTACAGAAGGTTTCTAAGCGTGGTCCCTCCCGTAGCTTTTCGTGGCGAAGTTTACCGCCGTTGATCGTGGCGTGTGGGATGATCATTGGTTTTATTACCTTAGCCTTGTACTGGCTCTTTGGACAGTTATTTAAGGGCCTTCAATTTGACCTCTATACGTCCACGGTGATCGTCTTTATCTCGGTGGCGGTTGTCGATTATTTGATGATTAATTTAGCCATGACGATTTCACCAGGGGTAGTGACCAACCTAATGACCATCATGATTGTCGGTGGAGTGGGTTTTTCGATGTTGACTAATTCCAATAAGAATTGGTGGAAACATAATTTTAGTTTTCTTGGTACCAATCAGAATAATACCCACCTCTCATTCAACATTACGTTGATGTTTTCAGGATTGTTGCTGATGATTTTAGTAGATTACCTATTTGTCAATTTGAACCACAAATATCAGGGATGGCGGGTGAATACGTTGCGGGCGCTGATGACAGCGCTTGGTGCTTGTGTTGGTTGTGTTGGTCTGTTTCCCAACAATCCGCGTTTCCATATCTTGCATGATCGAATTGCGATGTGGATTGTTTACATTATGTTAATTTTGATCATTGCAGTTCGCTGGCTGTTGCCAGAAGTGACTAACGCTTTTTTAAAGGTTTCTTATACGATCGGGGCAGTAATCGCGGTTGATTATCTCGTCTTTAAGGCATTTACTTATCTTTCGCTGACTGCTTTTGAGCTCATTGCGTTTATCCTTTCTTTTGCCTGGGTTTTGTTGCTTCTCCAATATGTTGAAAATTTGGTCCAAAATAATGTGCAGATTTTTCCGGTCAAAATCCACGTCGTTGAAGACGGCGAGGACAGTGATTAATTGAATATTCACAATAATTATCCAGTGTTGTTATTGCATAATGATGCTGGATTTTTTATTTTGGTCAGGTAATAACATTGGTGGTTAAAACAACAGCTAACCCCAGACAAAGGTAGGGAATGAATGGGACAGCACGGTGCTGTCTGATCCTGGGATCCAATAGTGAACAGAGACAAGCAGCTAGTACGATTGGCACGGTGATCTGGGGGCCAAGCGCGAGGCAACAAATGATAATCCAGTCTACATCTCCATTACCGATGCCGGGTAGCAGGTAGGTGGTTGCAAAGGCAACTGTGCCGATTAAGTTGGCCATCGTAAATGGTGGTGCGATACTTAACCAATGCAGGAGACCGAGCGGTAGTAGTAGGAAGGTAGAAAATCGTTTAGTGAACCAATCTTCGGTACAAGTGGCGAGGAGCGCTGAATCGCTAATGAGGAATAAAATAAGCTCAGTTAAAGTAGTAGTTGGGATGAGCATCCAACTAATTCCGTTAACGAGCTCAATCAGTGGCCAAAATTTTTCAAGGCGGTGGTCACAACACTTGGCACGCCCACACTGCAAAATAAAGCCCACAATTGGAATTAACGACCCTAAAGGCAAGCGTTGTTTACAAAAATCGCAGCTCGAAACGGCAGAGTAGGTTCTTGACGAATGAATTAGGTGTCGCCAAGTCATGGTGGTGATAAATGATGCCCAGCAAGCGCCAAAACAGAATAGAATCAATAACATAAATTTCACCTCAGTATTTAAAGACGTAAAAAGTGCTAAAAATGATTGAAAACATGTTGAGTAAGGCCTAAATAACATTTGACATCACTTGGCTGGCATGTTAAATTATTCAAGGTGCTTTCATTAGCAGCGATTGTGTCTGTCTCGGACAGACGAACGTCCGCGATAGCACAAGCAAATAACCATCCATTTTTTTATTCTTCAAAAAGAACCACCTGGATGTGTGGACTTAAGTTTTAGAAAGGGGATTAATTATGCCTACAATTAATCAACTGGTTCGTAAGGGCCGGAAGAGTCATAAGGGTAAGTCAAAGTCACCTGCCCTTGGCTTTGTTTACAACAGTTTCAAGAAGGAAGAAGTTAAGACTCCATCACCACAAAAGCGTGGAGTTGCTACCCGTGTTGGTACCATGACTCCTAAGAAGCCAAACTCAGCTTTACGTAAGTATGCCCGTGTACGTCTTTCAAACTTGATCGAAGTAACTGCATACATTCCTGGGATTGGTCACAACCTCCAAGAACACTCAGTTGTATTGATCCGTGGTGGTCGTGTTAAGGACTTGCCTGGGGTTCGTTACCACGTTATCCGTGGTACCCTTGATACTGCCGGTGTTGAAGGTCGTCGTCAAAGCCGTTCTAAGTACGGTGCTAAGAAGCCGAAGGATTAATTTAAAAAGGAGGGAATTAGATAATGCCTCGTAAAGGACATGTTGCAAAACCAGAAGTATTACCAGATCCAATTTACAACTCAAAATTGGTTACTAGTATGATCAACCACTTGATGTTAGATGGTAAGCGGGGAACTGCTTCCAAGATCTTATACCGTGCTCTTGATCAAATTAAAGAACAAACTGGTAACGATCCAGTTGAAGTCTTTGAACAAGCAATGGAAAATGTTCAACCAGCACTTGAAGTTAAGGCTCGGCGGATTGGTGGTTCTAACTACCAAGTTCCGATCGAAGTTCGTCCTGATCGTCAACGGACGTTAGCTCTTCGTTGGTTAACTCAATACGCACGTCTTCGTGGTGAACACACCATGGTGGAACGTTTGGCTGCCGAAATTATTGATGCATCCAACAACACCGGTGCTTCCATCAAGAAGAAGGAAGATACTCTGCGGATGGCCGAAGCTAACCGGGCATTTGCTCATTATCGTTGGTAATAAATTGAAACTGGTTGCCTAGCTAGTTTCTCAGAGGGCGACGCACAAATAATTTTACGTCACCCTTTTTTTTAAGAAAGATTTGAAGGGAGATACTCATAAAGATGGCTAACAAACGTGAATATCCGCTTGCCATGACCCGGAACATCGGGATCATGGCCCACATCGATGCCGGTAAGACTACTGCTACTGAGCGGATTCTTTACTACACTGGTAAGATTCACAAGATTGGTGAAACCCATGATGGTGCTTCACAAATGGACTGGATGGATGAAGAAAAGGAACGTGGTATCACCATCCAATCAGCTGCTACGACTGCGGTTTGGAAGGATCACCGGATCAACATCATCGATACCCCAGGACACGTTGACTTTACTGTCGAAGTTGAACGTGCTTTGCGGGTCCTTGATGGTGCCGTTACCGTGCTTGATGCTCAAGCTGGTGTTGAACCACAAACTGAAACTGTTTGGCGTCAAGCTGACAGCTTCGATGTTCCACGGATTGTTTTTGCTAACAAGATGGACAAGATGGGTGCCAACTTTGACTACTCAGTTCAAACAATTAAGGATCGTCTGAACGTTACTCCATTGCCAATTCAAATGCCAATTGGTGCCGAAGATGACTTCGTTGGTGTCATTGACTTAGTTAAGATGGTTGCTTACGTTTACGACGAAGACAAGCTTGGTACCAACTGGGATACTGTTGATATTCCAGATGACATGAAGGATGAGGCTGAAAAGCGTCATGACCAATTACTTGAAACTTTGGCAGATGTTGATGATAACATCATGGAAAAGTACCTTGATGGTGCAGAAATTTCTGTTGACGAAATCAAGGCTGCTATTCGGAAGGCAACTCTGGCTGAAGAACTTTTCCCAGTCTTAGCTGGTTCTGCCTACAAGGATAAGGGTATCCAAATGATGCTGGATGCGGTAATTGATTACTTACCATCTCCACTTGATGTTAAGCCATTTATCGCGCATGATCCTGAAGGAAACGAAGTTGAATTGACTGCTGGTGACGACAAGCCATTCGCTTCATTGGCCTTCAAGATTGTTACTGACCCATTCGTTGGTCGGTTAACCTTCATTCGGGTTTACACTGGTTCACTTCAATCTGGTTCTTACGTTTTGAATGCTACCAAGGACAAGCGTGAACGGATTGGTCGTTTGCTGCAAATGCACTCCAACCAACAACACGAAATTCCAGAAGTCTTCTCTGGTGATATCGCTGCTGCTATTGGTTTGAAGAACACGACTACTGGTGATTCCTTAACTGACCCAGATCACCCATTGCAACTTGAATCCATGGACTTCCCTGACCCAGTTATCCAAGTTTCTGTTGAACCAAAGTCAAAGGCTGACCAAGATAAGATGGACAAAGGTCTTTTGAAGCTGGCTGAAGAAGACCCAACCTTCAAGACTGAAACTAACCCTGAAACTGGTGAAACACTGATTGCCGGGATGGGTGAACTTCACTTGGACATCATTGTTGAACGTCTTCGTCGTGAATTCAACGCCGAAGTTACTGTTGGTAAGCCACAAGTTTCCTACCGTGAAGCATTTACTAAGCAAGCTAGTGCTCAAGGTAAGTTCGTTCGTCAATCTGGTGGTAAAGGTCAATACGGGGACGTTTGGATTGAATTTACACCACTTGACGAAGGTAAAGGTTTCGAATTCGAAGATGCCATTGTCGGTGGGGTTGTTCCACGTGAATACATCCCTGCTGTTGAACAAGGTTTGAAGGAAGCAATGGAAAACGGTGTTCTTGCCGGTTACCCATTAGTTGACATGCATGCTAAGTTATACGATGGTAGTTACCACGAAGTCGACTCCTCCGAAGCTGCGTTCAAGGTTGCTGCTTCTCTTGCATTAAAGAACGCTGCTAAGAAGGCCGACCCAGTTATTCTGGAACCAATCATGAAGGTTGACATTGTTACCCCTGAAGACAACCTTGGTGATGTTATGGGTCACGTTACTGCTCGTCGTGGTTCCATTGATGGGATGGAAGAACGTGGGAACGCTCAATTAGTTCACGCCTTTGTTCCGTTGTCTGAAATGTTTGGTTACGCTACAACCTTGCGTTCAGCTACTCAAGGCCGTGGGACCTTCACAATGACGTTTGACCACTACTCAGCTGTTCCAAAGTCTGTTCAAGAAGACATCATTGCCAAGAACGGCGGTAACAACTAAATTTGCTTTAGAAAAAGTTTGTACGACGTGTACAAACTTTTTTTATTTTTTGCACAGAGAATTCTGTAACGTAGTTTTAATATAAAAAGCCAAATTAATTGGAAGAAGCCCTTGCGACAACGGCAATTCTCTAGTATTATGGATAGGTGCTTGAATTTAACTAGGGGATTAGTATGCCCCCAGGGGGATTTGAGATCACAGGCGATGAAGTGGAAGGTTGCGACACACCCGGCCGCTTTGCCACAGGATGTGGCGGTAATTTCCATGGAGCTAGTCAAATTTTAAATCTGACGAAGGAGGGAACATAATGGCAAACCAAAAGATTCGTATTCGTTTAAAGGCTTACGAACACCAAGTCCTTGATCAATCTGCTGACAAGATTGTTGAAACTGCAAAACGGACAGGTGCTCAAATTTCAGGCCCAATCCCGTTACCAACTGAACGGACTTTGTACACGGTGCTTCGTTCACCACACAAGTTCAAGAAGTCACGGGAACAATTCGAAATGCGCACTCACAAGCGTTTGATCGACATTATCGATCCTACGCCAAAGACGGTCGACTCATTAATGAAGCTTGACCTGCCAAGTGGTGTTGACATCGAAATTAAGCTTTAATTTATAATCAGCAATTATCTAAATCAAAATAAATTGGAGGTGTACTCATGACCAAAGGAATCTTAGGTAAAAAAGTCGGAATGACTCAAGTCTTCACTGACAACGGCGAATTAGTTCCCGTTACTGTGATCGATGTAACTCCTAACGTTGTTATGCAAATTAAGACTGTCGAAAATGATGGTTACAACGCTGTACAACTTGGTTTCGATGACAAACGTGAGATTTTGAGCAACAAGGCTGAACAAGGTCATGCAGCAAAAGCAAACACGGCTCCTAAGCGCTTCATCGGTGAAATCCGCGACGCTGAATTAGGAGACGACATCAAAGTTGGAGACGAAATCAAAGCGGATTTATTCGCTGAAGGTGAAACAGTTGATGTAACTGGTGTCACTAAAGGTCATGGTTACCAAGGTAACATCCACAAGGATGGTCAACGTCGTGGACCTATGGCGCACGGTTCTCGTTATCACCGTCGTCCAGGTTCTTTGGGTGCGATCATCAACCACGTCTTCAAAGGCAAGAAGCTCCCAGGTCGGATGGGTGGCAACACTCGGACTATGCAACACTTACAAGTTGTGAAGGTTGATACCGACAACAACGTTTTACTTATTAAGGGTAACGTTCCTGGTGCTAACAAGTCTTACGTAACAATTCAAAATTCAGTTAAGGCTAACACTAAGAAGAGTCTTAGCAAACAACACAACAATTAAGAAAGGAGGAAGTAAAATATGACTAGCGTTGCATTATTCAACCAAGATGGTAGCCAAAACGGTACTATCGATTTAAACGATGCAATCTTCGGCGTTGAAGCTAACGAAAGTGCTGAATACGAAGCAATCATTCGTCAACGTGCTTCACTCCGTCAAGGTACTCACGCAGTTAAGAACCGTTCAGCTGTTAGCGGTGGTGGTAAGAAGCCATGGCGTCA
The DNA here is from genome assembly GCF_943192935.1 of Limosilactobacillus caecicola. Taxonomy (GTDB): domain Bacteria; phylum Bacillota; class Bacilli; order Lactobacillales; family Lactobacillaceae; genus Limosilactobacillus; species Limosilactobacillus caecicola. The sequence goes on along the minus strand of NZ_CALPCI010000001.1, from coordinate 135,189 downwards.
AAAGGGGACGGGTCGTGCTCGTCAAGGTTCAATCCGTTCACCACAATTCCGTGGTGGTGGTGTTGTCTTCGGGCCAAATCCTCGTTCTTACAACTACCGTTTACCTCGTAAGGTTCGTCAACTTGCTATCAAGTCTGCCCTTTCTCAAAAGGTTGCAGATGATAACTTTGTTGTAGTTGACTCAATTAACTTTAATGCACCAAAGACTAAGGAATTTGCTGGTGTATTAAACAACTTAAAGGTCAACGAAAAAGTGTTGATCGTTGTAACTGACGACGACAAGAATGCTGAATTATCAGCTCGCAACTTGGCAAACGTTAAGGTCGTTACTCCTGCTGGTGTTAACATCTTAAACGTTGTTGATGCGCAAAAGATCGTCATTACTAAGTCAGCTCTTTCTCAAGTAGAGGAGGTGCTCGGATAATGGAAGCACGCGATATTATTTTACGTCCAGTAATTACGGAAGCATCTACTGCTGCCATGGACGACAAGCGTTATACGTTTGATGTTGATTTACGAGCAACCAAGACTCAAGTTAAGAATGCCATCGAAGAAATCTTTGGTGTTAAGGTTGTCAAGGTTAACATTATGAACATCAAGGGAAAGCAAAAGCGTCAAGGCCGTTACGTTGGTTACACTAAGCGCCGTCGTAAGGCAATCGTTCAGCTTTCTGATGACTCAAAAGAAATCAAGTTGTTTGATGATGACAACGACTAAATTTTAAGGTTAGGAGGAAAGAATAGTGGGAATTCGCAAATACAAAGGTACCACTAACGGTCGCCGTAACATGAACGGATTTGACTTCGCTGCCATTACGAAGACTACTCCGGAAAAGTCACTGTTAGCACCTTTAAAGCACACTGCCGGTCGTAACAGCCAAGGTAAAATGACTGTTCGTCACCGTGGTGGTGGTAACAAGCGTCAATACCGGATTATCGACTTCAAGCGGAACAAGGATAATATTCCTGCAACTGTTAAGGCAATTGAATACGATCCAAACCGTACTGCTAACATTGCCTTGTTGGTTTACGCTGATGGTACTAAATCATACATCTTAGCACCTAAGGGCTTAGAAGTTGGGATGACTGTTGAATCTGGTCCTGATGCAGATATTAAGGTTGGTAACGCTCTTCCATTGAAGAACATTCCAGTCGGTACTGTTATTCATAACATTGAATTGAAGCCAGGTAAGGGTGGTCAATTGACCCGTTCTGCTGGTACTTCAGCACAATTACTTGGTAAGGAAGAAAAGTATGTTTTAGTACGTCTTTCTTCAGGTGAAGTTCGGATGGTTCTCGCAACCTGCCGGGCAACTGTTGGTTCAATTGGTAATGAAGAACGTGCACTTTTGATCAAAGGGAAGGCTGGTCGTAACCGTTACGCTGGTCGTCGTCCACACGTTCGTGGTTCAGTTATGAACCCTAATGATCACCCACATGGTGGTGGTGAAGGTAAGCAACCTGTTGGTCTTCCATCTCCACTTTCTCCATGGGGTAAGAAGACTGTTGGTAAGAAGACTCGTTCACACAAGGCTCGTTCCAACAAGTTCATCGTTCGTGGTCGCAAGCGTGGTCCACACACTCGCTAATTGAAATAATAGTAATACCTGAGAGGAGGTACACATATGGCTCGTAGTTTGAAGAAAGGACCTTTCGCAGATGCTTCTCTGTTGAAGAAGGTCGAAGCACAAGCCGATAACGAAAAGAAATCTGTTATCAAGACTTGGTCACGTCGCTCTACAATCTTCCCAAGCTTCATTGGTTACACCTTTGCAGTTTATGATGGTCGTAAGCATGTGCCAGTTTACGTGCAAGAAGATATGGTAGGTCATAAGCTTGGTGAATTCGTACCAACCCGGACTTTCCATGGTCATGCATCTGATGACAAGAAAACTCAAGCTAAGTAATTAAGGAGGGACTTGAATAATGGCTGAAAACATCACTTCAGCTAAGGCAACTGCTAAGATGGTTCGTGTATCATCACGGAAGGTACGTCTTGTCTTAGACACTATCCGTAACAAGAGCGTTGCTGAAGCATTTGCTATTCTGAAGTTCACTCCTAATGGTGCTGCTTCAGATGTTGAAAAAGTTTTAAAATCTGCTGTTGCAAACGCTGAAAACAACTTTGATCTTGATCGTGCTTCATTAGTTGTATCAGAAGCTTACGCAAATGAAGGACCAACCCTTAAACGGTTCCGTCCGCGTGCTAAAGGTTCTGCTTCACCAATTAATAAGCGGACTAGTCACATCACAGTGGTTGTTACAGAAAAATAGGAGGAATGAATAGTGGGTCAAAAGATTAATCCTAATGGTTTCCGTGTTGGGGTCATTCGTCCATGGAGTGCTAAGTGGTACGCTGACAAGAAGCACTACGCTGAATACCTGAACGAAGACCTTCGGATCCGTAAATACATCGAAAAGCGACTTGCTGATGCCTCTGTCTCAACCATCGAAATTGAACGTGCTGCAAACCGCGTTAACGTTTCAATTCACACCGCTCGTCCAGGAATGGTGATTGGTAAAGGTGGTTCAGAAGTTGAAGCACTTCGTCTTGAATTAAACAAATTAACTGGTAAGCGTGTCCACATCAACGTTGTTGAAATCAAGAAGCCTGATTTGGACGCTCACCTGGTTGGTGAAAATGTTGCACAACAACTTGAAAACCGGATTGCTTTCCGTCGTGCTATGCGTGGTGCTATGCAACGCGCTATGCGTGCTGGTGCAAAAGGAATTAAGATTCAAGTTGCAGGTCGTTTGAATGGTGCAGATATGTCACGTGTTGAATCATACTCTGATGGTACTGTTCCATTGCATACGCTTCGTGCAGATATTGATTACTCATGGGATGAAGCTCGTACCACTTACGGTGCTTTAGGTATTAAGACCTGGATTTACCGTGGTGAAGTGCTCCCCGAAAAGAAGAATGATTCAAAAGGAGGGAAGTAAAACATGCTAGTACCAAAGCGAGTTAAGCACCGTAAGGTTCAACGTGGTCACCTTCGTGGTGAAGCCAAGGGGGGTAAGACCGTTGCTTTCGGTGAATATGGTTTGCAAGCATTAGATTCACATTGGATCTCAAACCGTCAAATCGAAGCTGGACGTATTGCTATTACCCGTTACATGAAGCGTGGTGGTAAGGTATGGATTAAGATCTTCCCACACCTCTCTTACACTAGCAAAGGTGTTGGTGTCCGGATGGGTAATGGTAAAGGTGCTCCTGAAGGATGGGTTGCACCTGTTAAGCGCGGCAAGGTTCTTTACGAAGTTGCCGGTGTTCCTGAAGAAGTTGCGCGTGAAGCTCTCCGTCTTGCGGGAACTAAGATGCCAGTTCGCACTAAGATTATCAAACGTGAGGAAGTAGGTGGACAATCTCATGAAGAGTAAAGATTTTGTAAAAGAACTGAATGGATTAACCACTGATCAATTGCTTAGCCGTGAAAAGGAATTGAAGGAACAATTGTTTAACTTACGTTTCCAATTAGCAACCGGCCAGTTGGAAAACACTGCAAGCCTTAAGAGCGTTCGCAAGGACATTGCACGGGTTAAGACAGTTCTTCGCCAACAAGAATTAAACAAATAAGAATACGAAAAGGAGGATTAGCGCATGAGTGACGAACGTAATGCACGTAAGGTGTACCAAGGTCACGTTGTTTCAGACAAGATGGACAAGACGATTGTTGTCTCTGTAGATACTTACAAGAGTGCTCCTATTTATGGGAAGCGTGTTAAGTACTCCAAGAAGTTCTATGCCCACGATGAAAACAACGAAGCACACATGGGTGACACTGTTCAAATCATGGAAACTCGGCCGCTTTCTGCTAAGAAGCGTTTCCGGCTAGTTAAGGTTGTCAAGAAGGCTGCTATTGTTTAATGCCTTTAAGCAATCCATTAATTTCGTATTCTAAATTCTTATAACAAGATGGAAGGAGGACAATAACCGTGATTCAACAAGAAAGTCGGTTGAAGGTCGCTGATAACTCTGGTGCCCGTGAAATCTTGGTTATCAAGGTTTTAGGCGGTTCCCGTGTTAAGACCGGTAATATTGGTGATATTATTGTTGCTACTGTAAAACAAGCAACACCAGGTGGCGTTGTCAAAAAGGGTGACGTTGTAAAGGCTGTTGTAGTTCGGACTAAGCATGGTCTGCACCGTAAGGATGGTTCATACATCAAGTTTGACGAAAATGCTGCGGTTTTGATCAACAATGACAAGAGCCCAAAGGGTACCCGTATTTTTGGCCCAATTGCTCGTGAGTTACGTGATGACGACTTCATGAAGATCGTTTCACTGGCCCCAGAAGTTCTGTAAAATTACCAAGAATAAGGAGGTGCACTACCACATGTTTTTAAAGACAGGTGACAAAGTTCGCGTCATTGCCGGTAAGGACAAGGGTAAAGAAGGTACTATCAAGAAGACCCTTGCTAAGGAAAACCGTGTAATCGTTGAAGGTATTAACAAGATTAAAAAACACCAGAAGCCAAGTAACTCCAACCCTAACGGTGGAATTGTTGACACTGAAGCCCCTATTCAAGCATCCAACGTGATGTTGATTGACCCATCAACTAACGAACCAACTCGTGTTGGCTTCGAATTTGTCGATGGTAAGAAGGTTCGGGTTGCTAAGAAGTCTGGTAAGCAAATCGATTAATTTCTGAGGAAAGGAGGAAATAAATACTTATGGAAAACCGTTTAAAGGCAAAGTACGAAAATGAAGTTCGTCCATCATTAATTGAAAAGTTTAACTACTCTTCAGTAATGGCTGCTCCTAAGATCGACAAAATTGTTTTGAACATGGGTGTCGGTGATGCTACTCAAAACTCCAAGAATCTTGATGAAGCCGTTGAAGAATTAGGCTTGATTTCTGGTCAAAAGCCTGTCATTACCAAGGCTAAGAAGTCAATTGCCGGCTTCCGTTTACGTGAAGGTATGAAGATTGGTGCCAAGGTTACGTTACGTGGTGAACGTATGTATGATTTCTTGGACAAGTTAGTTAATGTTTCACTTCCTCGGGTTCGTGACTTCCACGGTGTTTCAAACAAATCATTTGATGGTCGTGGTAACTACACTTTGGGTGTACGTGAACAATTAATTTTCCCAGAAATTAATTACGATAACGTTAAGCGTGTTCGTGGTTTAGACATTGTTATCGTCACAACTGCTAACACTGACGAAGAATCACATGAATTATTGGCTCAATTAGGTATGCCATTCGCTAAGTAATAGGAGGTTTCACAAAAGTGGCTAAAAAATCAATGATCGCTAAGTGCAAGCGTCCAGCAAAGTTCTCTTCACGTGAATACACTCGTTGTGAACGTTGTGGTCGTCCACACTCAGTTTACCGTAAATTCCACCTATGCCGGCTTTGCTTACGCGACCTTGCCCATGAAGGTAAAATCCCTGGCATGAAGAAGGCTAGTTGGTAAACAATTCGACAAAAGGAGGAAAACATCGATGTCTATGAGTGATCCAATTGCAGATTTCTTAACTCGTATTCGTAATGCCAACATGGCACATCACGAAACAGTTGAAGCACCTGCATCAAAGATGAAGAAGGACATTGCTGAAATCTTGAAGCAAGAAGGTTTCGTACGCGATGTTGAATATGTAGATGACAACAAGCAAGGCATCATCCGTGTATTCTTAAAGTATGGTCAAGATGGCGAACAAGTTATTTCCGGCTTAAAGCGGATTTCTAAGCCAGGTCTTCGGACATACGTTAAGGCTGATGCTGTACCAAAGGTCTTAAACGGTCTCGGGATTGCTATCATTTCAACATCCAATGGTGTTGTTACTGATAAAGTTGCTCGTGCCAAAAAGGTCGGCGGCGAAGTAATTGCTTACGTTTGGTAATGAGAATAGTCGATAGGAGGTGTATTTATGAGTCGTATTGGTTACAAGGAAATTGACCTGCCAGAAGGCGTTGAAGTTTCACAATCTGGTAACGTGGTTACTGTTAAGGGACCTAAGGGGACTTTATCACGTGAGATTTCTCCACTGATTACGATGACCGTTGACGGTAACGTCGTAAAGTTCGACCGTTCTAAAGATGACAACCGCAACCGTTCATTACACGGTACCACCCGTGCTAATGTTAACAACATGGTTGAAGGGGTAGTTAATGGTTACTCCAAGATCCTGAAGCTTGTTGGTGTTGGTTATCGTGCACAATTAAAGGGTAAGACCTTAGTCCTTACTGTTGGGTACTCAAATCCTGTTGAAGTAGAAGTCCCAGAAGGACTTGAAGCAAAGGTTCCAGATAACACGACTATTGAAATTAGTGGTATCGATAAGGAATTACTTGGTGAATTTGCTGCATACGTACGTTCAGTTCGTTCACCTGAACCTTACAAGGGTAAGGGTATTCGCTACGAAGGCGAACATATCATCCGTAAGGAAGGTAAGACTGGTAAGTAATCGTTTTTACTTATTAGCGAGTTAAAATCATTTAGAAAAATAATAGAGGTGACAGTTGTGATTTCAAAACCAGATAAGAACAAAGTCCGTCAACGTCGTCATAAGCGCGTTCGCGGCAAGATCTCTGGTACTGCAGAGCGCCCACGTTTAAGTGTTTATCGTTCAAACAAAAACATTTACGCTCAAGTTATTGATGACGTAAAGGGTGTGACGCTCGCAAGTGCCTCAACTTTAGATAGTGAAGTTAGCGGCAAAACTAAGTCTGAACAAGCTGCTGGTGTTGGTGCATTAGTTGCTAAGCGCGCTAGTGAAAAGAACATCACTAACGTTGTTTTTGACCGTGGTGGGTACCTTTACCATGGTCGTGTACAAGCCTTGGCTGAAGCTGCACGTGAAAACGGACTGCAATTCTAGGAAGAAGGAGGAATAACCTGTAATGGCTAAATCAACATATATTGACCCAGCTAAGTTAGATCTTGATGATCAAGTGGTTGCTATCAACCGGATTACCAAGGTTGTTAAGGGTGGTCGTCGGATGCGTTTTGCGGCCCTTGTTGTTGTTGGTGACCGAAACGGTCATGTTGGCTTTGGTACTGGTAAGGCTCAAGAAGTTCCAGAAGCGATTCGGAAGGCTTCTGCTGCTGCACAAAAGAACTTAATTGAAGTACCAATCGTTGGTACGACAATTCCACACGAAGTCATTGGTACTTACGGCGGTGGTAAGATTTTGCTTAAGCCTGCTGTTGAAGGTTCTGGAGTTGCTGCCGGTGGTGCGGTACGTAACGTTATGGAACTTGCCGGTGTCGGTGACGTTACTTCAAAGCGTTTAGGCTCCAACACTCCAATCAACGTTGTTCGCGCTACTTTTGAAGGTTTGAAGTCATTGAAGAGTGCTGACGAAGTTGCTAAGCTTCGTGGTGTTTCAGTTGACCACCTTGCTGAATAATAGGAGGACAAAATCATGGCTAAAGTTAAAGTTACTTTAATCCGTAGTGCTGCCCACCGCGAACCAACCCAACGTCGGACAGTCAAGGCTTTAGGCCTCGGTAAGTTACATAGCTCTGTTATCCTCCCGGATAACGCTGCTACCCGTGGTGCAATTTTTAAGGTTGCCCACTTGGTTTCAATTGAAGAAGTTAAATAATTTAATCTAATACAAGGAGGTGCCAACCAAATGAAATTAAATGAATTAAAGCCTTCTGAAGGATCCCGCTTTAAGCGTCTGCGGAAAGGACGGGGCCTTTCTTCTGGTCACGGATTTACTTCCGGCCGTGGTACTAAAGGTCAAAAGGCTCATGGAAAGACCCGTCTTGGTTTTGAAGGGGGTCAAATGCCTCTGTACCGTCAAAAGCCAAAGCGTGGTTTCACCAGCATGAACCACAAAGATTATGCATTGGTTAACTTAGCAGCCCTCAACAAGTTTGATGATGGTGCTGAAGTAACCCCAGAATCCATGGTCGAAGCTGGTGTTGTGAAGAACACTAAGAACGGCGTTAAGGTTCTCGGAAGCGGAAAGCTTACCAAGAAGCTCACTGTTAAGGCTAATAAATTCTCTGCTTCAGCCGTTAGTGCAATTGAAGCTGCTGGCGGTAAGACTGAGGTGATTTAATGTTCACAACCGTGAAAAACGCGTTCAAAGTAAAGGAAATTCGGTCGAAAATTCTTTTTACTTTGTTTGTGTTGATTGTTTATCGGTTAGGTGCATCCATCACTGTTCCGGGTGTTAATGCAGCAGCATTAGCACAGATTTCTTCAACCGGGTTAGCTTCAATTTTGAACACCTTCAGTGGTGGGGGCCTAGAAAACTATTCCGTTTTTGCGATGGGTGTTTCACCATATATCACAGCACAAATTGTGGTGCAACTTTTACAAATGGACATTGTTCCAAAGTTTGTAGAATGGAGTAAACAGGGGGAAGTTGGTCGACGTAAACTGAATCAAGCGACACGTTGGCTAACGATCCTGTTAGGTTTTATCCAATCAATCGGGATTACGGCTGGATTCAATGCACTGAGCACTATTAAATTGGTGAACAATCCGGGTGTGAAAACATACTTAACAATTGGTTTGATTTTAACAGCGGGGACCATGTTTGCTACCTGGCTTGGTGATATGATTACTGAGCGTGGTATTGGTAACGGGGTTTCCATGTTAATTTTTGCTGGTATTGTTGCGCAGTTTCCTAAAGGACTCCAACAATTATGGGCGGACCAAATTGTGGGTGAATCTGGATCGGCACTTTGGGCTGGTATTGGGTTCATTGCAGTGGTAGCGATTTGTTTGTTGATTATTGTTGCTTTTGTAACTTGGGTTCAACAAGCTGAACGTCGTTTGCCAATTCAATATACTAGACGAACTACTACTTCACCGAAGAGTAGCTACTTACCATTGAAGATCAATGTTTCTGGAGTGATTCCTGTTATCTTTGCTGGATCATTCATTTCTACTCCGCAAACAATTTTGATGGCATTTCAAAGTAGTCACGGTGGTGATACTTGGTACCAAATTTTGACCAATATCTTCAATATGCAATCTGGACCAGGGATTACCCTTTATACATTATTGATTATCATCTTTACCTTCTTCTACGCTTTTGTTCAGGTCAACCCTGAAAAATTAGCGGAGAACTTGCAGAAACAAGGAAGTTACATTTCAGGTGTTTGGCCTGGCAAAGGAACTCAAACATTTGTCTCCCATCTTTTGATACGGTTATCAACAGTTGGGTCTGTCTTCCTTGGGGTGATTTCATTAATTCCGTTACTTGCAAGTAACATTTGGAATTTGAGCCAGTCAATCGGGTTGGGTGGTACAAGCCTATTGATTGTTGTTCAAATCGCTCTGGATGTTAACCGGCAATTAAATGGTTTAACGATGAAGCGCGAATATATTGGATTTATTCATGAATAAATGAGGAGGACATTGCAATGAGTATGAACCTTGTTTTAATGGGGTTACCTGGTGCCGGTAAAGGTACCCAAGCGCAAAGAATTGTAGAAGACTTTGATATTCCTCATATTTCAACTGGTGATATTTTCCGAGCTGCCATGAAGAATGGTACTCCAATGGGAAAAGAGGCCAAGAAATATATTGATCAAGGGGAATTAGTTCCTGATGAAGTTACCAATGGGATTGTTAAGGAACGGCTATCCGAGGATGATACCAAGAACGGTTTTATGTTAGATGGTTTTCCACGGAACTTAGCACAAGCTAATGCTTTGAATGATATGTTAGCCGAATCCGGTCGGCAGCTTGATGCAGTTATTAACATTCACGTTGAACCAGACGTTCTGGTTGATCGGTTATCTGGTCGCTTCATTTGTAAAAATTGCGGTGCAACTTATCACAAAGCCTTTAATCAACCTAAAGTTGAAGGTACTTGTGATGTTTGTGGACATCATGAATTCTTTCAACGGGATGATGATAAACCAGCTACTGTCAAGAATCGCTTGGACGTTAACATTAAGTTAAACACACCGTTAGTTGATTTTTATGAAAAGCAGGGTGTTTTGCACCAAATTAATGGTGAACAAGACATTGACAAGGTTTATCAAGATGTTAAGGATGTTTTGGATAAGCTCTAATTGTTGATCAACAATTGTTCTTGCGTAAAGCTGAGGTCTATGGTAAACTATGCAAGGTTTATCTAGCTCGTAGTGGGCTGCTGTGAGGCACCCACCTTTTTACGTAATTTAAAGTCCGGCAAGGAGGAACCATTCAGTGGCAAAAGCTGATGTAATCGAAGTTGAAGGTAAGGTTACCGAAACTTTACCGAATGCAATGTTTAAAGTTGAACTGGAAAACGGCGTTGAGATTTTAGCACACGTGTCAGGTAAAATTCGGATGCACTATATCAAGATTTTGCCTGGTGACCGGGTTAAGGTTGAGATGTCTCCTTATGACCTGACTAAGGGTCGGATTACGTTCCGGTTCAAATAAGTCTTAGTCTATAACTAGAGGAGGATTATACAATGAAGGTACGACCATCAGTTAAAAAGATGTGCGATAACTGCAAGATCGTTAAGCGTCGTGGTCGGGTTATGGTGATCTGCTCTAACCCTAAGCACAAGCAACGTCAAGGCAAGTAATTTAAATATAGAAACGGAGGTGTAATAATGGCTCGTATTGCTGGTGTCGATTTACCTCGTGACAAGCGAATCGTAATCGGCTTAACATACATTTATGGTATTGGTAACTCCACTGCTCAAAAGATTTTAGCAGATGCTGGGGTTTCTGAAGATGTTCGTGTTCGTGACTTAACTCCAGATCAAGAAGAAAAAATCCGTGCACAAGTTGAAAACATCAAGGTTGAAGGTGACCTTCGCCGTGAAGTTTCATTAAATATCAAGCGTTTGCAAGAAATCGGTTCTTACCGTGGCATGCGTCACCGTCGTGGTTTGCCTGTTCGTGGCCAACACACGAAGAACAACGCACGTACTCGTAAGGGTAAGGCTGTTGCTATCGCTAACAAGAAGAAATAATTAGTAAAGGAGGTTCGTAATCTATGGCAGTCAAGAAATCGCGTAAGCGTCGTGCAAAAAAGAATGTTGAAACTGGTGTTGCGCACATTCACTCAACATTCAACAACACTTTAATCATGATTACCGATGTTCAAGGTAATGCTGTTGCTTGGTCATCTGCTGGGGTTTTAGGCTTTAAGGGTAGTCGTAAGTCTACTCCATTTGCCGCACAAATGGCTTCAGAAGCTGCTGCTAAGCAGGCAATGGAACACGGTATGAAGACCGTTGAAGTAGAAGTTAAGGGCCCAGGTTCTGGTCGTGAATCAGCTATCCGTGCTCTTCAAGCTACTGGACTTGAAGTTACTGCAATTCGTGATGTAACTCCAGTGCCACACAACGGTTCTCGTCCTCCAAAGCGTCGTCGTGTTTAATGAGTGCATCAACGGCGATGTGTCAGTCGGCCAGATGCCTTTTTGGGAAATACGATCCACGTTTTGAAAGGGGTACTAGAGTAGAATGATCGAATTTGAAAAACCAAACATTCACAAAGTTGAAGAAACCGATAACTACGGTAAGTTTGTTGTAGAACCACTTGAACGTGGCTACGGGACGACTCTTGGCAACTCTCTTCGGCGTGTCATGCTTGCTTCATTACCTGGTGCTGCTATTACTAGCATTAGCATCGATGGTGTCTTGCATGAATTTAGTACTGTTGAGGGAGTTACTGAAGACGTTACGCAAATTATTTTGAATCTGAAGAAAGTTTCATTACGGCTCGATTCTGAGGATCAAAAGAATTTGGAATTAGATGTTAAAGGTCCAGCCGAAGTTACTGCCGGGGACATCCAAGGTGACGGTGACGTTACTATTTTGAATCCAGATCTTCATATTGCAACAGTTGCGGATGGTGCTGAGTTGCATATCCAAATGACTGCTGATAAGGGTCGTGGATATTCCTCAGCTGATGATAACAAGGCACGTATGGACTTAGCAATTGGTGTTTTACCAATTGATTCCATCTATACCCCGATCGAACGTGTTAACTATACCGTTGAAAATACTCGGGTCGGTCAAAACAATGACTATGACAAGTTAACTCTTGATGTTTGGACCAATGGTTCTTTAACACCAACGGAAGCTGTTAGTCTTGCCGCTAAGATTCTGACGTCACATTTGGCAATGTTTGTCAATTTGACCGAAGAAGCTCAAAATGCCCAAGTGATGGTTGAACGGGAAGAATCACACCAAGAAAAGGTACTTGACAAAACAATTGAGGAACTTGATCTCTCAGTTCGTTCTTATAACTGTCTGAAGCGTGCTGATATTCAAACCGTTAAGGACTTAACTGAAAGAACTGAAGCTGACATGATGAAGGTTCGTAATCTTGGACAAAAGTCACTTGATGAAATCAAGGTCAAGTTAAATGAACTCGGCGTTGGCTTTCGCCAAGAAGATTAATTAAGACATAAAGGAGGGAGTACTTCATGAGTTACCGCAAGTTAGGACGTACTAGTTCACAACGTAAAGCTTTATTGCGTGACTTAACTACTGATTTAATTGTTAATGGTTCAATTAAGACTACTGAACCAAAAGCTAAGGAAGTTCGGAAGACCATGGACCAAATGATCACTCTTGCTAAGCGGGGTGACCTTGCTTCTCGTCGAAAGGCAGCTGGATTTATCCGTAACGTTGTCGCAGACGTAAAAGAAGATGGTGATGACATCAAGGTTCAATCCGCACTTCAAAACTTGTTTGAAGAACTTGGTCCTAAGTACGCTGACCGCAATGGTGGTTACACGCGTATTCTAAAGACCATGCCACGCCGTGGTGATGGTGCCAAGATGGTTATTTTGGAACTTGTTTAATCCAGTTACAGTTAAATAAACGTAATAAAGAATCACTACGATTGACGGTATAGAGCGTTACGATGATGGGATCATTCCTTAGTCTAGCTTGAATGTGAGCAATCACGCACCTCAGTTGTAAGTGATTTTTTTGTATTCTGCTTTTTTTCTGGATGATTTGCATTCTTTTGGTAAAATATATACGATAACTAATCATGGAGGAACGGTGCTTTGGCCATCATTGAAATTAAGGATCTTTCATACACTTATCCTGGAGAACAAGAACCGATTTTAAAACATTTGACAGCGTCCTTCCCTGCCAAAGAATGGACCACAATCATCGGTCGTAATGGTAGTGGTAAAAGTACTTTGGCGCGATTAATTGATGGTCTCCTACCAATTGGTCATGGTCAAATTATGGTTGCGGGGACGCCAGTTGATGGCGAACATGTCGATCTTGTGCACCAAAAAATTGGTTTTGTTTTCCAAAACCCAGAAAATCAATTTGTCGGCACAACTGTCGAGGATGACGTTGCTTTTGGCTTAGAAAATCATCGGGTTCCTCGAGATGAAATGCGGTATCGGATTCAGCAAGCCTTAAATGATGTTTCAATGGCTGAGTATGCTCAGACAGAGCCCGCTATGCTTTCTGGAGGACAAAAGCAACGGGTGGCCATTGCTGGGATTTTATGTTTACGGCCGGAAATTCTGATATTTGATGAAGCCACCAGTATGCTTGATCCGCAGGCACGGCAAAATATTTTGGGTTTATTGAGAAAACTAAAAATTGAGAAGGGCTTTACGATTATCGCCATTTCTCATGACCCTGTCGAAGCGGCAGCTGGTGATAATGTTGCCATCTTAAATCAGGGACAACTCGTTGCCTTCGATCGGAAAGAACAAATCTTGGCGAACACTGATTTATTACAAAAGTACGGTTTAGCGGTTCCGTTTACAGAAAAACTAAAGCAACAATTGCGGGGGCAAGGTATGCAGGTCCCAAAGGAGTATATGACTGAGGAGCAGATGGTTAAATGGTTGAGCCAGCAATAGAAATTCAACAACTGAGTTATACTTACAGCCCGGGAACTGCTTTTGCAGCCCAAGCGCTTACTAATGTGAATTTAACGATTCAACGGGGAAAAGTGACGGCGGTAGTTGGTCATACGGGTAGTGGTAAATCGACATTAATGCAATTAATTGATGGTTTACTCAAACCAACTTCTGGTTCGATCACTGTTCAGGAGACTAAGGTCACTCCAGATTCTGCCAAAAAGGACTTTGCGGCGCTACGTCAACACGTTGGTTTTGTGTTTCAGTTTCCTGAGTCACAATTATTCGCTGATTCGGTTTTAGAAGATGTGATGTTTGGCCCACTGAATCAAGGCCAAAGTGAGGAGAATGCACGTCGGTCAGCTACTGATGCGCTCGATCGTTTGCATTTTCCAGTAGAATTACGGGATCACTCACCTTTTGAACTATCTGGTGGTCAGATGCGGCGGGTTGCCATCGCGGGTGTGTTAGCCATGAAACCAGCGATTTTAATCCTCGATGAACCCACCGCTGGCCTAGATCCGAGTGGTCGCTTGGAATTGATGAACTTGATTCAAAAGCTGAATCAAGAAGGCACCACTATTATTTTGATTACTCATCAAATGGAGCAAGTTGCCCGGTACGCCGATGTAGTTGTCGCCTTGCAGCATGGTCAATTAGTATTTGATGGGCAACCGCGTTCACTATTTTCTAATCAGCAGTTAGTCGAGCAAATTGGCTTGGCCGAACCAAATACCGTGGCCTTTGCTAATCAATTAGATCAGGCAGGAATACCTTTGCAGCAGACTCCACTAACCGTTCAAGAGCTAGCCAATGAAATTATTGAAGCACGACAGAAGGGGACGTTCAATAATGAATAATAAGGTAATTTTTGGACTGTACGTCCCAACCAATTCGTTCATCCACCGCCTGGATCCCCGCATGAAGTTCATTGCGTGTTTTTGGTACGTTATCCTGGTGTTCTTTGCAAATAATGTGTGGACTAACATCTGGCTTGGCCTAATCTTGCTATTATTAATCCACCTTAGCCGAGTGTCCTTAAAGATGTATTGGTCCGGAATCCGTCCCCTCATGTGGGTGATTATCATCACCGCATTGGTTCAACTATTTTTCTCAACTGGTGGTCATGTCTACTGGCAATGGCATTTCCTTAGCCTTACTTCATCTGGGATTATTCAATCCATTTATTTAGTTTTACGCTTTGCCTACATAATCACTATTTCCACCATTCTCACGGTGACGACTCCGACGTTGCAGTTGGCGGATGCCGTCGAGAGTTTAATGAAGCCGTTAAAATATTTACGGGTACCGGTCAACCAAATTGCGATGATGCTTTCGATTGCCTTGCGGTTTATTCCGACAATTATGGGTGAAGTCACCACGATTATGAATGCTCAGCGGGCACGAGGGATGGATTTTTCAACCGGCAATTTATACCAGCGGACGCGAAAACTGGTTCCAGTAATGATCCCGCTATTTGTCTCTTCGTTTAAGCGAGCAGAGGAGTTAGCGGTGGCGATGGAATCGCGTGGCTACAATCCTAATGGGGAACGGACGAAGTATCGCCTATTAATTTGGCGGCGTGCAGATAGTTGGAGCATTGTTGCTTTGGTACTGGTCACCGTGGTTTTGATTGCGTTGAAATTGCTATAGGAGATTCATTTTGTTACGTTATAAAATAACTTTTGCTTATGATGGTACTAATTTTTCTGGGTTTCAAATTCAGCCTCATAAACGGACAATTGAACAAACCTTAAAAACGATTGTTAACCGGATGGCAAAGAACCCAGATCCTGCGATTTCCATTATTGGGTCGGGACGGACGGACGCGGGGGTCCATGCTTTAAATCAAGTTGCCCATTTTGATTTTCCGTACCACATTCCAGAAAAATCGATGGTCCGGGCCCTGAACAGTCAGCTGCCGCTGGATATTATCGTCAAAAAAGCTGAAATTGTTTCCCCGGATTTTCATGCCCGGTATAATGCTCATCGAAAACGGTACCGTTATCGGGTTACGCAGGGTGAGTTTGTTGATCCGTTTAAGCGGAACTATACCGCGCACTTTAAATATCCAGTTGATATTGCAACAATGAACCAAGCAGCACAGGAGTTAGTTGGCACTCATGATTTTACGAGCTTTGTGGCTTCTGGATCTCAGGCGAAAAGTAACGTGCGGACGATTTATGAAGCCAAGGTTTATTATGAAAAGCACGATCATGAAGTCATTTTTGAATTTGTGGGTAACGGATTTTTATACAACCAAGTGCGGATTATGGTGGCGCTTTTGCTCGAGATCGGTAGTCAACAGCGCCCCAAGGATGATGTTCCCAGAGTACTTGCAGCTCGTGATCGTCAAGAAGCACGGATGACGGCTCCAGCGAGTGGCTTATATTTAGTGGACGTTGATTATAGCGGGGAATAAGTTGAATAAATTATTGACTGACAAGGGATAATCAGCTACACTAGTAGCTGGTATTTCTTTTCCATAAATTACTCGGTACACAATTTATTGTAAAAGAAAGACAAAAATTGGAGGACTTAATCGTGAGAACGACATACATGGCAAAACCTGGTGAAGTTGACCGTAAGTGGTACATCGTTGATGCCAAAGACGTTTCTTTAGGTCGTGTGGCATCCGTTGTTGCTTCCATCTTACGCGGTAAGAACAAGCCAACGTTCACCCCTCATGTTGATACTGGTGACAACGTCATTGTTATCAACGCAGCAGATGTTAAGTTAACTGGTAAGAAAGCAAGTCGGAAGATTTACTACCGTCACTCTAACCACCCAGGTGGTTTAAAGCAACGGACTGCCGGCGACTTCCTTGCTAAGGAACCAGCCAAGATGGTAGAACAAACTATCAAGGGAATGCTTCCACACACTCCTCTTGGCCGCAAGATGGGTATGAAGTTGCACGTTTATGCTGGTGAAGACCACAGTCATGCAGCTCAAAAGCCTGAAAAACTCGATATCACTAACTTAATCTAAGGAGGGAACGGAATTGGCTCAACAAGTACAATACAGCGGTACTGGACGTCGTAAGGATTCTTCTGCACGTGTCCGCTTAGTACCAGGTTCTGGTAAGATTACTATGAACGGCAAAGCAATCGAAGACTACATTCCGTTTGCTAACTTACGTGCCATTGTCAACCAACCATTTGCAGTAACGCAAACTGAAGGTCAATACGACGTTTTAGTTAACGTTCACGGTGGTGGTTTCTCTGGCCAAGCCGGTGCAACTCGTCATGGGATTGCTCGTGCTTTGCTTGCTGTCGATCCTGATTTCCGTGATGCCTTGAAGAAGGCTGGTCTCTTAACTCGTGACCCACGGATGAAGGAACGTCGTAAGCCAGGTCTGAAGAAGGCTCGTAAGGCTGCTCAATTTAGTAAGCGTTAATTTCGATTATCGTTTCTATTTCAAAAAGCTTCAGCATTTGCTGGAGCTTTTTTATGTTGACTTTCATTGGTGGTTTCGCTACAATGAACCTATCATTTGAGAAATGTTTCACAAAGTGAAAAGGAGCGATAAAAATGGCGAAAAAGGTTGCAATGGTTACTGGTGCTGGTCAAGGAATTGGTGAAGCAATTGCCAAGCGTCTGGCCAAGGATGGTTTTGCAGTAGCGTTAGTTGCTCGGCATTTGGATAATTTACAAAAGGTTGCCAAAGAAATCGAAGACGCCGGTGGGGAAGCCTTTCCAGTGACTGCGGATGTTTCTAATCGTGACGAAGTGTTAGCTGCGGTTGATAAGACAATCGATCACTTTGGTGATTTCAATGTAATGGTCAACAACGCGGGTGTGGCACCAACTACTCCCATCGATACGGTCACCAAAGAAGATTTAGATTATGTCTACTCCGTGAATGTTTATGGGACCATTTGGGGCATCCAGGCGGCCCACGAAGCATTTAAAAAAATGGGTCACCCGGGCAAAATCATCAATGCGACCTCCCAAGCGGGAGTTGTTGGTAACCCGAACTTAACTGTTTACTCGAGTT
This sequence comes from Limosilactobacillus caecicola, assembly GCF_943192935.1. Taxonomy (GTDB): domain Bacteria; phylum Bacillota; class Bacilli; order Lactobacillales; family Lactobacillaceae; genus Limosilactobacillus; species Limosilactobacillus caecicola. The sequence goes on along the minus strand of NZ_CALPCI010000001.1, from coordinate 117,425 downwards.
CGAAATTTGCTATTCGTGGGATCACTCAAGTAGTGGCCCGTGAATTGGCTGAAGAAGGAACGACGGTCAATGCCTTTGCTCCTGGGATTGTTAAGACTCCAATGATGTATGATATTGCCCATCAGGTTGGTCAAAACGCGGGGAAGAGCGACGAATGGGGAATGCAGACTTTTGCCAAGGATATTGCCTTGAAGCGACTTTCTGAACCAGAAGATGTTGCCAATGCGGTTGCCTTCTTAGCTGGTCCAGATTCTGATTACATCACTGGCCAAACCCTGGAAGTTGACGGTGGAATGCAATTCCACTAATTTTGAAGAAACGCTAAAATCCGTTTGACGCAGTACAGTCAAACGGATTTTTTGCGTAAAATTAATTAAAAACTCCCCTAAAATGCGTTAAAATTATTACATTAGATATTTTAATTAAAGGAGTAACAGACTGTGGTACGAAAACGACGACGTAAAACCACGAAGCGGCGCAACAAGCGTTCTCGTTCAACTAAGTGGCTGACGGGAATTTTATTGGTGCTGGTTTTGCTGATGGTTGGTTATGTTGGCCACCATCTATACCAACGTCATTTACAGCAAGAAATTATCGAAAAGCAGCAACATTCCAAGCAATTATTTATTAAAGCAATTGCTCCAGAGGCTCAGGCCATGCAAAATCAGTACCACATCAAGGCATCGATTACGATGGCCCAGGCTATTTTGGAATCCAATTGGGGGACGAGTAAGTTAGCGAGTCAATACCACAACCTGTTTGGCATTAAAGGTACTGGTGCTAATTCGCGTTTAATGACAACCAAGGAATATACCAAAGGCAAGTGGGTTGTCATCAAGGATCGTTTCAAAGTTTATTCCAGCTGGTCCGCTTCAATTAAGGATCATACGCAGCTGATGTTAAATGGGACCCAGTACAAAAAAGAAAATTATCAAAAGGTGATTGATGCCAAGAATTATCGGGAGGCTGCTCAAGCACTACAAGATGCAAACTATGCGACCGATCCAAATTACGCTAGCAAGTTAATTAGTGTGATTAAAACCTATCACCTGGATAAGTACGACAATTAGGAGTTAGCCATGCAAGAATTAAAGGAAAAAATTGAAAAATACGGCACTGTGTTGCCGGGAAACGTGTTAAAGGTTGATGCATTTTTGAACCACCAAGTGGATACCGATTTGATGTATCGGGTTGGTCAAGAGTTTGCCAAGCATTTTGCAGACCAGGGGATTACTCAAATTTGGACAGTCGAATCATCAGGGATCGCTCCCGCAGTGATGACCGGCTTAGCAATGCATTTGCCCGTGATCTTTGCCCGCAAACATAAGAGTTTAACGTTAAATAATAATATGTACACGGCGGATGTCTATTCTTATACCAAAAAGACCACGAACCGGATTTCTATTTCTAAAAAGTATGTTGATCCCAATGCCAAGGTTCTCCTGATTGACGACTTTCTGGCTAACGGTCAGGCTGTTGAAGGCATGATGGAAATTGCGGACCAAGCTGGTGTAGAAGTCGCTGGCGCCGGCATTGTTATTGAAAAGAGCTTCCAGCCGGGTGGCAAGGAATTGCGAGACAAGGGCGTTGAAGTGTACTCCTTGGCCCAAATTAAGTCACTTGATGATGGACACGTTGAATTTGTTTAAAAGATTGAAGGTGCGGTTATGAGTAAAAACGTTTTATACCAAGGCAATACACTAGGGATTATGGGCATTGACCGCAACGGTAAAAAGTTGATTTTGGCAGCCAAAGAAGCGGGCCTCAACGTCGGCGTTTATCTTGATCATTCAGAGCCAGAGACGACCAAACAGGCGGACTTCACGGTGATTGGCAACTACCGGGATAAGGATAAATTAACCGAGTTTGGTGAGAATTGTGACGCGGTGATTTACGAAACGGCAGCTATCGATTCCATTGTGATTAAGTATTTGAGTCAGTATACGGCCATCCCACAAGGGCTCGATCCACTGGAAATCATGCAAGACCGCTTGATGGAACGCGCTTTTTTAGATCAAATTAACGTTAACGTGGCACCTTACGTCACCGTGATTAGTCTGGATGACATCTACCAGTCCATTGATTCGATTGGCTACCCAGCGGTCCTCAAGCCGATTCAACGAGGCGTTGGTGAAGATGCCTTGATGATTAATAAGGAATCGGATATTGCCCGAGCTGCTGACTTTATTCAAGCCGGTACCTACCTTCTCGAATCCTGGATTGACCACACCGCTGAATATGCGATTACCATGGCCATTGATGGCGATGGTAACCACCTCTACCCGCTGAGTGAATTACAGTACGTTGGTAATCATCAATTACAAGCGGTTAAGTCGCCCGTGACGGTGCCTGATGATATGAATAAAGAAATGAAGCGGATTGCCAATTCGATTGGTGACCAATTGGGCTACCAAGGAATCATTTCGGTTAACTTTTACGTGACGAGTACCGGTAATTTGTATGTGAAGGACCTGGAACCAGGTGTTTCCACTAGCGGGAATATTTTTACGGAAAGTACCAACGTTAGCCAATCTGAGCAACAAATTCGGATCTCCGCTGGCCGGCCAGCCCACTTTATTCATGAGACCCAGCCAGCCATTTTCTTAATTGGTCGCCAGCCACAATTATCGGCATTAGAACGCCAAGTCTTGATTCGGGATAACTGGAAGTTTAGCTTCTTTGAACCCGCCCAAGATTCAGCAGACGACGTCCTCGCCTACGTTTGGGCAACTGGTGATGGTGAAACGGTCGATGAAATTCAAAGTCAGGTTGACGAAACGGGTGTCTGGGAAGATGATGCACCCGTGGAAGACAATGAATCATCATCAATTTAAATTCAATTTATCAAACAAGTCTCAAATCAAAATGAGCCACCAACGAGCAGTGCTTGCTGGGTACTTGGACGGTTTGGGGCTTTTTCGGTTCAATGAGCATTTAGCGCCAAAGTCAAACAGAAGTTTGGTATAATGGTGTCTGACTGATTTTTAGAGAGGATGGAATGCTGTGACAATGCAATCTGCACTGGATGGAATGAATGATAAGCAACGCGAGGCGGTCTTGGCCACGGAGGGACCGGTTCTGGTGATGGCTGGCGCTGGTTCCGGGAAAACGCGGGTCTTGACTCACCGGGTCGCTTACCTGATCGAAGAAAAAAATGTCTTACCATGGCACATTTTGGCGATCACTTTTACCAATAAAGCTGCTCGTGAAATGAAAGAACGGATTGGAAAATTGTTGGGTGAAAGTGCCAATGATATTTGGGTCTCCACTTTCCATGCTCTGTGTGTTCGAATTCTTCGGCGGGATATTGATAAGCTCGGGTTCAATACAGCCTTCACCATTGCCGATCCGGGAGAGCAGCGAACTTTGATGAAGCGAATTTGCGAAGAATTAAACATTGATACTAAAAAGTTTGATCCGCGACAAATTTTGAGCGCCATTTCGAATGCTAAAAATGCGATGATCATCCCACAAGAATACGAAAAACGTTACCAGGATCCATTCCGCAAAATGGTTGGCCGGGCATACCGCTTGTACCAACGCGAACTGGAAAGTAATCAGACTTTAGACTTCGATGATTTGATTATGAAAACCATCCAACTCTTCAAGGCTGATCCGGAAACTCTCCAATATTACCAAAACAAGTTCCAATACATCCACGTGGACGAATACCAGGATACTAACGATGCTCAGTATGAATTAGTTCACTTGCTAGCAGAGGGGTATCACAACCTCTGCGTCGTTGGTGATGCTGATCAGAGTATTTATGGCTGGCGTGGAGCCAACATGAATAATATTTTGAACTTTGAAAAGGATTATCCTGACGCCACCACAATTATGTTGGAACAAAATTACCGTTCAACGCAGACAATTTTGAACGCCGCCAACGAAGTCATTGCTAACAATCTGAAGCGGAAAGACAAGAACCTCTGGACGGAAAATGGCCAGGGAGAGAAAATCTCTTATTACCGGGCGCAAAGCGAACATGATGAAGCTTACTACTTAGTTAAGCAGATTCAAGCTCAAATGCGGGAACATGGTTACAAATATGGCGATTTTGCGGTCCTCTACCGAACGAATGCTCAATCACGGGTGATTGAAGAAACTTTCCTGAAGAGTTCCATTCCGTATACCATGGTTGGTGGCCATAAATTCTATGACCGTAAAGAAATTCGTGATATTTTAGCCTACCTGACGCTGATTGCCAATCCAAATGATTCCATGAGCTTTGAACGGGTTGTCAACACGCCTAAGCGAGGAATTGGCCCGACAAGTATTGAAAAATTGCGTCAATTTGCGGCCAGCACCAATTCGTCGCTCTTGGCGGCTGCGAAGAACATCATGATGGCAAATGATATTTCAACCAGTGTCAAAAATAAGCTGGATGGGTTTGCTCAACAAATTAGTGCCATTCAAGCACAAGCTGACCAGCTTTCGATCACAGAATTAACTGATTTAATTTTGGATGAGACTGGTTACCGCAAGGAACTACAAGACGAAGCCGAAAAGAGTTTGCAGGCGCAATCGCGGTTGGATAACCTTGATGAATTTAAGTCCGTTACTCAGGAATTTGACAAAAACAATTCCAATGATGCGGCAAGTGTACAAGAAAAATTAACGCAGTTCTTAACGGACCTTGCGCTGGTTTCTCCGCAGGACGACATTGAAGACCAGGAAAACACGGTCACTTTGATGACACTGCATGCCGCAAAGGGATTGGAATTTCCAGTTGTTTTCTTGATTGGGATGGAACAAAGTATTTTCCCAATGGCGCGGGCTTTGAATAACGAGGAAGAAGAGGAAGAGGAACGTCGTTTAGCTTACGTCGGCATTACCCGGGCCCAAAAGAAACTTTTCCTCACGAACGCGATGTCAAGGGTGCTTTATGGACGAATCCAACGGAACCCAGAGTCAGAATTTGTGGATGAAATTAATGACCAGCTCCTCGAATTCGATAACCAGCAAAGTATGCGGACCCCATTCGGGAGTGGTAGTCAGGGTAGCTATGCTAGTCGCGCTGCCCAAGCAACAACCTACCGTTCAGCAAACTCGCACCGTACTTACCGTTCTGCTGGTAAGCGGGTGGCGCCAAAAACGAATCCTGGAACAGGGGCAGATAAGCAGTCCTGGAATGCCGGTGATAAAGTTAAGCATAAAAAGTGGGGGATTGGTACTGTCGTTGCTGTGAATGGTTCCGGCAGTGATATGGAACTGGACATTGCCTTTCCAAAAGAAGGCGTCCGGCGTCTCTTAGCCACGTTTGCACCAATTGAAAAGGTAGATGAATAAATATGGCAAAGCAACCAGTAACGTTAGCTGACGCCCAAAAAGAGATTGGCCCCCTTCGCCAACAATTGATTCAATGGGGGAAGGAATACTATGAGCAGGATCAGCCAACGGTTGAAGATTACGTGTATGATCGTCAGTATCAACGTTTAGTTCAGTTAGAGACTGAATTTCCCGAACTCATTACCCCTGATTCACCAACCCAGCGGGTCGGTGGGCAAACCGATACGCAACTTGCTAAGGTTACCCATGAGATTCCGATGCTATCGATGGGGGATGTCTTTTCGGTTGAAGAGCTCCAGGATTTCAATGTGCGGCAGCAGGATGGGCTACCTGAAATTGATCAGTTGGCATATGATTTGGAATTAAAAATCGACGGCTTATCGCTTTCGCTTGTCTATGAAAATGGCCGATTAGTGCAGGCTTCGACGCGTGGTAATGGCGTGATTGGTGAAGATGTCACCGCGAATGCCATGACAATTAAGGACATTCCTCACCAACTTTCTGAACCGCTTTCAGTAGAATTTCGGGGCGAATGCTATATGCCGAAAGCTTCCTTTGTAAAATTGAATGAGGCACGTGAAGCAAATGGGCAGCCGGTCTTTGCGAATCCGCGGAACGCGGCTGCTGGGAGCCTGCGTCAATTGGACCCCCAAGTCACTGCACAGCGGGAATTGGCTACTTTTATGTACTACGTTCCCGAATATGAAAAGTTAGGGGTCACAACTCAGGATGAAGCGTTAAAGCGGATGGCAGAACTGGGCTTCCAAGTGAACCCGCATCACCGGACAGTTACCTCGACAGCAGAGTTGGTCCAATATATCAATGAGTACACCGCGCAGCGTGATGATTTGGCTTATGGCATTGATGGAATTGTGGAGAAGGTCAATGATCTAGCCACGCAGACCGCGTTAGGCAATACCGTTAAAGTACCACGTTGGGAAATCGCCTATAAATTCCCACCGGAAGAGCAGTCAACGGTGGTGCGTGAAATTGAATGGACAGTTGGCCGGACGGGGAATGTAACCCCCACGGCGGTGATGGATCCAGTTCAGTTAGCTGGGACCACGGTTAGTCGTGCGTCATTGCATAACCCAGATTACCTTCGTCAAAAGGATATTCGGCTTGGTGATACGGTTCTCTTGCATAAGGCTGGAGACATTATTCCAGAAATTTCCCGGGTAATATTGGCCAAACGCCCGGCTGACAGTCAGCCATACCAAATTCCAACTGAATGCCCGGTTTGTGGCTCCCGATTAGTCCACCTTGATGGTGAAGTCGCCTTACGGTGTGTGAACCCAATGTGCCCGGCACAAATTAAGGAGGGCTTAGCTCATTTTGCATCGCGAAATGCGATGAATATTGATGGGTTAGGTCCGAAGATCATTGAACAACTTTGGAATAAAAAGTACGTAAGTGATTTTGCGGATTTATACCGCCTCACTGCGGACCAATTATTAACTTTAGATAAATTTGGTGAGAAATCGACCGCTAAACTATTGACAGCGATCGATAATAGCCGTCATAATTCAGTCGAACGTTTATTATTTGGCTTAGGGATTCGTCACGTCGGTGCCAAAGTTGCCCGGTTGATTGCTGAACATTTCGGCTCACTGCCTGCAGTGATGCAAGCCTCAGCGGACGAAATTTCGGCAGTAGCAACGATTGGACCAACCATTGGTGATAGTGTTGCCACTTACTTTGCAAATGCTCAGGTTCAGCAGCTCATTCAAGAACTCCAAGCAGTCGGGGTGAATATGGATTACACTGCGTCCCCAGCTGTGGATACTACCAGCGAATGGAATGGGCAACGGGTGGTTTTAACGGGTAAATTAGCAATGTTTACCCGCAACGAAGCAAAGGAATGGTTGGAAGCACATGGTGCTACTGTGACCGGTAGTGTTTCTAAGAAAACTGACGTCTTAATTGCTGGAGAAAAAGCCGGTAGTAAATTGCAAAAGGCTCAACAGCTTGGCATTCCAATCTGGAATGAGCAACAGTTTGACCAGGCGATGAAGGAGGAACAATAGACTCGTGAAAGCGAAAAAAATCCTAGTTGTGGGAACGTTATTATTAGCAACCATCGTGTTAGCTTCTTGTGGTAAAAAGTCCAAAGGAAACTACACGACCACTGGTTCCACTAGCGGGACTTACCAAGGGGTCATTAAAAATGGTCGGTACCGGACTAGCAAGGCCCGTGGGGTGAACGTTAGTCAAAATAATAACCAATATAATTTAAAGAGTTTTGAAAGTGGCTTAACCTCCGTTTCAAAACGGGTCTTCTCTACCAAAAATTACATTTTCCAAGAAGGCCAGTATTTGAGCTCCAGTACCATTGAGAATTGGTTGGGGCGGGTTTCTAAGAGTAACCCGACAGGATTGAACCCAAAACAAGGCAAGAAGAGCAACCCGAATCCTGAATATATCCAACAAATCGAAGAACAGGACTACATGACTGAAAGTGGTAACTCCTTGAAATTAAAGGGGATGACCATCGGAATTGGGATTAACAGCGAATATAAATACCAAAAGAAGACTGATGGTCCGGAATACACCAAGAAAATTTCGGACGCGGAAGTTCAAAAGCAAGGTAAGATTGCTGCACAAAAGATTCTGAAGCGTTTGCGGAAGAAGAAAGCGCTAAAGAACATTCCAATTGTCATTGCATTATATAAGCAAGCTCCTGACGATAGTCTAGTTGGTGGGACCTTCTTTGCTTACAGCAAGAATAATGGCAGCAAGATTACTAGTTGGACTAAGTTGAACTACAAGAATACCGTCTTACCAAAGGCTTCTGCAGAAACTAGCACTAACTCTGGCAGTTCAACCGATAATGACAGTTTCTCTAACTTTAAGAGTCAAGTCCAAAACTTCTTCCCGAACCTTAGTGGTGTCACTGCCCAAGCACAGTACCACAATGGTAGTTTGTCAGGGATGCACATTACGATTACGACACAATTCTACAGTCAATCAGAAATTACCAGCTTTACTGCCTACATCGCACGAGCAGCTAAACGCTACTTACCACATGGGATCCCAATTGATATCAAGATTCAATCAGATTCTGAAATGCAGGCGGTGGTTTACCGGAATTCTGGTTCTGACAGCTTCCAATCACACGTCTTTGATTCATATTAATCATAAACTAGGTAGTTCGCTTGGTGAACTACCTTTTTTGGTGTAAAACCGTCTGTGGAGGCGGTAAAAGAGTGTTGCTTGTGATAAAATAGTTTCGTGTATAATTTTGTAGAAATGAAAAGAGGTTAAGAGAATGGCTGAAAAAATTGATCGGCAAGAAGTCAAGCACGTTGCTGACCTTGCTAAATTATCGTTTGATGATGCAGCCTTAGATAAGATTACTCCCCAACTCGAGGAAATTATCGCTTTATTTACCGACCTCCAAAAGGTCGACACGGATGGCGTTGAACCAATGTATACGCCAACTACCGAACAGAATGTCATGCGCGAGGATCATGGTGTCCGGAGCGGTCAACGGGATGAACTGCTTGCCAATGCTCCTGAAACGTACGATGGACTGATTAAGGTTCCTGCCATTATTGATGAAAGTGAGGATGGTGAATAATGAACTTTAGCGAAACGAACATTTCAGATCTTCACAATCAATTGGTTAAGGGTGAGGTAAGTGCTACTGACCTTACCAAAGAATCTTTCAAGCGTATCAAAGAAACCGACGATGATGTCAAAGCTTTCTTAACCTTGAATGAGGACGCTGCCTTAAAGCGGGCTGGTGAAATTGACAAGGCGGGAATTGCCGATGATCAATTATTAGCCGGAATTCCCCTTGCTGTGAAGGACAACATTGTTACGAAGGGTCTGCGGACCACTGCTGCTTCCAAAATCCTTGGTAACTTTAAGCCAATTTATGACGCTACCGTGATCGAAAAAATGAACGCGGCAGGTTTCATTAATGTTGGGAAGACCAACATGGATGAATTTGCCATGGGGTCTTCAACCGAAAATTCAGCTTTCCAAAAGACCAAGAATCCTTGGGATCTGACTCGGGTTCCAGGTGGCTCTTCAGGTGGTTCAGCTGCTGCTGTTGCCGCTGGAGATGTTTTGGCAGCCTTTGGGACTGATACTGGTGGTTCCATTCGGCAACCAGCTTCTTTCAACGGGATTGTCGGCATGAAGCCAACCTATGGCCGGGTTTCTCGGTGGGGAATCATTGCCTTTGGTTCTAGTTTTGACCAGGTGGGTTGGTTGAGCAAAAATGTCAAAGACAATGCCATCTTGATGCAAGCAATTAGTGGCCTTGATGCCCACGATATGACTTCTGCGGATGTGGACGTGCCAAATTGGGCTGCTCACTTAGATGAAGCCAGCGTGAAGGGCCTCAAGATTGCTGTTCCTGAAGAATATACTAGTGATGCATTGGATGATGATGTTCGTGAAGTGATCACGGCGGCTTTGAAGCACTTTGAATCACTTGGCGCTACTGTCGAAACCGTTTCTTTGCCACATACCAAATATGGGGTCTCTGCCTACTACATTTTGGCCTCTTCCGAAGCGTCCTCAAACCTGCAACGTTACGATGGTATTCGTTACGGTTTCCGGGCAGATGACGTTAAAAACTTGGAAGACGTTTACGTGCGGACCAGGACGGAAGGATTTGGTGAAGAAGTTAAGCGGCGGATCATGTTAGGGACTTTCTCCTTGTCAGCAGGTTTCTATGATGCCTACTTCAACAAGGCTGCTAAGGTCCGTCGGTTGATCGCTGATGACTTCAACAAGGTTTTCAAGGATTACGACCTCATCTTGGGAGCTACTGATGCTTCGACGGCCTTTAAGCTCGGTGACAAGGTTACAGATCCAACGAAGATGTATCTCAATGATGCCTTGACCATTCCAGTCAACATGGCTGGCCTTCCGGCAATGTCATTGCCGGCCGGTTTCTCCAAGAAGGATGGTATGCCAGTTGGTCTGCAAATTATTGGGAAGCCATTTGATGAACAAACCATCTATGACGCTGCCTACGTCTTTGAACAGACTACCGACTTCCACAAGAAAAATGCACAGTTAGGAGGTCAAGATTAACATGAACTTTCAAACAACAATTGGTCTAGAAGTTCACGTCGAATTAAAGACTAACTCCAAGATTTATAGTCCATCCCCAGTTCAATATGGGGTAGAACCAAACCTGAACACTAACGTAATTGATTGGGCTTATCCGGGCACGTTGCCAACCCTGAACAAGGGGGTCGTTCGTGACGGTATCATGGCTGGTTTAGCACTTCATGCCAACATCACGAAACACATGCACTTTGACCGGAAGAACTACTTTTATCCTGATAACCCGAAGGCTTACCAAATTACCCAATCAGAAACCCCAATTGCCACTGATGGTTGGGTAGAAATTGAAGTTAACGGTAAGAAAAAGAAAATCGGGATTGCTGAAATGCATATCGAAGAAGATGCCGGGAAAAACACGCACACCGGTGAATATTCTTATGTGGATTTGAACCGTCAGGGCACGCCATTAATCGAAATTGTGTCCAAGCCGGACATTGCTTCACCAGACGAAGCGGTTGCTTACTTGGAAGCTTTACGGCAACGGATCCAATTTACTGGGATTTCCGATGTGAAGATGGAAGAAGGGTCCATGCGGGTGGATACCAACATCTCAATTCGGCCATTTGGTTCTGATCAATTTGGGACCAAGACGGAAATGAAGAACATTAACTCCTTCAACTACGTCAAAAATGCCCTTGAATTTGAGGAAAAGCGTCACCAAAAAGTGATCCTTTCTGGTGGCACGATTGCTCAAGAAACCCGTCGTTATGACGAAGCTACTAAGGAAACGGTGGCGATGCGGAGCAAGGAAGGAAGCGAAGATTACCGTTACTTCCCAGAGCCAGATATTCCACCGTTGGACGTTTCTGATGCTTGGATTGAAGAAATTAAGCAGGAAATGCCAGAAATGCCTGGTGAACGGCGGGCACGCTACACTAAAGAGTTGGGCTTGTCCGATTACGATGCAATGGTCCTGACGCAAACCAAGGAAATGTCTGACTTCTTTGATGAAGCGGTCAAGGACGGTGCAGATGCCAAACGGGTCGCTAACTACCTGATGAACGATGTGAACAGTTACCTGAACGATGAACACCTGGATTTGCCAGATACTAAGTTGACTCCTGCCCACCTGGCGGGCATGGTGAAGTTGATCACTGACGGCACGATTTCCTCCAAGATGGCCAAGAAGGTCTTCAAGGGAATCATCGCTGGTGAAGAACCTGCTGCTTATGCTAAGGCACATGGTTTAGTCCAATTATCTGATCCAAAGGAATTGCAACCAATTATTGATGATATTTTGGCAAACAACCAACAATCAATTGAAGACTTTAAGAATGGTAAAGACCGGGCAGTTGGCTACCTAGTTGGTCAGATTATGAAACAAACGCGTGGTAAGGCTAACCCACAAGTCGTTAACCAATTATTGATGAAGTCATTGCAAGCACAATAACAGGAGGTAAGCGAATGCACAAACGAGCACGAATCATTTATAACCCGGTTGCTGGTCGCGAAGCAATGCATGATGACCTTGCTGATATTTTGGCAATCTATGAACAAGCTGGTTATGAGACAAGTGCTTTTGCGACAACTCCAGAACCTGATTCTGCCAAGAACGAGGCGACCCGCGCGGCTCAAGACGACTTTGACCTGATTGTGGCGGCTGGTGGTGACGGAACGTTGAACGAAGTGATCAACGGGATTGCAGGTTTGCCGAAACGACCGCGTCTCGCGATTATCCCAGCGGGAACGACGAACGATTATGCCCGTGCTTTACATGTTCCGCGGGAAGATCCAGTTGCGGCGGCCAAGCTGATTTTGAATCCGGCTAACCACTTCCAAATTGACCTGGGAAAAGCCGGTGAAAATTACTTTATGAATATCGCCGCTGGTGGAACGTTGACTGAATTAACTTATGATGTTTCCAGCCAAATGAAGTCCTTGTTTGGGTATATGGCATACTTCGCTAAGGGCGCTGAAATGTTACCGCAGGTTAAACCCGTCCATATGAACATCAAGTATGATGGTCACGAATTTGATGGGATGGCCTCAACAGTGTTCCTGGCTTTAACCAATTCTGTCGGTGGGTTTGAACAAATTGTCCCAGACGCTTCCTTAAATGATGGGCTTTTTTCCTTGATCATTGTCAAGGATAGTAACATGGTCGGCTTGATGCAGTTGATGGCTAAGGCCCTAAAGGGGACCCACCTTGATGATCCGCGGGTGATCTATGCCAAGGCGGCTGATGTAGACATCACACCAGTTGACCCTAACGACCGCTTGATGATTAATCTTGATGGGGAATACGGTGGCGATGCGCCAATGCATTTCCAAGCTTTGAAGCAACACTTGGATATTGTGGCGGATGTTGCCGCCATTCCAGACAACGCGATTGCATCGATTGAACCCGATATGAAGGCGGCCGAAGATAGTTTCTTGCGGGGCGTTAACGAAATCGGTAAAGAGTAAGTCAAAAGGCCGGAACCTGGTTCCGACCTTTTGTGTATTAGGAGGATCAAATGAAAGTTAAAACTCCAGTTTATAAAAAACAACGTCTGACAGCAGAGGTGGTTGATTTATCTTATCAAGGCAACGGTGTTGTGAAGGTCGATCATTACCCAATCTTTGTACCCAACACGCTTCCAGGTGAAAAGGTAGAAATTGTAGTCACGAAGGTGACCCGTAACTTTGCGTGGGGTAAGCTAACCAAGCTAATTGAGAAAAGTCCTGACCGGGTGTCACTAGATGATATGCGTTATCTCCAGACTGGGATTGCACCGTTAGGAAATCTGAAATATGAAGCCCAGTTGCGATTTAAGCAGCACCAAATTCAGGAACTATTAGAAAAAGCGCATCTGGACAATCTTCAGGTTGCGCCGACGATGGGTATGGAGAAACCCTACGGTTATCGGAATAAGGCCCAGGTCCCCGTTAAACTGGTTAAGGGCCGCTTGGAGACAGGGTTTTACAAACGAGGCAGTCATGATTTAGTACCAATTGAGAACTTTCTAATTCAGGATCCAGTGATCGACCAAACGATTACGACCGTCAGGGATATTTTGCGGAAGTATCGCATTCAGCCGTACGATGAAGAAAGTGGCCGGGGATGTTTGCGGACAATCATGGTGCGGCGTGGTTACTATAGTCATGAAGTCATGGTCGTGCTGATTTCCAAAACCAAGCAAATTCCCCACGTCGACGATATTACCCGGGAAATTGTCGCCCAGGTTCCAGAATTAAAGAGTTTAGTCCACAACGTTAATAGTAAGCGGACTAATAAACTCCTGGGGGATGTTAATCACACCTTGTGGGGCCAACCAACGATTAATGACCAGCTATTAGGCATTGATTTTACCATCTCGCCGCTTTCTTTCTATCAGGTAAATCCGCAACAGACGGAACGACTCTATCAAACGGCAATTGAAAACGCCGGGTTGGATGGTTCACAGACTGTGATTGATGCTTATTGTGGAATTGGTACAATTTCATTGGCAGTGGCCAAGCATGCGAAAAAAGTTTACGGAGTGGAAATTGTCCCGGCTGCGATCCAAGACGCCAAAAAGAATGCGCAAAAGAACGGCATTACGAATATTGAATTTGTGGTTGGCAAGGCCGAAGAACAGATGGCAAAATGGCAGGCAGCGGGATTAAAACCGGACGTTTTAATTGTGGACCCACCACGAAAGGGATTGGGTGAAGAATTAATTGAGGCAACCGGTCAGATGAAACCGGCCAAGGTCATCTACGTAAGCTGCAATCCCGCAACTTTGGTCCGTGACATTCAGCGGTTTATGGAACAGGGCTACCACGTGACCAAACCCATTCAACCTGTCGATCAATTCCCCCAGACGACGCATGTGGAGAGTGTAACAGTCCTTGAGCGTACAGGGGAATAGCCTATAAACGCCGGTGTAACAGCATTTATCAGTGATTAAAAGTGTACTTTTTCCTTTTTGAATGATTGGAATTAGTACACTTTTTCTTTTTGTGGTCGGCGAGTTGAATGTTCTAAATCCTATTTCGATAGTCGAGTATGCGAGTGTCCAGTTTGGCAGGTCGAGTTGATTAGGGGAGTGAAAGAAGGCTTGGGCATTGGTATGGTATAGAATGAAGCAAGTGCGGAAACGGATGAATATATAGCTGAAAGTTGAGTGAACAAGTGTACAGCAACATATTGTTATTCGCTTCTATACAGTTATGATTAAGTAGTGCAATGGTATACTTGACATATAATTAACTATTAAGGGAGTCCAAAGTTTATGGATTTAGAAAAATACAAGTTATTAAAAAATAAAAGAATAGTTGAGGTACTAGATGGTGACGAAACATTTGGTGATTTTAGGATACACAATATTGGCTCTTATTTTGGAGTTGCTGATTTAAAAATAGCTATGCCAAGATTGAGTGGACCAGATATTTGTGATGTGGCAAAAACATTTGGCTCGACAACGGAATATACTGATATGAAGTCTCGATGGCAATATATGTTTGATTTAATTGATTATGGTATTAGTTCAGGAAGAATACCAAGCATACTTGCTTATCTCTTTGATGAATCTAATTTTACTAGAGACATTAGTACTGAACTTAGTAAGGACGAATTTAAAAAATACCATAAGTTGTCTGTTGAAAGTGCGCTTGAAAGAATTAACACAATACTTCATTTTGGTGGAAATAAGATGATTATTGATAACCGAATAGTTCTGATGGTTTCTAATAATACATCGGATCCTAAGATATCCATTAAAAATGTAAAAAGTGTAGATCGTGATTATATAAAACTGTTATCTAAAAGAGCCATAGGTAATGTTGACATTGGAAATTATGATAGTGCATTAACACAAGCCAGAACTATATTAGAGGAAACCTTTCATTATGTGCTTGAAAAGCGGAATATTAAGCCCAGCACTAAAGGCGATATAAATAAACTTTATAAACAGGTTAAAGACGAGTATAAAATGCATGAAGATAGAAATGCTGATAAAAGGATCAACCGTTTATTATCTGGATTAGAAAATATAGTTTCAGCAGTATCAGAAATGCGCAATAAGAATAGTGATTCTCATGGTGTTGGTGAAAAACGTTTGACTATTGATAAACATCATGCACGTCTAGCAGTTAATGCCGCAACAACAATGGCAGATTTTATTTTATCGGTGGAAAAGAAAACTAACGGAGAAATAAATTATTAGGGTTAATAAAAAGATTAGGTGGCTTGAAGTGCAACAGAAAAATTGGAAAATGGAACGGTTATAGAATCCAACTTCTCCGCGACAGTGATCTTAGCTATCATTGCTAAAATTTCTGAAATCTGCGATATTACCGATCAAGTTTCTTATGCGGTGAAGTAACCATTTGGTTTGTACAATACAGGAGCGAGCATAAAGGATGACAGAGAAAGTTCAAAAGGTAAAGCCTCAAGAATTTGTTAGTGAATTTGAGAAGTTATTGTTGGATGACAACACACATAACATCCTGGTACGCGGGTATTTTGATAATGATAAATTATTGCTAGTATTTGCCTGCCTTTATGAAACGACAGGATTTGATGATGGAACTATTGTTATTGGTAATACAACGGTTCCACATGAAAGAGAGTTTTTGCAAAGAGGGATTAGGGAAAGTATTCCAAAACTTAATCTAAGTGATGCTTTTAATATAAATGGTTTAACTGTTAATTTTACTCAATGGAAAAGAAATAGAGATTTTCAGTTTGGATTTGATAAAGATTTCGTGGTCTTCCATCCAGTACAATCCGCATTGGATGACAAAGACTTCCCCAAATTTTGTTCTGTTTTAAATAATTCCAAGGCAAAAATAAATATTTTAATCACTACTAATGATTTTAGCGAATCTCCTAAAAAATTATATTCATTTGTGGATGAAATTCTTATTTTAGATACGACAGAAGTTGATGATGAACATAGTGAAATTTATAAAGTGATCCAGAGTAATCTGGAAGCCGACCATCAATCTCTGCCATATTGACAGTATGAGTTTCCCACAAACGTCCTGGGATACCACTGCTTTTCATTGTGTTTCCCCAAACCAGTAATAATTTGGAACCTGCTACTCATGTAGATAATCAGAGATAATTTGGGATTATGGCATCGAGTTAACAGACATAATGTCTTGGCCTAAACAAACCAAAACACCTAACGTAGCAGCATATCCAGAATGTGTAATTGACTACATCAGCTCACGGCATGTTGAGTCAGTCGTTGTAATGGAGCGAGCATAGCGAAGCTTCATTACTTACGAATGACTTACCTATTTGGTGAGAGTATCACAGTGCTATTGAGGAGCTGAAAGCGACGACTATCAGCGTACAAAAAAGACTTGATTGTGAAAAACTTCTGCAATCAAGTCTTTTTTTGTAGGTGTGTAAAGTTTAATGATCACTATTTTTCCTAAGTTGTTGATGATTCGTTACTTCTACAAAGCGCAAATATAATTTTTTCTCACGTCGCTGATAAATTACCAGAACATCATCGTCGTAAATATGATATTCATTATAATTTACATAAGGACTGCGTCTTAATAGATGGTCATGATATTCGTCGGGGAGCTTTCCGTTATTAGCCAACATTCGGATTGACTCTTTAAGTTCAGCAACGATTTCACTTAGTTCATCCCTTGTATATTGAGTCCTTAAATTTTTAATGCTTAACCAAAATTTGTCTGGAATATTTACTTGATACTTCATGGCTTACATTCCTAAATTTTTTTTAAAAGCATTATCTAATTCTTCTTCAGTAGAGTAAGTTTCAGATTTATCAGAAAGTAATCCTAGTGATTCGAGTTCATCAGTCCGTAAGTGATCTTTTAGTTCAGGGCTAACTGGTTTTGTATAATTTTCATAATACATGGTTGTGAATGGTGAAATTCCACTGTTGGCGATTTGGGTCGCAATCATCTTTAGTGCTTGGGGGGTTGTAGTCCCATCTTTAGCAAAGATTTCATCCAATTTATCTTTAACGGGTGCAGGAATTTTGATTTGAACTAACTTATTGTTTTTTGTTGGTGTTTGCATTTAAACCACCCACCTTTCTAGTATGCTAATTATATACTTTTACATACTTGTACGACAAGTCCAAAAATGGAGTAAGCTAATCATTATCAATTAAAAAAGGAAGTCAATAATGTTATCTTCACAACCCCATCACCATAATAATACAACGTCACTCCGGCGCCTTGCCTTGATTACGGGATTGGTGAACGTATTTGGGAATGGGCTCACAGTTGCTTCAAATGTCGGGAACCAGTCCATAGACGGCCTCCGAAGTTAACCTCGGGGCCTTATTTGGGAACACAGTTGGTTGGCCGATGTTTATTGTCGGCACTCTCACGACCGTCGCTAACCAGTTACTTATTCGTCAATGGGATAAGTGGCGTTTTTTGGGTGAGGTGGCCTTTATCGCATGCTTTAGTTACTTTGTGGCGTTGTTTACCAAACTTGGGGTTCCTAATTTACCATTTCTAGTCCGGATGATCTAATGTTTTATGGGAATTGCCACCTTATGTTGTGCGATCTCAATCTACCAATGCGCAAACATCGTGATGCACTCAAATGATGACCAGGCTTGATTGGTTATGAAGGGCGGCTCCAAAGGAAAATTATCAAAAAAATTTACCACTTACTTTTAATTAGTAAGAAATTGGTATACAATAACCATGCTTAGACAATCAATTAACACTTGAAAGGAATGATCAAGCATGGAAATTACAATTATTGGAACTGGCAATATGGGGAAGGCCATTGGTCACAACCTCGAGATGGGGAACGACGTTACTTACGTTGATTCCACGCATCCGGCCACTAGTTTTGGTAACATCGTAGTTTTGGCGGTCCCATATGGCGCTTTGGATTCCATTGTGGACCAATATGGCGATCAATTAGTTGGTAAAGTGGTAATTGATATTACCAATCCCTTGAACTTTGATACCTGGGATGAATTACAAGTCCCGGCTGATAGTTCTGCAGCGGCTGAATTGCAAGCAAAGTTGCCAAACAGTAAAGTGCTCAAAGCCTTTAACACCAACTTTGCCGGTACTTTAAGTAGTGGTAAGGTTGGCGACACGACCACCACTGTCCTGATCGCTGGTGATGACGATGCGGCTAAAAAGTCGTTGGCAACGGCTTTAGAGGCTTCACCGCTACAAACGATGGATGCCGGTAGCCTCAAGCGGGCCCGCGAAATGGAAGCAGTCGGTTTCCTACAAATGAAGCTGGCAGCAAGTAAGCAAATTAGCTGGAACGGCGGTTTCGGTATTAACAAATAATCATAAAAAACGATTCCCAGGCTGGAACATCAATTTCAACCTGGGAATTTTTTTAATCGTTGACGTTTGCTTTACGGATGACTTCTTTGACTTTATCCAGGGGATAGGGGACTTCATCACGCTTGTAGTAGTGTTTGCCCGCCACCGTGACGGTTTGTTCGTGGTCGTCATCGCCCACTGGGACCACCACCTGATCCCCAATTTCGATGGAATCATCGTCAGTTAAATATTGGTATTGATTACTGAACTCGTTGAAGGTCACCGTGAGGTAGATCACATCATCGGTCGTCCGCCGCCGGCGTTGGTAATAATCGGGGTTGAGTAATTCTCCCATTGGTGGCACGTCCATTAAATCACCAAGGACCTTCATAAGAGTGGTCCACGGCTTCGGTAGACAGTATTGTTCATAATCACCACTGAAATGAATTGGCCGAAGCTGCCGACGTTGAATGACACAGTCAAAATGGCCAAACTTATCTTCCTGATCCGGCACGACGTCTTCCGGAATTCCTGGGATGGTCTCCGCAAAATCCACTGAATTCAGGTTATCCAAAATGTGGGTTACATCCACCAGGTCTCGATAAACAGTTGTGACGGTTGGACCATCCTTGATTTTTCGATCATAGGTGATGGAATTGTCAGCTCGATTGAGTACCAGTGTTTCGTGATAATCGTCCTTTTCAGCGTAGTTAATCGTGAACCGGTCAATAAAGTCATCATGGCTATTGCCGTCAAAGACCATCAGATCGGCCTGACCAAGGGTCCGTCGAATTGCCATTGCCAATTGAGAAACGGGGCGGTTTTCACCAGCATAGTCATAAAAAGCGATGACCTTGCCAGTGTCTGTCCAAATCGTCGTTTCCTGGGTCCGAATTTGTTGATGGTCCGTATCAACTTTGCCGAAGTAATTTAAAAGTTTGAGTGTATCATCGAGCATTTCCTGGGCCTGTTCAGGCGTTACTTGGATTTCCTCGTGATCTTGACCGGCAATGGGTTGCCGAATATCATCATTAAAAACTTGCGCAGCGATTTCACACTTGCCACTTGATCGAATGGTCAATAGTTGTCCCCACTTTCCACCTGGAACTTGTGGATCACGCCATGGCATATATGGATTACCAAACCAAATTTCAGCTTTCGTCGGGGCACCGTACTGATCTTTCAGATTAGTTGGCTGGATATCTTGAAAAGGCTTTTTCATGGTAATCCCTCCCTCAAAATTTCACCATTATTATAGCAAAATATTTTGAAAAAGCAGCCCAAAACCTTGAAGAATTAAGGAAAAGATTGCCTTCTGAAATTTTTAATTTCCCGGGAAATTAACACCTTTTTATTCAATGTTCACGATTAGTTACTTATAGTGGAGAAAAGGAGTATCATGTAAGCGTGGAAATCGCTTACATTATTAACGGATTAGAAATGGGGGAGCATCATGAAATCTGCACAAACCTCTTTTGTTACTTTAGCTAATGGTGACCATATTTGGACCCGTCGTGTTGGTTATGGACCACGCAAATTGATGTTGGTACATGACTCAACGACAATGCCGTGGAATTACCTCACGGCATTTACTGAATTTGCTCGGGAAAACGATGTGGAAATTATTTTTGTTGAACTATTGGGCTCTTATCTCTCAGACCAACCAACAGACATCACTAAATTTAGAGACCAGGAACGGTTAGCAGAAATTCAACACGTGGTGGCTGCTTATGATCTGGAGCGGTTCACCATTCATGGAATTGGCGAAGCGTCATCAATTACTCGGCAGTACGTCAGTGATCATCCACACATTCGGCGTTTACTGACGAATCCTGACGATTTAGCGCTGGCCCGAGCCAGTGAATTGCTGGGCAATTACGACAACGTCGAGTACCAGGGCCTGATCCGCTCACGGATGCGTCAAACCCAGCTGGTTCGTTGAGTTCGCTTCAAAAACTAGCTATAATCATTCTCAACATAAGGGGATGATTTGATGACGATTAGATTTGCAACATCGACAGACCTGGACCGGGTCTGCCGTTTTTATGAAAGGGTCTGTGATCAACAAGCCCAGGATCAATACACCCCAAAGTGGACCTGGGGAGATTACCCATCACGTGCGAGTTTGGCTCAAGCAATTACGGATCACCAAGTGATTATCAACCTTGTCGAGGACCAGGTTGCTGGTGCGGGGGTTGTATCGGTCGGGGAAGATCCGACTTACCGTGATGTCCCTTGGCCCCATAAATTTACTGATGAGCAGATCGCAGTTTTGCACCTCTTTGCGGTTGACAAACAATTTTGGGGCCACGGAATTGCTCAGCAAACGCTTCAGGCAGTCTTTGAATGGGCCCGAGGTAATGGCCAACGGGTAGTCCACCTTGACATTATTGACCCCAATCTGCCGGCTGAAAAGGCGTATCGGAAAGCTGGCTTTCAGTTTGTCAATGACCAGCTGCTCAACTACAGCGACTTGGGTCCCACTCCTGCCAAACTATTCGAACATTTATTGTAAACAAAACCGGGCGACGCTTGAAGTCGCCCGGTTTCTTTAATATTGCGCGAGAAAATTGAGAATGATGCGTAATGCTTCGGGACGGTAGAAAGCGTCAGTTGCGTGATCGCTATTCTCAATCTGGTAGAAATAAACGGTTTTATCATGATCCCGCAAAGCTTGGTATAGTAAGCAACTTTGTTCAAACGGCACGAGCCGGTCCTTATTGCCATGCATAATTAAGAATGGTGGGATAGCATGATCATTCCGGATGTAGGCGATGGGGTTGGCCTTTTGGACCAGTTCAGGGTGATCATAAATATTCTTGGTACCGAAGAATTCACCTTCAAGACTGTGGGCGGTCACGTGGTCCTGGGTTGAGGGGACCTTATTCATTCGACTAATGTCGGTAGGACCGTAGAGGTCGATACAAGCCTTGAATGACAGTGGTCGAGTGTGGATGTCTTCGTCGCTGAAGAATGGTTGGTCCTCGGTGACGCTTGCGAGAGTAACGGTATGGCCGCCTGATGAATCACCACAGGCCACGTATTTTGTCGGATCAACATGGTATTGCTGAGCATGGTCCAGCATGAAGCGGGTTGCAGTGTTCAGATCACGGACCTGGACGGGGAAGGCGTGCTCCGGAGCGTGTCGGTATTCGACCATTGCAACTACATAACCGTGTTTGGCAATTTCCATCATTGGTGCCATTCGATCGCCCAAGTCTTGTTTGTGGAAGGCTGAACCCTGGACCCACATTAGTAGTGGAAAGGTCTGCTGGTCGTTTTGGAGCGCGGGCACAATGATCTGGAGATGAAGAATTTCACCGTCTTTCACGGCGTAGGGAACTCCTAACTTGACTTTGGGGTAGTAGTTATTCAAGTCGATTGACAGGTGTTGCATGCCCTGTGGGCTCAGTTGTGAAGCCGGAAAGTCGGCCGCACTCATCTGTAATGGTTCGACATAATCACTGGGCATGTGTGCAAGATCTTTAGCTGCCATAAAGTGTTTAGCCATCGTTAGTCCTCCTTTTGTGGATTCAGGTCAACGTCCTGGTCCTTAATTCCCGTAGTGTACTGTGGTTCGACGTAATCTTGGTCAAGGCCTTCAAGCCATTGGCGCACCAGCTTTGCTAAATCATCCATCATGGTAAAGGCGGCCTCAATTTGTTTTTTGCTGATCCCATCAACGTGGACGCCAGCGGTGACACAGAGACTGCCGGGAAGAACCTCCTTGATGTCATCAACAAAGCGCTCGGCCAGGTAAAAGTCCTTGTGAGCATGGTGGTTGTGACTGTAAAATTTGATTTCTTCAGTTTTGTCCAATTTATGGTCATAACTGACAATCACTCCCAAGTGGGGGACATTGCCGCCTGTGATGTCGACAATTAAGTCCTTGTTTTCCATGATTACCTTCGCCTGACAGGTATAGTTGGCTTGTGTTACTTGAAACAATTTTTCCATGAAAATCACCTCATTAATTTAACGCTAATGTAGCGCGTTTCGTAAAATGTCGCAAATTGGCTTCTGAAATGACACACCCTTTGAAAGCAATTGTCATGCGGCCTCCCATTTTTCTATTCCATTTTGGAATAAGAATCTCGTCAAAGAGGAATAAAAAGCGCTTTCAAAATCGGCTAAGATAGAAATATCAATTTAAGGAGATGTTTTTATGGCAGAGCAACCATGGGATTTACGTCGGGTCTTAGATGAGATCAAGGACGATCCTGCAGAATATCACGAAACAGATGTTGAAGTTGACCCTGACGCCGAACTTTGTGGTGTGTACCGCTACATTGGTGCCCGGGGGACCGTTGAACGGCCAACTAAACTTGGGCCAACGATGATGTTTAATAACGTGAAGGGCTTCCCAGACACCCGGGTCTTAATCGGGTTAATGGCCAGCCGGAAGCGGGTTGGTAAGATGTTCCATACTGATTACAAGACCCTTGGGGAATTCATGAACCATGCGGTTTCAAATCCAGTGTGGGCAAAGGTCGTTGATGAAAGCCAAGCACCAGCGCACGAAGTGGTAAAGAAGGCGACTGACCCTGACTTTGATTTGCGGAAGTTAGTGGCCGCTCCAACCAACACGCCGGAAGACGCCGGCCCATACATTACCTGTGGGGTGGTCTTGGGCTCCAGCATGGATGGCAAGGAAAGCGACGTTACTATTCACCGGATGTGTATCGAAGGCAAGGACAAACTGGGGATTTACATTATGCCTGGTGGCCGTCATATCGGTCACTTTGCCGATGAATACGAAAAGGCCAACAAGCCAATGCCAATTACCATCAACATTGGTTTGGATCCGGCCATCACGATTGGTTGTACCTTTGAACCACCGACAACTCCGCTGGGTTACAACGAACTTGGTGTTGCCGGAGCCATTCGTCAACAACCTGTTGAAATTGTAGATGGGGTCACCGTTGATGAAAAGGCCATCGCCCGTTCCGAATACACGATCGAAGGCTACATTATGCCAAACGAACGGATTCGTGAAGACATTAACACGGACACCGGTAAGGCCATGCCAGAATTCCCTGGTTATGACGGTGATGCAAACCCAGCCCTCCAAGTCATCAAGGTGACGGCCGTTACTCACCGGAAGGATAACCCAATTATGCAAAGTGTTATTGGGCCATCTGAAGAACACGTTTCAATGGCCGGTCTGCCAACTGAAGCAAGTATTTTGGCTTTAACTGACAAGGCGATCCCTGGCAAGGTTGTCAATGTTTACAACCCACCTGCAGGTGGTGGTAAGCTGATGACCATCATGCAAATCCACAAGGACAATGAAGCGGATGAAGGTATCCAACGGCAAGCCGCTTTGTTAGCCTTCTCTGCTTTCAAGGAACTGAAGACGGTCTACCTGGTAGACGAAGACGTCGACATTTTCGATATGAACGATGTCGTTTGGACGATGAACACCCGTTTCCAAGCTGACCAAGACATCATGGTCCTTCCTGGAATGCGGAACCACCCACTGGATCCTTCTGAACGTCCCCAATACGATCCGAAGTCGATTCGGTTCCGTGGGATGAGCTCAAAACTGGTTATTGACGGTACCGTACCGTTTGATATGAAAGACCAATTTGAACGTGCTCAATTTATGAAGGTTCCGGACTGGAAGAAGTATCTGGAATAATAATCGATTGAGGATGATGAATATGAAACGAATTGTGGTTGGTGTTTCGGGAGCTTCCGGAACGGTTTACGCCCTCAACTTGCTAGAAAAGCTCGCTGCGGCGCCAGATGTGGAAACCCACCTGGTGATGAGTGCTTGGGCGAAGAAAAACCTCGAACTGGAAACGACGACATCATTAAAGGACATGGAAGCTTTGGCAGACCATGTCTACAACAACCGTGACTTAGGAGCGGCCATTGCTAGTGGTTCCTTTTTAACCGATGGCATGGTGGTGATTCCCGCCAGTATGAAAACCGTCTCGAGCATTGCCAATGCCTACGATGACAATTTGATTACCCGTGCGGCTGACGTCACGATCAAGGAAATGCGGCGGTTGATTATCGTCCCGCGCGAAACCCCACTGAGTCAGATTCACTTGGAAAATCTGCTGAAGTTGTCACGGATTGGGGCGCAGATCATTCCACCAATTCCAGCGTTTTATAACCATCCCCAAACGATTTCAGATCTGGTTGACCACCATTCAATGAAAATTTTGGATGCGTTTGGGATCCAAAATGAGGTTGGTCACCGCTGGAAAGGAGATCAATAGTGAGTACTGTTCTTGATAAAAAATACGTTAATAAACGGACCCTGGGCTTCTTTGGTGGGATCATTGTCTTTTTGGCAATCTACTTAGCACCAATTAGTGGTCTGAGTTCTGCCGGGCAGATGGACCTGGCCCTTAGTTTGATGACGGTGGTTTGGTGGGCGACCCAGGTTGCCCAACCAGCCTACGTCGGGGGCCTTTTCCTGATGTTGCTAATCATTACCAACACGGCGACTCCATCTCAAGTCTTCTCGAAGCCATGGACGGGGTCAACAATGTGGCTGGTGATGGGGGCTTACTTAATCGCCGGTGCCGTGAATGAATCGGGGGTTGGCCAGCGGATTGCTTACGCCTTCATCATTCGCTTTGTCAGGAGTTGGAACGGGTTGATTGTCTCAATTTTCGCCCTGACCTTGATTTTGGCGTTACTGATTCCCCACCCATGGCCACGGGCCTTCATGATCTTATCGGTTGTCGTGGCCGTTGGTCGTGCCGCTGATATGGATAAGGATGATTTGTCGAAACTAGCCTTGGCAATTTTCGCGGCGTCCTGTCCACTATCTGGAGTGTTCCTGACTGGGGATACTTCGTTAAACCCGTTGGCAATTGCCGATTCTGGGGTCAACGTTAGTTTCGTCCGTTACTTTGAAATCATGAGTGTGCCAATGATCGTTGCCGGTTTAATCACCATGTTCATCTTTATGTTCGTTTTCCGGCCAAACAAGCCGTTGGAAATTGATATCCAACAATTAAAGGATGAACAAAGCAAGCTCGGCAAGATGAATGGCAAGGAAAAGCGGACCATTTTCTGGATTGTCGTGGCCATTATTTTATGGTTGACCAGTAGCATTACTGGCATTGATGTTGGTTGGTTAACATTGACCGTTGCCATTTTGATGAGTCTGCCGGTCATTGGTGGAATCTTGACCGCCAAGTCCTGGGAAGGGGTACCAATTAACGTTCTGATCTTCTTGACGGCTGCCATGGCCATCGGGAACGTTGGTGCTGATACTGGGATGAACAAGTGGTTAGCGAAGACCGTCATTCCAGGGAACTTACCACACAACATTTACCTGCTCGCGATCGTAATTACCATCTTTGCGATGATCATTCACATGTTCATGGGCTCGGTAATTGCTGTCATGGGGATTACGATTCCAGCCTTCATTGCGGCCACTTCTGGAATGGGGATCAGCCCATTAGCAATTTCACTGCTGGTCTTCTCCGTCACCAACCTGCACTATATCCTGCCATTCCATAACTTGGCAGTGTTAGTCGGGATGGACGGCGGTGGCTATACGCCAAAGCAAGTTTCTAAATTAGGGTTTGCTTTGACTCCGGCCATCTTTGTGATTGCCTTAGTCATCATGTTCTGGTTCCACGTGATGGGATTAGCGTAATAAAAATCTTCAGCTGGGGTCATTTTGACCCCAGCTTTTCGTATATTGTAAAATAGAAGGAACATCTGGGGGGTGTCAAAATGCGGATCACGGATTTAGAAGCGTTTATTCAGTTGTATCGTTTGCAAAGTTTTACTAAGGCGGCTCAGCGAGTTCACTTGTCACAGTCAGATTTTTCCAAACGGCTGCGTGCCCTGCAAGATGAACTGAATGTGGAACTGGTTGACACTTCCAATCGTCGCCAGATCAAAATCACGCCCAGCGGCAAGGTAGTCTATGAGCATGCCGTGGCGATGGTGCTGCAGTACCAGCAAATGATGAATGAGCTATCGCTGAACCGGGATAACTTGGATCATGTCCTACATATTGGTACGATTCCGGTGGCGGGGCAGTATGGAATTGCTTCGTGCATCAATCATTTTAACCACCAATATCCCCGGATTCGGGTTCAACTCCAGGAAAATAACGGTGATGCGATCATCGAGCAACTTCAAGCTGGACAATTAGATGCGGCGATCCTGCGGGATACGCAGACGATGGCCTTTAGCGAGGTCGAGTACCAGAAGCTGCCTTTGGTGACCGACCAATTGATGGTGTTGATGAACGTTGCAAACCCGTTACGGCGGGTTACCAACCTCACAATCGATGACTTACGTGATACGAAGATTGCGTCTTTACCAGTTGGTTCCGGAGTTTACGAGCCGATCGTGAAACTGTTTCAACAATGCGGCCTTACCCCCAACGTTGTCTTTCAAAGTTCCCATATTGAAACGCTGATTGGCATCCTCTCAAATCCAGATACGGTTTCCATCCTGTTTAAACGGTCGGCGGCGCCCTTTTTGAACGATCAGTTGGTCATGAAACCACTGGTTCCGGAAGTGCGTAGTCAACTGCAATTTGTTTATCCCGAACGGCGGGGGACCTACCAGCTCAACCACCTGCAGGCCTACTTATTAGAACATTTAGCGGGGGCCAACGTCGCTGATTCATAATCGGTGGCCAGAATTTCTCAAAAAAACTACCTGCTCGCGATCATTTTGTGGTATGTTAGCACTGTACTTAATTTTTAAGAAGGATTTAAAAAACTAATGAAATTAAAAAAAGTGATTAGCACACTGGTGGCCTTGATGGTCGCCTTTGTTGCTTGTAGCGTTAATGGGCATGCGGCGAGCACCTATTCTGGTGGGACGCCGACGGTCTTTGTGCATGGCTTGCAAGGAACCCATGGTTCTACGGACACAATGATTAGCGACTTGAGCAAGCGATACTCTGGTACGAAAAAGGTGTTGACGATTAACGTCAAGGCCAATGGAGAACTAGAGACTTCTGGCAAGTTTCAAAAGGTGAAGCACCCGTTAGTGCAGATTAATTTTCTGAATAATTCAGCTAGCACCACGACGAATGCGCACTGGTTTACCAAAGCCATGACCTACCTCTACCAAAAGGAAGGCGTTCGCAATGTCAATATTGTCGCTCACTCGGCCGGTAACGTGGCGGTTTACCAAGCTTTGGCTGCCCAGCCAAGCCACACCCCAACGACGAAAAAGTTTGTTATCCTTGCTGGACCATTTAATGGGGTCATTTCCTTGAATGATGAGGCCAACAAAGTCAAAGTGAATTCCAAAGATCATTACAAGCCGAGCGTGATGTATCCAGCGAACAGCTATTACCCAAGCTATCAACAATTAATGCAATTAAGCAGTAGCTTTCCGAAGTCAATCAAGGTCTTAAACATTTATGGTAACCTCGGTGACGGTAGTAACTCGGATGGCTTAGTTTCCAATGCTTCGGCGTTGTCGGTTAACTACCTCTTACGTCACCAAAAGACTCCGGTACAAAATAAGTGTTTCCGGGGCGCGAAAGCCACTCATTCTGGTTTACACAAGAGCCAAAAAGTTGACACTTGGATTGCCAACTTCTTGTGGAAGTAATCAGAACCAATTTGATAAGAGAAAAAGATGTAGATGAAGGTGAAATAGATGGATAAGCAAGAATTAGCAACCGCATTTCATGAACCAGCGTTTCGCGATTTGATGTTTGAAGGTCGGTTTGGCATGCGGACTGAGATGCACCGGATTTTAACCAACGGGCGGACCAGCACTTTCCCATATCCCAGGGACTTGGGGGACCGCGAATGCAACCCGTACTTGTCGAGTGGTTATGCAGATAACCTCATGGAATTTAACGCTATCATTGTCCGCAGCGCGAAAGCGGCGGTCCGTCAGCTCGAAATTTTGGAACAGATCGTGGACGGGACCCTTCATGAAACGGAACGGTTATGGCCATTGAGCTTGGCACCGACTCCCGTGTACCTGAATGATTTGGACAAACTGGCTGATAGCTGCACCAAGCAAAGTGCCAAGGCGCGCTACCAACGGATGACCGAAAAGTTTGGGGTGAAACGCGCCTTAATTGGTGGTGTCCACGTTGGTTACAGTCTTGATGAAGACCTGCTGAAAATGCTTTATGAAAAATTCGGTCAGCACGAATTCGAGAGTGAGGCAGCTTTCCGTAATTACATCTACTTTAAATTAGGCCTGGGCTACTATGCCCTCCAGTGGCTCTTCACCTACCTCTTTGGGGCCAGTCCGGTGCCACCAAAGGCCAAGGATGTCATTGCTCCTGATCTGGATCACCAGGTCCGGAGTTTCCGGAATGGCCCACAGGGTTACCATAATTTACCTGATGAACAGGTGGCTTACGATTCATTTGACAAGTACGTGGCGACCTATTCGAAGTTCCTGGAAGATGGCACCTACACTGATAGTGGTGACTTCTTTGGTCCAGTAGCTTTCCATGGCAAGACCGAGGACGTTCGCAAACTTCCTGAAGAAGGGGTTCAATTCATTAGTATGCGGATGTTTGACCTGGATCCATTCTCCCGGGCGGGGATTAGCGAAGATACGCTCAACTTTATCGAACTCGTGATGGTTTACCACCTGGTAAAGCCAGTGGGGGAATACACGCCGCAAGAGATCGCGGACGCCCGTGAACGTAACCTGGCGGTTGCCATGCAGGATCCGACCGAACAATTTGACTGGGTCAAGCAGGAAGCCACTGAATTTACTGACAAACTGGCGGCCTTTTGTGACGAATACGATGCTCCTAAGCGGTACCGTTTAGCCCTCAAGTTTGTCCAACGGCGGATTGAAGACCCGAACCTGACGATTGGTGGTCAAATGGTTGGCAAGATTGACGATGGTAAGTTCTTATCCTTTGGCCTAAAGTTGGCTAACGACCGGTTCTCACAACTCGTCCAATCCGGCAAACCACTGACCGTGATTTCCGAAGGAAGTTCCGTTTCCGTTCAGCGGTTGGTCCGGGTCGCAATTACTTTAGGAATTCACGTCTCCATTAATGATGAAGTTGAATTCGAATACGGTGACCACGTTGAAAAACTGGACCCGGAACTCGAAATTGAAATGCCGGATGGCCCCGAAGCATACCTTCGGGCACTTTTTCCAGAAGTTTAATCAATTAATTAGCGGTGTTGAACGACGCAACGCGTCGCCAACACCGCTTTTCACTAGAGAGGAGATTTTCGGATGCGCAGAATTGGTATTCTGGGGTTAGGTCAGGTGGGAAGTTCACTAGCTGCCCAATTATTAGCTACTCGTCAGGTGGATCAGTTGTTGCTGTTAGACAAGTCCGCTGATCGGGTCGTGGGCTTGCAAAATGATCTCCAGGTTGCCTGGCCAACGGCTAACATCATCGCTCAGGATTGGTCAGCGCTCACCAACCTGGATATCTTGGTAGTTGCCCTGGGCGAGCAGGAGCAGCTAAGGAACAACCGTTTTGGAGAGTTAGCAACGAACGCGTTAGCAGTTCACAAATTGGCTGACCGTATCCGGCCGCTCGACTTTAAAGGTGTCGTGGTCAACTTGGCCAACCCGAATGAAGCTTTAACGGCGTTGCTGCAGCAGGAATGGTCACTTCAACCCAAGCAGGTCATCGGTACTGGCACGGTTCTGGATACCGCGCGCTTGCGGCTGGCGATTCAATCTGCTGCGCACCAATCGGTCCGTTCAATTGATGGTTACGTCTATGGGCAACATGATGGTGCCCTGGTAACGGCTTGGTCAACAGTCCGGATCAACGGCCAGACAATCGACCAGCCAGTTTACGGCAAAAGGCTCGATGACCACGAGCTCGAAGTTCAGGCCAAAATGAATGGCTTCTACGCCCTGCGGGGATTAGGTTCTGATTGGAACGGACTCGTGGCCTGGACAAGTCGGCTCATTCAGGCAATTTTGCTTGATAGTCACGAAGCGTTCTCTGTCGCTGTTCAGCAGCCCCAATTTGGTGGCTATGTCAGCTATCCCGTCCAACTGACGCGACAAGGAGTAGGGAATTATGTTCTCTTGCCGCTTTATCCATTGGAAACGGAGCAAATAAAAGTCGCCGCCAATGCCATTCAGGGGCAATTAGCGGCGATGCAGGAACTATTTTAGTGGTATTGACGGAACGATGGGGCTTGGTAGTGGTTCATAAAATTGAGCATTTCATCAAATGAAGTGGCAAAGCAGACGGCATCTAGGTATTCCTGTTCGAGGAACCCTTCTTGGTTCATGACTTCAAATTGCTTGCGCATGTCATCGTAAAAATGGTTGTAATTAAAGAAGGCAACCGGTTTGGAATTATCACCAACACCGGTCCAAGAAGCCGCTTGAATGACTTCTTCGGCCGTGCCGAGACCGCCGGGCAGGGCCACCAGACCATCGGCCATGTTCATCATGGCCTCTTTCCGCAGGTCCATGTTGGGGGTCACCTTGAGATCAGTGAGCCGGTCCAAACTCGTCTTGCGTGAATAAAGTTCTTCGGTGATCACGCCATAGGCTTGCCCACCATTATCAAGCACGGTGTTCGCGACTGTGCCCATCAAGCCAAATTTGCCACCACCGTACACGAGGTCAATATGGTGGTCGGCCATTGCCTTGCCAAATTCGCTGGCCATCGTAATGTATTCTTGATTACAGCCAGGTCGGGCGCCACAGAAAACCGCTAATTTTTGAATCATACTGTCATCTCCATCTAATTTGAATAACTAATAATTGTATTCTAGCACAGAGATCGCACAGCGAATAACAAAAAAGCATGAGCGATTTTAGCTCATGCTTCCTTAACGATTGGTTTGATGTTGTACGCTTGATCATCGGCTTCGTCAATGACCTGGACCGGCATTTGTTCATTGGCCTTGACCGTGATGTGGTAGCCAAACTTGTCTAAATAAACGAGTTTGGCATTACTCACGAATTCGACGGTCGCCGGAATTTCCTGGTGGTCAATGCCTAATTTAAAATCCGGAGCGATCGTGATGATGTGCGACCGATTCCGTTCTTCGTCGAAGTATTCCCATGTACCCGCGTAAAATAACGGAGAAGTCGGATTTGAATGTTTGCGTCTTGAATGGCTGAAACCAAATGAACTTGAGATTCCAGCCATTAATCCCGCGCCGAACAGTAACATTCCTTTTTTTCTCATAATTTTGACTCCCCCAATTGGTTAATAATTAGAATTTTTATCTGTTGAATAACTTACACGGTAATTATACACACGTTTTTATTAGAAAAAGATTTCATTTCTGTTAAAAAGCCGCAATAATTTGTATAATGGTCTTGTAATGATTGCAAAGGAGATTGATTAAGATGTTAAAACTTGGAGTTATTGGCACCCATATTATTACTGATCAGATGTTAGATGCTGCGAAGACGACTGGTCGTTACCAATTGACGACGGTCTACTCACGGACCCTTGACCGGGCCAAACAATTTGGGAAGCCATATGGTGCGACCGAATTTTACGACAGTCTCGAAGACTTCTTTGACGAAGGTGACTTTGACGTTGTTTATATTGCTTCACCAAACAGCCTGCACTACGAACAAGTTCGGTTGGCGATTGAAAATGATAAGTTTATCATTGTTGAAAAGCCGGCGTTCGTCAATCCAGAAGAATTTAGTGGCATCGAATCCCTCTTGCATGCCCACCCCAAGGCACGGTTGGTGGAAGCCGCTCGGCACGTCCACACCGGTATTTACAAGCAGGCCAAGGATAAGATGCACGAAATGAAGACTCTGCAAGGGGCCACCTTCACGGTCATGAAGTATTCCTCACGTTATGACAAGGTCTTGGCCGGTGAAAAGCCATATCCAAATATCTTTACTCCTGAATTTGCTGGGGGCGCCCTTCAAGATCTCGGTGTCTATGGCGTTTACGCTGCTGTGGACCTCTTTGGGACACCGAATTCCGTGGTTTACTTTCCAACAATGGTTGCCAGCGGGGTTGACGGTAAGGGAGTGGCCATCCTGACCTTTGATAACTTTGAAGTGACCTTAAACGTTGGGAAGACGGCTAATTCCTACCTTGGTTCGGAAATTTATGGTCTCAAGGATACCCTCTACTTTGACAGTATCTTTGATACCACTAAGGTGACCTACTACAACGATAAGAAGCAGGCCCAACCAATCAAGGCACCGGTCTTCTACACCAACTCGATGGTTGATGAACTAAACGATTTTGCGGATGTCTTTGAAAATCCTGATGATCAAGCACAACTGAAGCGGTACAACAAGTGGTTTGAAACTGCCCGGATCGTCAACTCCGTCATGTTTGACCTTCGTCAATCTGCGGACTTGACCTTCTCATCGGACAGTAACCGCTAAAAAGGAGTTATTTTGGACGAACGATTACAAGCACATTTTGAAGAACGTGGATTTAAGAAGCAGACGGCGATCCAAGCGGCGGTGTACGATTCACTAGCCGCTGGTAAAACGGTCGTTGGGATTGCACCAACTGGCTCGGGGAAGACCTTAGCCTTTACTTGGCCACTCTTGACGCGGGTCACGCCAGGCAATGGAATCCAGATTTTGGTGCTGGAACCATCTCAAGAGTTGGCTTTACAAACGGCCCGGGTCATGCGCGAGTGGGCAAGTCTACTCAAGATTAAGGTGCAATCACTGACAGGGGGAGCGAACCTGCGGCGCCAAGTGGACCGTCTTAAAAAGGGCCACCCCGACATCGTCGTTGGGACCCCTGGCCGGGTCCTCCACCTGCTCGATAACCGTCGTTTAAAGTTGCAACATTTGAAAACGTTGGTGATCGACGAAGCGGATGACCTCCTGCGTGATGATACTCAAGCGGTCGTCGAGGATATTGAACGACGGACCCCGTTAAGTACTCAGCTGGCCTTCTTCTCAGCCACAAGTTCCAAGCAACTGAGCCAGGTGGATGTCATCTTTGGTCGTGATGTGGTGAAATACGATGTCCGTAAACAAGATGATAGTCGGGGACCAGTCAAGCATGGTCTCCTTCAATCACGGACGATGGCACAAAAGGCCCAGATGTTGGCACGGCTGAGTAAGACAAAGAATTTTCGGGCGCTGGTCTTCTTTTCTAGTATCAAAACGCTCCACTACACGGCAAGTCGCTTGAAGCACGAAGGGATTTCGTCAGCGACCCTTGGTGGGCGCCAACGGCAAACCGAACGGGAGAAGGTTATGCGCCAGTTCCGGAAGCACCAAATCAAGTTACTTCTAACGACTGATGTGGCAGCGCGGGGCATTGATATTCCAAAACTACCGGCGGTCATCAACTTTGAATTGCCCCAGTCAGTGGAAGAATATGTCCACCGCACTGGCCGGACTGGTCGCCAGGGTGAACCAGGATTAGTAATTAATCTTGGCGACGACCACGACTTCCGTGACCTGAAGAAATTATTACAGGACACGGCTTACCAACTGGAGCCTTTGACGATTGACCGCCACCTGATCAAGGATGAGCAGGCGGTTAAGGACGACCAAAAACCGGATGAGACGGTGCGCCACGAAAACTCGCGGCGGATTCAAAAAGCTCAGCATAGGCGACCAGACGCGGTTCAAAAGTCCGTTCACCGGACGCTGGACAACTTTACTAAGCCCAAGAAAAAGCACCGGCATAAGCAACGTAAAAATAAGGGAATTCGGCTGAAACACCGTCGGAAGTCCCAAGCCAACAAATAAAGAAATTATCTTTACTTCAAATCAAAAGAATGGGATAATTTCTTTTGTTTGGTCCCATAGTATAACTGGATAGTACATCCGCCTCCTAAGCGGCCGATTCCGGTTCGATTCCGGATGGGACCATCCCGAAGCATTCAGTGTCAGCTGGGTGCTTTTTTATATGTAGATCTTTTCACTCTAAAAATGAAATTAGTGGTTGTCGTGGCCGGCTTTTAATAGAACATTTTTTCTTTTTGTAATTGTGCTGTCCTAGTTTTGTAAACTAAATCGCGGTACAATAAGTATTGAGATTTTCTTAAGAAAGGAGGCGGCAACGTGGCGCGAATTCGAATTATGATCCTGTTTGGTACCCGGGCAGAAGTGATTAAAATGGCTCCCGTGATCAAGCTAATGAAGGCTGATCCAGAGACCTTCGAGCCCGTGATCGTTGTCGCTTCTAAACAGTACCAGCAGCTTCATCAAGCGATGCGTTTCTTTGGCTTTGATTCTGATTTTGACCTCAACGTCAAATCCAGTGACGAGATTGGCATGCTGGAACAATTGAGCCAGTTGCTGCATAATTTTCAAACCGTCATCAGCGCCGCTCAGCCAGACATGTTGCTGGTGGTCGGGGACACGATCACGACGTTGGCGGCGAGCTTAAGTGCCTTCTATAACCACTTGCCGGTCGGGCATGTCGAAGCCGGTTTGCGGACCTACGACAAATGCCACCCGTTTCCTGATGAAATGCAGCGGCACCTCACCGACACGCTCAGCGATGTCTTCTTTGCGCCCACTGAGCAGGCACGTGAAAACTTGCTGAATGAAAGCGTGGCGAGTGAACGGATTTTTGTGACTGGGAACACGATTATCGATACGGTCATGCAATATTATGATCCGGATTATCATAGTAAGTTACTGGATGAGATCCCGGGAAATCACGATTTTATTCTCTTAACGATGGGCCGGGTGGAATACACGGGTTTGCCGATGGAGCGGGTGTTCCGGGCCATGCGTGACGTGGTCGAAACGAACCCGGACATTGAATTAATTTGCCCAGTGGCAATGGATTCACGGGCCTTTGATATCGCTACGAAAATCCTGGCCAACCATGACCGGATCCATATGATGCCGCTGATGGACCTCGGGGATTTTTTGAACACGGCTGCCCGTAGCAAGTTCATCTTGACTGATTCGGCTGGGACCGTTGAAGAGGCCTCAGTTTTCCATAAGCCTGTTCTTCTTTTGCGGGAGAATACGGAACGACCGGAAGCCATTAAGGCCGGGACCGCCAAAATTGTGGGAACGGATCCGACTTCGATTCAACAGGCGGTCTTTGAATTACTGAATGACAAACGAATTTACCACCAGATGACTTCTGGCGGTCGGAATATCTTTGGTGATGGCCATGCCGCGGACCATATTGTCGACATTATTAAACGGGAATTCTAAAAGAGCGCCTATCTCGCGATTGCGAGATGGGCGCTAGTGTTTAAATAATGATATTAAGCAGTCACCCAGTCATATCTTTGGAGAAAGAGCGGGGACTTGGTAGAAACCTCATTTAACTGTTCTGGATTATCTTTTGCTTTTTGCAGCTTGTAGTTGGCATCCAATGACAGGAGAAGTTCACTGGAAATTCCCATCACTTTTTCGATGCTGAGAGCCAAGACTTCGTTGAGGTAACGTTTACGGTTAAGAATATCAGAGATATGTTTTTGCGTAGTACCGATTCGATCAGCGAGGTCTTGTTGAGTGATGTTATAAAAGTCCATCACCTCTTGGAGTAGGTCCGCAGCGGAACTAGTATGGTATGTTCGAATGTTATTTTCACGATGCAGCATGTTGTCAACTCCTTTAGTGATTATATATTATACCGTTTTGGTATAATTATAACATTGATCATTAATTTGATTGAGAAGTAGCTGATAATCCACTAAATTATTAGAATTGCAGATGTTAGGTTCGATCAATGTAGCCCGTAGATAGCCGTTGATTAATTGAACGTTAATTCTAATAAAATATCACTAGTTGACTCTATTTACTAATTGATTATAATTTAATATAATATAAATAATCAAAAGGACCTGCGCTGGTAACACAGATCCTTTCGAGATATTAAGTATTGCTGACAATGCCTAATTTCATAATTTCATTAGTTACATGAAGAGAAGACACCATCGATTTAGTCGTCAAACCTTAGGATGGTGTTTTTTATTTTGCGCTATTTACGTGAATGAACGTATGCCCAGACACAGATGCTAGCCAAAGCAACCACGGTCACTAAGCTTGCATACTGCACACCAGTCGGAAGTCCGTGCATTGCTTGGAGCACTTGCGCGAATCCTTTAAATGGATCTAAGAAGTCCATTTGGATAACATATCCTTTCATAAATGAACTCGAGGATACTAATTTGATCAACCTCCATTGGCAGCACCTCCAGTTAAGATTCAAACCAGAGATTAGACACCACCAACGACTCAATATCTGTCAATTATTGTATCATATTAAAGGTTAAATTAGCATTGCAATAATAAATAACCCCCGTTGCACCTTTGCGCAGCGGGGGCTTTTCTTACTTATCTTCAATCTTTTCGTTGCTCTTGAAAATCAGCCACTTCGAGAAAACGTAGTTGGCAATCACGACGACAACGTTATCCAGGAACTTGGCAATCAATTGTTGAATTGGTGCGCGCATTCCGAGAACACTGAGTGCCAGCCACATGAAGGCCATGTCCATTAGGAGGGTCAACCCCCGGTAGAAGAAGAATTCAATGATTTCGATCCAAAAGGCCTTCCAGGTGGTGTAGTGCGAACCAAATACCCACACCTTGTTGGTGAAGAAGGCCGCCAGTACGGACAAGAACCAGGCGATGACGGTCGCCACTTCGTAGTTCCAGTGGAGCCCGGTACTCAGCCATTGGTAGGAGGCAATGTTGATGATCGTGGTCACGACACCCCAGAAAAGGTAGGCGATGACCTGCTTATACTTATTCCAAAGTTGCTTGATCATGCGGCACCTCTATTGGGCTTTCTTGACGAGGTCGGCTACGAATTGGTCGAGCGTCTTGATGTTGTCTTCGTCCGGTGCCAGATTAATGTGGACGTTCTCGGCACCCTTGGTTGCGCCAGCTTCATCAAAGGCCTTGCCAAATTCGTCAACCGCGACACAAAAGTCGTCTGCGTAGGCGGTGTCACCAGAGCCGGCAACTCCGTAGACCTTGCCGGACAGGTCGGCTTCCTTTAAATCATCGTAGAAGTCGAGTCCTTCATCTGGGAGAGCACCTTCGTCGTAGGTGTAGGGACAGATCACGCAGATGTCTGCGTTCTCAAAGTCGGCAACGTCGGCCATTGTCATTTCATTTTCGTCGACCTCGACCCCTTGGGCTTCCAAAGCGTCCGTTACAATGTCAGCGACGTCTTCGTTATTTCCAGTAATGGTTGCGTAAACAACAACTGCTTTCATGTGTATTTCCTCCGTAAATAAAGTTCACAGGCTAGTATATCATAGATCCGGTTAGTGCTATACTAGACATTAGTGAATTTTATAGAAGGAGCAATGTTCAATGATTAGTCTAAAATCACCACGGGAAATCCGCGCGATGGAAGTGGCTGGGGCCGCATTATCCGGCATGCATATCGGTTTGCAAAAAATTGTTCGCCCCGGCATCTCTTCATGGGTGATTGAAGAATTCGCCCGTAAATACTTTAAGGCCGCTGGTGCCAAGGCCGAACAAATCGGATTTGAAGGCTACAAGTATGCCACTTGTGTCAGTGTCAATGACGAAATCTGCCACGGCTTCCCACGGAAAAAGCTGATCCTCAAGGAAGGCGACCTGGTCAAGATCGATACTGTTGTCAGTGTTGACGGGGCCTTTTCTGACTCTTGCTGGTCCTACGCAGTTGGCGAGGTTAAGCCAGAAATCAAGAAGCTGATGGATGTTACCAAGAAGTCCCTCTACATGGGGATTGACCAATGTGTGCCGGGCAACCGGATCGGTGACATTGGCGCGGTCATCCAGCACTATACCGAAGACGAAAATGGCTATGGTGATGTCCGTGAATTTGTCGGTCATGGAATTCAACCAACGATGCACGAAGACCCAATGGTGCCACACTATGGTGAACACGGGAAGGGGACTCGTCTGCGCAAGGGGATGACGATCACCGTCGAACCGATGATTAACACAGGGACCTGGGAAGCCGACACTAGCGATCCTGATGGCTGGCTCGCCAAGACGATGGATGGTGGCTGGTCCTGCCAGTACGAACACACGCTGGTGATCACCGATGATGGTCCCAAGATTCTGACGTCCCAGGATCCGGAAGCGGATGCCAAGTACCTTTACGATGACGAATACGCTAAGTACCTCGACCACTATTCTGAAATCGCTCTGAAAGTTGCTAAGGAATTTGAATAATTGATGAGATCTCACCTGTTAGGGTGGGATTTTTTAATAATTTTTCCGATAAATATCGTCTATTAATAATGACAGCGAAAAGATCTAAAATGCGTGAGGATTAGTTACAAAATTTTCACGTACATGAAGCTGTACATAAAAATAAGGAGATGATAAAATTGATGTACGCAATAGAGTACATAGGAGGGTCAGAAATGGATGAAATTGTAACCCCAACTGAAGCACGGAAAAACTTATTCCAGATTATTAAGGGAATTAATCGTGATAAAAAGCCAGTAGTTATCAAACCAACTAAAGCAGGAGAAAAGGGTGCGGTTATGATCAGTCAAGATGATTGGGACGCAATCCAAGAGACGCTTTACTTAGTTAATCAGGGAGTTGATAAGCAAATTCGCGATCGAGCTAATGATGCGGAAGAAGATTTCGATAAAGTTTGGAATGAATTGTAGTGTATAGTATTAAATTGAAAAAGGGTGCTAAGAAAGATCTTAAAAAGATTAAGGGAACCTATCTTGAACAAAGCTTACTTGACGTGATTGCTCAGTTGAGACAGGATCCTTATGCACCCAACCAAAGTTTTGAAAAATTGGTTCCTCCCGTAAAAGGATACTACTCTAGAAGAATTAATGTTCAGCATCGGGTTGTTTACAAAATTGATGATTCGAACAATACAGTTGTCATATATTCTGCTTGGAGTCATTACCAATGATTATCTAATTTCAATCAAATTCACAAAAAAGATGCGTCCATGCTAAAATAGACGCATCTTTTTTAATTTTGGGAGAAATGGATCCTTGCTGCACAGGTAAGAATTTTATAGTGGAGAATTTTCATGCAAACAAAGAAGTCATCACCAATCATTTTTAATCTCGCAATGGGACTGCTGGTTCTCAACCTCTGGCTTTGGAACGCCCAGCTGCCATTTGCCAACTATGCGCTGAACAACCACAAGATCATGCTGATCCAAGTGGTGCACGTTCTTTTGAACGTTGCGACTAGCTTCGTCTTCTTAAAACTTGGTCAGCAGTTCCTGCACGAACGGCCACGGCGGCTCAATCTTGTGAATACGTGGCTGGAAGTCATTGGGTTGGGACTTGCTGAAACGTTGATTTATCTACTTTGGAAGGCCCAATTCCAGTTCACGACCTTATTCAACGCCTTCTTCCCGTTGACCCGTAATGTTGTGCCAATGGTGATGGCGATCATCTTGGGACGGTATTTCATTCCGTACCTTGCTAATTTACCCAGTGGCACTCGTCACCGAATTGGTGGAGGCCTGCTCTTGGCATTAGGTGCCAGCTTCATTTTCAATAGCGATTTGTGGGGCTTCGGGACCACTTATAGCTTATTATTGACATTAGTCATCTTGACGCTTGGGGCGACCCTCAGCGATCTGGATGGTACCGCCCTTGTCAAACATCCCAAATTCATTTTAGGGGGGGTTCTCCTTCTTAACCTGGTCTTGGCAGGTGTGATGCCGAAAATTTCCATGACCTACCACAATGATTTTTCGACGGTCGCCCGGTTCGCCAGTCCTGCCAATGTCCTCACGATCCTGGTAGCGTTAGGGATTGTGCTGCTCTTTGCCCAAGTAGAGTTGCATCTACACTTTAATGCCGTTTTCTTAACGCTTCTCTTGGCTAGCTACCCAATTCTCCAAGACCAATTTATTGCTAGTGTTAACGGTCACCTCCACCGGGGCCTTTATAAGTACCCGTTCATGGTCGTGGCGGCTGCCTTATTACTGGTGGTTGCCAAGGGTTGTGCCATTGTCATGCATAAATTCACCCAGACTGCTTGGTACCAACGCTACGCCCAACGGCTCGTCGTGATTGAGGAACCACATGGCCTTCACCAGCTGTGGACTGAATTTTGGCGTGCCCATCATCAGGATTGTTGGGCCTTCCTCTTCACATATGGGCTTTCACTAGTATCCTTCTTCGCGATGGACGATGGCTTGACGATCACGCCGAATATGCAGTCATATAACACGCTGATTTACATTTTCTGCAATAAACAATCCATCATCCTGCTCACGACCGTCTTCATTTGGCTAATGTTTAAATTTTTCCAGGCTTTGACCAACCGGTTCTGGTGGGGCATTGGTATTACCACGATTGTGAACGTTGTTTGGATCGTCGCAAACCGGATCAAGATTGGGGCGCGGAACGAACCAATTATGCCGTCCGAAATGGTGATGTACCAAGCCTACGGGAGCTTACTCAAGATGGTGAGCCCGTGGCTGTTGGGCGGAGCGGTCGTGCTGATCATCCTGGCCTGTCTCCTGATCTGGCATTGGAATCGTAAGTACCCCACTGCTAAGCTTTCGGTCCCGCGGCGGATTACTTACCTCGCGATCGCTGTCCTCGCCTTTGGGAGTTCAGCCTTTTGGAATCACGAAAATTCACCAATCCAGGCCTTTATGGAAGGAATGGGTGATGAATCTTATCCATACAACCAGTTAAGTGGGGCACGGGTCAACGGACCACTGATCCAGTTTATGGATAACTTGGACGTGACGGTCATGGATAAACCCGCTGGTTACTCCAAAGCTACCATGGCTAAGATTGCCAAGAAGTACCAATTGACGGCCAAACAGATTAATAAAACTCGTCACAACCAGCTGAACAAGCAAACGATTATCCTTAACCTGAGTGAAAGTTATTCCAACCCGACCCGGGTACCAGGAGTAACTCTAAAAAATAACCCAATGCCGTTTGTCCAATCCATGGAGAAAAAGTCGACGAGTGGGGTGATGATCTCCTCCGGTTATGGTGGTGGGACCGCCAACATGGAATACATGTCCCTGACCGGGCTCGCTTTAGCCAACTTTGCGCCAACCCTGGTGACTCCGTACACCCAGCTAGTGACCTTCCAAACTAAACCGTGGTCGATTAACCAATTATTTAAGCAATCGACGGTCATCCACCCGTACGTGGGGACCTTCTATAGTCGGGAAACGGTCTACAAAAAATTTGGCTTTGATAAGTTCATGCACCTCGGTAGTAAGTACAAGATCAAGCACCAAAAGAAAATTGACCGCAGCCCGTACTTGTCCGACTACACCTCCTATGCCAACGTTCTGGACCAGCTGAAGAGTTATCAGAAGCCCCAATTTATCAGCCTGGTGACGATGCAAAACCACTTCCCATACACGGAACACTACTATAACGGCTCTGCGAAGTACCAGGCGAAAATCAAGGGCGCTTCGACCAATCCGGACACGGTTGCTCAGTACGCGACGGGCTTGCACTACACTGATTTAGCAATGAAGCAGTTCATTCGCCAAATCAATCAGTCCAAACAACCGATCACGCTGGTCTTTTATGGTGACCACCTCCCGGGGATCTATGAAAACGATATGAGTAAGGATGGCCTGAAACTCCACGAAACGGATTACTTTATCTACTCTAACCCAGCCGCGCGTCGGCAAGGGGCGAAGAAGTCCATCGGCCACAGCAGTGTTGTCGCGCCAAACGACTTCATCGCGATGATGGCTGAACAGACAAATTCCAAAGTGACCCCGTACTTAGCACTTTTGACCAAGGTCTACCAGGACTTACCGGCGGTCTCATTGAAGACCAATAATACGAGTGCCAATAGCTATCACTCCTCACCACAATTTGTGAATGCCAAGGGCAAAATTGTCTCCAGCAAGCACTTCACAAAGGCCCAGAAGCAATTGTGGCATGACTATCAATTAGTTCAGTATGATATGACGTCAGGTCATAACTATCTCAAGAAGCAACTCTTTTTCAATTTCACAAAGTAAGTAGAATTCACAAAAAAGATGCGTCCATGCTAAAATAGACGCATCTTAATTTTTGGGGAAGGCGCATGATGACGAAGCAACCTGGAAAATTTAAACAATTCATGACGGTTTTTTGGAACCATTATCAAATGGCCCGGGTTACTTCTTCGGCCGCCGAATTAGCCTACTATACGCTGTTGTCGATTTTTCCGGCGATCCTGATTGTCGGCAACCTCTTGCCGATGGTCGGTTTGGACGCCAGGACGGTCCTCAGCTATTTACAAACGGCCATGCCATCGTCCGTCTTTTCCTTTATCAAACCAATCATCTACGATTTTCTGGCCCACGGCAGTGGGGGAATGCTGACGACCGGGGCGATCATCGCCCTCTGGTCGACGAGTAATGGGATTGCGGCCTTCCAGCGCAGTGTCAATCACGCCTACGGGGTTGCGGAAAACCAAAACCCGATTATGAACCGGACGGTGTCCTTCATCTGGATGTTAGTCGTGATGTTCTTCCTGTTCCTGTTGGCTTTGACCTACGGGATTGGTGAACAGCTGCTTCAGCGGCTCCAACCAATTTTTCACTATAATGTGTCCTATATTCGGACCTTCGCCCAATTGAAGTGGCCGGTGACCTTTTTTAGCCTCTTTGTGGCCCTGACCCTACTGTACTACTTTGTCCCTAACGCCCGGGTGAAGCTGCGGTACGTCGTGGTTGGGGCAGTGGTGGTGGCACTACTCTGGATGGGCCTTTCGCGGGTCTTTTCCATGTATGCCCAACTCCTCAACCGCCGGGTCAACTCTTACAAAACGATTGGAGCCTTCATTGCGATGATGATCTGGCTCGACTTTTCTGGGATCCTCGTCATGTTTGGCGCTACCATCAACGCCACCTTGCAGGAAGCCCACGAGGGCGAAATTATCGAACGCCGGCACCTAATCCAGTGGATCCGGGACCGCCGTAATCATCAGGCATAAGAAAAGAGCCGGGTTCAAATTGAACCCGGCTCAATTGTAGGGAGGTTATGAGGTTACTTTGTAGCGAAGATCACTTCGTCAGTGGTCGTGACGTACTTGGCAGAAGCTGGGATGACGTACAAGAGGTCGTCATCTTTTTGGATCAGTTGACTAGCTGTAATTTTTTGCATGGCGGCGCGGATGGCGGCTTCATCCAGATTTTCACTCGCGTAGTTCAACTTCAGGGTGTGGGCTTTACCTAAGCTCCCTTTGAATGATAAGTTTAAAGTCTTCATAGATTAGTTCCTCCTAGTTGTTAGCGATCAATGCGGCGTTGACAAGGGTGATGGACACAACGGTTTCACCAGTTAAGGCGACGATGCCGTCGACAAAGGTCTTGATTTGTTCATCATCTGGTTGGGCACAGACGTTATTGAACGTCCGGATCATACCATCTGGATGGGTAGCACTCGTGACCTTGACTTGCAACTTGTTGGACTTAA
This sequence comes from Limosilactobacillus caecicola, assembly GCF_943192935.1. Lineage (GTDB taxonomy): Bacteria > Bacillota > Bacilli > Lactobacillales > Lactobacillaceae > Limosilactobacillus > Limosilactobacillus caecicola. The sequence continues at coordinate 73,614 of NZ_CALPCI010000001.1, read as the reverse complement.
ATTGATGTTCCATGATTAAAACTCCTCGAAATGAATTAGTTTGGTAAGGGTGATCACAACTTACATTTACTAATAACGAATCGGGAGCCGAAAAGTACACGGAGAAAATAAAAAAATGAAAACCATCACGAAAATTGAAGCACAAAAGAAAAAGGGGCGCTACAACGTCTACCTGGATGGTCAGTACGCCTTCCCGGTGGCGGAGAGTGTCCTGATTAAGTATCGGTTGATGAAGGGCATGGAATTGGCTGACCAGCAGGTCGCCCAGATTACCACGGATGACGAGATCGCCAAGGCTTACGGGCGGATGCTCGATTACTTGTCGCACCAATTGCGGACGGAAAAAGAGGTTGTTCAGAAATTGCAAGACCTCGATACGCCTCCAGAGTTCATCGACCCCGTCCTCCAGAAATTACGGGGTGAGCGGCTACTCGACGACCACTACTATGCGGCCAGTTATGTCCGGACCGTGATGAATACGGAGCTCAAGGGTCCCCGCGTGATTCGCCAAAAGCTCCGTCAAAAGGGGATCGGGGAATTGGATATTGATGATGCCTTAGGACAATTTACGGATGAGTGGCAACTTGAGAACGCCACGAAACTGGCCCAGAAACTTTACAAACGCTACCGATCGCAACCAACCCGTCGTCAGGAGGAAAAAGTTCGCCAGGGCTTAATGACCAATGGCTACGCCACCGAGATTTTTAATGCCATCAAAGACGAGGTCGAGCCGCCAGTGGATACCGATCGCCAAATCGAATTGCTCGACCGGGAAGCGACCAAGCTTCAGCGTAAGTACCAGCGTTACCAGGGCTATGAGTGCCAAATGAAGATCAAGCAAGCCCTGTACCGCAAGGGTTTCAACCTCGATGATATCGACCAGTGGTTCGCCCAATTCCGATAAATTACTTTGTTTTTGGCAGCGAACGGACTATAACTAGGTTAAATGTGTGTTACGCACATTATATTGTCTTGTAACCAGACTGTAATAAGCTGGTGTTATGATATGTCAGTATTAAAGAAAAGCATAAGATTCTGAAACACGTAAAGGAGTATTATTCACTAATAATGAAGAGTCAAGGTAAGAAAAATACATCGATTAAGGTGATTTTACCAGTCATCTTTACATTTAGCGCTTCCCTCTTGATGTTCCATGGAAAGGCAAACGCGGATACCGTTACTTCTACCACCACTCAAAGTACGGTCCAAACGACCGGGACGACGGGGGCTAACGGTACCACCGGCACCAATAATAACAATAATACTAATGATGACACTCAAAATTCGTCATCCCAAACGAGTACACTAACGATTTCCAACTCCGCCATTTCGACTGAAGCGGTGGAAAGCCTGGATAGTTCCAAGGTTGCTCAATACACGAACACGGATCCGAACCAAGGGGCTGTGGATTTGAACCAATCAGCGGTTGATAGTGCGAACAGCAAAGCGGATACTAACAATACGGCTACCGCCACGACGAACACTTACACCACCTCTGCTAGTGCTTCGAACGCTTCTGGGGGGAGTTCATCGGCCACTGCCGGTTTAAACACCAGTGGGTTAACCCAATCACAAATCAATTTTCTGACCAGTATCTATGATGGTGCCATCAACGGTTGGAAAGAGTATGGGGTCTTACCATCATTGACGGCGGCCCAAGCTATTTTAGAAAGTGGCTGGGGTCAATCCACTTTGAGTACCCAGGGTCACAACCTCTTTGGGATCAAGGGAAGCTACAACGGTCAATCCATCTACATGCAGACTCGGGAAGTTTACGGTGGCCAGAGCGTTTACGTTACTGCTGCCTTCCGGAAGTACGATAATAACTCCGAAAGTGTCGAAGACCACGGTCGGTTCTTAGCCGAAAACAGTCGTTACGCCAACCTGCTTTGGCAAACCGACTACCAAACCGTCACTCGGTTGATCCGGCAAGACGGTTACGCCACGGACCCAAGCTACACGACCAGTTTAAACTCGATCATTCAACGGTATAACCTGACGGCCTGGGACAAGACCGCGATTGAAGGAGTTACCAACACCGGGAACCTGGAAGACGTATCCGTTCAAGGTAACTCACTTCACATCTCTGGTTGGCACGCTTCCAATAATTATGACTCATCAATGAAGCACTACATCATCATCATCGATGCGAATACTAAGCAAGAATTGTACCGGACTGAAGTCGCCGGCTCTTACCGTCAGGACGTTACTGATGCTTACCCAGACCTGGCCATTTCTGGTTGGGGTGGCTTTGATATCACGATTCCATATACCAGCAACTTAGCTGGCCGGACCATCCAAGTGGTTTCACGGTACACCTCCGACACCAGTGGTGAACCAACGACGGGGAAGGATATCTACTACAACCCAATTACTTTAAATGCCAATGCTGGAAGCCTTGACAACTACACCGTTAACACCAGCAACAACACCATTACCGTTTCTGGTTGGCATGCGGCGGATGCTTCCATTAACGAACCATACCACTTCATCATCGTGTACGATGCCACCAAGGGTCAAGAATTAGGCCGTTACCGGGTTGATAACACTTCCCGGGTTGACGTGGCGAATGCCTACAATATTTATGGCGCCGCTAACTCTGGCTTTAGTCTGAGCATCAATATGGCGAACTGGCCAGTTAATGACGAAATACAAATCATTTCCCGGTACAGTAACCAAACCAATGGTGAGGGGACTTACACCGACTACTGGTTTGCACCAAAGTCATTTAGCGACAACAACGGTAGCTTAGATACCTTTGAAATTACTAATAACAAGCTTCACATTTCCGGTTGGCAAGCAACTAACGCCAGTGTCAGTGAAAAGTACCACTTCATTATCATTTATGACAAGACGAAGGGGAAGGAAATTAAGCGGATCTTGGTTCCAAGTGTTAAGCGGAGTGATGTTGCAGCCGCTTATCCAAGCATCGCCAACGCCAGTCAATCTGGCTTTGACATCACAACCGATTTTGATCCAGCATACGCAGGTGATGAAATTCAAATCATCTCTCGCTACAGTGATTCCAGCAACGGTGAAGGTAATAAGACCGATATGTGGTATTCCAACACCAAATCATTTAGCGAAAATACTGGGAACTTGGATAACTTTAGTTTGAGTGGCAACACCTTAACGGTCAGTGGCTGGCATGCGGCTGACCAAAGTGCCGGTAAGGCCTATCACTTCTTGATCCTGTATGATGCTACAACTGGTAAGGAAATTTCCCGGAAGGTGGTTGTGTCAACTGATCGGGCAGATGTTGCCAAGGCTTACCCAAGCGTTTATGGTTCCGATAAATCTGGTTTTGACACTACCTTTACGGTACCAACCGAGTACCTGGGTCATAAGCTGCAAATAATTTCCCGTTACAGCGACCAACCAACCGGGGAAGGTAATTACATTGACTACTGGTTTGATCCAGTGAAATTTGATTAGAGAATTAACGGTCAGAAATGACCGTTTTTTTGTTAGAACTCCCTTACGATTTGGTTAAACCTCTTTTCGGATGGCCAGGTAGCTGGTAAAATATATAAGATATCTATTAAATAGAGCGAGAGAAGATTATGAATCAAGAAATACACATTAATGAGGAGCAGCTGAACCACCAGTATGGTTACCGGATTATTAAGCGGCTCTTCGGCATTGTGGCTTCTTCCATTGCCTTAGTGATCATTAGCCCGCTACTCTTGCTAATCGCGATTTGCATTAAAATTGATGATCCCCATGGACCAGTCTTTTATAATCAGCAGCGGGTTGGTAAGGACGGCAAAATCTTTAAGATTTACAAATTTCGTTCGATGGTCTCCAATGCCGATGAATTATTGGAAAAGCTACGTGAAAAAAATGAAATTAATGGGGCCATGTTCAAGATGAAGGATGACCCGCGAATCACGCGGGTGGGGCGAGTAATTCGGAAGTACAGTCTCGATGAGCTTCCCCAATTGCTGAATGTCATTAAGGGTGACATGAGTATTGTAGGGCCACGGCCACCACTGCCAAGTGAGGTGGCTGAATACACGGCTTATGACAAGCAACGCTTGATGGTTACTCCAGGGGCTACTGGACTTTGGCAGGTAACTGGTCGGAACGATGTTGATTTTGACACGATGGTTCAATTAGACTTGGATTACATTCAGCACCGTTCGATCTGGCTCGATTTAAAAATTATGTGTAAAACGGTCGTAATTATGATTAAACCGAACGGTGCATACTAGAGGAGAATTATGAAGGTTAAAGTATTAGTTGCAGCACATAAGAATTACCAAATGCCGACGGATAAGCTTTATCTGCCGGTTTTTGTTGGTAAGGAACTCCATCCTGACGTAAACCAGACCTTTCAGGGCGATAATACAGGAGACAATATTTCAGAAAAAAACCCGACCTATAACGAACTAACGGCAATTTACTGGGGGTGGAAGAACCTTTCTGATTTAGATGCGATGGGGTTAGTGCACTACCGGCGCTACCTGAGTTTAAATCATCACAAGAATTTGAATGATGTCTTAAGTACTGAGCAGGTAAACCAGTTATTGCAAAGCAATGACATTATCTTGCCTCCTAAGCGCCGTTACTATATTGAAAGTAACGAATCTCACTACCTCCATGCTCATCACCATGAACCATTTGAAGTGATGGAACGGGTGATCAAGGACGATTATCCTGAATACTATCCTTCTTTCAAAAAGGTTATGAAGCGGACCTGGGCCCACATGTTTAACATGTTCATTATGAAACGGCAACCACTGGACGAATACTGTACTTGGATGTTTGATGTTTTAGCGAAGGTGGAAGCTCAAACTGATATTTCTGATTATTCTGTGTATGAACAACGGGTCTATGGTTTCCTGAGTGAATTACTGCTCGATGTGTGGTTAGATCAACATCCTGAATACCAAACAGTAGAAGTTAAGTATGTGTTCATGGAACATACAAATTGGCTGGTCAAGGGCGGTAACTTTATTAAGCGGAAAATTACGGGGCATGCATAGATACTAAATAGGAGAGAGATTTTGGCTAAATTGAAAATAGCAAAATTTGATAATGCTCGAATTGATGGCGAAAAAATATATTTTTTCGCACTCACTGTTACCTTAATAGTATCATTCATTATTAACACGTCATTTATGCCATTTTTTGAAGTAAAACACTTAAACTGGTTTAATTATCTAATGGTTGGTATTTTGCTTCTTAAGATATACATATTTGATGAATATTCATTTAAAGGATACATTGGCGTTACATTAATTTTGCTACTAGGTGCAATTTCATGGAGAAAAACAGGCAATAATTCTTTAATGGTTTTGATGACCTTTATGGTTGGAGCAAAACAAATTGATTTCCACAAAATTATTGAAAGATATTATCAAACTAATTTGATAATGTTGCTTTTAGTCATGATATATTCATTATCAGGAATTATTCAAAACTTTGTTTTTTTACGTGATGATATCTATCGATATAGCTTAGGAATTGACTATCCTACGGATCTTGCCTCATATGTTTTCTTTTTGGTCTTAGCCTATTGTTATTTAAATTATCAGAAACTTAATTATAAATTTTATTTAGTAACGATTGGTTTAAGTATGATGGTGTACTTTATAACTAATTCTCGATTAGATACTATTTTAATTATGTTAGTTATTCCTTTAATGTATATAGCTAGAAAGGCACAGTTTTACCAAAAGCAAAATAAGCTTATTGATTATTCAGTGGATCATTTTTGGGCACTCAGTATTATTTTGCCTTATGTTTACATACTGTTAACGAGTTACTTTAGTCCACACAATGCATTATTAAAAAAGTTGAATGAAGTTTTGTCAGGTAGGCTTAATTATGGACACATTGCCCTATCTAGGTATAATTATTCGCTATTTGGTCAAAAAATTATTGAACATGGATGGGGAGGATTAAAAGGATTCCATTTATCTAGAAACAATGTGGCAGCTTACTTTTATATTGATTCATCATATATTCGTCTAATAGTAATTTATGGTATTATTATTGGGCTTGTGTTGATGATAGTAATGATTATTATCTCGATTCGTGAGACAATCAAAAAGCAATATGCTTTACCAACGATCATTTTGCTAGTGATGATTAGTAGCATGATTGATCAACATTTGTTAGAGATTACTTACAACATTTTTATTTTGGCATTATTTGCTAATACAGGAGAGTCGAAGAATGCAAAAAAATTATTCAATAAATGAGTTCAAAAAGATTATTACCAAAAATGTCCTTATCATTATCATTTTAATGATAGTTGGTATATTGGTAGCCGGTTTTTATGCTAAGAAAAAGCAGTTTACCACTTACACGGCTAAGAGTAGTGTTATGGTTGGCCAAAACTTAAAATCTACAGATTATAAAAATTCTGCTGTTCAAGCTGAATTGGGAATGATGAAGTCATATGAAGAAGTTTTAGAAAGCAACAAAACGATGACTTTAGCACGACAGACTCTTTCTAAACATGATCGTAAGGATATCAGTGCTAAAGATTTGGGCTCCGCTGTTTCTGTACATACTCATCCAGGCTCGTTAGTTTTGTCTATTTCTGCTACATCCTCCAGTAAAGTAAAATCCGTTAAAATGGCTAATGCCGTTGCCAAAGTTGCCCAACAAAGGGTTTCAACATACAGCCCAGTGGCGTCTAAGGTTCAAGTTGTTTCTATGGCAAGTAAAAATGACATTGATAGCACCACCAAACCGTCTGTTAAGAAATATGCAGTCCTTGGTGCAGCGCTGGGATTGTTAGTCGGAATGGTCGTCTCATTCAGCTTGACGAATTGGAAAGGGAAAAATTAACGTAATTAAAATGGTAAAGGAAAAGCAAGTTGTCATTCTGATGTCTACTTATAATGGTGAGCGTTATTTAAAAGAACAAATTGAATCAATTCGTAATCAGAATTATCCAGATTGGCAATTATATATTAGGGATGATGGTTCACAGGACCGAACTCAGGATATTATTCGTAACTACACAAAACAAGATGCACGGATTCATTTTTTTAATGAGAGTCATGTCCATAATGTGGGAGTAGTTAATTCGTTTATGGATCTTTTTGAACACACTTCCGCAGACTACTATATGTTTTCTGATCAAGACGATTATTGGCTACCAAATAAAGTCGGTGCTACGTTGCAACTGATGCAACAGAGTGAAGAGCAAGGGGCACCGGTTTGCGTCCATACCGATCTAAAAATCGTCGATGCTGATCTTAACGGCGATGAGTTAATGAATGGTGATGATGTTTGGCACCAATTTACCCATTTGATGTTTGGTAACTGCATTACTGGATGTACGATGATGGTTAATTCTGCTCTAAAAGATTACGTTGAATTTGATCGATTAGATATTAATCGTATCTACATGCATGATTGGTGGTTAGCATTAATTGCGGCGGCTTTTGGCAAGGTTGAATATCTCAACCAACCAACAATTTTGTACCGTCAACATGGGGATAATGTTGTTGGTAGCAAGCAAAAAAATACGATTCCCTATTTAATTCATCGTTTATTTAACCAAAAGATGGACGAAGATAATATGATGCATGTTTTCATGGTTAGCAACGAATTTAAAAAGATGTATGTTGATCGGTTAACTGGTAAGGATAAAAGGTACATTGAAGTGTATGGTGATGTTATTAACCATAGCTCTGTGCTTTCTAATATTGCTACGTTTATTAAATATCCACCGCTGCGAAATCATCTAAAAGGCAAAATTTTCTTTGCTTATTTAATGGTTCAAGACGCTCAAAAAATTAAAAATCTAGCAAACTAAACAAATAACGGATTTATCCTGTTCTTGGATAAATCCGTTATTTATTTAAGATTGTGTTTAATGCATTAATGAAATAATGGCCATAATTATCAATAGAAAATTTCTTACTGCTATTTATGATGGTGGATTGTAACGGCATCTTTTCAGGATGATCGATCACCGATTGCAACTGTTCAGCAAGTTGCTGGATATTTCCTGGATGATATAAAGCTCCATTAGAACTATTAATAATATCGGCAGGTCCAGTTGCCACATTGGAGCTAATACCATAGATACCATGAGAGATTGCTTCACAAAGCACCATTGGGAGGCCTTCGTATTTTGATGTTAATACTAAAGCCGATGCAGAAGGAATCTTTGACCATGGATTAGCAACAAAGCCTTCCCAATTGATCTGATCATTAATATTTAATGTTTTAGCTAGATCTTTAACATTAGTAGCTTTTGAATCATCTCCATAAACATCTAGTTCCCATTTACCGTGTAGTAAAGCAAGTGCATGCATAAGTTCCTGAACATTTTTTTGCTTATTCAAATCAACTCGCCCTAAATAAATGAAATGGGTTACATTGTCAGGACGCTTGATTGGTTGATAGTCACTTGTAACTGGATTATAGATTAAAAAGATTTTGTCTTGCTGAATGCCTCGCGCCACTAATTGATTACGGATTCCACTACTAATTGCCAAAAAATAGTCAGCAGACTTTAAGAATAACGATTTAATGGGTTTTTGCTGGAGTGAATAGTGGTACCAGGCAATTACAGGAATATCTAACTTTAGCCTTTGAACTGCTTTTTTACTGAGAAACCACATGATGGGATTAGTTGATATCACAAAATCTGGTTGTTCATTTTTAATAATTTTGTAGATCTTGGATGGTAAAAATAATAGGTAATAAAGCGTTCGTAATTTTCTACTATGACTGATTTCTGATATTTTTGCATTTACTCCGTTTGTCCAACCATACTCATCGCTACCACCGATCGAATAGACAGTGAGATTAATGTTGTTTTGGCCTTGAAGGGATTGAAAAAGATTATGAACAACTGACTCAGTTCCACCTTTGCCAGTCATAAAGGGTACAAACAAAATTCCTTTTTTCATGAAAAACTCCTAAGAGAGACTAAAGTATGCTACAAAATATTGTTAATATCACTTAAATACGATATTATAACAATAATTGACTAAAATAAACATTAATAATTAAAGTATAGGAAGTTAAAAATGAAATATGATTATCTAGTAGTTGGTGCCGGTTTATTTGGTGCCACTTTTGCTTATGAAGCAGCTAAACGTGGAAAACGCGTGAAGGTAATTGAAAAGCGCGATCACATTGCTGGAAATATTTATACCAAAGAAGTTGATGGAATCCAGGTTCACCAATATGGTGCCCATATTTTCCATACTTCTAATAAAAAAGTGTGGGATTACGTTAACCAATTTGCGGACTTTAACCGTTATACAAACTCCCCAGTAGCTAATTACAAGGGTGAGATGTATAACATGCCATTCAACATGAACACCTTTAACAAGATGTGGGGCGTGCGGACGCCTAATGAAGCCATGGCTAAAATCAATGAGCAACGGCAAGAAATGGCTGGTAAAGATCCCCAAAATCTTGAAGAACAAGCCATTTCATTAATTGGTCGCGATATTTACGAAAAGTTAATTAAGGGCTATACCGAAAAGCAGTGGGGCCGGAAAGCAACTGAGTTACCTGCCTTTATTATTCGGCGGCTGCCAGTTCGGTTAACATATGACAACAATTACTTCAATGATGACTATCAAGGGATTCCAATTGGTGGCTATACGCAAATTGTTGAAAAAATGTTAGATAATGACCTCATTGAGGTTGAAACTGGTGTTGATTTCTTTGATAATAAGGAGCAATATTTAAAGGATTATCCGAAAGTTGTCTTTACTGGAATGATTGATCAATTCTTCGATTATCAACTTGGCGAACTTGAATATCGGAGTCTGCGCTTTGAAACCGAAGAGTTGGATGAAGACAATTATCAAGGAAATGCTGTTATCAACTATACGGATGCGGAAACACCATATACGCGGGTAATTGAACACAAGCACTTTGAATTTGGCAAGGGCGACAAAGGTAAGACAGTGATTACCCGTGAATACCCAGCTGACTGGCACCGTAGTGATGAACCATACTATCCGGTTAACAATTCAAAAAACAATGGCTTGTACAAAAAGTATGCCGAATTAGCGCAAAATAATGCTGCCAACGTGATCTTTGGTGGCCGCCTTGGGCAATACCGCTACTACAATATGGATCAAGTAATTGCAGCAGCGTTAAAAACCGTTGAAAAGGAGTTTAACGACTAAAGATGAAGGTTATTAAAAACTATTTGTATAACGTGGTATATCAAGTCCTGTTATTGATTGTTCCACTAATCACGGTTCCCTACATCTCCCGTGTATTGGGGCCTGATCTGGTTGGGATTAACTCTTATACGAATAGCTGGATGACCTTCTTTTTGTTGTTTGGTCAGATGGGAATTGCTCTGTATGGTAACAGAGAAATTGCGTATCATCGGGAGAACCTTGAAGAAAGATCCAGAATATTCTGGGGGATTGAATTATTACAAGGCTTAACAATTATTTTAGCTCTTACATTATATCTTGTTGCTGTTTTGATCTTTAGCTCCACTTTTAAAGTGTATTTTCTCTTACAGTCGCTATGGATTGTTGCAGCAGGAGTCGATGTTTCCTGGTACTTTATGGGAATGGAAGATTTTCAAAGGATCGTTACAAGAAACCTAATAGTAAAGTTAATTTCGGTAGCTCTGATTTTCCTATTAGTTAAAGGTCATGCAGATTTAGGGAAATACATTTTATTGTTAGGCTTTTCAAGTTTAGCTGGGAATTTAACATTATGGCCATATTTACGTAAGGCTATAAAATGGGTCCCAATTAAATATTGGAAACCATTTTCCCATTTTTATCCATCTTTACTACTCTTTATTCCGACTATTACAACTCAAATATATCTTGTGGTGAATAGGCTGATGTTGGGGAGAATGTCTTCCCAAAATCAATTAGGTCAGTTTGAAAATACTGATAAAATTGTTAAGGTTGTTTTAGCAGTTGTAACGGCTTCAGGACAAGTTATGTTACCTCATATTGCAAACAAGTTCTCAAACGGCGATATCAAAGGAGTTCGCACAAGTCTTTATAATTCTTTTGACTTTATTACGGCTATAGCCGTCCCAATGATGTTTGGGCTAATGGCAATTGCAGTCCCGTTAGCTCCCTGGTTTTTAGGCGCTTCGTTCGCACCTGCCGGTAAATTAATGATGTTTGAGTCGCCAATCATTTTATTTATTGCTTGGAGTAACGTTACTGGGACGCAATATTTAATGCCGGTAAATAGAACTAATGAATATACGATTTCAGTTTCTATCGGTGCAATCGTGAATATTATTTCTAATGTTTTATTAATTGCAATCTGGAATGCAAAAGGTGCGGCAATTTCAACGGTAATTTCTGAATTTGCTGTCACGGCAGTACAATTAATTTATATTAGAAATACAATAAGCCGGAGAAAATTATTTGATTCTATTTGGAAATACCTTGTGAGTGGTATTATTATGTTTGTGATCGTATTCAGATTAAGCCGTATTATAAGTATGTCGGTCCCTAATCTTCTTGTTGAAGTAGCTGCGGGAGCGATTGTATACTGTGTTGGCGTTATATTACTACACGCCCCGATTGTTGACCAAGCTGTAAAATTAATTAATAAACGGAAAGAAAAAAATTAGTAAGGAATTTTATTATGGTAATGTATGTTATCACCCATAAGCATTTTAACTACACATTGTTGCCTGATGGGTATAAGCCATTGATGGTGGGAGCTAATAAAAATTCTAATCCAGATGATTTTTTGACGGATAATACTGGTGTGAACATATCTGATAAAAACCCAAGTTATTGTGAACTCACAGGTCTTTATTGGATGTGGAAGAATCCTAATCAAAACAAGAATGTTGGATTGTCGCATTATCGACGATTTTTTGCTAGCTTTAATAATCGGAAGTCTATGTATTGCAAAATGCTTGTTAGTGGGCACGTAAATCCTATTCGAACAGACGAACTTGATGCACTATTACGCGAGGGTTATCAATGGATTGTTCCCCAACCTGAAAGCGGTGGTCCGGGCACACTATGGAACCAATTTGATAGAAATCATAACATAAACGATTTACGGGTTCTTGAAAAAATAATCACACAAGATTTTCCAGACTATAAGCCTGCTTTCGATAAATACATGAAACACTCAAAAAAGGGCTCCTTTTATAATATGTTTTATACAACTAAACAGGAAATGGATAATTATTGTGAATGGCTATTTTCAGTCTTAAGCAAAGTAGAGTTAGCAACGGATATTTCAAATTATGATAAATATCAACAAAGATTGTACGGCTTTTTTGGAGAAAGATTATTGAATGTATGGTTGATTAAGCGTCAGGCCCAAATTAAGTATTTACCAGTATTCAATATGGATTCTGCGGGCCGTAAGCAAGTACTTAAGCTGATTAAGGAAAGAATTATTTACTAAAAAATGATAAAATATTTTTGATAATCTTTATAGGGAGGCTACCATGAAAGGTATTATTCTTGCGGGTGGTTCAGGGACACGTTTGTATCCGATCACTCGTGGTATTTCAAAACAATTAATTCCAGTGTATGACAAGCCAATGGTTTATTATCCATTGTCCACGTTAATGTTGGCTGGAATTCGTGACGTGTTGGTAATTTCTACCCCTGAATTTATGCCACTATTCCAAAACCTATTGGGCGATGGCTCTGATTTAGGGATGAATTTCTCATACAAAGTGCAGGAAAAGCCAAATGGCTTGGCTGAAGCCTTTATCCTTGGTGCCGACTTTATTGGTAATGACAGTGTCTGCTTAATTTTAGGTGACAATATTTTCTATGGCTCTGGCCTGTCAAAATTATTGCAATCTGCTGCGCAAAAGGATACTGGCGCCACTGTCTTTGGTTACCACGTTAACGATCCAGAACGGTTTGGGGTCGTGGAATTTGATGACCATCAACATGCTTTGTCGATTGAAGAAAAGCCGAAGGTGCCAAAGAGCAATTATGCAATTACCGGGCTCTACTTCTATGACAATCATGTCGTGGATATTGCTAAGCAAATCAAGCCTTCTGACCGTGGTGAATTAGAAATCACGGATGTTAATAACGAATACCTGAAGGCGGGCCAATTAGATGTGAAGCTCATGGGTCGGGGGTATGCTTGGTTAGATACTGGGACCCACGATGCGATGCTTGAAGCAGCCAACTTCATTTCCACAATCGAAAAGCGGGAAAGTCTGAAGGTTGCTTGCCTGGAAGAAATTGCTTACCGGATGGGATACATTGATCAGGCCCAACTGATCAAGTTGGCCCAACCACTCAAGAAGAATGATTATGGTCAGTACATGTTACGGCTGGCCCGTGAAAACTAAAGGAGATATACAATGGCTTTAAAAGTATTAGATACAAATTTACCTGATGCCAAAATCGTCGAAACCGACGTTTTTGGTGACCACCGGGGGTTCTTTACTGAGACCTACACCAAGAATAAGTTTGAAAAGGCGGGCATTGATGTTGAATTTACTCAAGATAACCAATCCCTCTCTGTTGAACCAGGTGTTTTGCGTGGTTTGCACTATCAATTAGCCCCATATTCGCAAACGAAGTTATTGCGGGCCGTTACTGGTGCCATCTACGATGTGATCGTTGACATTCGGAAGAGTTCCCCGGCTTATGGTAAGTGGCAAGGATTTATCCTCAGTGAATACAACCACCGTCAATTGTTAGTGCCAAAGGGTTTTGCCCATGGCTTTGTGACCTTAACACCTAACGTAAACGTGGCTTACAAGGTCGATGGCTACTACGCTCCTGAAGCGGATCGCGGAATTGCCTTTGATGATCCTGACCTTAACATCGATTGGCCAATGCCAAAGGAACACCTGATCCTGTCTGAAAAGGACCAACACCATCCATCATTCAAGGATGCCGAAATTAACTTTACGTATGGGGAGGACTAATTAGTATGAATATCTTAGTTACCGGTGGTGCCGGTTTTATCGGTAGTAATTTTATCCACTACATGTTAGCTGAACACCCAGATGACACCATTATTAATTTGGACCTGTTAACCTACGCGGGTAACATTCATAATCTTGACGATATCAAGGACAATCCTCGTTACCACTTCGTAAAGGGCAACATCGTTAACCGTGAACTAGTGACACATTTGGTTCACGAATTTGATATTGACCACATCGTTAACTTTGCGGCCGAATCCCACGTTGACCGTTCCATCCTGCATCCCGAGGCCTTTGTCGAAACTAATGTTCAAGGAACTCTAGCACTGCTGGACGTTGCCAAGCGGGAAGGTGTTGAAAAGTTCCTGCAGGTTTCTACGGACGAAGTTTATGGAACCCTTGGTGCTGACGGCTACTTTACCGAAGATACCCCATTAGCACCTAATTCACCATATTCAGCTTCCAAGGCGAGTGCTGACTTGATGGTGCGGGCTTACCACAATACCTACGGTTTAAACGTCAACATCACCCGTTGTTCTAATAACTACGGTCCTTACCAATTCCCTGAAAAGTTGATTCCATTGATGGTTTCTAACGCCATGGATGGGAAGAAGTTACCAATTTACGGTGATGGTAAGAACGTCCGTGACTGGTTATACGTCATGGACCACTGCCGGGCCATTGATTTGGTCTTACGCAAGGGTAAGTCTGGTGAGGTCTACAATGTTGGGGGCCACAACGAACGGAACAACAACGAAATTGTTCACCTCATCGTTAAACACCTTGGTGCCTCTGAAGACCTGATCGAATACGTTCAAGACCGGTTAGGGCACGACCGTCGTTACGGAATTGACCCAACCAAGATTGAAACGGAACTGGGTTGGAAGCCAGAATACACTTTTGATACTGGTATTATCAAAACCATTGATTGGTACACCAGTAACGAAGACTGGTGGCGTCCACTCAAGGCCAAGGCACAATTAAAATAAGATTAATCTGAGAGGGAGTTCAGCTCCCTCTTTTTTGGAGGGAAGACAATGGCAGATTATTTAATTACGGGTTGTAATGGACAATTGGGGACGGAACTTTGTCATTTGCTCGATGAACAGGGGATCGCTTATACCGCCTTTGATTCTCAAGGAATGGACATTACAGACCGTGACCAAGTAATGAAGGTAATTACGCAGGAAAAGCCGCAAGTGATATTTCACTGTGCTGCTTTTACAGCTGTGGATGCGGCTGAAGACGAGAAAAGGGATTTGAATTGGCAAGTTAACGTCGATGGAACGCAAAACGTGGCCGACGCAGCCAAAAAGGTCGGCGCTAAGCTGGTCTACATTAGTACTGATTACGTCTTCGATGGGACCAACCAAGGTGAATACCAAGTGGATGCCCCAACTAATCCCAAAAACGAATATGGAAAAGCCAAGTTAGCCGGGGAACAGGCCGTTGAAAATACTCTGACCGATTATTACATCATTCGGACTTCGTGGGTCTTTGGCCAGTACGGTCATAATTTTGTCTTTACGATGCTCAAACTGGCTGAAACATATGACAAGCTTACAGTGGTCGATGACCAAGTCGGGCGGCCAACCTGGACACGGACGCTCGCTGAGTTCATGCTGCACCTGGTACAAACGAATGCGCCATTTGGCATGTATCAGTTGTCGAATGACGGTGATTGTTCCTGGTTTAAATTTGCGAGTGAGATCCTGAAGGATCACGATGTGGATGTCCAACCGGTGACCTCAGAACAATATCCGCAAAAGGCCTATCGTCCCCGTCACTCAGTCATGAGTCTCGAAAAAGCCAAGGCAACTGGCTTCACGATTCCAACCTGGCAAGAAGCACTCCAGCAATTTTTAGCTGATGTAACTGAATAAGGATTAAGGGATGACCGACATGGTCATCTTTTTTATATTGCATTCGTGTTACAACAGTATGTCGATTATTATCAATCCAATAACAAAACCGCCGTTTTACGCACAACTGGGATTGCCTGTGATAATCTAATAATCGTTGAAATTGATAATTAAATCTTAAAAGAAATTAAACGTATTTAAAGAAAGGCTTGAGTTTTTAGTTTATGGATTCTAAGAAACATTACAAGATGTACAAAAGTGGTAAGAAATGGTGCTACGCAGCCATCGCGACCGTTTCGGTTGCCTTGGGTGCGTTTGCAGCCAACGGTGTGACTGTCCAAGCGGACACGACTGCAAATGCCAATGCCCAAAGTGCAGTTTCCACTACAACAAGCACAACCACTTCAGATTCTTTAGCTAACTCGACTAGTGCCACTACTAACGCCACTAGTGCTGCTACCAGCAACACGACTGCCCAAGCAGCCACCACTACGAGTGCTAATACGACAGCATCTACTACTACCCAAACTTGGGAACCAACAACTACTAATCTCCAAGCTCCACAATCTTCTGACACGAGCAACAATGGTTCATTAGACAGTGTCAGTGTAGCGGATGGGACCTTAACCGTTTCAGGTTGGAACGCTTCTAACCAGGATTATGGTAAGGACTACCACTACATCATTGTCTACGACCAAACCCAAGGCAAAGAATTGGCTCGTCAAGCCGTTCAAAATACCCAACGGACCGACGTTGAGAATGCCTACCCCAACATTTATAATGCTGAATATTCTGGTTTCACCGCTAGTTTTAACATTAACAGTTCAGATTACTTAAACGACACGATTCAAATCATCAGTCGTTACAGTAATCAGGCTGATGGAGAAGGCGATTACGCTGACCTGTGGTTCTCACCAGTTACTTTCAAGAACCAATCAACTAGTAGCCTTGAATCTGTTTCCAACAACGGAGATGGTTCGATCACCGTTAGTGGGACGGATGCAAACAACCAAACTTATGGTAAGGATTACCATTACGTGATCCTTTACGATGTAACTACTGGCAAGCAATTGGATTCTGTTAAGGTCAGCAACACTGCTAGTGGCACGTCAACTAACAATGTCTATAACTCTGCTAATTCCAAGTTCACCGCTTCATTAAACTACAGCGGTTTATCTTCACTTTCTGATCAAATTGCGATCGTCAGTCGTTACTCTGATTCTAGTGAAGGCAATGGTGGTGCTGGGAACTACGTTGACCACTGGTTCAACCTAAACAACACGAACCGCGCTAACCTGGATAGCTTTAACTTAAGCAACGGTTCAACTGTTGAAGTTAGTGGCTGGAACGCTACTGACAACAGTGTTTTTGCTAACGCTCAATACATTATTTTATATGACAACACCGCTCAACGCCAAGTGGCCGTCAAGAAGGTTACCTCCGTTAACCGGGCCGACGTTGCCAAGGCCTACTCAGACTACGTCAATGCCGCTCAGTCTGGCTTCAGCACCAGCTTTGACAGCAGCCTGTTGACTAAGGGACATAACTACTCCGTTGTCAGTCGGTATTCCCTATCAACCACTGGTAACGGAGATGATGGTACCGGCTCATACGTTGATAACTGGATGGGCAACATCACCTTAAATGGTTATGGCTACTCCATTGATTCCATCAAGCAAACTGCCAATGGTGTTCAAATCACTGGTTGGATGGCTGACAACGCCACCGTTGATGGTGAAACGAACCCATACATTATCATGTTGGTAAATGGCAAAGAAGTTAGCCGCCAAAAGGTTACTTTGACCAAGCGGACTGACGTTGCCAAGGCTTATTCACAAGTGAACAACAGCTTGAACAGTGGATTTAACGTGACGTTCAACATTGACTCCAGTCAAATTGACGGTAACATCCAATTTGTTATCCGGTTCTCTGACTCTGCTGATGGGGAAGGTAACCACAGTGATCAATGGACCCGGGAATACACTTCCAACGCCGGTGCGATTGATAACTTTACAATTGGTGACAGCACCATCCACGTGAGTGGTTGGCACGCCGCAATGAATGCCCAGGGAATGACCCACGAATTCATTATCATTACGGATTTGAACGGGAACGAACTTTACCGGACTGAATTAACTGGTAGCCAAAAGAACATCAGTCGTTCAGATGTTGCTGCAGCTTACCCATGGATTGCGGATGCCAACGAATCTGGTTTCAGTGTTGACATTCCACTTTCTGACTCAATGCAACATAAGCAAATCAAGGTTTACCACCGTTACTCCAATTCTGCGGATGGTAACTCCGATTACGTTGACTTTGTCACGGTTGAATCAGTTAACTCTGGTTGGCAAGGTAACAAGTACTACGACCCATATACTGGTCAAATGGCTACGGGGACGGTTACCATTGATGGTAAGACCTACACCTTTGACAGCAATGGTAACCTGATGGACAAGCAACAAACTGCCGTTGATAAGGCCTTATCTGTCTTGGGAACGGCATATGTTTGGGGTGGGAACACTCCAGCCGGTTTTGACTGTTCTGGATTAGTACAATGGGCTTACGGCTTAAGCAGCAGTTACCGGACGACATACCAACAACAAAGTTTAGGTACTCACCACTACGACGTTTACAATGCGCCACTTGGTGCCTTAGTCTTCTTCGGTAGTGATGCCGCACCATACCACGTGGGGATTTCCCTTGGTAACGGTACTTTTGTTCACGCACCAGAAACTGGCGATGTGGTTAAGATTACAAATATGGCTTACTACACTCCAAGTTTTTATGTTGTATTATAATTTCCTGTTATAATAGACATGTGGACGTTCAGAGAAAGGGGTATAGTAATGGAAATGAAAAAAATCGCAACCACGATGCTGGCGAGTGCCCTGGTCCTGTCATTGGCAGCGTGTGGGAATAAATCAACTTCAGAAACTAATCATGATAAGGCGGCAAGTAGTCAAGTGACTAAGAGTAAAAAGTCTCATTCTAGTTCTGCCAAGAGTAGCAGTGCTAAAAAGCAAAGCAGTAACAAGAACTCATCATCTGATGACGTAGAAACCACTAGCACTTCTTCGTCGACGAACACGACGATTAATGGTGTCAAGAACAGTGCCACTGCTAGTTCCGTTAGTCAACGGCAAACGCCGGTGATGACGGCTACGGATGCTCGGAACATGGTCAAGGAACACTTGGGTAACCAACGGGCCAACTCATTGGAAGCCGGTAATGGTGAACCAACGCAACCAACGGCAGATTCCATTGATAACTTCTCAGCTGTTCAAAATGGAACCAATGATTGGACGATTTCTGGTACCTACGGTGGCAAGACCTATACTTACCACGTCACTCCAAGTGCCATCACGGGTGCCTAATCAGGTTAAATAGTGTATAATTTATCGGTACGGGATTTTCTGTACCGATTTTTTTGTATCAAAAAGGGGAAACTATGGATAAGTTATCAATCGTTGTTCCTTGCTATAACGAAGAGGAATCAATCCCACTCTTTTTTCCGGCCGTGGAAAAGGTGGTTAACACTATTGAGGGACTGACAACTGAATATTGGTTTGTCAATGATGGTTCAGCTGACCACACATTAGAAGAACTTCGTCACTTGCATACAGAGAATCCTGAGAAGGTGCATTACGTTTCCTTCTCCCGTAATTTTGGCAAGGAAGCGGCCTTGTACGCTGGACTACAGGCTGCTACTGGCGACTATGTCGTGGTGATGGATGTTGATTTGCAGGACCCACCGTCTTTTTTGACCCAGATGTACGAACTGCTCAAGAGTGGTGAATACGACTGCGTCGGGACTCGGCGAGTGGACCGGACAGGAGAGGCCAAATTTAAGTCGTTCCTGAGCAGCCAGTTTTACCACGTGATTAACAAACTTTCACAAACTAACATTGTGCCGGGAGCTAGAGATTATCGGATGATGACCCGGCAGATGGTGAATGCCGTCCTGTCTCTGAAGGAATATGACCGCTTCTCCAAGGGAATCTTTAGCTGGGTTGGTTTTAAGACCAAGTACCTCGATTACCACAATGTCGAACGGGTCGCAGGAGAAACTGATTGGTCCACCTGGAAGCTCTTTAAATATGCGATGAATGGGATTGCGGACTTTTCACAGGCACCATTATCGTTAGCGGTTTGGCTCGGGTCAGGATCGTTCGTTCTTTCGATCTTAGGAATCATTTTTGTAATTATTCGTCGCCTTCTTGAACCCAGCAGTAGTGTCTTTGGCTGGGCTTCACTAGTCTGCTTGATTCTCCTGATTGGAGGCTTGCAACTCTTATGTATCGGCATTGTCGGTAAGTACATTGGGCGGATTTATATTCAAACCAAGCGGCGGCCAATTTATATCATTAAGGAAAAGCAATAATGTTAAATAAAAAAGCGGTCCTTTTCTGGACCATTGAAATCTTACTAGTCGTAACGTTAATCTGGGTCTGTACAAAGATTAAATTCGTCTTTCACCCTTTCTTAGTCTTTATTTCGGTTGTCTTTGTGCCCGTCATTATTTCACTGTTCTTGTATTATATGCTTAGGCCAGTTTTGAAATTGCTGCTGAAAGTACACATTGGTAAGCATTACATGCCCCGTGGTGTAGCCAGCATTATCATTGTGTTAGCTTTAATCCTGATTGTGGTGGGGGTCATTTCTGCAATTATTCCGCCGATGGTCAATGAATTGACCCAAATCGTCAAGGGTTTACCAACGGCGGCAAAGGAAACAGAAAAGTGGCTGATTCACTTATCTAAGCATCCAGCGTTCAAAGACGTTGACTTTAATGCCTACTATAAGCAAATGACCCACCGGCTCTCGCAGTCGTCTGAAACGATTTTACAGGGGATTACCAGTCAGGCAGGGAATGTAATTGGCATGGTGACTAGCACGGTCATCGTTGCCATTACGGTTCCGGTGATGCTCTTTTACATGCTCAAGGACAGTGACAAGTTTGTCCCGAGTATTCAGAAGTACTTTTCGAAAAAGCACGGTGAAGAAGTTGGGAAGCTCCTCCACCAAATGAATGCGACCTTGTCATCATATATTTCAGGCCAAGCGATTGAATGTATCTTTGTGGCCATTGCCACGAGTATCGGGTACTTAATCATTGGACAACCGGCCGCAATTATCCTTGGTTTGGTTGCTGGAGCCACGAACATGATTCCTTATGTTGGTCCATATATCGGGATTGCCCCAGCACTGATGGTGGCGATTGCGGTGGCCCCTCAGAAGATTATTTGGGTGATCGTCGTTGTACTAATTGTTCAACAAATTGACGGGAATATTATTTACCCGAACATCATTGGTAAGTCTCTACAGATTCATCCGCTCACGATCATTATGTTGCTGTTAGCCGCTGGGAACATTGCCGGAATCCCGGGCATGATCCTTTGTATTCCATTCTATGCGGTCGTTAAAACGATTTTTAACTATGTTTGGTCAATTTACCAGGTTGAAAAAGGCCACCAACAATAAAAGCCATTCACAATCGGGCATTCCGATGTGAATGGCTTTTGCTTTAGTATGAGTAACCGTAAGATGATTCGCTACTACCATATCCGTAACTATTACTGTATGATGAGCGACTACTTACTGAAGATGATAAGGATCCAGTGGTCGTTGAACTACTTCGTTTCGAACTGCTGCCGCTTCCAGCGACGTTGTATTCAGCATTCCCTGGGAGGACGAACGTGGTATTGGTATACCCATCGTAGTTCTTTTGTGCTTTGTACATCTTGGTTTCGTAATTTGTGACTGTCTTGGGTTTCAGGCCAAGTTGTTTCCGAATCAGTTTCGAAACCCGGTTGATTTCTTTTGGACTAGCAATTTGGAAGGACGTCCCATCAATCGTGGCATCCTGTCCCTTAAAGTGGTATGTCTTGACGTTGTTCATGGCGGAACGGTAGTTTCCGTAAAGCACGGAGATACTATCCAATGGGATGTTGGTCTTGACCCCATCTTTGACGGCCTTCAGGATCTTGTTCACGGCACTAACGGAACCGGACTTCTTGAACTTACTAATGACACTCTTCATGACTTGTTGTTGACGCTTTTGCCGACCATAGTCATTATTCGGATCTTCGTACCGCATCCGGGAGTACTTCAGCGCAAGGTTACCATTCAAGTGTTGTTTACCCTTTGGGAAGTGATGGCCTTCGTAGGTGAAGGCAAATGGGTTGTTGACGTCGACCCCACCAACGGCATTGACGACCTTTTTCAAGACGCCCATGTTGACGACGGCATAGTAGTCAATTGGAATCCCGAGCAGTTCCTTGACTTGTTTTACGGTTTGTTTAGCACCACCGATGGAGTAGGCGGCGTTGATCTTAACGTAGTCAGCGCCGTCACTCGTGTTGACCCGTACCAAGGTATCCCGTGGAATACTAGTCATGGTGATTGTTTGCTTCTTAGGGTTCACCGTAATGACTTCCAAGGTATCGGTGTTTCCACCAGTGTTCCCCCGATTCAAGGCCCCGACGTCAGTCCCCATGGCCAAGACTGACACGGGCTTTCCTTCAGCGAGTTTTTTATCAATCTTCCCATCACCAGAGGAGAAGACCCCTTTGGCAGTACTATGCAATTGGTGGTATTCATACCCACCACCGATCAAAAGGATCAATCCAACCAGACAAATGATCGTCCAGACCCACTTATGACTACCGTGGTGACGGTGAATATAGGGTGGACGGTGATCAAAGTCACCATCGACATTATGATGGATTCGTTCTTCTAGTTCATGGCGATATTCAGCGCGTGTTTCATGTTCGTCATTCATAGTTGACAACCTCGATGTAAATTTCTAAAAAGTTTGTTTCTATCCTAACTTTCTGACTATATCAAATCAAGTCAGTCGCGTCAATTCAGACTGTTTTATTTTAACACTTATGTAAGTTTTTATGGTTGATTTCCTATTATATGCGTGCTGATTGTGATAACATTATTAAGATAATGCTTGAAAGGACGATTAAATCAATGACGACAGCAAAACAGCTAGCTGAAGCAGTGAATAAGCGGCGGACCTTTGCAATTATTTCCCACCCGGACGCGGGGAAGACGACCATTACTGAGCAAATGCTGCTCTTTGGTGGAATTGTTCGTGAAGCGGGGACTGTCAAGGGACGGGGTAGTAACAATTTTGCCAAGTCGGACTGGATGGAAATCGAGCAAAAGCGGGGAATTTCTGTCACGTCTTCCGTCATGCAGTTTGATTTCGAAGGCAAACGGATTAATATCCTGGACACCCCAGGACACGAAGACTTTTCTGAAGATACCTATCGGACCTTAATGGCGGTGGATTCAGCTGTCATGGTCATCGACGGGGCCAAGGGGATTGAACCCCAAACCCGGAAACTCTTCCAAATTTGTAAGATGCGGGGAATTCCGATCTTTACCTTTATTAATAAGTTTGACCGTGATGCCCGTGACCCACTGGACTTGATGAACGAAATCGAGGAAACGTTGGGGATTGAGACGTATCCAATGGATTGGCCAATTGGCATGGGTCGCCAATTTATGGGCGTGTACGACCGCTATAACAAGCGGGTGGCTTTGACTCACCCGACAGATGAGGAAAATCCTTACTTACCACTGGATGATGATGGAAACGTTATTGGTGAAAACCCACTCGCCGATGAAGGTGAGTGGAAGGACGCTATGGATGGTATCGAACTAATTGAAATGGCTGGGAATGAATTTGATGAAGATAAAATTATCAAGGGTGATCAGACGCCCGTCTTCTTTGGTTCAGCCTTAACTAATTTTGGGGTGCGAACTTTCTTAGAAACCTACCTGAAATACGCGCCGGCACCAAGCGCCCACAAGACCGAAGATGGCGAAGAAATTCAACCACTGGATTCCGAATTCTCCGGTTTTGTCTTTAAGATTCAAGCGAACATGAACCCGAAGCACCGGGATCGGATTGCCTTTGTGCGGGTTTGCTCAGGCGAATTCGATAAGGGCATGGACGTCACTTTGGAGCGGACGCAGAAGCCAGTCCGATTATCTAACGTGACGGAATTTATGGCAAATACCCGGGAAAACGTTGAAAAGGCCGTTGCTGGAGACATTATCGGTTTGTACGACACAGGTAACTTCCAAATTGGTGACTCGATTTATACCGGTAAAAAAGATATTAAATTCGAAAAGTTGCCGCAATTTACCCCAGAGTTATTTATGCGGGTTTCTGCCAAGAACGTCATGAAGCAGAAATCCTTCCATAAAGGGATTAACCAACTGGTTCAAGAAGGGGCGATCCAGCTCTTCCAAAGTTACAATTCCAATGACTACATTTTAGGTGCAGTCGGTCAACTCCAATTTGAAGTTTTCAAGTTTCGGATGCAGAACGAATACAATTCTGAAGTGGTCATGGAACCAATGGGCAATAAGACCGCTCGGTGGATTGACCCAGAGCAATTGGATCCAAAGATGTCTTCATCACGGAATATCCTTGTGAAGGATATAAATGGAGATCCACTGTTCCTGTTTGAAAACCAATTTGCGGAAAATTGGTTTAAGCAAAAGTATCCAGATGTGAAGTTGACGGCGAAATTGTAAAAAGTGGAGAATATTTATGGATAATATTGCTGTTTTAATACCTTGTTACAATGAGGGGCAAACTATTGAAAAGGTTGTCACGGATTGTGAAAAAGCCATTTCTGGTTATCCGAATTCACATGTGTATGTGTATGACAATAATTCTTCCGATAATACTGTTGAATTAGCTACAAAGGCTGGTGCGATTGTTAGGCATGAGTACATGCAGGGGAAAGGCAACGTCATTCGGCGAATGTTTCGCGAAATTAATGCTAAGTGTTATGTGATGATTGATGGTGACGATACATATCCCGCACAAGATATTCCTAAAATGGCAGATTTTATACTCAACCAAAATTACGATATGGTTGTAGGGGATCGACTGAGCTCAAGCTATTTTTCAGAGAACAAGCGACCATTCCACGGAATTGGCAATAAATTAGTCCGTGGAATCATTAACTTTTTCTTTAAAAACGATATTAGAGACATTATGACTGGATACCGGGCCTTCAGCTTAGAGTTTGTTAAAACATATCCAGTTTTGTCACATGGCTTTGAGATTGAAACGGAAATGAGTATTTTTGCTGTAGTTAATAATCTTGCAGTTAAAAACTACGTTATCGATTACCGTGATCGACCAGCAGGGAGTGAATCGAAACTTAATACTTTTTCTGATGGGGTTAAGGTCTTACGATTAATTGGGACATTGTATCGAAATTATAAACCATTCCAATTTTATGGGCTCTTCTCGTTGTTATTGATAATTCTTGCTTTATTAATCTTTATTCCACACGTATGGATCCCGTATCGAATGACGGGGAAGGTTGCAAATATGCCGACCTTGATTGTATGTGGATTTTGTATTATTGCTGGGATTATCTCTTTCTATAGTGGCTTAATGTTAGATGCAATCCAGCGTAAAGAGCGTCGCGAATTTGAATTTAGGTTACATCAAATCAAGGAAATGTATGATGACTGGGAATAAGATGAGTTTTTTTAAATTAAAAAAAATTAATGTAAGTTTATTGCTATACTCTTTTGTTTTAACTGTTGTTTGTTTTGTATCTTTAGGCATCTCTGTTAGTGGAATCAGATATAATTTCAAACCACTTTATACTGATATCTTTGCAACGGCTAATAGTATTAAATTTGTTAACCCAGGTATAATAGGATTTTTGGGATATTTAATATTATGGGGGATTTTGTACTTTATTTTCGAAAAAACATTTAGTTTTATAAACGGTCGTACATTTATTTCCAACAATAATAACGAGTATATTCGTCGTGTATTAATTATATCCGCAGTGATATTGATAATAATTTGGCTACCATGTTTACTTACGTTTTATCCTGGTGGAATATATTCAGATACAGAGAATTCTATTGCACAAGCTTTTAAATTTGTCCCTTTAAAAAACCATCATCCTATTTTGTACACATTATCTTGGCGATTTTTAATTAAAATAGGCGCTCTTTTTCATTTTAAAATGGAAAATGTTTTATTTTTATATGCCATACTACAATTCTTAGGGATATTAATAGCATGTGAATATTCAATATATGTTCTAATGAAGCACAATATTAATAAAGTTGTTATTATTTTAACAATTATTTATTTTGCTATATTTAGTATTTTCCCCATGTATATTGTTTCTTTGTGGAAAGATACACCGTTTGCCATATTTTTCTGCCTATTTAGTACTTTTTTATATGATAACTTTGGAAACAAAAATAAATCTAACGGTATATTGCAAAAAGTATCTTATTGTGTATTATCCTTTTTAATAGTTTTCTCTCGGAATAATGCAATCTATATTTATCTTGGTTTAACAATTATGCTATTTATATATTCCTTTTTTAATAAGGAAGTTAAACCCTTTAGTAAATTATCATTACTGCTAGTAATACTCTTTTATATTATACAAGGCCCAATTTTTGGAGCACTCAATTTAAATTCCGATGAAAAAGTAGAATCACTTGGTGAGCCATTACAACAAACAGCATATATATTGAGTAGTGGTAAAGATGTTCAATTGGATAAAGCTGATTGGAAAACTATAGACAAAATTATGCCATTAGGTGTTATGAAAAAAGAATATCGACCTTTTATTGTTGATACACTTAAGTGGGCTAAGGGATCTAAGGGGTTTAATCAATCATATTTTAATCATCATGTACATCATTTTATTATGATTTATATTAAGTTAGTTGCTCAACATCCAGTTTTGGCATTGAAAGGGTATTTACTAGCTAATGAGGGATTTTGGGATCCCTTTAAACAAATGAATGTTGCATACGTTAATTATAGCGAATGGCCAGGAGTAAATATAAATCAGCATAGCCTTTTGCCTAAAAGCATTAGCGAGAAAGTGTCTAATTTATATATTCCTAAATTTATAATTAGCAATGCTGTTTATGGTTGGATCATATTAACATGTTATATTTTGGCAATATTAAAGTTTAAGTTTCGGTCTTTAAAAAATATATTTTATTATCCAAGTATATTGCTTTGGTTAACATTTTTGATAGCTACACCAGTGGCCTTTCAATTTAGATATATATTTCCACTAGCTTTGGTTCTGCCATTGTGCATAGCACGGCTATTTGATGCATCAAATAAATCATAGAATTATTAAGGTTTATTCAAGGTAATAGAATTTTATAGATGGTGGTAGATAATTTAATATTTTTAGTGGAGCTTGTATTAGTTGGGCTTATATCATTTTTAATAGTGCCAATTTATTTAATCTTCATCATGTACATTAGCATAATTGCGATTATCGAAATTATGCCTTTATGATCAAAAAGATGTTTTTAGATGGGAGCGATAATAATTTTACTGGGCTTTATGGTGTATAGCTGATCTCGATTAGTGTGATCAATGTTAGTAAAATTTTCAGGGGACAGGTATCGCTATTGATTCACTATCGAAGAGGAAATATATACCAGATAATGGATAATTATGAAATAATTGTGGAGGAAAAATTCGGTAATGAAACATAAAATTAGTAAATTAAATTTAATATATATAATAGGTATGTTAATACTTATGACTATATTTTTAGTTATTTATTCGCATAGATATAGCTATATTATGACTACTGCAACTGCGGACTCAACGCTTCAAGTTAAGCTTGCTATGAATATAAGTGCAGGAAATTGGTTAGGAAAATATAATGAGGTTACTTTAGCAAAAGGACTATCCTTTCCTTTATTGTTGGTTGTTTTTCATTTTTTAAGAATTCCATTTCAATTAGGAATTGGATTATTCAACATAATATCAGTGGTATTATTTGAGATCGTTATTGTTCCATATTTCAAACATAAGCGAGCATATTCATTAGCCATTTTATTTATTCTATTATTTAATCCTGTATTATTACAGTGTACAATGGCACTACCTTATCGAGATAGTACCGCTTATGGAAGCATAATAATATTAATGACATGGATAATAGGGGCTGTCTTAAATTTGATGGTTGATTTTTACAAACAGTCGTTTAACGTATCAGTAATTTGTGGTTGTTTTGGACTGTTTTATTGGAATAATTTAAGAGAGGATTCTAGTTGGATATATCCATTTATATTCTGCGCTTTGTTTGTTTGTTTGTTAGCTACAATCAAATATCATCGCTTTGTTACAAGAGCAGTGGCGTGTATTGTATTTCCCATCATGTCATTGGCTATATGTAATAGTATAATTGCTTACCAAAATTATACGCATTACAATCGATTTGTTGTTAACGAGTATAAATCGCGTGATTTCAAGGCTGCTATTGGCACTATGTCAGCGATTAAGAATCGTAACTGGGTTATTAACGTTCCTGTAAATTCTGCGGCTCGCACTGCTATGTACAAAAATGTGCCTGTCTCAAGAAAATTACAAAAGTATCTTGACACCAATGCTTCTGGAAATGTTCAGGGATTAAAATACGTTGGGGTAAAAGAACCAAGTTTTGGTAATGATTATCAAGGAGGATGGTTTCCTTGGGCGTACAGAGGTGCTCTTGTTCGTGCATATCATATTCATGATTCTGCAGAAATGAAGAAATATAATAATAAATTAGCTCAGGAAATTGTGCAAGCATCTAGACAGGGTAAAATTGCTGGGCCCACCTCTATTAGGCGATCATTGGTTGCTCCTTATAATTCTAAGATTGTAAGGCCAATAATGTTGGCTATAATTCCATCCTTTTCAACGTTTTTTCAAGTTAGAGATTATGTAGTTGACATCCCAAAATTAAGTGGTCAAAATATTAAGATCAGAGATAAAATGATCAAATACTTGAATGTAGTGATCCCTAGAAGTAATAATAATTCAGTTATACCCAAAAAAATATTAATCCCTTATAAAAAAATATATGTGTTTATCCAATTTATTTTAACAATGACGATAATGCTAGAATGCTTTTATGTTTTGCTACATAGTGTTTGGAAACGGGATTGGAATAGTTTATGGGTATTACTTATAGTATTAGGACTGGGTTTATCTATTATTGAGCGTATATTAATGTTAATTTATGTAAGTATTACATCATTTGCAGCAATTTTTACTCAATATCTAGTCTCAGCATATGCTTTATTATCGATAATGATAATTAGTGGCTTATTACTATTTGACCGCTATTTATGGAAAAATAAAGGAGAAAAAAATGGTTAAAAATGTTGAATTATCAATTATCATGCCTTGCCTTAACGAACATGAAACTTTAGAGGCAAGTATTCAAGAGGCTTTAAAATTCTATCGTGACCATCCTGATGTGAAGGGCGAAGTTTTGATTGCTGATAATGGTAGTACTGACGGTAGCATTGAAATTGCAGAAAAATATGCTGATCAAGGAGTACGAGTTGCACATATTAAAAATAAGGGGTATGGTAACGCGCTCATTGGCGGCACTAAAGCTGCTTACGGTAAATACTGTATTATGGGTGATCCAGACAACAGCTATGATTTTTACCATTTAATGCCATTCATTGAGCGTTTACGAAATGGTTACGACCTGGTTATGGGAAATCGGTTTAAGGGTGGTATTGAGAAAGGGGCAATGCCGTGGTCCCACCGCTATATTGGTACTCCAGTGCTTTCCTTTATTGGTAGACTTTTTTACCATAACAAGATTGGTGACTTCAATTGTGGCCTTCGTGGGTATAATCGTAAACGGATCATGGATCTACATTTGCGGACGACTGGAATGGAATATGCCAGTGAGATGATCGTCCAGGCTGCCTTGCACGGCTATAAAATTGCGGAAGTTCCTACAGTTCTTAGAGTTGATGGTCGTTCTTCAGCACCACACTTAAGCACTTGGAGTGATGGGTGGAGACACTTGCGCTTTTTGTTAATGTACAGTCCTAAGTGGTTATTCTTTTACCCTGGTGTAGTGATGATTTTGATTGGCATCTTAGGGATGCTGGGAATACTTTGGGGCTCTCGGAATTTGAGTACAGCCCGGTTTAGTGTCAACACTTCCTTATTCTGTGGTGGTTTATTGCTTGCAGGCATTCAAAACCTATTATTCACTATTTATAGTTATATTTATGCTAAAAATACAAGCTACTTCCCAGTAAAGGACAGCACTATTAGTAAATTAGAAAATTTGACTATGGATAAAGGTGTATTTGTTGGTGTTATTGTATTTATTATTGGCTTGATACTAACGATTATTTCCTTAGTTGTATGGGGACGTCATGATTTCGGTAGTTTAAATGTCATGAATACCCTAAGAATTACAATTCCGGCAGTTATTTTCATGATTACTGGTATTCAAGTTATCTTCGGATCTTTCTTTGCTGGAATTTTGAATATTAAGGTGCAAAAGTAAATATTTGTAGAAATAAATGTCAGTTAAGAAAAGAATTCAATGGATTGAAGTGCAACAGAAAAGTTAGACAAAGTTAAATAGTTAAGCTGCTAAGGCATGATTACGGTAATCTACCGGAGTCATGCCTTTAGTTTTTAAAGAGATTCGTTCGTTATTAAAGTGCTCAATATAAGTTAATGACAGTTTTGTTAGTTCAGTGATGTTGTTACAAGGCGGTAGGCCTTGTAGTAGTTCGGTTTTATAAAGGTGAAAGAAACTTTCGATTGGTGCGTTGTCATGACAATTTCCCTTACGGGACATGCTTTGAATAAAATGATGATCCTTCAGTTTTTGGGTATAGTATTCCAACTGATAATGCCAACCTTGATCAGAATGAATAATTGGTTGGGCATCGTCAGGTAAATGCTCTAAAAGCTCATTTAAGGTGTTCGTAATTAATGTTTGGTTAGGATGACTACTAATTTGAAAAGCCAACACTTCTTTACTGGCTTCATCGGTCATTGCCGAAACGTAAGCCCACTGACGATTAGCCAAGCGTACTTGAGTGACATCTGTATGGATAACTTGATATGGTTTTCGGGAATTGAAATGTTGTTGTAAAACATTATCAGCTACTCTACCAACACGGCCGTGGTAAGAAGAATATTTACCATTGCGATGGCGATTGTATAGTTCAACCTGAACACCTAATTTAGCCATTAGGCGTCTGATTGTCGTACCAGCTAAGTGGATTCCTAAGCGATCTAATCGAGCTTGAACTCTTCGATAACCATATGTTAAGCGCCCTCGTACTTTACCCTGTTCACAAATCCGAAGGATTTCTTGCTTAACTTCACGATACTTGTCATCTTGATTCGCAATTCGTTTTCGTTCGTCATGATAAGTAGCTTTCGCCAATTTCATATGGATAAGTAAATCACCAATCTTATAACGCTTATTTTTAGGTAATTCTGCTTGTTCTGCCCTGATCTGATCCACTATTTGTGTTTTCTTTCGGGCTTTGAGGGTCCGAACAGGGCCAATGATTTTTTAAGATGTCACGATCAATTTTAGTGTTGTATAACTCTTGTTTAGTACGCGCTAGTTCTTCTCTAAGTTGATCAATTTCTTTTTTCTCTACCAGTTTTTGCTTTTGCTTTTTTGTCTGCTTTTTCACCTTTGATGGCCTACCTTTTCGATGCGGTTTAAGCGCATCGTAGCCATATTTGATGAAGGCATGGCGCCAACCAGCAATCTGGCTGGGAAGCAAGTCAAATTTAGCAGCTACTTGCGCATAAGGTTCCGCATGAGTTTGATAGTAGTCTATCACATGCCATTTAAATTTAGCAGAGAAAACTCGTTTACGATGACGTTGCTTAAAGCTTTTAATTCCTTGTAATTGGTACTGTTGTATCCATTTGCGGATCAGACGGGCCGATATATTATACTTTCTTTCTAAAGAATAAGAGCTTAAGCCTTCAGTTATATATTCCACGTACAATACCCCTTAAGGTTGACACTTTAAATAATAAAAGTGTTACCTTAGGGGGTGTTTTTAGTTACTAGTTATTCAAACACTGAGAAATTACGACTACTAAGTGACGCTCAAGATTCTGATTACCAGCTAACAGTACTCTCGGATTATCTTCAGGTTCGGGACTCGAACATGCGAAAGTGGATTAAACAGTTTCTGTTATCTGGCTTGTCCGGTATTATCCGGCCTAAGCATAATCGTAAGTATCCAATCAAAATTAAACGAAAGGCCAGTGAAGACTATTTAGAAGGTATATTATCGACTCAAGAGATTCTCATAAAGTACCAAATTCGCAATGTTTCTCAACTTCACCAGTGGATTATCCAGCACAAAGTAGCAAGCTATTAAAAAACTAATGAAACTGGAAAGTATGCCAGAAAAATGGGGCGCAAAGTATCCTTAGAAGAGAAAATACCGCATTGTACAGTGAGTATTGGGTTACCAGAATGATTATCAGGCAGCGACAAGCGAATACGATATTAGTTATAAACGAGTGTATTAATGGGCTTGTAAGTATCAATACTCGCACGATTAGGCGATATTAAAGGATAACTAAAAGGCAAAGAACTAACGACAGGATTAGAATGATTGAGAAAACGTATACGTGAGCTAGAAGTGTGAGAAAAAAGAACTGGAGGTACAGATCGCTTTTGCCAAAAATAGTCGAAATACGCAATCGGGAGGCGCATCGGCCGGACGATATCAAGGAATTTGAGGAATAAACCAAGATGGTTATTTCATTATTACAATTGAGCAATTATTTTAGTTAACTGGTAGGATAATTTACGTGGTTGTAAATTAAATTTGCGATTTTAAGGAACGGGCACAGCAAAAAACAAAGATTAAGTAAGTTGTATTACGCTTCAATGTAATGGTGTGCGATTTGTATTATATCAATTCGTATAGACAAATTTAAAATAAATTGCCACAGTACACACGACGTGTACAAACACGTCAAAAAATATTTATGAAAAGTTAAGCGAATACAGCACATTGAAAACAAAAGAAATGGTGATATAATAGAAAAAAAGGAGAATAGCGATGAATTTAGATAATTTCAAACCATTGAAAGTGGTTTCTGGAGGCAATACATTAACTATATCAAAAAATGGCCTGTCATTTTCTCAAGCAGCCATATTTACTCTAGGTAAGCCAGAATATGTAAAGGTTTTGATTAGCCGTCAAGATAAAGAAATTGCAATTCAAATAACTGATGAGTCAGATGCAGACAAGACAAGATTTTACAGGAAAAGAAATAAAAATTTTTCTGTAAGGTGGAATTCAGCTAGTTTGAAAAGTATTATCTCGAATCTTATGGCGTGGGATCTTTCAAAACATACTTACAAAATTAATGGAAAGTTTATTAGTGAAGATAATCTACTATTATTTGATTTAAAGGAGGCGATTGTTAAGTGAATAAAAAAAGGTTTGAGAGTTGCCGCTCTCAAACCTAAGTAACTATTTTATATGAGTGGTATAGTTACAACTTACATGTTATCAGATTTACGCAATACATTAAAGTTCTTTAACATAGTTGTAACTTATTATTTTTTTCATATCCAAGTAGAATAATAAGGAGGAAAATAATGGTTCAAAAATTTGTTAAAGCATTGGATTTACGCACTAATAATGAATTTATTATTAATCAATTAGATCAACTAGAAAGTAGCGACGATGTTCTTCATAATCTGGGATGTCCGATATGTGGTTGCCCTCTTGTATTTCATCATACTGGCTCCAGACGAAAAGCCTATCTTTCTACCAAAAGAGGATTTAATCATACTGACGAGTGTGTTAACAAAGTACACGCAGAATTAAGACAAAGAAAATTTGAAGCTATCGGACATGACGATATTTATATTCCTTTCCAAGCACAACATGCGAGGGCATTAGATTATTATCATCAGCTAGTGAACCAGGAAAATAAAATTTTAAAGAATAGTATAAAAAAGAAAAGAGCTAATAATAGTAAATCAAAAAGAAATTATCCCGGAACAAAATTGGGACATAGGATAGTACATCGACCGTCAATAATTCCTTCTGTGGGAGTACCTTTGAATAAAGAGAGAGTGCGAATGCCGGGAGTAACCATCTATAATGTTCGAAATTATATTAATAGAACCGTAAAGTTTGGTGGGAATTTACTAAAAATAAGTCGCAGTGGGACATCAGTATCCATATTTATTGGAAATAGCCACAATAATGTTCCTATTATCTTAAATGAAGTATTTTTAAGAGATGCGCCATCTGGGTATATTAATGGAATTAAAGCATTAATAAAAAGATGTAATAAAGATGGTGGATTTACTAAAAGAATACTAATAGTAGGGATAGTTGATGTGCAAATTGGAATTAATGGGCAAGTGGAGTGCTTGGTTAGAGCAGAGAGCGCGTTGCTTTTTAATGGCAAAACTTTAGGATTGTTTATTAATGGCCTGGTTCAATGATTATGTTGGTTTTAAGTGCTAATCTCAATTGAAAACTGAATAATTCCTCAGGGTCGTAACCTCATTGCATTCAGCAATGAAGTTACGGCCTTTTTATTTTGCCTAATTATAGAAATCTAATAGACAATTTTTGGAAAACGTTTTCGCGGACTGCAACCCATTAATTTGCAAATAACTAACTTGATGGTCCTTTCATATGATTCAATATAATTGAATAATATCTTATAAAATAAATAGTCTCATCAAAATATAATTTTGATAAATCGTTGACGTAGCAGCATTGACAAAAAAAGTAATAATATAAAGATGGTTGATCAACTACTTAATCTTTAAGAGTCAAATTGGAGGCTATTTTTATGACTGAAAAATAGCATACTGATTTAAATCTTGATGCACTTTTCATTGGTGACAAGTCTGAAAATGCGGATATTTTTAAGTCAACTATGAATAAGCTTGTCAATGAACATATGGGTTGGCGTTTGAACTATATGCCACAAGACAAGCCTTTAATTACCGAAAGCGACAAGGATAGTGCGTCATTCAAGAAGACGAGCGAAAAAATGCAAAGTGTTCTGGATGAATTATCTGTTCGCCTGCGTTCTAACTCAGTTCCTTGGCATTCACCACGCTACTTTGGTCATATGAATTCAGAAACGTTAATGCCATCCATCCTCGCATACTCCTATGCAATGCTTTGGAATGGTAACAACGTTGCTTATGAATCATCACCAGGTACTTCCCAAATGGAAGAAGAAGTTGGTCAAGACTTTGCTAAGTTGAACGGCTTTAAAGAAGGTTGGGGCCACATTTCAGCCGATGGTTCATTGGCTAACATGGAAGGCCTCTGGTACGCCCGGAACATGAAGAGCCTGCCATTTGCGATGAAGGAAGTTAAGCCTGAATTAGTTTCTGGTAAGAGCGATTGGGAACTTGCCAACATGTCTGCCGAAGAAATCCTCGACATTTTGAATAAGCAAGACCCAGAAGTTGCTTCTGACATTAAGCGTCACTCTGCTCGTGCCGGTCATGACATGGACAAGCTGGGTAAGTGGATTGTTCCACAAACCAAGCACTACAGCTGGATGAAGGCTGCCGACGTGACTGGCGTTGGTCTGGACAACGTTGTTTCTTGCCCAGTTGATGAAAACTACCGTCTTGATGTCAACGAACTTGAAAAGATCATTCGTGACCTTGCCAAGGACAAGACTCCAATCTTGGGTGTTGTTGCCGTTGTTGGTTCAACTGAAGAAGGTCAAATCGACCCAGTTGACAAGGTTGTTGAACTTCGTAACAAGCTTCAAAAAGAAGGCATTTACTTCTATCTTCACATTGACGCTGCTTATGGTTCATACGCTCGTTCACTCTTCTTAGATGAAGACAACAACTTCATCCCTTACGAAGACTTGAAAGATGTTCACCAAAAGTATGGTGTCTTCCAAGAAGACAAGGAATACATCTCTAAGGATGTTTACAACGCCTTCAAGGCCTTCCCAGAAGCACAATCAATCACCGTTGACCCTCACAAGATGGGTTACGTTCCATACGCTGCTGGTGGTATCTCCATTCGTCACAAGGAAATGCGTGACATTATTGGCTACTTCCCAGTTTACGTTTACGACAAGCGTTCTGGTGCTCCTGCAACCTTGACTCCATACATTCTTGAAGGTTCCAAGGCTGGTGCTACTGCTGCTGCCGTTTGGGTTGCTCACCGGATCATGCCATTGAACGTTTCTGGCTATGGTAAGTTAATTGGTCGTTCCATCGAAGCCGCAAACCGTTACTACGAATTCTTGAAGGGCTTGAGCTTCAATATTAATGGTACTGAAGTAGAAGTTAACCCATTAACTCATCCAGATTACAACATGGTTGACTGGACATTCAATGTTAAGGGCAACACGGACCTTGCCAAGATGAATGATTTGAACTTGAAGTTCTATCAACACGCATCATTCGTTGGTGGCCCAGTTTACAACAACGACTTTATTACTTCACACACTGACTTTGCTACCGATGGCTACGGTGACAGTCCATTGAACTATGCAAAGAGTCTTGGCTTCTCTGAAGATGAATGGAAGAGGACCCAAACAGTTGGTATCCTTCGTGCTTGTGTGTTAACACCATTCCTTTACGACCGTGACAACTTTGCTAGTTATGCTGAAAAGATTAAGTCAGCTATGGAAGAAAAGTTAACTGCTATTTTAGGTTAATTTTTCAAATTAAATAATACGTTAGCTCAGAGAGTCTATCTCGCTGGGCTTTACGTAGTTTAGTGTGAAAGGAATAAAACGATGAGTGAAAATACAAAAATTAGTTTAGGTACCTTCGTCGGTATCGGGATGGCCATGATTGCCACTGTCCGGAGCGTGCCAACTTTAGCCGCTGCTAGTTGGCAAATGTTCTTCTACATGGCATTTGCGGTGATCTTCTTTGCATTACCAGTTTCCTTAATGTCCGGTGAATTCTCCGCGATGTTACAAGATGCTGGTGGCCCACAATTATGGGTCCGGACCGGTTTGAACCAAAAGTGGGGCTTTACCACCGCTTGGTTGCTTTGGGTTCAAATTTTCCCAGGAATGGTTATGGTTGCTTCAACCCTTGGCCCACTGCTGGGGAATACTGTTGGTAATGTCGCTTTAAGCCAAAATCACTGGTTTACATTAGCATGTATTATTGTCATTTATTGGATTATCACGATTTTGAACTTGAAGTTCGACATGGTTAAGTTTGCAGGTAACTTTGGTGTTTGGTT
The DNA here is from genome assembly GCF_943192935.1 of Limosilactobacillus caecicola. Taxonomy (GTDB): domain Bacteria; phylum Bacillota; class Bacilli; order Lactobacillales; family Lactobacillaceae; genus Limosilactobacillus; species Limosilactobacillus caecicola. The sequence continues at coordinate 36,828 of NZ_CALPCI010000001.1, read as the reverse complement.
TGGGGTTTACATTCCATTTGCCGTTATGATCATCATGGGGATTGCCGCTTCTGTGAAGACTGGGATTGATGTTCACAGTGTTCTGGGAACTTTCTCCGCACACAAGTTACTTCCAGATGTAAGCACGTTCAAGTACGTTGCCGCTATTTCCTTCATCTTTACTGGGATTGAAACCTTAGGGGTTTATGTTCCACGGATGAAGGATGCTACTCACGATTTTGTTCGTGGGGTTGTCTTCGCTTTGGTAGCTATGGTTGTTTTGAATGTTTTGAACGCCATCTGTGTTGCTAACGTTGTTCCAAAAGGTTCAACTGAATTGACGAACATTACTCAACCTGTTTTGCTATTCTGCAAGATTCTTGGTTGGCCAACTTGGATTGCCAATGTCTTTAGTTTGTTAGCCGCCATTGGTGTCTTCCTTCAATTGTCTGGTTGGGTTACTGGACCATCACAATCGATGATTCAAGTTGCTCGTGAAGGTTTAATTCCTTCCAAGTGGGGCTTCTTTAAGCACAACAAAATTGGGGTTGCTCGGAACGTTATTTTGACGCAATCCACTTGTATCACCATCTTTGCCTTAATGTACGCATTACCAGACATTAATGGTGTGTTCTTACTCTTAACTAACACGACTACGCTGCTCTACTGTGTTCTGTACTTCTTAATTGCGATTGCTTTTATTCATTTACGTTACACAGAACCAGATATGCCTCGTCCATACCGGATCGGTAAGCACGGCAATGTTGCAGCGTGGATTTGGACGATCTTCTTCATTTTTGGGATTCTTGCAATTGCGATCGTAACCTTGGCAACTGCCGGGGTTGCTAGCGCAATCACAATGGCTGTAATTACCATTGTTTTGACGGTTATTCCACTAATCATCAATGCACACAAAAATGACCAATGGCTCAAAGATGCCCAAGCTTACGAAGCCAGTCAAAAATAATTTGTTGTGATTTATAAATAGTAGGAGTGACCCTTATGGCTAAAAAGAAACGAGACAAACCGCACGTTGGAATATTAGAAAGTTTAATTGTCGTCATTTGTATCCTGATCATTTTGGGGTACTTGATTATCTTCCAGTCTCAATCTCCGCAAGTCCCGCTGCTGGTATCAGTAATTGCATTGATGCTTTACGGTGGAATCCGCGGATTTGGCTGGGGGACAGTGATGGACGGCATTGAAGAAGGAATTAAACCGGGAGTAATTCCGCTAGTCATCTTTCTAATGATTGGTGTCCTAATTGCCACTTGGATATATTCCGGAACGATTCCTACCATTATGTATTTTGGCTTCAAGATCATTTCGATCAATTTCTTCTTACCAACGGTGTTTATCGTTTGTTCTTTGATCGGGTTAACTTGTGGTAGTTCCTTTACCACAGTTTCCACGATGGGAATTGCCTTTATTGGAATCGGTACCGCCCTCAGAATTAATCCCGGACTCACTGCCGGAGCGATTGTTTCCGGCGCCTTCTTCGGAGCCAACACTTCACCATTATCCGGTACAACTAATTTGGCCGCAGGTGTCGGTGAAGTAGATCTGTACACGCATATCAAGTCATTGCTTTGGACTGACATCCCGGCATGGGTGATTTCTTTAATACTCTTCTTCATCTTTGGCATTCACCATGGTAATGCTAGTTTGTCTGTCGTTACGCACATGACAACGACTTTGCAACATGGCTTCTGGATTTCTGGGTGGACGATCTTGCCAGTCATTTTGTTATTGATTATGGCTTGGTTAAAGGTTCCTGCTGTTCCTTCATTAGCCTTTGGGTCATCCTTTGCAGTCATCATTGGTTGGCTGCATGATCCAATCAAATTAAATACATTGGCAAATTACATTATGAATGGCTATGTTGCTCATACGGGAAGTAAGTCAATGAATGAGTTACTTTCCAAGGGTGGCATTAGCAGTATGTTGAGTTCACTATCCTTAATTATTTTTGCATTAGCGTTAGGTGGATTACTAATTAAATTTAACGTGATTGGCGCATTAATTGATGGAATGGAGAACTTCGTTAATAGCGTCGGCAAATTAGTGTTAGCAACTGCCATTACCTGTTTTGGTGTGAACTTCCTGGTGGGTGAACAGTACTTATCTGTGATTTTGCCAGGTGAAAGTTTTGCTGCCTCGTTTAACAAAATGAAGTTACCAAAAACTTACCTAACACGGGTGTTAAACGATGCCGGTGCAGCAGTCAACTCGATTGTTCCATGGAGTGTTAGCGGAGTATTTATTTCCGGGACGTTACAACTTAGCCCGTTTAAATACATTCCGTACTCATTCTTCCCAATTACTGTTCCAATTTTAACGATCTTAGTCGGCTTTTTATTAGGTCATAGAAAGAAAGTAAATAATCAGTGAGGTGATTATCATGGATATCTTAGAAGATTTAAAGTGGCGTGGTGCGATTAACCAATGCACAGATATTGATGGATTACGAGAATTATTGAAGAATAAGAAGATTTCACTCTACTGTGGAACGGACCCAACTGGTGATTCGCTACATATCGGACACTTGATTCCGTTCATTATGCTGAAGCGATTCCAGTTAGCGGGGCACCACCCTTATATCCTCATTGGTGGGGGAACTGGTTTTATCGGTGACCCGTCCGGTCGGAAGACAGAACGGCAACTCCAAACTTCTGATCAAGTTCAACACAACAAGGAAGCTTTGACCAAGCAAATGATTAAATTGTTTGGAACAGAAAACTTCAAAATTGTTGATAACTACGATTGGCTGAGTCAAATCAGTTTACTCGACTTTCTACGTGATTACGGTAAGTCCTTTAACGTCAATACGATGCTTTCCAAGGAAGCTGTTGCTAGTCGGTTAAAGAACGGGATTTCATTTACCGAATTTAGTTACCAAATCTTACAGTCAGTCGACTTTTTGTACCTCAATGAACATGAAAATATTCAACTCCAGATTGGTGGGGCTGATCAATGGGGGAACTTGACCAACGGGGTCGACTTGATCCATAGCAAAAAGCCAAATGAACCAGCATTTGGCTTGACAATTCCTCTGATGCTGAAAGCAGACGGAACCAAGTTCGGTAAGACCGCTGGTGGCGCTGTTTGGTTGGATCCAAAGAAGACCTCTCCATTTGAATTCTACCAATTCTGGTTGAATCAGGATGACCGCGACGTCGTGAAGTACCTGAAGTACTTTACCTTCCTTAGCCACGAAGAGATCGACGCCCTTGCTGAAAAGGTCAAAACAGAACCACAAAAGCGGGAAGCTCAACGTCGCTTAGCTGAAGAAGTAACGGAATTTGTTCATGGTAAAGAAGCCATGGAACAAGCTGAAAAGATGTCTCAAATTCTCTTTAGCGGTGACATCCAACAACTCTCCGTTGCTGAACTGGAAGAAGCCTTTGAAAAGGTGCCTTCTGTCGAAATTAGTAGCGATTCCGCGAACGTCATTGACTGGCTAGTGCAAACCGAAATTGAATCATCCAAGCGGCAAGCTCGTGAAGATGTTCAAAACGGTGCGATTACCATCAATGGTGAGAAGGTTACGGATACTGACTTTGTCATTGATCCAACGGCCCACTTTGATGGCAAGTACGTAGTTGCCCGGAAGGGTAAGCGGAACTACTTCCTTGCCAAAGTAAAATAGAATCTTTACTTCTGCGCGGGTGGGATTAGACATCATATGATGTGTAAATAATTTGAGCTTAGCTGTATCGTGACTGGAAATAATCCATCTCCTACGGATGAAACCAGGGATCCGAATAATCCATCAGAAAATTGTCATGAGCGCAAATAATAAACGATTTTCTGTTATCAAACATTTCAAATTATTGGGTGAAGTAAATATCTTAAGGTCCAGCTTTCACATTTGTGGAAGCTGGGCCTTTTTCTTGGGGATTAATTTGGTGAAACGTAATTACAATTCACGGTGATTTTGTTGGTGAATGTAATTATATTTCGGCTTAATACTTCACATTAAAAGTGATCTTTATTCACCAGATCATCAGAAGCAGTACTATTAGGATTTATCAATCTTAATTTGCTTAAATTCATATGCCGATTTAAAACTACTAATAAATGATTTGAATGCTTCTGTCTCATCACCTGGCTGAATTTTCTCTTTATTTACAAAGAAAGGTTTCATCATTGAATCTAAATCATTTAGCATTACAATTCTATTGGTAATTCCAAAGTCTTTACTTTTATAAAAAGTACTAGGTGCTGATATTATATGTTTTTTAACGTTTTTATTATTATCGATCCAAAAAAAACGAGGAATATTTCCCTAAAGGACTTTGAAGTGTTTGTAAAATAAATAGATCGTATCCTTTTTTTGCCCCATCTACGCGAACTAAGAAATTTTTAATTCTTTTATTACTAGTAGAGGTATAGTATAAATTGCATTGGGATTTAAAAATAGTTAAACCACTTCTGATTTTCTGATGTAGCCTCTCATACCTTAAGGAATTGCAAAAATCTTTTATATTGTTGACAGATTCTCCTATATCATCATTCGAGTATATTAAAGTGTCAACCTTAAGGGGTATTGTACGCATTTTTTATACTCACTTATATATCTAGATTGAGGTGAGTTTATGAGAAATGATGTTTTAAAAAGGATGAATCGCTACGTGATTGAAAATATTAAGCCAATGTAGCTTTGTGGATCTAGTATATTCAAAATTAATTCGACAGTAGATGTCCTGTAGCCAACACACTCTCAAGTTCCTTCTTAGATGAGGTTGCCATAATTCGTGTAAGCCAATTTTTATCAGAAGCGTATTTTAAAATTACTTCTAGAAATGGTACTTGCAGTTGAGAATCAACCGGTGCGAGCGTAATGACGATGTTGATTTGTTTGCCACCGACACTTTGAAATGGCTCTTTAAAGACGTTAAAACCAATTCCAAAATGATTAACACCATCATTTGGTGCTCCATGAGCTAACATAATTCCGTTTCCAATGACCATATAGTCACCATGCTTTGTAGTCTGTTCAATGATCTTTTTAGTATAAGCATGCTGAGTGGCACCACTTTGTTCTAATGGCTTAAATGAGTTCTCAATTGCATCTATCCAAGTTGTTGGCGTACTAAAAATCTGGATATAATGCGAATCAATCCCTAAAAAGTGTTCTCGATTTGGATAGGGAATTTTGATGCTTTCGGCTGACAACAGGAAGTCATTAAGTGCCGCCTTTAGTTGATGTGGTTCCTCAATTCGGGCATACTCAGCAATCACGTCGATTAAGGATTCAACATTAATTCTAGGTTCTGCTCCCTCATCAATCATGTGGATTTTTACTAAAAAGCATCTAATTGTATGCCAATCTGCTTTTGTAGGCAAAGCCTGAATTTGAATTGCGGGTACATCTTTTCTGGTATTGATCGGCAAGGTACTGATAATTCCGGCAACGTCACTCCAATTAACATTTTCCAACTCTAAGGTATTGAACGGTCGGATAAAATTAACGGCTGGATAGACATTTTTTAATTGGCGAAATAACATTCTGGAAGTTCCAATTCCACTAGAACATACGACCATGACGCCCTTTTGATGGGGCGTCTTTTTTTCGTTTCTTAAAGCACTACCAAAGTAAATTGAGATTAGAGAAATTTCGTCATCAGACAACTTAGTATGGATAAACTTTTCAAGTGGTGCAACACACAATTTGGTCATTTGAAAAGTTTCTCGATAGTTTGTAGTGATTTCTTTGAGTAGTGGATTATGATATTGGATCTTATACCGACATCTGTAATAGGTTGGCACTAGGTGAATAGTTAAATTCTCGGTGAGTTTATCAGTGTCCTCGGTAAGTTTAGAGTTTGTCGATAGTTCCCATTGGTGCACTATTGCTTTAGCAATTGGTCGGAGCTTTTCCATCATAGGATTATCATGCCCAATGTAATTAAATTGGTTGGAATTGATAATGGTGCTAAGGTAATTGATCTCAGATGTTCGACTAATACCTGTTGCCATTAGAAAGCGAGATGCCCAGACACTGGAGAGACTAGTATAAGCAGTATTTGGTTTTTGATCATTGGGTAATTGATGTTGTTCGTCGCTAACACGAAAAAGGTACCAACTAAGAAAGTGCAGTAACGAATTGAATGCATTACCAGACAAAGTACTTCCTGTAATTTGCTCAAATCCCTTTAACTGCTCAGTAATATACTTATAATTTTGCTTTAATTTTGTTAGGTCAATTAATTCATAAATGATTGAAAGATTCGAGAGTACCCATCGGCGCTTTGCCATTTCATCACCAGCGATTTCTTTTCCAAGATCGGTATTGACCATGCTTAAACCCGAAGGAAGATTCTTCTTTATATTTCTAATATCGTTTAAAATTGTGCTTTTACTAACACTGTACAGGCTTTGCATTGACGAAATAACGGGATGATGGTCACTAATCATCAAATAGATATCAATAATTTGTCGATCATAACTCGACGGTGTTTTTAATAAACGGATATTTAATTTAGTGACATGCTGAGGTTCTAAAAACTGCTTTTTTAAGACATGAATAGTTGAATCAGGGAGAAGGTAGCCAATATTTCGGACATAGGCTACTGGTTCGAGGCCGTTTTTGTCTAGCACTGAATTAACCTTCTTGATGACGTAAAAAAGGGAACGACGGGAGATCAGCAACTTATCCGCTAACGATTGTGAATCAGTAAACTTTTCAACTTTGTTACAGAGAATGGTTAGTAGTTCATTGCCATGCTTAATATTTGTGAAGTCAATCATAATTTAAGCCCCTTTTTACATGCTTAATTTTTGCACTCTCGTTAACACTATTATTGCGCTTGTGCACTTATTTGTAAATATCTATACTTTAGTCGAAAGTTAAGAGAAATGAGGTGAGGAAAGGATGTCGTTAGTTGATCCTGAGCTAATTCAACTGAATGTTGAAGCTAGTGATTGGAAAGATGCTATTCAAAAAGCTGTTAAACCATTTGTGGATCATCATAAGGTAACCAAAGAATATTCCAAAAGGATTATTGAGATCGCTGAAGAGACTGGACCATACATTGTAATTGCGCCGCATGTGGCGTTGCCACATGCAAGCTCCAAAGATGGAGTGTTGGCGGATGCAATTGGGTTAACCACCCTTAAAGAACCAGTCAAGTTTGGTAATAAAGATAATGATCCGGTGAAATATTTGTTTACGTTAAGTTCTGTTAAGCCGGAGGGCCACTTAGATCAAATGGCAGAGTTAGTGCAATTATTACAAAAAGATAATTTTTATACTCAATTAGATCAGGCCCAAAGTGTTCAGCAAGTTGATTCACTGGTTAATAATTAAGGAGGACGAATAATTATGGCTAGCGCATTAGTTACATGTCGAAATGGTATGGGAACAAGCACAATGATGACCGTGCAAGTTCGAAACGTTGCTTCAAAGAATGGTTGGGACCTAGATGTTTCTCATTCTAGTCTTGACGGGGTTGGTAGTTTCAACGGTGATGTTGTAATTGCTTTAAACGATGTTGCAGAAGATTTAAAGAACGAATATCCAGATAAAAAAGTTATTGGCATTACAAATATGATGGATGCTAATGAAATTGAAGAAAAATTAAAGCCAATCATGGAAGGCTAATCTGAGGAGGAGTTAGACATGAAATTTGTCGTTGCGTTACTTAGTAATCCAGCGATCCTCTTAGGATTAGTTGCCTGCATCGGTTTAATTGCTCAAAAAGGTAAAACTGGGACCGATGTTATCAAAGGTACGATTAAGACGATTGTTGGTTTTGTGATTTTCCAAGGTGGTGCTTCAATGATTACGGCATCACTACAAAAATTTAATAAATTATTTCAAACTGGGTTCCATATCCATGGGGTAATTGCTGCTCCTGAAGCCGCTACTGCTGCAGCTCAAACTCACTATGGTTTCGTTGTTTCTGTAGTTTTGATTTTAGGATTTGTTTTCAACTTAATTTTTGCACGGATTACACCATTTAAGAACATCTTCTTTACAGGAGGTCACAGTTTATTCTTTGCTTGTGTCTTAGGATTAATTTTGAAATCATATGGAATGAATGATTTCTGGTCATGTGTCCTTGGTGGAGCTATTCTTGGTTTTTGCTCTGGTGCTTTGCCAGAACTATGTCAGCCATTTATGCGCAAAATTACCGGAGGCGACCAACAAGCGATTGGCCACTTTAACATGATTGGATATGCACTATCCGGTTGTGTTGGGTTGCTATTTAAGAAACATGCTGATGAAACTACGGAAAATATTCACTTTCCAAAGTTTATGTCCTTATTCAAGGACTTTATCATTGGTGTTGCCATTTTAATGTTGATCCTCTTCTACGCCGCAACATTGGCTGCTGGTGAAGCATATACTACTAAAGTTTCTGGTGGAGTACAATGGTTAGTCTTCCCGATGATTCAAGCATTCAACTTCACTGCCGGAATGAGCATCCTGATGTACGGTGTTGGAATGTTCCTGGAAGAATTAACAAACGCCTTTGTTTCTATTTCAACCAAGTTTATTCCAGGTTCACGTCCTGCACTGGATGTGCCAACGATCTTCCCTTACGCGCCAACAGCTGTCTTAGTTGGATTTATTAGTTCGTACACTGCGGGGTTAGTAGCGATTGTAATTATGTTGGCTTTACACTTTTCAACTGTCATTATTCCAGCTGCCCATATTTGCTTCTTCTCTGGTGGTGCCTCAGCGATCTTTGGTAATTCAACTGGTGGTTGGCGTGGTGCTATTGCAGGTTCCTTCGTTATGGGACTTTTATTAGCATTCTTACCATTAGTATTGATGCCAACTTTCCAACATATGGGAATTAGTGGATCTACGTTCCCAAACGTTGATTACAACGTAATTGGAATCTTTTTAAAAGGTGTCTTGAACTTATTCTAAGTTTTAAAATGTGAGGTTATATAACAAATGATTCAACGAATTGATATTGCCAAAAAGATGGCTGATTATAACTTGATGTCAGTTGTTCGTGCAGATCCTGAACGGACGTTAGAAATTGCCAAGGCTTGTTATGATGGCGGCGTGAAGATGATTGAAATTAGCTTCACCGTTCCAACTGCTATTGAATCAATTGAATTAGTTAAAAAGGAATTGCCAGATGTCATCATTTGTGCAGGAACGGTACTCGATCCTACAACAGCACGGTTAGCGGTCCTTCATGGTGCTGATGCAATCTTGTCACCACAATTTGACGCGGATGTTGCTAAAATTACTAATCTTTACCAAATTCCTTATTGCCCAGGTTGTCATACAGTTACGGAAATGACTACTGCTCTTAAAGCCGGTGCGTCATACATTAAATTCTTCCCAGGCTCGGCAGTTGACGGTCCAAAGTTAATAAAGACGGCAGTTACACCAACTCCATTTATGCCAATTCTGGCATCTGGTGGGATTAACTTCGATAACTTCTATGATTTCCTAGATGCTGGAGCAGATATTACTTGTTTTGGTGGCTTACTAGCTAACGGTGATGCTAAAACAATTACGGAACATGCAAGCAAGCTGAATGAAATGCTTAAAACCTACCGTGAAACTCACTAGTGACAAGTAAATATCTTAAGGTCCAGCTTTCACATTTGTGGAGACTGGACCTTTTTCTTGGGGATTAATTTGGTGAAACGTAATTACAATTCACAGTGATTTTGCTGGTGAATGTAATTATATTTCGGCTTAATACTTCACATTAAAAGCGATCTTTGTTCACCAGATCATCATGCCTACCTATTACACTATCTGCAATTCACTTGTGTGGGTGGGGTTCAAGATTGTCTCAAAATCTTGGTGATTTGCGATCGCCCTTTATCGCTGGTAATTATCTATCTTTACATTTACCAGGAATCCATTAATCCAGCAGGAGATTGCCTGAGCGCACATTGGCAATTTTCTGTGATCCAACATCGTAAATCGTCGGGTAAAGTGAATTTCAAACAGGGTTCAGCCTCTTTGACAGGGGATGAGCCCTGTTTTTTCCTTATTATTCTACTGACTAATTATTTTTGAATCATGTTAAAACTGAAGAACCGGTAAACACCTGTAGGGGGGACATATTCATAATTTAGTTACAGTTAATTTACTCATTTGTAATGTTTTGATAATCTAGACCTTTTACAATGGACGGTGATGATTATTAAGGAGGATTTAAATTTTGCCTAAATCAGCAAAGACTTACTCATTGAAAACCTTGTACACCGTCTCGGCCACGACCCTGACAACGCTCTTAGCCGTGGGGGTCATCAGTACCCACGCCGTACACGCCGATACGACGACTGACCAGCCGACGACCGATACCGCGTCGCCATCGTCATCCGCCCAAAGTGCCACTGTAGATTCAGCGGCTACGACCAGTGCTACGACCACGAGTGCTGCAGCGTCCACGAACTCAACGACCCAAGTTCAGGCGACGATGACCAACGCCGCGACAACCACGTCTAGTCAATCGACGACGGCCGTCACGAAGACTTCGGCGGATACTCTGGACGTGGCTTCCTACCAAGGAAACATCTCGACTGCGACCTACCAGAACTACGCGAGCCAGGGGATTGAAAATGTTGTCGTTAAGTTGACCGAAGGGACCAGCTACACCAACCCTTACAGTACTTCTCAGGTAAAAAATGCGCAGGCGGCCGGCTTAAATGTTGCGGTTTATCACTACGCCCATTTCCAAACGGCCCAACAGGCGGTCAATGAGGCCAATTACTTTGCCTCAGTCGCTAATAGCCTTGGCCTTTCCAAGAACACCCTGGTGATTGCGGACATGGAGGATAGTGACGTCCAATATTCTGGCGTTGCCAGCAACCTCCAAGTATTCTTTGATACCCTAAGCTCGCTTGGGTACACCAACCACGCAGTTTACACGGGTCTTTATTACGATGAAAAGTACAACGTCAGCTCGGTCGTTGGGAAAGACCGGACCTGGATCGCCCAATATTATTACGATTACACCGCGACCGAATCCCGGGTGAATGCCAAGCGGAACGCCGGCTACGGTGCCTGGCAGTACACCAACAATTGGAACGGAACCAGTATTGACGGGACGATCGACCTGGGTCTGTTCGCCAACTACATTAATAGTGGGGTGACGAAGGCGGCCAACCTGGACGAATTCGACATCGACGCCACGACCGGGACGGTCAACGTTTCCGGCTGGTTTGCGGATAACGCCAATGAAGGGCTCGACAACCGGTACGTGATCCTGGTGGATGCGGACAATAATAATGCTGAACTGGCTCGCCAACAGGTCTCCGCGGGTACTCGGTCAGACGTCGCCAGTGCCTATCCTGACCTTTATGGTTCCAGCACCTCCGGTTTTAGTGCCCAGTTCACGATGACAACGGCTCTGCAAAACGCGATTAGTGCTGGCCACCACATTACGGTAATTTTCCGCTATACCGCCTCGAGCGATGGCAATAGTCTCTACAACGATTATAACTTTAGCGACCAGGTCTTGAATGCCAACGTAGCGAACCTGGACAACTTTACCGTTTCCGGAAACACGATCACCGTCTCCGGTTGGCACGCCGCCGACCAGGCCCTGGGGCGTAGCTACCACTATCTGATCCTCTATGACGCTACGACAGGAAAGGAACTGGCTCGGCAACTTGTGCCGACGACGAGCCGGTCAGACGTTGCCAAAGCCTACCCGGGTGTTTACAATGCGGGCCAGTCCGGTTTCTCCACGACCTTTACCATCAATTCGACGGTTCGTCAGGCCCTTGCTAATGGCGATGCCCTCCAAATCATTAGTCGCTACACTAACGACGCGGCGGGCAACGGCGATACCGTCGATTACTGGTTTGCGGCACAAAAGCAGAGCGATGCTAACGAAGGGGCCTTAGATAACTTTAACCTCAGTGACGGCACTCTCCACGTGAGCGGGTGGCACGCGGCTGACCGCTCGACTTACCTGCCATACCAGTGGATCATCATTTATGATCAAACCACGGGACAGGAAGTTGCCCGCCAAAAGGTCTCGAACGTTAGTCGTCAGGACGTCGCCAACGCTTACCCGGCGATCGCCAACGCGAGTCAATCCGGCTACAGTGCTGACTTCAAAATTAGCGATTATACAAACCTCCAAGCGGCCTTACTCCGCGGGGATTCACTAGAAGTGATTGCGCGGTATTCCGATGACGCCACGAATGGTGAGGGGACGAAGGTGGATTACTGGTACTCCAACAACGCCAAGAGTTTTAATCAATCCACGGCGGCGAGTGCCCTTGATACCTTTACGATCACTGATAACCAGGTTCAGGTGGCCGGGTGGTACGCTGACGACCGGAGTGCGGGGGGCACGAGTAAATACGTGATCCTGTATGATGCGACGACAGGGAAAGAGCTCTCCCGGCAGCTCGTGACGAGCGGTGACCGGGCGGATGTTGCCAAGGCCTACCCGAAGATTTACGGAGCCGGTCAATCCGGGTTCACCGCCTCCTTTGCGATCGATAGTAATACGGCCTTACAAACCGCTCTGAAGAACGGTGACCAGCTCCAGGTGATCATGCGGTATTCGGATCAGGCCAACGGTGAAGGGACCTACATTCAGCACTTCTTCACTGCCCAGACCTTGACGGCGAGTGCCGGCAGCTTGGACAGCCTGACCGTTAACCAGGACGGCTCGATTACGGCCACCGGTTGGCACGCGGCCGATCAATCGGCGGGACGGCAGTACCACTACGTCATCCTGTATGATGCCACGGCTGGGAAGGAATTGTCCCGGGTCCAACAGACCTCGACAATTTACCGGAATGACGTCGCAAAGGTTTACCCATATATTTATAATGCGGGTAAGTCCGGGTTTAACGTCACCTTCAACAGTTCGGCCGTCATTCGGCAGGCCCTGCAGGCTGGCCATCAGATTCAGATCATCGACCGTTACACCGATGATCCGGCCGGTAACGGGATTAACACCGTCGATTTGTGGTTTGTAGCACGGACATTAAAATAGTTTTTTTAAATTGGCGCCGGCTTTCGTAGTTCACGAAGGTCGGGGCCTTTTTGTATGCAATCAAGTTGCATTTAACGGGGATTTTTTTTATTTTACCGAAATTCACTGCAACTCGCGGGGCGTTGTAGTAAAGTAGTTATGTAATTGTGTAATTTGGGAGGATTAATTGAAGATGAAAAAACGGTTTAAACTCTACAAGAGCGGCAAACTGTGGTGTTGTGCTGCGCTTGCCTTTGCGGCAGTCACCATGGGAACGACGACGCTCGCGCATGCGGCGACCACGCCAACTACAACACCAGTGAAGACTGTGCAAACGACAAATACCACTAGTGATCAGCAAGCGGCCCCGACGCCGGCAACCCCAGTCACCAACCAGGTGCCGGTGGACCACACCACAACGAATAACGATGTCAACGCTAACCAGGGTGCACTCGACCACGTCCAGGTCACGACGGATACCAAGGGGACAACGACTTTGAACGCGTCCGGTTGGCAAGCCGTGGGCAAGAGTAACGACCAACAGTACCGTTACGCAATCCTGTATGACAACACGACTAACCGGGAAATCGGGCGTCAGCGGGTCACCCCCGTTGACCGACCAGATGTGCAAAAGGCCTATCCATACGTTGATAACAGTCTCCACGCCGGTTTCAACGTGAACTTCACCTTGCCAAGCAACTTCAATGGTCATTCACTGAGCGTGATTGCCCGTTACAGTACTGACGCAGTCAACGGCGAAGGGACGCACACCGACTACTGGTTTGCACCGATCGTGATTGACAGCCAAAATCGGGCATCTCTAGATTCAATCACCAATGATGGCAAGGATAACGTCGTGGTCAGCGGCTGGCACGCCAACAACGCCGCAGCCGGGCTGAAATACCACTACATCATTGCTTACGACCAAACGACCAATCGGGAAATCGCCCGCCAACTGGTGAAGGATGGCGAAACCCGAACTGACGTGGCTAAGGCCTTTCCGACGATTGCCAATGCCGGCAAGAGTGGGTTTAAAGTGTCCTTTAAGCTGACGTCGCAATATGCCCGGGACAACATCCAATTCGTAAGCCGGTGGACTAACGATCCAGCCGGTAATGGCAATGCAGTCGACTACTGGTTCTCCGCTGTGACGAAGCAAAACCGGGGTAACCTCGATCAGTGGAACCTCAGTGACGGGACGCTCCAAGTGAGCGGTTGGCACGCCAACGATGTTGCGATTTTCGCCCCATACCACTACCTGATCGTTTTTGATAATACGGTGCAACGCCAGGTGGCTGCAGAATTGGTCCCAACCACGGCTTCCAAGGACGTGGCTAAGGTTTATCCGGACACCCGGAGCGCGGGGAATTCCCGCTTTAGCGCTGACTTCACGAAGTTGAGCCTGACGCCGGGCCATTCCTATTCATTAGTGAGTCGTTATTCCACCTCTGCCAAGGGCAACGGTAACGACGGCGTCTATACTGACTACTGGTTTGGTGCGCAGACGTTGAACCAACATGCCTTTAGCATCGACAACTTTACGCCGGACGGCCAAAAGCTGACCGTCAGTGGTTGGATGGCGAGTGATGACGCTTTGAATTTGACAAAGCCATTCGTAATCCTGCTGGCGGACGGTAAGGAAATTGGTCGCCAAGCAGTCACTTTGACGGCTCGGCCTGACGTGGCCAAGGCTTACCAGGGATTGTACAAGAGTGGACTGAGCGGCTTTACCGCCACCTTTACCTTACCGACAAACATCAAGAATAATATCAACCTCGTCCTGCGGTTCAGTAATGCTGAGAATGGGGAAGGCCGGCACGCGGACATGTGGACGCAGGCCTACGCCGCCAACGCTGGGAATTTTGACCGGGCGGACGTCAATGGCAATACTTTGCACGTCAGTGGTTGGCATGCTTCCATGGCCAGCGCCAACCGGCCGTACGAATACATCATTGCCCTCGACGGGGCCAGTGGTAAAGAAATCCAACGCTGGAACATTTCTGACCAACACGTGAGCCGGAATGATGTGCAAAGGGCCTACCCATGGATCAACGGTAGTGGCCAATCCGGCTTTGATGTGACCCTGAATAATTTCGGGGGCAACCACGAATACTTCAAGCTGATCCACCGGATTACTGATGACGCGGCTGGTAACGGGAACTATGTTGATTACGAACAAACCATCGACCATACAAATTACCAACAACGACTGATTGATGCCTGGCGCAACATCATTAACCAGCACGGCAATGCGATCGGGATCGCGATCAAGTCGCAATTAACCGGGCAGGTTGTTTCCTATACTAATGCCCCAGGTCACCACTGGTGGATGGCTTCGACCGTCAAAGTGCCCGTGCTGTCTGAATTATTGCATCGGACTGGTGGCAACCTCGACGGGACGATGCAAAGCCTCGCGACGCGGATGATCCGTTACAGTGACAACGACGCGACGACGGCAATCGTCAATAACTACCTTGGTGGGGTCAATGGTCTGTACGGCTTATTCCACGCCGAAGGGATGAATAACACCTACACGACACCGAATGGTTGGGGAACAACCTCAACCACGCCAGAAGAAGTCGTGAAGTTATTGAACGACCTGTATCTTGACCAAAACTCCGGTTACCTCAACCAGGCATCCCGGGACTACGTTCATTACCAAATGATGAACGTGTCTGCTGGGCAAGACTGGGGGATTTCTGCCGGCACCGCTCGCGGCAGTTTCTACATTAAGAACGGGTGGATTCCAGTTGGCTACGGCATCGTCAACAGTATTGGCTTTATCCCGAGCGCTGATAACCATCACGGTTACGCGATTGCGGTCTACTCCGATGGGAACCCAAGTTTCCAATCCGGGATTAACGTGATTGAACAACTGGCCCGAGTCACGAAGCAGATTTTACAAGGTTAATCATCAAAGGAAAGCCGGTTAATTTCCGGATTTTTTGAAGTTGGGAGAAATCAATGAAAACACGATTTAAGATGTATAAAAGTGGGAAACTCTGGTGTTATGCGGCAATTGCTTTTGCGGCGGTTACCATGGGGACGACCACGGTGGTGCATGCGGACAGTAATGAGGCGAGTCCCGTTACAACGAGTGCGCTGGTATCAACAAAGGCAACGGAACCAAGTCAGCATTCAACCACATCGGTAACCCCATCCAACGAGGTGCCGGTGGACCAGACGACCATGAATAACGACGTCAACGCTAACCAAGGTTCGCTAGACCATGTGCAGGTGACGACGGATACGAAAACGGGGACGACGACCTTGAACGCCAGTGGTTGGCAAGTTGCTGGGCAAAGTAACCAGGAACGTTACCGGTACGCAATTTTGTACGATAACACTACGAACCGGGAAGTCGACCGCCAACGGGTGACCCCGGTCGACCGGACTGATGTTCAGCAGGCTTACCCACACATTGATAACAGTCTGCACGCCGGTTTCAACGTTAACTTCACGTTGCCAAGTAACTTTGCGGGACATTCGTTCAGCGTGATCTCACGTTATAGTACCGATGCACTGAATGGCGAAGGCCAACATACTGATTACTGGTTTGCGCCAGTGGTAATTGATAACCAGAACCGTGCTTCCCTGGATAGCCTGGTGAGTGACCAGGACGGTAATTTAACGGAGAGCGGCTGGCACGCGACGAATGCGGCGGCCGGAATGAAGTATCACTACATCATTGCCTATGATTCCACGACTGGTCGGGAAATTGCCCGGCAACTGGTTCAGGACGGCCAAACGCGGACTGACGTGGTGAAGGCCTTTCCAACGGTTGGTAATGCTGGCAACAGTGGTTTCAAAGTGCAATTTAAGCTGACGCCACAGTATGCCCGGGACACCATTCAATTCGTGAGCCGGTGGACCAACGATCCGGCTGGAAATGGGCAGGCGGTTGACTACTGGTTCTCGCCAGTGACGAAGCAAAACCGGGGCAACCTCGACCAATGGAAACTCAGTGATGGAACGTTGCAAGTCAGTGGGTGGCATGCGGACGATGCAGCAATTTTTGAACCATACCACTATCTGATCGTCTTTGATAACACGGCACAACGCCAAGTGGCTTCAGAACTGGTTCCAACTACGACTGCCACGGACGTGGCAAAAGCTTATCCGGATACTCGAAGCGCCGGTCACTCCCGTTTTGGCTATGCCTTCACCAACCTTGCCTTAACACCGGGTCACTCATATTCATTAGTGAGTCGTTACTCCACGTCCGCCAAGGGAAACGGTAATGACGGTGTTCATACTGATTACTGGTTTGCTAGTCAAACTTTGAATCAGCAAGCTTACAGCATTGACAGCTGGCAAACGACTGGAGAACAATTAACCGTCAATGGATGGCTGGCGAGTGATGAACATCTTGATAAACCAATTGCCTTTGTGATTTTACTGGCGGACGGTAAGGAAGTTGGTCGTCAACGAGTTGAATTAACGGTTCGAAATGATGTCGCTAGGGCATATCCAAGTCTGTACCAAAGCCAGCACAGTGGTTTTCAAGCTACCTTTACTTTACCAAAGAACGTTCGCAATAATATTCAATTAGTGCTGCGCTTTAGCAATGCTTCGAATGGTGAAGGACAACACGCAGATATTTGGACGCCCACCTATCCGGCCAACGCTGGGAACTTTGACCGAGCGGATGTCAACGACACTACCTTGCACGTCAGTGGTTGGCACGCTTCGCTGGCTAGTGCGAGCCGGCCGTACGAGTACATCATTGCCCTCGATGGGGCCAGTGGTAAGGAAATCCAGCGGTGGAACATTTCTGACCAACACGTGAGCCGGAATGATGTGCAAAGGGCTTACCCATGGATCAACGGTAGTGGCCAATCCGGCTTTGATGTGACCTTCAATAACTTTGGCGGGAACCACGAATACTTCAAGTTGATTCATCGATTTACTGACGATGCGGCAGGTAACGGTAACTACGTTGACTACGAACAAACTATCGACCACACGAATTACCAACAACGGTTAATTAGTGCTTGGCAAAATATCATTAGTCGCCACGGTGGGCACATCGGGATTGCGATTAAATCGCAATTGACCGGCCAAGTTGTTTCGTATACAAATACGCCAGGCTATCATTGGGAGACGATGAGTACAGTTAAGGTCGCCATCTTAACAGAATTGTTGCACCGAACTGGTGGCAATCTTGACGGCACAATGCAAAATCTTGCCACCCGGATGATTCGGTACAGTGACAACAGTGCAGCCACGGCGATTGTGAATAATTACTTGGGTGGAGCACAGGGCTTGCGCTCGCTTTACAACCAGTTGGGGATGACAGATACCGGGACCAACAGTACTTGGGGATCATCCTGGACCACGCCAGAAGACCAAATTAAGTTGTTGAATGACCTGTATCTCGACCAAAATTCCGGTTACCTTAACCAAACTTCACGGGACTATATTCACTACCAGATGATGAACGTATCTGCTGGTCAAGATTGGGGCATTTCTGCTGGCACCGCCCGCGGGAGTTTCTACATTAAAAATGGTTGGTATACTGATGGCGAGTGGGTCAACAGTATTGGCTTCATTCCAAGTGCTGACAATCACCATGGTTATGCGATTGCGGTTTACACTGACCAGGACCCGAGTTTTGCGGCAGGAATTAACGTGATTGAGGAACTAGCCTGGGCGACAAAGCAAATTTTACAAGGGTAATGAGAGGTTAGAATTGGGAGAAAAAATGAAAACACGGTTTAAGATGTATAAAAATGGGAAACTTTGGTGTTATGCGGCAATTGCTTTTGCGGCGGTCACTATGGGAAGCACAACGCTGGCGCATGCGGATAGTGATACAGCTAGTCCTATCACGGCAAGTATGATGTCGCAGAGGCCGACTGAACAAAGCCGGCAAACAACGTCGCCGGTCGCATCAACTAACGAAGTGCCGGTGGACCAAACAACCACCAATAACGACGTCAATGCCAACCAGGGCTCGCTGGATCACGTGCAGGTGACGACGGATACGAAAACGGGGACAACGACTTTAAACGCCACTGGTTGGCAGGTTGCTGGGCAGAGCAATCAGGAACGTTACCGGTACGCGATCTTGTACGACAATACGATGAACCGGGAAGTTGATCGGCAACGGGTTACTCCGGTCGACCGGACCGATGTTCAGCAGGCTTATCCGCACGTGGAGAACAGTCTGCACGCCGGCTTCAACGTTAACTTCACGTTGCCAAGCAATTTTGCCGGGCATTCACTCAGTGTGATTGCGCGGTATAGTACTGATGCACTAAATGGGGAAGGTCAACACACCGATTATTGGTTTGCGCCAGTGGTGATTGATAACCAGAACCGGGCTTCCCTGGACTCAATCACTAATGATGGTCAGGGGAACGTCGTAGTTAGCGGTTGGCATGCCTCTAATGTGGCATCTGGAATGAAGTATCACTACATTATTGCCTACGATTCTACCACTGGTCGAGAAGTCACTCGCCAACTCGTCAAAGCAGGCCAAACCCGTGCAGACGTTTCCAGAGCCTTTCCGATGATTGGTAATGCTAGCAACAGTGGTTTTAAAGTGCAGTTTAAACTGACGTCACAATACGCGCGGGATAACATTCAATTTGTTAGTCGGTGGACCAACGACCCGGCTGGCAATGGTCAGGCGGTCGATTATTGGTTTAATATTTCACGGCAGAACCGCGGTCACCTTGACCAATGGGATTTGAGTGATGGCTCTTTACGGGTGAGCGGTTGGCATGCGGATGATGCAGCGATTTTTGAACCTTACCACTATTTAATTGTTTTTGATAACACGACTGGGCGTCAGGTGGCAGCGATTGAGTCGCCAACGTCAGCTTCAAAAGATGTGGCGCGGGTCTATCAAGATACGTATTCAGCGGTTCAGTCCCGGTTTAGTGCGGATTTTAAGACCTTAAACTTAACACCGAATCATTCTTATTCTCTGGTGAGTCGGTATTCGACTTCTGCCAAGGGTAATGGCAACGATGGTGTGCACACTGATTACTGGTATGCAGCCCAGCAATTAAATCAGCATGCTTTCAATGTTGACCATTGGACAGCCAAAGGAAATCAGTTAACCGTTTCCGGTTGGATGATCAATGATGCGTCATTAACTGATCAACTCCCATTTGTGATTTTAGTAGCGGATGGTCATGAGATTGGTCGTCAACGGGTCACCTTAACCTTCCGTCCGGATGTCGCCAAGGTTTACCCAGGAATTTACGATAGTCAGGTCAGTGGATTCACAGCTACGTTTACGATTCCTAATAACGTCCAAAACAATCTGAATTTGGTGTTCCGGTTCAGTAACGCTTCGAATGGTGAAGGACAGCATGCGGACATGTGGAGTCCAGCCTACGCTGCTAATGTCGGAAGCATTGATAGTGTGAATACTAATGGTAATCGTCTGAATGTCTCTGGTTGGCATGCCGCGGAAGGAGCCTTAAATAAACAGTATTCATACTTGTTTGCGATGGATGCCCTTACTGGTCAGGAGATTGCTCGTTGGCAAATCTCAGATAACTTATCACGTGGCGATGTTCAAAAGGCTTATCCTTGGTTGTGGGATAGCGGTCAATCCGGTTTTCAGGTGAGTGTGGGAATTCCAGATAGCTTAACGAATCGCGAAGTTCGGTTTATGCACCGGTACACGAATGACGCTACTGGTAACGGAAATAGTGCGGATTACTGGAGTAACGACATTTATTACTTCAACCCAGACAACTATGCAATGGCTGTGAACCAATTTGTGACAATTCTTGATCCGGCCAATTCGCGAAATTCACTATACACTGTTTACTTTGGCAATGATGGACGGATGGTCCGGGGATCCCGAAACATCAATGGCCATTGGTACAACATTGATGGGAATAACGGGAAGGTTTACAGCTTTACCCAACGGGTGATTGACTGGTTCCGCAATCGTCGTCACCACCTCACTTATTCAATGTACGGTTCACGAAATGGACGTGATGGCACCGCTGACTGTTCTGGTTCAATGACCCAAGCCCTTCGTGACGCCGGTGCCTATCCATATGGCGCCCTTTACAATACGACAACGATGCACCCGTATGTTGCTGGTAATGGTTATTACCTTGCTGGCCAAGGACGTGGGCGAATGCAAGTTCAATATGGTGACATCGTGATTTGGGGTGTTCGTGGTTACAGTACTGGTGGTGCTGGTCATACAGTGATCGTTTCTACCTATGGTAATGGGGACCGAATTAACTGTATTTCTACCTGTGGCTATAATCACCACCAACCAGGTGAAGCGGTTCAAGAATTCAATTACTACAGCTACTGGGCGAGTGATGGTTATCCATACCAATACATTTACCGGCCATATGATTTGTCTCGTGCCTAGGTCACAGAATTGTGAAAAATAATTGAATTTTTTAGTATGATCGGTAACATTATTAGCTGGTAATACTCAGCAGTAGTGAACGAATGTTGATAATGAAAAATCATCAAGCTCCGAATTATGGTGCAACCCCATAGTTGGGAGCTTTTTTGGAGGAGCAATTATGAAAAAACGTTATAAGTTATACAAACGGGGTAGGCAATGGTGTGTAGCAGCCCTGACTTTTGGGACGCTGCTAGTGGCGGGATCCTTCTTGCCAAGTCAAGCCCACGCAGCAACGAACGAACCGGCTGCGACCTTGACGAGCACGACGCAAACCACAACGCCCACAACGACTAACCAAGTCACCAATGAAGTTCCGGTGGACTCGACGACGGACAACCAGACGCAAACCAACGCCGGCCACCTCGACCAAGCCACGGTGACGACTAACCAGGATGGGCAGGCGACTTTGCAGGCGAGTGGCTGGCACGCGACTGGTCAAAGCAACCAGGAACGCTACCGGTATGCAATCTTGTACGATAACACAACGAACCGGGAAGTCGCCCGTCACCTGGGCAATGCCTTGAACATGACGGGATGGAGCCTGGATTCGTTGAAGAACCAACTGATTAACCGGCACCTGGTCGTGGTTTGGCAGGGCCACATGCACGGCTTTGGGACCCACGCAATCACGCTGACCGGCTTTGACGGCAGTGGTTTCTTTTACAACGATCCATGGACGGCGGAAAAGAATGCTCATGTTGATTTTGGCACCTTTGATTACCGGTGGCGGACTGCTCCAGCGATCCGGGGAGCGCTGAGCTATTCATAAAATTGTTAATATCCGATGACATTTTGATAACAGATCTGTCTTTTTTTAACGATTGTGTTAATGTAGTTGCTGGAGTCTTGAAATTTTTATGAATTATTTGCGAATTGATAAAGGAGCGTTAATTTAAAATAATGGAGATCAAGAAGCGTTTTAAGTTATACAAGAGTGGTAAGTTATGGTGCTGTGCCGCGTTGGTCGCTGCCGGATTAGCCTTTGGTAGCCAATCAGTAGCCCACGCCGATACTGACACGACGAATGCGAACGACACGACCCAAGTGGCTGAAGCCAATACGGCAACGGTCCGCGTAGCATCGTTAGCTACGAACACCAATGTCGATGGCGTGGCCAACAGCAAAGTGCAAAGCACGAATTTTTCGTCGACTACCACGGTAGATAACAAAATGCCAACTGACACCACGACGACGAATAACCAGACGACCGCCAACCAAGGTCACTTGGATGGCACCACTCTCTCCAGTGATCCTACTACTGGCCAAGGACAGTTAACGGTGACTGGCTGGCACGCCACTGGGCAAAGCAAAAACGAACAGTACCGTTACATGATCCTCTACGACAACACGACCGGTCGGGAAATCGAACGGCAAGCCATCGCACCACAACAACGGAACGACGTGCAAGCTGCTTACCCCCACATTGCCGGAAGTGACTATGCTGGTTTTGACGTCACCTTTACGTTACCTGCTGGTTTGAGTGGCCATTCACTGAGCGTCATTGATCGTTACAGCAACGATCCGTTGCATGGGGAAGGTTCGCGGACCGATTACTGGTTTGGCCCAATTTACATCGAGCAAGATAACCGCGCTAACTTGGACAACATTAGTTCTGCTGATGGCAAGGTCACCGTTTCTGGTTGGCACGCTAGCAACCAGGCAATGGGTAAGAAGTACCACTACATCATTGCCTACGATTCCACCACTGGTCGGGAAATTGCCCGGCAGTTAGTGACGAACGGTGTGTCCCGTAAAGATGTCGCCGCTGTGTACCCGAACACCTTTAACGCTGCTAATTCCGGCTTCAACGTGACCTTCACGTTGACGAGCCAATACGCGCGTGATGACATTCAATTCGTGAGTCGGTGGACGAATGATCCAGCCGGCAACGGGGCGAACACGGTCGACTACTGGTTCAATCCAGTGACCAAGAACAACCGGGGAAGCTTGGATTCCTGGTCCATTAGCAACGGTAATTTACAAGTGAGTGGCTGGCACGCGGATGACGTTTCCGTTTACGAACCTTACCACTACCTGATCGTCAAGGACCAAACCACGGGTCAAGTGGTTGCTGCCCATCAAGTAGCTCTGCAAAGTTCTGCCGATGTGAAGAAGGTCTACCCAGACACTACAACAGCGGGACAAGCCCGGTTTAACTATAGCTTTAGTGGCTTGAACCTGACGCCAGGTCATACTTATGTCTTGATTAGTCGCTACTCACAATCTGCTACTGGGGACGGGAGTAACGGTGTCTACACTGATTACACTTACCCAACGATACAAGCGGACAGCAGTGCCTACAACATTGATTCCTTAACCCGGAACGGGAATACTCTGCAGGTCAGTGGTTGGTTTGCTAACAGCGCTTCAGCAAGTCAAAACCACCCGTACGTCATCTTGATCCTCAATGGTAAGGAAGTGGGTCGGCAAGCGGTAACCTTGACCCAACGGACGGACGTGGCCAACGCCTACCCACACTTGTACGGCAGTTTGTACAGTGGTTTCAACACGAGTTTCAATATTCCTACCGGAAGCACCGGTGACTTCCAATTAGTCCTGCGGTTTAGTAACAACGGCACGAATGGGGAAGGCAGTCATACCGACATCTGGTCATCAACTTATGCAACGAACGCCGGGAACTTTGATAGCATTAAGGTTTCCACAAATTCGGCGACAATTTCCGGGTGGCACGCCGCTTGGAACACCAGCGATAAGCCATACCAATACATCATCGCGATGGACGCTTCTACTAATACAGAATTGCAACGGTGGAACATTGCTGGGACTTCCGGTCAGACGCGGAATGACGTTGCGAAGGCCTACCCCTACATTCCAGGCAGTGACAAGTCCGGCTTTACCTTGACGATTTCTAACATTGATAACTTGAAGGGTCACACTGTGAAGTTCATTCACCGGTACACCGATGATGCTGCTGGTAATGGCAACTACGTTGATTACTACTCATCACCAGTTAATATGACGGTTTACAACGCCAACATGTATGCCAACTCGATCAATGCCTACATTGCTAATAACCACATTGGTCATGCGTCGATCCAGACTGACTACGTTATTCCGGCCGTTACTGGCGCTTACAGTGCCACCGGTAACGGGAAGCCAAACATGATCGTGGTTCACGAAACGGCCAACCCGAACGACAGCATCTGGGGCGAAATTAATTACGAAAAGAGTACGTATAATAACGCCTTTGTTCATGCCTTTGTCGATGGCAATAACATTATCGAAATCTCCAGTACTGATCGTGAATGTTGGGGTGCCGGTCCACAAGCTAACCACCGGGCGGTGCAATTCGAACAGGTGGAAGTGCACACGGCCAGTGAATTTGTCCGTGAACTCGTCAATGCCGCATATTACACGGCTTACAACCTAAAGAAGTACGGCTTGGAACCAACCTTAGGACCAAGCGGTTCAGTTTGGTCCCACCACATGGTCAGCCAAAACCTTGGTGGTACTAACCACACTGACCCAGATGGTTACTGGTCCACGAACGCTTCGATTTTCTTTGGTACCCATTACACGATGAGTGACTTTATTGAATTAGTGAAGTACGAATACAACCAACTGTAATTTTGAAAAGCGATGTTGCCTGAGGCAGGATCGCCTTTTTTATCCAGTGTGATTGGTCAAGGGTTTACCGAAAAAGCTAACTTAGATCAAATCAGTATCCAAAATAACCAGTTAACGGTGAGTGGCTGGTTGGCCTCATATTAATAACCGCGGCAAGGATACCAACCACTACGTCATCTTGCTGGAGCAAAACGGTCATGAGATTGCCCGGCAAAATGTTGCCGTGGGTTCTCGTCCGGATTTGAAGAATGCCTATTATTATTTATATGGTGCTGACCAATCTGGGTACAGCGCACAATTTAGTCATTGATAATGAAAGTCTGAAAAACGCAATTGCTAATAACGAACCCATTACGGTCATCTTCCGGAGTACGGCCTTGACGGACGGTAACAGCGACTACAATGATTACTGGTTTGATGGTCAAAAATTAAGCTAAATGAAAAGAAATGCCGCTCAGGAGTTTGGTTCCTGAACGGCATTTTAAGTTTTAATTGTCACTGGCGGCATCAATCGCGTCTATCAGCGCGTAGCGCACCCGATGTTTTTCAAGTGCTAGAACACCACGAATAGTAGTGCCACCTGGTGAGGTGACCTGGTCACGCAAAGTGGCGGGGCTAAGGCCCGTTTGTAATGCTAATTTTCCGGATCCAGCGACCATACTAGCAGCTAATTGGTAAGCATGTTCACGATCCAGACCGTGTTTGACGGCGGCGTCACCGAGGGCGTCCATCACCACATCAATAAAGGCCGGGCCACAACCACCCACGGTGCCGACAATATTGAGTTGATCTTCCCGGACCTCGATTAAGTTACCAAGAACTTCGAAAGTTTTAGTAATCAGCTCATGGTGTTGTTTAGTATTTTGTCCCATGGTGATACCAATTGTCCCAGCATTAACGGTCACCGGGATATTTGGAATAATACGAATCCAGGGATGATTAGGCAAGCTTGCTTCCAGGTCCGTAAGCTTCACCCCAGCCGCAGCAGATACCATGATGACTTTAGCTGAAATCAGTTTAAATTGTTTAATGACACTTAAGGTGACCGGAGCAGGAGTAGTGAAGACAAGTAACTCCGGTTGCCAGCCAATTAACTCGTGAGCTTCATGAAAAAGTGGTAACTGATGGGCTGCACAAAATTGTTCTACCCGTGGGTTTTCCGGGTTCAGCACGGCTAATTTTTGGTGATCATCATTGAGCCACCCTTTAATCATTGCGGTCCCCATGTTTCCCGCGCCAATGACACCAATTTTCATCTTACTCATCCTCATTACTCATCCTCAACTTCGTTTGCTAAGCGGACGTACGCACCATTGATGAAACCACGGCTTTCGTCTTGGTACCAAGTGACACCATTTTCGTCTTCCATGCGACCGACCAGTATAAGGTCTTGACCATTGGCAACGGTATCGGTGGACTTACCATATGGGTAATCGTAGGTATAGAGGTGGCCTCCCTTGAGGTAGTCGACCGTGGCTGGCACTTTATTGAGTGGCAGCACCCGCAGGTCGGCAACGGGGCCATCCTTGACCGGTGGTTCCTTGGCAAAGGGGTCCTGGTGAACGATCTTCATCGTGTTGACGTCGAATTTGATCCAGCGGTCAGCATTGACTTCGTACCAAAATTCAGCCTTGGTTGTGGCAACCCGTTGGAAGGAGCGGACGTACATTTGACCAGGGAGCGGGTTATCAATAGCCATTCCTTCGACCCGATCATATTGGACAGTTGGTTGTTCCAGGTAGAGGTACATATCAATGTCCTCGATTTCACCCCAGCCCTTTTTCCGGTAGTAGAAATGGACGTCCTCCTGACTGCCGTCGAAGGTGCCGGAAGTTTTCCCGGTGGTTTTGACTAATTTGTATTGTGGAAAATCTTTTTTGACAACGGTATAGCCATCATTTTCGAAGCCCCGGACTAATTGGGGCACAATGATGTTGCTGCCCGAGTCGATATCCAGGTAGTAGACCCAAATTGGGCGACCAGTTTTTAAAGTATTCATGAGTTTCAGCTCCATTAATTTTTGATTGATTATCCTTAGTATACCGCGATTGCGGTGGGGAAGAGAGTAATCTTAATAATCTTAATTGAAAGCTAGAAATCTGAAAATGGGGTAGAATCTAATTTAAATATAGGTTTTGAAAATTGGAGATGATTTCCACGGTGTAATTGATGAGTACTTAGCAGATTGTAAAGCCGAAGGAGGAACCCCGCAGATATCTTATAAAGGCACGTTTAAGGTTCAAGTTACCCTAGAACTACATCGTGATCTAGCCTTAGCAGCCGAAGAAAAAGGTGAAAGCCTCAACAAGGTGGTCGGGGAAGCGTTGAGGGAATACCTGCATTCTTAGTAAAAAGCTCGTCTCAATTTGAGACGAACTTTTGTTGTTGAGCTAGAAATGGTATAATGCTCCCATTAAAAATTGAGGAGAGAATTATGAATCGTCAACGTCAACAAATTCACAACATGACGCGGCGGACGTTATTAATTGTCTTGATTGTTATTCAGGACTTCCTACCATTTTTGGGGAATATTCCGTTGGGGCCGCTATCCATTACTACTTTGCCGATTACTGTGGCGGTGATTGCCGTCGTCTGCGGACCGCTTGATGGAGCCATCGTCGGCGGTGCCTGGGGAATCCTGACCTGGGTCCGCGCCTTCGTCTATCCAAGTAGTGCCTTAGCACCACTGGTGTTTACGAATCCGGTGATTGCTGTGCTTCCGCGGATCCTCGTTGGCGTGGTTGCCGGTTACGTCTTTCTTGCCTTTCGTGGTCACAAACCACGGTTAGCGGCCGGGGTTGCCGGTGCCTTAGCTTCGCTAACTAATTCACTGTTAGTCTTGGGTGGGATTTTCCTGTTTGCTAATACGCCGGCCGTGGCGGCAGGTTACCACGTCCAGCAATCCGGCTTAGCAGTTGCTCTAGCAACGATTTTAGGCACTAACGGAATGGCAGAATTAATCGTCACCGCCATTGTCGTGCCATTAATCGCGGTCCCATTGTTAAAACATTTGAATAAATAAGAAAAAGCTTCGCCATTACCGACTGGGTAATAAGCGAAGCTTTTAGTATTTACGAGTTATTTGCTAACTTGATCTGTGGTTTGATCTTCAGCCGGTGCTGAGTTTTTAGCGACCACCTTGATCTTGTCACCATTTAATTCAGCTGCCAAATCGTGAGCATCGCTGTTATCAAGCACCACATCAGCGATTTGGTCTTCGATTTGTTCTTGGATGACCCGACGGAGTGGCCGTGCTCCCATCTTCGGGTTGTAACCCAATTCGACGAGTTTTTCATCGACGTTTTCTGGAACGTCAATGTGGAGCTTGCGGTCAGCCAACATGTTGTTGACATCGGCGATCATCAAATCGACGATCTTCATCAGGTCGTCCTTGGTGAGGGCATTGAATTCAACAATGTCATCGAACCGGTTCAAGAATTCTGGCTTGAAGTAGTTGGTTAGCTTGTCCATGACGGAGGAAGCATTCCCAGAAGCTTCAGCACCAAAACCAACGCTAGTAACCGCATCGCCGGATCCGGCATTGGAAGTCATGATGATGATCGTGTCCTTGAAGGAAACGGTCCGTCCTTGGGAATCAGTCAACCGACCATCGTCCAGGATTTGCAGGAACATGTGCATGACATCTGGGTGCGCCTTTTCAACTTCGTCCAGTAGGATGAGGCTGTAAGGGTGGCGCCGGACTTGTTCAGTCAGTTGACCAGCTTCTTCGTAACCAACGTAACCAGGAGCAGCCCCGATTAACTTGGAAGTCGATGTCTTGTCCATGTATTCGGACATGTCAAAGCGGATCATCGCATCTTTAGAACCAAAGAGTTGTTGAGCTAATTGCTTAGCGGTTTCCGTCTTTCCAACCCCGGTTGGGCCAACGAAGAGGAAGGAGCCAATTGGCCGACCAGACTTGTTCAGACCAATCCGGTTCCGCCGGATGGCCCGGGCAATCTTATCAACGGCTTCACTTTGGCCAATGATATGTTCGTCAAGCTTCTTGTCGAGGTCCTTCAATTGGTTTTCTTCCTGTTGTTGAAGGTCACCAACTGGGATGTTGGTCTTTTCTTCGACGATGTCTTGCATATCCTTAACGGTCACCGTGGCTTCATCTTCAACCTTGTTTTCTTCAGCTTCCTTCTTGGCCTTCGTCAGGCGGGTAACTTGGTCACGGTAGAAGGCAGCCTTTTCGTAATCTTGGTTATCCACCGCTTGTTGCTTGTGAGCTTCAGCCGTATGGATTTCATTTTCAATCGCTTCAGGGTCGACATTCTTGAGGGTCAAGTTCTTCCGGGAACCAGCTTCATCCAAAAGGTCGATAGCCTTGTCAGGCAGGAACCGGTCTTGGATGTACCGGTCAGATAACTTAGCCGCGGCGACGATCGCGTCGTCAGTGTACTTAACGTGGTGATAATCTTGGTAGCGGCCCTTGATGCCATTCAAGATTTGAATGGTTTCTTCGACAGATGGTTCATCCACTTGGACTGGTTGGAACCGCCGGGCCATCGCGCCGTCCTTTTCAATCTTGCGGTATTCGTTAAGAGTGGTGGCCCCAATTAATTGGAAGTCTCCA
Source organism: Limosilactobacillus caecicola (assembly GCF_943192935.1). Lineage (GTDB taxonomy): Bacteria > Bacillota > Bacilli > Lactobacillales > Lactobacillaceae > Limosilactobacillus > Limosilactobacillus caecicola. Next base: position 7,358 of record NZ_CALPCI010000001.1, on the reverse strand, counting down.
CGGGCCAAAGCTGGTTTCAAAACGTTCCCAGCATCCATGCCGCCTTCGGCATTGCCGGCGCCCATGATTTCGTGAATTTCATCAATAAAGAGGATGATGTTCGGGTTCTTGGAAACTTCTTTAATTAATTGTTGCATCCGCTTTTCAAATTGGCCCCGGATCCCCGTTCCTTGAACGAGGGAGACTACATCGAGCCGGATGATTTCCTTGTTTTGGAGCTTTTCAGGCACGTCACCGGAAACAATTGCAGTGGCTAATCCTTCCACGACCGCGGTCTTCCCAACCCCGGCTTCACCAATCAGAACCGGGTTGTTCTTTGTCCGCCGGTTGAGGATTTCGACAACCCGCTTAATCTCGTTGTCTCGGCCAATGACGGGGTCGATCTTACCTTGCCGGGCCAGGTCGGTCATGTTAATTCCAAATTGAGCGAGCATACCGCCCTTACCATTCCGGCCGCCACCTTGACGTTGGCCTTGGGCCGCCCCAGCGTTGCCAGCGGCTTGGCTTTGCATGCCGTTTAAAGCGTTCATGAAGTCTTCCATATTTCCAAAGGCAAATCCACCGTTGTTCATATCATTTCCTCCATTCATCAGATTCATTTGCATATTACTAAATTTTTCATAACAGTTTTGACAGAGGTCGACCTGCATCTTTTGTCCATTAACCATCATTTGCAGGTGAATGGTAGCAGGATTTTCATGACAGTTTTGACATAGCATTGTCGGATTAATACCTCCTCACACGTTTCCTAAAAAAGTTTGACCTTTCTTGACTATTGATTATCATTATACTTACTTTTTTTCAGAAAGCAAGGAAAAATCGCAATTGGTGTTAACGGCGAAAAACCTTGCCATGATTAGGTTGAACGCGATTTTGACGTCGAACCACCTAAATAAATTTTAGCACTCTTTATCAATGTTTGCTAAAAAGCGACTAGTTTGATCAAAAAAGACTATGATATTATAGGTAAAGAGTGTAGGGAGATGATCAAATGGCGGATAATGATTTTACAGCGCAACTTGACCAATTACATAATGGTGAGATCGCAGAATTAGTGATTCACCCAGCTGAGTTCTTGGAATTCCAGAAGGTCTTTCAAGGTTACCAGTACCGGTCCCAAATTGAAGGGGACGCCAAACATGGTGGTGAAATTCACTATCATCTTATCAATGATTAAGTCAGTAATAATTTTTCGCTTGTATTTACCGCTTACAATCGCTATAATAAGACAAAGTAAGGGGCTGTTAACGCTGCCTCGCTATACATTGTTCTAAGGAGAATGATTATAATGGAAAAACGTGATTTTACTGTTACTGCTGAAACTGGGATTCATGCACGCCCTGCTACTATTTTAGTTCAAACTGCTTCCAAGTTTACTTCAGACATCACTTTAACTTACAACGGTAAGAGTGTTAACTTGAAGTCCATCATGGGTGTAATGTCCCTTGGTGTTGGCCAAAACGCCGAAGTAACGATTTCTGCTGAAGGTGACGACGAAAAAGAAGCCATTGCAGCAATCGAAGAAACGATGAAGAAGGAAGGACTGGCTGACTAATGTCCCACGTACTCAACGGCATTGCAGCTGGGGGTGGCATTACCATCGCGCCAGTTTATGTCATGGGGGCATCCAGTCTAACCGCACCTGCAAAGGTGGCAAGTGATGAGGATCACGAGGCTAAACGGCTTCGTGATTCTTTTTCTTTCACGCGTCAAGAGCTGGTCAAAATTGGTCGAGAGGCCACGGATGAATTTGGTCATCCGATTATGACGATTCAGACCTTATTGACCATTCTCGATGATCCAGAAATCCGCCAATTGGCGCTCGACATGTTAGCGGAGAACCGGTGGACCGCTGAATGGACGGTCGAGCAATTAGTCGACCAACTCAAACGGTTGTCCACGGTTGCTGCTAGTAGCCCGTTTTGGGGTAGTGCAGTAACGGACCTCGGGCAACGGATGCTGAGTCACTTGCTTGGTGAACCGATTCCTGACGTTGCCAAGTTGGATCACCGCGCTGTGATTGTGGCTCACGAAATTAGCCCGACGCAAGTGGTGCGGTTTGACCGCCACCTGGTGGCCGCAATTGTGACCGATCTAGGTGGTGCGACGTCCCATTTTTCATTATTATCAGAAGAATTCGCGATTCCGAGCGTGGTGGCGACCCACGAGGTGACCAAGTACGCCCACGATGACATGGTCGCGATCGTTGACGGCGTCCACGGCAAAGTCATTCTCCAACCATCTCCGCAAGAAATTGATGAATATCAACAACTGGCGGGGGAACACGCGCGTGAAAATCGTGATTTAGGCAAACTGAAGCACCAAGAAACGCGGAGTACGGATGGCCAGCGCATTCGGGTAGCGGCCAACATTTCGTTACCAGATGAAATTGATGAGGTCGTCCAGAGCGGTGCCGAGGGTGTGGGGCTCTTTCGGACCGAATTTATGGCCTTAGAAAACGGCCAAGTGGCCTCAGAGGATGAACAGTTCCGCGCCTATAAGCGGGTGGTCACCACCATGCCGGAACAACTAGTTGTCGTCCGAACCCTCGACTTGGGCAACGATAAGGTCATCAATAACGATGCCACGGACCAAGAAGCCAATCCGGCTTTGGGAGTGCGTGGCCTGCGACTAGGCCTTCAGCAAACCACCTTGTTGCGGACACAAATTCGGGCCCTGCTAAAGGCCTCGGCTTACGGTAAAATCGCAATTATGTTTCCAATGGTGACGACGGTGCATGAATTTCTTCAAGCCCGCCAACTGGTTGACGAAGAACGCCAACACCTGCTCCAACAGGGGCGGGTGGTTGCCGAAAATATTCCTGTCGGCATGATGGTGGAGACCCCGGCGGCCGTGACGATGGCGGACCAGTTTGCCTTGTATGCTGATTTCTTTAGCATCGGCTCTAACGACCTTGCCCAATATATTTTTGCCACGGACCGGTCGAATCCAGACGTGGTCGACCTTACTAACGGCTTGCATCCCGCAATGTTACGGTCAGTATTGCACGTCATTCGACAGGCGCATACCGAGGGTAAGTGGGTAAGCTTATGTGGAAACCTGGCGGCCCGCCATGTGGCAGAACCATTACTTCTGGCAATGGGGCTCGATGAATTTTCGGTCCCAAGTGACCATGTGTTGCCACTCCGCCACCTGGTGAGTGGCCTGTCGGTTCGGCAACTCCAACCGCTTTTGCACCAGGCGTTGAACTTAGAAAATGCGGAGCAGGTTGAACAATTAGTCCGCAAAAATTTACCTGATTTATACCAAAATGAAGCTTAACCATTATAGGGACCCCCTTCACGGATTTTCCGTGAGGGGGGCTTTGACTTGCGAGGAGCCACGAGAAAGTTTAAAATGATTAGAATGTATAACGATGAAATACGCTGAAAAAGGAGAATTTCGTTTGAATATCGGACTGTTTACAGATACATATTTTCCACAAGTAAGCGGCGTGGCGACTTCCATTAAAACCCTCCGGGATGAATTAATTGCCCAGGGCCACCACGTTTACATTTTTACTTCCTCTGACCCCCGGGCGACGGATAGTCCGGCGGATGGTATCTATCGCTTTCCGAGTGTGCCTTTCGTTTCGTTCAAGGATCGGCGGATTGCTTTTACTGGTTGGTTTAAGGTCCTGCGGATTGCCAGAAAGCTCCAGTTAGACATTGTGCATAACCAGACTGAATTTTCTCTGGGGGTGATGGGCAAGTTCGTTGCCAAGGAAATGGGGATTCCTTGTTTACATACCTACCACACGATGTATCAGGATTACCTGCATTATATTGCCAATGGCCGGATTCTTAAACCAAAAGATGTGGCTCGTTTGGCCCACTTTTACCTAAAAAACATGTCAGGAATTGTGGCACCGAGCGAACGAGTCTTGGATGTGCTGGAAAGCTATCACGTTGAGTCTCCGATCCGCATTATCCCGACCGGGGTGAACTTGCGGGTTTATGAGCTACGTGATACCACGGCCCAGAAACAGGCGCTTCGGAGTCAGTATGGGTACCAACCGGACACCCCAGTGATGTTATCGCTGAGTCGGTTGGCCTTTGAGAAAAATATTGGTGGGCTCATCGCCGCCATGCCCGATATTATTGCTCAAGAACCACGGGTTCAGTTATTGATCGTTGGTGACGGTCCGGCCCGGGCGTCACTAGAGCGTCAGGTTCGGGAAATGAATTTACGTGACCACGTGACCTTTGCTGGCCAAATTGATAACGATCAAGTACCGCATTATTACCAGATGGCGGACGTTTTTGTTTCAGCCTCTGATTCAGAATCGCAGGGTTTGACCTATGACGAGGCGTTGGCTTCGGATCTCCCAATTGTCGTCCGGCGAAGTGAGTATACCGACCAGTTAATTGATGATCCGGGGATTGGGCTCAGCTTTCAAAAGCGGTCAGAGCTTGTGCAAGGGGTGATCAATTATTTGCATAATCCGCCATCGCCTGAAGCGACGATCAAGCGTCAGCAAAAGCTGCACGATATTTCGGCAGCCGTCTTTGGGCGCCGGGTGATTGAATTCTATGAGGACTGTCAAGCACAATTAAAGAAAGAGCAGGCGTTGACGCCACGTCATCACCATGCCTTTCATCGTTCAAGGAGATTCTAATGTTAAAAATCACGATGTATTCTTCTGCGGACAAGGTTAAGGGGCAGGGGGTCGGTAGTGCCTACCTCGAACTCGTGAAGATGTTACGGCACCGGTTTGCTGACCAATTTGACATTGCCATTAACCAGTGGCGAACGAGTGATATCAGTCACTACCACACCATTGACCTGCCATTTTATTTCTCCACCTTTTCAAAAAAGCGGGGGCGCAAAATTGGTTACGTCCATTTTCTCCCGGAAACGATGGAGGGGAGCTTAAAAATTCCCCAACCATTCAGGGGGATTTTCTATCGTTACATTATCGCTTTTTATAAGCGGATGGATCACATTGTGGTCGTTAATCCGTCCTTTATTCCCAAATTGGCAGCTTATGGCATCCCGGAAGAAAAGGTGACCTACATTCCTAACTTTGTGGATAGTGATAATTTTTATCCAGTGAATGCTGACCGGCGACGGCAGTTACGGCAAAAGTACCATGTGCCACAGGATAAGTTTGTGGTGTTTGGTAGTGGTCAGGTGCAAGAACGGAAGGGGGTCCCTGATTTTATTCGGCTGGCCCGGCAGAATCCTGAGATCCAATTTATTTGGGCAGGGGGTTTCTCGTTTGGTGCGATGACGGATGGCTATAAGGAACTTAAAAAAGTAGTTGAGAACCCACCGGCTAACTTATGGTTCCCTGGGATCGTTTCTCGGCAAGAGATTGCGGAATTGAATAACGTGGCGGATTTATTTTTGCTGCCTTCGTATAATGAATTGTTTCCGATGTCAGTTTTGGAAGCTTTCTCTTGTGGAACCCCAGTCATGTTACGGGACCTTGATTTATACCATTCCATCATTGATGGATATTATGCACCGGCTGCGGATGTTGATGAGATGCAGCGAACGCTGACGGAGTTAGTACATTCGCCAGCGGAGTTGCAGACGCTAAAATCTAAGGCGGAACAAGCCGCCCACCGTTATTCGAAAGATCACTTGGCACAAATTTGGTTCCAGTTCTATACTGAGCAGGCAAAGGAGAAATAAGATGTCAAGAAAGAATTGGTTAGTTTTGATTCTCATGCTCTTGCTTGGCGGGGGGATTTTTGCTTATTCGCTTCGTGATACCAACCTTCACGAGATTAGTCATGATATTGCCACCATGAACTGGGGCTGGTTTTTAGTGGCGGTTTTGTGTATTTGCCTGTATTTGGGGCTCGAAGGGGTCACAGTTAAAATCTTTATGGCTAATCGCTACCCGAGTTTTACCTGGAAAGATGCACTCCGGTTGCCACTGATTGAACAATTATTTAATGGCATTACTCCCTTTTCGACTGGTGGACAACCGGCCCAATTGGTGGCAATGCTTCAGTCGGGGGTTGATGGCGGCATTGCCAGTTCCGTTTTGTTAATGAAGTTTGTTGTCTTTCAGTCCATGATTGTGGTGAACTTTATCATTAGCATTTTGATCGGCTTCCACTACATTGCGGAAAAACTGCATGTGTTATCGTTGCTGGTGATATTTGGCTTTGTGATTCACTTGAGTGTGATTGTCGCCTTGCTAATGGTTATGTACTGGTATCGATTTACAAAGCATTTGATGAACCTGGTGATTAAACCGGTTAATTGGTTTGTGCCGACTGAACGTTATGAAAGCATTAAAGCTTCCTTAAATGAGAAGGTTGACTCTTTCTACCAGGAGAGTCTTAAAATGAAAACTGAATATAGAAAGTTAGCTAAGGTGGCGGGAGTAACATTACTGCAACTCTTGGCATACTATATTATTCCGTATTTCATTCTGTTATCATTAAACATTTATGGGGTCAACCTCGTGATGGCGATGAGCTTGCACACACTGATTTTTATGATTATTTCTTTATTTCCAATCCCAGGGGGGACTGGAGGTGCGGAATACAGTTTTGCAGTTCTTTTTACGACCTTTACCAGTTCACATAGTAAGTTGGTTTTGGCCATGTTATTATGGCGGATTTTGACTTATTACTTCGGCATGTTTGCTGGAATGTTCGCATTAATTGTTAAACCAGATAAAGTTAAAAATAGTATGGGAGTTTAGTCGCACTAAGCTCCTTTTATTTAGGAGAAGTGTATGATCCATTCAAATTTACAAAAAATTATTCAGCGCCTCGATGCCATGGCGATGGATCAAAGTAGTGACCAGCAGGTCCGGGAGTTTGCCCAATATGGGGTTCCAGTTTGTAAGGTTACTTACCGGCAAAGTACTGGTGAATTTTTAGTTGAGCGGTATGATCCGGAGCAAAAGCTGACTTTTGATAATTTAGATTTAGCAGCGATTGAGATTTATGAATGTCTGTACGATTTCCACTTCTCATTTTAAACCGGATAAAGCTGTTTAGTTATTCAGAGATGTGACGGTAATTTCGAACTTCTAATGGTCTCCAAAGTTGATTGTCCAGCTTTAGAAAAAAGTTCAAAAAGATTGCGAAAGTTTGTTGACAACTGTTAGTAATCACTGGTATATTATTTATCGTTGTCACGGCGGTTATCAGTAATCGCTGCTGATCAATCAAAGTTATCAAAAATAATGGTTGACAAGTTCTTCATGTTTTGGTAATATCTATAATCGCTGATATGATTTGTTCATCAGCATGGTAGACCTTTGAAAACTGAATAAAGTTTCGACGAATCAAATGTGTAGGGTCTTTGATCGTAAGATCAAAGCAAAACATTTGCGAAGTCAATTTCGCTTTAATTTATTTTGAGAGCTATCTCAAATTCTTATTTTA